>NZ_VDFV01000010.1 GCF_006152145.1 Rubellimicrobium roseum | reverse complement strand
GCGGAGTATCTGGCCAGTGCCGATCACCGGCTGGACGGAGGCACAGGGAACGACGTCCTGACCTCGACCATTCGTCTCGGCGCCGGCTATCCCCAGGATAGCATGCAGGCCACCGCGACCAACCACCTGTCGGGCGGCGTTGGCCAGGACATCCTCACCGCCTTCACGGATGCCAACCATTACGGCTACAACGAAGAGGACGGCTACGTCGTGGGATTGGCCCGCAATAGTCTCGACGGCGGTGCAGGCGACGACCGGCTGGTGTCCACCATTGCGGCGGTCAGCGGGGGCGCCAGCGAGCTTCGCGGCGGCGAGGGTTGCGATACTCTCACGGCGATCGGAGGCTCCGGCAACCTCCTGGACGGCGGATCGGGCCATGACGTCCTTGTCGGAAGCGAAGGGCAGGACCGCCTCATGGGAGGCGCCGGCCATGACAGCCTGACCGGCGGCCACGAGGCCGATGTGTTTGTGTTTGGAGCGAAGGGCGGCCGGGACATCGTGATCGATTTTAAGAATGGCTTGGATCTCCTCGAGATCGGGTCGGGGGCCGATGACCCGTCGGACCTGACGATCCGCGCCAAAGGGGAAGACACGCTCATCCGCTTCGCGGACGCTTCCATCCTGCTGAAGGACACCGGGACCGCCCTGATCGACGCCGCCGACTTCGTGTTCGTGTAGCCTGGGCTGACTGGCCGGAAGACAGGCGGGCCTCCGCGCAAGGCCCGCCGGGGCCACGCCCAAAGGTCCTCGATCACTAGGGCGCTGAGCTTGGCATCACTAACTTCGCTCAGGAGCTTGAGGCCGAACCGCCCAACACGCACCTCGACGTCGAGGCGGACATAATGGGCGATGTTCTATCCGCACGACGCCCGCCTCGATGTCGAAGTCGTTTGTGACCTGCACCGGCTCAGTTGTGGAACTCGGCCGAGGGGCGAGCGGCCCCTGATCCCTTTGGCTTTACGCAACACGTACTTTTTAGGTGGTGCCGAGCTGGCAGAAGCGGTTGAGGAGGGACTCTCGGTCGCCGACCAGTGGCGGCGGTGCTGCGGCTCAGTCAGGATCTCATGACGTGGGTTGCAACCAGTCATGATGCAAACAGTACTCCAACCTTTTTGGGAAGAGGGATACCCTGTCCGGTAGTTCAGGGACAGCTTCAACAGGAACCGACTGAGGGTGCCAAGGCTCGAAGCAACCGCTGCTCACTACATCAAATTGGGTGAAGGCGGAAAATGGGAAGAGGAAGCGCTCCACGATGGGGTCCTGCGGTTCAGCTATCGGACCGTTCCACACGACGCGTGCGTCGCTGGGAACTGGGACGTTGTCCGGGCTGCCCTGATGGCGGAGCCCGGAGCTGATCCCGGTGCAGTGCAAAGGCACCTCATTCAGGTCCAGACGTTCTATACCGCCCCTGAGACGGACATCTTCATCACCTTCCACCACCGACGCATGTATTGGTGCAGGCCTGAGGGTGCGGTGGAGTTGCTGGCCGATGGAACCAAGCGACGGGGCACAGTAGACGGCTGGAGAGGCGATAGTGTTGGAGGGCAGCCGCTCATACCGGAACGCCTCTCCGGCCAGCTTCAGGCCGTCCAGATGTTTCGGGGCACGATCTGCACCGTGGCCGCAAAGGAGTATCTCCTTAAGAAGCTTGGCGACGAGGTGCTGGCCCAAGTGCAGGTCGCTGAGCGCGCAGAGGAAGCCCTTCTCCGCGCCCAGATCGATCTCATAACCCTCCTCACGTGGCAGGACTTCGAGACGTTGGTGGAGTTGGTGTTCTCGGGCAGTGGGTGGCGTCGAACGAGCACTACAGGAGGCGCGCAAAAGACGGTCGATCTCGAACTCGTTCTGCCATCCACCGGTGATCGGGCCTTTGTTCAGGTCAAGAGTCGTGCGACGGCCAAGACATTCCAAGACTACGTCGACCGACTGGCCGGCATGCCCGACATCTCACGTATGTTCTTCGTCTGGCACACCGGCGGGATCGGGGCTGAGCCTATTCCAGCAACCGTGACCCCGATCGGACCAGAACGGCTGGCGCAGATGGTTCTGGATGCTGGGTTAACCAAGTGGCTGCGGGAGAAGGTGTCGTAGCGGCCAACGATCTCGGAATTGGGAAGCTATCAGTCTGTCCCATTCCTGCCATAACCAGCAGACACCAACCCGACAGCCGGCTGACTGGAGTGACCCCGATGACCGGAAATGAGCTTCGCACTCACCGTAAGGCGGCAGGCCTCACGCAGCAGCAACTCGCAGAGCGGGCCGGTTTCAGCCGCGACACCGTTCAATACTGGGAGCGAAAGGCAGTCGTAGAGTGCCGGGAAGTTGCCCCGCGGCGGTTATGCGAGGTGCTCGGGGTGCAGGGTTATCCGACACCCATCGCGCGCGCGGGGGGATGGGGTCTTACTCCCAATGACATTTCTTCTGCATCGCCGGCCAGGGCTGCCGGAGCGCTCTGCCCAGAAGGACCGCTGTGTGCGGCCCCGGACGGCACTCATCAGCCAGCTCTTTGCAATGCTCGCACCCGCAAGGGCCTGCCGTGCCGCAACAAGACCGAGCCGGGCCGGACCCGCTGCAAGTTCCACGGTGGCAAGAGCACCGGGCCTAATACGCCGCAGGGGCGGGCGCGGGTTGCCGATGCACAACGACGTCGATGGGTGGCTTGGCGTGCTGCGGCATCTATTCAAGGAGAGTAGAGGCGCAGTGACTTGACGTATTGAGAATATCGAGTTGTGCCTTCACCAAGCAGACAACCTGCTGGACTGTGAATGTTTCCATTATGCTCAACCCTGCTCTATCGCGTTGGCCCGGCAAGAGCCCTTCGACAAACAGCCCAGCGCATCCTGCGGTCTACCATATGCTTGACGTTGCGGCCGTCGCGGACGCGCTGCTCGCGCCATATGAACTGACACGCGCCCGGCGGAACCTTCTTTGCCTTATGGTAGCTCTCCATGACTTAGGTAAGATCGGCGCTGAGTTTCGAGCCATGATCCAACATGGTCAGCCGCAGAGTCGGCGGCACTGGGAGTTGACCGAAGTCTGGCTGATCCGGAACGAGAAGCTGTTACTTGAGCGGCTTGGCGGGACGCGACACGGGCTGCGGCCGTTGATCGCCGCAGTCGCTGGGCACCATGGACGCCCACCTAGTGCAAGCGAAGGTGGGCTTGGAACGGTAGATGACTTCGAAGCCATGGCTCGACGGGCTGGGCCAGAGGCAGAGCAGGATGCGACGACTGTCATCCTGAACTTTCTTGAGATCTGGCCCGAAGCTCGACTAGACCTGAGCAGCGTCGACGCCAAACGTCTAAGCTGGTGGCTCTCGGGCCTAACCGTGGTAGCTGACTGGGTGGCCTCCAACCCGGAATGGTTCCCGCCCCGAGGGCCGGATCTTGGGCCTTTGCAGTATCTGGAGTTCACTCAGCAGCAGGTACCTCAGGCACTTGCTGAGGCTGGGCTAACCGGAGCGGCGGTCAGAGCCGAACCGCTCTTCAACTTCGCCCTTCGACCCATGCAGGAGGCGGCGTCTCAGGTGTCCCTCCCGGACGGGCCTATGCTTGCCATCCTTGAGGACGAGACTGGTTCGGGCAAGACCGAAGCAGCGCTGATCTTGGCTCAACGAATGCTGCTCGCCAGAAAGGGACGTGGCCTCTATGTTGCTCTCCCGACGATGGCCACAGCCGATGCGATGTTCGCTCGTGCGGAAAAGGTGATCGGGTGCCTTTTTCAACATCCGTCTCTGACGCTTGCCCACGGCCGGTCCGGCCTCTCGGAGCAGTTCCGCGAGGTCGTGGGCCGCGAGAGGGCCAGCGATGACGTGACATGCGCACCTTGGCTTGCAGACAGCCGCCGCAGGGCTTTGCTCGCCGACGTCGGCATCGGAACGGTAGATCAAGCGCTGCTCGCAGTGCTTCCTACGAAGTTCTCGACCCTGCGGCAGTGGGGGCTGTCTTCGAAGATCCTCATCGTGGACGAGGTGCACGAACTGGGGAACCCGTACATGGCACGACAACTGGAGGCGCTGCTTCGGTTGCATGCCATGCAAGGTGGCTCCGCGATCCTACTCACGGCGACACTGCCGTTGAAGCAACGCGAGCGGTTAATGTCAGCCTTTGAAGTAGGGGCTGGCCGAGCACCCTTATCCGACCCCGATCCGGCTTACCCATCGTTGGTTGTAGCTGGCGGTGCCGCGGTCAAGGAGTTCGCGGTCGGTCCTTCGCCCAAGGGATCGGTCGCAGTAAAACGGATCGACTCTACGGAAGCAGTTGCCGACTTGTTGGCTGAGGCCGCCAGACAGGGAGCGGCCGGCGTCTGGGTGCGCAACGCCGTCGATGACGCTATCGCAGGTGTGGCCCTCCTGCAGGCGAGGGGTGTCGAAGCGGAGCTGCTCCATGCCCGCTTCACCCTGTGCGACCGCAAAGTTGTTGAAGCGCGGGCGCTCGGGCGCTTCGGTAAGGATGGTGAGGGAAGGGCGGGGCGAGTATTGGTCGCTACGCAGGTCGTCGAGGCCTCGCTGGACCTCGACTTTGACGCCATGGTATCGGACCTCGCGCCTATGGCGGCGCTGGTTCAGCGGGCGGGGCGCCTTTGGCGTCACTTGGACCGGCGGCCGCGCGAGGCACGACCTGTGGCCGGACCAGTGCTGCACGTGCTTTCGCCTGATCCAGGGGAGGTCGCCGGGCCGCAATGGCTACATAAGGTACTCGCCTCTGGGGCCTGGGTCTATCCGGTCCCGGATCAGTGGCGCACGGCGGATGTTCTATTCCGGGCCGGAGAGATCGTCGTTCCCGGTGGTCTTCGCGACCTCATCGAAGCTGTGCATGGTGATCAGGTGAGGGCCGTACCGGAGGTCCTACAGCGCGCCGAAGATCAGCGGATCGGTGCGAGCTATGCAGAGGACGCGCTCGCCCGGCATAACGTGGTGGAGATCGACCAAGGTTATCGCGAAGCAGGGCGAGGCATGGATGACCGCGAGTATCCAACGCGACTCGGAGGCGAGACGCGGCCTATAGTTCTGGCGCGGAGAATTGACGACGTACTTCGTCCGTGGGCGGGCGGTAAAGGCTCTGCTGAGGACTGGATGCTGAGTGAAGTGGCTGCGCAGGCGACACGGTTGGCGAAGTTGCGGCTGCCTGACCAGCGAACGGCAGAGATCGTAGCCGCGACCTGGGACTGGCCAGAGTGGAAGCGGGAAAGCGTCACTGTTTGTCCAGTAGGCGACGACGGAACGATCTGCGAGGGCTTGCGCTACAGGGTCAAAACCGGACTCGAGTTTTTGTGACTCGACCGGGGTAGACGTGAGTTCCAACCTCTTTGGAAACCAACATGCTCCAGCCAAATACCCGAAGGAACAGAGTGTTTCAAAGCTACACGTTGAGAGTAACTTGAAGCGGAACATCCGGCGTGGTCGCATGCAGGATCAGTCAACCAGCAGTTGACGTTGTCCACTAGGCGAGTCATGCCGCTCAACCTCATTACTGAACCCTGGATCCCCGTCCGTACGACGTCGGGCTCCCAGGTGATCCGGCCGGATCAGATCGCCGAAGTAGGCATCCTCGCACCGGACTGGCCCCGGGCTGACCTGAACATCGCCTGCCTCGAGATGCTCGTAGGCCTTGTGGCTCTGGCGGATCCGCCCTCCGATGCCGAGGACTGGGAGGAGCGGCAGGTGCCCGATCCGGCGCGCTTGCGCGAGCGCCTGGCTTCCTTGGCTCCGGCGTTCGAGTTGGACGGGGAGGGGCCGCGCTTCCTGCAGGACCTCGAGCCTCTCGCGGGAGACGCGATCCCGCCCGACATGCTGTTTATCGACTCGGCCGGCGCCAACGCCGCACGCAACAACGCTGACGTGCTGGTCCGGCGCGACCGCTATCCCGCCCTGGATCTGTCGCTGGCGGCCATGGCGCTCTACACGCTTCAGGCATTTGCACCAACCGGTGGCGCTGGGAACCGCACCTCCATGCGCGGTGGCGGGCCACTGGTGACGCTGGTCGATCCGTCAGGAGCGATAGGGGAGGACAACCTCTGGGACCTGGTCTGGGCCAATGTTCCGGATGGGCGGCCCGTGGGACCTGAGGGGCTGCCCTGGATGCAGCCCACGCGGGTGTCGGACAGGCCTGGCTCGGAGACGTGGCCGGAGCAGGCGCCACCCGCGCTCGCGTTCTGGGGCATGCCGCGCCGGCTGCGCCTTGTCGTTGATGAGGGGCAGGTCATCGGGGTGGTCCAGAAGCCCTGGGGCACAAACTACGCGGGCTGGCGCCATCCCCTGACGCCGTATTACCGGAAGAAGGCTGGCGCCGAGTTGCTGCCCCAGCATCCTCGCGCTGGAGCCTTCGGCTATCGTCACTGGCTGGGCACTCTGGTGGCTCGCAAGGGCGAGCTGCGGGAGCGCGCGCAGGCTCTCGACGACTACGAGGTACGCAAGCCGGGTGACCGCCACGCGACCGTCCTCGTCGCGGGCTGGGCCATGGACAACATGAAGCCTCGCGACTTCACACTCTCGCGCCAGCCTTTTGTGACGCTGCCCGATGCCGCGATGCAGATGCTGCTTGGGATGCTCGAGGCAGCGGAGCTGTTCCGCCAATGCCTTCGGAGCGCACTGAAGCCGGTTCTGGCAGAGGGAACGGCCCTGGAGGCGACGGTCGAGGACTTCTTCCTGCAAACACAGGGCGCCTTCGATCACGGTCTGGGCCAGCTCCAGCAAGGCCGTGCGCCCGGCGAGGTCGCGGCCCGCTGGCGCAACGACCTGATGCGGGTGGCGCTCAAGCTCTTTGATGACGCCGCGCTGCCCGGCTTGGCCGACCGTGAACCCGAGGACGTGGCGAAGATCGTGACTGCCCGGTCGGGGCTCCTGGCCAACTTCGCCGGACGGATCCGGCCAGGGCGGGACGCTTTCACGAAGCTGGGCCTCGCGCCCATGACCAAGACGGTGGAGAGCGCGTGATGTCGAGCCTTGGACAGATCTGCCTGGGATGGTGGAAGACCGAGCTTCAGGCCGACACAGGCTCAGCGCGAGCTCTTCGCGCTCGGCTGCGTCGGTCAGATAGCGCCGTAGACGCTCTGTCGGAACGCGCGGTCATCCAGCTCTGGGAGCAGCTGGCGGCCGAAGCCCCTGCCTTGGCGAGTGCGGTTCGCCGGGAGCCCGAGCGGCTGGCCGTGCTCGTGCAGGTCCTCGCCACTGTGAAGGAGCACAAGCCCCAGCAACTGATGCAGCTCCTCGGGGGGGACCCGCCGGCTTTGTCGTCCTTGCGCTTCCAGCGACTCCTGCGCTCACCGGACATCGCCAGCCTGGGCGTGGCGCTCCGGCGGGCGCTGCCCTTGGCCGGCGAGTTCTGCAACGTCGCCCAGCTGGCTGAGGACCTGCTGCGCTGTGACGAGGCCGTCCGCACCCGCTGGTGCTTCGAGTATTTTGGGGCGGCTGTCCCCACCCCCATCAAGCCGGTGGCCGAGGGCTCCGGACCCGTTCAAGAGGAGCCTGTGGCGTGACCACCTTTCTGCAGCTGCACCTGCTGACCCCCTATCCGCCCTCCAACCCCAACCGCGACGACCAGGGGCGCCCCAAGGCAGCCATGCTGGGGGGCGCGCAGCGGCTCCGCCTTTCGTCCCAGTCGGTCAAGCGTGCGCTGCGGATGTCCCCGGCCTTCCAGATGGGACTGAAGGGACATCTGGGCGACCGGACCAAACTGTTGGGCGAAGTGGTGCGTGACCACCTCGTCAAGCAAGGGCAGGAGCCGGCCGAGGCGCGGAAAGTGGCCGAGGCCGTGGCGGTGGCTTTCGGCAAGATGGAGGCCCCGCCCAAGGACCAGCCCCTCGAGGCCCGGCAAACCACGTTGGCGTTTGTCTCACCCCAGGAGCGGGGGTTTGCTCTGGAGCTGGCGGAGAAGCTGGCCGCCGGCGCGAAGGCGCCTCCCGAGAAGGAGCTGCGACAGACCGTGCTGCGATCGGCTGACGGGGCTGTGGACATCGCCATGTTCGGCCGCATGCTGGCCGACGCCAAGGAGTTCAGCCGGGAGGCCGCGGTGCAGGTGAGCCATGCCATCACCACCCACGCGGCTCTGGCGGAGGACGACTGGTTCTCGGCTGTGGATGACCTCAAGACCCGCGAAGACGACTCGGGAGCCGGCCACTTGGGCGAGCACGCGTTCGGGTCGGGCGTGTATTACCTCTACGCCTGCGTGAACTGCGACCTGCTGGTCGAGAACCTGGCCGGCGATCGCGAGCTCGCGGCGCGCGGGCTCGAGGCACTGGCCGAGGCTCTGGCCACTGCGACCCCACGTGGCAAGCAGAACAGCCACGCCCATCACCCCCGGGCCATGTTCATCCGGGCCGAAGTGGGTCCACAGGCCCCGCGTGATCTCACGGGGGCCTTCTTCACGCCCGTTAAAGGGGCCGACCTCCTGGCCGCCTCGGTGACAGCGCTGGACGGCATGGCCGAGAAGCTGGACCGGGCCTACGGGCCCTGCCACGAAGCCGTGGAAGTCATGGACGTGACGGCAGGCCAGGGCACCCTGTCCGGCATCAAGTCCTTCGCTCGCGCAGCCGTCGAGCGGGTCGCTCATGCCTGAGCACCTCGTTTTTACGCTGGCCGCCTCTCTGGCCGCCATGGGCGAGCTGGCCGGGCACGAGCGGCGGGGCACGTTGTTGTGGCCTGGCCGCTCGGCGGTGCTGGGGCTGGTGGCGGCCGCACAGGGGATCCGCCGGGAGGACCGGGCAGGTCTAGCGGCCCTGGAACCTCTGCGGGTGGCCGTGGGGGTCTGGGACGAAGGCGTGCCGCTTCGGGACTACCACACGGTCGAGACGGTGCCGACTGCGGCGGCCAAACGTCCCGATAGTCGACCGGAGGCGCTGAGGCGGGCCGGACAAGGGACCAACACCACCATCACCCTGCGCGACTATCGGGTGGGGGTGCTTTATGGCGTGGTGCTCTGGGGCCAGCCGCTGGCGCCTCTGGCCGATGCGCTGCGGCAGCCGGCCTTTGCGCTCTATCTCGGCCGCAAGTCCTGCCCGCTAGCTGTGCCGCCCAGTCCCCGGATCGTGGAGGCGGAGGGAGCGGTCGAGGCACTCTCCAACTTGCAGCTACCGCCCTTCCGGGAGGGGCGTCGCGCCCCTGTGCTGCGACTGGTGGCCAGCGATGAGCCGCTTGGCGCGAACGAGCGTCGCGAGCAGCGACAGGACGCTGTCCTGGATCGAGGTACCTGGCACTTCGCCTCCCGCGCGGTCCATGTCATGCATATCGGAGACCGGGCATGACCCTGTTCCTGTCACGGCTTGCGCTCTCCCGTACGCCCTCGGCGGCAGCCCTGGCAGGTCTGCTGGACCCGGAGGACGCCAGTCGGGCCATGGACGCTCACCACCGGCTGCTCTGGACGCTCTTTGCGGATGGTCCGGATCGGCGGCGTGACTTCCTGTGGCGGGCCGAGGGACAAGGGCGCTTCCTGGTGCTCTCGCAGCGTGAGCCGCTCTGGGCAGCCGGTGGCCTCTTTGACCAGCCTGAAGTGAAAGAGTTCGCCCCCGACCTGCGCGCCGGTGATCGGCTTGGCTTCATGCTGCGTGTCAATGCCACGCGAACCCGGCGCATCGGGGCTCCCGGTGCGGATGGCAAGCCGGGGCGAGTTCATGTCGATGTTGTCATGGATGCGCTGCACGGCCTTCCCTCGGGCCGTGTTTCGGAGGCGAGGTCTGGGGCACGTATGGCCTTGGCGCAGGAGAAAGGAGCCGCTTGGCTGGCCGAGCAGGGCAGCAAGCACGGCTTTGAAGCCCAGGGCGTAACAGTGTCTGACTATGCGGTGGTGGCACTACCCTCGCATCGAGGGCCCCGCAAAGGCCAGCCGCAG
This sequence comes from Rubellimicrobium roseum, assembly GCF_006152145.1. Classification (GTDB taxonomy): domain Bacteria; phylum Pseudomonadota; class Alphaproteobacteria; order Rhodobacterales; family Rhodobacteraceae; genus Rubellimicrobium; species Rubellimicrobium roseum. The sequence continues at coordinate 111,039 of NZ_VDFV01000010.1, read as the reverse complement.
TTTGGCGTGCTTGAGACGACAGGCATGCTGAAGGTGACTGAGCCCGGAGCGTTCCTTGGGCGCATAGCCGAGGGCTTCGGGCGGGCGAAGGCATTCGGCTGCGGGCTCATGCTGATCCGTCGCGCAGCATGAGTCTGCCCGGACTGCCGCCGCCGCGACCAATTCCGCTCAAGGACCGAGCCTCGCTCGTCTTCGTGGAACGGGCTCAGCTGGATGTGCAGGACGGAGCCTTCGTTGCGGTGAATGCTGACGGCACCCGGACACAGATCCCTGTCGGAGGCTTGGCTGGCCTTATGCTCGAGCCCGGAGCGCGCATCAGCCATGCGGCCGTGGCGCTGGCTGCGCGGACCGGTACGCTCATCACCTGGGTCGGAGAGGGTGGTGTCCGACTGTACTCTGCTGGACAGCCAGGCGGGGCACGGGCGGACAAGCTCCTCTGGCAGGCGGCCATCGCGCTCGATCCCGCGGCGCGGCTGCGGGTGGTGCGGCGCATGTACGAGATGCGCTTCGACGAGGCGGCCCCCGAGCGACGATCAATTGACCAGCTGCGAGGCATTGAAGGGGCAAAGGTGCGGAGGGCTTACGAACTGCTGGCCCAAGCACATGGGGTGCGTTGGACGCGGCGGAGCTACGATGTGGCTAATTGGGAGGCGGGAGATGTCCCCAACCGCTGTCTTTCGGCAGCAACGGCGTGCCTTCATGGGCTGACTGAGGCGGCGGTCTTGGCCGCCGGTTACGCCCCGGCGATCGGTTTCCTGCACACGGGCAAGCCCCTGTCGTTCGTGTACGACATCGCGGACCTATGGAAGCTAGAAACGGTCGTGCCTGAGGCGTTCCGGGTGGCGGGTCTTGCCGAAAAGGGTAAGCTCGACATGAGCCCGGAACGGAGCGTACGACTCGCTTGCCGGGATGCATTCCGGCGGACAGGGCTGCTCTCGAAGATCATCCCACGGATTGAGGAGGTGCTCTCCGCTGGCCAATTGCCGTGACCGGAGCCTCCACCCGAGGCGCTGGGCCTGGCCTTCAAGGAGGATGGCTCCGGCGATGATGGTCATCGTGGTTGAGAACGCCCCCCCGCGTCTACGAGGGCGGCTCGCAGCGTGGCTCCTGGAGGTGCGGGCAGGAGTCTATGTGGGCGACTATTCCACTCGCACACGTGAGCGGATCTGGCGCGAGGTCGAGTCCTGGATCGATGAGGGTGACGCGGTGCTGGTATGGAGAGCATCGACAGACCAAGGCTTCGACTTCGTCACTGTGGGGCACAACCGCCGCATGCCGGTCGACTTTGACGGGCTGAAGTTGGTGGCGTTCCACCCGCATAAAGGCTGAGAACTTCTCTCATCCCGAACTGTTCGGAGTCTGCTCCGGTCGGTAAGCTCTTTGACATTGAAAAAATACAGACAGGAAAACTGCTTCCAGTCAGACTGTTCCCCGCGTGAGCGGGGATGAACCGTCTGCGGCGTTCGACGCGCTCCGCAAGCGGTACTGTTCCCCGCGTGAGCGGGGATGAACCGTAGATCATGCCCGAGATGTTGCCGCCCGAGGCCTGTTCCCCGCGTGAGCGGGGATGAACCGCCGAATGGAATGTGCCGCTCGTTCAAGGACCGCTGTTCCCCGCGTGAGCGGGGATGAACCGTTTGCCTACGAGGGCGAAGGGCAGGAGCGCGTCTGTTCCCCGCGTGAGCGGGGATGAACCGGACATGGGCGCCAACAAGATGATGAAGGTCTACTGTTCCCCGCGTGAGCGGGGATGAACCGGACGCGGACGCCGCGCTGACCGATCGGATCAACTGTTCCCCGCGTGAGCGGGGATGAACCGGGAGAGCGCCCACCTCATTTGCCGCCCCTCCACTGTTCCCCGCGTGAGCGGGGATGAACCGGCCATCACGCAGTAGGTGGCGACGAGGGACAGCTGTTCCCCGCGTGAGCGGGGATGAACCGATGGGTATTCACATGCCCATCGGCGCACCGGTCTGTTCCCCGCGTGAGCGGGGATGAACCGCCGAGGACGAGCGGGCCATGCGCGCGGCTGACCTGTTCCCCGCGTGAGCGGGGATGAACCGGCGGCCGGGAAGGTCCACGACACCTCGGCGGACTGTTCCCCGCGTGAGCGGGGATGAACCGCCGCTCGTCGTGGGTGACACGGCGCTGTTCGTCTGTTCCCCGCGTGAGCGGGGATGAACCGCCACGCGCAGCCGGGGGAGTTGCCCTGCGCAGCTGTTCCCCGCGTGAGCGGGGATGAACCGTAGGCGGGCGAGGCGGGCGCGGAGAAGTTGCCCTGTTCCCCGCGTGAGCGGGGATGAACCGCCACGCGCAGCCGGGGGAGTTGCCCTGCGCAGCTGTTCCCCGCGTGAGCGGGGATGAACCGTGGAACCGCGACCTGGTGCGCCTGGGCGGCGACTGTTCCCCGCGTGAGCGGGGATGAACCGCCGATCTTGCAGGCGTCCCCGATCATGTCGCGCTGTTCCCCGCGTGAGCGGGGATGAACCTAACGACGTGTCCATGCCGGGGCTGCTGAGGCGCTGTTCCCCGCGTGAGCGGGGATGAACCGTCGATGTCGTAGTCCAGCGAGACGCCGGCCGGCTGTTCCCCGCGTGAGCGGGGATGAACCGGCCACGATCACCGTCGCGGGTGGCGCGTCCCTCTGTTCCCCGCGTGAGCAGGGATGAACTATCCCCCGAATACGCGGCCATTGCCCGTGATCGCTGTTCCCCGCTCGAGCGGGGATGAACCGCCGTCCATCCAAACCGGCGCGTTCGCCCAGAATTGTTCTCCGCGCGAGCGGGCTGAACCGATCAGGGACGACTAGTACCGCTTGGTGGCCGCCAAAAAGAAAGCTAAGGCCTGTTCCTCGCGCGAAGAGGAATGGACCGAGCGGTGACGTTCTCGAGGGGCAGATCGAGGATCGTCCCCTGCGAGATCGGGGATGCACCGGCCCGCGCCGCCTTCCACCTATCCCAACCGGGCACTTACCGCGCGCGTGAGGACGATCACGTTTGTTGCCGAAATGCCTTAGGTACGCTTGCAAGTTCGTCTAGACGCTCTGCCCAGGCCTGCATCATGCGGGTTCGATCCTCCAAGTACTCGGCTGCGTTGTATGCGCGGCGCACCTTGTTGCTCTCAGCATGTGCGAGTTGCCGCTCGATCCAGTCGCGGTTCCAACCGAGTTCGTTGAGCATTGTCGAGGCGATGCGTCGGAAGCCGTGCACGGTCATCGTGCCCTGCGGGTAACCCAACCGCCGGAGCGCTGCGCTCATAGTGTTGTCGCTGATAGGGCGGTCTTCGGGCCTCAGGCTCGGCAGGATGTAGCGACGAGTGCCGGAGATCGGCCGCATCTGTTCTAAGATCTCGTGCACTTGCCTTGAAAGAGGCACCTTGTGGGGCCGAGGCATCTTCATGCGATCTGCAGGAATTGTGATAACCTGGTCTTCCCAGTCAATGTCATCCCACTGCAGCGACCGGACCTCGCCGGGGCGAAGGAATGTGTAAGCGCAGAGCAGGAGCCCCGTGCGGGTTGCAGGATCGCCTTCATAGCCCCGAACGGCTCGGATCAGTGCACCCACTTCTGCAGGATCGAAGATCGCAGGATAATGCTTCTCAGTCGCGTTGGTCAGCGCGCCCTTCAGGATGGCAGCCGGATCCGCCTCACAGTGCTGCGCGGCAACTCCGTACCGGAACACCCGCGAGCACAAGGAACGGACCTCACGTGCCGAGATCAGGCGACCGCGTGCCTCGATCTGGCGTAACATGTCCAAGACTTCTCTAGGGCGGATCTCAGCAACCGGACGTGTGCCCAGAGCGGGGTAGGTTAGGGCGAGTTGGCTCGACTGCTTCTTCACCGTGCGCCAAGCTTTACCCTCGCGTTGCAGCTTGCGAAGGTACTCTCCGGCAACGTCGTGCCAAGTTATGGGACTAACCTCCTCGGTCACTTGGCTCGCTTTGGCCTCTTTACGGACCGCCATGGGATCAACACCCTTGCGCAGTTGCCGCTTGGCCTCCTCGCGCGCTTCGCGAGCCTCTGCTAGTCGCACAGATGGGTACGGCCCGACGACCATGGTCTTCTGTTTACCACCGAAACGGTAAGCCAAGCGCCAAGTCCGCCGACCCGTGGTGGCAGTGAAGAGGTACAAGCCGCCGCCGTCGGCTAAGTTGCCCGTATCTTCAGCCTTGAGGTTCCGCAGTCTCGCATCAGTGAGCTTGTTTAACGGCATGTTGGTATGGCCTCGATGAGGACGCCTCGTACCAACATTCTTACCAACAACTGACGCGGAAGTCGCTGGACTTCACCGCATCATCTAAGACGGCTGAGTGGCCAAATTCATCGTTTCTTGGCACTCTATGATCGTCTCTGGACCGTCCAAGACGAGAGTGTGGAGCGGGTAACGGGAATCGAACCCGTAACTGAAGCTTGGGAAGCTTTCGTGATACCTTTTCACCATACCCGCGGTGATGGGCCCGAGGTAACGATCCCCTCGGGCCTCGTCAAGCGGTCAGCGCCGCCGGCGCCGGCCTTCCCCGGCGGTGTTGAAGCTCACCTCCGGCAGCGTCACCTGCCCCAGCAGGTTCGGGAACGGGTCCGTCGCATGCGGGATCGCGTTGGCGGCCACGAAGTGCTCCTGAAAGCGCGGCTCGATGGCGGTCTCGACCTTGGTGATCCGGCTCACGAGCCCCTCCACCTCGCGCCGCGCCGCGACCGAGCACAGCGCGATCCGCGCGCCCGTCCCGGCGGCGTTGCCGGCGCTTCGCACATGGTCCAGCGGCACGTCGGGGATCATCCCCAGCACCATGGCGTGCTTGGGGCTGATATGCGCGCCGAAGGCCCCCGCCAGCGTCACCCGGTCCACCTTGTCCACGCCGATTTCGTCCATCAGCAGCCGCGCCCCCGCATAGAGCGCCGACTTGGCGAGCTGGATCGCCCGGATGTCGCCCTGCGTGACGCTGATGCGCGGGCCGCCCTGCGCGGTCCCGTCCCACAGAAGATAGCTGTTGGTCCGCCCCTGCGCCTCGGCCCGCGCCGTCCCGGTCTGCTCGGCCGAGCCGATCAGCCCGCCCGCGTCCAGAAGCCCCGAGAGCCGCATCTCGGCCACGACCTCGATGATGCCCGACCCGCAGATGCCGGTGACGCCCGTGCCCTTCACGGCCTCCACGAAGGCCGGGTCGTCCGACCACAGGTCGCAGCCGATCACCTTGAAACGCGGCTCCTTGGTCGCGGGATCGATCTCCACCCGCTCGATGGCCCCCGGCGCCGCGCGCTGGCCCGAGCTGATCTGCGCCCCCTCGAAGGCGGGCCCGGTGGGCGAGGAGCAGGCCAGCACCCGCGAGGTGTTCCCCAGCAGGATCTCGGCGTTCGTCCCCACGTCGACCGTCAGCACCAGATCATGCGACTGGTCGGGCCGCTCGGACAGCGCCACCGCCGCGGCGTCCGCGCCCACGTGCCCGGCGATGCAGGGCAGGACATAGACCTGCGCCGCGTCGTTGATCTCAGAGAGCGACAGGTCCCGCGCCTCCAGTCCCATCGCTCCCGAGGTCGCCAGCGCGAAGGGCGCCTGCCCCAACTCGACCGGGTCGATCCCCAACAGCAGGTGGTGCATCACCGGATTGCAGACGAAGACGACCTCCAGGATGTCGCGCGCCCCGATCCCGACCTGCTCGGCCAGCGACTTCGCCAGCCCGTCGATGGCCGCGCGCACCGCCTTCGTCATCTCGCGGTCGCCGCCGGGGTTCATCATCGCGTAGGAGACCCGGCTCATCAGGTCCTCTCCGAAGCGGATCTGCGGGTTCATCGCCCCCGCGCTGGCCTTGACGGTGCCGTTGCGCAGGTCCGTCAGATGTGCCGCGATGGTGGTCGAGCCCAGGTCGATGGCGAGCCCGTAGATCCGCCCCTCATGAAATCCCGGCCAGAGGTCTAGCACCTTCGCCGGTCCCTCGTCACCCTTCCACAGCGCGACCGTGACCTGCCACTCGCCCTTTCTTAGCGCCGTCTGCAGCCGGGCCAGCACCGACAGAGGCGCGGTCACGCTCTCGACGCCCCACTGGACCTTCAGCGCCTCCGCGAGCCGCTCCAGATCGCCCCGCGGCTCGTGCATGTCGGGCTGCTGCACCTCCACGAGGAGGAGCCGCGTCGCCGGATCCATGACGATCTCCCGCGCGTCGGCCTCCTTGCGGACCACCTGCCGGTGCACCTGGCTCTCGGGCGGCACGTCGATCACGACATCGCCCTCGATCCTTGCCTGACAGCCCAGGCGCCGCCCCTCCTTGAGGCCCCGGATGCGGTCGTAGCGGGCCTCGACGGCGTTCCATTCGGACAGCGCCTCGGCCGCGACCGTCACGCCGTGCTTCGGGAATTCACCGAACTGCGGGGTCACTTGGCACTTGGAGCAGATGCCCCGCCCGCCGCAGACCGAATCGAGATCCACGCCGAGCTGCCGCGCCGCCGTCAGGACGGGCGTGCCGACCGGGAACCGGCCCCGCTTGCCCGAAGGAGTGAAGATGACCATCGCTTCGGCGGTCTGGGCTTCGGCTTGGGGCAAGGCGCTGATCTCGGACACGGGGATGCTCCTCTGGATGCGGCGGAATCCTATCGCGCCCGACACGAGCGGACTGGAACGGGAACGGCAGGCGGGCAGCGGTTTGCGTCAGGCTCCGTTCCGTGACAAGAGGCAGTGATTCCGTCCCAGCCCAGGAGTCGCCCCATGGAGATCCGCGAAGCCCTCACCTTCGACGACGTGCTCCTGGTCCCAGCAGCCTCGTCGGTCCTGCCGTCCACGGCGGACACGCGGACCCGGGTGACGCGCGGCATCGCCATGAACATCCCGCTGCTCAGCTCCGCGATGGACACCGTGACCGAGGGCCGGATGGCCATCGCCATGGCGCAGGCCGGCGGCATCGGCGTGATCCACCGCAACCTCGACCTGGAGCTGCAGGCCGCCGAGGTCCGCATGGTCAAGCGCTTCGTCTCGGGCATCGTGGACGCGCCGATCACCCTGCGCCCCGACCAGACGCTGGCCGACGCCAAGGCCCTTCAGGCCCGCCACGGCGTCACCGGTTTCCCAGTGGTGGACGAGAAGGGTCGCGTGGTCGGCATCGTCACCAACCGCGACATGCGCTTCGCCTCCGACGACCGCACCCCGGTCCATGTGATGATGACCAGCGACAACCTCGCCGTCCTGCATGAGCCCGCCGACCTCGACGCCGCGCGCTCGCTGATGAAGGCCCGCCGGATCGAGAAGCTCCTCATCACCGATGGGCAGGGCAAGCTGACCGGGCTTCTCACGCTCAAGGACAGCGAGCAGGCCGTGCTGAACCCCGCCGCCTGCAAGGACGCCCTCGGCCGCCTCCGTGTCGCCGCCGCCTCCACGGTGGGCGAGGCGGGATTCGAGCGGAGCCAGGCCCTGGTCGAGGCCGGGGTGGACATCGTGGTGATCGACACCGCGCACGGCCATTCCGAGGGCGTGGGCAAGGCCGTGAGCCGCCTCAAGGCGCTCTCGAACGAGGTGCAGGTCATCGCCGGCAACGTCGCCACCGCGGAAGGAACGCGTGCCCTGATCGACGCGGGCGCGGACGGGGTGAAGGTCGGCATCGGCCCTGGTTCCATCTGCACGACCCGCATGGTGGCCGGCGTGGGCGTGCCGCAGCTCACCGCCATCATGGACGCGGCCTCGGCGGCGGGCGACGTGCCGGTGATCGCCGATGGAGGGATCAAGTATTCGGGCGACTTCGCCAAAGCCATCGCCGCCGGCGCCTCCTGCGCCATGGTGGGCAGCATGATCGCGGGCACCGACGAATCGCCGGGCGAGGTGATCCTCTACCAGGGCCGCAGCTTCAAATCCTACCGCGGGATGGGTTCGCTCGGCGCCATGGCGAGGGGCTCGGCGGACCGCTACTTCCAGAAGGATGCCGCCTCGGACAAGCTGGTTCCCGAAGGGATCGAGGGGCAGGTGCCCTACAAGGGTTCGGCCCATGCGGTGATCCACCAGCTCGTCGGCGGTCTCCGCGCCGCCATGGGCTACACCGGCTGCGCCACCGTCGAGGAGATGCGCCGCAACTGCCACTTCGTGAAGATCACGAGTGCAGGCCTGCGCGAATCCCACGTCCACGACGTGCAGATCACTCGCGAGTCGCCCAACTACCGCGTCGGATGACTCCCGCTGCCCGCCTCGCCGCCGCGGCCCAGGTCCTGGACGAGGTCCTGGCCGGGGCCCCAGCCGAGCGGACGCTCACCAACTGGGCGCGCGGCGCGCGCTACGCCGGGTCCAAGGACCGCGCTGCCGTGCGCGACCTCGTCTACGACGCGCTCCGCCGCCGCCGCTCCCTCGGCTGGGCTGGCGGCGCCGAAACAGGCCGAGGCCTGATGCTCGGCGCCTTGCGCCTCGCGGGCACCGACCCCGCGACCCTGATGACCGGCGAGGGCCACGCCCTCTCCCCACCCACAGCGGCCGAGGTCGGCCGCCCGATCGCCGAGGCGCCCCGGGCCGTGCGGCTCGACTGGCCCGACTGGCTCCTGCCGCGCCTCGATGCCTCGCTGGGCGCCGGCGCCGACCCCGGCGCCTTGGCCTTGACCGCCCGCGCGCCTGTGACGCTGCGCGCCAACCTTCGCAAGGTGACCCGCGACCAGGCCCAGGCCGCGCTGGCGGCCGAGGAGATCGAGACCCAGGCCGATCCCGAAGTGCACACAGCGCTCCACGTGACGAGAGGCGCCAGCAAGGTTGCCGCCTCGCAGGCCTACCTGACCGGCCTCGTCGAGCTACAGGACGCCTCCTCGCAGGCCGCGGTGCTGAGATTGCCGCTTCGCGCTGGCGTCCGCGTGCTCGACTACTGCGCCGGCGGGGGAGGCAAGACCCTGGCGATGGGGTCGCTCGCGCCGCTCGACCTCGTGGCCCACGACGCGGACCCGCGCCGCATGACCGACCTTCCGCCCCGTGCCGCCCGTGCGGGCCTGACCGTCGCTCTGGACACCGATCCGGCCCGCAAGGCTCCCTTCGATCTCGTGCTGGTGGACGCACCCTGCTCGGGCAGCGGCACCTGGCGAAGGACGCCCGACGCCAAGTGGCGGCTCACGTCCGGCCGCCTCGACGATCTGGTTCGGCTTCAGGACACCATCCTAGATGCCGCTGCGCCGCTGGTCGTGCCGGCGGGCCATCTGGCCTACTCCACCTGCTCAATCCTGGCCGAGGAATGCGACGATCGCATCGCGGCCTTTCGCCAGCGCCACACAGGATGGCAGGTCGTCGACCGGTTCTTCGTGCCACCGGGCGACGCTGGGGACGGCTTCTTTCAGTCCGTCCTTCGTAGGGACGAGGTCTTAACCATTCGTTAGCCATTTTGCGGTGCAATGTGATTGCACGAGTCAGCAACGGCGATCCGGTGGGACAGGCAGAACGCATTAGGGCCAGTTATTGTGCCTTTCCGGCATCCAGGCCCCGAAGGCACGGGGACGGCGTGCTCCGCCGCGCCTTGTCGATCCATGTGGTGGCGACCGGAACGGTCGCCTTGGTCATTTCGATGTTGGCCGGACCGACCTCGCTCGGATGGGGGTCCGGGATTCTCGGGGCCACCCTCTTTGCCGTCGTCGTTCTTGAGCGTGCCGGCAGGGCTATGGAGCGCCGGCAGGTCCGCATCCGGCGGGATACGGCCCTGTCCGCCATCCGTGCCGACCGTTCTGTCAGCCTCCTCACCGACGCGCAGGGGCGCATCCTGGGTGCGAGCGATCAGACGAGAACGGTCCTCGGATCGCCCGAAACCATGGAGGACGTGCTGCGCCCGAGCCTGGCCGACCCGAAAGGCCTGATGGATCGGCTCATGGCCGAGGTGGGAGTCGACGGCCACGCCCGACTGCGCCTTCCTGGTCCATGCCGGACGCGGGATCTGACAGTCCAGGGGCTGGGCTCAGACCTCGTCCTGTGGCGACTCGGGGACGAGGACGACGCCTGCGAGCGGATTCCCACCCTGGTCGCGACTCCGGCCGGAGCGGTGATCGAAGCCAATGACGCCTTCCGTCACCTCGTCGGCGAGCCGCCCGACCACTTGGACCTGCTGGTCCTCGAACCGCCCCTGGTGGCCGGTTCGGTGCAAGCGCTGGCTTTGCCCACCGGAGTCACCGACAGGCTGGTGGCCCAGATCGAGGATGGGGAGCGACAGGTGATCCTCCTGCTTCCGCCGGGGCAGGGGTCCGGCCGGTCGATGCGATCTTGGGACACGATCGAGGACTTCCCGGTCCCGCTGCTGAAGCTGTCCCGAACCGGCAGTATCCTGGCCGCGAACCGGCATGCCCGCGCCCTGCTGCCGACGCCCCTGCGCCCGGACCCGCGCCTGTCGGACATGCTTGAAGGTATGGGGCGGCCGTTGATCGAATGGCTGTCGGACGTGGCCGAGGGCCGGCCCACGTCCGGGCCTCAGGTGCTGCGCGGCACGGGCGCCCACCAGGACACGGTGCTGCGCGTCTCGCTGAGTCCCTCCGGTCCGGCCGGGGACCGCCACCTCATCGCGGTTCTCGACGACGTGTCCGAATACAAGGCGCTCGAGGCGCAGTTCGTGCAAAGTCAGAAGATGCAGGCCCTGGGTCAGCTTGCGGGCGGCGTAGCCCACGACTTCAACAACCTTCTCACGGCCATTTTGGGCCATTGCGACCTTCTGCTCCTGCGCCATGACCAGGGCGACCCCGATTACGCCGACCTCATCCAAGTCCGCCAGAACGTGAACCGTGCGGCGAGCCTCGTGGGCCAGCTTCTCGCCTTTTCGCGCAAGCAGAGCATGATGCCCGAGACCCTCGACCTGCGCGACGTGCTCTCGGACCTGACGCATCTGCTCAACCGGCTCGTGGGCGAAAAGGTGCGGCTCGCCCTCGACCACGACCCGGGTCTTCTTCATGTCCGGGCCGACCGACGGCAGTTGGAGCAGGTGGTGATGAACCTGATCGTCAACGCGCGCGACGCGATGCCCGACGGTGGCGAAATCCGCATCGAGACTGGCAATCTCCGGCTCAACGAACCGCGCGTGCTGGGGCGCGCGACGATCTCTCCGGGTAGATACGTCCTCGTGCGGGTCATCGACGAGGGACTGGGCATTCCGCCCGAGCGGCTGCCCAAGATCTTCGAGCCTTTCTACACGACAAAGAAGCCGGGTGAGGGCACCGGGCTTGGCCTGTCGACGGCTTACGGAATCATGAAGCAGACGGGCGGTTACATCTTCGCCGAAAGCGTGGTGGGGGAGGGTACCACTTTCTCGCTGTGGTTTCCGGCCCACGAGAACCCGACAACCGCCGCTCCTGTGCCGGCGGACAGATCACCCCCTCGTCCCGCGCAGGGAACCATTCTGCTGGCAGAGGACGAGGCTCCGGTCCGGGCCTTTGCGGCCCGCGCCTTGCGTCTGCGCGGCCATCACGTCATCGAGGCGGACAGCGCCGCCGCTGCGCTCGAGGCTGTATCCGACGCCAGTCAGACGATCGACCTGATTCTCTCGGACGTGGTGCTACCGGACATGGATGGCCCTACCTGGGTCCGCCAGGGACTGAAGCTGCGACCGGGGACGAAGGTCATCTTCGCGTCCGGCTACGCCGAGGAGGCGTTCGGGGAGCAGAAAGCTTTGGTGCACGGCTCGGCCTTCCTGCCCAAGCCGTTCTCGCTTGCCACCCTCTGCGCCATCGTCGAAGAGCGACTTGCTTGTGATATCCCTGATGTCGTTGGGACTGGTGACCCAAACATCGGCGAACCGGGCCGGGGCAGCAGGCAACCTTCTGACTCGGGCCCTGACAGGCTGGAGCCGGCCTGAAGGCAGAGGGCGGTCGGGACGATCCGCAAGTTATAGGTCATCGGTAACGGACTGCGCCAACTGGAGCAGCGGCACGCCGCAGCACTATCTGTCAGGCCGGCGAGTGGCCGACCCGCCTCAAACCGACGAGATGTGCCGCGCATCCGGTCAAGGCAGCATTATCGTCCTCGACCACACCAACGCCGAAGTTGGTCATGAAATCGGAGAAGCGGCCCTTGTCGCAGAAGGCCTCCACGAAGCCGAAGGGCTTCAGGTACGGTGTGAAGGCCCGCGCGAGTCCGCCCACGAACCAGACTCCGCCGAAGGGTAGGGTGGTCAGGGCCAGGTCTCCCGAGACCGCGCCGAGTATCCGCACGAAGATGCGGCCGGCCCTGGTGGCGCGGCTATCGCCGCCCTTGGCCAAGGCTGCCATGATCTCCGCCGAGGTCGCGCGGCTCGGATCGCTCTCCACGTCTCCCAACCAGTCATGGACCTGCACGATGCCGCGGCCCGAGAGTACTTCCTCGACCGATCCGAAGCCGTGGGCCGCGCCGACGAAGCGGGCCATCTGCAGGTCCGCTTCGGAACGCACTGGCAGGGTAATGTGCCCCGCCTCCGCGGGAGGAACCAGGCGCCCAGCCTCGGTGTCGAAGACCTGGGCGATGTTGAAGCCGGTCCCTACGTTAATGACCAGCTTCGCCGCATGCGGATTGTGGTCACGGAACGGCACAATGGTCGTCACACGGGACTGGTCGACGAAGCCTAGGGCATGACCCTGCGCCTGCAGATCATTCAGGATCGCGGCAAGGCCCGCGCCCGTGGATTCGGCCAGGGTGCCCTCGTCGAAGGTCCAGTCGAGGTTGGTCAACGTTCCCCGTCCGTCCTTGACAGGCCCCGCTACGGCGACACAGGCGGCCGCCACGCGAGGGCGGCCCGACTCCGCCAGAAAGCGACGCAGGGCGGCCTCAAGGCTCGGCTGCTCGGCATTCGCATAGCGGCGGATCGTGTCGGTCAGCACCTCCTGTCCCCGCGCCAGGGCGACGCGCGTGTTGGTGCCGCCGATGTCGGCCACGAGCGTCAGCGTGTCGGAGGAAAAGGGCATCGGGCAACCTCGGGTTGGTGAGCCCACTGGTGATAGGCCGCATCGACCTCGGGCATCAAGCCTCCGCCGCTCGACGCGGCGTTGCCGGGGTCGCGCCGAACATGGCGCCGAAGGCCCACTGGACCGGTTGTCGCCGCTCTGCCATGACCATCGAGGACCATGAACACGGAGCGTCCCGCGATGCAGCCTACCGACCGCGCGCCCGACTACCTGACCGGCGTCACGCCCCTTCCGATCGATCCCGACTGGTGGCGCGGTGCCGTCATCTATCAGATCTATCCGCGCAGCTACCAGGATTCGAATGGCGATGGCGTCGGCGACCTCCTCGGCATCGCCGAGCGCCTGCCTCATATCGCGAGCCTCGGGGCAGAGGCGATCTGGATCAGCCCGTTCTTCACCTCGCCCATGAAGGACTTCGGCTACGACGTGTCGGACTACTGCGACGTCGATCCGATGTTCGGGACGATCGCCGATTTCGACCGCGTGGTGACACGGGCGCACGAGCTGGGCCTGCGGGTCATGATCGATCTCGTGCTGTCGCACACCTCGGACCGGCACCCCTGGTTCGCCGAGAGCAAGGTATCGCGCGACAACCCTCGCGCGAACTGGTACGTCTGGGCCGATCCCAAGCCGGACGGCACTCCGCCGAACAACTGGCTTTCGGTCTTCGGCGGCTCGGCCTGGCACTGGCATCCGGGGCGCGAGCAGTACTACCTGCACAATTTCCTGACCTCGCAGCCCGACCTCAACCTTCACGAGCCCGTTGTACAGGAGGCGCTGCTCGACGTGGTGCGGTTCTGGCTGAAGCGAGGCGTAGACGGGTTCCGGCTCGACACGATCAACTTTTACTTTGCCGACAAGTACCTGCGGGACAACCCGCCTCTGCCGCGCGAGATGCGCAACGACTCGATCGCGCCCGGCGTAAACCCCTACAACCACCAGCTCCACTTGTTCTCCAAGAATCAGCCCGAGAACCTCGACTTCCTGCGCCGCTTCCGGGCTGAACTCGTGCCCTACGGCGCGGCGGCCGTGGGCGAGGTGGGCGACGCGCAGCGCGGCCTCGAGATCATGGCCGAATACACCTCGGGCGGCGACAAGGTGCAGATGTGCTACCCGTTCGAGTTGCTGCAGCCGTCGCGGGCGACGGCGCCCTTCGTGGCGGCGGCCTTCGACCGGCTGTCGCGCGCCGCGCCCGATGCCTGGCCCTGCTGGTCCTACTCGAACCATGACACAGTGCGGCACATTACACGCTGGCGTCTCTCGGACCCAGCGGCACGGGCCTATACGACGCTGCTGATGTGCCTGCGCGGCTCGGTCTGCCTCTACCAGGGCGAGGAACTGGGCCTGCCAGAAGCCGACGTGGCCTTCGAGGACCTGCAGGACCCATACGGCATCGCCTTCTGGCCCGAGTTCAAGGGCCGTGACGGGGCGCGCACGCCGATGGTCTGGGAAACGTCGAACCAGGCGGGCGGCTTCACGACCGGCAAGCCCTGGCTGCCCGTCTCGCCCACGCATCTGCCGTTGTCCGTGGCCGCGCAGGAGGACAACGCGGGGTCGATGCTCGATCATTATCGCCGCGCGATCGCCTTCCGCCGGCGCCATCCCGCTCTGAGGACAGGGGCCCAGTCGCCGATGATCGTGTCCGGCAACGCGATCGAGTTCCTGCGCATCGGGGGTGGCGAGCAGGTCTTCGTCGCGGCCAACCTGGGCGAGGGCACTGCGACAGCGCTGCTCCCGTTGGGCGAGTGGCGCGTGGCGGGACAGGGGCTCGGGGTGGACGTGGCCCCCGGGACCACCGAAGTCGTGCTCGGCCCTTGGCAGGTCTGCCTGCTGTCCCGCTCGGACTGAACAGACGCTGATCGCGGAGGACGCGCCTAGAGCGTGTCCTCCAGCACCCCGTCCGCGCTCATCTGTGCGTAGAGCAGGCCTTCCCGAAGGCCGCGGTCGGCGACCGAAAGTCGGTCGGTCGGCCAGAGCCGCATGAGCGCCTGCAGGATCGCCGCACCCGACATGATGAGCTCGTGCCGGTCCCGGCCGATGCGCGGATCGGCGCGGCGTCCCTCGGGGCCGAGCGCCAGATATTCCTTCACCACCGCATCGATCTGGTCCGAGGTCATGCGCAGCCCGTCCACTTTGGCGCGGTCGTAGCGCTTGAGGCCGAGATGCGAGGCCGCCACGGTCGTCACCGTCCCCGAGGTGCCGATGATCTGGAATCCCTCGCGCGACTGCTGCGTGGCCGAAGGGGCGAAGGCCGACAAATTCTCCTCGAAGTACCAGCTCATCAGCGCAAAGCGCGCGGCGTCGTCCTGCACGTCCTCGAACTGGTCGCGCAGCGTCGCCACGCCGAGGGGCACGCTGATCCAGTCCACGACCTTGGCCACCGGAAAGGGCGCCGGCGCCTGCCGGAAGCCCGCATGGAGCCGCATGATCGCGCGGGGACGTTCCCGTTTCGGCACGCTGGTCAGGTCGATCCAGACCAGTTCCGTCGAGCCGCCGCCGATGTCCACCACGAGAAGCTGCTCGGTGCGCGTCGACACCAGCGGCGCGCAGGAGATCACGGCGAGGCGCGCCTCCTCCTCGGGCTGGATGATCTCCAGTGCCAGGCCCGTCTCGCGCCGGACCTGCTGGAGGAACTGCGCGCCGTTGCGGGCGCGGCGGCAGGCCTCGGTCGCCACCAGCCGCATCCGGCTCACGCTGTGGCGGCCGAGCTTCTGCTTGCAGATGCCAATGGCGCCGATGGTGCGCGCCATGGCCGAACGCGACAGACGACCCGTCGCCTCCAGACCCTGACCGAGCTGGACTGACTTCGAGAAGCTGTCGACCACATGGAACCCGCTGCCCTTGGGCTGCGCGATCAGCATGCGGCAACTGTTGGTCCCCAGGTCCAGCGCCGCATAGAGCGTGGCCGGATCCGGGATCTTGGGCGCGGGCGATTCGACCGCGATCGGGAACGCGCCCGCGCTCTCGGGACGCCTGGGCGCCATGGTGCGCCCTCCAAATCTGAACTTGCTGGTAGACTAGCGGGGACTGCCCCCGACGCGCAAGTCCGGTGCTCGGTCGCAGCACAGGTCCAACATGTCGAAAACCGGCATCGACAATGTCGCGGACTGTCATAGAACGCAGGCGAGAACGAGCAGAGGACCTCATGCCCGACGTGACCATCGTGTACTGGCGCGACATCCCGGCCCAGGTGATCGTCGGATCGGGGCGGCGCGGGACCAAGATCCAGCTTTCGGAGCGCTTCGAGCAGGCCATCGACAGGGCCGCCATGAAGGCCGGGGCCCGGGACACCGATTCGTACCTGTCCGAATGGCGCAAGGCCGCGCCGTATCCGGTCGAGGGTGAGCCGGGCGAGGTCGCGGGCGCCGAGGCTGCGCGCATAGAAGCCGAATACGACACCGCGCGCCTCAAGGCGCTGATCGACAACCACGGCCGGGCGTGACCGCCCTGCGCTTTCCGGAGATCCTGATGTCCCTTCTCCCGTTCATGCGCCGCAAGGCCGAGTCGCCCGCCGCGCCCTCCGAGGCGACGCCCCGCTTCCTGTCGGGCTGGTCCATCGAGGTCATGCCCCGCACCGCCGAGAAGGTGGAGGATTTCCGCGCGATCCTGCCGCCCGGCACCCGCGTCTACATCGCCCATATCGACGGCACCGCCATCGAGGACATGGTCGCCACCGCCAAGCGGATCGCGGCGCAGGGCTTCGACGTCATGCCGCACTTTCCGGCCCGTTCGATCGCCGATCGCGCGATGCTGTCGGACTGGATCGCCCGTTACCAGGGCGAGGCCGGCATCACCGAGGGGCTGATCCTCGCGGGCGGCCGCAAGGACCCGCTGGGCGAGTTCCAGTCCTCGATGGATCTGCTGGAGACCGGGCTCTTCGACCATCACGGCTTCCAGCGCCTGCATCTGGCGGGGCATCCCGAGGGCAACAAGGACATCGACCCCGACGGGTCGGACCGCATGGTGATGGAGGCGCTGCGCTGGAAGCAGGCCTTCGCGCAGCGGACCGGGGCCAAGCTCGCGCTCGCCACGCAGTTCTGCTTCGACGCCAAGCCGGTGATCGCCTGGGTGGACCGCCTCCAGGCCGAGGGCATCGAGCTGCCGGTGCATATCGGCATCGCCGGGCCCGCGAAGCTCCAGACACTCATCAAGTTCGCCATCGCCTGCGGCGTGGGCCCCTCGCTCCAGGTCCTGCAGAAGCGCGCGATGGACGTGACCAAGCTCCTGCTGCCCTACGAGCCCAACGACGTCGTGGACCAGCTCGCCGCCCACAAGGCCGCGAACCCGTCCTTCGGCATCGAGCAGGTGCATATCTTCCCTCTCGGTGGCATCTCGACCGCCGCCACCTGGGCCAACAACCGGACGGGCCAGCAGCCCGCCCTTGCCGTGAACGGATAGGACATGACCCGCACCATCGTCGAAAGCGCGACCAAGACCGCGATCATCGGCTTCGACCAGCCCTTCTGCGTGATCGGCGAGCGCATCAACCCGACCGGGCGCAAGAAGCTCGCGGCCGAGCTGGAGGCCGGGGACTTCTCGACCGTCGAATCCGACGCCATCGCCCAGGTGGCGGCCGGGGCCACGGTGCTCGATATCAACGCGGGCGTGGTCTACAACTCGAACCCCAACCCCAACGAGACCGAGCCTCCGCTGATGCGGAAGATCATCGAGCTGGTGCAGGGGCTGGTGGACGTGCCGCTCTGCATCGACTCCTCGGTGCCCGCGGCGCTGGAGGCCGGGCTTCAGGTCTGCAAGGGGCGCCCGCTCCTGAACTCGGTCACCGGCGAGGAGGAGCGGCTGGAGTTCGTGCTGCCGCTCGTCAAGAAGTACAATGTGCCGGTGGTGGCGATCTCGAATGACGACACGGGGATCTCCGAGGACCCGGACGTGCGGTTCGCCGTGGCAAAGAAGATCGTGCAGCGCGCGGCCGACTTCGGCATCCCGGCGCATGACATCGTGGTCGATCCGCTGGTGATGCCGGTGGGCGCGATGGCGACGGCCGGGCTCCAGGTCTTCACGCTGGTGCGCCGCCTGCGCGAGGAACTGGGCGTGAATACGACCTGCGGGGCGTCCAACATCTCCTTCGGGTTGCCGAACCGGCACGGCATCAACAACGCCTTCCTGCCGATGGCCATGGGCGCGGGCATGACCAGCGCGATCATGAACCCGGTCGCGCTGCCCGTGACGCAGAAGGTCATCGCCGAGAAGAAGGCCGAGGTCGCGGCGGCCGGGATCGTGCTGCCCGAGGGCATGGACGACGAGATCTTCGTGACGCTGTTCGGGCTGGGCTCGACCCGTCCCCGTCCGGGCAAGGAGATGGAGGCCATCCGCGCCGCCAACTTCCTGACCAACAACGACCCCTCGGGCGGCGAGTGGATCAAGTTCAACCGCGCCCCGCAGGCCGAGGGCGAAGGCCGCCAGCGCCGCGCGGGCGGGCGTCGCCGCGCCTGAGGCGCGGGGAAGTTGGACAACGGAGGCGGGCATGGCGTGTGTCATGCCCGCAGACTGCCGGACGATCCTTAACGGTTTCTGACAGGACCGAACGGTCCTCCCCCGCTTCGCGCAACACCCGAAATGGGGTGGCCGGTTCGGGCAAGCTTGTGCGAATCGGGCACCTGCAAGGGTCACGCAGGTGGCGGCGGTGCGACGCCCGCCCTACAGGCGCCAGACGTCGCCATCGACGTAGGGCGGGTCGTCGCCCACGCGCTCCGGAGCAGGGCTGTCGCAGACCACGAGCCATTCAGGGCCGTCCCACTGGACCAGCCCCTCGGGGTGGTCCGTCGATTCGCGATAGGGCAGGCGCTGGAGAAGGGTCTGGCCGGACTCGCCCAGGTATCCTTCGTCGTCGCGCCCGGCGAAGCCATGGAGCCGCAGGATCGCGGCCGGGCCGTTGCCGGACAGGACCGGGCCCGTCACCAGCAGAAGGTCGTCGCCGTCCCACTTCATGTCGCGGATGCCCTGGCCGTCGGTGTCCACGAAGTGCTTGCGCAGGCGCGAGCGGCCCTCGATCCGGCGGGCCTTGAGATGACCCTTGCCGGTCACCCTCATCTCCATCTCCAGAACGACGGCGCTTTCGCCCAGGACCGGACCGCGCAGGCCCACCCAGACCCGGTCGCCGCGCGCCACGATCCCCTCGGCGTCGAGCCCGTTCTCCTTGGAGGGCAGGTCGAGGAAGGCCGCGAGGTGTCGGTCCTTGCGGAGCCAGCGGCGCAGGCGGCCCTTGCCCTTGAAGCGCAGGTGCGCCGCGCGGCGGTCGCCGTCCTGAGCGACGGGCCAAAGGCCGCCGTGCCGCGTCACGAGGGGCAGGCGCCCGAGGAACTGCCGGTTGCCGTCCCAATCGATGTCGGCGAGGTCATCGAGCGCCTCGGGGCCGGGGGCATGCGCCTTGACCTTGTCGCGCTTGAGCGACTGGGAGCCCAGGACCCAGAGCCAGCCCCCGTCGATGGCGAGCCCCTCGATGTCCATCTCGCCTTCGGGGCCGGCGGGCAGGTCGAGGAGGTCGCCCAGCCGGATGTGCCGGTGATGGCCGAAGCCGTCGCCGTCGCGCAGGAGACGCTCGATCCCGGCGCCTTCGTCGCAGGCGAGGAAGAGCGTGTCGCCCTCGCGGACGATGGCGGAGATGTCGCGATGGACGGGCACGGGCTTGCCGTCGATCACAGGGAGGTCGCGGAAGGCGAGGCGGACGGTGCGGGCTGGGGTCATGAGAGTTCCTGCGAGGCGCGCGCCGTCAACCGGGCCGTGGCGGGGCGGGTTCCCTTTCCGGCGCGGGCGCTCCATATGTCCCCTTCGGCAAGAGGACGCAGGACATGGGCAAGACACCGGCCAAGGGCACGTCGGGACGGGGCACGCGGGATCTCACGGTCAAGGTGAAGACCGCGAAGGGGCGGAAGCTGTCCTCGACGCTCTGGCTCCAGCGGCAGCTCAACGATCCTTACGTGAAGCGCGCCAAGGCCGAGGGGTATCGCGGGCGGGCGGCCTTCAAGCTCCTGGAGCTTGACGACAAGTTCCACTTCCTCAAGCCCGGCGCGCGGGTCGTGGACCTTGGGTCCGCGCCGGGCGGCTGGGCACAGGTCGCGGTGCCGCGCGTGAACGCCCTGGGCGAGAAGGCCGGCAAGCCGCAGGGACGGGTGCTGGGGCTCGACCTGCAGGAGGTGGACCCGGTGCCGGGGGCTGAGATCCACCAACTCGACTTCCTGTCGGACGACGCCGACCGGCAGGTGAAGGAGTGGCTGGGCGGGCAGGCCGACGTGGTGATGTCGGACATGGCCGCGGCGTCCTCCGGGCACAAGCAGACGGACCACCTGCGGATCGTGGCGCTGTGCGAGGCGGCGGCGGAACTGGCCTTCGATGTTCTGGCGCCGGGCGGAACCTTCGTCGCCAAGGTGCTGGCCGGGGGCGCGGAGGGTGAGCTTCAGAAGCGGCTCAAGCAGGCCTTCACCAAGGTCGAGAACGTCAAGCCCCCCGCGAGCCGGTCGGATTCATCCGAGAAGTTCGTCGTGGCGATGGGGTTCCGGGGGCGGCCCGCGGAGGGCTGAGCCTCTTGCGCGAATCCGCCCGCCTGCGCGACAGTCGCGGGCATGATGACCTATATCCTTGCCATCGACCAAGGCACGACCTCATCCCGCGCGCTGCTCTTCGATGAGGGGCTGCGGCCCCGGAAGATCGCGCAGGAGGAGTTCCTGCAGATCTTTCCGGCCTCGGGCTGGGTGGAGCACGACCCGGAGGCGATCTGGGGCTCGGTGCTGGCCACGGCGCAGCGGGCCGTTGAGGGCGTCGCGCCCCGGAGCATCGCCGCGCTGGGCATCACCAACCAGCGCGAGACGGTGCTGGTTTGGGACCGCGACACCGGGCAGGCCATCCACAACGCCATCGTCTGGCAGGACCGCCGGACCGCGCCGCTTTGCGAGGAGCTGGAGGCGGAAGGCTGGGGCGAGGCCATCGGGGACCGGACGGGGCTGCTGATCGATCCCTATTTCTCGGCCACCAAGATCGCCTGGCTTCTGGAGAACGTCGAAGGTGCGCGGGAGCGGGCCGAGGCGGGGCGTCTGCTGTTCGGGACGGTGGACAGCTTCCTGATCTGGCGGCTGACCGGCGGGCAGGTCCATGCGACGGACGCGACGAACGCCGCGCGGACGATGCTGTATGACATCCGACGGGGCGAGTGGGAGGCCGAGATCTGCGCGCGGCTGCGCATCCCCCTGGCGATGCTGCCCGAGGTGCGCGACTGCGCGGGCGATTTCGGCACGACGACGCTGCTGGGCGGGTCCATCCCCATCCGGGGCGTGGCGGGAGACCAGCAGGCGGCGACCGTCGGGCAGGCCTGCTTCGAGCCCGGCATGATGAAATCGACCTATGGGACGGGGTGCTTCGCTCTCCTGAACACGGGGACGGACTTCGTGCGGTCGCGGTCGCGGCTGCTGACGACCATTGCCTACAAGCTGGACGGGCAGGTGACCTATGCGCTGGAAGGCTCGATCTTCATCGCGGGCGCCGTGGTGCAGTGGCTGCGCGACGGCCTGCGGCTGATCGGCCGCGCGGGGGAGACGCAGGCCCTGGCCGAAGCGGCGGACCCGTCGCAGGACGTGGTCATGGTGCCCGCCTTCACGGGGCTCGGCGCGCCGTATTGGGACGCCGAGGCGCGGGGGGCGGTCTACGGCCTCACGCGCGCCACGGGACCGGCCGAGTTCGCCCGGGCGGCGCTGGAGAGCGTGGCCTTCCAGACGCATGATCTGTGGGAGGCGATGCGGCAGGACTGGTTTGGCGCCCGTCCGGCGGTGCTGCGGGTGGACGGGGGCATGACGGCCTCGGACTGGACGATGCAGCGGCTGGCGGATCTTCTGGGCGCGCCGGTGGACCGGCCGGTGGTGCGCGAGACGACGGCGCTGGGGGCGGCGTGGCTTGCGGGGCATGCGACCGGCGTGGTGCCGGGGCCTGGGGAGTTCGCCCGGGCCTGGGCGCTGGAGCGGCGCTTCGAACCGGTCATGTCCGGCGAGGAGCGAGCACGTCGGCTCGCGCTGTGGACCGACGCCGTGGCGCGGACGCGCGGGCGGGCGGCGGCCTGACCGGAATGGCTGGAAGCCCTGCAACGCCGGGATAGATAGCGCGGCGACAAGGACACCAACCCCGACCGCCCGGCCCCCGCCGCGGACAAGGTCGGGGGAACCGGGGCGGGAGGACGCGCCGTGGATGACGCGCAATCCTCACCATGGCCGGGCGACGAGGCCCTGTGCCGCAACCGCCTTCTGGCTGCCATGGGGAACGAGGGGCGCGGGGCGCTGGCCCCGCATCTGCGGGCCGTGGAACTGTCCCGCGGCCAACGGCTGTTCGAGCCTGGCGAGGACGTGGGCTGGATGCACTTTCCCTGCGACGGGACCATGCTGTCGCTGATCGTGGTGCTGCCCGATGGACGCACCGCCGACACGGGCCTGATCGGCTGCGAGGGGGCGGTCGGGGGCCTCGTGAGCCGCGGGCACCGGCCGGCCTTCGCCCGTGCGGTGGTCCAGATCCCGGGCGCGGCCTGGCGGGTCGAGGTGGGCCATGTCGAAGAGGCCAAGGAGCGCGTGGCGGCTCTGGGCGATGCGCTGGCCCGCTATGCGGACTGCCTTCTGGCGCAGCTCCTTCAGACGGTGGCCTGCAACGGCCGGCACAGCCTCGAGCAGCGCATGGCGAACTGGCTGTTGACGATGCAGGACCGGCAGGGCGCGGCCGAGCTGCCGCTCACGCAGGAATACCTGGGCGAGATGCTGGGGGTGAGCCGCACCTATGTGACCCGCACCGCCGCCGCGTTCCAGGCGCAGGGCCTGATCGGCTATGCGCGCGGGCGGCTGCGGGTGCTGGACCGGGCCGGGCTGCGGGCGGTGTCCTGCGACTGCCAGGATACGGTCGCGGCGCATTATGATCGCGTCCTGCCCGGGCTGCGTCCCGAATCGCCGATCTGACGTCCTGGCGGGCAACAATCTCCTCCTAATGTCTAGTTGTAGACAGACGCCGCCGGAAGCAGCGACTATTCTGGTCAAAAGAACAGGCGGCGTCGGGCGTTGGCCCGGCGCGCCCGCGCGAAAGGGGACGTGCGCAAGATGGGATGGGGTGGACGGGCGGCACGCGCGAGCGGGGCGGACGGTAGGCCCATGCCCTCCAACCGCCTTCTGGGGGCGCTGCGGCCCGACGACCTCGGGCTGCTGGCGCCGTTCCTGTCGCATGTGCCTCTGCCGCGCGGAGCCATCCTGTTCGAGGCCGGCGACGACGTGACCTCGTGCCATTTCCCCTGCGGGGGGACCATGGTCTCGCTGATCGTGGCGCTGCCTGACGGCTCGCTGGCCGAGACGGCGACGGTCGGGCGCGAGGGGGCGATCGGAGGTATCGTGTCGATGGGCCACAAGCCGGCCTTCGCCCGCGCCGTGGTGCAGATCCCGGGCGGCGCCTTGAGGATCGACAGCGACCGGCTGGAGGAGATGAAGGGCCGCTCTGCCAGCTTGCGCGACGCGCTGGCCCGCTACGCCGACTGCATGATCGCGCAGGTGCTCCAGTCGGTGGCCTGCAACGTGCTCCACAGCCTCGAGCCCCGCTTCTGCCGCTGGCTCCTGACGGCGCAGGACCGGGCGGGAGGCAACGAGGTGCCGCTCACGCAGGAGTTCCTGGCCGAGATGCTGGGCGTGCAGCGGACCACGGTGACGGCGGCGGCGACCTCGCTGCAGGCGCGGGGGCTGATCAGCTATTCGCGCGGGCGCATCACCGTGTCGGACCGCGCCGCGCTGGAGCAGGCCGCCTGTGGCTGCCATGCGGCGGTGGTGAACCATTTCGAAAGCGTGCTGCCCGGGGTTTATCCGATCTTCGCGAGCCCGGAACGATGACCGCCGCCGGCCGCCCGGCCGCGAGGCCCGAGGAGGCGGCGGGATGATCGCGCTGGCGTTCCTTCGGCGACCTTTCTGGCTCTCGGGCCTGGGCGTCGCCCTGCCGGTGGCTCTGGCCTATGCGGCGGCTTCGGCGCTGGGGCTCTTGTTCCTGGCGGGACCGGGGACCGTCGCGCTGTTCTGGCCGGCGGCGGGCCTGGGAATCGCTCTGTTCCTGCGGCTGCCGCGCCTGAGCTGGCCCGCCTGCGGGCTGGGCCTTGCCGTCGGCAATGCCGCCGCCAACCTGATGGTCGGGCAAGGGGTCCTGCCGACGCTGGGCTTTGCAGCGGTGAACGTGGTCGAGCCGCTGCTGGCCGTTCTGGTGGTCGGGCGGCTTTTCGGCCGGACGATGCGGGGGGTCACCTCGGGCGAGGTGCTCCGGGTGGTGCTGGCCGCCGTGGGGCTGGTGCAGGGACCCGCGGCGCTGCTGGGCGCTCTGGCGACCGGATCGTGGTCGGTGGAGGCCGGGAGCCTGTGGGTCGCGTGGCGGGCCTGGTTCCTGGCCGATGCGGTGGGCACGCTGACCGTGGCGCCGCTTGTCCTGGCGCTCTGGTCGGCGCATGTCCGGGAACGTCCCGCGCCGAGGACCCTGGTCGAGTGGCTGGCGATGGGCGGCGCCCTGGCGGGACTGACGGCGATGACCTTCGGCCCGGCGCCCGGTCCCGCGCCGCTGGCGCTGGCGGCGCTGGTGCCTCTTCTCCTGCTGGCGATCGCGCGGCTGCCCCGCGCGGGCGCGGCTCTGGTGGCGGTCGTGGTTCCTTGCGCGGCAGCCTGGGGCACGCTGGGCGGGCAGGGACCCTTCGTCCTGCCGGATGCGGCGCCGCAGGACGCGCTGCTCGCGGTCCAGCTTTTCGGGGGGCTGCTGGCCTTGGCGGCTCTCGTCGGGCGACGCTCGCGGGCGGAGCCTGTGATCCGGCGCGAACCGGGGCCGACCGCCGGAGGGCGGACGGAAGCCGAGACCGAGCTGCTGCTGCGCGAAATGAGCCATCGGTCCAAGAACCTCCTGTCGGTGGTGCAGGCGGTGGCGCGGCAGACGGCGCGGCGCTCGAACCCCGAGCGGTTCGCCGACCTCTTCTTCCTGCGGCTGGCCGCGTTGTCGGCCAGCCACGACCTGCTGGTGCGCGGCGACTGGCGGCACGTCGACCTGAGGTCGCTGGTCCTGTCGCAGCTCGCGCACTTCGCCGATCTGGCGGGAAACCGTGTGACGCTGGCCGGGCCGCCCCTGCGGCTCACGCCCGGGGCGGCGCAGGCGGTGGGGATGGCGCTGCACGAACTGGCCACCAACGCCGGCAAGTACGGCGCGCTGTCGGACGGGCAGGGCCACGTCCATGTGGGCTGGAGCGTGGATGGCGAGGGCGAGGGCGAGGGCGCGGTGGTGCGCCTTCGCTGGATCGAGAGGGACGGGCCGCCGGTGGCGGCCCCGACGCGGACGGGCTTCGGCACGGTGGTCATGGTGCGCATGGCCGAGGCGTCCGTCGACGGCTCGGTCCGGCTGGACCATGCGCCGGAGGGGGTGACCTGGGAACTGGTCGCGCCTGCCGCCCGGATGCTGGACGCAGCCGGGCCGGAGCCGACCTGAGGCGGGGACGGATGGTCGCAGCCCCGACGGCCACGCGACGATTGAGCGAACCATGGCGCCGGGGTAAGCGGAGGTCTCCTCGGATTGGTCGGGCTTGGCAGGTGCAGGTTGCGTGACGACGTCGATGCCCGGCCGAGAGCGGTCGTGGACTCTCCAGCCGAAGCGGAACGAGCGGCCATGGCGTCAGCACGCCTGAAGGGACGGGCTGGCCCGGCGCGGTCGGCGCCGATCCTGGCCTCGCTGATCGGGGTTCTCGTCCTGCTTCTGTCGTTGGTCTGGAACGCGGTCGCCAGCGACCGCGTCCGGGCCGAGGCCGAGCGGGCGCGGCTGCATGGAGTCGAAGTGATCGTGGACGCGCAACGGGCCCTGTCCGCGCTCCAGTCCGCGGAGACGGGGCAGCGCGGCTTCCTGCTGACCGGGGACTCGGAGTATCTCGACTTCTACTATGCGGGCATGGTCGAAGTCGGCCGTCATCTGCATGAACTGGACGAGATGACCTCGGGCGATCCGGTGCAGAATGGCCGGATCCTTGCTCTGTCGCGGCTGGCTCAGCGCCGGGTTGCGCTTCTGGACCAGACGGTGCAGCTCTGGCAGGCCGAACGGCAGGCCGAGGCCCTGGCCATCATCAACACAAATGAAGGGCGCGAGGCGATGATCCGCGCGCGCGCGCTCATCGCGAGCCTGATCGGCGAGGAGGAGCGGACGCTGGCACGGCGCGGCGACGCGGCCGACCGCGCCGAGGCGCGAGCCCGCTGGGCTCTCTAGGGCATGGTGGCGGGCGTCGTGTCGCTGCTGGCGGTTTCGGCGGCGCTCGTCATGCGGGCGGGGCGGCTCGATTCCGAGGCCCGTCTGACCCGGGACCGCCACCGGCGGGATGCGCGGATCGCCGCCATGGTGGACGGGGTGGGGCTGGGGACCTGGCAGCGCGACCTGGAGGCCCGGATCGTGGACTACGGGCATGGCTGCCGCGAACTCCTTGGCCACGAGCCCGACGAGATGCCCCGTGACCCGGCGGCCTGGGGCGGGATGGTCCATCCGGCCGATCGCGCGGTGGCGCTGGCCGGGATCGAACCCCATCTGGCGGGGCGGACGCCATTCTTCCGGTGCGAATACCGGGTCCGCCACAAGGACGGGCGCTGGGTCTGGATCCTGGACTCGGGCCGCGTCGTGGAGCGCGATGCCAAGGGGCAGCCGCGCGTCGTCGCGGGCGCCTTTCTCGACATCACGGCCCGCAAGGAGGCCGAGGAGGCTCTGCGCGCGAGCGAGGAGCTCAATCGCCGGATCCTGTCCGCCTCGCCGGACTGCATCAAGCTTCTGAGCCTCGACGGCCGGCTCGAGTTCTTCTCCGAAGGCGGGCTCTGCGCCATGGAGGTCGATGACTTCGACCGGCAGCTCCGGGACGTGGACTGGATCTCCTTCTGGACGCCGGAGGACCGCCCCCGC
This sequence comes from Rubellimicrobium roseum, assembly GCF_006152145.1. Lineage (GTDB taxonomy): Bacteria > Pseudomonadota > Alphaproteobacteria > Rhodobacterales > Rhodobacteraceae > Rubellimicrobium > Rubellimicrobium roseum. Next base: position 84,281 of record NZ_VDFV01000010.1, on the reverse strand, counting down.
GTGCGCGAGGCCATCGCGGCGGCCCTGGCAGGCGGGACGGGCCGGTTCCAGGCCTTCTGTCCCACCGCCCGCGGCACTCCCAAGTGGTGGGACGTGTCGGTGACCGTCATCGCGGGCGCGGATGGCGCGCCCGAGCGCCTGCTGTCCGTCTCGCGCGATATCACCCGTCAGCACGCGAGCGAGGAGCGGCTTGCGCTTCTGGCGCAGGCGGCCGAGCGGCTGCTGGTGTCGGGCGAGCCTGCGGCCATGGTGGAAGGGGTTTATGGGCTCATCGCGGAGCCGTTGGCTCTCGATGTCTTCTTCAACTATCGGCTCGACGAGTCCGGCAGCTTGCTCCTGGCCGCCCATGCCGGCCTCACGGAGGCCGCCGTCCGCGACGGCGCCCGGCTGGAGCTGGGGCAGGCCGTCTGCGGCTGCGTCGCGCGCGACCGCCGGCCGGCACATGTCGCTAGGGTGCAGGATTCGGACGACCCGCTTCACGCCTTCATCCGGGGCCAGGGCCTGACCGCCTATGCCTGCACGCCCCTGATGGTCGATGGCACGCTGCTGGGGACGCTGGGCTTCGGCCGCCGTTCGGGGCGACCGTTCACGGACGAGGATATCGCGTTCCTGCAGACGGTCTGCCACTACGTCGCCGTGGCGACCGAGCGGGCGCGGGCCGAGGCGGCGCTGCGGTCGTTCAATGCCGTCCTGGAGGCCCGCGTGACCGAGCGGACCGGAGCGCTGGAAGAGGCTGCGCTGAGCCTCCAGGCCGAGATGCGCCGGCGGGAGACCGCGCAGTCGCAACTGCTCCAGGCGCAGAAGATGGAGGCGCTGGGCCGGCTGGTGGGCGGGGTGGCGCACGACTTCAACAACATCCTGGCGGCGGTGCAGGGCGCCTTCGCCATCCTCGACCGGCGCATCGACGACCCGAAGCTCGGCTTCGTCATCGAGCAGGGCCAGAAGGCGGGCGAGCGGGCGGGGGCGCTGGTGCGCGGGATGCTGGCCTTTGCGCGACGCAAGCCGCTGGAGCCCAAGGTGGTCGATCCGGCCGCGATGGTGGGCGAGCTCGAAGGGATGATCCGCCATGCGGCGGGCGCCAAGGTGGACTGCGGGATCGAGGTCGCCCCGGGGACCTGGCCGGTGCTGGTGGACCCCAACCAGTTCGAGGTGGCGCTGCTGAACTTGGCGATCAATGCGCGCGACGCGATGACTGAGGGTGGTCGCCTGCGGGTGAGTGCGCGCAATCTTGGAGCGGCCGAGCCCCGACCCGAGGGGCTGGGGCCGGGCGACCTTGTCGTGGTCGCCGTGGCCGACACCGGCTGCGGCATGGATGAGGCCAAGGCGGCGCGTATCTTCGAGCCCTTCTACACCACCAAGGACCCCGGACAGGGCACGGGGCTTGGGTTGTCGCAGGTGCACGGCTTCGCCCATGGCGCGGGCGGGACGGTGACGGTGGACAGCGCGCCGGGCCGGGGCACCACCATGCGGATCTACCTGCCGCGCTCGGCCGTGGAGCCGGTCGACGCGGCGACGGAGGCAGCGGTCGCGCCCGAACTGCACGGGCGGGCGGCGATCCTTCTGGTGGACGACGACGACCAGGTGCGCCCCGTCACGGCCGCCTATCTGCGCGAACTGGGCTACGAGGTCGTGGAGGCGGCGGGCGGGGCGGCCGCGCAGGGACTGGCGCAGAGCCACGCCATCGATCTGCTGCTGACGGACGTCGTCATGCCGGGGATCGACGGGCCGGAGCTGGTCCGACGGATGCGGGCCGAGCGGGCGGACCTGCCGGTTCTGTTCATGACCGGCTATTCCGGTGTCCATGCCCTGGAAGGCGAGGCGGTGGTCGGCAAGCCCTTCAGCGGACCGGAACTGGGTTTGCATGTCCTTCGCGCACTGGGGCGCATCGAGCCCAAGGGGGTCGCGCTCTAGCGCAGGCGCTCCACCGCGACGGCCATGGCCTCGCCGCCGCCGATGCAGATGGCGGCGATGCCCCGGTCGAGGTCGCGCTCGCGCAGGGCCCCCAGCAGCGTCACGAGGATGCGCGCGCCCGAGGCGCCGATGGGATGGCCCAGAGCGCAGGCGCCGCCCTGGACGTTCACCCGGTCGTGCGGGAGGCCCAGTTCCTGCATCGCAGCCATGGGCACAACGGCGAAGGCTTCGTTGATCTCGTAGAGGTCCACGTCGCCGGGCCGCCAGCCGAGGCGGTCGCAGAGGCGACGGATGGCGTGGATCGGGGCGGTAGTGAACCAGCCGGGCTCTCCGGCAAAGGTGGCCTGACCGATGATCCGGGCGAGGGGCTGGACGCCTTCGGATTCGGCGCGGGACTGGCGCAGGAGGACCAGGGCCGCCGCGCCGTCGTTGATCGAGGAAGAGGACGCGGCGGTGATGGTGCCGTCCGGGGCGAAGGCGGGCTTCAGGGTCGGAATCTTCTCGGGCTTGATTCGGCGGGGGCCCTCGTCGGTGATGATGGGCTCGCCCTTGGCCTCGACGGGCACGATCTCCCAGGCGAAGGCGCCGCGCCCGGTCGCCTCGCGGGCACGGGCGATGCTGGCGGTGGCGTAGCCGTCCTGCGCCTCGCGGGTGAGCTGGTAGCGGGCGGCGCAGTCCTCGCCGAAGGTGCCCATCGAGCGGCGCGTGCCGTCGGGGCGCAGGTCGTAGGCGTCCTCCAGCCCGTCGAGCATCATGTGGTCGAGCACCTGCCCGTGGCCGATGCGGTAGCCGCCGCGGGCCTTGGGCAGAAGGTAGGGGGCGTTGCTCATGCTCTCCATGCCGCCCGCGACCACGATCTCGGACGCGCCCGACAGGATCGCGTCATGGGCGAGCATGACGGCCTTCATCCCCGAGCCGCAGACCTTATTGACAATCGTGCAGGGAACAGCGGTCGGGAGCCCGGCCCCGAGCGCCGCCTGCCGCGCGGGGGCTTGGCCGAGTCCCGCGGGCAGGACGCAGCCCATCAGCACCTCGTCCACGCGGTCGGGGGTGAGGCCCGCACGATCGAGCGCGGCGGCGATGGCGAGGGAGCCCAAGCGGGTCGCGGGCAGCATGGAAAGCTCGCCCTGGTAGGCGCCAAGCGGGGTGCGGGCGGCCCCGGCGATCACCACGGGGTCGGCCATCTCAGTTCCTCCGGACGATGCAGCCCAGGCCCGCGCCCTTGAGCCGGGCGCAGAGCGCGTCGGCCTCGGACCGGGAGTCGCGGCCTACCTGGGCGAAGTGGCGCGCGGTCCTCATGCCGGGGAAGCGCTGGCGCGCGGTGTCGATGCGCTCGCCCGACAGCAGGGTACCCGCGCGGGCGACGGCCTGCCGCGCCTCCAGATTGGCCGCCTCGGCGTCGTCGCGCCCCGCGAGGATGACGGCCCAAGGGCGGAGCTGCGGCTCGAAGCTGGGCATCCGGCGGGCGGTGGCCTTGTCGAGGCAGGCGTCAAGGAAGGGGCGACCGGGGTCGAGCGCGAGGTCGGGTCGCGGCGTGGGGCCATTGCGCCAGTCCTCGGCGGCGTGGCCCGTGATGGCGGCGACGTAGGCGCGTGTCTCGCCCGGCAGACCCGAGCGTCCCGCGAGGTAGCGCGAGACCCGTTCCTCGCCCGCGTTGTAGGCGGCGGCGGCGAGGCCCAGGTTGCCGAAGCGGCCCCGGAGATCCCTGAGGTAATGGGCCGAGGCCAGGATCGCCTCGGCGGGGTTGAACGGGTCGGAGAGGCCGCGCCGCTCGGCCGTGGCGGGGATGAACTGGGCGATGCCCAAGGCGCCGGCGGGGCTGACGGCGGCGGCGTCGAACAGGCTCTCGCGCCAGAGCAGGCGGGCGAGGAAGCCGGAATCGAGGCCGTGGAGCGCCGCTGCCGCCTCGATGGTCCGGCAGACGTCGGCGGCATAGGACCGGGTGGCGATGCAGATCGCGCCGTCCGGAGCGCAGCGCCGGTCGTCGGCCGGGCGGGCGCGGGGGCGCAGGGTGTCGGGGATCTCCAGCGCGACAGCGACGATGTGGTCTCGCGGCACGGGCCGGAGCGGCTCTCCCGCGACGGCGGTCGCAAGAAGGCAGAAAGCGGCGGCGAGTGGCAGCGTGCGAAGTCCCATCCCGAGGAGGAACGTAGCTCGCCTGTGCCGCTCGCCAAGCCGTCAGTGGGCCGCGGCGCCCGCGCCGTTGGCGGCGGGCTTCCTCATCAGGAGCGCCGTCGCGGCCAGCCCCGCGAAGAGGACCGTGATGAGCAGGAAGACGTCGATGAAGGACATCACCGCCGCCTGCCCCTGGAGCCGCCCCGCCATCTGGGCGAGCGCCCCGGTCGCGCCGTCGAGCCCCTGCGCGGTCAGGTTCGCGGCCATCAGGTCGAGCTGGCGGACCGCCTCGGGGTTGGACCAGTTCAGCGACTCGGACAGGCGAGCGTAGTGAAGGTCCTGCCGGTCGGTCAGCATCGTGTTGATGACCGCGAGGCCCATCGCGCCCCCGAGGTTGCGCATCAGGTTGTAGAGGCCCGAGGCGCCCTTGACCTTCTCGCGCGGGAGGGTGCCCAGGGCGAGGTTGTTGATCGGGACCATGCAGATCATCAGCGACAGGCCCCGCAGGATCTGCGGCCAAAGCAGCTCCTGGAAATCCCAGTCGGCGGTGAGGCCGGTCAGCATCCACGAGGACGACGCGAAGCCCACGAAGCCGAGGAGCAGCATCACCCGCAGGTCGAGACGCGTCGAGAGGAACCCGGCGAGAGGCGCGGAGACTGCCATCGCGAGGCCGGAGACGAAGACCGTCTCGCCGATCTGGAGGCTGTCGAGGCCGCGGATCGAGGCGAGGTAGAGCGGGTAGAGGTAGGTCATGCCGTAGAGGCCCGCGCCCATGACGAAGCTGAAGAGCGAGCCCACGGCGAAGTTGACGTTGCCGAAGGCCGACAGGTCCACCAGCGGCTCGTCGCGGGTGAAGGCGCGCCAGAAGGTGGCGACGCAGCCCACGGCCATGACGGCGGCGACGAGGGCCACGAGGTGGTCGGCGAACCAGTCGTTCGCGGGACCTTCCTCCAGCACGTATTCCAGCCCGCCCAGGAAGGCCGCGAGCGCGAGGAGCCCCCACCAGTCGAACTTGCCCATGAGCTTCCAGTCGGGCTTGTCGAAGTCGATGAGCGAGAAGGCCGCGAGGCTGACCGCAATGCCGAAGGGCACGTTGATGAGGAACAGCCAGTGCCAGGAGAGGGTGTGGCTCAGGTAGCCGCCCAGCGTCGGCCCCACGGTCGGGGCGAGCGTCGCCACGAGGCCCACCATGGGCGAGACGAGGCTGCGCTTGCTGGCCGGGAAGATCGTGAAGGCCGCCGCGAAGACGGAGGGGATCATTCCGCCGCCCAGGAAACCTTGGAGTCCGCGCCAGACGATCATCTCGGTAATCGAGGAGGAGGTGGCGCAGAGGAAGCTCGTGGCCGTGAAGCCCGCCGCCGCCAGCGTGAAGAGGAGCCGCGTGGACATGACCCGGGCCAGGAAGCCCGAGAGCGGGATCATGATGACCTCGGCGATGAGGTAGCTGGTCTGGACCCAGCTGATCTCCTCGGAGGACGCGCCGAGCCCCGCCTGGATGTCCGGGAGCGAGGCCGAGACGATCTGGATGTCGAGGATCGCCATGAACATGCCGAAGACCATGACCAGGAAGGCCAGGACGCGGCGGGGGGTCAGCTCGGGCTCGGCCGGAATGGCGGGGGCGGCGGACATGGGGTCACTCCGTGACGGCAGCGGTTGTCACCGTCCCGGCCTCGGGAGCGGTGCGGCGGTCCACCTCGACGATGGCCGAAAGCCCCGCGCGGAGCTGGCCGGTGGCGAGCGCCCGGGCGGGCAGCTCGATGCGGACGGGGACGCGCTGGACGACCTTGGTGAAGTTGCCCGTGGCGTTGTCGGGGGGCAGGAGCGAGAAGACCGAGCCGGTGGCGGGGGCGGTCGAGGCGACGGTGCCCTCGAACTCCTGCCCCGGCAGGGCATCGAAGGTCACGTGGACCGTGGCGCCGGGCTGGACGCTCGCCATCTGCGTCTCCTTGTAGTTGGCCTCGACGTAAAGGCCGTCCTGCGGGACGAGCGCCGCGAGGCGTGCGCCGGGCTGGACGAGGTCGCCCACCTCCAGCGCGAGGTTCGCCACCGTGCCGTCGGCGGGCGCACGCAGCACCGTCAGGTCGAGGTTGCGCCGTGCCTGCTCGACCGCGAGCTCCAGTTCGTCGCGCGTGCCTTCGGCCTCGGCGCGCTGGGCGGTCAGGACCGCGACCTGCGCCTCGGCGCTGGCGATGGCGGCTTCGGCCTGCGCGATGCCAGCGGTCGCAGTGTCGAGCGCCTCGGTGGCCTCGTCGAGCCGAGCCTGGGCGGCAACGCCGGACTCGGACAGCGAGCGGACGCGCTGGGCGTTGGCTGTGGCGGTGCGGAGCTGGGCCAGCGCGGCGTCGAGCCCGGCGCGGGCCTGCTGGACGGCGGCACGGGTGGCCTGAGTCTGGGCGTCGATGCGCGAAAGCGTCTGCCCGGCGGTGGCGACGCGGCTTTCGGCGGTGTCGAGCGCGATCCGGTAGTCGCCGTCGTCGAGCCGCACCAGCATGTCGCCGGCGCGCACGCGGTCGTTGTCCTTCACGAGGACCTCGGCCACGTAACCCTGTACGCGGCTGCTGATGAGCGCGATGTCGGCTTGGACATAGGCGTCCTCGGTCTCGACGAGGAAGCGGTCCTCGGTCCACCACTGGCGCCCCTCGTAGCCCGCGCCGCCCAGCACCGCGAGCGCGATCAGGCCCAGAACGATCTTCTTGCGACCGTGCTTGGGCGGCGCGTCCGGTATCGGCGTAGCGGGCGCGGCCAAGGACGGCGCCGGACCAACGGCGCCGGAGTCGAGGACGGAGGCTTGGCTCAGGCGGTCGTGTCGCGACATGGCGGCGATCCTTGCTGCGCCGCGACGGCGGCGGGAATGGAGAGGGGAAGTGGTGAGAATACCGAACCGTTCAGTTCGATTTGCAGATAGCGGTTAGCCCGCCGTCGATCAAGACTTCATCGAACCGATTGGTTCGACTATATGGACGAGGACCGACGGAGAGAGCCATGCCTGCCAGTGCCCCGGATCTGATGCCCGAACCCGCCGGCGCCGCCCGGCGTCGTCACGCGGCCGGCGAGGACCCGGCCAAGCGTGACCAGATCCTTGAGGGCGCGCGTCAGGTCTTTCTGGAGCAGGGCTTCGATGCGGCCAGCATGAACGACATCTGCCGCGCCGCAGGCGTGTCGAAGGGCACGCTCTACGTCTACTTCGAGGGGAAGGAGGATCTTTACGTCAGTCTCGTGGAGCGGGAGCGCAACCGGCTCTTCGGCGAGGTGGATCTGCTTCTGGAGCAGGACCTGCCCTTGGCGGAGAAGCTGTTCCTCTACGGGCGGCGGATCGCCGAGCTCATGTGCTCGGACCGGGTGGTGCGGGCGCAGCGCATCATCATCGGCACCTCTGAGCGGATGCCCGAACTGGGCGCGCGGTTTTATGACGGGGGCATGGAACGGGCCCAGGGCCGGCTGCGGCGGCTGTTCGCGGCCGAGGCCGCCGCCGGGCGGCTGGTGGTGCCCGACGTAGCCCTGGCCGGGCACCAGTTCCTGGAGCTCTGCATGGCAGGGCTCCTGCGGCCCCGGCTCTTCGGCAAGGCACCCGAGCCACCCGCGCCCGAGGCGCTGGACAGGGCGGCGCATGGCGCCGTCGCCGTGTTCCTGGCCGCCTACTCCGTGTCGGGCTGATGGAGTAGGATATTCCCAGCCGGCCCTACGGGATGTCGCGAAGAATCTGCGTCACAACGGCCGTCAGGCTTCGTCGCGGCCATGGACCTGCGCCGGCGGCGAGGTCGCCTCGACGGCGGTGAAGGACTCGAGGATGCGGTAGCTGTGCTCTGCTCCGGCGGGAACCACCCAGGAGTCGCCGGGCTCGAGCCGGACGGTCTGGCCTTCGGTCACGAGCTCGGCACGGCCCGCGACTGCATAGCCCACCGTCTCGTAGTCGCGCCGGCGCGGAGTGCCCTCTGTGGGGGCCTCGCCGGTCCAGAGGCGCATGGACAGGCTCTTGCCCGAGGCGAGATAGACCTCGCCCTCGGGCCCGCGTGGGGAATGGGCGCTGTTCACCTTTGTCACGGTCGTGTCGGTCATGGAGTCCTCCGGCCCGCTGGGTCCCCGTCCAACGACGCACGGCACGCTTGCGTTCCGTCCGGAGCCGCTAGGCCGGACCGGTGTCGTCGCTCGGCTGTGCGAGCGCCTCGATGACCTGACGGCCCAGTTCCTCGCCGGTGAAGGGCTTCGCGATCACCTTCTCACCGCGGAGGAGGTGCCCGGCGGCATAGCCAGTGAGGAATAGCACCGGCAGGTCCGGCCGTTCGAGCCGCAGCGACTGAGCCAGCGTGGGGCCGTCGGTGCCCGGCATCACCACGTCGGTCAGGAGGAGGTCGATGGGATGGATCTGCGCCATCGCCATCGCCACCGCCGCACCCGACGCCTCGATGACCGAATGGCCCAGATCGCGCAGGAGTGCCGCGGTGATGGCCCGCACCTGATCGTCGTCGTCCACGAGGAGGATGCGGGCGTTGCCGCGCAGGTCGGAGGGGCCGTGCGACGCGGCCTCGGACGGCTCGGCCCGGATCGCCGAGCGGGGAAGGACGAGCGAGATGGTCGTGCCGCGGCCCGGCGCGCTGTCCGCCTGCAGGGCGCCGCCGCCGGCCTGCACGACACCGTGCACCTGTGCGAGGCCGAGGCCCGTGCCCTTGCCCACATCCTTGGTGGTGAAGAACGGCTCGAAGGCGCGGGCGAGCGTCGCCTCGTCCATGCCGCAGCCGGTGTCGGTCACGCGGATGGCCACCCGGTCGCCGGCGGCGAACTCTCCGGGCGGGGCGTTCTCTGCCGGTAGGTTGCCGGCGCTGACCGTCAGGGTTCCACCATCGGGCATGGCGTCGCGCGCGTTCACGGCCAGGTTGAGGAGTGCCACCTCGAGCTGGTGGGGGTCGGCCAGCACCGGCCAGATTCCCGGCGACACGTCGATGCGGATGGCGATGCCCGGCCCGACCGCGTGGCGAAGCATCCCTTCGAGCGCGGGCAGGGCCGTCTCGGGCCGGATCACGCGGGGCTGGGCTGGCTGGCGGCGCGCGAAGGCCAGCATCTGCCGCACGAGGGCCGCGGCCCGGTCCCCGGCCTTGCGCCCTTCGCCGATGGCGAAGCGGAGGTTGTCGTCCGTGACCCGGCGGGACAGGATGTTGAAGGCCCCCTGGACCGCAGCCAGGACGTTGTTGAAGTCATGGGCCACGCCACCCACCACCTGCCCCAGCGCCTCCAGCTTCTGGGCTTGCAGAAGACGGTTCTGCGCTTCCTCGCGATGGCGCATCTCGGTTTCGAGGACGCGCGCGGTTTCCTGCAGCGAAGCCGTGCGCTCCTCGATCCGGCGCTCCAGGCCGGCGGCCAGCTCGGCCAGTTCCAGCTCGGCCCGGCGGGCGCGGGACACGTCGATCACCGTGCCGATGAAGCGCACCGCGCGGCCCTCGGCGAAGAAGCAGCGGCCCTTGGCGCCGACCCAGCGTTTCACCCCATCCGCAAGGCCGACCGTGCGGTATTCGATGTCGTATTCGCCCGAGCCATCTGGCGAAAGGGCGGCCTCGGCGGCGGCGGTCGTCCGTTCGCGATCCTCGGGGTGGAGACCGTCCAGGAAGGTGCGCCAGGTCACGGCGGCCTCGGCGGGCAGGCCGAACAGTTCCTTGCAGCGGACGTCCCAGCAGAGGTGTCCCGACGCGGGGTCGAAGTCCCAGGTGCCGATGGCAGCGGCCTTGGTGGCCAGGCGGAGCCGGTCCTCGCTGTCGCGCAGGCGCTCCTCGGCGGCCTTGCGCGCCGTCATGTCGAGCATGGCGCCGATCACACGGAGGGCGCCACCCTGATCGTCGCGCTGGACGAAGCCGCGGTCGAGGACGTCCGCGTAACTCCCGTCGGCGCGGCGGAAGCGGTATTCCGCGCTCCACTTCGTGCCATCGCCGGCGACCAGCGCATTCAGGTCGCGGTCGATGCGGTCACGATCCTCGGGATGGATGCGATCAAGCCACCAGTCGCCCGGCGTTGCGGTCTCGGAGTAGCCGAAGAGGGTGCGGAGCGCCTCGTTCCACACCACGTGGTCGCCGGAGACCTGCCAGTCCCAGATCGCGTCGTTGGTCGCCGCCGCGGCAAGGCGGTAGCGCTCCTCGGTCTCCCGCAGGCGGCGCTCGGAGCGCGCCCGCTCCACGGCGGACCAGGTCCGAGCCGCGACCTCCTCGACAAGCCGGACCTCTTCGGAGGTCCAGTCGCGGACGGCTCCGACCTCGACCGAGAGCACGACGTCGAGCCGGCCGTTCTTGACCAAGGGCACGCAGATCATCGCGCCCAGCGAGGAGAGCTTGCGTGCCGCGGACCCCTGTGCGAGGCGCAGGCGCCCGTCCCCCTGGACATCCGGGCACACGAAGGCAGCTCCGCCGCGCAGCGCCCGCAGGAGCGGATCGAACTCGGCCAACCGGAACGTCACGTCCATGACCCCGGAGGGCACCTCGGGCGCGCGGCCGGCGACGATGCGGTAGCTGTCGGCCTCCTCGTCGACCTCGCCATAGCAGACCCGGTCGACGTCCAACTCCCGCGCCAGAACCTCGGCGGCGGCCACGATCATGCCGATGGGGTCGTTGAGCGGGCGCAGCCGGTCCTCGAGCGCGAGAAGGAAGGCGTCGCGGCGCGCGGCGACGCGGCGCTCCTCGTCGGCGCGGCGCACGTCGTCGATGTCGGTCGCGGTGCCCACCCAGGCGAAGATGGCGCCCCGTTCGTCCCGCAGAGGAGCCACGCGTCCCAGATGCCAGCGCCAGGCGCCGTCGCGCGCGCGACGGATCCGGCACTCGACGGAGTAGGGCTGGCCGCTGCGGATCGCGCTCCGTCGGTCGGCCAGAAGCGCGACCCGGTCGTCGGGATGGAGGTCCCGCAGCCAGGACAGGCGCCGGGGAACCTGCGGCTGGCCGGTGAAGCCGCGCCAAGCGGCGTTGAAATAGTCCACGGTCCCGTCCGGGCGCGCGATCCACATCTTGCCGGGCGCATGCTCGATGAGGGCGCGGAAGCGGGCCTCGCTGGCGCGGACCCGGTCGTCGGTGCGCCGCCGCTCGGAGATGTCCTCGATGACGGAAACGAAGAAGTCGGGGCGGCCCGACACGTCGCGCACGAGGCCCACGGTCAGGTTGGCCCAGACCTCCGCACCGGTCGCGGTGAGGTATCGCTTCTCCATCCGGTAGGAGGGGATGCGCCCCGCCAACAGGGCCGCGACGTTGTCGAGGTCCGTCGCGAGGTCCTCGGGGTGCGTGATGCCCTGGAAGCCGGACTGGCGCAGTTCCTCGGTCGAGTAGCCCAGGATCGAGCGGAATCGGGCGTTGGCCTCGAGGATGCGGCCGTCGAGATCGACCCGCGCCACCCCCACGGCCGCCTGCTCGAAGAGGGCGCGGTACCAGGCCTCCTCGTCCACACGCGGCGTTTCGGCGCTGGCGACCTCGGTCAGGGTGCCGACCCATCGGACGATGACGCCGCCCTCCCGTACGGGCGCGAGGCGTGAATCGAACCAGCGGAACGTGCCATCCCCGGAGCGGAGCCGGTGGCGGATATCGAAGGGCTCGCCAGTGGCGGCGGCCCAGGCCCAGCTTCCGATCAGCCGTGCCCGGTCGGCCGGATGCAACGGGACTAGCCAGCCGTCACCCCAAAGCTTGTCGCATGGCAAGCCGGTCTGATTCGTGAAGGCGCGGTTCGCATAAAGACAGGCGCCCCTTGGGTCCGACACGAAGACCGGGGCCGGCAACGTATCGGCCAGCGCGAGGAAGTCAGCTTGGCCCGTCCAGTCGGACGAGGTCTCCGGCTCGCGCAGCGGCCGGACATCCTGGACGATCAGGGCTGGCCCATGATTCATGGTCGCGCCGCTCAACCCGTGAACGCCGCGCCGCCGGGTCGGCCACGCCGCGTCCTGCCACATTCAACTCCACTTCCGGCGGAGTAATGCGTCTCAATGTGGCTTAATTATGTCGGGCGCTGTGTTCGACTCGGGGCCGTCAGGGGTGGCTCGAAGGCCGGGACCCCACGACGGGACTCCCTCGCCCCGCCAGCGCGTCGAGAAGCCGGTCGAAACGCTCGTCGTCGACGGGCAGGGGGAAGGCCTTGCGCAAGCCCGGCCGGATCTGGCCGTCGATGCGGGGGATATAGTCCTCCAGCCCGGGAACGGGCCGGTCGGAGCGGTGGAGATGAGCGGTCATGTGGAGCCTCGTGGGATGGGGAGCGCCGTTTGTGCGACAGACTGTCGCCGCATAGGTTCCGCTTGCGAAACCGCAGGGCGGAACTGGCAGCGAGAGATGGTTGTCAGGGACGGCACACCTCTGGACTTTGACGTTTGCCAGCCCAACTCATCCGGAGGTGGTTCGGTTCGATGCCCGTGGCGGTTTGTGTCACGTTGCGTCATTCTGTCTCTGCGCGGCCACACCCGGAGGCCGGGCCCTGTTCCCGTTCTCGATCCTTCGACGAGCCGCTTCCGATGCCCCTTCTCCAGGCCGACCGCTCCCTCCTGCTCGTGATTGACGTGCAAGCCCGACTGATGCCGGCGATCCACGAGGGCTCGGTCGTCGTGGCCGAGACGGGCCGGCTGCTGGCGGCGGCGCGGCTTTCGAACGTCCCGGTGCTGGCGACCGAGCAGAATCCGCGGGCGCTCGGCGCCAGCGTGCCGGAGCTTGATCTCGAGCCCGAGGAGGTGGTGACGAAGATGACCTTCGACGCCCTACACGCGCCCGGGATACCCGATCGGCTGCCGCCTGACCGCACCTGCGTGGTCGTCGGCTGCGAGGCGCATGTCTGCGTGCTTCAAACGGTGCTGGGGCTGCGGGCGCTGGGACGTCCCGTCGCGGTCGTGGCCGATGCCGTGGGCTCGCGCCGCCCAGCCAGCCGCGACGCGGCCCTGGCGCGGATGGAGCGGCACGGGGCCGAGATCGTCACGGCCGAGATGGCGATCTTCGAATGGCTGGGGTCCTGCGAGCATCCCCGCTTTCGCGAGGCGCTGGCGCTGGTGCGCTAGAAACGGGAACGGCCCCGCCCGGTGGGGGCGGGGCCGTCCTGCGGGTTTGCTGGCGGATCAGGCGAGGTCGAAGCGGTCGAGGTTCATGACCTTGGTCCAGGCGGCCACGAAGTCCGCGACGAACTTGCCGGCGTTGTCGTCCTGGGCATAGACCTCGGCCAAGGCGCGCAGGAGCGAGTTCGACCCGAAGACGAGATCGACGCGGGTGCCCGTCCATTTCAGCTCGCCCGTGGCGCGGTCGCGGCCCTCGTAGACCTGCGCTGCCTCGCCGACCGGGGTCCAGGCCGTGCCCATGTCGAGCAGGTTGACGAAGAAGTCGTTCGTCAGGACGCCCGGCCGATGCGTGAGCACGCCGTGCCGCGCGCCGCCCCAGTTGGCGTCGAGCGCCCGGAGCCCGCCCACCAGAGCCGCCATCTGGGGCGCCGTCAGCGTGAGAAGCTGCGCCCGGTCGAGGAGCATCTCCTCGGCGGGCATCGACAGAACCTCCTTGAGGTAGTTGCGGAAGCCATCGGCCTGCGGCTCCAAGGCCTCGAAGGAGTGGGCGTCGGTCTGCTCCTGCGTGGCGTCCATCCGGCCGGGCGCGAAGGGCACCTCCACCTCGTGGCCGGCCCGTCGCGCGGCCTCCTCGACGGCCGCGACGCCGCCCAGCACGATCAGGTCCGCGAGCGAGACCTTCTTGCCACCGGTCGCACGGGCGTTGAAGTCGGCCTGCACGCCTTCGAGCACCGACAGGACCTTGGCGAGCTGCTGGGGCTCGTTGGCCTCCCAATCCTTTTGGGGCGCGAGACGGATGCGTGCGCCGTTGGCGCCGCCGCGCTTATCCGAGCCGCGGAAGGTCGAGGCCGAAGCCCAGGCGGTCCGCACGAGGTCGGAGACCGAGAGCCCCGTGGCGAGGATGCGCGCCTTGAGGTCGCGGATGTCCTCGGCGTCCACCAGCGGGTGGTCCACGGCGGGGATCGGGTCCTGCCAGATCAGGTCCTCGGCCGGCACCTCGGGCCCGAGATAGAGCCGCTTGGGCCCCATGTCGCGGTGGGTGAGCTTGAACCAGGCGCGGGCGAAGGCGTCGGCGAACTCGTCCGGGTTGGCGTGGAAGCGCTGCGAAATCGGCCCGTAGATCGGGTCGAAGCGCATCGCGAGATCCGCGGTCGTCATCATCGGGCGGTGCGACTTGGACGGGTCATGCGCGTCAGGGATCATGTGCTCGGGGCGCACGTCCTTGGCGACCCACTGCTTGGCACCCGCCGGCGAGCGCACCAGCTCCCATTCGTAGCCGAAGAGCACGTCGAAGTAGCCCATGTCCCAGGTCGTGGGATTGGGTTTCCAGGCGCCCTCGATGCCCGAGGTGATGGTGTCATAGCCCTTGCCGGTGCCGTGCGTGGACAGCCAGCCCAGGCCCATGGCCTCGATGGGGGCGGATTCGGGCTCGGGGCCCACGGCTGCGGCGGGGCCATTGCCGTGAGCCTTGCCGAAGGTGTGGCCGCCGGCCACGAGCGCCACGGTCTCCTCGTCGTTCATCGCCATGCGGGCGAAGGTCTCGCGGATGTCGCGGCCCGAAGCCACGGGGTCGGGATTGCCGTCGGGACCCTCGGGGTTGACGTAGATGAGGCCCATCTGCACGGCCGCGAGCGGGTTCGCCAGTTGGCGCTCGCCCGAGTAGCGGCTGTGCTCCTTCTCCGAGGTGGCAAGCCACTCGCCCTCGTCGCCCCAGTAGATGTCCTCCTCGGGCTCCCAGACGTCCGCCCGGCCGCCGCCGAAGCCGAAGGTCCTGAAGCCCATGGATTCGAGCGCGACGTTCCCCGCGAGGATCATCAGGTCGGCCCAGGAGATGCGGTTGCCGTACTTGCGCTTGACGGGCCAGAGCAGGCGACGGGCCTTGTCGAGGTTGCCGTTGTCGGGCCAGGAGTTCAGCGGTGCGAAGCGCTGCGTGCCGGTCGAGGCGCCGCCGCGGCCGTCGGCCGTGCGGTAGGTGCCGGCGCTATGCCAGGCCATGCGGATGAACAGGGGGCCGTAGTGGCCCCAGTCCGCCGGCCACCAGTCCTGCGACTCGGTCATCAGCGCGCGCAGGTCGGCCTTGAGCGCGTCATAGTCGAGCCGGCCGAATTCCTGTGCGTAGTCGAAAAGCGGACCCATCGGGTTCGCCAGAGCGGTGTGCTGGTGCAGGACCCGGAGGTTGAGCGCGTTGGGCCACCAGTCCCGGTTGCTCCTACCCCCGAAGCTCGCCCGCTTGTGGCCGCCGTGGGCCACGGGGCACTTGGCGACGTCACCGACTGCGTTTCCGTCCATCTCGCTCTCCAATCCTCGCATCAAGTTCACCGGAGCAGGACCCGCTGGGGCGGATTCGGTCCGCTCCGTTGAAAGGGATGTAGCAAAGTGGTTCCATAGGTTTTATTCGGATCTTCTGATGGTTCCGATAAGTCTGGCTGATGATGAACCTGACATTTAAGCAGCTTCGCTATTTCGATGCGGTGGCCCGGCATGGCCATTTCGGACGGGCCGCGGACGTCTGCGCCATCTCGCAGCCGGCGCTTTCCATGCAGATCCGCGAGTTGGAGGAGACGCTGGGCACGCGGCTCTTCGAGCGTGGGGCGCGGCAGGTGCGGCTTACGGCTTTCGGCGAGCAACTCTCGGCACGGGTGAGCGACATCCTGCGGTCCGTGGACGAACTGGGGGATCTCGCCCGCGCCGCGCGAGACCGGCTGGTGGGGCGGCTGCGAATCGGCGTGATCCCCACGGTCGCGCCCTACCTCTTGCCCACGCTGATCGCCCAGCTGGCCCAGACCAACGCCGGTCTGGATCTCCAGCTGCGCGAGGCGGTGACCTCCAAGCTGCTGACGGAACTGGCCGAAGGGCGGCTGGACACGGCCATCGTCGCGCTGCCGGTCTCGGAGCCCGCGCTGACCGAGGTGGCTCTGTTCTCGGAGGAGTTTGTGCTGGTCCGTCCGGCGGCGGACGCGGACCGACCCGTGCCCGATCGCGACGGCCTGCGCGAGATGCGGCTTCTGCTGCTGGAAGAGGGGCACTGCTTCCGCGAGCAGGCTCTGTCCTTCTGCGACCTGCGCGGGGCCCGTCCGCGCGAGATGCTGGAAGGAAGCTCGCTCTCGACGTTGGTTCAGCTTGTGGGCGCGGGGATCGGGGTGACGCTGATCCCCGAGATGGCCGTCCCGGTCGAGACGCGGTCAGCCCCCGTGTCGGTGGCGCACTTCGTCGAGCCGCAGCCGTCGCGCACGGTCGGCATGGTCTGGCGTCGGCAGAGCCCGCTGGCCGAGCCGCTGCGGCAGATGTCCGAGGTGGTGCGCCGGTCTGCCGAGGGGCTGGGTGGACGGCCGGTCGGGCCCTGACCGGCTTGCCATGCGAGGGCGGGCGTGGTCAGCGACCTTGTTCTCACAATCCACGGGACCGCCTTCATGCCCACGATCCGCCGCAGCGTCGCGTCCTTGGCCTCGCTCACCAGTTTCGAGGCGGCGGCGCGGCATGGCAGCTTTACCTTGGCCGCCGCCGAACTGGGCGTGACGCAGGCCGCTGTGAGCCGGCAGATTCGGAGGCTGGAAGAGGATCTGAACACTCCGCTCTTCGTCCGATCGCACCGCAGGGTCGAACTGACCGCGCGGGGTCAAGCGTTGGCTTCGGTCATGACCGAGGCCTTCGGGCGCGTCGCGGAAACCATTGAGGCCATTCGCGAGCCCCTGGTCGAGGATACGGTGATCGTGGGCGCCACGCTGGCCTTCTCGCACTTCTGGCTGGTCCCGCGCCTGTCCGCGTTCCGCGCGGCCCATCCCGAGATCAAGCTCCGGCTCATCTCGGAGGACGCTAGCTTCGACCTGCGGGACGGACGGCTTGACGTGGTGGTGCGTTACGGAGAGCCGCCCTTCGCGGATGCCCGGAGCCTGGCCAGCCAGCCGGACGAAGTCTTTCCCGTCTGCAGCCCCTCGCTTCGGGACCGTATCGGCCCGACGATCGCGCTGGACCGTATTCTAGCCCTGCCGCTGATCGGGCTCGACAAGACCGAGCCCGAATGGCTGTCTTGGCCGCGCTGGGCGGCGCTGGTGGGCCTGAGCGGGGCGCCCGAAAGGGCCGCGATCCAGTTCAACCACTACACAGACGCCATCTATGCCGCGATGGCGGGCGAAGGCGTGGTGCTGGGCTGGCAGAGGCTGCTGGCGGGGCTCCTGGCCGAGGGCAAGCTCGTTCGCGTCACCGACCGGCCCGCGACCCCACCAGAAAGCTACCATGTCCTGTGGCCTTTGGGTCGTCGGCCGTCGCGGGCGACAGGGCTGTTCACCGACTGGCTCGTGGCGCAGTTTGCGCCCGGACCTGCATAACTTGGGGTTATGCGAGAGGGAACATTTCTGACCGTCACAGCGGGGGGGCAGGCGCCTAAGCTCAGGCATGACCGGTAGAACAGGCGTCCCCATGACTCAGGCCCCGACCATCGAGAACGAGACCCCCGCGAAAGCCTCCGCGCGCCAGCGCAGCGGCGGGCGGGATGGCCGGCGGGCCGAGCGGGGCGGGGCGCAGCCCGTGGCGCGCGTACCCTACATCGTGCGCGGCATTCCGCCCTATGAGGTGATGTCGGAGGAGAACCTCCTGCGCATCGAAGCCGCCGCCGATCGCATCCTGTGGGAGACGGGGATCGAGTTCCGCGACGATGCGACGGCGCTGGACCACTGGCGCCGCGCGGGCACCAAGGTGGAGGGCACGCTCGTCCGCTTCCCGCCCGGCCTCCTGCGTGAGATCCTGAAGACCGCGCCACACGAATTCATCCAACACGCCCGCAACCCCGCCAACTCGGTGCGTATCGGCGGCCGAAATATCGTCTTCGCTCCGGCCTATGGCTCGCCTTTCGTGATGGATCTCGACCGGGGGCGGCGCTTCGGCACGCTGGAGGACTTCAAGAACTTCATCAAGCTCGCCCAGTCCTATCCCTGGTTCCACCATTCCGGCGGGACGATCTGCGAGCCCACCGATATTCCCGTGAACAAGCGCCATCTCGACATGGTCTACGCGCACCTGGCGCTGTCGGACCGCGCCTTCCTTGGGTCGGTCACGGCCGAGAGCCGGGCCGAGGACAGCATCGAGATGGCGCGCATCGTCTTCGGGCGCGAGTTCACGGACCAGAACTGCGTCATCATGGGCAACGTCAACGTCAACTCGCCCCTGGTCTGGGACGGAACGATGACCAACTCGCTGCGCGCCTATGCCCGCGCCAACCAGGCAGCGATCATCGTGCCCTTCATCCTGGGCGGAGCGATGGGGCCGGTGACGAGCGCCGGCGCCATCGCCCAGGCACTGGCCGAGACGATGGCCGGCTGCGCGCTGACGCAGCTCGAGCGGCCCGGCGCGCCGGTGATCTTCGGCAACTTTCTATCCTCGATGTCGCTGCGCTCGGGCTCGCCCACCTTCGGCACGCCCGAGCCGGCCGTGGGCTCGCTGGTCATCGGGCAACTCGCACGGCGGCTAGGGCTGCCGCTGCGCTGCTCGGGCAACTT
This sequence comes from Rubellimicrobium roseum, assembly GCF_006152145.1. Lineage (GTDB taxonomy): Bacteria > Pseudomonadota > Alphaproteobacteria > Rhodobacterales > Rhodobacteraceae > Rubellimicrobium > Rubellimicrobium roseum. The sequence goes on along the minus strand of NZ_VDFV01000010.1, from coordinate 65,777 downwards.
CACGACCTCGAAGCTTCCCGACGCGCAGGCGATGACCGAAGGCACGATGTCCATGCTGGCCGCCATCCATTGCGGGGCAAACTACATCCTGCACTCGGCCGGGTTCCTCGATGGCCTGCTGTCCATGTCCTACGAAAAGTTCGTGCTGGATGCCGACCTGTGCGGGGCGCTGCACACCTACCTGGCCGGGGTGCAGGTGGACGACAACCAGCTCGCCGTGGACGCCTTCGCCGAGGTGGGGCCGGGCAACCACTTCTTCGGCTGCTCGCACACGATGGCGAACTACCAGACCGCCTTCTGGGACAGCGAGACCGCCGACAACGAGCCGTTCGAGAAGTGGGAGGCCAGCGGCTCGATCGACGCCGCGACCCGCGCCAACCGGGTCTGGAAGAAGCGGCTGGTCGAATACGAGGCGCCCCCGCTCGACCCGGGCGTCGATGACGCGCTCTGCGATTTCGTGGCGCGGCGCAAGGCCGCCACCGAGGACATGTGGTACTGACGCCGCCATGATTGCGCACCACCGGATGATGCAGCCCCTGACGCTTCGGGGGCATACCCTGCGCAACCGCGTCGTCTTCGGCGCGCACACGGCCAACATGTCCGAGAATGGGCTGCCCGGACCGCGTTACGGGGCCTACCTGCTGGAGCGGGCGCTGGGCGGCGCGGCCATGATCGTGGCCGAGCCAATGCCCGTTCATCCGACCGGCGTATTGACGCGCGGCAACTTCCGCCCCGGCGATGACGCGGTGATCCCCGCGTTCCGGGCCATTGTCGAGCCGGTGAAGGCGGCGGGGGCCGTGATCCTCCAGCAGCTCTACCACGTGGGGCAGCACGGCGACTCGGACCTGTCCTTCACGCCCCACTGGGGGCCGTCGGGGATGCCGTCCTATCACGACAGCGACGGCAGCCATGCGATGACCGAGCGCGAGATCGAGGAGATGATCGACGGCTTCGTGCAGGCCGCCCGCCGCTGCCGGGAGGCGGGCTTCGACGGCGTGGAGGTCTGGGCCGCCTACCATTCGCTGCTGGAGCAGTTCTGGACGCCGTGGTCGAACCGACGCGACGATCGCTGGGGCGGAAGCCTGGAGAACCGCACGCGGCTGTCCCGCACCATCGTCGAGCGCATCCGCGCCAGCTGCGGCGAAGACTTCTTGATCGGCCTGTCGGTCAGCCATTCGGGAAGCCAGTCCGTCACCCTATCGGCCGAGGCGCTGGCCGAAATCGTGGCGCTGCACGACGCGACGGGGCACATCGACTACGTCACCTGCGGCTCGGGCGGCTACCTCGATTTCGAGAAGCTGATGCCCACCTTCCTTTTCCCCGAGACGCCGACGACGCCGGTGACGCGCCTGCTCAAGGAGGCCGTGCGGCACGCCCGGATCACCGCCGAAAGCCATGTCCGCACGCCGGACAACGCCGAAGCCGTGCTGGCGGCAGGCGAAGCGGACCTCGTGTCGATCGTGCGCGGGCAGATCGCCGACCCGCATCTGGTGCGCAAGGCGGCCGAAGGGCGGGCAGGGGACGTGCGTGGGTGCCTGTCCTGCAACCAGATGTGCTGGGGCCGCCGCTCGCGCGACTACTGGATCTCCTGCCTTGTGAACCCCTCGGTGGGACGGGAATTCGAATGGGGCGGCGACCGTTTCGAGCGCGCCTCCCAGCCGCGGCACGTGGTCGTCGTGGGCGGCGGGCCCGCAGGTCTGGAGGCGGCGCGGGTCGCAGCCGAGCGCGGGCACCGCGTGACGCTGGCCGAGGCCATGGGCGAGCTGGGCGGGCAGTTCCGGCTGGCCGGGCTTCAGCCGCGCCGGGCGCAGATCCTCGACCTCATCGACTGGTACGAGCGGCAGTTCACGACCCTTCAGGTCCGCGTGTTGCGCAACACCTTCCTCGAAGCGGACGAGGTGCGCGCGCTGGAGCCCGACGCGGTGGTCCTGGCCACCGGTTCGCTGCCCGACGAGGAGGCGACGCAGCGATGGCTTCCGGACCTTGGGCCGTTGCCGGGGCTCGATCAGGGCGGCGTCTGGTCGCCCGAGGAGGTCCTGCGCCGGGCGGCCCGTCTGGGCGAGGAGGTCATCGTCTATGACGAAGGCGGCAACTGGCGGGGCGCCGGCACGGCCTGGCATCTGGCCGAGGCCGGGCATCGCGTGACGTTGGTCACGCCCGATCCCTATGTGGGCCGCGAGCTTTCGCGCACCTCGGCCGACATCCCGCTGCGGCAAAGGCTCGCGCGGCTGGGCGTGCGGATGCTGCCCGATCATGCGGTCCTTGCGTGGCACGGCGACGGAGCCACATTGCGCTCACTCCTCGACAGTCACGAGGAGCGGGTGACGGCCCAGGCGCTGGTGATGGCGACCACGAACCGGGCCTTCGAGCCGCTGTCGCAGGACCTCAAGGATCTCGAATGCCACGTGATCGGCGACGCCGCCGCCCCCCGGCAGGCTCCCTACGCCTTCTACGAGGGACGGCGCCTGGGCCGCGCCCTCTGATCGCCGGAAGAGGCATATCTGCGGAACAGTTCGCATCTATGGTGTTGTTGGGGCGCCGCCCAGGCTGGGGACGGACCTGCCCTCGGTGCTTCAGGGTCCAGCGACGCGCCCAATCCCCGCGGTGCCGCGGGCCGAGGTACGGTTTTCGAGAGCGATGCGGGTGGGAGGCGCCCGGAGGTTGGACGGTCAGGGTCCTGGGCCATGGCGCGCGCCATGGGCCTAAAGCCGCCGCGTCCGGAGAGCCTGTCCGACGTGCCGTGGGGCTCAATGGATCCCAGTACGCGCGATACGCGGTCCAGTTCTCTGGCCATGGGCGGTCCGTCCGACCTGCCGGCCGACCATCCTCGGCAGGCTCGCCCTTCGCCCGACCGTTGACCATAAAGCGCAGCCGATGAGTGCCTTGCCTGATTGGCAGACCCGGAGGGTGGCCTCGGAATCCGCTCCCGAGGCGGGCCGGGTCGTCCCCGAGCCGAGGTCAGCCCCTCCTCCAGCGGTGCCTCTCGACCAGCAAGGGGCCACGTCACCGACGCGCCGTACGGTGCTCAAGGCAGGTTTATGTGTTCGGGACGGATGCCCCGAATCTCTCGGGGGCGGTACTGAAGCGAGCGGGCGTGAACTACGCTCAACCGGTGTAGCGGATCGGGCCTGATGAGGTGAATATTCGCAACGAGCTATTGCGGGAAAGGTTCACCGCCGCCTTTCTGCGGTATAGCTTGGCGAACATGATCTCTAAAGAATTTCGCGTTCAGCAAGTCCGGCGCATGCAACTTGATCAGCGGCATTAAAGCTGCCAAGGCCGTCGAAAGCTCGCTTTCCATCACAGCGAAGCGTAGGGTCTCACTCGTCATGTCCACAAAGCGTTCCGAATGCAAGAACGTGTAGTTAGAGGTTAAAGGCCTTGGGTTATAGTCGCCTGTGGATGCAGCAAGGGAAATGAGCGCAGATATCAATAGGCCGTACTCTGCCGTGTAGATCGTCAAGGTCCGTAACCACGCATCCCTGCTCACTCCCGGCGCGGCCAGACCCTCAGCGGCTTGCAAGTGCTGTCTATGGTCAGCGAGACTCTGGAAAGCGGACCAGTTGGCCTGAACCAAGCCGGACACGCCAGCGGCAATTACGCCTTCTCGGGCTACTCGGCGCGACACGGAAGCAACGTGCCGACCATGCTCCTCGACGTCAGCCTTTAGATCATCTCGAAGTTGAGGTGGGCCGCTCTGATTTCATCCTGCAAGGCGGCAAGACCTTTGCGCGCCCGCTAGCTCGCTGTGTGTTCACGGTAAAGAAGCCAAGCGAAGCAGAAATAGCTAGTGGCCAACACCGTCACAAGACCGGCGTCGGACAAGACCGCCTCCCGGACGCCTGGGGCCAGAAAACCCAGCATATCGTTGGCAGCCTGGGCATCTCCGAACGCTTGGACCGCGAACAAGAGTAGGGGAACACCCGAAGCGGCAAGACTCAAGATGAAAGAGAGACGGCTGAACATGACTGGCGCATCATGCCGTCCTGTTACGCCGTTGTGGAGTCACTTCCGCCGCCAGCCGGAACCCTAAGGTTTGCTATGCAAGGCCGTTCACTTGGGCCATCGAATGTACCCGCCGTTTTTCGCGCAATGTACTGCATCAGTCGTCCAGAACCGATTCGGCCCGGGTCGACTCGCGGTCGAAGGCTCCTTCCAGCAGGGGGTCGACGCCCCGCAGCCCCGCTACAACTTCTCGCGCCCATTCGAGATAGCGGCGCTTCCGCGCTCGGTCCCAGAAATGCGGGGGCGAGTCGGCCAGGGCGGCAATGTTCGAAGCCTTGTCGGCCAGCTTGATCCGCTTCGCTCCATCGGACTTGCGGGGGGCTTCCTCGACCTGCCGCCGCTTCCTCTCTGCATCAGGCAATGACATGTCGTCCGTGACCTCCGCGACGTAGCCTGCGACCTCTGGGCCGAAGCGCTGGATAATTTCGTCGAGACTGTGGGCGGTATCCTCCACGACATCGTGGAGGATGGCCGCGATCAGCAAGTCATCCGTGACCGCCGGGCTCTGTGCGAGGCGGGCGGCAACGTCGGCCACATGATTCACATATGGTTCCGCCGCTGCGCCCTTGCGGGTCTGGCCCGTATGGGCCTGCGCAGCCAGGTTGAAGGCGGCGGCGATGCGCCGCAGGTTCTCGGGGTCGGTCATGCGTCGGCGTCCTCGTCACGCGGCGGTCCAGCGCCCGTCATGTCGGAAGGTAGCTTGCCGCCGTTCCGCGCCAGCGGTCAGAAGCGGGCGACGATACGATCCGGGCCGAAGTCGAACTCTATTTGACGTCGCGAGTCGGCGAGCGCGGTAGCAAGAAGGCCAAATTGCACCAGGGACGGCCCGGCGGGCGGTGGGGTTCGGGGAAGGCCCAGGCAGTCCCAGGCCGTTGGATTCAGGCGGAGCCGTGGTCCATCCGCCGTGACCTCCCAACGGCTGCCACGGGGCCGAACGACGATGCGACCGCCCGCCGGAAGAGCCGATTCGAGGCATTGGAAGACGAGGAACATCACCTGGACGATGCGGCGCGGCTGCTCGACCGTCAGCGGCCAGTCGTAGGCGATGCGGCCGCTGCGCGACATCGAGGCAAGAAGACGCGACAGCTCGGACCGGCCGACGACCTGATCGCTGCAGGCGCCATAGGCCAGGCGAAAGAAGCGGACGCGGGCATTCGCGCTTTCCACGCTTTGGGCGATGAGCTGCATCTCGGGCGAAGGCTCCTCCCCCGAAAGGGCCAGGAGCTCCACGCCGTTGGCGAGCGCGCCAAGGGGACTCACGAGGTCGTGGCAGATCCGCGACACGATCGTCGCGGCCAGTGCGATCGCCGGGTCGGACGCGCCCGCGGGGCGATCCGTCGCAAGGAGATCGTCGGCGATGCTGTGGACTTCGGTCATGAGCGGGTGCACCCTTCGCTTCCGTGCCGCCGCGCGGCCTTTCCGTTCCTGGACCGAGGGACCCGATGTCCGACATGAACTCGATCCTCGCGCCGGGGATGCTGGTCGCGCATCCCGACCACCCCGAATGGGGCACGGGGCAGGTGCAGTCCGTCGTGGGTCAACGCATCACCGTCAACTTTCCCGAAACGGGCAAGATCGTCATCGACGGCGCGCGCATTCCCCTGACCCTCGTCTCCCTTGGTCAGACCCCCTTCTAGGGGTCCTGCGGAAAGCCTACATGAGTCTGGTTGCCAAAGGGTTAACGGCTGGCCCCGTGACGCGGGCTCAACAGGGAGTTGTCGGTTTGGGGATGACGCGCCTTGCGCCGCGCTACCTGCTGCGGGCGGCCATCGACGGCGCTGACGTGACGGCGGCGCAGGCGCTGCGTCACGCCGTCTTCGTGGCCGAGCTTGGCGGGAGGGGCGGCGCCCTTACGGATGGGGAGCGGCGGATCGAAGCCGACCGATTCGACCCGCACTGCCTGCATCTGTTGCTGGTCGATCCCCTGCGGGACGGCGCCGTCGTGGGGACGACGCGGGTGCTCACGCCCGAGGGGGCCCGGGCGGCAGGGGGATACGCCACCGAGGAGGAATTCGATCTTGGGCCGCTTCGGGACTCGGGGCGACGGCTCCTGGAGGTGGGCCGGACCTGCCTGCACCCCGATCACCGCGGGGGCTCGGCGCTGCACCAGCTATGGGGCGGCCTTGCGCAGGTCGTGGCGGAGCAAGGGACCGAGCTGATCTTCGGACTCGCGTCACTCCGGGGTCTCGACCCGGCGGAGGTCGCGCCGCAACTCGGCGTGCTCGCGGCCGAGCATGCCGCGCCCAAGGAGTTGCGGCCACGATCCCTTCGGCCCGTTCCCATGACGGGGAGAATCTTCGACCGGCGCGCGGCAGTCCTAGCGATGCCCGCGCTGGTCAAGGCCTACCTCCGGCTGGGGGCGGGGGTCGGCGAAGGGGCGTTTCTCGATGAGGCGTTCGGTTGCATCGACGTCTGCATGGTGCTCGACAGCGGATCGCTCAACAAGCGGGTGATGCCGGGAAAGGCGGCGGGGTGAGCCTGACCTGGCGCGACGGGCCGGATCTCGTGCCGGCCCGGCCGGGCGCGGTCGGCTGGGCGCTGGTCCTGCTGCGGGGCGGGCCTCTGGTCACCGTCCTGGCGCTGGGGCTTGGGCTGAAGCTGCTGGTGCGGGCGGTCGAGCGGCCGCTGGCTGGGGCGCGCCGACCCCTGTCGCCCTGGATCACGGTCGCCGTCTGCCGGATCGCGATGCGCATCCTGGGCCTGAGGGTCGAAGCACGGGGGCGGCCGATGCAGGGGCCGGGCGCGCTGGTGGCCAACCACTCGTCCTGGCTGGACATCCTGGTTCTGAACGCGCAGGCGCCGGTCGTCTTCGTGTCCAAGGCTGAGGTGGCGGGCTGGCCGGGGATCGGGCTGCTGGCGCGGGCGACGGGAACGGTCTTCATCCGGCGGGAGGCGCGGGGCGAGGTGGCGGCGCAGGCGCAGACGCTGGCTGAGCGGATCGGGCAGGGGGCGCGGCTCGCGCTGTTTCCCGAAGGCACCTCGACCGACAATCGCCGCGTCCTGCCGTTCCGGCCGGCGCTCTTCGCCGGGCTGATGGCCGGGCCAGCCGTGCAGCCGGTAACTTTGCGCTATGAGGCGCCCGAAGGCGAGGACCCGCGCTTCTTCGCCTGGTACGGCGGAATGGACCTCGGGCCGCACGCGCTGGCGGTGCTGGCGGCCCGGCGCGGCGGGCGGGTCAAGGTGACATTCCATCCGCCGATCCCCGTGGCGGGGCGGGATCGCAAGACGCTGGCGGCCGAGGCGGAAGCCTCAGTGCGCTCCGCTCTCTAGCCCATGGCCGCATCGAGTGCCCGGAGGCGCGCCCCCGGGTCCTCGGCGCTCCAGACCTCGGTGCCGAAGGCGAAGAAGTCGGTCACCGGCGCGAGGCTGCGAACGAGATCCTCGTTCAGGGCGCCTTCGGCGATCACCGGGACCTCGATCATCTCGGACCACCACTCGAAGAGTTCGCGCTCGGCCTGGCGGCCGTCGCCCAGGGGCGTGGCGCCCACGGGGCCGAAGCTCACGTAGTCGCAGCCCAGCTCGCCCGCGGTCATGCCGTCGTGCCGCGAGGCCGCGCAGTAGGTGCCCACGATGGCGTCCGGGCCGAGGTCCTTGCGGACCTTGCGGACCGAGCGGGCGGCGTCGAGCAGGTGGACGCCGTCGAGGCCGAGGCGGCCGACCAGCAGGACGTGGCTCTCGATCACGAGCGGGATGTCGCGCGCGTGGGCGACCTCGCGAAGGGCGTCGGCCGCACGGCTGATCCGGTCCTCGTCGCGGGTTGAGAGGCCGAGGCGCAGGCAGGCCACGGGGGCGGCGTCGAGCACCCGGCGCAGCAGGTCGGGGAAGGTGGACAGCTCCAGCTCCGGCGGCGTGACGAGCGTGATCTGCGGCCTCTCGCGCGGGTCGGTCATGGCGGTCCTCTCGGTCTGGGGTCCGGCCGCTTCTAGCCCCCCGGCGCGGCTTTGCAAGCTTGCCGGCGGGCGCGGCGGCCCTTAGGAGGCGTGCCATGCAAGGACCTGTCGAACCCGCCTTCCTCCTCGTGCGCCCGCAGATGGGCGAGAACGTGGGCGCCGCGGCGCGCGCCATGTGGAACTTCGGCCTGAGCCGGATGCGGCTCGTCGATCCGCGCGACGGCTGGCCCAACCCGCGCGCGGTGGCCATGGCCTCGGGGGCGGGGCGGGTGCTGGACGCGGCGCAGGTGTTCCCGGACCTCGCTGGCGCGGCGGGGGACTGCACCTATGTCTACGCCACCACCGCCCGGCCGCGCGACCTGACCAAGACGGTGTTCAGCCCCGAGGCCGCCGCGCGGGACATGGTCCGGCGGATCGGGGAGGGCGAGCGGGTCGCGGTGATGTTCGGACCCGAGCGCGCGGGCCTGGAGAACGAGGACGTCGCGCAGGCCAACGCCATCATCACCGTGGACGTGAACCCGGAGTTCCCGTCGCTGAACCTCGCGCAGTGCGTGCTGCTGGTCGCCTACGAATGGCGCCGGGCCACCCACGAGACGCCGGCGTTGCAGGAGGTGATGGCCGGGACCCAGAAGGCGAGCGTGCTGGAGGTGGACCATCTTGCCCGGCACTTCGAGGAGCGGCTGGAAGAGGCGGGCTTCTTCTTTCCCGACCACAAGGCCGAGAGCATGAAGCTGTCCCTGCGCAACCTGTGGAGCCGGATGCCGCTGACCGGGCAGGACGTGCAGACCCTTCACGGAATGCTGCGACAGATGGTCCGCTGGGCGCGCAAGCGGCCGGAATAGCGCCTATTTCGACGCGAATGCGCGGCGACTTGGGGGGCTCGGCCTTGAAGGGCCGTTCCCCGGCGTCTAGACCCGCGCCGACCGGAGAGGGACTTCCATGGCGACCAAGCCGCGCGCGATCTTCGAGGACGTGACCACCACCCAACGCCCCGCCGCGGTGGCGGGGGCCATCGACCGGGGGCGGCCCGACGCGCGAAGATGGGTGCGGCTGTGGCTTCTTGCCCTGTTCGCGCTGGTCGTCGTCATGATCGTGGTGGGCGGGCTGACGCGGCTCACCGACTCGGGGCTGTCGATCACGGAATGGGATCTCGTGACCGGGACGCTGCCGCCGCTGAGCGCCGCCCAATGGCAGAGCGAGTTCGACCTCTACCGCGCCTCGCCGCAGTACGAGCTGATGAACCGGGGCATGACGCTGCAGGAGTTCCAGTTCATCTACTGGTGGGAATGGGGGCACCGTTTCCTGGGTAGGGTGATCGGCCTCGTGTTCATCGCGGGCTTCCTGGGCTTCTGGCTGTCGCGGCGACTGGCGCCGGGCTGGGCGGGGCGCCTGCTGATCCTGGGCGGACTCATCGGGCTGCAGGGTGCCGTAGGCTGGTGGATGGTGCATTCGGGACTGCAGGAGGGGATGACCTCGGTTGCCTCCTATAGGCTGGCTACGCATCTGGGGCTCGCGTTCGTTATCCTCGGGCTGATTGTCTGGTACGCCAACCTCCTTTCGCGTCGCGAGACGGAGCTGCTGACTGCGCGGCGGCAGGCCGAGCCGCGGCTGTTCTCCATGTCCACGGGGCTCGTGCACCTCCTGTTCCTGCAGATCGTGCTGGGGGCGCTGGTGGCGGGGATCGACGCGGGCCGGGCCTATCCGACCTGGCCCGACATGGCGGGGGGCTTCCTGCCGCCCGACCCGCTGAGCCTCCAGCCCGTCTGGCGCAACTTCTTCGAGAACGCCGGGACCGTGCAGTTCATCCACCGCATGACAGGTTATCTCTTTGCGGTGTTTGCGCTCGTGGTCTGGCTGCGGGCATCGAAGTCACCGCACGCGAGCACCCGGCGGGCGTTCCATTACATGTTGGCCGCGATGGCGGTGCAGGTGGGCCTGGGCGTCTGGGCCGTGCTGTCGCAGGCGCAGCTTCACGTCGCGATCACTCATCAGGCGGTGGCCGTTCTGCTCTGGACTCTCGTGATCCGCGGGCGTTTCCTCGCGCGGCATCCGATTCCCGCCACCATCCGAGGCCGCTGAATGACTGCCTATGCCGAGCTCCTGTCCTTCCAGCGCGAGACCGAGGCCCTGGCGCAGGTCATGGGGCGGCTCGGCTGGGATCAGGAGACGGTGATGCCGCCGGGCTCGGCCGGGCAGCGAGCCGAGGAGATGGCGGCGCTGGAAGGCGTCCTTCACGCCCGCCGCACCGATCCGCGGGTCGGAGACTGGCTGGATGCGGCCAAGGCGCCCGACGAGGTCGGAACGGCCAACCTGCGCGAGATCCGACGGCGCTACGAGCGCAACAGGAAGGTGCCGGCGTCGCTGGCCTCCGAGATCGCCCGCGTGACGTCTCGCGCGCAGGGGATCTGGGCCGAGGCGCGGGCCAACGAGGACGTGGCGGGCTTCCTGCCGGTGCTGGAGCAGGTCGTGCGGCTGCGACGCGAGGAGGGGGCCGCACTCGCCCGGAATGGCGACCCTTATGACGCGCTTCTGAACGACTACGAGCCTGGGACGACCTCGGCTGAGATCGCCGCGATGTTCGGGGCGCTGCGGCCCCGTCTGGTGGCCTTGCGCGACAGGGTGATAGGGGCGCCCGAGGCGCCGCGGGTCACGGGCGCCTTTTCCGAGCAGGGGCAGCTTTGTCTGGCGAACGAGGTCGCCCGCGCCTTCGGCTACGACTTCTCAAAGGGGCGGCTCGACAAGGCTGTCCATCCTTTTTCGTCCGGCAGCGGTCAGGACGTGCGGATCACGACGCGCACGAACCCCGAGGACCCGTTCAACTGCATCTACTCGACGATCCACGAGGTGGGACATGCCACCTACGAGCAGGGCATCGACGGGCGGCACTTCCTGACCGTGCTGGGGCAGGGCGTTTCGCTGGGCGTCCACGAGAGCCAGAGCCGGATCTACGAGAACCAGCTCGGCCGGTCGCGGGCTTTCACGGGCTGGCTTTACGGCCGTATGCGGGACCTGTTCGGCGACTTCGGGATTGCGGACGAGGACAGCTTCTACCGTGCCGTGAACCGCGTTTCGGCAGGCTACATCCGTACCGAGTCGGACGAGGTGCAGTACAATCTCCACATCCTGATGCGCTTCGACCTGGAGCAGGCGCTCATGCGCGGGCAGGTCGAGGTGCGGGACCTGGAGGAAGCCTGGAACGAGCGGTTCCTGGCGGATTTCGGCGTGGCGGTGGACCGGCCCTCGAACGGGCTGCTGCAGGACGTCCACTGGTCGGCCGGGCTCTTCGGCTATTTTCCGACCTACAGCTTGGGCAACGTCTATGCGGGCTGCCTGCATCGGGCGCTGCGACGGGACGTGGCGGACCTCGACGCCCAACTGTCGCGCGGAGACGCCTCGGGCGCGGTGGGCTGGCTGCGCGAGCGGCTGCAGCGGCACGGAGGCCTGCGCGAGCCGCGGGCAACCGTGGCCCATGCCGCGGGCTTCGAGCCTTCGGAGGAGCCGCTCCTTGATGAGCTGGAGGCGAAGTACGGCGACCTTTACGGGCTCTGAATGGCGGGCATGGACATTCCGGCGCTCCAAGACTTCTTGGCGCGCGAGTTCCCGCAGGTCGCGGACGAGATCGCCGTGGAAACGCTGGACGGGCCGGTCGCCACTGTCCGGCTGCGAGTCTCCGAGAGGCACCTTCGGCCCGGCGGCACGCTGGGCGGTCCCGCGATGTTCCTTCTGGCCGACGTGGCGGCCTACTGCGCGATCCTGTCGCGCATTGGGCCACGGGCGCTGACGGTGACGACCAATGCGGGCATCGACTTCCTGAGGAAGCCCGCGGCAGGGCGCGACCTTCTCTGCCGGGCCGAGATCCTGAAGCTCGGGTGGACGCTCGTGGTGGTGGACACCCGTCTCTTCAGCGATGGCGAGGATACGGTGGTGGCGCGGGCCAACTTCACCTATTCGATCCCGCCAGCGCCGGGCCTTGGGGTATCTTGATACCTCATTATGCAAGTGATTGTTTTTGTTGGAAAGTAAGTTCCTGAAGCCAGTTGACCTGGGCGCGCGAATGCGTATAACCCCGGCATTCCGACGCGGGGTCTGCCCCGCCCCTCAACTCTGGGACACCCCGATGAAAACCTTTACCGCGACCCCCGCGGACATCGAGAAGAAGTGGATCCTGATCGACGCCGAGGGCGTCGTTCTGGGCCGCCTCGCCTCGATCGTCGCGATGCGCCTTCGTGGCAAGCACAAGCCCACCTTCACGCCGCACATGGACATGGGCGACAATGTCATCGTCATCAACGCCGACAAGGTGCAGCTGACGGGCGACAAGCGCGAAGAGAACTTCTACTGGCACACCGGCCACCCGGGCGGCATCAAGTCCCGCACCAAGGGCCAGATCCTGGATGGCAACCACCCCGAGCGCGTGGTCGAGAACGCCATCCGCCGGATGCTGCCCCGCAACCGCCTGTCGCGCCAGCAGCTCTCGCACCTGCGCGTCTTCGCGGGCGCCGAGCATGGCATGAACGCCCAGCAGCCCGAAGTCCTGGACGTGAAGTCCATGAACAAGAAGAACACGAGGACCGCGTAAAAATGGCCGATCAGATCAGGTCCTTCGACCAGCTCAGCCAAGCTGCCGTCGCGCCCGCCGCCCCCGAGGCGGCGCCCGCTCCGGCCCCGCGCGAGCCCGTGCGCGATGCGCTCGGCCGCGCCTATGCCACCGGCAAGCGCAAGGACGCCGTGGCCCGCGTCTGGGTCAAGCCCGGCACCGGCAAGGTGACCGTGAACGGCAAGGAGATGGGGGTCTACTTCGCCCGTCCCGTGCTCCAAATGATCCTGCGGCAGCCGTTCTCGGTGGCCGGCGTGACCGACCAGTTCGACGTGATGGCGACCGTCGCGGGCGGCGGCCTCTCGGGCCAGGCCGGCGCGGTCAAGCACGGCATCTCGAAGGCGCTCCAGCTCTTCGATCCGGCGCTGCGTCCCTCGCTCAAGGCCGCTGGCTTCCTGACCCGCGACGCCCGCGTGGTCGAGCGCAAGAAGTACGGCAAGCGCAAGGCGCGCCGGAGCTTCCAGTTCTCGAAGCGCTGATCCGGGCCCATCATCCGGTTCGACATCTGGAAGGCGCGGTCCACGGGATCGCGCCTTTTTCATTTGGGCCCAAGCGAACCAGCCCTTGGTGCCCCGTGCACCGCAGTGACGTTCCCCCTACACAACCTTGCGTGCATCGCGCGAGCGCAGGCACTTAGCCGTTGACCTTCCCGCTCGCTCGGACAACATCGCCCCGATCCCGAAGGAAGGCCTCCCCGCGTCATGGGCATTCTCGACACGTCCCCCCGGGTGCGCGCCGCGGCCCTCGTCGCGCCACCGTTCCTTTATGCCCTGGCGCTGCTCGCCTTCCCCCTTATCGCCATCATCGTCATCTCGTTCTGGACGCAGTCCGGGCTGGCGCTGAACCGGGTCTTCACGCTCGAGAACTATCGCGAGATCTTCTCGAGCCCCATCTATGTCTGGGGCAACGCGAATCGGTGGGGGGTGCTGCCGCTTTCCCTCTTCGTGTCGGCGACCGTGACGCTGGTCACCGTCGTGCTGGCCTATCCGATCGCCTACTTCGTGTCCTTCGTGGTGGCGCCCGAGCGCAAGGCGCTCTGGCTTTTCCTCATCACCATCCCGTTCTGGACCAGCTACCTGATCCGCGTGTTCCTGTGGAAGGTGATCCTGGGCTTCAACGGGGTGGTGAACACCGGGCTCCAGTCGCTCGGGGTCATTGAGGAGCCGCTGAGCGTCCTGCTCTACAACCTCAACTCGGTCATCATCACGCTGTCGCACGCCTATGCCGTCTTCGCGATCCTGCCCATCTACGTGGCGTTGGAGAAGATCGACCGCTCTCTCCTCGAAGCGTCGCAGGACCTAGGCGAAAGCCGCTTCTCTACCTTCCTGCGCGTGACGCTGCCCCTGTCGGTGCCAGGCATCGTCGGCGCGGTCCTCATCGTCTTCATCCCCACCATCGGCGACTACGTGACGCCCGAGCTGATGCTGGGCTCCGGCGGGCGGCTGATGTCCAACGTGATCCAGACCCAGTTCCTACAGCTCAACAACTGGCCGCTCGGCGCGGCGCTGTCGATTATCACCATGCTCGCCGTGGGAATCGTGAGCCTCGTCTTCATCCTCCTCAACCGCCGCTGGCTCAGAGGCCGGGCATGAAGAAGGGTTGGGGGCTCCGCGCCTACGCGGTCATCTATCTCGCGTTCCTCTACGCGCCGATCCTTCTCCTCCCGCTCTTCGCCTTCAACGACGCGGCGATCATCGCCTTCCCGCTGTCGGGCTTCTCCACCCGCTGGTTCGAGCAGCTCTGGACCACGCAGGCGCTGCACGACGCGCTGCAGAACTCGCTCATCATCGCGACGGTGACCGCGGTGCTTGCGACGACGCTGGGCGTCTGCGCGGCAAGGGCGGGGACCTTGGCCAACTTCCCGGGCAAGAGCGGCGCGCTTGGCTTCATCATGCTGCCGCTCGTGCTGCCCGAGATCGTCATCGCGGTCGCGCTCCTTATCGTCGTGCGTCAGGTCTTCGATCTGGAGCTCTCGAACCTGACGGTGATCGCGGCGCATACGGTGATCTGCATTCCCTTCTCGATCGCCATCCTCAACGGGGCGTTTCAGAACCTCGATCCCTCCTTCGAGGAGGCGGCCATGGACTTGGGTGAGACCCGTTGGGGCGCCTTCCGGCTTGTGATCCTGCCGCTGGTGTTTCCGGGAATCGTCTCGTCGCTGCTGATCTGCTTCATCATCTCGCTCGACGACTTCGTGATCGCGCAGTTCCTGACCGGCGCGAACCCCACCATGCCAGTCTACATCTACGGCCTGACCCGTTTCGTGGACGCGCTGCCGCTCATCATGGCGCTGGGAACGATCCTGGTGACGATCTCGATCACGCTCCTCGTCATTGCCGAATACTTCCGGCGCCGCGGCGTGGCCCGCGCCGGCCTCAAGGACTCCGGAGGGTTCCTGTGACCTATTCCCCCTCGGCCGCCCCGCTGATCCAGCTGCGCGACGTGCACAAGCACTACGGCGACTACCATGCGCTGCGCGGCATCGACCTCGAGATCAAGAAGGGCGAATTCTTCTCGCTTCTCGGCCCTTCGGGTTGCGGCAAGACCACGCTGCTGCGCACCATCGCGGGCTTCGAGGCGCCCTCTTCGGGGTCACTGACCATCGACGGACGCGACATGGCGGGGGTGGCCGCGAACCACCGGCCCACCAACATGGTGTTCCAGAGCTACGCCATCTTCCCGCATCTCTCGGTAGCCGAGAACGTGGGCTTCGGCCTTCGCCGCGATCCGCGCAGCAAGGCGGAGAAGGCCCGGGCCGTTGCCGAATCGCTGGAGATGGTGGGCCTGGGCGGCTACGGCGCGCGCGCGGCGCACGCGCTCTCGGGCGGGCAGAGACAGCGCGTGGCGCTGGCGCGGGCGCTTATCCTCAAGCCCAAGGTGCTTCTCCTCGACGAGCCGCTCTCGGCGCTCGACAAGAAGATGCGCGAGACGATGCAGGTGGAGCTCATCAAGCTGCAGCGCAACGTCGGCATCACCTTCATCCTGGTCACACATGACCAGGAGGAGGCGCTCATCATGTCCGATCGGATCGCCGTCATGTTCGAGGGCAACATCGCCCAGATGGCCGACCCGGAAACGATGTACCGCCGCCCGAACTCGCGCCGCGTAGCGGAATTCATCGGCAAGATGAACCTTCTGCCAGCCACCGCGGCGATGGAACGGAACCGGATCGTCGTGGACGTGGCGGGCCTGGGGCGCGGTGCCATCGAGCCCGACCAGGCACCGAGCGGCGTCCAGCCGGGGGCGACCACCGTCGGCATCAGGCCCGAGACGCTGAGTATCCTCTTCCCCGGCGAGACCACTGACCGTCGGCTGGCGGCGGGAACGGTGGACGAGGTCGTCTACTTCGGCGACATGACCTATTACGATGTCCGCATCCCCGGGGTGGAACAGCCGCTGACCATCTCCATGAAGAACCTCATCGGGCGGCCGGTGCTCGACGTGGGCGCGGTGACGCAGGTCGTCTGGGACGAGCGGTCGCTGGTCGTCCTCAGCCGCTGACCCGCTTGGTAGGGGCCGTGCGGAACGCACCGACAGGCGCGGCGTTCTCCGTCTGTCGGGCGCCCGCAGAAGCTTGCTGAGCCGGCCCCGACCCCAGGACCACTGGAACGGATGGTGCCGTTCGGGGGTTCACCTCGCGCAGGCCGCTCCCCTTCGCGGACGGTCTTGCACAGGCCCGCATGTGTCATCGGGTCTGCACATCCCGGAGGAGACCCGATGAAACTCGCATATGTCACCGCCTCGACGGCGGCCCTTCTGCTTTCGTCCACGGCGGTCTTCGCGCAGCAGGACCCCGCCCAGGAACTCAGCAACGTTTACATCGATGTCGGCGGCACGGCCGTGCAGGTGCCTGTCGCCCAAGCGGCCGAGGCCTGCGCCATGGACGAGGCGACCATCCAGCAGATCGCCCAGACCCGCCTGAGCGAGAGCGGGCTCGACCCGGCCGTAGTCTATGGCTTGGGGAACGAGACCGGGGCGGTGCCGACCGACACGGCGGACACGGGCGCCCCCCCGCTGGACGAGGTCGGCACGACGGGCGACACCGCCGACGCCGGTGGCACGATGGGCGCTGCTCCGGATGCCGCGACCGGCAGCGACATGGCCTCGGTCGATGCCGCAGGCACGGATGGCGCGGAGACGACCGGGACGGGCACGGACATGGCGACCGCCGACGCCACGGGCACGATCGACTCGACGACCGGAGCAGCGGGAACGACGGGCTCGACCGATATTACCGCCGATGCGAGCGGAACGACTGACGCGGCAGACGACGACCTCGCGAGCGGTGTCGAGAACATCGAGAGCACGGCCGCCGAGACCGCGACGGCAGGCGCCATGGACGACGCGATGCTGCAACTGTCCGTCTGCCAGCTCGACCAAGCGCGAGCGACCGAACTGGGCATCGACATGAGCGGCGCCGGCACCATGGGCACGACCGAACCGACGGACGCCACGGCCACTCCGTGACCCTGGTCTCGGGCGCGCGCGGGAACATCCCCCCGCGCGCTCACTCGTCCGGCGGCAGGAGACCCAGCCCGCGAAGGTAGACCCCGATCCCAGTCTCGAGCAGGTCCTCCGGCGGGAAAGGGCAGCGGGTGCCGGGCGCACTGCGCGCGAACAGCTCCACTACCCCATGAGACAATGCCCAGACATGGGCCCAGAACATCGCAGGCGGTGGTCGCTTCTCGGGCGGGATGTGCTGGCTTAGGTCGCGGGCGGCCTTTTCCATGATCTCCATCGATCGCCGCGCTGCCTGCGCCAACTCGGGCGTGCGCTGGGTCGAGATGCCGGATTCGAACATCGCCACGTAATGGCCGGGAAACTTCCGCGCGAAGGCGAGATAGGCCCGTCCCGTGGCCTCGAAGCTCGCCAGCGCCGAGGGTTGTCCCTTTTCCCAAGCGTGTTCTAGGAGGTCCGCGAACATCTCGTAGCCCTGGCGCGCGGCTTCGGCGATCAGGTCCTCGCGCCCCTCGAAATGGCGGTAGACGGCGGCCGGCGTCACGCCGGCCTCGCGTGCCGCCTCCGACAGCGTGAAGCCGGTGGGACCCTTTTCGGCGATGAGCCGGAGACAAGCCTCGACCAGCGCCTCGCGCAGGTTGCCGTGATGATAGCCACGCTTCAGCACCTCAGACGCCTCCGCCCGACGTCACGACCTCGGGCCCGCCAACGATCCGGGGGTCCAGCACGCCCACGGCGGTGGGGTCCTTTCGGGCGTAGGAGATGGGCGCGAGCACCGAGCGGATGAGATTGAGCCGCGTCCGTCGCTTGTCGTCGGCGCGCAGCACCGTCCAGGGGGCGCGGCCGGAATGGGTGCGGATCAGCGTCTCGGCAATGGCGGCCGAGTAGTCGTCCCAGCGCCGGAGGCCCTCGGCATCGATCCAGGACAGCTTCCACTGCTTAAGTGGATCGCGCTCGCGCGCGAGAAAGCGTTCGAGCTGAGTCGCCCGGCCGACGTTCAGCCAGAACTTGAACAGGTGGATGCCCTCGTTCACCAGCATCTCCTCGAAGGGGCCGACCTGCTCGAACCAGTGGGCACGGCTTTCAGGCGTGCAGAAGCCGAACACGTGCTCGACCACGCCGCGGTTGTACCAGGAGCGGTCGAAGAGCACGATCTCGCCGGCGGTGGGAAGCTGGGCGATGTAGCGCTGGAAGTACCACTGGCCCGCCTCGATCTCGGTGGGCTTCTGGAGCGCCACCACGCGGGCGCCACGCGGGTTGAGGTTCTCGCTGAAGGCTTTGATCGCGCCGCCCTTGCCGGCCGCGTCGCGCCCCTCGAAGACGACGGCCACACGCGCGCCAGACTCCTTTACCCAGGCCTGGAAGCGGACCAGCTCCACCTGCAGGGCCTGCATCTGCGTTTCGTAATCCTTGCGCTTCATCTTCTCGGGATAGGGATAGCGCGGGTTGAGCACATCGTCCTCGTCCGCGAGATCGATCCGGTGACGGACCTCCTCGGGCGCCTCGTCGCGGAAGTAGCGGCTGATCGCCCCGTCGAGTGGCAGGTCCATGGGATCGTCCTCCTTCCCCGTAACTATGGGGGGCCGGAGCGGGCGTTCAACCACGCAGGGTGGCTCGGACGCAGGCGCGGTCGATGGCAGCCACCACCGCCTCGGGCCGGGAATGATGGGGCATGTGGCCCACGCCGGGCAGCAGCACAAGATTCGCGCTCGGCACGAGGCGCGACAGGGGCACCGAATGAATCGTGGGCGGAACGATGATGTCGGCTTCGCCGTGCACGATCTCGACCGGCATGGAGAGGCTCGCGTAGTGCCGGGACATCTCCAGGACGGCCACGCGGAGGCAGACGACCTGACGGGCGTTGGCTCGGATCGAGCCGCGGCGCAGCGTCAGTCCGACGCCGATGCGCGAGGCATAGTCGGGCGGAACCGGGTCGGGGTCGAAGATCGCGGCCAGCGCCATGTCGGCGGCCCGCTGCGGCGCGAAGGCGGCCAACAAGGGTGGCAGCAGCGCCCCGCCGGCGATCGAGCCGTTGATCCGGTAAATGCGGTCGAGCGTACCGGGCCAGGGCATGGAGACGCCCGAGACGTCCACCACAGCGGATATTCCTTCCGGGTCGGCCAGGGCCCAAGCCAGCGCCACGGCTCCACCCAGCGAATGACCCATGACGATGGGCTGCCTGAGCCCGAGCTGCCTCGCCGCGGCCAGAAGGAGCATCGCCTGTTCCTGAGGCGTTTCGCCTTCGCGGCTCCAGACCCGGTCGAGACCTGGCCGCGCACGGTCGGTGTAGCCCAACCGCGGGCGGTCGAAGACGGTGACGCGATAACGATCCGTCAGCCGGTCCACGAGCCCCATCGTCATGTCGCGCGCGTTGCCCGAAGCGCCATGGATCAGGACGAGGTCGGGACCGCAGCCGCGCACCACCACATGGACGCGCCGACCATCCACGTCGAGCATCTCGCCCTCGGGCGGGAAGGCGGCCCCTGCGGCACGCTCGCGGCGAGCGGCGCGGACCTCCGTCACCGCCACGCCGCCTGTGGCCAAGCCCAGCGCGGCCCAGCCGATCATGCCGCCTTCGCGCCGATCTCGGCCAGGTCGTAGGGCGTCGTTTGATAGATTTCGTTGATCCAGTTGCCGTAGAGGAGATGCGCGTGGCTTCTCCAGCGGTTCGAGGGCGCGCGGGAGGGATCGTCGTCGGGATAGTAGTCGCGCGGCAGCCGGATCTTCGCGCCCGCCTCGACGTCGCGGTCGTACTCCTGCTTGAGCGTGTCGCTGTCGTATTCGAGGTGGTTGAAGATGTAGAGGGCGCGCTGGCCCTCGTCCTCGACCAGGCAGGGCCCGACCTCATCGGAGTGCAGAAGGGTCCGGAGGCCCGCCGCCTCCATCTCCGTGCGCTTCATCTCGGTCCAGCGGCTGACCGGCACGAGCAGGTCGTCCGAGAAGCCGCGCAGGAAGGGGGAGGCCGGCTCGGTCGCGCGGTGGCGGAACAGCCCGAAGGCCTTGTCCTCCAGCATGTGTTTCTGCACGCCATGGAAGTGGTAGGCCATGGCCATCCCGCCCCAGCAGACGCCGAAGGTGGAATGGACATGGGTCTGCGTCCAGTCGAAGACCTGTTGCAGCTCGTCCCAGTACGTGACCTCCTCGAAGGGCAGGTGCTCCACCGGTGCGCCAGTGACGATCAGGCCGTCGAGCTTCTCGCCCGACTCTGCGACCTCGGCGAAGGGACGGTAGAACTGCTCCATGTGCTCGGAGGCGGTGGTCTTGGTCTGGTGCTCGGTCATGCGAATGAGCGACAGCTCGATCTGGAGCGGGGTCGAGCCCACGAGACGCGCGAACTGCGTTTCGGTCTGGATCTTCTTGGGCATGAGGTTGAGAAGCCCGATGCGCAGCGGCCGGATGTCCTGCCGCGCGGCCCGGGACTCGGACATGACCATGACCCCTTCACGGGTAAGGACGTCGAAGGCGGGCAGGTCGGCGGGCAGCTTGATGGGCATCGGGAAAACCTCGGGAAAGCCGGGAACTTAGGTAAAAGCGCGGGAACCCGCAAGGGCCCCCTCGGGCATGGCCGCTATGCCGCGCCGCGCATTCGCTCCCGCATCGCGCCGGCCACCACCTCGACGAAGGCCGCTTCGTCGTTGACGCGGGCCATGTCCTCGGCCCTGACGGTGATCCCCCAGTTTCGCGCCATCGCCGCATAGAGCGGCTGCCGGTGGGCGAGCGCTGCGGCATAGGTGAAGCGAATGAAGTCGTCGGGGTCCACCTGGTCCTCGGCCACACCCTTGAGGTCGAGATAGGCCTGCCATTGAGCCAGGAGAAAGTCGGGCCGATAGCACATCGGCTTCGGGGCCTTGTCGAAGCGGCGCACGAGCTCGGCGGTGTGGGCCTCGGAGCCCTCGATCCAGACCATCAGGCAGCGCGAGGCCAGAGCCGTCAGGACCGGGTCGCGCGGGTCCTCGGGGTCCACCCATTCGCAGATCGATCCCCCGGTGTCGCAAATGAAATGGGGGTAGCCGTAGAGCGCCTCGGCCCGGTCGATGAAGCGGCCAGTGTCGAGGAGGGCCGCGACCTCCGCCTCGCGGAACTCGGCCTGCCGGCGCTGGTACTCGGCGAAGGGGAGGCCTCCCCGGGCCGGGTCGCCGGGCTTGCCCAGGTATGTCGAGACCGGGTCCAGGTTGTCGAAGGTGATGTTCGACCCGATGTAGATCGAGTCCGACAGCAGCAGCTCGCGCAGGAAGGGGACCTTCATGGCCTCGCGCTTGGCGTTGTCGGCGATCAGCTCGCCCATGTAGCGGGTGCCGATCCGGTAGTCGACCGAGTAGTGGAACCAGCCACCCGCGCCGCGCAGGCACTTGGCGACATGGGTCTTACCCAGGCCCGACATCCCGAACAGCAGCACGTGCCGCTTCGTGGCGCGCAGCCACTCCTCCGCGTTGGCGTAGATCATCCCGCCGTCGTCCCCGTTTCGTCGGGCCGCCGGAACAGCCGCCCGTCCAGTATGATGAGCCCCAGCGCCAGGAGCGCGAAGCCGCCGAAGGCGCGCAGGGGAAGGCTTTCGTCCAGCACCACGGCGCCGAGGAGGATCGCCACCGGAGGAACCAGCATCGTTACAACTGAGGTGTTCCCGGCGCCCACGCGGCGAAGGAGCCGATAGAAGAGCAGATAGGCCAGCGCCGAGGCCATGAGCGCGAGATAGGCGAGCGCGGCCCAGGTGGGCCAGGACCAGGCGCGGTCGGGCATCCCGTCGAGGAACAGAGCCGCCGGAACCATGATGAGGGAGGAGGCCGTCAGCATTCCGGCTGCCGCGACCTCGGGCGCGATGCCCTGGGTCGCCACGCGGGCGAAGGCGCCCGAGACGGCGTAGCTCAGTGCCGCGCCGAGAATGGCGAGCTGCGCGAGCGAGGTGAGGTCGAAGCTGCCCAGCGCCGAGGGTCCGATCACCGCGACGACGCCGAGGAAGCCCAGGCCCACGCCCAGCGCCTTGCGCGCGGTCAGCCGCTCGTCCCGGAACACGAGCGCCGCGACCAGCACGCCCAAGATCGCCGTCGAGGCATTCAGGATCGCCGCCAGCCCCGATTCGATGTTGAGCTGCCCCCAGGTGATGAGGCTGAAGGGCAGGGCGTTGTTGAGAATACCCATCACGAGGAAGGCACCCCAGACGCGCGGCTCGCGCGGGATGGAAAGGCCGCGCGCCCGCACCACGGCCCAGAGAACGAGGCCCGCGCCCAGGACGCGCATGGCCACGGTGGTGGCCACTCCCGCCTCTTCCAGCGCCACGTGATTCGACAGGAAGGACCCGCCCCAGATGGAGCCCAGCAGGGCCATCTCGACCCATGCGGCGGCGGTCATGCTCTTCTGCTCGATCATGGCCGCTCAATCACCGCAAAGCGCCGTGCGGCGCAACCCGGATCGTGCGGGTCGCGCCGCAGAGCGTCAGAAGCGGTAGGCTGCCCTCAGGCCCAGCGACAAGGCGTCGTTGTCCTCGAACTCGGCGCCGATGCGCCGGGTCGACGCGTCGCCAAGCCGGGTGTAGCGGATGCCGCCGCCCAACTCGAGGTTGTCGGTGACGGCGTAGCTGGCCGCGAGCTGGATCCCGAGTTGGCCGTCGGTCGGCGCGAGGTTCGACGCGCCGATCCGGGGATCGGTGGGGTCGAAGTCCGAGAAGACCCCCGGCTCGTAGATCACGGCGGCCGAAGCCGAGAGCCGGTCGCTGAACCGCCGGCCCACGCCAAGGGTGTAGGTGACGTAATCGCCCTCGTAGCTGACGACCGGGTTGAAGTCGGTCGCCCCCAGCGCATAGCCCGGCACGCTGATCTCGGTTTCGGACCAGTCGGCCCAACGGATGGAGCCGAAGAGCAGGGTGTCGGCCGCGATGCCCGTCTGGAATTCGAGGTTGACGGACTGCGGCAGGGTGTAGGTGGTCGTGCCGGAGGTGGCGCCCGGGATCGCGGCCCCGCCGAAGGTCCGGGCGAAGGTGGTGTCGTGCGTGAACTCGGTCTCGCTCGAATAGGTGAGCGCCACGCGCAGGGCGATGTCGGGGCGCTCGTAGGCGGCGCCCAGGACGAAGCCCACGTCCGAGTCGGTGTCGAATTCCGCATCGTAGCTGAAGAGCGACGCGCCGGTCGGGATCTCGCCTGGGCCGACCGGCACGCCGGTGGGGCCGACCGGGATCAGAGTGTTTATGAGGAGGTCGGCATCCACCCGCACAAGGCGCGCGCCGCCGTGCAGGCTGAAGGCGTCATTGAATCGATAGCGGGCCAAGGCGGTGAGGCCGCTGCTCTCGAACTCGGCCCTGGAGCCGCCGATCGGATAGCCGAGGCCGGCGTCGCCATATTCCACGTCGGCTCCGAAGGGCTGGTCGAGGATCACCGCCACCGAGAGCCGGTCGTTGAGGTCCGTCTTGAACGACAGGGTGACCTGGGTGAAGTCGACCCCGACGTTGCCCGAATCTGTCGCCGCTCCGCTGAGCCGGTTGGTGTGGGTCCCCTGCACGTCGGGGCTCGTGAAGCCGAAGCTCAGCTCGGCCGTGGTGCCCTCGGCGAAGAGCGCCGTCACCGGCTGCCCGGTGCGGTCGAGCGCGCCGGCGTTCGCTAGGGATGTAGAAAGCAGCAAGGCCCCGAGGCCCGGCACGACCTTATTCATGACTCCTCCCGGCAGGATGTTCTTTGTTGGGCTTCAGCATCGCTCGACCAGAAGTTGCGTCAACGGAAACGCCGCGTCATGGACCCGCCGCAGCCTCCTCGGGGATGGGTCGCTGAAGGGTGAGAAGGTTGCCCCCGAGGATGAGCGCTGCGCCGATGAAGACGAGGATGTCCAGCGGCTCGCCATAGGCGGCCCAGCCCACGACGGCGATCACGGGAAGGCGGAGGAAGTCGAGCGGCATCACGACAGAGGCGGGCGCGGCACCCAGGGCGCTCGTCAGGCACAGATGGGCGACAAGGCCCGAGACGCCGATGAGCAGGAGCCAGGGCAGGTGGGCGGCGGTCGGCAAAGGAACCTCGCCGTCCCAGCCAGCCGTGATCGCCGCGAGCACGAATTGGAGCAGGTTCAGCCAGAATAGGATGCCGATGACGGGCTGCGTCCGGGTGAGCTTCTTGGTCATGATGGAGGTGGCGGCGAAGCAAACGGCGCAGGCCGCCGCCGCCGCGATGCCGGGATGCAGGTCGCCGAAGTCGGGCCGCGCCACGATCAGCACGCCCGCGAAGCCCAGCGCACCTGCCACGAGGCCCCGCCCGGTCAGACGCTCGCCCAGTGCAAGTGGTGCGAGAAGGATCACCCATAGCGGCGTCGTGAACTCCAGCGCGAAGACCTGCGCGAGCGGCAGGACGGTCAGGGCGTAGAACCAGAGGTTCTGCCCGGTGAAGTGGATGACGTTCC
The DNA here is from genome assembly GCF_006152145.1 of Rubellimicrobium roseum. Classification (GTDB taxonomy): domain Bacteria; phylum Pseudomonadota; class Alphaproteobacteria; order Rhodobacterales; family Rhodobacteraceae; genus Rubellimicrobium; species Rubellimicrobium roseum. The sequence goes on along the minus strand of NZ_VDFV01000010.1, from coordinate 41,453 downwards.
GCAGCCCGTGGAAGGGCAGGCGGTGCGGCCGGGCCTCGACCAGCCGCCCCGACGCCGCGAGGAGCGCCGTCACGATCAGCACGCCGAGGCCACTGCGATAAAGCATGATCTCGAAGGTGTCGAAATCGGCGCTGACCGCCCGGCCTGCGACCGCCAGCAGGGAGAAGCTGGCGATGGCGCCCGTCATCCAGAGCGCGGCGACCGCCGTGCCGCTGCGGGGCACGGCGGTCACGCCGTCACCATTACCTTGACCTCCGTCGGTCCAGGCTTGGCGTGAAGGATCGCCGGGATCTCCTCTCGCCCGACCTCGCGCGTGACCAGCGGATCGGTCCGCACTGCGCCCGAGGCGAGGAGGCCGATGGCGCGAGCCTGCGTGAAGGGGTTCACGAAGGCCATGCGCAGGTCCACCTCGCGTACCAGGAGGTCGAAGGGCTCGATGGCGATCTGCTCGCCTTGCGCAAGCACGCCCACGATCACCACGCGCCCGCCCCGGCCGGCCAGCTGCGGCGCCTCGGTCATCGTCTCGGCCACGCCCGCGCATTCGAGCACCACGTCGGCCCCGCGCGGCCAGAGCGCGCGCGCCTCAACGGGTGACGCGACCGCGTGCTGCGCGCCCACGTCGCCCCCGATCCGCTGTCGGGCGGGCGAGCGGGTCAGGAGCAGGACCTCGGCCCCGGCAAGGCGGGCGAGCTGGACGCAGAGAAGCCCGATCACCCCGCCGCCGATGACGATGGCTCGCTCGCCGGGCCGGATCGCCGCGATGTCCAGGGCATGGACGCAGCAGGCCAGGGGCTCGGAAAAGGCGGCGGCGCGCAGGCCCATGCCTTCGGGAAGGGGAATGGCGCGGTGGGCGGGGATGCCGCTGAGTTCGGCGAAGCCGCCGTCGCGCTGGATGCCCACGGCCACGAGGTTCTCGCAGAGGTTGATCCGGCCCCGCAGGCAGGACGGGCAGGCGCCGCAGGCGATGTTGGGGTCGCAGGCCACGCGGTCGCCGACCCTGTGGGTCGTGACGCCCTCGCCTATGGCGACCACGGTGCCCGCGAACTCGTGGCCCAGCACGACCGGCGGGCGGCTCGGGAACTCGCCCCAGAGGATGTGGCGGTCGGTCCCGCAGACGCCGGCATGGGCGACCTTCACGACCACCTCGCCCCGCGCGGGCGAAGGCTCGGGGATGCCGCCCAGCTCGACCCGCCCCACCTCCATGAACCTGACCGCCTGCATCTGCCGTCCTCCCTGTTGGCGAAGGGAGGCAATCACGGGGCGGTGCGGGACGCCAGAGGCTCTATTCGAGCTCGATGGTGCCCGGCGGCTTGGAGGTGCAGTCGTAGAAGACCCGGTTGACTCCCCGCACTTCGTTGATGATGCGGGTCGCGGTCTCGCCCAGGAACCCGTGGGTGAACGGGTAGTAGTCGGCGGTCATGCCGTCCACGGAGGTCACCGCCCGGAGCGCCAGAGCGTAGTCGTAGGTCCGCCCGTCGCCCATCACGCCCACGGTCCGCATCGGCAGGATGGCCGCGAAGGCCTGCCAGATCTCGTCGTAGAGCCCGTGCTTCCGGATCTGGTCGATGTAGACCGCGTCCGCCTCGCGCAGGATCGCCAGCTTCTCGCGAGTCACCGCGCCGGGGCAGCGGATCGCGAGGCCGGGACCCGGGAAGGGGTGGCGGCCGATGAAGGACTCGGGCAGTCCCAACTCGCGGCCCAGTTGCCGGACCTCGTCCTTGAACAACTCCCGCAGGGGCTCGACGAGCTTGAGGCCCATCTTCTCGGGCAGGCCGCCCACGTTGTGGTGGCTCTTGATGGTGACCGATGGGCCGCCGGAGAAGCTGACCGACTCGATCACGTCCGGGTAGAGCGTGCCCTGGGCCAGGTACTCGGCCCCGCCCACGGCCTTGGCGTGCTCCTGGAACACGTCGATGAACAGACGGCCAATGGTCTTGCGCTTGGCCTCGGGGTCGTCGAGCCCTTCGAGCGCGGTCAGGAAGCGCTCGGATTCGTCGGCGTGGACCAGCGGGATGTTGTAGTGGTCGCGGAACATACTCACGACCTGCTCGGCCTCGCCCTTGCGCAGCAGGCCGTGGTCCACGAAGACGCAGGTGAGCTGATCGCCGATGGCCTCGTGGATCAGGACGGCGGCCACCGAGGAGTCGACGCCGCCTGAAAGGCCGCAGATCACCTTGGAGTCGCCCACCTGCTCCCGGATCTTGCGGATGGCCTCGTCGCGGTAGCCAGCCATGGTCCAGTCGCCCCGGAAGCCCGCGAGGCGCAGGAAGTTGTGGTAGAGTGTCCGGCCGTTCGGGGTGTGGTGGACCTCGGGGTGGAACTGGACGGCGTAGAAGTGCCGGTCCGGATCCGCCGTGATCGCGAAGGGGGCGTTGGGCGAGGTGCCGTAGACGCGGAAGCCGGGAGCGATGCGGCTCACGTGGTCGCCGTGGCTCATCCAGACCTCTTCGCGGCCCTCCAGGAACCAGCCCTTGAGGATGTCGAGCGTGTCGTCCGTGGGCGTCACGAAGGCGCGGCCGAACTCGGCGGTGCCGTGGCCCGACTCCACCTTGCCGCCCAGCATGTGCATCATCGCCTGCTGGCCGTAGCAGATGCCCAGCACCGGCACGCCCAGCTCGAAGACGTCGGGGGGCGGCAGCGGCGCGCCCTCGGCGAAGACCGAGGCGGGGCCGCCCGACAGGATCACCGCCTGGGGGGCGAAATCCCGGATGAACGCGGGCGTGACCGCGTTGAAGGGGTGGATCTCGCAATAAACGTTCAGCTCGCGCAGGCGGCGGGCGATCAGTTGCGTGACCTGGCTGCCGAAGTCGATGATCAGCAGGCGCTGGTGGTCCGGGGCGGCGATCTGGGCGGTGTCAAGGGTCATGGGGCGGGCCTTAGGACGAAGGGCGCAGCGGCGCAAGCGTCGCGGATGTCGCTTTTGGGCGCGAAGGGGCGCATCCTCCTTCCGCCCGCGCGGGTTGCCCCGGTATGAGGCGGAAAAGCCGTAGGAGGGTGCATCATGGCTGACGTGGCCGAAGCTGGAACGGGTCGCCGGTCGCGGGGTGGCGGCGGAGCCGCCCGCCGGGCCGAGCGGACCGCCGTGAGCGTGGAGACCGCCCGCTTCATCGAGCGCAACATCCCGAACTTCGAGGTCCTGAACGAAGAGGCTCTCCAGATCATCGAGCACAACGCCGAGACGGTGCTGGAGGAGATCGGGGTCAACTTCGTCGAGAACCCGGAAGCGCTGGAGCGCTGGAAGGACGCGGGCGCCGACGTGCAGGGCGAGCGGGTGCGCATCCCGCGGGGGCTGGCGCGCCAGCTTTGCGCGACCGCGCCCAAGACCTTCACGCAGCACGCGCGGAACCCGGAGCGGAACGTGGAGATCGGCGGGCGCAACCTCGTGCTGGCTCCGGTCTACGGGCCTCCCTTCGTGCGCGACGCCGAAGGCGGCCGCCGCTACGCGACCATCGAGGACTTCCGCAACTTCGTGAAGCTCGGCTACATGTCCAAGTGGCTGCACCACTCGGGTGGGACGGTGTGCGAGCCCACCGATGTTGCGGTGAACAAGCGCCACCTCGACATGCTGCACGCGCACATGACGCTGTCGGACAAGCCGTTCATGGGCTCGGTCACGGCGCCGGAGCGGGCGCAGGATTCGGTGGACATGGCGTCGCTGCTGTTCGGGGCGGACTTCGTCCAGAACAACACGGTGATGACCTCTCTCATCAACATCAACTCGCCGCTCACGTTCGACGGCATCATGATGGGCGCCCTCGAGGTCTATGCCCGGAACAACCAGGCGGCCATCGTCAGCCCCTTCATCGTGGGCGGGGCCATGGCGCCCGTCACCGTGGGCGGCACCCTGACGCAGGTGCTGGCCGAGATCCTGGCGGGCGTGAGCTACAGCCAGCTCATCCGCAAGGGCGCCCCCGTGATCGCCGGGGCCTTCGTGACCTCGATCGACATGAACTCGGGCGCGCCGACCTTCGGGACGCCGGAGGCCAGCCACATCACCTATGGCGCGGGCCAGCTCGTCCGTCGCCTGGGCCTGCCCTACCGGAGCGCCGGGGGCTTCTGCGGCTCCAAGCTGCCCGACGCTCAGGCGGCCTACGAATCGGCCAACAGCCTCAACATGGGCCTCATGTCGGGTGTGAACTTCATGCTCCACGCCTGCGGCTGGCTGGAGGGGGGCCTCGTGTCCTCCTACGAGAAGTTCGTCATGGACGCAGACCAGCTCGGGGCGCTTCACCACTTCGCCAAGGGCGTCGCTCTCGATGCGAACGGGCAGGGGATGGACGCCATCCGCGAGGTCGGGCCCGGCGGGCACTATCTCGGCTGCGAGCATACCCAGGCCAACTTCAAGGACGCCTTCTGGCGGTCGGACCTGCTCGACTACAAGCCCTTCGAGACCTGGGAGGAGGAGGGCGCCCGCGACACGCAGGCGCTCGCGTCGGCCCGCGTCCGTCGCCTGCTGGAAACCTACCGTCAGCCGGAGCTCGACGCGGGGATCCGCGAGTCGCTCGACGACTATGTCGCCCGCAAGAAGGCGAGCGTCCCGGACGCGTTCCTCTGACAGCATCCGCCTCCAGCGGATCGGAAGCCGCGCGCCCGGACAGCGCGCGGACGGCCACACCATGGGACGGCAGGCGTCCCGCACCTCGGGCTGGTGATGCTCCTGCGGGTTGGCGGGGTCCGCCTTCCACCAGGCGCGGGACCGCGCCGCCCAGTCGATGCCCCAGCGGGGACGGCGCGGCCGCGGGCGCCGCAGACGATTGTTAACACTGCCGTAACCATTTCCCTCGGGCCCGGCTGCGGTCGGCCGGGCCTGCGCCGAGCGCGGCGAATCGCGTCCTTCCCCGGTTTCCTGCATTTTCAGCCCTCTCGTGTCCGCCCATGTGTGGGACCAACAGTTTGCCACGAAGCGCGCAGGTGTTGCGTGAAGTCGGGGGGGACCGTTCGGTGCTGTCAGGGATCGTTAGGATTCTCGCAACCAGTCTTTGCCCGAACCGGCGCGCCGCGCGCGGCTGGAACGAACGTGCCGGCAACGGCCGCAACTGAGGGCGGGACACGCGAATGACGAAAAGCAAGGGAACGGCGCAACGGAGAACCGAGACGCCGCGCGGCGACCGGGAGGGCCTGCCCGGATGGGTGCCGGAGGCCGCGGCCCATTACCTGGCGCATACCGAGAAGGGCCAGGGCATCCGGGCGCTGGCGCGCGAGGCGCGGGTGGCGCCCTCGACGGTGTCGCGGCGCGTGCGGCGGGTCGAGTCGCTGCGGGACGATCCGCTGGTCGATTCGGCGCTCGAGTCGCTCACGGCGGGCGGGACCGAGCGAGAGGACGAAGAGGCGCTGGCGCGCGAGGCCCTGCCGGTGCTGCGCCGGCTGGCCGAGTCGGGAACGGTGCTGGCGGTGGCGCGCGACATGGAAAAGGGCGTGCTGGTGCGCGACGTGCCGGACGGCGAGCCGACGCGCCTCGCGGTGGTGGAGAGGCGGCTCGCCGAGGCGATGGCGCTGCGCGACTGGATCGGGGGCGGGCTGCCCGAGGCGCGCATCCAGCGCTACCGGATCTCTCCGGCTGGCCGGGCGCTCCTGCGGCGGATGGTGGACGGGGGGCGGCCCGCGGGCTTTGCCGAGGCGCAGGCGGGGTTCGCGTTCGAGAGCGAGGACGCGCGGCTTCGGCACGCGCGGTCGATGCTGGGGGAGAGCCCGCTCCTGATCCTGTCACGGCGGCGGGACGGCGACGGGCGTCCGTTCCTGCCGCGCGACCTGATCGCGGCCGGGGAGCGGCTGCGCGAGGATTTCGAGATCGCGCAGGAGGCCGAGGTGGCAGCGGACTGGGAGGGCTGGCTGTTGCGGGTGCCCCGGATCGACGAGGTGCCGCGCCCGCTGACCGCCGGGCCCGAAGCCGCGCGGCGGAGGATCGAGCGGGCGCTGGCGGACCTGGGACCGGGGCTCGCGGATGTGGCGCTGCGCTGCTGCTGCCTGCTGGAGGGGCTGGAACAGGTGGAGCGGCGGCACGGCTGGTCGGCGCGGTCGGGCAAGGTGGTGCTGCGGATCGCGCTCGAGCGGCTTCAGCAGCATTACCGCGCCGAGGCGGGGGTGATCGGCTAGGGGCTCAGGCGAGGCCCGCGACACGCCCGAGCAGGTAGACGGCCAGGGCGCCGAGCCAGACCGAGGCGGCGCGGCGCCAGCCCTGCGGCATGCCGGTCCCGCGCGCGCCGGCCCGGCGCAGGAGCGCGCCCAGCGCCGCCCAAGCCATGGCGACGGCGACGATCTCGGCGGCGAAGAGGCCGAGGTTCAGGAGGAGGCGCGCGCCGTCGGCCGCGGGAAGCAGCACGAGGCCGAAGATCAGGGCCTTGGGGTTCAGGAGCGTGGTGACGAGGACGCGCCGGCCGGTGACGCTGGGCGCGCCCGTGCGCGCGGCCGGCACGCGCCACATCGAGAGCGCAAGCCAGGCCACCCAGACCGCCGCCAGGAGCGTGATGGCCGTGCGTGCCGCTGGCTGGGCGTCGAGGAGCCGCGCCCCCAGGAGGGCGAGCGGGAGCGTGATCGCGAGATACCCGCCCAGTTCGGCGGGGATCAGGCGCACGGCGCGCGTCCAGCCGCGCTCGGCCCCGGCGATGGCGAGGAGCGTGTTGGTGGGTCCCGGCGTGAGCAGCAGGACGAGGATGGCGAGGGCGGTCTCGACGGGCGGCATGGCGACTCCTGGCCGGGTGGGAATGACCGGTCGCGGGACCGCGGGTCAACAGCCCAGGCGGGGCTGCGACGATGCGCGCGGCGCCCCGGGTGGGCGCCGCGCGTCGGAGGTCAGGCGATGTCGGGCTGGGCCTTGACCATGTCGGCGGGCTTCTCGTCGGCCGAGGTCCAGCCGGCGGCGAAGAGCGCCCCGGCGGCGGCGGCCCCCGCGAGCGGCGCCACGATGAAGAGCCACAGGTCCGCGAGCGCCCCTGTCCCGGCGAAGAGCGCGGGGCCGATGGAGCGGGCAGGGTTCACCGAGACACCGGTGATGTTGATGCCCACCATGTGGATCGCCGCGAGCGTCAGCCCGATGGCGAGCCCCGCGAAGGCCCCTGGCGAGGCGGCCTGCGTGGCGCCCAGGATCACCGTCACGAAGAGGAAGGTGGCGAGCGCCTCGAAGACGAAGGCCGCGCCCCAGGAATACTGTCCCAGGTAGCCCGTGCCGTAGCCGTTCTGGCCGAGACCGTTCTCGGCCAGCGACCACGTCGCCGTGCCCGAGGCGATGAGCCAGATCGCGAGCGCCGCGACGATCGCGCCGAGGACCTGGGCCGCCGCGTAGCGGAGCGCCTCGGCCATGGTCATGCGGCCGGCCATCACCATCCCGAAGGAGACGGCCGGGTTGAGATGGGCCCCCGAGATCGGGCCCAGCGAATAGGCGGCGGCGACGATCGACAGGCCGAAGGCGAAGGAGATGCCGAGCATCCCGATCTGTTCGCCCATGAAGACGGCCGCTCCGCAACCGAAGAAGACGAGGATGAAGGTGCCGATGGCCTCGGCAACCATTTTCTTTGACATTGGACTCATTGTTCCCTCCACTGGCGGGCCGGTTCGCTGGTCCTGCTGGTAAAGGTGGCCCGGTCCGCTTATCTTGAAATGGAACCGATTGACCCTGAGGAAAGGGGCACGATGCGCGACCTCAAGATCCCGGGAGAACGGCACCCGGAGAAGGCCCACCGCCCCGATCAGGAGCAGCCCCGCAAGCCGTCGTGGATCCGTGTGAAGGCGCCCACGAGTGCCGGCTACCGCGAGACCTCGCGCATCATGCGCGAGCATCGGCTGACCACGGTCTGCGAGGAGGCGGGCTGCCCCAACGTCGGCGAATGCTGGGGGCAGGGGCACGCGACCATGATGATCATGGGCGAGATCTGCACCCGGGGCTGCACCTTCTGCAACGTCGCCACGGGGCGGCCGCAGGCGCTGGACGCATTCGAGCCTGGGCGGGTGGCGGACGCGGTGCAGAAGCTGGGCCTGAGCCATGTCGTGGTGACGAGCGTGGACCGCGACGATCTGTCGGACGGCGGGGCCGAGCACTTCGCCATGACGATCCGGGCGATCCGGAGGCGCAGCCCGGCGACCACCATCGAGGTGCTGGTGCCCGACTTCCTCAAGTGCGGGCCCGAGGCGCTGGAGATGGTGATCGCGGCGCGGCCGGACGTGTTCAACCACAACCTTGAAACCGTGCCCGGGCTCTACCCCGAGGTGCGGCCGGGCGCCCGCTATTTCCACTCGCTGCGGCTTCTCCAGCGCGCCAAGGAAATCTGGCCGGGCGCCTTCACCAAGTCTGGGATCATGGTGGGGCTGGGCGAGGACCGGCAGGCGGTGCTGCAGGTCATGGACGACATGCGCGCGGCGGACGTCGATTTCCTGACGATCGGCCAGTATCTCCAGCCCTCGCCCAAGCATCACCGGGTGGACCGCTTCGTGACGCCCGACGAGTTCGCGGACTACGAGCGTACGGCTCGGGGCAAGGGATTCCTGATGGTCTCGGCAAGCCCGCTCACGCGGTCGAGCTACCATGCGGGCGATGACTTCGCGAAGCTGCAGGCGGCGCGGGAGGCGAAGCTGGCGTGATGCTGGGGCGGGCCGAGGCCCGCCCGCGCACCTTTCGGGCTCAGGTCCCGAACCGCGCTTTGGCGATGCGGTCGGCGATGAAGTCGGCCACGGCCTCGCTGCGGGCGCCGGTGGCGACCTGGACCGGTGGGCGGCCTTCCCAGCCCGGCGGGGGCGTCGGGCGGCGGCGTGTCTGCGGCCAGGTCTTGCCGCGGCCGATGCCGGACAGCTCCACGCGGATGGGCCAGTCCTCGGTGTCGAAGAGGTCGGGCACGAGCAGGAGCGCCAGCGCCGCCGGGTCGTGGGCGGCCACGCCGTCGATGTCGTTGAAGTCCTTGTAGAACTGCCGGTAGAGCGGCACGGCGCGGGCGAGAAGGTCGTGCGCCGGGGTGCCGCCCGAGCCGATGGCGTCGAGATGGGCGGGGCCCAGGACGATCCCGTCGGTCACGTCGAGCCCGACCATCGCCACCGGCCAGTCGAAGCCCATGACGATGTCGGCGGCTTCGGGATCGTTGTGGATGTTGGCCTCGGCGCCCGGCGTGATGTTGCCGGGGGACAGGGCGTTGCCGCCCATGACCACGACGCGGGCGACCTGCCGCGCGGCCTCGGGGTGGACGCGGGCGAAGAGCGCGATGTTGGTGAGCGGCCCCACGGCCAGGAGCGTGACCTCGCCCGGCGCGGCCAGCACCTCGCGGCGCAGCAGCTCGACAGCGGACAGGTCCGGGGGACGGTCGTCCTCGGACGCGCGGGCGACGTTGCCGTCGCCCAGGCCGTCCTTGCCGTGGATGAAGGGCACGCCGCCGCCGAAGCGCCCGACCAGCGGCCCGTGGGCCCCCTTCGCCACCGGCAGGTCGGGCCGCCCGCCCGCGCGCAGCAGCGTGCGGGCGTTGCGGGTGGTCACGTCCACCGGGGCGTTGCCGAAGACCGTGCTGAGGCCCAGCAGTTCCACCTCGGGCGAGGCGAGCGCCAGCATCACCGCCACGGCGTCGTCCACGCCGGGATCGCAGTCGAGCACGAGCTTCATCGTCTTGGGGTCTCCTTCCGTAGTCGGGCGACGGTCCTCGCCCGGCCCGGAGCTGTCAAGCACGCCGGAACGTCACTCCTCGGCGGTGGAATCGCCGGTGCCGGGCTCGGGCGCGGGCGACTCGATCGGCGGGACGGCCTTGAGGTAGGCCGCGATGGCCTGCCGGTCGGCGTCGGAGAGCTGGCTCGTGTTGCGGACCACCTCGGCCATCTCGCCGCCCACGACGTCGAACTCGGGCGTGAAGCCGGACTGGAGCATGGCGACGATCTCGCCCTCGGACCACTGGAGGCCCGCCGGGGTGATGTTCGGGTTCTGCCCGTCCCCCGCCGGATCGGGCGCGCCCGAGAGCCAGGCGTCGGTGCGCAGGCCGCCCAGGGGATTGCGAGGCGTGTGGCACTCGCCGCAATGACCCAGCGCCTCGACCAGGTAGCGGCCGCGCTCCTGCTCGGGCGTGAGGTCGGCCTGGAGGACGAAGTCGCGGTTCTCGAAGAGGAGCTTCCAGCCGCCGAGGCTGCGGCGGATGTTGAAGGGGAAGGGCACCTCGTGGGGCAGGCTCTCCGCCTCCGAGGGCGGGAGCGTGCGCAGATGGGCCACGAGATCGGCGAGGTCCTGGAGGTCGGCCTTGTTGTAGGCGGTCCAGGGGAAGGCCGGGTAGTAATGCTGCCCCTCGGGCGAGACGCCGCGCGCGATCGCGTTGATGAGCTGCGCGTCGGTCCAGTTGCCAACGCCTTGCGGCGAAGGCGAGATGTTGGGTGCCACGAAGGTTCCAAACTGGGTGACGAAGCGCTGGCCGCCTGCCAGCACGGGAGGGCCGGCCGACTCGTCCTCGGGCGCGAGATGGCAGGACGCGCAGCCCGCGGCGGCGAAGACCGCCTGCCCGCGGGTCGCGTCGCCGGTCAGTCCCGCCAGTTCGGATTCGGGAATGGGATCGGGCGCCGTGAGCCACCATGCCACGCCCCCGCCCACGGCGGCGAGGAGGACCAATGCGGTCAGCGCCCGACGCATCGTCAGTTCTGCGGGACGCGGTAGTTCTCGTGGCAGGCGCCGCAGGCCTGGCCGACGCCGCCGAGTGCGGCCTGGAGCGAGGCAAGGTCGGTGCCGGCGGTCGACTGGAGGTTCTCGACGGCCGTCATCAGCGCCTCGTGCTTGGCCCCGGCGTCCTCCAGGTTCTGCCAGAGGGCGGGCAGGGCGCGGGACTCCTCCATCTGCTCGGACGAGGTGCCCTCGAGCCAGTAGCCGGACTGGTCGAGCTGGACGAGGTGGTGCAGCGACGCCGCGGCGGCGGTGGCGGTCTCGGCGTTGTATTCGGCGTTGCCCTGGGCCATGGCGCCGAGCTTGCCCAGGTTGTGGGCATAGAGGGTCATGTGCGACTGGCGGGCGTTGACCGCCTGCTGCTCGGGCGTGGGCCCTTCCTGAGCGACGGTGACGCTGGCCAGGCCGAGCGCGGCCACGGCGGCGAGGCTGAGGGTGCGGATCATTGCGACTCCTTTCCGGGGTGCTGGACGCCGCCCGAGGCTAGCCGCTTATGAGCGAAGCGAACCCCTGTGTTCTTGCACAGCCGGTTGCGCATATTCGCCCGGATCCCGGCCGGAAGATGCCGCAATCGCCTGTGGGGGCGCGGTTGGGCCGCGCCCCCGAGGGGTTCCCGTCAGGCCCGGCGCCGGATCATCCCCACGATCCAGAGGAGCACGACCGCTCCGATGGTGGCCACGATGATGGCTCCGATCCAGCTCCCGGCCGTTTCGAGGCCCACAAGGCTGAAGAGGAATGCGCCAAGATAGGCGCCGATCACCCCCACGATCAGGTTCACGAGCAGCCCCTGGTCGCGATGCATGATCTTCTCGGCGATCCAGCCCGCGATGAGACCGATGATCAGGAAGCTCAGCCAGCCCAGTCCTTCCATGTCCGCGTCCTTTCTGTTGCGCCGTCCGTGCCATCGGCGGCTTTCCGCACAACGCGGATCGCGGGCTTTTGATCCCGACGCGGCGCGGGATGCGCGAGGTCAGGCCTCGTCGGTGAAGCGGACCTTGCCGATGAAGGGAAGGTTGCGGTTGCGCTGCGCGAAGTCGATGCCGTAGCCCACCACGAACTCGTCAGGAATCGAGAAGCCGATCCAGTGGGCCTTGAAGTCCACCTCGCGCCGGGAGGGCTTGTCGAGCAGCGCAATGGTACGCAGCTTGGCGGGCTTGCGGGACAGCAGGAACTTGGTGACGTGGTTCAGCGTGTGGCCAGTGTCGACGATGTCCTCGACCACCAGCACGTCGCGTCCCTCGATGGCGGCGCGCAGGTCCTTGAGGATGCGCACCTCGCGCGAGGATTCCATGGCGTCGCCGTAGGACGAGGCTTCGAGGAAGTCGACCTCGACCGGCAGGTCCAGCTCGCGCACGAGGTCGGCGATGAAGACGAAGCTGCCGCGCAGCAGGCCGACGACCACCAGCTTGTCGGTGTCGCGGAACTCGTCGCCGATCTCGCGGGCGAGATCCTCGATGCGCGCGGCGATGGCCTTGGCGGAGATGAGCTGGTCGATGACGTAGGGGCGCTGGGGCATGGCGGACTCGGCTTTTGCGGCGGCGCCCCGTGTCGCCCCGCCGCCGCGCGAAAACAAGCGCGAATCGTGGGGGGTCTTGAACCCGGCGCCGTCCTGTCCGACATGACACCCTCACGACGGAAGGGCCCACGCCATGACCACCCACTCCGAGACCCGCGTGCTGCCCTACACCGCGCAGCAGATGTACGACCTCGTGGCGGACGTGGAGCGCTATCCCGAGTTCCTGCCCTGGACGGCTGCGGCGCGCATCCGTTCGGTCGAGGAGCTGGGCGACCACGCGGAGATGCTCGCGGACCTCGTGGTGTCGTTCAAGCTGTTCCGGGAAAGCTTCGGCAGCCGGGTGCGGCTCTTCCCGCGGGAGAAGCGGATCGAGACTGCCTACATCGATGGGCCGTTCAGGAAGATGGACAGCGTCTGGCGGTTCCGCGACGTGCCGGGCGGGGTCGAGGTGCGCTTCGATACCGATTTCGAGTTCAGGAGCCGCCTTCTGCAGAAGGCGGCGGGCGTCTTCTTCTATCAGGCGATGCAGCAGATCGTCCGCGCCTTCGAGAAACGGGCGGCGCAGCTTTACGGCGTGCGCTCGACCGCCTGACGCAGGAGCCGCAACGCGTGCTCGACCGAGGCCGCGCGTACGGCGTCGCGGCCCAACGCGCCGAATTCGACCGTCTCGGCCGTGACGCCGTCCTCGGTGGCGAGGCCGAAGCAGACGCGCCCTTCGGGCTTGCGGGCCGAGGCTCCGGGGCCTGCGACGCCGGTGATCGACAGCGCGATCTCGGCCTCGGAGCGGGCCAGCGCGCCTTCGGCCATCTCGCGCGCAACCTCCTCGGAGACGGCCCCGTGGTCGGTCAGGGTCTGGATGCGCACGCCCAAAAGGTCGACCTTGGCGGCGTTGGAATAGGTGACGAAGCCCCGGTCAAAGACGGTCGAGGCCCCCGCGGGCATGGTGAGCGCACCCGCGAGAAGCCCGCCCGTGCAGCTTTCGGCGACCGCGATGCGGAGGCCCCTGTCCCGTGCCGCCTGGAGAAGGGCCTCGGCGCTCATCGCATCAGCACCCCATGCGCAAGCCCGGCGAGGAGAATGACCCCCAGCGCGGCGGCGAGGCCGGCCATCAGGTCGTCGAGGATCACGCCCGCCATGCCGGGGCGGCGGTCGGCCCAGCCGATGGGGCCGGGCTTCCAGACGTCGAAGAGGCGGAACAGCAGGAAGGCGGCGACCCAGCCGGGCCAGAGACGTTCCACCGCGACGCCGTTCGAGGCGGCGCCGAAGGCCACGGGCATGATGGCGATCCACTGGCCCGCCACCTCGTCGATGACGACCCAGCTCGGGTCGTGCTTGCCGGTTTCCGGCCCGAGGGCGGCGATCAGCCGGCCGATGGACCAGACGGCCAGAGCCAGGGCGGCGGCGAAGGCCAGCAGGAACAGACCGAGGCCACCCAGGCGCAGCGCGGCATAGGCGAGGGCGAGGCCCGCGAGCGAGCCCCAGGTGCCCGGAGCGGGGCGCAGGAAGCCCACACCCAGGGCACTGGCGACGAGGCGGCTCATGGCGAGACCAGCGTGGCGGTGGCGAGCGCCGCGAGGCCCTCGCGCCGGCCGGTGAAGCCCAGGCGTTCGGAGGTGGTGGCCTTGATGCCTACGCGGTCGGGGCCGATCCCGAGGGCGTCGCCGACCACGCTTCGCATCGCCGCAACATGGGGGCCGACCTTGGGCGCCTCGCAGACGAGGGTCACGTCGACGTTGGAGACGCGGTAGCCGGCCTCGCGCGCGAGGGTTGCGGCATGACGGAGGAACAGAGTGCTGTCCGCGCCTTTCCACTGTGGGTCCGACGGCGGGAAGTGCTGGCCGATGTCGCCCAGCGCCAGGGCACCGAGAATGGCGTCGGTGAGCGCATGCAGGCCAACGTCGCCATCGGAATGGGCCAGCACCCCGCAGTCGTGCGATATGCGCACGCCGCAAAGCATCACGTGATCGCCCGGACCGAAGGCGTGAACATCGTACCCATTGCCTGACCTGACGTCCATGCGGCCCTCCAGGATCCGTGCGGCGCGCAGAAGGTCCGCCGGATGCGTCACTTTGAGATTGTCCTCGTCGCCGGGCACGATGGCGACCGAAAGGCCGGCGGCGCGCGCCACCTCGACGTCGTCGGTGGCGTCCCCCGGATGGTCGCGATGCGCGGCCAAAAGCGGGCCGAAGCGGAAGCCCTGCGGAGTCTGCGCGCGCCAGAGGCCTTCGCGCGGGTGAGTGCCCTCGACGAGGTCGTGGCCGCGCCAGAGCGTGTCCGTCACCGGCAGGCCCGGCGCCGCCGCGTCCTCGTGGGACAGGGCCGCCACGACACGGCTCACCAGATCGGGCGTCGCGCAGGGGCGCGCGGCGTCGTGGATCAGCACGTAGTCGGGCGGATCGGCGGCCAGCCGTTCGAGCCCGGCGCGCACGCTCTCGGCGCGGGTCGACCCGCCGGGCGTGAGGAGCGCGCCCGGATGCAGACGGGCCGCGTCGGCGGCGTCCTCGGGGTGGTGGACGATGACGAGGGGGTCCAGACCCGCCCGCGCCAGGGCCGCGACGGCGTGCGCCGCGATGCTGCGGCCGGCGAGCTCGCGCCATTGCTTGGGCGCGCCGCCGAAGCGCGTGCCCCGACCTCCCGCCACGATGATCCCCGCCACGCGCATGCCCGTTTCCATGCGGGCTGACCTAGCCGCATCGGGCGGAAGGCGCAAATCCCCTCGGGAGCGGGTGCACTCTGCTGAAAAAGTGGGCAGATCGAGAATCCCGGCCCGTCGCGGCCCCCTGCCGCGTTGTCGGACCGGCAGCGAGCGGCTAGGCAGTGGGTGACGCCCGGAAATCGGGCATATGACGAAGGAAGCGGCAAACACAATGGGCGAGTTGCGCGCGATCGACCTGGGCGGCGCGGTTTTGGCGCCGCCGGTGGCGCTGGCGCCGCTGGCGGGCATCACCGACCTGCCGTTCCGGGCGCTGGTGGCCCGCTTCGGCGCAGGCTGGGTCGTGTCCGAGATGGTGGCGAGCCAGGAGATGGTGCAGGCCAAGCCCGGCGTGCGCGAGAAGGCCGAACTGGGGTTCGGGGAGGCCAACACCGCCGTGCAGCTGGCCGGACGCGATCCGCACTGGATGGCCGAGGCGGCGCGGATGGTCGAGGCCAATGGCGCCAAGATCATCGACATCAACATGGGCTGCCCCGCGAAGAAGGTGACGAACGGCTGGTCCGGCTCGGCGCTGCTGCGCGAGCCCAACCACGCGCTGCGCCTGATCGAGGCGGTGGTGGGCGCGGTGAGCGTGCCCGTGACGCTCAAGACGCGGCTGGGCTGGGACGAGACCTGCCTCAACGCGCCTTACGTGGCCAGGCGGGCCGAGGAGGCCGGCGTGCGCATGGTGACGATCCATGGCCGCACCCGCTGCCAGTTCTACAAGGGCCGCGCCGACTGGGCCGCCATCCGGGCGATCCGGGAGGCCGTCACGATCCCGGTGATCGCCAATGGCGACATCGTGGACCTTCCTACCGCGCGCGAGGCTCTGCGCCTGTCGGGCGCGGATGGGGTGATGATTGGGCGCGGCGCGCAGGGCAGGCCCTGGCAACCCGCGCAGGTAGCTGCGGGCCTGATGGGGAGACCCGCGCCCGACGCCCCTAGCGGCGGCGCGCTTTTCGACATGGTGGCAGGACATTACGAGGCGATGCTCGCGTTCTATGGTACCACCTTGGGCCTCAGGGTCGCCCGCAAGCACCTGGGCTGGTACATGGACACGGCCGGGACCCCTGCGGACCTGCGCGCGCGCGTGCTGACGGCCCCTGAACCCGCCATGGTGCTGCGGCTCCTGCCCGAAGCGCTGATCCCCGTGCATTCGGAGGCGCGCGCGGCATGATCGGCAACGACTCGCTCTGGGCCTCGCTGCCGATCCCGGCGTTGCTCCTGACCTCCGACGACATGATCATCGAACCCAACCCGGCGGCCGAGCAGTTCCTGAACCTGTCGGCCAAGTCCCTGCGCGGGGCGCCGGTCTTCGACAAGGTCATGATCGACGCGCCCCTCGAGGATGCATTCCGCCGCGCAAGGGCGCAGCGCTCCTCGCTTTTCGTCAATGACGTGGACGTGGGTTCGGGAGAGCGTCCGCCGGTGCAGTGCAACATCCACTTCGCGCCGCTCCTGCGCAGCGACGGTCGGATGCTGATGCTGATCTCTCCGCGCGAGATCGCCTCGCGCATGACGCAGAACGCCGGGAGCCAGAAGGCCGCCAAGTCCGCCATCGGCATGGCCGAGATGCTGGCGCACGAGATCAAGAACCCCCTGGCGGGGATCACGGGGGCGGCGCAACTCCTGTCCATGGGGCTGACGGGGGCCGATCTGGAGCTGACCGATCTTATCGTCGAGGAGTCGCGGCGGATCGTGAAGCTCCTGGAGCAGGTGGAGCAGTTCGGGAACCTGAGGCCGCCGCGACTTCAGGCGGTGAACGTGCACGACATCTTGGACCGCGCGCGGCAGTCGGCGGCGGTGGGCTGGGGCGCACACATGCGCTTCGTCGAGGACTACGACCCTTCGCTGCCACGCACGATGTCGGATGCGGACCAGCTCACGCAGGTATTCCTCAACCTCATCAAGAACGCCTCGGAGGCCGGGGGCGAGGGCGGCACCATCCGCCTGCACACCTTCTACGAGCCGTCGCTCCGGGTGCGGCGCAAGGACGGCACCCAGGCGCGGCTTCCGCTCCAGGTCGAGGTCATCGACGACGGCCCCGGCATTCCGCCCGACATGGCCGCCGACATCTTCGAGCCCTTCGTCTCGGGTCGCGAGAACGGCACGGGCCTGGGCCTCGCGCTGGTTTCCAAGCTCCTGTCGGAGATGGGGGGCTGGATCTCGGTCGAGTCGGTCCCCGGGCGGACCGTCTTTCGCGTGTCGCTGCCCATGGCCCCCAAGGACGCCCCCGAACCCCCTGAAGGAGAACGTTGAATGGACGGCACCGTCCTTGTCGCCGACGACGACCGAACCATCCGCACCGTGCTGACGCAGGCGCTCACCCGGGCGGGGTGCAAGGTGCACGCGACCTCCTCTCTGGTGACGCTCATGCGTTGGGTCGAGGAGGGCAAGGGCGACCTCGTGATCTCGGACGTCATCATGCCCGACGGCAATGGGATCGAGCAGATCCCCCGGATCGGCGCGACGCGACCGGGGCTGCCGGTCATCGTGATCTCGGCGCAGAACACGATCATGACGGCAATCCAGGCGGCCGAGGCCTCGGCCTACGACTACTTGCCCAAGCCCTTCGACCTGCCGGACCTGATGAAGCGTGCGGCCCGCGCGCTGGACGTGAAGCGCCGCGCGCAGGTCGCCGCCCGCGCCGTCGTCCCCGAGGCGCGCGAGCGCGGCGAGGACCTTCCGCTTGTCGGACGGACGCCGGCGATGCAGGGACTCTACCGGCTCGTGGCCAAGGTCATGAACACGACTCTGCCCGTCCTGGTCACGGGCGAGTCCGGCACCGGCAAGTCGCTGATCGCCCGCGCCGTCCACGACTTCTCGGACCGGCGAAGCCTGCCCTTCGTCACCGTGACCGCCGCCGACCTCCAGGGCGTGGAGGGGCCGTCGCAGGTGGTTGCGCGCGCGCGGGGCGGCTCGATCCTCTTTGACGAGGTGGGCGACCTGCCCGAGGAGGCGCAGGCCCGCGTCGTGCGCATGCTCGACAGCTTTGGCGAGGGCGCGCCGCGCATCATGGCCACCTCGCGCGCGGATCTGAATGTCCGAATGGAATCAGGCCGCTTCCGCGAGGACCTCTTCTACCGCCTGAGCGGCGTGACCATCAGCGTGCCCGCCTTGCGCGAGCGGGTGGACGACATCCCGCTGCTGGCCGAGCACTTCCTAGGTCGGGCCGAGAAGGAGGGCTCGCCGCCGCGGCGGCTGTCTTCGGGCGCGCTCGACCTCGTGCGGACCTATTCCTGGCCCGGCAACGTGCGCCAGCTCGAGAACGTCATCCGCCGCCTGGTGGTCACCTCCGGCGAGGAGGAGGTTGCCAAGGCCGAGGTGGAGGCGGTGCTGGGGCACCAACCCGCCATGGAACCGTTGCGCGGCGGTGACGGAGGAGAGCCCCTGATGGGGGCCGTCGCCAAGCACCTCCGTCGCTACTTCGACCTGCACGGGGGCATGCTGCCGCCGGCCGGCCTTTACGACAGGATACTGCGCGAAGTTGAGATCCCGCTGATCGAGATCGCGCTGGACGCGACGGCCGGGAATCAGGCCCGCTGCGCCGACCTGCTCGGCATCAATCGCAATACGCTTCGCAAAAAGATCACCGACCTCGATATCCGCGTGACACGTCGCAGGAAGTTGATGTAAAACCGCCACAGAACCGTGGCCCCGGTGCAAGCCGGGGACCGTGGCGAGGGCGGCAGGGGGTTCTCGGAA
The DNA here is from genome assembly GCF_006152145.1 of Rubellimicrobium roseum. Taxonomy (GTDB): domain Bacteria; phylum Pseudomonadota; class Alphaproteobacteria; order Rhodobacterales; family Rhodobacteraceae; genus Rubellimicrobium; species Rubellimicrobium roseum. Next base: position 22,934 of record NZ_VDFV01000010.1, on the reverse strand, counting down.
CCCCCCTCATGAGGCGATGGGGCGTGCAGCGGAGGTTGGCCGGCAGACGACTCGCGCAGTTCGGGCGCTGGGGACGCCAGCGGCGGGTGAGGGCCACGGCCAAGCTTGGCCTCGTGGTGCTGGGTCCCGTGCTCGCGGGTCTGACCTATGTCGTGCTGGGTCCGCTGGACCGGGGCGTGTCCTCGCTCGCGCTTCGCTTCGTGCTGCTGGCGGATCTCGTCTATGTCCTCGCGGTGGCGACGCTCGTCTTCCGCGAGGTGGGGCGCATGGTCGCCGCGCGGCGCGCCCGCTCGGCGGGGTCGCGGCTCCACCTGCGGCTCGTGGGGGTCTTCGGGCTTCTGGCGCTGATCCCGACGGTGCTGGTCGCCGTCTTCTCGGTCCTGACGATCAACGTGGGCCTGGAAGGCTGGTTCTCGGACCGGGTGCGCGACGTGGTCTCCAACTCGATGGAAGCGGCTCAGGCCTATGAGCAGGAGCACCGCGAGGAGCTGGAGCGCGACGCGCGCGCGCTGGCGCAGGTTCTCGACCGTGAGAAGCAGTCCAATCTCGCGTTGTCGGACGGCGAGCTGCGGCAGATCCTTGGTCGCCTGCAGGGGCAGATCGAGCGCGGGCTGACGGAGGCCTTCGTCCTCGACGGCACCGGCAAGATCCGGGCCCGTGGCGCGAGGAGCTACGAGTTCGACTACGAGATGCCCACCGACGAGGATTTCCGCCTTGCCGAGGCCGAGGGCGTCCGCATCACCGAGGACTGGACCAACGACGAGTTCCGGGCGCTGCTGCCCATGCCGTCCTTCCTCGACCGCTACCTCTACGTGACCCGCGCCGTCGACGGCGAGATCCTGGCCCTGCTGGACGAGACCCAGGAGACGGTGAACCTTTACCGCCAGCTCGACGCCGACAAGGGGCGGCTGCTGTTCGAGTTCGGGCTGCTGTACCTGGGCTTCGCGCTGATCCTGATCCTCGCGGCCGTCTGGCTGGGCCTGTCGTTCGCCGAGGGTCTGTCGAAGCCGGTGGGCCGACTCCTGGGGGCGTCCGAGCGGGTGGGGGCCGGCGATCTCGACGTGCGGGTGATCGAGGAGGACGGCGACGACGAGATCGCGGCGCTGGGCCGGCACTTCAACCAGATGACGAGCCGGCTCAAGGCGCAGCGCGAGAGGCTGCTAGACACGACCGAGCAGATCGAGCGGCGGCGGCGGCTCTTCGACTCGGTGCTGTCCTCCGTCACCTCGGGTGTGGTGGGGCTGGACCCCGAGGGGCGCGTCACCTTCGCCAATCGTTCGGCGCTGCGGCTTCTGGAAGGGGGCGTGAGCGAGGCGGTGCCGCTGGGAGTGGCCGTGCCCGAGTTCGCGCCGCTCTTCGATACCCTGGTTCACGAGGGCCGGGCGACGGCGCAGGAGCAGGTCGCGCTGGTGCGCGGCGGCAAGCAGGAGATGCTCCTGGTGCGGATGTCGCCCCGGCGCGCGGACGACGGCTCGCTCGAAGGCTACGTGGTCGCCTTCGACGACGTGACCGACCTCGTCTCGGCACAGCGCATGGCGGCTTGGGGCGACGTGGCGCGGCGCATCGCCCACGAGATCAAGAACCCGCTCACGCCCATCCGTCTCTCGGCCGAAAGGATCAAGAGGAAGTTCAGTCGCAAGCTCGGGGACGACGCCGCGGATCTTGACCAGATGACGGACGTGATCGTGCGCCAGACCGAGGACTTGCGGCGGATCGTGGACGAGTTCTCGAAATTCGCGCGGATGCCCGAGCCCGACCGCCGCGACAGCGACCTCGCCACGCTGGTGCGCGATGCGGTGACGCTGCAGGAAGCCGGGCAGCCCGGCGTGCGCTTCGAGCGGGACTTCCCCGAGGGTCCGGTGCCGGCCGAGGTGGACCCGACCATGATCGCGCAGGCGCTGACGAACCTCATCAAGAACGCGGGCGAGGCCATCGAGACCCGGCAGGAGCAGGGCGTCGAGGCGGGCTTCGAGCCGCGCATCCGGGTGGCGCTGACCGTCGAGGGGCGAGAGGCGCGCATCACCATCGAGGACAACGGCATCGGCCTGCCCGAGGACCGGGCCCGGCTCTTCGAGCCTTACGTGACGACCCGGAAGTCGGGGACGGGGCTGGGCCTTCCCATCGTGAAGAAGATCATCGAGGAGCACGGCGGCACGCTGGCGCTCGAGGATGCCGAAGGGCGGGGGGCACGCGCCGTCATCCGCCTGACAGTCAAGGCGCGGCAGACGATCGAAGCAGCAGCATAATCACAGGCAAGCAGAAGGGCGGTTACAAGAGATGGGCGACATCCTGATCACCGACGACGAGCGTGACATCCGCGAGCTGATCTCGGACATCCTGAAGGACGAGGGCTACACGACGCGCTTGGCGGGTTCCTCGGACCAGTGCATGGCCGAGATCGCCAGGGAGGTGCCCGCGCTCATGATCCTCGACATCTGGCTCAAGGACAGCCGGATGGACGGGATCGACATCCTCAAGCAGGTCAAGCGCGAGCATCCCGAGATCCCGATCATCATCATCTCGGGCCATGGCAACATCGAGATCGCCGTCGCGGCCATCAAGCAGGGCGCCTACGACTTCATCGAGAAGCCCTTCAACATCGAGCAGCTCCTCGTGGTGATCCGCCGCGCGATGGAGACCTCGCGGCTGCGGCGCGAGAACCTGGCGCTCAAGCGCGGCGACAACCAGAAGACGGAGATGCTGGGCGAGTCGGCCTCCTTCCGGCAGCTCCGCTCGCAGCTCGACAAGGTGACCAAGTCGAATGGGCGGGTGATGCTGACGGGCGAGCCCGGCTCGGGCAAGGAGTCGGCCGCGCGCTACATCCACGCCCATTCCAACCGTGCCAGCGGGCCCTTCGTCGTGGTCTCCTCGGCCTCGATCGAGCCCGAGCGCTTCGAGGAGGTGCTCTTCGGCCGCGAGATGCCGGGCAAGGGCGTCGAGAAAGGCCTGATGGAGCAGGCCCATGGCGGGATCATCTATTTCGACGAGGTGGCCGACATGCCCCTCGGTACGCAGTCCAAGATCCTGCGGGTCCTGGTGGACCAGCAGTTCACCCGCGTGGGCGGCAGCGACAAGGTGCAGGTCGATCTGCGGGTGATCTCGTCCACGAATCGCGACCTCCTGGCCGCCATTGCAGGCGGCAGCTTCCGGCAGGAGCTGTTCCACCGTCTCAACGTCGTGCCGATCCATGTTCCTTCGCTGGAGGAGCGGCGCGAGGACATCCCTCTCCTGGCCGAGCACTTTCTCGGGGTCCTGAACCGGACCCAGGGCCTGCCGCTACGCCGCCTGGGCGAGGACGCGCGGGCGCTCCTCCAGACGATGCTCTGGCCGGGGAACGTGCGCCAGCTCCGCAACGTGATCGAGCGGGTGCTGATCCTGGGCGAAGCCGGCGGCGACATCAGCGCCAAGGAACTGCCCTCGATGGAGGAAGGCCCGTCCGAGGAAGGCCGCGTGGTCCTGTCGGGTGGCCTTGCGACGCTGCCGCTGCGAGAGGCGCGCGAGCTCTTCGAGAAGGAGTACCTTCTGACGCAGATCAATCGCTTCGGCGGCAACATTTCTCGCACTGCAGCATTCGTGGGGATGGAACGTTCCGCGCTTCATCGTAAGTTGAAGTCTCTCGGGGTCGTGACCGGGCTGAAGACGACGCCGCGGCTCGTCTATGCGGAGGAAGGATGATGAACGACGACAAAGCCCCGCCGCCGCGGCGCGTGCTGGGCCTGGCGCCGCGACAGGCGGCGCCCTCGGGCAAACCCGCCACAGTTGTGACCTCATTGCCATCCGCCGGCTTGGAATCCCCCCCGGCGGCACGACATAGTGATGTTGAAGGGGACGGCCCGCCGCAGACGCCGGGCCGCAAGAACAAGACGGGAGCCGGAATGGCCGACAGCAAGCAGAATCTTCAGGACGCGTTCCTCAATCACGTCCGGAAGACCAAGGTTCCCGTGACCATCTTCCTCATCAACGGGGTGAAGCTGCAGGGCGTCATCACATGGTTCGATTCGTTCTGCGTGCTGCTGCGCCGGGATGGACAGTCGCAGCTCGTCTACAAGAGCGCGATCTCGACCATCATGCCGGCGCAGCCGATTAACCTTTATGATGGGGACGATTGAGCGCACCCCTTCGCCCAGACGGCCCGGCGACCTACATGAGAGGACCGCGCGGCTCGTCGCGCAATCTTCCTCCTCCTCATTGACGGGACGACCGACCTGCTCGACCTAGATGCCAAGAGGACCCCGGCCTGGGTCCTTCATCCCGAGATCAAGAACGACCGCGACGCACGGCCCGCCGAGCCGGCCCTGGGCGAAGCCGTGGCCTTGGCCGCAGCGCTGCCGGGGCTCGACGTGCGCGGCTCGGAGATCGTGCGGCTGGGCCGCGTGCATCCGGGAATGCTCTTCGGATCGGGCAAGATCGAAGAGCTGAAGGGACGCTTCAAGGACGCCGGCGTCGAGCTGGTGCTGGTGGACGGGCCCGTAAGCCCTGTACAGCAGCGCAACCTTGAGAAGGAGTGGGGCGTCAAGCTCCTCGACCGGACGGGCGTGATCCTCGAGATCTTCGCCGACCGCGCGCGCACCCGCGAGGGCGTGCTGCAAGTCGAGATGGCGGCGCTGAGCTACCAGCGCACCCGCCTCGTGCGGTCCTGGACCCACTTGGAGCGGCAGCGCGGTGGCTTCGGCTTCGTTGGCGGCCCCGGCGAGACGCAGATCGAGGCCGACCGGCGCGCGATCGATGATCAGCTCGTCAAGCTGCGCCGGCAGATCGACCGGGTGGCGCGGACGCGGACCCTGCACCGTGCGGCCCGCGCCAAGGTGCCGTTTCCGGTCGTGGCGCTGGTGGGCTACACCAACGCCGGCAAGAGCACGATCTTCAACCGCCTGACCGGCGCCGAGGTGCTGGCCAAGGACATGCTGTTCGCCACGCTCGATCCGACGATGCGACGGGTAAGGCTGCCCTCGGGGCTCGACGTGATCCTGTCGGACACGGTGGGCTTCATCTCGGACCTCCCGACCGAGCTGGTCGCGGCCTTCCGGGCCACCCTGGAGGAGGTTCTGGACGCCGACCTGATCCTGCACGTGCGCGACATCAGCCACGCGCAGACCGATCAGCAGGCCGAGGACGTGGAGGCGATCCTTCAGAGCCTGGGCGTGGGCGAGGGCACCCCGCTGATCGAGGTATGGAACAAGATCGATCTTCTGGACCCCGAATCACGCGAATCGGTTCGGGTGCAGGGCGAGCGGGTGCCGCAGGTCTTCCCTGTCTCGGCCACGAACGGAGAGGGTCTCGACGCTCTCTTGGCCGAGGTCTCGGGCCGGCTCGACGAACCCCGCGAGGAGGAGGAGGTCGTCGTCCCCTACGCCGCCGGGAGGCAGCGGGCTTGGCTTCACGAGAACCGTTTGGTGGTCGGGGAGCAGGACGAGGAGAAGGGCACGCGCATGCGCGTGCGCTGGACCGCGCGGCAGCGGGACCGCTACTCGACACTTTAAGAGGTCCAAACCTCCGTCGCGACGACGGGATCGGTGCACTAGGGCGTCGACCCTTCGGGCATGAGCGTCGTGACCCCCACGGCCGCCGCGCGCGCCAGCGCGGGATCGAGCGACATGGGGATGTATTCGCCCCGCCGCCACAGCTCGCCCAAATCGTCATAGTGCCGGGAGAGCGGGTGGCCCGACTGGCCCGTCGGGATGATGAACACGGAGGAGTCGGGGTCGGCGAAGTCGTAGACTCCCCGATAGGCCGCCGCGTGGACGTTGACGAACGGGTTCGGGCCAGTGCCCCTGGTCCGCCCGCGCATCAGCGTGTCGTCGTCGCCGCTGGTGGACTGGCGGACGTTCACGAACCAGCTCAGGAGCGGCGTGCCCCCGAGCACCGGATGGTCGTGCGCCGCCTCGTGCGCGTCGCCCCAGCGCAGCGATTCGAGCGCCGTGCCCCAGCGCGCGTCGATCTGCAGGAGTGCTTCGTCCAGTGCTTCGCGGGCCATGTCGTCGCAGGTCTCGACCGGCTCGGACTGCTGCACGTCGCACCAGATGGAGGCACCGTCGATGTCCTTGAAGACCCGCTCCAGAAACAGGGGCTCGACATGGGTGAAGGCGTCGGCCAAGGGACCCAGCTCGTCGCGCACGAGCCTCTCCTGCAGCATGCGCATCCAGGCGGAATAGATCAGCGGCTCGGGCAGGTGCTCGTTCATCTGGCCGTTCCATTCGGCCAGCAGCTCCAGCGCGCGGGCGCGCTGCCGCTCGGGCGTGCCCTCGGGCGCGGCCTCGCCGGTGAACCACAGGTCGCGGGCCACAAGCGGCAGGAGCGTGCGCGCGGCCGGCGACACGGTGTCGAGCTGCGCCTCGATAAAGCTGTCGCGGGTGTGGATCTCGCGCCCCTGCATCAGGAACTGCCACCGCTGGATGCGCTGGCTGTCGCCCCAGAGGAAGGACAGGTGGTCCGGGAAGGGCGCGTCGAGGATCTTGTTGTTCGTGTTTCCGACCACGCCGCCTTCAGGATCGAGAAAGACGGGATTGGCCTCGGCGGGTTTGACGCCGCGCCAGCGGTTCTCGGGCCGGTGGCCCAGGGTGGGCAGGCGGCCCTTGCTCTGGTGCGCCGGGTCGCGGTCGGGGATGGCGCCGAGAGTCGCCATGGCGATGCGGTTGCGGTCGGCAAGGACGAGGTTCTGCGACGGCGCCACGAAGAGCGGCACGGCATCGAGCGCCTCCTCCATGTCGCGAGCGCGCATGATCCGCAGGGCGGCGGTCAGGGTGGTGTCCCGGTCGGACAGCGCCGTCCAGGAGATGGACATGACATGCCCCGGCGGCCGGATCTGGCCTAGGTCGAAGTCCTCGGGGCCCAAGACCGGGCCATTCTCGGTCCACTGCAGGCGGACGGTGACCGCAGGGGCGTCCTTGACCTCGATGATGCTGTCGCGGCTGCGGAAGGGGGCCCAGCCTTCGGGCGTGCGGTATTCATCGGCGTTGGCGGGGTTCACCTCCTCGGCCTGCACGTCGAGATCGTCGAGGTAGCTCGACGTGACGCCCCAGCCCAGGTTGGCGCTGCGCCCCGTCAGCACGAGAGGCAGGCCGGGGATGGTGCCGCCGATCACGCCGCCGGTCGAAAGCTCCAGCCGCGCGAGGTAGAAGGTGCCGGGGGCCGAAAGCCCCAGATGCGGGTCGTTGGCGAGCAGCGTCGAGCCCGCGGCCGAGCGCGACACCCCCGCCGCCCAGACGTTCGACGCCCCTGCAAGCCCGGTGCCGGGATTCGGAAACAGAGGATCTCGAGACGTGGCTTCGGCGAAGCTGGGCCGGGCGCTGGGGACCAGCTCGGCATAGGCGGGCAGGGCGGCCACGCCCTCTCCGGGCATGTCGGGCAGGATGTCGGCCAGCCGCTCGGGCGGCAGCACCAGCGAGGCGCGGGCGCGCAGCACCTCGGCATCCAGGTGAGCGTTGAGCCGGAGCGCCATCAGCTTGAGGACCGCCAGCGAGTCGGCGGGCTGCCATGGCGCGATGGCTTGGCGAAAGAGCCACATCTCGGGGGCGCCGCGGCCCAGAGCGCCTTCGTTGACCTCGGCGAGCCAGGCATTGACCCCGGCGCTGTAGGACTCGAGCGCGTCCCGCGCGGGCGCGTCCTGATCGTCGAGCGATTCGCGGGCGAGGGTATGGAGGTCGAGGCGGCGCATCAGCCGGTCGATGCCGAGGGTCCGCTCGCCGAAGAGCTCGGACAGGCGGCCCTGCACGGTGCGCCGTGTCATCATCATCTGCCAGAGCCGGTCCTGCGCATGGGCATAGCCCAGTGCGAAGAACACGTCGGCGTCTGTCTTTCCGAAGATATGGGGAACGCTGGAATGGTCGCGCACGATCTCGACCTGGGCGCCGATCCCCTCGACCTCGGTCGTGGCCTCGTAGTCGGGCAGCGAGCGCGAGGCGAACCAGGTCAGGAGCGTGAAGGCCAGCACGCCTAGGACGACCAGGGCCACCGTCACCCGGAAGAGCCAGCGGAACAGAGTGACCAACGAGAGGGCTCCGGGGCAGGTTGACGGGGCTTTGGGATGCGGCCAACCGTTTGGCAGGGTTTCACAGGCGGGGCAAGCGTATGACGGACACAGGGGCGGGAGTGGGGCGTCTGGCCTTTCTGGGGCTCGGGGTGATGGGCGGGCCGATGGCCGGGCATCTGGCGGCGGCCGGGGCGGAGGTCACGGTCTACAACCGTACGACGGCCCGCGCCGAGGCCTGGGTCGAGCGGCACGGCCATCGCAACGCGCCCACGCCCCGCGAGGCGGCGCAGGGTGCCGGGGCCGTGCTGGCCTGCGTAGGCAACGACGACGACCTGCGCGCCGTCTGCCTGGGCGAGGACGGCGCGTTTGCCGGCATGGCCGAGGGCACGCTCTTCATCGACCACACCACGGTGAGCGCGCAGGTCACTCGGGAACTCGCGGCCGAGGCCGCCCGGAAGGGCATCGGCTACGTGGACGCGCCGGTGTCGGGCGGTCAGGCGGGGGCCGAGAAGGGCCAGCTCTCGATCATGTGCGGGGGCTCCGAGGCCGACTATGCACGGGCCGAAGTGATCGTGGCGCCGTACACGCGCGTCTGCCGGCGGCTGGGCGAGGTGGGCAGCGGGCAGATGGCCAAGATGGCGAACCAGATCGCCATCGCCGGGCTGGTGCAGGGGCTGTCAGAGGCGCTGGCCTTCGCCAAGAAGGCCGGGCTCGACGGACGGGCGCTGGTGGAGGTCATCTCGCAGGGGGCGGCCGGGTCCTGGCAGATGGTGAACAGGCACGGGACCATGCTGGATGACCGGTTCGAGCACGGCTTCGCGGTGGACTGGATGCGCAAGGATCTCGGCATCTGCCTCCATACCGCGCGGGAGATTGGGGCGAGCCTGCCGGTCACCGCGCTGGTGGACCAGTTCTACGGGGACGTGCAGGCTATGGGCGGCGGTCGCTGGGACACGTCGAGCCTCATCAAGCGGCTTCGGCGCTAGGAACGGAAAACCCCGCGCGGCTGGCAGACCGCGCGGGGTTCATCGACCCGAGAGGCCGCTCACTTCTCGGGGATGAGGCCACGCGGCGAGAAACGCAGCACGAGGAGCAGGATCACGCCCATCGTCAGCAGGCGCATATGAGCGCTGGCGTCCTGGAGATGTGACGTGATCGGCGAACCGGCGGGCAGAGTGGTGCTGATGACGCCGAAAAGCGCGTTGCCCAGGGGCTCCACGATCACCCAGAGCCACCAGATCAGAAAGCCGCCCAGTACCGCGCCCCAGTTGTTGCCGGAGCCGCCGACGATCACCATGACCCAGATCAGGAAGGTATAGCGCAGCGGCTGGTAGGAGCCCGGCGTGAGCTGGCCGTCGAGCGTCACCATCATGGCGCCGGCGATGCCGCAGATGGCCGAGCCTAGCACGAAGATCTGCAAGTGGCGGGCGGTCACGTCCTTGCCCATCGCGGCGGCGGCGACCTCGTTGTCCCGGATGGCGCGCATCATGCGCCCCCAGGGCGAGCGAAGCGCGAGCTGCGCAAGAAGGAGCAATGCGAGCAGCACGACCGCGAAAAGGCCCATGTAGAGGACCTTGACCCAGAGGGTCGAGGCCGTGACCGGGTCCACGCCGAAGGAGGCCGCGCGGGCCACGAAGCCGGGGTCCTGCTGAAGCGCGATCTCCTGCGGGACGGGCGAGGGAATGCCCACCACGTTCTTGACGCCCCGCGCCAGCCAGTCCTCGTTCTTGAGGACGGCGAGGATGATCTCGGCGATGCCCAACGTCGCGATGGCGAGGTAATCCGACCGCAGGCCCAGAGCCGTCTTGCCGATGATCCAGGCGGCGCCGGCGGCCAGCAGGCCACCGGCGGGCCAGGCGAGGAGCACCGGCAGTCCGAGGCCGCCGAAATAGCCGGTGGAGGCGGGGTTCACGGCCTCGACAGCGATCACGCCGGGATCCAGCACGGCGCGCATCACCAGATAGCCTCCGACGCCCACGGCCAGCATCACGAAGGTCGCGAGCTGCCCCCGAGCCATGCGGGTGCGGATCACGACCAGCGACACGACGGTGAGCACCCCGAGCACGAGGCCGGCCCCGACACGTCCGCCGCCGACCACCCAGGCCTCGGCCACTGGCGGCATGGCGACCAGCACGGCCCCGAGCCCACCCAGCGCGACGAATCCCATGACGCCCACGTTGAAAAGCCCGGCGAAGCCCCATTGCAGGTTCACGCCCAGCGCCATGATGGCCGAGATCAGGCCCATGTTCACGACGGTCAGCGCGTAGTTCCAGCCCATGACGAAGCCGGTCCCGACAATCAGCGCCGCCATCGCGAGATAGAGAAGGACGGGGCGCAGGCTTGCGCCGGAGGCCGAGGACCGGGCTAGGGTCGCTTGGGGAACAGTCGTCATACCGATTGACCCTTGAAGAGGCCCGTGGGCTTGAAGAGGAGAACGATGATGAGGATCGCGAAGGAGACCGCGAACTTGTATTCGGTCGACATGATCTGGAGGAGGCCCGCCGGCGCCCAATCGCCCGGCAGGGCGTAGGCCACGACCTGCCGCCAGGCGTAGGTGACCATGACCTCGGAGAAGGCGATCACGAAGCCGCCCGCGATGGCGCCGAGCGGATTGCCCAGGCCCCCGACCACCGCCGCTGCGAAAATGGGCAGCAGGAGCTGGAAGTAGGTGAAGGCCTTGAAGCTCTTGTCGAGGCCGTAGAGGACCCCGGCCGTGGTCGCCAGCGCCGCCACGATGACCCAGGTCACGGCGACCACGCGGTTCGGGTTGATGCCCGACAGCAGCGCGAGGTCCTCGTTGTCCGAGAAGGCGCGCATCGACTTGCCGGTGCGGGTGCGGTTGAGAAACCAGAAGAGCAACGCCACGGCGATGCCGGCCACGACCACCGTGATGACCTGGGTCGAGCGGATGGCGAGTCCCTCCTCGAGCCCCGACCAGTCGCGGAAGCCGCGCGCGGTGACCACGAAGCGCTCGCCGTCGGCGAAGGCGATGTCCTCCACGCCCACGAGGAAGCGGGTGATGGCGCTCATGATGAACATGACACCCAAGGAGACGATCACCAGGATCGTCGGCGCGGCCTTGGCGTCGCGGTAGAAGCGATAGACCAGTCGGTCGGTGCCCAGGAGCAGGAGCGCCGTCGCCGCGATGGCCAGGGGCAGGGCGATGAGCGCCGTGGGCAACGGTCCGAACGTGATACCAAGGGCTTGCAGGCCGAAGGTGAGGAGGATGGTGATCGCCGTGCCGAAGGCCATCGTCTCGCCATGGGCGAAGTTCGAGAAGCGCAGGATGCCGTAGATCAGCGTCGCCCCCAGCGCCCCCAGCGCGAGCTGCGAGCCATAGGCCAGGGCGGGGATGAACACGAAGTTCAGGAAGGCCACGAGGGCGTTGAGGAGGTCCATCAGGGGGTCCTGTGGCTGCGGGTCATGGGACCAAGGATCCCGGACGCGCGTTGACGAAACGTTACAGCACCGAACGGTCGGGTTGCCGGAAGGTTAATGCGACGGGGGCCCATCCTCATCCCCCCAGGAACGACTTGCGCACCTGCGGGTCGGCCAGGAGTTCCTTGCCGGTGCCGGTGAAGGCGTTGCCGCCCTGGACGAGGACGTAGCCCTTGTCCGCAATCTCGAGCGCCTGGCGCGCGTTCTGCTCGACCATCAGGATGGTGATGCCCTGCCGCGCGATCTCGATGATGCGGTCGAAAAGCTCGTCCATGACGATGGGAGAAACGCCGGCCGTGGGCTCGTCGAGCATGAGCACGCTGGGCTGGGTCATCAGCGCACGGCCCACCGCGACCTGCTGGCGCTGGCCGCCCGACAGCTCGCCCGCGGGCTGGCGGCGCTTGTCCCTGAGGATGGTGAAGAGGCCGTAGACCTGCTCGATGGTGCGCGAGATATCGTCGCGGCGCAGGAAGGCACCCATCTCCAGGTTCTCCTCGACGGACATCGAGGGGAAGATGTTGCGGACCTGGGGCACGAAGGCCATGCCCTTGGCCACGCGGGCCTGGGGCGTGAGGCGGGTGATGTCCTCGCCGTTCAGGCGCACCGAGCCTTGCCGGAGATCGAGCATCCCGAAGACCGCCTTCATGGCGGTGGACTTGCCGGCGCCGTTGGGACCCACGATCACCGCGATCTCGCCCTTCTCGGCGGCGATGGTGCAGCCGTTGAGGATCGAGGGGCCCTTGCCGTAGCCGCCGACCATCGCTTCGCCCACGAGGAAGGCGCGGCTGACGGAGGGCGCGGGCCGGGTCTGGCGGTTGTCGGCGACGTGGAGGCCGCCGCTGCCGTTGTCCTTGGCGATCGAGCGGTCGTTGTTGCCGCGGTTGTCGCGCAGCGCCTCGTAGTCGGTCATGCCGGCACCTTGTTCTTGAGGCCCGTGCCCAGGTAGGCCTCGATCACCGCCTCGTTCTGCATGATTTCGGAGGCCGAGCCCTCGGCCAGGACCTTGCCCTGCGCCATGACGATCACCGGGTCGCAGAGGCGGCCGATGAAGTCCATGTCGTGCTCGATGACGCAGAAGGTGTAGCCGCGCTCCCTGTTCAGGCGCACGATGGCGTCGCCGATCGTGTTCAGCAGTGTCCGGTTCACGCCCGCGCCCACCTCGTCGAGGAAGACGATCCTGGCGTCGACCATCATCGTGCGGCCCAGCTCCACGAGCTTCTTCTGGCCGCCCGAGAGATTCCCGGCCTTCTCGTCCGCGACATGGCTGATCGTCAGGAACTCCAGCACCTCGTCGGCCTTGGCGGCCAGGCGGGCCTCCTCCTCGCGGATGCGGCCGCGGTGGACCCAGGCGCTCCAGATGCTCTCGCCCGTCTGGTTGGGGGGCACCATCATCAGGTTCTCGCGCACCGTCATTGAGGAGAACTCGTGCGCGATCTGGAACGTGCGCAGGAGGCCCTTGTGGAACAGCCGGTGCGGGGGCAGGCCGGTGATGTCCTCGCCGCCCATGGTGACGCGCCCGGAGGTGGGCGTCAGGCGCCCCGCGATCACGTTGAACAGCGTGGTCTTGCCGGCGCCGTTGGGACCGATGAGGCCTGTGATCGAACCCTGGCGGATCTTAAGGCTGGCGCCGTCCACGGCGCGGAAGCCGCCGAAATGCTTGTGGAGGTCGTGGACCTCGATCATGCGGGGAAGTCCCTTCGGGAAAGCGGACCCGTGGGCGGGTCTCTTGAATAGCGCAACGGCCCGGGGCCATACCCCAGGCCGTGCATTTCCGTCAACGTAACTTTATGTCAGCGGAACTGGACCGTTTCGATCTGGCCGTCCTTGAACTCGAGTTCGCGGAAGTTGCCCGCGGATTCACCCGTCCCGATGAGTTCCACGGCGGTGGCGCCCACGTAGTCGATGTCGGTGCCGGCCGCGATCAGCTCCAGCGCCTTGCCCAGCTCGCCCGGGAGGACCTGCTCACCCGGGGCGTTGGCGACCGACTCGACCTGCGCGGCCCAGTCGGCGCCGTTGGTCGAGCCCGCCGCCGCCATGGCGAGCATGATCAGCGCGGCCGCGTCGTAGGACTCGCCGGCGTAGACCGAGGTCCCGTCGAGGCTCTGGGCCGAGGCGATCTCCTGGAAGGCGGCCGCGCCGGGGCTGTCGGTGCCCGGCATGGTGCCGAAGGAGGTCGCGAGGCCTTCGCCTAAGGTGTCGACGATGTCCTGGCCGATCATGCCGTCGGGCAGCACGAAGGTCTCGAACGCGCCGGTGTCGAGCGCGTTCTGGATGATGCCGCGTCCGCCCTGGTCGGTGTAGCCCGCCACCAGCAGCACGTCCGAGCCGGAGGCCGCGAGCGAGGCGACCTCGGCCGAGTAGTCGGCCTTGCCGTCCTCGTGGGGCACGGTGATCGACACGGTGCCGCCCGCCGCGGTGAAGGCGGTCGTGAAGGCGTCCGCGAGGCCCTTGCCGTAGTCGTTGTTGGTGTAGGTCAGCGCCACGTCGGTCACGCCGCGCTCCTGCAGCACCTGAGCTAGGATCTCGCCCTGGCGGGCGTCCGACGGCGCGGTGCGGAAGAAGAGGCCGTTGTCTTCGGCGGTCGAGAGGCCGGGCGAGGTGGCCGAGGGCGAGATCATCCCGATGCCGTTGGGCACGGCGACGTTGGTCAGCACGGCGCCGGTCACGCCCGAGCAGTCGGCGCCCATGATGGCGTTGGCGCCGCCCGCCACGAGGCCTTCGGCCGCGGCCGTCGCGGCGGCGGCGTCGATGCAGGTGGAGTCGGCGCGCTCGACGCCGACCTGCTGGCCGAGGAGGCCGCCCGCGGCGTTCACTTCGTTGATCGCCATCTCGGCGCCGGTGGCCATGTTCGGCGTGATGGATTCGAGCGGGCCGGTGAAGCCCAGGATGATGCCGATCTTGGGCGCGGCCGCGTCCTGCGCGGCGGCGGCGCCCGCGAGGAGCGCGAGGGCCGAGGCGGCCCGGAGCAACTTGGTCATGTATGGTCTCCCTGACGGATTCTTGGACCTGCCGGGCAGGCTAGTGGCGCGCCCGGGGAAAGGGAAGAACCGTCAGGGCCAGTGACTTGGCGTCCGGTCTTGCACCGGACGCCATTGTTCCTTCAGCGGAAACGGATCGTCACGATCTCCCCTTCCTTGAACTCGACCTCGCGATAATTGCCGGCGGACTCGCCTGCGCCGATCAGCTCGACCGCCGTGGCCCCCACGTAGTCGATGTCGGTGCCGGCGCGGATCAGCTCCAGCGCCTTGGCCAGCTCGCCCGGCAGGATCTCCTCGCCGGGGGCGTTGGCGAGGTCCGCCACCTTCTGGGTCCAGTCGGCGGAGTTCGTCGAGCCCGCGGCCTCCATCGCCATCATGATGAGCGCGGCGGCGTCATAGGACTCGGGCGAGAAGGCGGAGGTGCCGTCGAAGCCCTCGGCGGTGGCGATCTCCTGGAAGCGCGTCGCGCCGGGGCTGTCGGTGCCGGGATACTGTCCGAAGGATGAGGACAGACCGTCGCCCAGTACGTCCACGATCTCCTGGCCGATCATGCCGTCGGGCAGCACGAAGGTTTCGAAGGCGCCGGTGTCGAGCGCGTTGCGAATGATGCCGCGGCCGCCCTGGTCGGTGTAGCCCGCCACCACGAGGATGTCCGAGCCCGACGCAGCCAGGGAGGCGACCTCGGCCGAGTAGTCGGCCTTGCCGTCCTCGTGCGCGGCGGTGATGGAGATCGTGCCGCCCCCGGCCGTGTAGGCCTGGGTGAAGCTGTCGGCGAGGCCCTTGCCGTAGTCGTTGTTGGTGTAGGTCAGCGCGACCTCGGAGACGCCCCGGTCCTTGAGGATGTCGGCCATGACCTGGCCCTGGCGGGCGTCCGACGGCGCGGTGCGGAAGAACAGGCCGCTGTCCTCGGCGGTCGAGAGGCCGGGCGAGGTGGCCGACGGCGAGATCATCCCGATGCCGTTGGGCACAGCGACGTTGGTCAGGATGGCGTTGGTCACGCCCGAGCAGTCGGCGCCCATGATGGCGTTGATGCCGCCGTTCACCAGCCCCTCGGTCGCGGCCGTCGCGGCGGCGGCGTCGATGCAGGTGGAGTCGGCGCGCTCGGAGGTGACCTGCTGGCCGTTCACGATGCCGCCGGCGGCATTTACCTCGGCGATGGCGACCTCGGCGGACTGGGCCATGAAGGGGGTGATCGATTCGAGCGGCCCGGTGAAGCCGAGCACGATGCCGATCTTGGGGGCGGCCCCGGAGGGGGCATCCTGAGCGACGGCCGCGCCAGCGCAGAGCGCCGTGGCCGAAGCGGCCAGGAGCAGTTTCTTCATTGGTGGTCTCCCTGTCGGATTCTTGTGATCCTGCCCGCTAGGCTAGACACCGCCCGCGGCCAAAGGAAGACAGACGCTGCGGAGCGCTCAGATCGACAGGCGCGCGCCGCCCTGGGTGCCGCGTTCGCGATAGGGCGTGGTGCCATAATGGGCACGGTAGCATTTCGAGAAATGCGAGGGCGAGGCGAAGCCGCAGGCCAGCGCGACGTTGATGACGCTCATGTCCGTCTGCATCAGCAGGTTGCGCGCCTTCTGGAGACGAAGCTCCATGTAATAGCGCTTAGGGCTGCGGTCGAGGTAGCGGCGGAAGAGCCGTTCGAGCTGCCGGGTCGACAGCCCCACGTCACGCGCGAGCGTCGCCGGGCTGATCGGCTCCTCGATGGCCTGCTCCATGATCTGGATGACGCGGCTGAGCTTGGGGTGGCGCACGCCGATCCGGGTGGGGATCGAGAGGCGCTGCGTGTCCTGGTCGGTGCGGATCGAGGAATAGATGAGCTGGTCGGCGACGGCGTTGGCCAGCTCCTCGCCGTGGTCGTCGGCGATGAGCTTGAGCATGAGGTCGATCGAGGCCGTGCCCCCGGCGGTCGTGATCCGGTTTCCGTCGACGACGAAGACCGACTTAGTCAGCGTCACGTCCTCGAACTCCTCGAAGAAGGAGTCCTGGTTCTCCCAGTGGATAGTCGCCTTCTTGCCGTCGAGGAGCCCCGCCTTGGCCAGCGTGTGCGCCGCCGTGCAGAGCCCGCCGATGACGATCCCGCGCCGCGCCTCGCGCCGGAGCCAGTTGAGCAGGGGCCGGGTCGTCGCGTCCTGCACGTCGATGCCGCCGCAGACCATGATCGTGTCGTCGCGCGCCAGTTCGCCCAGGTCCATGTCGAGCTTGAAGCGCGTCCCGTTCGAGCAGGTGACGCTGTCGCCGCCCTCGCCGGCCAGGACCCAGTTGTAGAGTGTCTGCCCGGCCATGCGGTTGGCGATGCGCAGTGACTCCACCGCGCAGGCGAAGCAGAGCATCGTGAAGTTGTCGAGAAGCACGAAGACGAAGCGGCGGGAGCGCGGACGAAGGCTGTCGAGCTCGACGATCTGAGGCTGGATGTTCATGGGACCCACCTGGGACCGGCACTCCGCCGTCCCGCGGCGACATTCTCTCAGGTTCGTCCGGAAACGACAAGAGGGTTGCTCGGACGCGACATTTCGTGTCGCGGACGGTCCGCATCTTTCGCCCGTGCGGCCCGTTTTGCGTTGGACTTGACGGGGGGGAGAGCTATAAGCGCGCCCTATCGAAAACGGGGCCGACCCGCGACACGGGCCAAGGAGAACGACCATGGGGGAATGGCAGAAGACCGACTGGCGGAAGTTGCCGCGGGTGCAGATGCCCGACTATCCCGACCAGGACCGCCTGCGCGACGTCGAGGCGCGGCTCGCCTCCTATCCCCCGCTCGTCTTCGCCGGAGAGGCGCGCAAGCTCAAGGCGCATCTGGCCAAGGTGTCCAAGGGCGAGGCCTTCCTGCTTCAGGGCGGGGACTGCGCCGAAAGCTTCGCGGAGTTCTCGGCCGACAACATCCGCGACACCTTCAAGGTGCTGCTGCAGATGGCGATGGTGTTGACCTACGGCGCCAAGGTGCCGGTGGTGAAGGTCGGCCGCATCGCCGGCCAGTTCGCCAAGCCGCGCTCGGCCGCGATGGAGACGATCGGGGGCGTGGAGCTGCCGTCCTACAAGGGCGACATCATCAACGGCTTCGACTTCACGGAAGCCGCGCGGGTGCCCGATCCGGACCGGATGCTGCAGGCCTATCTCCAGGCGGCGGCGTCGCTCAACCTGCTGCGCGCCTTCGCCACCGGGGGCTACGCCGACGTCCACAAGGTGCACGCCTGGACGCTGGGCTTCACCGCGAGCCCCGAGGCCGAGAAGTATCGCGAGATGGCCAACCGCATCTCGGATACGCTCGACTTCATGCGCGCGGCCGGGATCAGCGACGAGGCAGCGCACACGCTCCAAACCGTGGAGTTCTTCACCTCGCACGAGGCGCTTCTGCTGGAATACGAGGAGGCCCTGACCCGCGTGGACTCGACCACCGGCCAGTGGCTCGCGGGCTCGGGCCACATGATCTGGATCGGCGACCGCACGCGGCAGCCGGACGGGGCGCATGTCGAATACTGCCGCGGCGTGCAGAACCCGATCGGGCTCAAGTGCGGGCCGTCGATGACCTCCGGGCATCTCAAGGCGCTGATGTCGAAGCTCAACCCCAGGAACGAGCCGGGGCGGCTGACGCTGATCTCGCGCTTTGGCGCGGGCAACGTGGGCGAGCATCTGCCGCGACTGGTGCGCGCGGTGCAGGAGGAGGGCGCGAACGTCGTCTGGGTCTGCGACCCGATGCACGGGAACACGATCAAGTCCTCGACCGGCTACAAGACGCGGCCCTTCGAATCCGTGCTGCGCGAGGTGCGGGAGTTCTTCGCCGTCCACAACGGCGAGGGCACGATTCCCGGCGGCGTCCATTTCGAGATGACCGGCAAGGACGTGACCGAATGCACGGGTGGCGTGCGCGCGGTCACGGACGAGGATCTGTCGGACCGCTACCACACCGCTTGCGACCCGCGCCTCAACGCGTCCCAGGCGCTGGAACTGGCGTTCCTCGTCTCGGAGGAGTTGTCCGCCCGCCGCACGGCGCTGGCTCGCGCCGAGGCGGTCTGAGATCCATGATCTTGGGCGGGGGCCGGTGCCTCCGCCCGTGCCTGTCAGGGATTGGAGACGACCAGACGCAGGAAGGGACGCCGGGGCTCGGCAAGTTCCCTGATCCGGGGTTCGCCCGCGGCGGCCAGCACGGGCCAGGCGGCGGGGCGCAGCTTCTCGTGCCGGACGCCCGCCGCCTCGTTCACGTCGAAGCGCACGCGGCTCATCCGCATCGCGCGGTCGAGGAACACCCCACCCACGGCGCGCGTGACCTTGCCTTCGTGGTCGAGGAGCGGCATGAGCAGGAGCCGCCCCGTCGCCGGCGGGTGAAGGGCGCCGCGCCAGGCGGTGAGCGGCAGGTCCACGAGCGCCGGCCCGTCGAAGCAGCGGTCCAGCCAGACCCGCAGCCGGTTGCGTCCCTCGGGCGTGAAAAGGAGCGACAGGGGCATCCCGCGCGCCTCGAAGCCCAGATGGCCGCGGAGCATCTGCCCGCTGGTGCGTACGCGGGCGATGCCGGGGGCGACTCGCTCAAGGATGAAGGCATGGGGCAGGGCGCTTGCGAAGCGCGTGGCGTCGAGATCGCGGCGGCGGGGCAGGAACGCCGCGCCCCGGATCTCGCGCCAGTAGGCCTCCAGCTCGGCAAGGCCCTCGCGCCCGGCTGGCACGGTGCGCAGCACGTTGTCGTCGCAATCGTCCGTTCGCCCGCAGAGGCTCCCTTCCATGTCTTCCAGAAGGTCGTCGTAGGACATCGCCGGGCTCCGGGGCTGAAATGGTTACGCAAGTCTTAAGCTACCCGCTTTGTCGGTGATGTCTGTTACTAAAGTGTTAACGGGTTAATTCCATTTCCGTCCGTGATGAATCAGGAGGCACAATGATCCGCTCCATGACCGCATTTGCCAGCCGCAGGGGCGGGCGCGACGATGTCGAATGGGACTGGGACCTGCGCAGCGTGAACGGGCGGGGGCTGGACCTGAGGCTGCGCCTTCCGGACGGGATCGAAGGGCTCGAGGCGGGAGTCCGCGCCGCGCTTCAGGCCCGGCTCGCGCGGGGGAGCGTGTCGCTGGCGCTGCGGCTGTCGCGGAGCGCGGGCGAGGGCGGTTTCGGCATCGACGAGGCCCAACTCGACCGCGTGCTGCACGCGCTGGAGCAGGTCCAGCAGCGGGCTTTCGCCCTGGGAGTGACGCTGGGCCAGCCCACGGCGGCCGATGTGCTGCTACAGAAGGGGGTGGTCATCGCGGCCCCGGCGAGCGCGGACGAGGGGCTGCTCGCCGCGCTGCTTCAGGATCTGGACGGGCTCCTCGACGACTTCGTGGCCGCGCGGGAGGGGGAGGGCGCGGCGCTGGAGGGCCTTCTTTCGAATCAGATAGCTAGCATCGAATCACTCGTGGACGAGTCCCAGCGACTCGCTGACGCTCGCAAGGACGATTCGGCGGAGGCCCTGCGCGCCGCGCTGCGGCGGGTCGCAGAGAGCGTGCCCGATGTGGACGAGGGGCGGCTCGCGCAGGAGCTGGCCCTGATCGCGGTCAAGGCGGACGTCACCGAGGAGCTCGACCGGCTCCGCGCCCATGTCGCGCAGGGGCGCGCGCTGATCGCCGATCCCAAGCCCGCCGGCCGCCGGCTCGACTTCCTCCTGCAGGAGTTCAACCGCGAGGCCAACACGCTCCTGTCCAAGTCCGGTTCGGCGGCCCTCACCCGCATCGGCCTTGACCTGAAGGCGGCCATCGACCAGATGCGCGAGCAGGTCCAGAACGTGGAGTAACGCATGGCGGCCCTTTCCGCGCCCGAACGCCGGGGTCTGCTCGTCATCCTGTCCTCCCCCTCCGGGGCCGGAAAGACCACCATCGCGCGCCGCCTGCTGGCCGCCGACCCGGCCATCCGCTTCTCCGTCTCGGCCACCACGC
This sequence comes from Rubellimicrobium roseum, assembly GCF_006152145.1. Classification (GTDB taxonomy): domain Bacteria; phylum Pseudomonadota; class Alphaproteobacteria; order Rhodobacterales; family Rhodobacteraceae; genus Rubellimicrobium; species Rubellimicrobium roseum. The sequence continues at coordinate 2,658 of NZ_VDFV01000010.1, read as the reverse complement.
GCGCCCCGCGCCCCGGCGAGGTCGACGGGCGCGAATATCACTTCGTCACCCGCCCCGCCTTTGAGGCCATGGTGGAGCGCGGGGAGTTGCTGGAGCATGCGGAGGTCTTCGGGAACCTCTACGGCTCGCCCCGGCTGCCCATCGAGCTCGCCATGGCCGACGGACGCGACACGCTGTTCGACATCGACTGGCAGGGGGGACAGCAGATCCGGAACTCGGCGCTGGGGCGCGAGGTGGTGTCGATCTTCATCCTCCCGCCTTCCATGGCGGAACTGGAGCGGCGCCTGCGCGGGCGCGGCCAGGACAGCGAGGAGGTCATCGCGGGCCGCATGGCGCGCAGCATGGCCGAGGTGAGCCACTGGGCCGAGTACGACTACGTGCTGGTGAACCGCGACGTGGACGAGACCGAGGCCCGCGTGCGCCACATCGTCGAGGTTGAGCGGCTTCGGCGCGAGCGGCAGCCTTGGCTCAACGACTTCGTGCGCAGCCTCTCGCGCGAGTTCGAGGCGGCGCAATGATCTGGGAGCTGGACGGCGAGCGGCCCGAGATCCATCCCACCGCTTGGATCGCGCCGAACGCCCAGGTGATCGGGCGCGTTCGGATCGGGGCGGGTGCCTCGGTCTGGTGGGGGGCGGTCCTGCGCGGCGACAACGAATGGATGGAGATCGGCGAGGACACCAACGTGCAGGACCTTTCGGCGCTGCACAGCGACTGGGGCTTTCCGCTGCGAATCGGCGCGGGCTGCACGATCGGGCACAAGGCCATCGTCCATGGCTGCACCGTCGAGGACAATTGCCTGATCGGCATGGGCGCGACGGTGCTGAACGGCGCGGTGGTGGCGCGGGACAGCCTCGTGGGGGCGGGGGCGCTGGTGACCGAAGGCAAGAGCTTCGGGCCCCGGACCCTGATCGTCGGGAGCCCCGCCAAGGCGATCCGTCCCCTCGACGACGATGCGGTGGAGCGGCTGCGCCAGTCGGCCCGGTCCTACGCCGCCAATGCCGAGCGCTTCGCCCGTGGCCTCAGATCCCTGGACTGACCCGGAAGAGGTCGAAATCGAGGTCGGGCGCGACCTCGCGCACCTCCTCGACGATGGCCGCCACGTTCGGCAGGTCGGGCGCGAGCGCCCGGTATCGCCCCGCGAAGCCCAGTTCGGCCAGCCGACGCGCGATATCCACCGCGTCGTGCCCGTCGTCCACCAGCCAGGACAGCACCATGCCGGGCGCGACCTCCGCCAGGAGCCCGGCGTCGATCTCGTCGAAGCGGGCAAAGCGGAAGCCGTCGAGATCGGGCGCGCGGCGGCCGTGCCGCTCCCACGCGTCGAGGTTGCCGATCACGAGGATCATCTCCGCCGGGGCACCTGTCATACTGGCCTCGCCGTTGCCCCTCGCGCCATCGCGGGCCCCGAAGGTCGCCCGGCCCCACACGAACGCGTGACTACGGGATCGTTCGCCGCCTCACAACAGCACAAGGCCTGGCTGTTCCACTGGCGCGTGAATCGTCCTAATCGGGTCACACCATGACCCCGGACATCCTCGCTCTCGTCAAAGCCCTGCCGATCCCCGCCGTCCTGATCGACGCCTCCGAGCGCATCGAGGCCGCCAATCCCGCGGCGGCGTCGCTGTTCGGCCATGACGGGACAGGGCGGCACTACATCACCGTGCTGCGCCAGCCCGCGACGCTCGACGTGGTGGAGGCCACGCTGCGCGACGGCCACCCGCGCGAGGGGCGCTACCTCGGCACGGATGGCAGCCGCGACACGACCTGGCGCGTCAGCGCCCGCGACGTCGCCTTGGCCACGGGCCGGCGCGTCATCGTCACCTTCGAGGATGTGACGGCCGTGGAGGAGGCGGGCACGATCCGGCGGGACTTCGTGGCCAACGTCAGCCACGAGCTGCGCTCACCTCTGACCGCGCTCCTGGGCTTCGTGGAAACGTTGCGCGGGCCCGCGCGGGACGACGCCGCGGCGCGCGAGCGCTTCTTGGGCATCATCCTGCGCGAGGCGCAGCGCATGGCCCGGCTCGTGGACGACCTTCTGAGCCTCAGCCGCGTCGAGGCCGAGGAGCGGCGCCGTCCGACCGAGCGCGTGGACCTTCGCGCCCTCGCGGCCTCGGTCGCCGCGACGCTGGAGCCCGTGGCCGCGCAGTCCGGCGCCGAGATCCGGCTCAACCTGCCGGACCAGGCGCCGACGATCCTTGGCGACTCGGGGCAGCTCCGGCAGGTCCTGACGAACCTGGTGGAGAACGCGATCAAGTACGGCGGCCGCAGCGGCCCCGTGGAAGTCGCGCTGACGGGGCCCGCCGAGCAGCCGGGCCTGCGGCGTCAGGGCGTCCGGCTCTCCGTGACCGACCGCGGGCCGGGGATCGCCGCGCACCATATCCCGCGGCTCACGGAACGCTTCTACCGCGTTGACACGCATCGCTCGCGCGAGGTGGGTGGCACGGGGCTTGGGCTCGCCATCGTCAAGCACATCGTGAGCCGCCATCGCGGGCGGCTTCGCATCGAGAGTGAAATCGGCAGAGGCAGCACGTTCTCAGTCATCCTGCCGGCCGACTGATGGCGGGGCGCAGGCCTCGCCAGGTCGGATCCAATGTTGTCACCAAGTTAAAACGTCGCCGGCCGTGCAAAGTAGAACTGTCGCGCTGCGCCTGGCCGGAGCGG
>NZ_VDFV01000102.1 GCF_006152145.1 Rubellimicrobium roseum | reverse complement strand
CCAGCCGGGTGGCCCAGACCCGGGGAGCAGGTCAGACGGCTTCGCCCGGGTAATCACGTCCGCAGCCACCTACACCTCGCTGGCAAACAGAGACATGACCGCCATAGATGCCGCGCACCCCCCGTATGCTGGTCTGCTCCGGCATCGCCGAGGCGACCGTCAGACCTTCAGCGCCTAGCAGAACCTGGAACCGAGGTGATGCCGTGTCGATTCCAGCGGCATGGCGAGACCTCTCCTTCCTGATGATCTGAAGGCCGCTCTTGCCGGCCGAGCGTCCCAAGCCCAAAGGTGGCCGACCGCGATTGCCGGACCGGGCGGCCTTGTCCGGAATCCTTCTGGTGCCGCGTTGGGGGCCCGCCTTGAGAGGTGCTGCCCAAGGAGGTGGGCAGCGGTTCGGGCATGACCTGCTGGCGGCGATTGCGGGAGTGGCAGGAAGCAGCGGTTTGGGATCGGCATCATCGTGTCCTGCTGGATCGGCCTTTGGCGAGCACGCGCTATCGATTGGCGTCGCGCGTGCCTCGACAACGCGTCCAAGGCGGCAAAAGAGGGGGCGAGAAGACCTACGTGGCCCCACGCACCGAGGCCGGCCGGGCTCAAAGAGACATGCTGTCACCGACGGTCAGGGTGTCCCGCTTGTCGTCCACCTCACGGCCGCCAACGTTCACGACCGTCGCATCCTCATGGACCTAATGGATGCGGTGCCGCCAATCCGGCAAGGGCGGGGGCGGCCCCGCAGGGGCCCGGCCAAGCTGCATGCCGACAAAGCCCATGATGCGCCCCGCTGCTGCGCGGCTCTGCGCCAGCGTCGGATCAAGGCCTGGATCGCCCGACCTGGGGTGGACAGCAGCGAGCGCCTAGACCGGCACCGCTGGGTGATGGAGCACACCTTGGCGTGATTCAGCCGTTTCCGTCGCCTCACCGTCCGTTACGAACTCAGGGCCGAGATCCACGAGGCGTTTCTCTCCCTCGCCGGCTTCGTAATCTGCCGGACTGTATCCGAAGTGGTTCTGTTACCAAGTTTTGGAGGTCGCATGCTCGGCATGACTCTCGGGGTTGCTCCTTGTCGATGCCTTGGCCTAAAAGACGCACATTCGACTGGACCCGGTGAAACTCCGGGTGGCTCTTCCGGCCGCCGATCCGCCGGACAACTGACAAGACCTGATCCGAGCTGCCGGCCGCCTTCAGAGGCTCAGGTCGGTCGGGCCTGCGTTGAACGTTGAACTCTCATGACCTCCCTTGATGCCTACCGCCAGGAATGGCTGGGCAACATTCGCGCCGACCTTCTTTCGGGGCTCGTCGTGGCGTTGGCCCTCATCCCCGAGGCGATCGCCTTTTCCATCATTGCGGGCGTGGATCCCAAAGTCGGGCTCTACGCCTCATTCTCCATTGCCGTCATCAGCGCCATCGCGGGCGGTCGCCCGGGCATGATCTCAGCCGCCACCGCCGCCACAGCCGTCTTGATGGTCACGCTTGTCCGCGACCACGGGCTGGAGTACCTGCTCGCCGCCACCGTGCTGGCAGGTCTTCTTCAGATCGGAGCGGGGCTCCTGCGGCTCGGCGCGGTCATGCGCTTCGTCTCCCGCTCGGTGATGACGGGCTTCGTCAACGCGCTCGCGATTCTGATCTTCATGGCCCAGCTGCCCGAGCTCGACCCGGCCCGTGTCGGTCTGCTGACTTACGCACTTGTGGCAGCCGGGCTGGGCATCATCTACCTTTTTCCACGCCTCACGAAGGCGATCCCATCGCCCCTCGTGACCATCATTGTCCTCACCGCGCTCACGCTCTTCATGGGCTGGGACGTGCGCACGGTGGGCGATATGGGGGAGCTCCCCGACACGCTGCCCGTCTTCCTGCTCCCGGACGTGCCTCTCAGCTTCGAGACGCTGACCATCATCTTTCCCTACTCCGCCGCCGTGGCCGTGGTGGGGCTCCTCGAGAGCCTGATGACCCAGAACCTCGTGGACGAGCTCACCGACACCACCTCGAGCCGCAACCAGGAGTGCATCGGCCAGGGGCTCGCGAACTTCGCCACCGGCTTCATCGGCGGCATGGCCGGCTGCGCTATGATCGGGCAATCGATGATCAACGTGAAGTCGGGCGGGCGCGGGCGGCTGTCGTGCTTCGTAGCCGGGGTGTTCCTCCTGATCCTGGTGGTGGGCCTCGGCGACTGGGTGAGCGTCATTCCCATGCCGGCACTGGTGGCCATCATGATCATGGTCTCGGTCGGCACCTTCTCCTGGTCCTCGCTCAAGGCGCTTCGGACGCACCCGGCCTCCTCCTCGATCGTGATGCTCGCCACGGTCGCGACCGTGGTCTGGACCCACAACCTCGCCATCGGGGTGCTGGTGGGGGTGCTCCTGTCGGGCATCTTCTTCGCGGCCAAGATCGCCCAGCTCTTCCGGGTGACCTCCACGCTCAGTTCCAACGGGCGCGAGCGGACCTATGTCGTCGAAGGTCAGCTCTTCTTCGCCAGCGTCGAAGATTTCCTGCGCGCCTTCGACTTCCGCGAGGCGCTGGAGCGGGTCACCATCGACGTTAGCCGCGCGCACATCTGGGACATCTCCTCGGTGGCCGCGCTCGACACGGCTGTGCTGAAGTTCCGCCGTGACGGGGCGGAGGTGCAGGTCGTGGGCCTGAACGAAGCCTCTGAAACCATCGTCGACCGCCTGGGCCAGCACGACAAGCCGGGCGCACTCGACAAGCTCATGGCGCATTGAGAGGGAGGACGCCCGCATGACCGACAAGATCCTCGCCCTGGTGGATGGCTCCATCTACTCCGAGAGTGTCTGCCATCATGCCGCTTGGGCGGCTGCGCGCCTCAACGCAGGGGTGGATCTCCTGCATGTGCTGGGCCGACGCGAGGTGCCGACGGGCGACCTTTCGGCCGCGCTGCGCCTAGGCGCCCGGACGGCACTCCTGGAGGACCTCGCGCAACTCGACGCACAACGTGCGAAGCTCGCGCAGGCCAAGGGTCGCGCCATCCTGGAGGACGCCAAGACGATCCTGGAGAAGGACGGCATCAGGCCCGTAACCGCACGCCTGCGCCAGGGCGACCTCTTGGAGGCGGTCGCGGTGTTGGAGCCGGAGGTCCGGGCTATCGTCATCGGCAAGCGCGGCGAGGCCGCCGACTTCGCCGCCGGGCACGTGGGCTCCAACCTGGAGCGCGTGGTGCGCAGCGTCCATGTGCCGGTGCTGGTGGCATGCCGCGCCTTCCGACCCATTGCCAGGGTGATCGTGGCGTTCGACGCCAGCCAGAGCGCCCGCAGAGCCATTGAGCGCATGGCCGGCAGCCCGGTGTTCCAGGGCCTTTCGGTCACCATGGTCCACGCGGGCGAGTCGAGCCGTGAGTTGCTGGCGCGCATGGACGAGGCGCGCGCGACGCTCGAGGCCGCAGGTCTTTCCGTGGCTTCCGAGGTTGTGAGCGGCGATCCGGAAGTGGCGCTGAGGCGCAAGGTCGAGACCGAGGGCTTCGATCTCCTCGTCATGGGCGCCTACGGACACTCCCGCATTCGCAACCTCATCATCGGCTCGACCACCACGGCCATGATCCAGGCCTGCCGCATCCCCGTGCTGCTCTACCGGTGAGGCATCGAGCAGTGGGTCCACCCTGCGGTGGCCTTCGCTAATCCGCTGGTTTTGATAGGTGCTCCTAACTGCTATAGAGCGAACAAAGCGGTCCCGCTGCAAAGCCTTTCATGATCTTCGCAACCAGGATCAACGCCGATCCGTCAGAAGGTGAACTTCACGTCCGCCGACGCTGCCGGAGGCCCATAAGCCCGGCAAGCGCCGCGCTCAAGAGTGGCAAGCTGGCCGGGAGCGGCACAGGGGCGGGAATGTCCGGTGACTTCAAATCCAGGCGGTTGACATAGAACTGCGAGCAAGGGTTGCCGCAGTTCGCGTACTTTCCCGGATCGATCGGCCATGGGACGGGTGTAAAGCCAATCAGTAGCGCGTCCAGATTCTGGAACTCGTCAGCAAACGTGTAGCGACCGGTCATCCCAATCTCAGCAAGATCGATCATCCTGAACGTGCTGGTCGCAATGATGCCGCCATCCCGGATGCCTTGGACTAGAACGTTGTCGTAGGTGTTGCTCTCGCAGGTCACTGTTTCGCCTGTGGTCAGGTCCTCTGTGCAGATCTGGTAGTTCCACCGGACCGGCGTAAAGTCGAAGCCCACGGCATCAAAGCGGCCCGTCATCGTGAAGGTCAGTTGCCGAGCGTAGGGCGTGCCGCCATCCGTCATGAGCCCTGTAACCCAACGGTCGCCAGCGTCGGCGGTGACGCCATCGGCGGTGTGGGTCGATGTCGTTCCCTCCGCGCCAATTATTGTCCATGTCGCAGCATCGGCCGCGCATGCCGTCGTCATGAGCGCCGCAGCGCCCAGCCATGCCTTCATGATGGTCTCCTGCGGCGCCCCCTGCGCCTCAACCGGAGAATGTGGCGGAATTGTGTTTCGAGTCCAGTGGTTTGTCACGGCTTGCTCGCCCTTGCTCGCGACCGTCTGGTGGACAATGCTCTGTCTGTTTTCCATAAGCCATCCGAGCAACTCCCTAGGTCAGGATTATAGAAGCAACGAGCTTGCGATCGGTTGGGCGTCATTGCGCAACGCTTGAGCGGAGGGGCTCGCGCAGGGCTTCGGGGCGTCCATCTGGGCGACCATG
>NZ_VDFV01000101.1 GCF_006152145.1 Rubellimicrobium roseum | reverse complement strand
AGCGGCCTGGCTCCGGGGTGGGCCGGCCCGCCGGCCCGGCCTAGAGCCCGGCCCCGATCCACGGGGGACGCCCGTCTGATCGTCGGACAGCCTTTGACCGGACAGTCGTGACCGGTGGGTTCAACCGTACTCTCTTTGTGACGCTTGAGCGTGAGTCTGTTGACCCGGTTGTCCTGTTTAAGATCGGACATCCGGGCCCGGAGGGTAGGAGGCGCTGATGACCAGACCCTACCGGTCGTTTCCGTCCGGTCGCCTCGCCTTGAGAGCCCAGCCACACAGGGGTATGGGTCCGGCGAAGGAGTTCAGATCGTGACCGAAATCACCCATGCCACCGCCGCGCCCGTAGGCGAAGCCCTTCCGTCGAAGCGCAAGGCCTCCCGTGGCTCCGCCGACAAGTGGGGACGGCAGGTCATGGAGCTGGGCTTCTGCATCGTGCCCTCGCTGCTCTTCCGGGCGCAGCGCCGCTTGGGGCTGAGCCCGACCCAGTTAGCCGTGCTGCTCCAACTCGCCGACTTCTGGTGGGACGCGGCCCGCAAGCCCTATCCTAAGAAGACCGACCTCGCGGACCGGTTGAACCTCAGCGACCGGCAGGTGCAGCGCCATATTGCGGATCTCGAGGCGGCCGGCTTCGTGCGGCGCATTGAGCGCAGGGCCTCGCATCGGGGCAAGATCTCGAACGAGTACGACCTCTCGGGCTTGATCGAGAAGCTCCAGGTGCTCGAGCCCGAGTTCCGGGCCGTCGTCGAGGACACCCGGGCGCGGAAGAAGGCGGTGGCCCGGCCCGGGTTCAAACCGAAGCCCGCGACCACGGACACCGGCACGGCCACGAGCTGATCATGCCGAAGGGGCTGAACAAGCGGGTGCTGTGCTTTGTCGACGAGTACGGGACGGCCGGGGCCGGACCGCTCCACCTGGGCGCGGTCCTCGTCCTGGCGCGCGACGCGGGTCGGATCGACAAGGCCTTCACGGACCTCCTGGAGCGGAACGCCAATGAGGTTCATGCGGTCCGTCTCGGGGACGGCTACCTCCAGGGCCTGCTGCAGCGCTTCTGGCAGGCCGTGCCGCCGACGAGCGTGGTGCTCGTCAATCAGAAGGCGTCCATGGAGGTCGGACCGCCCGGGGCCATCTACGCCCAGGCCGTCGTCCAGACCGTCAAGGCGGGTCTCAAGCGGTTCAAGGCGGAGGTGCTCGGGCGGGAGACGATCGGCAACGTCGAGTTGATCATGGACCGGAATGAGCACAACACGGGCGCGATTTTCGACGCCGAGCTGGCCCGGGCGCAGGTCGAGGATGGCCGGTTCAAGGGGGTCGAGCACATTGTCCGGATCGACTCGGCCGCCTCGCGCCTTCTGCAGCTGGCCGATTGCGTGGCCTACTCCCGCAAGTGGATCACCAACGGCGAGGTGAACGCGCCTGGCCTGCGCGAGCGGTTCGGGATCCAACTCCCCTAAAACCGAAAGGGCCGCCCACGGGCGACCCTTTCAGGAATGCGTTGGTGTGATCGGCAACCGGGGCTGGGCAGCCGCCGGGTGACCACGACGCTCGCCGGACACGCGGCCTGGACGAGTCGCCTTCCTGATATAGAAAGCTTGGCCCTGGTCTTCAAGCGCGCTGAGCTTGGTCTCCCAACCGGGACCGGCTCTCCGGGACGCTGGGCCCCAGCCCAGGCGACGTCTCTGGAACGACGCGAGGCACGAAAAAAGACCCCGCCTGAGCGGGGCCAGGGCTTCCTTCACCACGAAGGAAGAGGGGAAACCGACAGGGGTCCCTTGGATCACCGGGAGGAGCCCCGTCCTGGTTCTAACTAAGTTCGAGATCCGGCCCGGCGAGAGTCAGGCCTCTTCCGCCCGAGACCGGAGACGCGCTCGCCCTCTCGGATTGATCACCCCACGGCTGTCCACGAGGGCGACGCGGACGAGGGCTCCACACCACGCGCGACGAAAGCGCGGTCAGCGGAGACGTGGCGCGTGGTGTGGAGGTCCAGCGCCTGGGGCCCGGAGGACTGGACACACCAGACACCAACCGGCGCGCGGCTGATAGGGCAGGGGACGGCTCGACCCGGATGCGCCCCGTGCGGGACATCGAGGTCGGGTGCGGCATCGATCTGGAGGTCGGCCCGCCAGGACGGGTGGGGGATGTCGCGCGGCCCGGGGCCGGGCGACGCAGTCGAGGTCCAGATGATCCGCAGCCCGGCCGTTCAGGTCCGTCTGCGTCGGACCGCCCGGGACCAGAGGGCTGCGGTCCGGTCGGGCGACGGAGGGGTCACGTCGGCCATCGGGCCTCACCCCGGAGCGCTGGGAGGATATGGGAGGGGGGCAGGGCGCTTGCGCGCCCTGGCCTGGGTTCAATCCAGATCCTTGGGCCGCCACGCGGCGATCCGGGCGGCCTGCGCCTCGGTGACACCAGGAACGGACGCGGGGTCGGCGAAGAGGGCCTCCAGCTTCTCGGCCTTGTCGCGCTTCCGAAGCTTCGCGAAGGTCGTGACGGTCGGGTGCTCGGGCGCCAGGTCCAGAAGATCGCGCCAGAGCGCGTCGAGGGTGGGACCGCTCACGCGGGCGAAGAAGTTCTCGGCCGTGGGCGTCCAGACCTTGCGAAGGTCGGCCTTCGCCTCCTTGTCGATCAGGCCTCCGAGCCCGTCGTCGTCCACGTCGAGAAGCGCGGCGAGGCCTCGCGTGAGGTCAGCGCGCATCGCCTCCGAGCCCCGCTTGCGGTAGGCGCGGAACGCCTTGGCGAGGTCGGTCGTCCACGGGTCCTTGGGCCTGTCCGGCGCACCGGTCAGGCGCTCTTCCGGGCTGTAGCCCGTGTCCGAGGTGGGGTGGATGGGCACCTCCGTCGTCCGGAGCCCGAAGGCGTGACGAAAGCCCATGCGGCCCGCCAACTGGAAGGCCAGCAGATCAAGAAGCAGGTCTGGATGACCCAGAACCGCAGTCTGCCGCGCACCGCGCGCGACGCGGTCGAGGTCCTCGGCCAAGGCGGCGGACAGGGCGGACTTGGTCGGCGTCGGAGCTGGGCTGGTGCCATGGCGGGAGGGCGCAAGAACCCCAGCAGCGATGGCGGCGTCGCAATCTTCGGGCCGGACAACGCCTTCGTGGAGGCGCAACTCGCCCCGGTGGTCCACCCGCAGGATGATCCCGGCCTGAGCCGTCTGCTCGGGCGTGTAGGCGCCCTCCAGCTTGTCGGTGAGGACGTCCAGCTCGGCTTGGCCAGCCTCGTCCAGCACGTCGCCGTTGGCGAGTTCGGCCAGTTCGTCGGTGCGGGCCTGCTCCGCCTCGGTGAGGTCGCCCGGAACGGGGTAGAGCCGTCCGCCCTGCATCCGTTCGATCTCGGCGGGGCCGAGAGTGTCGGTCAGGGTGATCTCCGCCCATTTCCAACCTCCCGCCGCGCGCCTCGCCTCGGCGTCGGCCCGGAGCTTGGCCTCGAACGCCCGGTCGAGAACGGCGGGGTCATCGAACAGCTCTTCCTCGGCGAAGAGGTCGCCGCCGAGTCGGCCTCCGGCGGCGAGGTAGGCGTCCCGACCCACGAAGCGGGCGCGGCGGTCGCTGCTGCGCACGCTGTCGGGTTTCAGCATCTTCTTGATGTGCCAGTCGCTGAAGGACTGCCCGCGCACCCGCGCCAGCACCTCGAGGCTCACCCGCTCGTCGGCGCTGATAGTGAAGCACGCGGCCTGCCCGAGGCTGATCTGGTCGTCGCGCAGCGCCTGGAGCACGGCCTCGGGCAGGCGGGCGAGGGCGAGGCGGCGCTGGACATGCTTGTCGGTCACGCCAAAGGCGATGGCGATGGAGGAAACGGGGACGCCCCGGGCCGCGAGCGCCCCGTACTCGCGGACCTCGTCGGCGGGATGGGGCTGCTCGCGATGGTGGTTCTCGGTCGAGGCCCAGGTGGCGGCGGTGCCCTCGTCGGGCGCGAGCCGCACCGGCACGACGTGAAAACGTGGGTCGTCCTGCAGACGGGCCAGGGCGCGCAGCCTGCGGCCCCCGGCGACGATGCCGATGCGGCCCGTGTCATCGCGCAGGCCCGCGAGGTTCTGGATCAGGCCCAACTCGCGGATGTTCTGGGCCAAAGCCTCGATGCCCGCCTCGGACACGAGGCGGCGCGGGTTGAGGGACGACAGATAAAGATCCGTGAAGGGGACGAGGTCCGCGCTTTCACCGATCAAGGTCTGAGCGGTCATAGAATCGATCCTTTCGAGAATGAGATGCAGGGTCGGAAGGGCAGGGGCGCATCGCGCACCCCCGCCCAGGCCTCACCACTCGTCAGGGAGGAGAAGCGTCAGGACGCGCCGGGTCCGGGCCGGGTCCTCCGGAACCTCGGAGCCGAAGCGGTAATCCGCGTCATAGAGGTCGATCTTCCAGTAGAGCCGGACCTCCTGGCCACTGTCGGCGACGCTGAAGGCGCCGAAATCGTGCCAGCCATGGGGATCGTTGTCCTCGGTGAAGTCCGAAAAGGTCCGCACGCCCACGACGGCCAGCGCCTGCGCGGTCGGGCTCAGGCTCGCCACGCCCTGCGTCATGACAAACCGTCCGAGGGCGGTGGGATCGGTCCCCCAGCTTGTGCGGAAGCGGTCGTTCTGGTCGGCGATCAGCACCGCCCTGCGGGCTTCGTCCGCAAGGTCGTCCAGGTTAAGTCTCATGGCCTAGGCTCCTTTCGTGGTGATGGGCGGTGTGGGTCTGGTGCCCTTGTCCGCCTGTGGGCGACGCCGGTCCGATCTGACTTCCG
>NZ_VDFV01000100.1 GCF_006152145.1 Rubellimicrobium roseum | reverse complement strand
CCCAAGGTCTTTCTCTCGGCCATCGCCTTGGCCGCAACCGTCATGTTCTGGCTATGAGTCCTGAGCGTAGGGACATAGAGGTGCTTGCCCCCAGCGTAACTGTATCATGCGACCGACTGCGCCAAGGACCGGAGTGTCACCTAAATCGAACACTCTGAAAGCTACAAGGATGAAGCCGTCTAACAACTTCGCAACCTCCGACAGCGTCGCAAGTGCGCAGCGCGATATGGGCGCGAAGCCTGAGGCCGGGAGGCGCCGTGAATCTCCTCGTAGCGCCAAGATGCCATCTCGGCAGAAACTGGTCCACCTGCGCCCGTATTCGGTTCGGGGCTCAATGGACCTGCCGGATGGTGATGGCCAGTTGCAAAAAGGCAAACGCCCGTGCCTTTGACAAGAGTGTTCCTGACGGCGGATGAGAGATGCAGAAGGGCAAACGCTGCATGTTAGAGTCGCAGGCCCGTTTGGGGGTTGAAGAAGTGCAACGCCGTGGAGTCCACGGATAGCCACACCTGATCCGGTACCTCCTCACCGGCCGGCCAGTTGGCGACCAGCGGCTGGCCTTCGATCCGTCCATGGACCAGCCGCGTGGCTCCCAACTCCTCGACGTAGTCGACTCGGACCGGCAGCGTGCCTGTGGCGCCGGGCGAGGCGCGGCTGAAATCTTCGGGGCGGATCCCCAAGGTCACCGAGCCCCGTCCCTCGGCCGGGGCGATCAGCTGGGCGCCGCCGATGCTGATCTGGCTGCCGTCTCTCCGGGCCGGCAAAAGATTCATGGCCGGAGCCCCAATGAAAGCCGCCACAAAGGTCGAAGCCGGTCGACGGTACACCTCCAATGGCGCGCCGATCTGCTCGATCCGGCCTCCATTCAGCACGACCAGCCGGTCCGCCAGGGTCATGGCCTCCATCTGATCATGGGTGACGTAGATCGAGGTGGTCCCGAGCCGACGTTGCAGCACTCGGATCTCGCCGCGCATGGAGTTCCGCAGCTTGGCGTCGAGATTAGACAAAGGCTCATCGAAGAGGAAAACCGCAGGCTCGCGGACAATCGCGCGACCCATGGCAACTCGTTGCCGCTGACCGCCAGACAGGGCGCGCGGTTTGCGGTCCAGGAATGGACCGATCTCAAGGATCTCGGCTGCGGCTGCAACCCGCCGGGCGATCTCGTCCTTGGGCATGCGCCTGTTCGTCAGCCCGTAGGCCAGATTCTGGCGCACGGTCATGTGCGGATAGAGAGCGTAGTTCTGAAAGACCATCGCGATGTCGCGATCGGCAGGCTCGACGTCGTTGACCACTCGACTGCCGATGCGGATCGTGCCGGACGTCACGGTCTCGAGGCCTGCGATCATGCGGAGGAGGGTCGACTTCCCGCAGCCGGACGGCCCGACCAGGACCAGGAACTCACCGTCGGCGATCTCGATCGAGATGTCGATCACGGCGGGGGTGCCCCCGAAGTAGGTCTTGCCAACCTTGTCCAATGTGATCGACGCCATTCTACTTTTCCGCCTCTATCAGGCCTTTGACGAAGAGTCGCTGCATGGCGATCACCACCAGAACCGGGGGCAGCATGGCGAGCACCACGGCGGTCATGACGAAGTTCCACCGTGGAAGGGCGTCGGCCACATCTGCCATGCGCTTGATGCCTGCGACGACCGTGTAGTAGCGCGCATCGGTCGTGACCAGGAGGGGCCAAAGATACTGGTTCCAGCCGTAGATGAACAGGATCACGAAGAGCGCGGCCATGTTGGTCCGTGATAGTGGGATCAAGATGTCCCAGAAGAACTTCATCGGCCCCGCGCCGTCGATCCGGGCGGCTTCGGTCAGCTCGTCCGGAATGGTGAGAAAGACTTGGCGGAACAGGAACGTCGCCGTGGCCGAGGCAATCAGCGGGATGGTCAGGCCGGCATAGGAGTTGAGCAGGCCCAAATTCGCCACCACCTCAAAGGTCGGCACGATCCGCACTTCCACGGGGAGCATCAGGGTGATGAAGATGAGCCAGAAGGCCAACTGCCGAAAGCGGAACCGGAAATAGACGATCGCAAAGGCCGAGGTGATGGAGATCGCGATCTTTCCGATCGCGATGACAAGGGCCATGACAAGGCTGTTAGCCATCATAAGCCCGAGCGGCGGCGCCCCGGATGTGGACACCCCCTGGCCCAGCATCGCGGCGTAGTTCTGGACGGCTTGATCTCCGGGCAGAAGGGGGATCACACCCCGGGAGAACGCGTTCGGGGGATGGGTGGAGGCGATCAATGCGATGTAGACGGGGAATGTCACCACCGCGACGCCGGCAATCAGCACCGCATGAGTGAGGATATTGAGAAAGGGGCGATGCTCGACCATCGGATCAGTACTCCACGCGCCGCTCGATCCAGCGGAACTGGATCATGGTCACTGCGATCACGATGATCATGAGGACCACGGACTGGGCGGCCGACGATCCGAGGTCCAACTCGATGAACCCGTCCTCATAGACCTTGTAGATGAGGATGTTCGTCGCCTGGTTGGGCCCGCCCTCCGTCGTGGCGTGGATGATCCCGAAGGTGTCGAACATCGTGTAGACGACGTTGACGACGAGCAGGAAGAACGTCGTCGGGGCGAGCAGGGGGAAGGTGATCGTCCAGAAACGTTTGAATGGGCCGGCCCCGTCGATGGCCGCGGCTTCCCGCAGCGAAGCCGGGATCGCCTGAAGCCCGGCCAGGAAGAACAGGAAGTTGTAGCTGATCTGCTTCCAGCTCGCCGCGACGATCACGAGGATCATGGCATCGACCGAGCGAAGGCTGTGATTCCAATCATATCCCAGCCCTTCGAGCAGGTAGGGCAGGACGCCAATGGTCGGGTTAAAGATGAACCACCACATGATGCCGGCCACGGCAGGGGCGACGGCGTAAGGCCAGACCAGGAGCGTCGTGTAGACGCGGGCCGTTCGCACCACCCGGTCGGCCGCGACGGCGAGAAGTAGGGCGACCCCCATCGAGAGGGCCGCGACGGCGATGGAGAACACCACCGTGACCTGAAGCGAGTTGATGTACTCCTCGCTGCTCATCAGGGCACGGTAGTTAGCCATGCCGGCGAAGGTCGTCGACAGGCCGAAGGCGTCTTCCCTCAGGAAGCTCTGGCGCACGGCTTGGCCGGCCGGCCACAGAAAGAAGACGATTGTGATCAGGAGTTGGGGGGCCAACAGGAGCCAGGGCAGAAGCCGTCCGCCGAAGTTGGTGCGTTTCATTTCGAAGCGTCCCGCTGAGAAGCGAAGGGCCCGCCGGAGCGGGCCCCCGAGTCGTGTGAACCCCGGATCACTGCCCGGCGGTCGACTCGAACTCGCGCAGCAGGGCGTTGCCGCGCTCCACCACGGCATCGAGCGCAGCCTGGGCGTCCCGGTCCCCTGCAAGCAGAGCCTGGAACTCCTCGTCGATGATGTCGCGGATCTGAACGTAGTTGCCGAAGCGGAGACCCTTCGAGTTCTCGGTGGGGGAATTCAGCGTGATCTGCTGAATGGAGAGCTCGGAGCCCGGATTAGCCTCGTAGAAACCCTGTTCCTTGGAAAGGTCATAGGCGGCCTGGGTGATCGGCAGGTAGCCCGAGAACTGGCTCCAGTCGGCCTGCACCTCGGGCGACGACAGATAGGAGAAGAAGTCGGCAGCCCCGCGGTAGGTTTCCTCGTCCTTGCCCTGAAGGACCCAGAGCGTCGCGCCGCCGATGATGGAGTTCTGCGGAGATCCTTCCATTTCCGCATAGTAGGGAAGCATGCCATAGCCGACCTCAAAGTCGGTGGCATTGGCCACGACAGCCGCCCGACCTGCCGAGGAATTGAAGAAGATCGCGCATTCTTGGCTGTAGAACTTGGGTGGGGCGTCATCACCGCCGCCAGGTCCGCCATACTGGAAAAGGCCCTCTTCCTGCCAGCGCGCCAGGTTGCCCCAGTGAAGAACCTGCAATGGGCCGTTCAGCGACAGTTCGGTGCCGAGACCGCCGAAGCCGTTCTCGAGCGTCCCGATGGGTTGGTTGTGCCAAGCCGAGAGGTTCTCGGTATGGATCCAGCTGATCCAGGCGGTGGTGAACCCGCAGGGGGCCGCTCCGGACTCCATAATTTGGCGCGAGTACTGCTCGAGTTCCTCCCAGGTCTTGGGCGGCATCTCCGGATTGAGTCCGGCCGCCTCGAAGACGTCCTTGTTGTAGTACATGATAGGCGTGGACGAGTTGAACGGCATCGAGAGCATGTTGCCCGCCGGATCCGTGTAGTAGCCCACGACCGCCGGAAGGAAGGCCGCCGGGTCGAACGGTTCGTCCATGTCCTGCATCAACTGGTAGACGGGGTAGACCGCGCCTTGCGCCGCCATCATTGTGCCAGTGCCGACCTCGAACACCTGCACGATCGCCGGCTGCTCGCCTGCCCGGAAGGCGGCGATGGCCGCCGTCATTGTCTCGGGATATGTGCCCTTGTAGGTCGGGACGACAACGTAGTCCTGCTGGCTTGCGTTGTAGCCGGCGACGATCTCCTCCAGCTTTGCGCCAAGCTCGCCGCCCATGGCGTGCCACCAGTGAACCTCGGTCTGTGCGGCGGCGGCGGAGGTCATAGCGCCTAGGGCAAGCGCCGAGACCGTTAGATAACGGGTCATTAGATTCTCCCGGTTAACCAGAATTCTCTTTTTATTATGGTTCATCGTGACGGTGGCACGGAGATTGTGTCAAGGTTTTGCAACAGACATGCCTCTTGACTGACGTATGGTCAGGACTTCGGGGAAGGACCTTCCCGCTTGGTCAGTGCTCAGGCAAGATAAACTTCAAACGAGATGATCTCTGTTGCGGATATTGACCTGCCCCCCGTCGCTCAGCCGGGGGCTGCTGGAATCGTGAAGCCGTCTGACCTGCTCCCCGGGTCTGGGCCACCCGGCTGGCTGTTCCGGGGGGGGTGTTCGGTCCGGGCGGGCCCTGAGCCGCGGACCGGTTTGTCGGCTCGATCGGGGCCTTGTGGC
>NZ_VDFV01000099.1 GCF_006152145.1 Rubellimicrobium roseum | reverse complement strand
CGGCCTGTCGCCGACGGGAAGAACCCCGCCCACTCGCGCTCGAAAAACTCCCAGTCGATCAGCGTGGCCAATGTCACCAGCTCGTGGCGCAGGTCGATCAGGTCAACGAGACGCGGACGGAGGAGATCATCCTGCTCGGGTGGAGGCGGGCGGTGCTTCATGCGGCAGACCGATATTGCAGGGTTCCGGGCCAAATCCTATGAAACCCTGCACGCCAAATCGACCAAAACCTCCGGTTTCCATCACCAAATCAGATGCTTCGTCGTTGTTCAGGGCGAACTTGGTAGGCACCAGCTTGGAAGCCAGCTCTAGAAACGATGTAACCACTGTGGGCTCCAATATCGCCGACAACTGTTCTAAAGCTATGAATCACAGCCTGCGGCACACGGCTCGCCCAATTCTTGCATTCAACAATAGCTTTGTATTCTCGGCCTTGCACCGTCTCCGTCGCAAGAACGTCTAGCTCGACTTGCCCCCGGACCGTCGCGACAGTGACTTCAGTTTCTGCTGACCAACCACATTCCCGAAGTATCTGAGCCGTTTGTTCTTGCAAGTCTTGCCAAGTATTGGGCACAGCTTCAGTTATCATTATCAACCCGGCTCGCTTTCATTTATGCAAGCGTAGGGTAGGTGTTTGCGCGCCGCAAGGCGTGGGCTCGCCCATCGTCCCCGGCCGCCGGCAGGTGAACGTCGGCTCTGCCGAGAAGCACCCGCGCTACCGCGCAACCCCGTAAGGCGGGGTTCAGCCCGCCATGCAACATCAATGACTTGAGTAAAGGTGGCGGGCTGAAGCCCGCGCTACGCCACCTTCCAGCGCCCAGCCCGGCGCACCGCGCCGGGCGTTCGGCGCTGAGAACGGTCCCCCGGACCGTTCTCCGGGCGCGCCTCACCCTCAATACACCCCCTCCACCTCATACATCACCGGCTCGAACCCCCGGCACAGCGCGTTGATCGCGCGGTTCCTCTCCCGCATCTCCGGCGTGCGCAGCATCGCCTGGTAGTCCTTGCGGCTCGCCCACTGGGAGTAGTTGCACACCCGCGTCCGCGCGTCGTTGACGTGGAGCGCCGCGCCCAGGAAACCCGGCTGCTTCGAGATGACCTCCGCGAAGGCCGACTGCAGCGCCTCGATCAGGTCGAAGGCGGTGGCGGGCGTGGTCTCGAAGGTGGTGATGATGGTCTGTCCACTGAAGTCTCGACGGATCTCTGGCATGATGGCCTCCCTGACGATCCAAGGATGCCATGCTAGGTGCATGGCAGCCAGCATGGGTTAAGCCTCGGCGCATCCTACGTCACAACCTCTCCCCCTCTATCCCACTCACCTGCCGCACCCACTCCCCAAACACCCCCTCATCCAAAGCTCCCTCCTTCACATCGTAATACCGCACCTCCGGCATCTTCGACGCGCCCGGCGGCGGGGGTTCCAGCCGCGCGCCCTTGAAGAACGTCACCTTTACGTAGCGCTCGAAGCAATGCAGCGACAGGAACCACGTCCCCGGCTCCACGCCGTAGAGCGGCGAGTTCCACTTCACCGCCTTCCGCACGCCCGGCACCGCCTCGACGATCAGCGCGTCCATCCGCCGGGCGAGGTCCCCCTTCCAGCCCGGCGCGGCGGCGATCCAGGCCTGCACCGGCCCGTCGCCCTCGCCCTTGAGGATCTGCGGGTTGCCCCCGGACAAGAGGCGCGGCCCCTTCGTCTGCGGAGGATCGGTCCCGTCGCTCCTGGCGGCCCTGCGGTCCATGACGCTCCCTCCCCGCGGCAACGAGCCCAGCCTACCGCCCGGCCGGCTGCCGTCGCTAGCGAAACGGCGGTCCCTGGAACCGCGTCACGCTTCGCTTCGTTGCTGGGGAGTCACAAGATGGAGCATCCAGTCATGGCAAACGAAAGCCACATCAAGGGCACCGGCAACGACCTCGGCGGCAAGGTCAAGGAAGGCCTCGGAAAGGCGACCGGAGACAAGGACCTCGAAGCCGAGGGCCATGCCGACCAGGCCAAGAGCAACCTCCAGAAAGCCTGGGGCGACATCAAGGACGCCGTCAAGAAGTAGGCCCGAAGCGGCATGGCTCGGACGACAAAGGGTGGGCCCTCGGGCCCGCCCTTTTCGTCGGCCAAGAGGCGCCGCGCTACAACCCCGTCCGGATCGAGGCACCGCCTTTCACGTCGGACCGCTTGCCCAGAACGGTATCAAGCCGCCGCTGCATCTTCTTCGCGGCCCCGCTGCAGGCCTCCTCGACCGTTCCGGCCGTATGGTGCACGGCCACGGGCTCGTGCCCCGTGGGCCGCGCCTCGCAGGAGCAGTACTTGTCGTCGCCGCTCTCGCGGCTCGCGTTCTGATCGTTGAGGTGGAACACCACCGCTGTGAGCTGGTTTTCGAAGCGCCCCAAGATGACCCGGACCTGCGCCTCGATGCGGTCCTGCGAGGCGGCGTCGACGTGCAGGTCCTCGGCGTGGGTGAACTGGATGTGCATGGACTGGGCCTCCTGTCTGCGCCCCGACCTTGGCCAGGGGACGGCCTAGCTGGGGCGTGATCGCGTCGCCCCCTCAGGCGGGCCCGGTCGCAACGTCCCCGCCCTGCCGAGGTTCCGGGCAGCCCTCGGCGCCTTAGAAGTCGAAGATGTCGTCCAGCAGGCTCTTGCGTTTCTTCTTCTTGTAATAGTCATCGTCATGATGGCCGTGGGACCGCAAGTAGTCCCCCCGCGGCTCCTCGCGGCGCGGCTCC
The DNA here is from genome assembly GCF_006152145.1 of Rubellimicrobium roseum. GTDB lineage: Bacteria > Pseudomonadota > Alphaproteobacteria > Rhodobacterales > Rhodobacteraceae > Rubellimicrobium > Rubellimicrobium roseum. Next base: position 2,475 of record NZ_VDFV01000099.1, on the reverse strand, counting down.
GGGTAGGGCTCACGGCGCGGCTCAGCATGGCTGTCGCGCCGGGGCTCCTGCAGCTGCATCGGCGGCACCGCCCGCTCAAGGATCTTGTCGAGCTCGCCACGGTCGAGCCAGACCCCTCGGCACTGTGGGCAATAGTCGATCTCCACGCCCGATCGTTCGGTCATCACGAGCGTCGCGCCGTCCACGGGGCATTTCATGGCATCATCTCCCTGTTGGTTCCCAGCACCTAGGTAGCCCCGCGCGCGGGCGCAACCCGCCCGGCTTGCGCCGGATCGTCCGCAGGGGCAGGCTCCGCCCATGGCCGACACACGACCCGATCCCATCCGCCCCACCGACGACGAGGCTCGTGCCCTTGCCCGTCGCCTTCTGCAGGAGGCTCGCCACGGCGCCTTGGGCGTGATCGAGCCCGAGTCGCGCGGCCCCCTCGTCACTCGTGTCGCCGTGGGCTGGGACGGCGCAGCCCCCCTGGTGCTGGTCTCGACGTTGGCGATGCACACCCGCGCGCTCCTCGCCGACCCGGCCTGCTCGCTCCTCGTGGGCGAGCCCGGGCCAAAGGGCGACCCTCTCACCCATCCCCGGCTGTCGCTGCAGGCCCGCGCCGGGCATGCCGACAAGGCTTCCTGTCGCGACGCCTGGCTCGCCCTCCACCCCAAAACCACGCTCTACTATGACTTTGCCGACTTCCTGCTGCTACGGCTTGAACCTATGGTCGGGCATCTTAATGGCGGCTTTGGCCGCGCTTTCCGCCTGACGCCGGGGGACCTACGGGAACCGTCCTGCCCCGCTTGACAGCGCGCGCGCGACAGGTCACATACGCCGCCGTGGGCTCGTAGCTCAGTTGGGAGAGCGCGTCGTTCGCAATGACGAGGTCAGGGGTTCGATCCCCCTCGGGTCCACCATTGCATCAACATAAGTCAGGCTTTGAGAGCTAATCGACTGTGGCTTGAGGCTTGAGCCATCAATTGTCTCTTCAGTTCTCTATGAAGGCTTGTTTCGGCCGACGTTGACAGATCATTCACCAACGCCGCACACACCTTCCTGAATTAGGATTTCGCCCACGTCCTCGCCAGAGTCGATTAGCGAGCAGGCCCCGACCTCCCGGTCATGGCTGCGCCGTCGCTCAAGGTCGCAGGCGGCGGCTTGGCCTCTCACGAGGTCGCGCATGAACATACCCGCGCCCTGCCCCTCGTTGGTGTCCATCTCAGCGCAGACGAGATTAGCAATGCACACGGGCACGCCCGCGACCTCGATGTTGTCGCCATCGCGGACATGCGTAACCGGACCTTCGACATAGAAGTTAGCGACGTGCGGGGCCTTGGCCGGTCGGCTCCTGGCGCGCTCGGCATGTGACGGTTCGGGCAGCCCTGCTCCGTCCTGGTTGTCCTTGCCTCCGTTCGCTCCGCGTCGGCGAGGGTGCAGTCAGCTTGCTCACGAGATGCGGGGGCCAAGGTCGAAGTGGGAAGCCATTTCCTATCCCTGCAGGGAGCAGGCCCAGGCTGTAGGCCGTGAGCCCGACCGCAAGCAGCAGGGCTATGACGCTCGCGCGATTGGGCCGACGACTGCCCCGCGAGGAGCGGCGGGCGCGAGTGGGCGCGGAGCGCTTGGCTGGTCGAGGCGTCACGCAGCGCCGCCCGCAGCCACGCGTTGGCCTTTGCGACAGAGCCCGAGCGCTCACCGCACATCCTCGCTCGACAGGCCCGTCCGAAGTGCCCTGTCGAGTGAGCAGGTCGGGGCCTGTTGGGCTGGTCAATCCATTCCATCCGAGTCACCAACAATGCCGCCCAGTCCTCCTCGCCGTTCCACTCATGTCCGCAGGCTAGGAAGCGCTGAGGCGCATCATGAGCTTTGTCATCTCGGGTTCGGGCCTGTCCTGCCGGGCGTCGATGGCCGCACGCATGCGAGCGAGTGCTCGCAAACAGGGAAGGCCCCTAACTCCTGCGAATTTGACTACCGGATGACAGTCCATTGCCTGATCGCAGGCTGACCTTTGCCATCGGCTCAGCGCAGGGTTGGCCCGTGCTGCCAGAGAACCTCTTGGCCCTCACCTTTGGCCCGCTCCTCCGCTTTCGGGACTGGCCCGTCGGAGGTGCAGACGAGCGGGAGCGCCGTACATAGGGTATAGGACGACGAGGGCCGCTTTATCTACGCCGGAGTGTCGGGCGGCACCGCAGACGCGAAGGGGCGGAGTCCGTGGGGCCGCCTCACCCCGCTCTCGTCGAGCGCAGGAGCGTTGTCCAGTTCTGCATCCATGTCTGCGACCGCTTGGTCTTGCAGGGACTGCATAACCGGCTCCACGAGGTCGCAGCGGGCACCCGGTCGCTTGACCAAGCAACGAAGGAGTTCATCCGGGAGCGGCTCGCCTTTCCCGTCGTGAGCGTCCCAGGTCCTTCAGAAGTGTTTGCACTGGGGTTGTTGCCCAATCTTGTGGGGGATGGTCGCGTAGGGGTTCGTGGCCCCTATCTGGGCCGCCATGAG
>NZ_VDFV01000098.1 GCF_006152145.1 Rubellimicrobium roseum | reverse complement strand
AAGACCTCGACCGCCTGATAGGCCCGACCGCTTGCTCTCGGCCCTGTCGAGAGCGCCTCTCGCGTGTGGCCATCGACGACGGTCAGGTCCGGAAGGGACGGCTTTGTTGCGCAAATCGCGTGGGCTTCCCCTTGTAGGCCAGGCAGGTTGGGCGGCGGGGATGAGCAAGCCTGTCCTTTCGACCTGCTGCACGACGAACTGGCCCACGTACAACGCGGTCCTGAAGCAGCGTGGCTCGTTGCTGATCTGGCTTGATCCCCAGACGGAGCGGGTAGCCGCCCCGGGCGGGCGTCGCGGTCGCCCGGCCACGTTCTCGGACGCTGCGATCCAGACCTGTCCGATGCGTGACGGGCGCTGTTCGGGTTGCCTTTGCGCCAGATCGAGCCTTGGGAGCGCCACGGGTCCGAGCCCCATGGCGAGGCAGGCTGGTGGCGAGCCTTCTCAAGCTCGCCAAGCTGGACTGGCCTGTGCCGGCCTTCGAGCCACGCTCTGCCGACGCCAGAATGATCTGACGGTCACCATCCCTTGCCGCCCTGGCACGGGCGCCCTGCACCTCTTGATCGACAGCACCGGGATCAAGGCCATGGGCGAAGGGGAGTGGTCGGCCCGAAGGCACGGTGCCTCTCGCCCCAGGCAGTGGTGCAAGCTTCATCTGATCGACACAGAGACGCTGGAGGTACGGGCGATCGTGGTGACCGAAAGCCGCGGGGGTGGTGGACCCATGCCCCCCAAGCTGCTGGAGCAGATCCCGCCCGAGGAGCCCATCGGGACGGTCACGGCTGACGGAGCCTATGACACACGTGCTTGCCACGCCTCCGTCGCCGCCCGAGGAGCCAAGGCCGTCATTCCCACCCGCCGGAACGGACGCCCCTGGAACGAGACCGCACCCGGAGCCCCCGCCCCCAACGACATCCTGCGAGCCAGCCACCGCTTCGGCCAAGCCATTTGACGAACCTGGAGCGGCTATCACCGGCGAAGTCTCGTTGAGGCCAGGATGCGGTGCCTCAAGCTCCTGGGCGAACGGCTTTCAGCTCGAACTTCCAGCCGCCAGACCGCCGAGCTTCAGATCCGTGCCGCCCTTCTCAACCGCTTCACCCAGCTCGGCACACCCGACACGATCCGCGTTGCATAAAGCCGACGGGGATCAGGGGGAGATCGACCTCAAGCCGATCTGCGCAACAGAGCCGGTCGAGCGATGGTCTATGGGTCAGAAACTTTTTTGGTGAAGCCAAACGAGATACCGGTGACACCTTGCTCAGTGCGCCCTTGAAGCGTGGGGCATGCGGCAGCTGGGTTTAGCATCCCTAATGTCAACCTGAATGCTTCCATCAGCGGACGAAGCGCGTGCCGGCAAGGCCAAGGATTCGCACACCCCGGATCGCCCAGCACCCTGGCCAGACCGCGATGTTCTACTGGTGTTTTGGCAAGCATGGACTTGATGCGGCCTCGTGTTTGTCGCAGCCCCAGCAGGATGAGCGCTGAGGATGGGATTGTGCGGTGAGGTCCTCACAATGCGCCCGGGCGGGTTCCAGGGCCAGCTGCTTGAGCCGATCTGCGGCCATGGTAGCTGCTTCGCAGAGGCCGTCTGCCTCATGGTCCGGCATACGTTCTTCCGCGCCTGAGGGAGAGCCGAAAACAACCCTCTGGCTGGCCGGACATCAGGCCGCCTTGGCCGCTACATGTTCGACCGCACCGAGGACCTCGGCTGTCGCCGTCTGATGGACCATGTGACCCGTGCCAGGCAGGCAGATGAAGGTACTCTGCGAGATTTCCTCATGGAGCCGCGCCGATTGGTAGCGTGCCATGACCATGCGGTCGCCTTGGCCGGCGATGATGGTGACCGGCACCCGGATCCGGGCGTAGCGGCCTTGAGCTGTGACAGCGGCGGGGATCATCAGGGCGGTCTCTTCGGCGCTGGCCCTCAGTTGCGACGGGCGAAGCGCCATCTCGCGGGGAAAGGCGTGAAACTTCTCCGGCATCGGCGCGGGCCCGAAGATCTTCCGCATGAGCCGTGGCCAGAGCAAGCGGCTGACCCAAGGCGACACTGTATGACGGAGAATGTCACCCACGACCGGGATCGCAGGGAGCGACATGGGCACAACGTCGAGACGGACCGAAGGATAGAAATATCCACCTTCCAGCACGAGGCTACCTACCACGTCAGGATGACGCTCGGCCATCGCCACAGCGACCGCGCACGCCCAAGAATGCCCAAGCACTGTGGCTTTGGCCACACCGATTTGACGGAGAGCGGAGGCCAGGAGGTCCGCTTGCGCCTCCGGCGTCCAGAGCTTGTCGCGCGGTCGCTCGCTATAGCCATAGCCTGGCCGGTCGAAGACGATGACCCGATGCCGCAGGGCCGCCTTGTCCACCAAACCGCTCGACAGGAAATCCTGAATCATGCCGCCGTTTCCGTGCAGCAGCACCAGCGGTGACCCCGCCCCGCGCTCGAAATAGTGCAGCCGCACGCCATCGGCATCGAGAAACCGCCCGATCGGTGGGTGGGCCTGTTCGGCCGCTATGGCACGGCGGTGATTGAGCACGGCCAGCGCCCCGAGCGTAGCTGCGGCAACGGCTCCGACCGCCAGCCCCCGCGCTGATCCCCGGAAGAGCCGGGCTCGTGCCTCGGCCTGCGCGTCCCGAGAGCCGGGCTGATGATAGATGGGAGGCGGGTGAGCGTTTGAGCTTATGCTAGCGTTCATGCCAGATCTCCATGATGGGCAGGCGACAGCCAGGTCGGGAAGCCTGAGTCTTGCCGCACTGCAGAATAACCTGAAGGGCTCGGCGGAGGTTCCAAGGCATGGCGAATGCAGGTCGCGTGACGGGCTGAAACGGATCTCGACCGCTTGGCGAACAGATGGCGATTTCCGCTTCTCTCTTGCGCCCGTGCTCTGCCTTTAGGCGCACCATATAGGCGTCGTGGGGCTCGATCACGCCATAGTCCGGGGCCGCGGACGCCAAGCTCGCAAAGTCCAGATGGTGCCGAGCGGCATTCCAGTTAGCGGCTCGATCGGTTGTTGAACAGGCCAAAGCCGATCAGCGCCAGCGTGGCCGACAGGGGCCGCCCGGCCGCCAGGTTCCTGGCGGCCGGGGTCAGGACGTCGTAGTGGTCGCCGTCGAACTCGGCCGCACCGGATCACCAGCGCGCCCACGCGCTCCTCCGCATCAAGGTCGTCGAGGTCGGGCAGGCGTTCGAATTGATGCGTCGGGATGCGGGTTCCGTGTGGCCTGAGTGGGCAGTCTGATTTGACCGAAATACGCCGATCTGCTTGGCAGGTGCACTCTGGCCCCCATGCAGCGATGAGCTAGAATTCACACGCCGCTGTTTGCTCGGCGCCTGCGGAACCAGCAGCCAATCCATGTGCGTGTCCCAAGGAAAGATGCCGAGCTCCATGCCTCTTAGCCAAACGATCGCTCTCAACGATGGACACCACATCCCGCGTTTGGGCTTTGGCGTCTGGCGTCTGCCGGACGAGGACGCGCCCGGTGTAGTCGGCGCCGCCATCAGGGCGGGCTACCGCCACATCGATACTGCGCAGGGCTATGACAACGAGGAAGGGGTCGGTCGGGCGGTGCGCGAGGCCGAGGTCCCGCGCGGCGAACTCTTCATTACCTCCAAGGAGCGCACCCGCGATCAGGGCTACGACAGCACGTTCCGCTCTCTTGAGGGCAGCTTGAAGCGCCTGGGGCTCGACTACCTCGACCTCTTCCTGATTCACTGGCCCGTGCCGGAACACGACCGCTATGCCGAGACCTGGAGGGCGCTGGTCGAGCTCCGGGCGCAGGGCCGGGTCCGGTCCATCGGGGTGTCCAACTTCCTGCCCTCGCATTTCGATCGCCTCATCGGCGAGACGGGCGTCGTGCCAGCCGTCAACCAAGTCGAGCTTCATCCCCGTTATCAGCAGCGCGACATCCGCGACTGGCATGCCGCTCATAGCATCGTGACCGAGAGCTACAGCCCACTCGGCGGGGAGGGCGCTGCCCTGCTGAGAGAGCCGGTCGTGACGGACATCGCAACCCGGCTGAGCAAGACTCCTGCGCAGGTCGTCATTCGGTGGCACCTGCAGCAGGACCTCGTGGTCCTGCCCAAGACCGCCAATCCGACCCGGGTTACCGAGAACTTGGATGTCTGGAGCTTCACGCTGAGCACGGAGGACATCGCGCGCATTGATGCGCTGGACCGGCCGGATGGCAAGACGCTGCCGCGGCCGGAGGAAATGAACACACTGTTCTGACAGGGAGCGTCTGCGTGATCAGACGCAGAGAGTACTGTCTCGGAAGCTTCGCGGCACGAGTCCTGCGGGGGGCTCGTTGCCCTTTCTCGCATCGGCTCGATGTCAGGGCATCGGAAAACGAAAACAAGGGCTGGCCAAGTGCGGTAAAGGAAGCTGCAGAGCCGTCCACATCGATCCGGAGGCGTGGATCGGGTTGACTCAAGCAACTGGCCGGTGGCGGACGGGCTCAATGATGCAAGCCTGTCGCCCGAGTGCCGAGCGGGACTTGGGAGGATCGAGATGCAGGGCAGCAAGGACGGACCGTGGATCGGGGCGGAAGCGCCGCGAATGGTCGAGCGGCCGGTTCACCGCCGCTGGCTGCTGGGCGAGGCCGAGCGGCTCATTACCCTTTTCCAGCGCAGCGCGGCGAACCCCGCGGGAGGCTTCTTCAACCTGGCCGAGGACGGCCGCCCCCTCGCCGAAGCTGGTCCCCATGGGTCACGGCGCAAGCTCCACGAGACCACCCGAATGGTTCACTGCTTCGCCATCGCTCATCAGCTGGGTTTGCCCGGGGCCGACCGCCTGATCGACCACGGCATGGATTTCCTGTGGAACTCGCACCGCGACGCGCGCGACGGTGGGTACTTTTGGGAGGTGGATGGCGAGGGTCCCACCAACCCGACCAAGCAGGCCTATGGCCATGCTTTCGTAATCCTCGCCGCATCCTCGGCCCTGGTGGTCGGGCACCCCGACGCGCGCCGCTTGCTGGATGACGCCACTGGCGTTCTACTTCAATGGTTCTGGGACGACGCGGCCGGGGCCACCACCGAGGAGTATGCCCGAGACTGGCAGTCCCTGGACACCTATCGTGGCCAGAACTCGAACATGCACCTGACCGAGGCCCTGATGGCGGCCTTTGAGGCCACCAGCGAGGCGCGCTGGCTTGACATGGCCGAGCGTATCGCCGGGCTCATCATCGACCGGCACGCCCGTGCGCAACGATGGCGCGTGGCCGAGCACTTCACCGAAGGCTGGGAGGTGGATCGCGTCTACGAGGGGGACCCCATGTTCCGGCCCGCCGGCACGACCCCGGGTCACGCGCTCGAATGGAGTCGGCTTCTAGGGCTTGTTGACGTTTGAGGATTCCCTAGCTGGTCGGCGAGTGATTCAAGGTTGCCAAACGGGAGGCG
>NZ_VDFV01000097.1:2500-5436 GCF_006152145.1 Rubellimicrobium roseum | reverse complement strand
CCTCGCGCTGGGGCGGGGCTGGGGTGGTGTGTGAGGAAAGAGATGGGGGTCCTGGTCAGGTCTGGCGGTGACTTACTCTCCCGCGTCTTGGGACGCAGTACCATCAGCGGCGACGCGCTTAACGGCCGAGTTCGGGATGGGATCGGGTGTATCGCGGCGCCTATGGCCACCAGACCGGATCAGGACCCTGTGAACATCAGTGTTCCAAGCCATGCGCACATGGTGTGTTGGGATGGTGCATGACTTCGGTCGCAGCGGGGAAGGTCCTTCCCGTCACTGGATCGGATCAAGCCTATCGGACGATTAGTACCGGTCAACTGAGCGCATTGCTGCGCGTGCATCTCCGGCCTATCGACGTGGTGGTCTGCCACGGTCCTCAGGGAGACCTGGTTTCGAGGGGGGCTTCCCGCTTAGATGCCTTCAGCGGTTATCCTGTCCGTTCATAGCTACCCGGCACTGCCGTTGGCACGACAACCGGTCCACCAGTGGAACGTTCACCCCGGTCCTCTCGTACTAGGGGCAACTCCTCTCAAGTCTCCTGCACCCACGGAAGATAGGGACCGAACTGTCTCACGACGTTCTAAACCCAGCTCACGTACCTCTTTAAATGGCGAACAGCCATACCCTTGGGACCTGCTCCAGCCCCAGGATGAGATGAGCCGACATCGAGGTGCCAAACACTGCCGTCGATATGGACTCTTGGGCAGTATCAGCCTGTTATCCCCAGCGTACCTTTTATTCGTTGAGCGATGGCCCTTCCACGCGGGACCACCGGATCACTATGGCCGTCTTTCGACTCTGCTCGACGTGTCAGTCTCGCAGTCAGGCTGGCTTATGCCATTGCACTCAACGGGCGATTTCCGACCGCCCTGAGCCAACCTTCGCGCGCCTCCGTTACAGTTTGGGAGGCGACCGCCCCAGTCAAACTCCCCACCACGCAGGGTCCCGGATCCGGATAACGGACCGCGGTTAGACATCAAGATGGCGAAGGGCGGTATCTCAAGGACGGCTCCACGGGAACTGGCGTCCCCGCTTCAAAGCCTACCGCCTATCCTGCACATCGCAATCCTGATGCCAGTGCGAAGCTAGAGTAAAGGTGCATGGGGTCTTTCCGTCTAACCGCGGGAAGCCCGCATCTTCACGGGCAATTCAATTTCGCTGAGTCGATGTTGGAGACAGCGGGGAAGTCGTTACGCCATTCGTGCAGGTCGGAACTTACCCGACAAGGAATTTCGCTACCTTAGGACCGTTATAGTTACGGCCGCCGTTTACTGGGGCTTCAGTTCGGAGCTTGCACCCCTCCCTTTAACCTTCCAGCACCGGGCAGGCGTCAGACTGTATACGTCGCCTTGCGGCTTCGCACAGCCCTGTGTTTTTAGTAAACAGTCGCCACCCCCTGGTTTGTGCCCCCGCCCCATGCTTGCGCACAAGACGGGCCTCCTTCTCGCGAACTTACGGAGGTATTTTGCCGAGTTCCTTCAACATCGTTCTCTCAAGCGCCTTGGTATTCTCTACCAGTCCACCTGTGTCGGTTTAGGGTACGATCTTACGGAGGGCTATTTCCAGGAACCGCTCACCAGCCCGCCCAATCCGATAAGGGCAAACTAGCTCTGCGATCCGTCACATCCTCCTGGCCCGGGAATATTAACCCGGTTCCCATCGACTACGCCTGTCGGCCTCGCCTTAGGGGTCGGCTCACCCTGCTCAGATTAGCTTTAAGCAGGAACCCTTGGACTTTCGGCGAGGGGGTCTCTCACCCCCTTTGTCGCTACTCATGTCATCATTCTCGCTGGTGATCTCTCCACCGGATGGCTCACGCCCCGGCTTCATCGAAAGCCCCGCGTCTCCCCTGCAGGTCGAGCCTGCAGAAGAGACAGGGGACTATGTCACACCACGCTCTGCTACCACGCATCTTGCGATGCATCCTCAGCTTCGGCTCACGGCTTGAGCCCCGTTACATCTTCGCCGCAGGACAACTTGTCTAGACCAGTGAGCTGTTACGCTATCTTTAAAGGATGGCTGCTTCTAAGCCAACCTCCTGGTTGTTTTGGTCGTCCCACCTGCTTTCCCACTTAGCCGTGAATTGGGGGCCTTAGCTGGAGGTCAGGGTTGTTTCCCTCTCCACGACGGACGTTAGCACCCGCCGTGTGTCTGCCAGATAGTGCTCCTCGGTATTCGGAGTTTGGTTAGGCTCAGTAAGTCTGTGGGACCCCATCACCCATCCAGTGCTCTACCCCCGAGGGCATTCGTCTGACGCTCTACCTAAATAGATTTCGCAGAGAACCAGCTATCTCCGAGTTTGATTAGCCTTTCACCCCTAGCCACAGCTCATCCCGACCTTTTTCAACAGGTGTGGGTTCGGCCCTCCAGCTGGTGTTACCCAGCCTTCAGCCTGGCCATGGCTAGATCACTCGGTTTCGGGTCTGATCCCACGAACTAAAACGCCCTATTAAGACTCGCTTTCGCTCCGCCTCCACCTACCGGCTTAAGCTCGCTCGTGAGACCAAGTCGATGACCCATTATACAAAAGGTACGCCGTCACCCCTCAAGGAGGCTCCGACTGCTTGTAGGCGTCCGGTTTCAGGAACTGTTTCACTCCCCTCGTCGGGGTGCTTTTCACCTTTCCCTCACGGTACTGGTTCGCTATCGGTCAGCAAGGAGTACTTAGCCTTCGAGGGTGGTCCCCCGATCTTCAGACAGGATTTCACGTGTCCCGCCCTACTTAATGCGTCCATTCGAGCTTCCCATACGGGGCTGTCACCCGCTCCGGCCCGTCTTCCCAGACGGTTCTGGTCACTCTCCTGGCTCGGCTGGTCCGCGTTCGCTCGCCACTACTAGCGGAGTCTCTATTGATGTCCTTTCCTCCAGGTACTGAGATGTTTCAGTTCCCCGGGTTCGCTTCTTGTGACCTATGTATTCAGTCTCAAGATACCTGG
>NZ_VDFV01000096.1 GCF_006152145.1 Rubellimicrobium roseum | reverse complement strand
TCGCGGCGTCACCAACACCAGGCGGCCCAGCTCCCAGCGCAGCCTGAAAGAGGGTTCTTCAACAGCCCCCGGGTCCACTTCATGCGCAACGCCCTGGCCCATGTGCCCAAGGGCCAGCACACGGTCGTGGCTGCCGCCATCCGGCAGGCCTTTCTCCAGCCTGACCACAAAGCCGCAGTCGAGACCTGGAGGCATGTCGCCGACCAGCTCCGTCCCCGCTGGCCCAAGCTGGGTGCCCTCATGGACGAAGCCGAAGCGGACGTGCTGGCCTACATGACCTTCCCCAGCCAGCACCGGGTCAAGCTGCACAGCACCAACCCGCTCGAGCGCCTCAACAAGGAGGTGAAACGACGCGCCGACGTGGTGGGCATCTTCCCCAACGAGGACAGCATCGTGCGCCTGATCGGGGCCGTCCTGCTCGAGGCCAACGACGAGTGGCAGCTCCAGCACCGCTACATGCAGGTCGAGGCCATGGCCGAGCTCGACGCCCCGCCCGGCCAAAACCCCACCCTCATCTCCACCGAGGCCGCATGACCATGGCCGCACCCGCTACACCCAGAAACTCCACCTCATTGACGGACGTGACCCGCCCGGCGGAACTTGCACATCGGACAGTCATTCAGCGTGCGCAGAGCCGCAGGCCCGACTGGGAAGGAGATCAACCTTGGCAAACGGGCCAAACGACTACCGCGACCCGAAGGTGACCACGACCGGTACGACCGCGGGACGCGGATCCTCCTGGCTATGGTACGTGATCGGAGCCGTGGTCCTTCTGCTCCTGCTTGGCGGGCTCTTGGGCCTGTTTGGGGCTGGTGATGACGCCGCAACCGGCACAAATGTGACCGAGGAGCCTGCTGCAACTGAAGGCGCGGCTGCAACCGAGGGCGCAACGAAGGGAGCGGAAGAAGGGCTGGCCAATCTTCTGCTCCGCGAAGCTGTCGCGTTCGGGAACGCCGCGTGACGTTGAGACCTGCTCGACATCCTGACTCGCATCGGCTCGCGACCTTTTCGCCCCCACTCATGGCTTGACCTGTTGCGCAAGGAAAGCCGCTAGCGCATGAAGGCCGGACCACGAGACGCAATCATGGGCTTGGTTGTGGACGATCAGAACGTGTGAGCACATTTGACGGATCAGGTCGGCCAAGAGCCAAGCCTTGCTCCAGCCAAGTCCATGAGTTGCTTCGGACCGTGGTGGATTTAGGTTCTTGGGCGGGAGAGCAGAGTGTCTGACGGCCTAGAGGTTGCGACGGGAAGCGCCGAACTGGATGCCATCTTGGCTGGTGGTTACGCCCAAGCCCGCGCCCACCTGATCGAGGGCCGTCCCGGCTCGGGCAAGACGACTCTGGCCCTTCAGTTCTTGCTGGCCGCGCAGTCACGTGGCGAGCGCACCCTATACATTACGCTGTCGGAAGGGCGCGACGAACTGATCCAGTCGGCCGAGACCCACGGCTGGTCTCTGGATGGCATCGAGATCTTTGAACTGGTTCCCCCCGAGTTCAGTCTGGATCCCAGCCGCGAGCAGTCCGTCATCTACTCGTCTGAGCTCGAGCTCGGAGAGACGGTGCGCATGGTCATGGACGAGGTCGGGCGCCTCTCGCCGGCCTGCGTCGTCTTCGACAGCCTTTCCGACATCCGCCTGCTCGCCGGCTCATCACTGCGCTACCGCCGCCAGGTGCTGGCCCTGAAGCACTACTTCGCCAGGCAAGGTTGCACTGTCCTGTTCATCGACGACCTGACCGAGGAGATGGATGATGCCAATCTGCACAGCCTGGTCCACGGGGTGGTGCGGCTCGAGCAGACCACCATCGCCTATGGTGCTGAGCGGCGACGGCTTCGCGTCTTCAAGATGCGCGGTCGTGCGTTTCGAGGGGGCTTCCACGACTACGTCATTCGCCGGGGCGGCCTTGAGATCTTTCCCCGTCTGATCGCGGCGGAACACAACAACGGCTTTGTCGAGGGCGAGCAGGTCCCGAGCGGCATGCCCGAACTGGACCGCCTGCTGGGCGGCGGCCTCGATCGGGGCACAAGCACCCTGATCATGGGACCGGCCGGCTCGGGCAAGTCGACGCTTGCGCTTCAGTACGTCGTGACGGCTCTGCGACGCGGCGAGTGCGCCCTGTTCATCAGCTTCGACGAGACCCGGCGCAATTTCTACAGGAGAGCGGCAGGCCTTGGAGTTGATCTCCAGGCGCATGGCGAACGCTTTGCCTTTCTGCAGGTTGATCCGGCGGAGCTGTCGCCTGGCGAGCTCGCGAGCATCGTGCGCCGTCATGTTCAGAATGAGGCCGCACGCGTGGTCGTGCTCGACAGCCTGTCCGGCTACCAGCACGCGATGCCCGAAGAGCAGTTCATGCTCCTGCAGATGCACGAGCTCCTGACGTATCTGAACCAGCAGGGCATTCTCTCAATCTTGGTCTTGGCTCAGCATGGGGTTGTGGGTCAGATGCAATCATCCGTGGACCTGACCTATCTGGCAGACACGATCCTGCTCTTGCGGTTCTTTGAGGCCTCGGCCGAGCTCCGGCGCGCCCTCTCGGTAGTGAAGAAGCGCACCGGCGGCCACGAGGCCAGCATTCGCGAGTACCGGATTGACGGCGGCGGATTGCGGGTCGGCGAGCCTCTGCGGCAGTTCTCAGGCGTCCTCACGGGTGTGCCCACCTACCAAGGCGACGGTGGGGAGCTTCTGGCCGATCGTGAGGTAGGGTAAGCCGTTCATGGCGCAGTGCATCGCCATTCTGGCGCCCTTGGGACGCGACGCCCAAGTGATCGCCGGCATTCTCAAGGGCGCCTGCATCGACTGCATGATCCAGGGCTCGGCCGACGACGTGGTGCATGCGCTTGATGGGGGTAGCGCTGGCGCGCTCATTCTAGCCGAAGAAGCCCTTGTCGAAAGCGGTCTTGTGCGCATCCGGGGATGGCTGACCCGGCAACCGCTCTGGTCGGATCTGCCGATCGTGCTTCTCAGCACGAAGCATGGCTCGGATACGCAGCCCTCTCACTTGGCCGAGCGACTTGGCAACGTGACGATCTTGGAACGACCCCTCCATGCCGCGACGCTGATCTCGGCGGCGCGAGCCGCCTTGCGGGCCAGGGCCCGGCAGCGAGAGGCGGAGATGCACATCGCTGAGCTGGCTGCCCGTGAGACGGAGCTGCGCCAGGAGCGGACCGCCCTTGAGGCCAGCGAGGCCGCTCTTCGCGACCTCAACGAGACGCTGGAGCAGCGCGTCGCGAGCGCCATAGCCGAGCGGGACCGCATCTGGCGGATCGCGCCCGACTTGATGGGGGTCATCCGCCTTGATGGCACCTACCTGAGCGTGAACCCGGCCTGGGAACAGGTGCTCGGGTGGGATCCGGAGAGGCTCACAGGCCGCAACGTTGCCGAGATCCGGCACCCCGACGACACCGAGCGCATTGCAGCCGGATACCGGCAACTCGCCACCGGCCAGCCCGTTTTCGGCTTCGAGGCGCGCTATCGCCACAAGGATGGTGGTTGGCGCTGGATTTCTTGGACCGTGCGACCGGAGAGTGACCTTCTCTATGCCATTGGTCGGGACATTACCGCCGAGAAGGAAACCCGCGCCGCGCTTGAGGCAGCGGAGGCCGCGCGCCGCGAAGCCGACGCCCTTTACCGAGCTTACTTCGAGACCACGGCGGAGGCGCTCTTCGTGATCCGGGTCGAGCCCGACGGCGGCTTCATAATCGAGCAGGTCAACCCTGCGCATCAGACGCAACTGGGGTTCCGACAGAAGGAGGTGGCCGGCAAGCGCATCGATGCCGTTCTGCCGCCCGCCCTGGCTGAGCAGGTGATCGCCGCCTATCGGAACGTGATCGAGACCGGCGAGATCATCGAGTACCGCGAGGCCTTCGACCTGCCGGGCGGCACCCAGCACTGGGACAACGCGCTCGTGCCTATCCGGGACGCCGAAGGCCGGATCGCCCGCATCTTCGGCAGCAGCCGCAATGTGACTGCGCAGGTGCGAGCCGAGGAGACGCTCCGACAGGCCCAGAAGATGGAAGCCGTGGGCCAGCTCACGGGGGGCATCGCGCACGACTTCAACAATCTCTTGGGCGCACTGGTCGGCTCGCTGGACCTGATCCGCCGCAAGCCCGACGACGTGGAGCGGGTCAGGCGGTTTGCTGAGGCCGGCATCCAGGCCGCCGAGCGGGGCGCAAGGCTGACAGGGCAGCTTCTCGCCTTCTCGCGGGCACAGCGCATCGAGCAAAAACCGGTGATCGTCTCGAATATGGTGCAGGGAATGCACGATCTGCTGAGCCGGTCTCTCGGACCGATGATCCGGCTCTCGCTGGATCTGGACGGGGATGGTGCCGTGCTGTCCGACTCCACCCAGCTCGAGATGGCGGTGCTCAACACGGCCATCAACGCGAGGGATGCCATGCCGGACGGTGGAGAGTTGCGGATCACGACGGCTCTTCGGCAGGTGGGTCAGGATGCGGAGCTCAGTCCGGGCGAGTATGTCGAGTTGTCTGTGATCGACACCGGCACTGGCATGTCGCCTGAGGTGCTGGCCCGAGCTCTGGATCCGTTCTTCACGACCAAGGACGTGGGCAAGGGCACCGGCCTGGGCCTCAGTCAGGTATATGGAATCGCGCGACAGACCGGGGGCACGGTTCGGATCGAGAGTCGGATCGGCCAAGGCACGACGGTACGCATCCTCTTGCCTCGAACGATTGAGCGTCCCGAGCCCGGTCCCGACCCAGAGACGACCCCCGATGCCAAGTCGGACGGCCCGCAGGCCACGGTCCTTGTGGTGGACGACGACCCCGATGTCCGGGCCATGCTGGTCGCCTCTCTCGACGCCTTGGGCTACCGGGTCCTGGAGGCGCAGGATGGGGCAGCCGGGTTGTCCATGCTTCGGGACAGCCAACCCGATCTGCTTCTTGTGGACTTTGCCATGCCCAACATGACGGGCGCCGAAGTCGCGCGGGCCGTACAGGCGCAACGACCCGGGCTCCCGATCGTCTTCATGAGCGGCTACTCCGACAGTGAGGCCATCGAGGCCGCCGCCGGGCAGGAGGCCGTGATGCTGCGCAAGCCGTTCCGGATCCATGACCTCCAGTCCGTCCTTGACGGTGCCTTGGGGCGATGACGAGCAGAGAAGCACTCGAAGGCTGCATGCGGCACTTTGGGCTCTGCTGGGCATTGCCGCGCGACTTAAGCGGGGGGTGAGTTTGCCTGTCCTCGTGGGATCGGGAGGACGGCCCTAGCGCCACGCCTGGTGGACAGCCGATTGGCCGGTTCGGGTATCGTGGGTCCCGTCGCGGCCGGATGTGGCCTTCCCTCTCGGGGCCTCTCCGATCGCCGTGTCCGTGGCCAGGTGGACCTTGCGCCCGGGCCTCCGCCGGTCGGGGCCGGGCCTGCGCCCCTGCGCCCCGCTGTCCCTGCGCCTCCTCACCCCTGTTCTGCCGGCGAGCGGGTTCGGAGCGCCGTCCGAGCGGCGGCGGGGGATCCGGAGCGCGACGGCCCTCCGCTGTTGATCAGCATGGAATAAGGACCCCGCTTCCGGGGTGATCGGCGTCCAAACGGGACCCCTTTGGCGCA
>NZ_VDFV01000095.1 GCF_006152145.1 Rubellimicrobium roseum | reverse complement strand
GTCCCTCTCCGTCTCCCGGACCCACGCCCAAACCGGAAACGTCTAACTCGGCGCAGTCCAAAACAGCCGCAAGTCAGGGCAAGCAGCCCGCTATCAGAGAGACTAGCGGGATCTCTGGGCTTCTCATTGGATCGACCAGGGTTCAGGCCCCTCAACATCGTGCAGGTGACGAACAGCATCCCGGCTTACTTACGGGGGCTGTGGTCGTCCTGTCTGAGGCGTGGTTCGCCGAAGGCAGTCTCCTAAAGCAACGGAATGGACCACCACAGGTGACGGTTGAGCCAGCCTTGGGCGAAGAGTCAGTCACCTAAAGGACAGGTCCAGTCAAAGGAACATCTCCTATCCTCCGATGTTCTAGGGCACCATGAACCCATTGCAGTCAACACATACCCGGTCATCGATCCGAGGGGACGCCGCCAGCGCACAAGAGGTCCTTACAAAGGGCTACAAAGCCGACCTCCAACATCATCTTGAGGAGGCGGATTCGTCCCGGCCGAGAGATCTTCCAGCCAAGGGGAGGAGTGGTCCAGTTCGCCAGGTCGGACGCTTGATTCACCGGGCCGTTATCGCATTGGCGGCCTCGCTGCGGTTCGGCTCCCGTTGAGACACTCCCTCCTCACGTCCGGAGGGCCGTGACCGAGCGACCGCCGCTCTCATCAAATTGGGCCCGGAGTTGGCGTCTCCTCCCTCCGGACCCACGCTGGCCAGATTGCTGTCAAGCCAGCCTAGGATGATCGTCCAAAATTCACGGCCGACAGCGGCTTTGGCCCTCTCGGCCAGTCGCGCTCTCCTTCAACTATCCGCCACTTGGGTCAGGTCCGGACATGGGCAGACTTCGCTGGTTCTCCGAAGACGAGAGACGGTTTACAGCATTGGCTCCTGCTGCCTTTCGTCTGATTACTCGCGTGCCACTGACAAGTTGTCGGAGGCGTCGTTATCTTTCTCGCGTGATCCGTTTTCGTCCCTACTGATTCTGAATAAGGGCAAAGCAGCCTACGAACTGCCGAGCAGAACTCCCGCCATGCACGGCAGCCATAGCACCAGTCCTGCTCCTGCTCGCACCCATTGATCCGGCTCAGGGTCATCGGGGCACGACGTGGGCTGCGTCGCCGATGAACAGCACCAGAGTGCAACTGCTTCCGGTCTGACGCGTTCTGACTGACCGCGTAGGGGAGAACCGATGCCGGATAGGCTGTTCAGGATCAGCCGGGACACATGGCGGGACGCCTCGCGACTTGGAGTGCAGTCGGGTGTTGCGGCGGCGGTGGCCTATGTCGGTGCGATCACTCTGGGGGATTTGGAGGCGTTCCTCGTCATCATGATGGCCGTCACGAGCCTCCAGCGGACGGTTGGCGGGACCATCGGGCAGGCCCTCATGCGGATGCAGTCGGCACTGGCGGGGAGCCTTCTGGGTCTCCTGTGTCTCGTGCTCCTGCCCGAAGGCTGGGGCACGGCGGTGGCGCTGGCTGGCGCACTGTGCGTCGTGGGGGTGGCCTCGGTGCTGCAGCCCGCTTGGCAGCTTGCAGTGGTGCCGGCGGTGGGCATGTCTCTGGGGGACCGGGGGGACCTTCTGCAGACTGCCCTGGTGAGCACGGCCGGCATCCTGATGGGCGCGGCCATCGGCACCCTCGTCTCGCTGCTGGTCTGGCCCGACAGAGCCGAGGCGCGGTTCGACCGACATTATCGTCGGGCTTTGAAAGCCACGGCCACCCGGCTCTCCGACGCGGTCCAGGCCACGGTCGAGGAGGGACGAACCCCGCGCGTGGCCGAGCATGTGAGCGCGTGGAACGAAGCCGTCTGGCTCGCCCAAGAAGCTCTAGAGGAGAGCAGGTTCGTGGACCGAGGGTTGATGCAGCGGCGCCTTGATGCGCTGCGCGACCTTCATGAGTCCGTTGCCATTCTCGACCGGGCCGCCGAAGCGGAAAGCCCCCCGATGTCGGTAGAGAGCATGGTGGGCGAGGTGAGCGCCCTGCGCCGGAATGCCTGCGCCGTGCTGACCGGGATGGCAGAGGGTCGCAGGCAGAAAGACGAGCGGATCAAGGCGATGGATGCGGCGCTTGAGCATCTGCGACAGGTGCTGAAAAACGAGAGCCCGACCGCCAAGGGGCACGAACTTCACAGCGCGGTGGCATTCGGGCTACGGGAGGTGCGACGCACGCTCGCGGCGCTGGCTGAGTTGGAAGCGGGTTGGCGCGAGCGGGACGGCGCCTGACAGTCGGTGGGGCGTCCCGCCTGTCTTAACCACACTGCCCCTGGCTGCCACGTGAATTCGTCAAAGTGAATGTGACGCGACCGAGTCGTCTTTCGCCTGCCACGTCATTTCCCGTGTGTCGGAGCGTCGTAGGGCCAGGACCTATGAACCGGTGAGTCGTCAACCGAACGACTCGAGTCGGGATCAGATCGCTCGAACCTCTGCCAGTCGCTTGTGGCGTAGTCGTCGCCCCAGCAGACGGCGGCTTCCCAAGCGGCCGACGCTTGCCAGGCGATGTCATGTGCGTCGCCGTCGAGACCAGCGGCATTGTGGGGGAGCACCAAGTCAAGGTCGGGAACATCGACGTGGGCCTCGTCCCAGTCGATCAACGCGACCCGCCCCGCGGTCATCCGGATGTTGCCAGGGTTGGGGTCGCCGTGAACGACGCAGGTCGGGTGGCTGCTAAGCCGGGCCCATGCCACTCTGCATCGAGCCACGACTTCGAGAGGCATCGCGGTAAGATCGACCTTTGTCCCGGTCTCAGCGTGCAGGAGGTCGCTCGATGATCGCCAGCCTGGGCGTTGCGGCCAGCCTTGCGTCAAGTCAAGGATCTGGCGGAGCGTTTCGGCGACGCAATGCCAATCGGCCTCCGTCTCGGGCGGGCCGCCTTCCATGTAAGGCATCACCATCAGGCCTTCCGCGAATAGCCGGCCGTCCGCTGTTGGGATCGGAACCGGCACGGTCAGGCCTGCCTGGTCGAGGTACTGGAGGAGTTCGGCCTCCCAAGCGAGATCGGCGTCGCTTCTGGCTCCGAGACGACGCACCGCAGGCGTCCCATGGATGCGCACGCTCCATATGTCGTTGGCGATCCCACCCGCGAGCGCTTCGACGCGAACCGCGCCCTGTCCCCAAAGCCGAAGCGCGTCCCACCCCACAAGCTATCTCCCCCAACCGCCCATTTCGCTCCGGCTCAGACCAGGACCCAGATCCGCGTGTTCATGAGTCATGACCCTAGGTTAGGCAGAAGGTCGGCGTCTACGGTCTCCGGCCGATAGGCAGCACTCATAGCAGCCGATTATGTTCTTCCTCTTTACTGCAACAATCATCCAATACTTGACTAATTGTTGTCGCAAGAGTGCCGCGACCAGTACCCATCCCGATGTCAGGTGGTTCACCGGGACATTGTGCGCCGAAGATCGAGCCATTGCTCCAGTGCTCGCACCCTCAGAACTTGGCCCAAGGAGTGGCACAGGATGAACGAACCGTATGGTCAGCTCCTCGCGACCTTGCACAAGACCCAGGGCACCATGGCCGTGCAACTGGACCGGCTCGCGAAGTCACAAGCTCCCGACAGGGTGCGCTTGCCGAGGCTCGAATGCGAGGCCCGGCAGTTCAGGGGTGCGACGGAGGCTCTTCTCGCGAGGATGATGGAACGGGAGGTCTCGCCGGACCTGATCGTGCAAGCCAAGCTGCTCCTCGCCCATTTCGAGCACGCCGTTCGACGGGCGGCTTCCATATCGTCGTGGCACGGTCAGGTCGACGCTGGCGCACGAGATGAGCCCGATGACGAGGTCATCGATGGACAGGCGGGCCCCGGGGACAACCATGAGCCGGATGTCGTGCCGACAGCAGGTCCGAATCGTCCGAGGCTGGCCACAGAGTCGACAGTTCGCGAGATCAGGGTTGCGCGGCAAATGGCCAGACTTGGCCCGTCCGGCAGCCGGTCAGCCCAGGCGAGAGGAGGGCAGCGGCAACGATCCGCAGTCTGAGACACGTGGGACCTGGCACCACTCTGCCAAATCAAGCCGGCAGAGTGGTGGTCAGAGAGCGCGCTGTGACAGGGCTGATCACGCGTCGCTCGAAGCGGCCTGGAACTCAGGCTGGGGCGTCGGCAAAACCCTGTTCCGGATCGCTCTCAGGGATCACGGACCTGGGCCCAACGAGCGTCGGCCACATGTGACAGAGAGCGATGACGAGCATGGCCGACAGGTTGCCGCCCAAGGACCAGACCCCCAGGGCAGCCAGCCCATCTAGATCAAACACGACCAGGCCAACCACGGCCTCCAAGATACCCAGGAACGACGCCAACAGCACATAGCCCATGACCTATCTCCTTCAGGTTGAGTGACCCCATCCAAAGCGTGTACTGTGGCGCGAGTTTGTTATGCATGTGGCGTTGATGCGGCTTGACACTGCACCGCCATCATCGAAGTGCCGTGAGCAGGAAGAGCCCAACTCCTGCCATCTCCGGCATATCTCAGGGCATCGCAACGCACCTGCGACGGCTTTGTATCGGCAACGGAGCAATCACAAGTCAGTTGAGGTGCCCCCCCGGGCTCACTTGAGTGCGGAACGGCGCCCCAGCCGGTTTCTCCTGGGCGACAGTCAGGTCAGCGGCCACACTGACACTCTGGCCCAATCCGGCAGCCTACCAGGACCCGACTGGTCCTTGGCCGACAAGGGCTGCGACGCCGACTGGCTTCCTGAAGCCTTGCTGGACAGGGGCATCAAGCCCTGCATCCTCAGCCCAAGTGCTCGCGACAAGCCAGTCCAGCACGACAGGCAGCGCTACGAACGACGCCACGGGAATTCGAACATGTCTGGCTACCTCAAGAACGGGCACCGCGTCGCCATGCGCCTCGATCTCTGCCTCAAGGTATTCCTGTCGGCCATCACCTCGGCCGCAGCCGTCATGTTCTGGCTATGAATTCTGAGCGTAGGTCCGGCCCTTCAGTCGAAGCGGCCAGCTTGCCCGCCACGGCACCAAAGTGACGCATTCGCGTGGGTCACTCGGCCTCCCCGGCCGTCGTGACGACCTGAAGTCGAGGTCGGGCGGACGCTCGTTCCGTTTCATACCCTTTTCACAGGCTACGACGAGCCACGTTCCGACCGCGTCGGCTCATGCCAATCCAGTGGTCGGAGTCGCGTACCTTGGGGAACCTACTACGCTGGACGACTCCTGCGAAGTTCTAGAGCCGCCCAACGGAATCGCACGATAGGCCGCGTCGGCGATGGAACCGTTGACGACACAGCTTAGAATTGATCCGCCCCCATGGAAGTGTTCCGCCATGTAACGAGGCTCTTTGAGCTGAGGAGGACGGATCAGATGTCGAAGAGGCACAAACCCGAGGAGGTCATTGTCAAGCTGCGGCAGGTGGATGTGCTCACATCCCAAGGCCAGAGCGTGGCGGACGCGGTGCGCGCGATCGGGGTGACGGAGGTCACGTACTATCGCTGGCATCAGGAGTACGGCGGGCTCAAGACAAACCAAGTGCGGCGCATGAAAGAGCTCGAGCTGGAGAACCAGATGATCTGTCCCCCGTTTCACCGGACACTCAGGCGGTTGCGGTTTGGGCGGCAATGAACTCGCGAGGCGAGCGCATCTTCAGCCCGGAGTGAGGGTGGTGGGTGTTGTAGTCTTCGAACCAGAAGGGGAGCAATCCGAGGACGTCCCCGGCGCTGGGGAGCGGGGTACTTGGACGTAGTCGCGCTTCAGCGTGCGGACGAAGGCCTCGGAGATACCATTGCTTTGGGGGCTCTTCAC
>NZ_VDFV01000094.1 GCF_006152145.1 Rubellimicrobium roseum | reverse complement strand
AGCGGCCTGGCTCCGGGGTGGGCCGGCCCGCCGGCCCGGCCTAGAGCCCGGCCCCGATCCACGGGGGACGCAACGAAGCCCCTGATGAAAGCTCAACGGGATCATGGACCGGCTGGCGTCCAGGACTTGCGCCTGATCCGACCCGCCTCTAGCCGGGCGGCCGCCCGGATGACAATACGAGCGCGCGGCAGCTCCGGCTGACCGTCGGAAGGATTCCGTTCGGTGTCGCCTGGCTCTCATTGCGGCTTTGGTCGGCCTGACCCTGGGCCGGCGGCCAAGGTGGATAGCCGTGCGGATCGGCGCGCCCGTCTCGCCAGCGCCGTTCAGCGCCCGAAGCGCGGAGCCGGATAGCTGCCTCCGTCGCCGAGGCGGACCTTGCAAGCGTGGCCCAAGCACAACCTGCAGCCCGACCGTCGAGCGACAGAATGGCCGTCTCGCCCGGACCCTGGGTCACTCGGTCCTCGCCCGTTCCACAAGGCCGATCAGACTGCCGGCCAGGTTGAGCTTGCCGGCCATCGCGAGTCGCGCAAAGGCACGGAGCGCCCCGCCAGGGCTGCGGATCGGCCGCACGGGATCGAACCGGCGGGCGTCGATGACGATGACCGCCAAAGCCGCTGCAAGGTCGCCCATGGCCTCAGCCGCCTCGTCCCAGGCGCTCGGGTTGATGCCGAGATCCGGCAGAATGAGGAGGGCGGCTCGGACCAAGTCGAGCTCGTTGGGCAAGGCACGCTGGCCTTTTACTGCGTCGAGGTACATCCGCATGTCCTCTGAGCAGGCCGCATAAAGCCGTCGCGGGGTGAAGGTCTCCAGCCAATGGGGCTTGTGCCCGCGCTGGAAGTCGCGAGCCTGTGGTTCTCTGCCTTTGTCGGCGCCGGGTGGCGCCGCGACCAAAGGAGTGTCAGCCGGCGTGCCGGCTGGCCGTTTAACGTCGGCGGAGGCGACACAAGATTCAGAGTTGTCTTTTGTTGTAACTTGTATGGATAGGCGGAAGCCTGGTTCCGGCACGCCGGAAGACTCCTGCCGCATTTCGACGGCGGTCACACACTTCTCCACAGCCTCGTCCAGGCTAGCGAGCAGGCTCTCGAGGTCCGCAGTGTCGAGCCCGTCGTAGCGCCGGGGCAGCTTGCCATAGAAGGCAAGAAGATCGCGGGTCTCGGGCGCCGTGGGCGCTCGCTCCAAAAGCCGCTGCAGCGCGCCCTTCAGGACGCGGCGCGCGGCTGAGCACTGCCGCCGCAAACCGAGGTCGTGGAGGCGGCCGGCCTCCTCCTCGGCCGCGGCCCGGAGGAGCTGGGGCACGTGCTCCACCAGCGGCGCAAGGCTCAGGCCCTGCACGATGCGACCGCCGGCAAACGAGCCACGGCTGCCGTCAGCTGCGGTGGTCTTGGTCAGGAGGCCCGCGCGCTCGAGCGTGATCTCGTGGTAGCGCACGGCGCGCGGCGTGAGGCCGAGGCGCTGCGCCATGGCGGTCTGCATGGCATGGCACACCGGATCGCGGGTGGGATCCGTCCAGTCGGAGGGGCGGGTGGCCTGAATAAAGGCGAGCAGGGTCAGCGCACAGGCTTCCGATAGGCGAAAGGCGCGGCGGATGACGGGCAGGAGACGTTCCACATCGCTGCGCTGCGTGCCCTTGGGCAGCACGGGACGGGTCGCCTCGCCCGGAACGGGGCTGGCAAGTCGGAGCATGGTCCTCGGGTCCAAATGATTGGGCGAGAGGCACCGGGCAAAACTCGTCCGTTCGCACGGATGCGCTTTTTGCTTGCTTCGATAGGAGGAGATGCTAAAACCGGACCTGAAACATCGGTGGCCGTGAGGGATTGGCGTCCCTTGGTCTTGCATCCCCCCCGTTGAGGTGCCCACCTCGCGGGGGTTTTGCGTTCTGGGGTGCTCTGGTTCTGCTCGACTCCTTGTGAGGTCCTTGTGAGTTAGCCGGCACGCTAGACGTTTAAGCGCACGCTCGCAATTCCCGGATGCCGCAGCGGACGTCTTGGGCACCGCAGCGTTCAACGACAGACTCCGCGCATCCGGGCCCGCCTTAACACTTACATATGATCGTCAAAGGTCGATCTGTCCACTGCAGATTGCAAGTCCGCATCGGCGACTCGCTTGGTCCGGTCCGAAGGCACGTTAAGGTGTGATCGGTCCAAGTCCTCGGCTCGGAGGATGGTCTCAACAGTGGTTTCGGACAGAGGCTCAGCAAGCCCACAATCGCCCACTTAGGTCAGAGTGGTTGACATAACAGTTCTTGGATTAGGAGCCTACGCTGAAGGCGGAGGGGTCCGAGGAGGGCCAGGCGTTCCTGGAAGATGGAATGGAGATCATTAGGTGCGTTGGCCCAGCCTCCATCGCCGATGCGCCTGCGCAGGTCGCGATGCTCGGCCTTGCCTCTGATTATTGGGAACTCGCGCCGGGTCTCGATGTCCCGGCTGATCTCTGCAGGAGTGAATGAACCTCTCATTCGCCCTTCGGGAGGCAATGGCTTGCTGCTGCTGCCTCTGCCGGCTAGTGGAGCATGGCACCAACAGCGGCGAGCATGGCCATTTTCGAAGTCGGCAAAGGGTATGAGTTCATCACCCTTGATGTTTACGAGGGGAACTATCACGGAATCAGCACGACGAACACAGTAGCCGAGATTGAGGGGCCGTTGATCAAGCTGGACGACGGCACGATTATCAATATCCAGGCTCCAACCTTTGAGGGGGTCGTCGATACTGCGCAGCGGAAGCAGTACGCCGACGAAACACGAACGGCAATTTCGACTCACGACGGGGATTTCTGATCTTAATCCTGATGCTAAGAAGGTGGGGCGGACCTTGGGTGAGGCTGAGAAAGTGAACGACGAAGTCAACTGGACTGATATAGCTTCAGCAGTCTTTTCCGCCTTTGCACTCGTCCTGTCCTGCTACAGCCTTTATTGGTCGCTGATTGTGGACACCCGCAATCGTCGTCGAAGAGGTCTGCTCGATCTAGGTAGAGCGCGCGCATTGCTCGCGACCGTCCCGGAACAGGCCGAAGAATTGAAGGAGGGCTACCACAGCCACTTCGCGGCAACTGGAGGCTTCCATTCCGGTGCACGCGAGAAAGCTGACAAGAAACTGGACGGCATAGCCGCCCTTGCAAAAAGACTGCAAGCTGAGACAGAGTCCCTAGAAAGACGACTTCATGAGGAGTGGATGTGGGCTTTAGAACCTTATCTCGTCGAAGCCGATCGCGTTCTGCTTGATGCGCAGAACTGCCGGGACGAACTGAAGGACCATGATCGCCAGTTTGAGAGGGCGTGCGAAGAGTCGCGCGTAGTGATGATGCATCGGCAGCAGGGCGATGCGCAGCGCTGCTCAGATCCATCGTCGCGCAGCTAAGCCCTGGGGTGGGTACAGTGCACTACCCCCTTCGTCAGGCTGTGGTCGGCACGGACTGCGCGTCGACGGTCCACTGCACCATGTGTAGCCACTCGACGGAGCTGCATCCCGATCTGGATAAGGAACGAACCGAGTTGCTGAGGGCAACCTGAGACAAATAGGGCCGGAGCCTTCGCACCGGCGCTGAGGCCAAGAACGGAGACGCATGCGACACGCGCTACTTGTATTAGTCGTCTTGGCAGGGCCGGCGCTCGCAGAAAATGCGGCGACCCTGAGCGACTGCACGGTCACACAGGTCGCGGCCGACCGGTCGCTGGCCAGCTGCCAAGTCACGAACAATTCGGATCGAGCGATCGTCAGCCTCCAGTACGCCTACAGGGCTGTCGAGGAAGGTCGAACCACCCTCTGGCTCGAGCGAGGCTATGGAGAGGCGGAGAGACCCCCGGTGGAGTTCATCCTGGGTCGCATCGAGCCCGGCGAAACGGCACAGGTCAGCCTTAGGGTTGCGCCCCTTCCGCACGGAGCGGATCCGGAGAGCGTACGCTATGAGTTCGAGCTGCTCGATGCGAGGGATGTAAGCAGCCAGCCTATTGTCATCGGCGAGCAATGAGCGGGCCGGGCATGAGGCTGAGGAAGGATACTGCCTGAGGTGGCCGGTCCAACTATCGAGATGCTCAACACCCTTCGAAAGGGGGCCAGCGCCATCGACCGTAGCCTTGACCAACTGGTCGCTGCAAAGACGGTCGACTTGTCTGCGTTGATGTGGCTCGGGGACGCGGCCCGCAACTTTGCCGACCAGGCCGACACCTTGGCCGTGCTGCTCGAAGTGCGCAGCGGCGACGAGGACCTCCATGACGAGGCGGAGCAGCTGGCGATCTTCTTCCGGAGCATCGAGCAGCGCCTTGAGATCGCGCTCGGGACGGCTTGGGTGTGAGGCCGAGAAAGGACACCGCCTGACATGGATGCACTCTTCGCAGAGATGATGGCTACGCTCCGGGATGCACAGCAGGCTGTGGAACAGGAGCTGGAGCAGATCCTGCTCAACCAGTCCTCATCCAGTGCCCGCTTGGCGCACCTTCAAATGTCCGTGGGCGAGTTCCTGTTACAGGCGAGATCCCTGCTCGAGATGATGGCGGACAGCGATGCGGAAGCGGAAGCCATGAACATGGTCGAAGAACTCATGGATCTCTTCAGTGACACTGACACGAGGATTGCGGCCATGGTGAAGGCGGCCCCAAATTTGGGGATGTAGGTCAAACCAAAACATTCAGGCGGGTGCCCGCCCGAATGTCGTGACCCGTACTTATGCGGCCCGCATCGCGAGCCACGTTGGTCCGCGTGAAACTACGGTCGGCGCCGTCCTGAGTTTTCGTCGGACGCCCACCCTTATCTGGCTGCCTCCCCACGCCTCCGACTTTGGAGCGGTTGCTGCTGCCCCCATTTTTGGAGACGGGTGGAACCAAGTCTGGTTCCACCTCCATGCTGTGGGCGGGGAAGTGTGTACTGCACCGCGCCCCTGCGTCCGGATAGCGCATCCACAGTCCCGCCGCCTGGCCCTAATGCGGCGCCAAGCTATGACATGCGTCGCCACGTGGTCATGGTCAGGCCGCGTGAGGGCGCCCCAGCGCTCGCGCGGCCGCACTCGTCTTCTCCCTGCGCCAGTGTGTCGCTGCAGATTGCTGACACGAACGATGTTGCGACCTGTATAGGCGGCTTCGGCGAGCCTACCACGTCACCCCTGGGAGCCGAGCTGGGGAAAGCACGGCACTGAGGGCACAGAGCGGCCGTGCGCATGGTTGGGACGCCATGTCGCGCGGCCGCCCTGCAATCACCCTCGTCCGGCCCAGATGCGGTCACGACCATTCAGCAGATGGGCCGTCAGCCTGGCTCTGTCTGAAACCATCGGTCAGGTTAGGTCGCGTGGGCCTGCCCAGGACCCCACGCGGCCGACGATCCACAGTGATCCTCCTCCAGGCGAGGTTGGCGGCACCACCGGTGGGCCGACCATGCTGGTTCCTGTTCCTGCCGCCCTACAGCCCCGATCTCAACCCGCTCGAGATGGCCTTCTCCAAGCTCAAGGCTCACCTGCGCCGCCTGGAGGTGCGCAGCTTCGAGCGCGTCCTCAAAGCCCTAGGCAGAATCTGCGACCTGTTCACGCCCACAGAGTGCGAGAACTACTTCCGAGCCGCTGGCTATGCCCCAGATTAAATACAAACCGCTTTAAACACAGCGGTTGATTCACGAAAGCTGCTTGCCTTACAAGCCAATTAGGTCGGCATACTTTACATAATTTAGGTTATGCGACATCGATCTGTAGGCGCAAAGTAGAACTGTCTCATCTGGGCAAAGTAGAACTGTCACCCTTCCCGGGCCGGATAGTGG
>NZ_VDFV01000093.1 GCF_006152145.1 Rubellimicrobium roseum | reverse complement strand
GGTACTGGGGTGGGACGGCGAAGTGCGTGAAGATCAGCACGATGACAAAGATGTTGTCGATGCTGAGGCTGTATTCGATCAGGTAGGCGCTGAGGAACTGCAGCGCCGGCTCGGAGCCCTGATAGTAGAGGACGCCCGCGCAGAAGATCATGGCGATGATGAAGTAGATGCCCACGCGGATCAGCGCCTCGCGTCCGCTGATCGCGTGGGCCTTCTTGGTGAAAGCGCCGAGGTCGAAGGCCAGAAGCACGCCAATGAAGGCGGCGAAGCCCAGCCAGAGCCAGATGGTTGCGTCCAAGGGACGATTCCTGTGTTCTGCCTTCCGTCCCGCAGCGGAAAGGCGTTTCTCAGGGGAAGTCCGACATCGCCGGAATGCCAAGGCGGGGCATGCCGGCCAGAGGGGCCCGGACCAGGGACGGGGAAAGGCTGCCGGTCAGCCCGCTCGGACCCGGCTGTCGCCGGGACCTGGGAGCACCTCGTTCACGCTCATGCCGAGCGGCGCGTTCGAGCACCCATCAGCGCTGGCCACTGTCGGCAGGCCCGGTCGCGGGCCGCTGTCCAGATGAAAGTCCGTGCGGTCCATCTCGTTCTCCGCCTGGGGCACGACGGCCCTGCCCATCACCGCTCGCGGCGGGCTCACGGAGGACCTGATGATCGTGCACGGATCCAGGACAGGCCTTCCAGCGAGCCGCGGTCGGAGCGGCCAAATGGAAAGTCCGACATCGCAGCGCTGGGCGGCGCTGCCAGAGGGGCCCGGACCCGGCTTGGGACTTACGGCAACCTCAGAGCCCGCGCAAGTCGGCGCTGCTATCGCGGCCAAATCCGGGAGCGACTCCAAATCTCGATCATCGTTCGGGCTGAGGCCCGGTAAGTGCTTGCGCGCGCTCCACTCCCCTTCGCCCATGGCCTTGATGCCGGGGCTGTCAACAAGAAGGTGCGAGCCGCACCTGGGGTGAGGCTGTAAGGGATCGTGACGGTCAGGTCCTCCTGACGTCGGCAAAGCGTGCTGAAGTCGGGCACGGACCAGTCCAGCTTGGCGAGCTTCAGAAGGCTTGCCACCAAGCCCGCCGTTTGGCGCAGTGGCAACCCGAACAGCGCCTTCAGCATCAGACGGGCCTGGATCGCCGTATCCGAGAAGGTCGCAGGGCGTCTGCGCCGGCCGCTCAGGGCCGCCAACCACTCCATCTCGGAATCCAGCCAGATCAGCAACGAGCCGCGCTGCTTCAGGGCCGCGTTGAAGGCGCGCCAGTTCGTCGTGCGGCAGCTCGGAGGGGCGGGCTTGCTCACCCCCAGCCACTAACCCGCTCAGCCTACGAGGGAAATCCTCCCCAATTCCTGCAACAGAGCCCGACGCGGTGGTCAACGAGAGCCCCACCTATCCCGCGGCCCCATAGGAGCCCTAAAAGCTTCAGGATTGCGCCGGACACGCGCCCGCAGTTCGACGCATTCGAATGAAAAGAGCCCCACCGACGCCGTGATCCGATGGTGTCGCTGAGGGGCAAACACAATGACCATCGAACATCGCGACAAGATCGGCATCGGCCTGTGGGACGTCGACGCCAAGGGCACCGCCTTGAACGACGTCGATCGCGCCGGCTTCGCTTGGCACTATACGTGGAAGCCCAAGCCGCTTTGGGATGTCGACACGACCCCAGAGATGTCGGCCTGGGTGCCCCAGCTCTGGGGCGACCGGGACATGACGGCCGAGGCTCTCACGAGGATCAAAGCCTCGAGTGCCACGACGCTCCTTGGATTCAATGAGCCGGACCACCACCTGCAGTCCAACATGACCGTGGCCCATGCTCTGGAGCTGTGGCCGCAGCTCCAAGCCATCGGCCTGCGCCTGGGATCTCCGGCCGTCACGCAGACGGGGGCCGTGGGCAGCGCGTCATGGCTTGCGAAGTTCATGGCTGGCGCCGAGGCGCAGGGCCTGACAGTCGACTTCATTCAGGTTCACTACTACTCCACGACCGCCGACGTGACGGCTTTCAAGACGTTCTTGGAGAAGGTTCATGCCCAGTATGGCAAGCCGGTCTGGGTGACCGAGTGGGCCCTCGCGGACTGGTCCAACCCCGATCGCTTCTCCTTCGAGCAGCAGGCCGCCTTTGCGCGGGCCGCGACGGAGATGATGGACGATCTTGGCTTTATCGAGAAGCACGCCTGGTTCGCAGGCTATGAAGGTGGCGATGGTTGGAACCTCCGAAGTGGCATCTTCCACGCGGACGGTAGCCTGAGCCCAGTCGGTCAGGTCTTTGCTGAGCTCAACACCTCTACTGAGGTAGAGAAGCTCATTGCCTCCGACAGCTTGGTCCAGGGCAGGGTCGGGGCTGATTACTTCAGTAGTTCCGAAAGCCACGACATCCTGTCGGGCCATGAGGGCGATGACAGCCTGGAGGGCGGTGCTGGCAACGACTCGCTGGACGGCGGGGCCGGAAGCGATTGGTTGATTGGCGGCCCGGGCGACGACACCTATCTGGTGTCAGAGGCCAGCGACGTCGTCGTTGAGGTGGCAGGCGGGGGCCACGACACGGTCATAGCCTTGGTGAGCCACACGCTGGCCGCATGGGTCGAGGATCTCCATCTCACCAACAGTGCCAATCTGAAGGGCACGGGCAACGAGCTCGCCAATCGGATCATCGGTAGCGACGGCATCAACGTGATCGATGGCCGGGCCGGGGCCGACCGCATGGAAGGCGGCAAGGGCAACGACAGCTACATCGTGGATAACTCCGCAGACATCCTCGTGGAGGCGGCCGGCGAGGGCTTCGACTGGGCGCGGGCTTCGGTGTCCTTTGCCTTGGCTGACCACGTGGACGGACTGACGCTCACAGGCGCGGCCAACCTCTGGGGCACCGGCAACGCCGCGAGCAACCGCATTAACGGCAACTCCGGCGCCAACTTCCTGAGCGGCTTGGGCGGCAACGACAAGATCGACGGCGGGGATGGTGCCGATACACTGGACGGAGGAGCCGGGAGCGATGTCATGAAAGGCGGCGGCGGCACCAACCTCCTCTGGGGGAGAAGCGGCAACGACACCTTCGTCTTCACGACCGGGCAAGACCGCATCCGGGACTTCGCCGACAACATCGATACGCTTCAACTCGACGACGCTCTCTGGGGGGGAGCAGTCAGGTCCGTGGCTGATGTTCTGAAGATGGCGACGTTCCTGAATGGGACGGTGCAGTTCGAGTTCGCCGACGCGCATCAACTGGCGATCAGCGGGCTGTCCAGCATCGCCGCATTGACAGACGACCTGGTTCTCATCTGAGGCGGCCTGAGGACGACCCAGGCAGGCTTTCAGCAGGTTCAAGGAGGACCTTCAACTCCCGCGACGCCAATTGACAGGTGGAGGAAAGATATGAACCGCACCGGGTTTGCTGGAGGCTCCAACTCCTGAGTAGGGTGAGCCCTGATGAGCAAGACGACGAACAAGTTCTTTCCCGAGATCCGCGAGCGTGCGGTGCGGATGGTGCCGGATCACGAGGGCAGCACGGGTCCCGCTGGTCGGCCATCGTGTCGATCTCCGCGAAGATCGGCTGCGCGGTCCAGACGCTGAACGACTGGGTGAAGAAGGCCGAGGTCGAGAGCGGCCGCCGGGCCGGCATCCCGACCGAGCTGGCCGAGCGGCTCAAGGCGCTCGAGCGCGAGAACCGGGAACTGCGCCAGGCCGACAAAATCTTGCGCAAGGCGAGCGCGTATTTTGCGATGGCGGAGCTCGACCGCGCCGGTCGAAGTGATGGTGTCGTTCATTGACGATCATCGAGGAAAGCATGGAGTCGAGCCGATCTGCCGTCTTCTGCGGATCGACCCGTCCACGTGATACGAGCACCTGACCAAGCGCGCCGGCCCGGCTCGGCTCTCAGATCGCGCTCGGCGGGACAAGGCGCTGCGGCCCGAAATTCTCCGCGTGTTCGAGGAGAACCGACGCGTCCACGGCGTGCGGAAGGTCTGGCGTCAACTCAGCCGGGAGGGCTGCGACGTGGCTCGATGCACGGTAGCGGCTCAATGCACGGTAGCGCGGCTGATGAAGGACGTGGGGCTCCAAGGCATCATCAGGGGCCGACGGCACAGGACGACGATCCCGGACAAGAAGGCGCCGTGCCCGCTGGATAAGGTGAACCGCCAGTTCCGGGCTCCCGCGCCCAACATGCTCTGGGTCAGCGACTTCACCTACGTCGCGACCCGGACAGGCATCGTCTATGTGGCCTTCGTGATCGACGCCTTTGCGCGGCGCATCGTCGGTTGGCGGGTCAGCACATCCGCACACGCGGGCTTCGTTCTCGATGCCCTGGAGCAGGCCGTCCACGAGCGCCGCCCGGCCA
Organism: Rubellimicrobium roseum; assembly: GCF_006152145.1. Taxonomy (GTDB): domain Bacteria; phylum Pseudomonadota; class Alphaproteobacteria; order Rhodobacterales; family Rhodobacteraceae; genus Rubellimicrobium; species Rubellimicrobium roseum. Next base: position 1,784 of record NZ_VDFV01000093.1, on the reverse strand, counting down.
AGGGCATGGGCCTCGCCCATCACGAGCCGACCGCGGGTCTCAATACCTGTCGATCCGCTACACCGAGCGCCTCGCCGAGGCCGGCATCGAGCCGTCCGTGGGAAGTGTCGGCGACAGCTATGACAATGCTCTGGCCGAGACGATCAACGGCCTCTTCAAGGCCGAGGTCATCCATCGGCGTGGACCCTGGCGCAGCTTCGAGGCCGTGGAGTTCGCCACCCTTGAATGGGTGGACTGGTTCAACAACAGGCGCCTCCTCGAGCCGATCGGGAACATCCCGCCTGCCGAGGCCGAAGCGAACTTCTGCGCGGCTCTGGTCACCCCGGTCATGGCCGCGTAGCTAACGAAAACTCGCCTCCGGCAAACCCGGTGCGGTTCAGCACACCAAGAGCCATTCCACTCGCTCCTCCCTGCTCAGAAAACGACCGTTCTCTAGACGCCAGTATCATGAAGACTACAGCGCTCGACTATTGCGGACTTCCAGTAGAACCTTGCGGAAACCGGAGATAAGAACATTGTCTCTATCCTGCTCTCGAAAGGCGACGTTGTGCATCGATGTGAAATGAAAGATGTCTGGCTTGATCGGCCTTAGCTGGCCAGTCGTGATATAGAAATCTGCAAAGTGGCAGGGCAGGAAGCCGATGAAGCGCCCCGAGAGGATCAGCATGAGTTGCGCCTCCATGTGGACGACAGACGCGCTCGCCTTCGGATGACCAACACGATAGAGGTCGTCAAAGTGTCGGTAACTGCGCACCGAGAAGCGAGCCTCGTCCACGTGCCGCTTCGTGATCTCGGAGTCGGGCAAAGCAAAGAGCGGATGACCGTTGCCACAATAGAGCAGGTGGGGCTCACCGACGAAGTCCAAAAAGACCACACCGGGCGCCTTCCTCGTCAATGGACCGATGACAATGTCGCGCTCTCCATCGGCGACCGCCCTCTCCAGCTCGGCTGGCGCACCAAGGATCAAGTCCACGAGTACGTCCGTGTCGGGTGTCAGGAATCTGGAGATGGCCGCCTGAATGCCTAGGCGGTCGTGCGTCATAGTTCCATCAGAAGTTCCGATCCGAAGGCGACCCGACAAGCCACCCCGTACCGCAGCTATGCGCTGGTTGAACTCGTCCAAGTCGCGGAGCAGCTTCAACGCCGCTTCGCGGGTTGCCTGGCCTAGTTCGGTCAGGCGGAACTGCTGTCGCCCACGATGGCAAAGCTGACCACCCAGTCGTTTCTCCAGTTCAGCAAGGTGAGTGCTGAGCGTCGATTGGGACAAGTTGAGCGCCACTTGGGCTTCGGCGAAGCCGCCCGCCTCGGCAAGCGCCAGGAACACGCGAAGCAGACGGATGTCGATGTTGTCCAGGCGACGCATGCATCCTCCGCAAGCCGGATGCATCTACGTTAATCGATGTATCCATCCAAACATAGTGATTTACTTCGATGTGGGATGCTTGAAGCTGGCAGAAAACGTCAGGGAGTTCATCATGCGCCAGCCGATCACACTCGCCGTCTCAGCCTTTTCTGTTCTTGCCGGGGCGGGTGCAGCTTCGGCCGCCGACGAAATCCGGGTTCTCACGCCGACCTGGCTCGGCTTCGCGCCGCTCTACATCGCGCAAGACCTCGGTTGCTTTGAGGAGAACGACCTCGCCGTCAGCATGACCTTCGAGGATGACCTCACCAATAAACTGGCCGCCATGACCCGAGGTGATATCGAGGTGCTGATGCGCTCGGTGGGTGAGGGGGTTGTTGCCCAATCTTGTGGGGGATGGTCGCGTAGGGGTTCGTGGCCCCTA
>NZ_VDFV01000009.1 GCF_006152145.1 Rubellimicrobium roseum | reverse complement strand
ACGGGCCTGACCATCGACATGGCCGTGGCCCCCACGGTCGCAGTGGGCAGCGGCGCCACGGCGGCGACCTCGGACACCCTCACGACTGTCGAGAACATCACCGCCGGCTCGGGGGATGACACGATCTTCGGCAATGGCGCCGCCAACCTGTTCTTGGGTGGCGCAGGCAGCGACATGCTCAGCGGCAACGGGGGCAACGACAATCTCTTCGGCGATGCGGGCGCTGACGAACTGATCGGCGGCCTCGGCACCGACGGGCTCACCGGCGGCGCGGAGGATGATGTATTCATCTTCTCCTCCACAACCGCCAGCACGCTGACGGTCAGCGATACCATCCTCGACTTCGAGGGTGGCGGCATCGTCGGTGGGGACATAATCGACCTGAGCGGCGTGAGCTCGGTCACCTTCGACTTCATCGGCACGGACGCCTTCACCACGGGCTCGGCGACGCAGGTCCGCTACGAGACCAATGGCACGGATACCTTTGTCTTCGTCGACACGAATGCCAATGCCGCAGCCGAGATGCGGATCAGGATCAGCGGCGTCACCGACCTGATCGCGAGCGACTTCGTGCTGTCCTGATCGCGAGCGACATCCTGCTGTAGGCCCCCTAACCGGCCCGCATCCAGGGCCGGTCCCAACTACGGTAGGCAAGGCCGTCGCCCCTCGGGCGGCGGCCTTCGTCGTTGCGGGCCGAGCATCCCTTCCGGCAGCTGGCGACGGCGTCGCCGTCCAACGCCGAACAGCCCGCGCGCACGGAGGTGCGGCGGGCCGAGGCGGGCCGGGTCTTGCGTCGGCTACTGCCCGACGCCAGCCTCCAGGGCGATCTGCAGGAGGCTGGAAAGGTTTCGCGCGCCGACCTTGTCCATGATGTGGGCGCGATGCACCTCGACGGTGCGCGGGCTGATCCCCAGATCATGGGCGATGGCCTTGTTGGCCAGGCCGGCGACCAGGAGATTGAGCACGTCCCGCTCGCGCGGGGTCAAGGCCAGGAGACGCTTGCGGGCCGGTCCGGCCGGTTGGCCGGTGGCGCGCGGCGGAGGAAGGTGCCGTTCGATCTCGCGCAGGACCTCGATCAGCCTGGAACGGTCGAAGGGCTTCTCCAGGACGTCGAGCGCGCCCGCCCGCACGGCGCGGACGGCGAAGGGCACGTCGCCGCGGCCCGTGATCATCACCACGGGCATGGTCACGTCGTCGTCGCGCAGGCGTCGGAGAAGCCCGAGCCCGTCCAGGCCCGGGAGGATCTGGTCGAGCAGAAGGACGCCCTCTGGTGCAGAGGCCGCCCAGGGCAGGAACGCCTCGGCCGAGGGAAAGGAGCGGACCGTGCGGTACCCCGACAGGTTGAGCAGCAGGGTGAGCGAGCGGCGGTGGGCGTCGTCGTCGTCGACGATGTAGATGGGAAGGTCGGGCATAACGGTCACACCTGAACAACAAGAGGAAGGGTGAAGGCGAAGGTCGCCCCGTGGGGCGGCCGGTTTTCCAGCCAGATCGATCCACCGTGGGCCTCCACGATGTCCTTGCAGATGGAGAGCCCCAGGCCCAGGCCGTCGGGCTTCGTCGTGAACGGGGCCATGAACAGGCGAGCCGCGAGGTGCGGCGGCAGGCCCGGCCCCGTGTCCTCGACGCGGATCTCGGCCCAGCGCTCGGCCCGCCGCCGGCCGCGGACCGCAAGCTCGCGCCGTGGCCGCCCGACCATGCCCTCCGCGGCGTTGCGCAGCAGATTCACCAGCGCCTGCTGGATCAGGACGCGATCGACCAGGACCTCCAGCCCGGGATCGACCGCCACGTCGACCCGGATGCCCCGCGCCTCCGAGTCAGGCAGGGCCAGGCGCCGCGCGTCCGCCACCAGCTTGGCCACGCTTTCCGGGGCGCGGGCCCCGGCGCCACCTAGGGCGAAGGCGCGCAGGGCGCGCACGAGGTCGCCGGCCCGGGCCGCCTGGGACCCGATCTCGTCCAGGATCTCGGCCGGAGAGATGACATTGGGAGCGCCGCCGCTGGACAGGATCTCGCGGCAGGACGCGGCCAGATGCGTCAGCGTGGCAAGCGGCTGCGCCAACTCGTGCGCGAGCGAAGGCGCCAGCTTTCCCAGGAGCGTCAGGCGCGACCAGTGATGATGGTCTTCCTGCCGGGCCCCGGATGTTTCCCGGACCAGCAGGCGGCGCAGGCGGCGCTCGCCCATCCGCATCGCCCCGAGCAGGAAGCCCGCCTCGAACAGCAGGCCGTCGCGACGCCGGCCAAGGCCGTGCAGGGTCATGTCTGGACCGTCGGGCTCGATCCCGCCCAGGCTCCGGCCTAGGCCCCTGGGAATGAGGTGGCGCCACTCCCGACCAAGGGCCTCGCCGGGGTCGTAGCCGAACAGCCGCTCGGCGGCCGGATTGAGCAGGGCGATGCGCCCTGCCTCGTCGAGCAGGAGCACGGCGTCCGACAGGGGGCTCAGGAGCCGCCCCAGGAGCCCGTCATCGAACTCCGCGCCCAGGCCGCCACGATCCAGGACGGGGCCTCTCATGATGCGGGCCTCATCCATCCCGGGCCCACCCGCTCATCGGGGTGCCGGGCTGACATGAACGTTCGATATCCCGATGTCCGGAGCACTCCATCTCCTTGGGCTGCGTGTCCTCGACGTCGGCAGGTCTGGAGTCGGAGCGGGCGCAACTCGGAGAAGGTTCCAGCGCTCGCCCCATTTATGACATAAAGCTAAGGCCAATGCGCGAGCCTCTCAATGAGCCTTACGTCCAAGGGTGGTCTTAGGACCAAGGTCCCGGGGGCGCCGCGACGGCCTGGCAACCTCGGCGATGACGCCATGTGTCGGGCCATTCCGCGTTGGCCTTCAAGGACAGGTAGGGGCAATCGCTTGACGGCCCCCGAAGCGCGCTCGACAGTAAGGCGGGCAAGGGAGGGCAGAATGGCCGACGGGGTCGAGGTCGTTCCGGCGCGGCGGGGCCGCGCGATCCGGCTCGGCGCTGGGCAGGCGCTGCGAGTCGTTAATACCCACGGCAGCCAAGTGGTCGACACCTGGGCCTTCATCGCCCATGACATGGACGAGTTCCTGTCGATGCCCCACCTGCACGCCACCCTGGGCGGCATCTTCCCGGTCGTGGGCCAGCCGCTCCACACCAACCGCCGCCGCCCGATCCTGCTACTGGAGGAGGACACCTCGCCCGGCCGCCATGACACGGTCATCGCGGCCTGCGACATGCACCGCTACGCGCTCCTGGGCTGCCGCGACTATCACGACAACTGCACGGACAACCTCCACGCCGCGCTGGCGGCCATCGGCCTGCGCTCGGCCGTGACGCCGGCGCCGCTGAACCTGTGGATGAACATCCCCATCGGCGCCGATGGGCGCATCGCCTGGGCCGAGCCGCTGAGCCGGCCCGGCGACCACGTCACCCTGCGCGCCGCGCTCGACTGCGTGGTGGTCCTGTCCTGCTGCCCGCAGGACATGATCCCCATCAACGGCGCTGCCTGCACCCCGACCGAGGTCCATTTCGAGGTCCTCGGCTGACCGGGACGTGAGGTCACGACCCCGAACCGGCCGCAGAACCCTTGCCCCCCGCCCGACGTTGCTCCTCCGTTACGGCCATCTCTACGCCGAAGGAGGCTTTGCCATGAGAACCCTGACCCTTGCCGTCGCGCTGGCGCTGTCGGCCGGCGGCGCGCTGGCGCAGGACGTGGTGCGGATGGGCACCGAGGGTGCCTATCCCCCTTACAGCTACATCAACGACCAAGGCGAACTCGAAGGCTTCGAGATCGACCTGGGCAACGAGGTCTGCGCCCGCGCCGGCCTGACCTGCGAATGGGTCACCAACGAATGGGACTCGATCATCCCCAACCTCGTGTCGGGCAACTACGACACGATCATGGCCGGGATGAGCATCACGCCCGAGCGTGACGCCGTCATCGACTTCACCCAGAACTACATCCCGCCCACGCCGTCAAGCTACATCGGCCTGACGCCGGACGTGGACGTGACGTCGGGCGTCGTGGCCGCGCAGTCCACCACGATGCAGGCCAGCTACGTCGCCGAGACGGGGGCGACGCTCCTCGAGTTCGCCACGCAGGACGAGACCATCGCCGCCGTCCAGAACGGCGAGGCGGACGCGGCTTTCGGCGACACGGATTATTTCGCGCCCATCGTCGAGGCCTCGGGCGGGGCGCTCGCCTTCGTCGGCGAGCCGGTGCCGCTGGGCGACGGCATCGGCATCGGCGTGCGCGAGAGCGACACCGAGCTCAAGGCCCAGCTTGATGAGGTCATCGCTGCCATGAAGGCGGACGGTAGCCTGAACGAGCTCCTGGCCAAATGGTTCGGCGAGGCCGCCCCGAGCTACTGAGCCGAAGGCGCGGAGCCCCGCATCCCCTCTTCCCGTCCAGTCCCGTTGACGGGGAATTAACCTGTTGCTGCTAGCCTTCCAAGGCGAGCGTGAGGGAATCGACCGCCCCGCCGGAGACCGGCAGGGCAAGGGGCGAGGGAGATGCGATTGGACACCCATCTGAAACAGCCGAAATACGGCATCCCCATCCGGCTGGTCCTCACCAACGGGGACGACATGGCCGGGCTCGTCTACGTCCATTGGGGTCAGCGCGTCCGCGACCTCTTGTGCGAGAAGGAGGCCTTCCTGCCGGTGCGGACCACCACCGGCACGCACCTTCTCAACAAGGCCAGCATTATTCGGGCCGATATCCTGACGCTCGATCAAATCACCGAGCGTCAGGCCATCTTTCCCGAGGTCGACCTCGACTACCTGAGCTACAGCCAATGGTGACCGCTGCGCCCGGCTCCTCGGACGGACGGCCGTCAGGCGGCTGGAGCCATTCCCTTTGGATAGAGCGCGACGGTCGTTCCCTCCGGCACCCGCTCGTAAAGGTCCACGATGTGGTCGTTCACCAGCCGGACGCATCCGTTCGACACGGCGGTGCCGATGGTCTGGGGCGCGTTCGTGCCGTGGATGCGCATGAAGGTGTCGCCCCGCTCGGGCGTGAAGAGATACAGCGCCCGAGCGCCCAGGGGGTTGTCCGGCCCGCCGGGCATCCCGTCCTCGGCATAGGGGCCATACAGCTCCGGCTCCCGTTCCACCATGTCGGGCGTGGGCTTCCAGTCGGGCCACTCCTTCTTGGCTCCGATGGTGTAGACCCCCGGCTCATAGAGACCCGGACGGCCGATCCCGCAAGCGTAGCGGATGGCGAATCCGTCGGGCAGCGTCCAGTAGAGCGCGAAGCGATGCGGGTCGACATGGATCTCGCCCGCCGGCACGCCCATCTGGATGGGGACGATCCGCGGCTGGAACTCGGGCAGAAGGACTTGCGACGAGGTGGAGCTGGCCTGCTGCGCCACGGCCCGCGACGCGGCGATGGCCGCCAGGGCCGAAGCCAGAACGGTGCGACGTGTCAGCATGGTAGAGATCCTCCTGTCAGGTCCGGGCATCGGACCCAAAACGAGTCAGCAAGCCTGTCGGTTCACCCGCTCGTCGCTTTCTTTGATCCGAACGGCGACTCGGATTTGCGACCGGTCGGATGTCGTCTCCGGGGTTGATGCAACGCCTGTATGGGTGGCCAGGAACGCGACGGATCGGGCCGGGGCTCGACAGCCTCGCTGGCCCGTTCACGGTCGGCCATCCGCTGCGCCATGTTTGGCCCTCGGTCAGCGTTGCACCAAGCCCGGTTGGACCAACCCTGTTCCGCAGACGTCAGTCCCCTTGGCCTCAGGCGTCCTGACGGATGCAGAAGCCCCGCTCATCCTTAGAGAGGGAAGACTGCGGGAGACGGCCGTCCTATAAATAGACGATCTGCCTCAAGGCGTCGTCAGGCCGGCACGGCCGGGCTGGGCGAGGGGAAGTACGACTCGACCATCTCCACGCTGCAGCCCGGGCCCGCCCGACGCGACAGGGTCTGCAGGACAGGCCTCATGGCCTCATCGAGATAAGGCGACAACATTTCGAACAGCGCGGCGGGCACCTCGATCATCTCGACCGGCGAGGCGGCTGACCGCAGCGATCCGCAGAAGCCCGTGACCTCCTCCAGCCGATCCTGGGAGGCCCGCGCCCGGCGATCAGCCGCCGCCAAACGATGACGCAGCGCCTCGACCAAGGCAGGCCGCGCCAGGTCGGGCAGGTCGTCCAGCAGGCTCAAGGCGACCTCAAAGCCTTGGAGAAGGCGGTTGGCCTCATCCAGTGCCCGCTGCGCTGCCACGACGGTGTCCGCCTTCAAGGCGCGCCCGGCGACAAGCGCAGGAAGGGCAGGCAGGCGGATCGACATGGCAGGGGCCCCTCTGGACGGCGTGACATGGAGTGCGACCCTGCCTCGGAATTGGGGTGAAATCGGGGCGTTGCCGGGGAGGGTCTGGTGGATCGCGCGATCTTGAGGTCGGTGGCCGAGGGAACCGGTGCGACGGCCTCGTGCTTCGCCCGGCATGAGCGTGCAGGCCGATCCTTATCCTTTGTCCCTCAACCAGCGCGCCGGCGCGCTGGCCGATGCCATGATCGCCGAGTCCCGCGCGCTGCGCCTGGGCGTTGCGCGGGGACCGGCGGGCGAGGTCCTCGTGGACTGCGGGCACCGGCAGCCGGGGAGCTTTGAGGCCGGGCTGCATCTCGCGCGGATCGCCCTGTCCGGCTTGGGCGAGGTCGCGCTGGTTCCCTCCTGCGACTCGCTCCTGCCCTGGAGCGTCCTCGTCCGCACCAGCCAGCCCTGGCTGGCCTGCCTGGGCAGCCAGTACGCCGGCTGGCATCTGAGCGGCCCCGACGGCGTTTCGCGGATGGGCTCCGGCCCTGCCCGGGCGCTGGCCCGCCGCGAACCGATCTTCGAGGAACTACCGCACCGCGAGACGGCGGACCGCGCCGTGCTGGTCCTCGAGGGCGACACGCCTCCTGCCGACGCCACTGATGTGGCTCGCGCCTGCGCTCTGGCACCCGATCGCGTCACGTTGCTCCATGCCCCGACCGGCAGTCCCGCCGGCATGGTCCAGATCGCCTCCCGGGTGCTGGAATGCGCCGTCCAGAAGGCGCGCGGGCTGGCCTTCCCGATGGAAGACATCCAGGACGCGATGGGCTGCGGGCCGGTGGGCCTGCCTCATCCCGACACGCGGCTTGCCATGGGCCGGGCCAACGACGCCATCATCTACGCCGGGCGGGCGCATCTCCTCGTAACGGGCGAGGCGGGCAGGGCGAGGGAACTGGCCCGCGCCCTGCCGAGCTGCACCGCTTCGGATTGGGGTCGGAGCTTCGCCGAAGTCTTCGCAAGTGTCGACGGCAACTTCGCGCATATCGACGCTGGCCTGTTCAGCCCGGCCGAGATCCTCGTCACGGCCCTGAAGACGGGCGAGACCTTCACCGCCGGCCGCGCCGAGCCGGAGCGGCTGCGGGCTGGCCAAGGGCTTGTCCCGCTCTGACCCTGGTTGCCTGTCCGCTCGCTTCGCGGGAGAAACGGCGGTAACGGCCGCGCCCAGGCGGCCTCCGGAGGGACGGAATGGCATCGGGACGGACCCGGCAGGCGCGCGTGCTCGTCATAGGCGAGATCCTCGTGGAGATCATGGCGACCACGCCGGGGCATGGCTTCCGGCAAGCCCTGGACCTGCGCGGGCCCTTCCCCTCGGGCGCGCCGGCCATCTTCGCCGACCAGCTCGCGCGACAGGGAGTTCCGGTGGCTCTCGTCTCTTGCGTGGGCGACGACGATTTCGGGCGGCTCAACCTCGACCGGCTGCGCGAGGCCGGGGTCGACACGGGCGCGATCCGCGTCCACCCCACGGCCGTGACGGGCAGCGCCTTCGTCCGCTACCGGCCCGAGGGCGGGCGCGACTTCTTCTTCAACATCGCCGACAGCGCCTGCGGGCGGATCGCGCGCGACGCCGCCTCGGATGCGGTCGTCGAAGGCGCGACGCACCTGCACGTCATGGGCTCGTCGCTCTCCACGCCCGCCATCGTCGAGCTCGTGCTGGACGCCCTGACGCGGATCAAGGCCAAAGGCGGCACGGTCTCCTTCGACCCCAACATCCGGCCCGAACTCCTTGGCCATGGCGACATGCGGGCGACGCTGGACCGGGTGCTAGACGCCACGGACCTGTTCCTGCCCTCGGAAGGGGAAGCCGCGATGTTCGCCGGGACGCCGGACGACGTGTCGGCGCTGCCGGTCCTGTTCGGGCGGGGCGTCCGGGCCGTGGCTATGAAGCTCGGGACCCGGGGCTCGCGCCTCGTGAGCCCCGAGGAGGATGTCTCCATGCCCGGCTTCGTCGTGAGGGAGGTCGACCCCACCGGCGCGGGCGACACCTTTGGGGCGACGTTCCTTGCGGCCTGGCTTGGGGGGCTCCCCGCGCGCGAGGCGCTGGCGCGCGCCAATGCGGCGGGGGCCTTGGCCGTCACGCGGCTCGGACCGATGGAAGGCGCCTCGGACCCGGCCCGGATCGACGCCTTCCTGGCCGCTCAGCGCAACGTGTAGCCGCCGTCGATGGTGACCACGCTGCCGGTCATGTAGCTCGACGCGTCGGTGCAGAGGAACAGCGCGAGCGCCGCGACCTCCTCGGGCGTTCCGGCGCGGCGCATGGGCGTCATGTCCGTCCAGACCTTGGCCCATTCCGGGTTCGCGAAGCCGCCCTCGGTCATCGCCGTGATGATGTAGCCCGGCGCGATGGCGTTGACGCGGATGTTGTCCTCGGCAAGGTCCGAGGCGAGGCTCTTGGACAGCATGTGCACCGCAGCCTTGGAGGCGTTATAGGCCGCTTGCTTTTGCGGGATGTTGCTGATGTGGCCCGAGATCGAGCCGATGTTCAGCATCACGCCGCCGCCCTGCGCCCGCATGGGCCGGATGGCGGCGCGGCAGGCGCGGAACACCGAGTCGAAGTTCACCCCCATGAGGCGGTCGAGCCGGTCGTCGTCGAAGTCCTCGGTCGCGCCGTGGTCGGCCACGCCCGCGTTGTTCACCAGGATGTCGAGCCGCCCGTGGTCGCGGATCACGCCCGCGACCAGCGCCTCGGCCGCACCGTGCTCCAGGAGGTCCGCCTGGCGGTACTCGACCTGATGCCCGTCGGCCTTCAGGCTCTCGGATCCGCCCGGATCGGTGCGGGCCGAGACGACGACGCGGGCGCCGGCCTCGGCCAGGGCGCGGGCGATGGCGAGGCCGATGCCCCGCGTGCCGCCCGTCACCAGCGCCACCTTTCCGTCGGCGCGGAAGCGTTCGATGATCATGCCATTCCTCCTTGGCGCCCGGTCACGGGCGCAGCGTCACCTTGAGCGAGGCCGAGCCGTCGATCACCATCTGGATGCCCTGCTCGTAGTCCTCGAGCGGCAGCTTGTGGGTGATGATCTCGTCCATGGGAAGTCGGCCCTCGGCGATCATGCGGATCGCGGTGTCGTAGGCATGGGGGCTGAGGTGCACGCCCTTGATGTCCAGCTCCTTGGTGTCGCCGATGATCGACCAGTCGGCGGTGACCAGATCGCGGAACACGCTGAACTCGATGAAGCGGCCGCGCTTGCGGATCATGTCGAGGCCCTGCGTCACTGCGCGGGGGGCGCCCGTCGCCTCGATGTAGACGTCGCAGCCGTAGCCGCCGGTCATCTCCTTCACCTTCGTCACCGCATCCTCGTCGCGCGGGTTGATGGTGATGTCGGCGCCGCATTTCCTGGCCAGTTCGAGCCGGGCGGGGTGCAGGTCGAGAGCGACGATCGTCTTGGGGCTCTTCATCTTGGCCGCCGCGACCATGCCGAGGCCCAGGGACCCGCAGCCTGCGATCACCACCACGTCGTTGAAGCGGATCTCGGCGCGGTTGATCGTGTGGACGGCGCAGCCCAGGGGCTCGACGAAGACGCCGTGGTCGGGGTCCATGCCGGCGGGCAGCTTGTAGTTCAGCGCCTTGCGCGGGAAGACCATGTACTCGGCCCAGGAGCCCGGCGTCCGTTGGTGGAAGCCGTAGATGTCGTGGGGCTCGCAGAGCCAGTAGAGCCCTTCCTTGCAGTAGAGGCAGTCTTGGCAGGGCACGATCTGCTCGGAGCAGACGTAGTCGCCGATGGCGAGCCCGTCGCGGCCCTCGGCGCCCTCGCCAAAGGCCACGACCTGCGCCACGAACTCGTGGCCCACGATCACCGGCGGCTCGATGTAGCGGCCCTGGCCGTCGTTGGTGCCCCAGATCTTGGGCGCGCCGTCCCAGGCCTTGCCGTCCGAGGCGCAGACGCCGGCGAGGTGGACGCGGACGAGGACCTCGCCCGGGCCGGGCCGGGGCACGGGCACCTCCTCCAGCCGGTAGTCGCGGGGGCCGTGGCAGACGACGGCCTTCATGATCTCGGGGATGACGGGGGCCTCGGTCGCGGGATTGGTCTGGATGTTCATGCGATCACCTGCTGGAGATGAGGGGCGGGACGGCGGATGCGCAGGCCGTCCGACGGATTGAAGAAGAGGCATTGCGAGGCGGGCACGTCGAAGGCGACCGGCGAGCCGAGGGCCGGGCGGTGCTTCTTGTCCGTCCGCAGCATGGCGCGGGCGCCGCCGACCTCGACCACAAGGTAGGTGGCCTCGCCCGTGGGTTCGACCTCGAAGACGGTGCCCTGGAAGGCGCCGGAAGGCGAGAGGGTCACGTCCTCGGCCCGGAAGCCCAGAGTGGCAGGGCCGCGACCCGGCGCGCCCGGGACGATGACGCCGGGCGCGCGGAACACGCCGTCCGCGACCTCGCCCGTGATGAAGTTCATGGGCGGCGAGCCGATGAAGCCCGCGACGAACAGATTCGCCGGATCGTCGTAGATCTCGTCCGGGGTGCCGACCTGCTGGATCTGGCCCTTGTTCATCAGGACAATCCGGTCCGCGAGCGTCATGGCCTCGATCTGGTCGTGGGTGACGTAGATCATCGTCACGCCGATCGAGCGCTGGAGGTGCTTGATCTCGGCCCGCATCGCCACCCGCAGCTTGGCGTCGAGGTTCGAGAGCGGCTCGTCGAGGAGGAACACGCGCGGATCGCGGACGAGGGCGCGCGCGAGCGCCACCCGCTGCCGCTGCCCGCCCGAGAGGTCCTTGGGCAGCCGCTGGAGGTAGTCCGTCAGGTCCACCTTGCGCGCGGCGTCGAGCACCTGCTCGCGGGCCTTGGCCTTGTCCACGCCCGTGACCTTGAGCGGGTAGCCGATGTTCTCAGCGACTGTCATGTGGGGGTAGAGCGCGTAGTTCTGGAACACCATCGCCACGTTGCGGCGGCGGGGATGGACGCGGGTCACGTCCTCCTTGTCGAAGAGGAGGGTGCCCGAGCTCACCTCCTCCAGCCCCGCGATGATGCGCATGGTGGTGGACTTGCCGCAGCCCGAGGGGCCGAGCAGCACCAGGAACTCGCCGTCGGGGATGTGAAGGTCGAGGGACTTGAGCGCTTCGAAGCTCCCCCAGGTCTTGCGGACCGATTGCAGCGTGACGGAGGACAAGGGGCTATCCCTTTCTGACGATCAGCGCGCCCAGGGCGACGGACAGCGCCGTCGCGATCCACAGGGGCAGCGCGGGTTCGAGGAAGCGCATCCAGAGAAGATGGATGGCGACGAAGAGCACGACCGAGATGAAGACGCGGTCGAAGGTGTTGGTGCGGATGGGGAGGAAGCCCCGGCGGCCCGGCATGCTGGTCATCCCTTGACGGCTCCGAAGGTGAGGCCCGCGACGATGTGCTTCTGCACGAGCGCCAGCACCAGCGCGGCGGGAAGGAGGGTGAGCATCGCCACGGCGGCCATCTGGCCCCAGTTGGTCCCCGTCACGGTGACGAACTCCGCGAGCCCCGTGGTGATCGTGCGGGCGTTGACCGATGTCAGGGTCGAGGCGAAGAGGTATTCGTTCCAAGCGAAGACCCAGGTCAGGATGCCCGTCACCGCGATGCCGGGGCCGGCGAGCGGGATGATGATCGTGCGCAGCACCTGCCAGGTCGAGGCGCCGTCCACGTAGGCGGCCTCGTCCAGTTCGGCCGGGATGCCGTCGATGATGCCCTGGAGGAGCCAGAAGGCGAAGGGCAGGTTCAGCACGCAGTAGAGGAGGATGAGGCCGATCCGCGTGTCGAAGAGCGACCATTCGCCCGCCTGGAAGACCCCCGTGTAGAGGAGGTAGAGCGGCAGGAGGAAGGCCGCGGGCGGGGCCATGCGGTTCGTGAGGACCCAGAAGAAGATGTTGTCCTTGCCCTTCATCCGGTAGCGCGACATCGCATAGGCAGCGAGCAGCCCCAGCGCGCAGACCAGCGCCGCGTTCGCCGTCGAGACGATCAGCGAGTTCAGCATGTATTTCTGGAAGGACGGGTTCGTGATGACCGAGGCGTAGTTGTCCCAGGTCATGCTCGACACATCGAGCAGGAAGCTCGGCTTTCCGAAGAGGTCGGCCCGCTGCTTCACCGAGACGAGGAACATCCACCAGATCGGCAGGAGCGTCAGCAGCGAGAGCAGGATCCAGATGGCGAAGGTGGTCCAGCGTTGGCCGGGACGGGTCATGACGCGCGGTCCTTGCGGGCGGTCATCGCGGCATACAGAAGCCAGCAGATGACGATGGTCATATACAACGTGAGGAGCGACATGGCCGAGCCGTAGCCGTAGTCGGTCTTGGGGAAGACGATCTTCCAGATATGCAGGCCGATGAAGCGCGTCTCGGCGCCGGGGCCGCCCTGGGTCAGCATCCAGACCTCGTCCACCACGCGCAGCGCGTCCATGATGCGGATGAAGATCGTGGTCAGCAGCACGGGCTTCATCGCAGGCAGGACGATGTCGCGGAAGATCTGCCACTCCTGGGCGCCGTCGATGCGCGCCTGCTCGACCGGCTCCTGCGGCAGGTTCGACAGGCCCGCGAGGATGGTCAGCGTCACGAAGGGCGTCCAGTGCCAGATGTCCATGACGACGACGCTGGCGAAGGCCTGGTCGGGGAACATCGACAGGCGGTAGTCGATGCCGAACCAGTCCTTGAGGTAGTAGGGGATGGGGCCGAGGCCCGGCACCGTCATCAGCCGCCAGGTGGCGCCCACGGCGATGGGGGCGATCATCAGGGGCAGCGTGTGGACGGCGCGGAAGACCTTCTTGAAGGGGAAGTCCCGCATCATCAGCCGCGCGAGCGCGAAGCCCAGGATGACCTGGCTTGCGACCACCCAGAGGGTGAAGAGAAGCGTGAGCCAGATGGACTTGAGGAACTCGGCGTCGTGGACGAGGCGGCGGAAGTTGTTGGCGGCGGCCCAGCGCGGCTCGGGGTTCACCGCGAAGAGGTTCCAGTCGAAGAACGAGATGGCCAGCACGTAAAGGAAGGGCAGCACGCCGGTGAGGACGAGCACGGCGATGGTGGGTGCGAGCAGCAGCCAGCCTGTGGTCGAGGAACGCATGGGGGAGTCCCGGAGAGCGGGCGCGGGGGATGGGGCCCCCGCGCGAAGGGTGGGACCGGGGCGCGGGCGCCCCGGTCAGGAACCTCAGTTGGCCGTGTAGCCCAGGTTCTTCAGCTCGGCCTCGGTGGCGGCGGCCATCTGGTCGAGCGCCTCCTGCGGGGTGAGGTTGCCGATGATGGCCTCGTAGATGAACGGGGCCGAGACCTCGCGCACCTGGTTGTGGAACGGATAGGGAGGCGCGCCGGCGAAGAGCGCGCCGCTGTCCTTCATCAGCGTGAAGTAGCTGTCGGTCTTGGCGTCGATCTCCTGCACCTTCGGGTCCTCGTAGGTGCTGTTCAGGACGATCCGCCCCCCGGCCTCGGCCCAGCCGGCCTGGAGCTCGGGCTGGGCGATGTACTGCATGAACAGCAGCGCCGCCTCCTTGTTGGCCGAGGAATGCGGGATGCCGAAGGCGCCGCCATCGTAGTAGCCGATGTAGCCCTCGCCGGACTGGGCCGCCTCCATCACGCCTTCGGCGGTGGGGGGCAGGGCCACGCCCACGTTGCCCACAACCGAGGACTTCTCGGCGTTGGTGGCGATCCAGGTGGCGTTCTCGCCGTAGACGAGGCCCTGCGCGGCGCGGCCGGCGGCGAAGGAGGAGGCCACCTCGTCCCAAGTCGAGGCGGTCGCCTCGGGGGGCGCGTATTGCAGCAGGCCCAGCCAGAAGGTCAGCGCCTCGACGGCCTCGGGCGAGTTCATGCGGCCGCCGTTCGCGACGGAGGCGGTCCAGGTCTCCTGGTTGATGCCCCAGTCATAGACGCCGTAGAGCGGCGCGACCGATTCCCAGAACTCGTAGAAGGACGCCGGGTGGCCCGAGGCGGCCTGCACGGTGGTGCCGTAGAGCTCCTGCCCGGTCTCCTGGCCGTAGGCGGTGAAGAACTCGGCGATGTCGCGCCACTGCTGGAACGTGGTCGCGGGGGCGAGATCGTAGCCGTACTTCTCCTGGAAGGAGGCCTGGATCTCGGGGTTCTCGAACAGGTCCTTGCGGTAGAGGTAGACCTTGATGAAGGCCTCCATCGGCACGCCGAAGACGTGGTCGTTCTTGTTGGGGTCCTTGAAGTAGTCGATGAAGGTCGTGAAGTTGGCCCAGTCGAAGGCCGGGTTCACGAGGGCGGGGTTGTCCGCCATCATCTGGGTCATGTCCACGAGGAAGTCGCGCGACAGGTACGAGTAGATCGCGTCCTGCTCGATGTAGACGAAGTCGTAGATGCCGGAGCCGGCCTCCATGTCCTTGATGGCCTTGTCGTACATCTGGTCCCAGGAGGTCGTCTCGAACTCGACCTGGATGCCGGTGGCCTCGGTGAACTGGGGCGCGAGCACGTCGCGGACGTAGTTGGACGGGGGCGTGCTTTCCGAGACGCCGCGGATGGTGACGCCCTGGTAGGGCGCGGCGGCGTCCGACCAGAAGTCGGCCATCGCGGGCGAGGCGATGGCCAGGGCCACGAGCGAGGTGGCGAGATGACGCATGAACACTGTTTGTCCTCCCTGCCGGTGTCCGCGTGGCGCGTCCCGGCCTGTTGATCCCTTGGCCCCCCGCCGGTCCGGGCTGCGGAACCGGGGCGGGACAGACGTTACGTTACGCAGGACGAAAAAGTTGTAAAGGAAAAAATACACTTGTATCGCTAACAGGTGGGATCGGGCGCAGGCGACAGAGGACGTGGCGTGGCATCGGGAATCGTTTCGGAGGACAGCGAGGAGTTCCTCGTTCAGCTCGCCTGGCTCTACTTCGTGGACGGGATGACCCAGTCCGAGATCGCCGAGCGGCTGGGCGTCACGCGGCTGCGGGTGAACAGGGGCATCGGGCTGGCGCGGGCGCGGGGCCTGGTCCGCGTCGAGATGGCGAGCCCTTTCGCGGCGGCGCTGGACCTTCAGGCGCGGCTCGTGGAGCGTTTCGGACTGCGCTTCGCGCGGGTGGGACTGGCGGACCGGGGGGCCGACGACGGGCATCAGGCGGTCGGGGCGGCGCTGGCCTATTTCCTGGAGGAAGGGCTGGCCCGCAACGCCTGGGGAAGCATCGGCGTGTCCTGGGGCCTGACCATCGAGAACGCCATCCGGGCGCTGAAGCCCCGCAGCCTGCCGGAGCTGGAGGTGGTGAGCCTCATCGGGGGCACGGTGTCGGGGCTGCGCTTCAACACCTTCGGCGTGGCGGCGAACCTTGCGCAGCGGCTGGGGGCGCGCCATTCGGTGCTGCCCGCGCCCATCTACTTCGAGACGCAGGCGATGGCCGAGGCGGTCATGGCGAGCCGCCCCTTCCACGAGCAGATCCGCAAGGCCGAGGAGGCGGACCTCGCGATCCTGGTGACGGGGGACCTGTCCGACCGGTCGTTCCTCGTGCGGGACGGATTGCCCGCCGACGTCACCGCCGAGGACCTGGCGCGGGCGGGCGCGGTGGGGGACCTGCTGGGGCAGTTCCTCGATGCCGAGGGGCGGCCCATCGATCATCCGATCAACCGCCGCGTCGTGGGCGTGCCGGTGGCGCGGCTCCCCGCGATGCGCGAGGTCGTGCTGGCCGCCGCCGGGCCCCACAAGGTGCCGGTGATCCGCGCGCAGCTTGGCGCGGGTCTGGCGCATGGGCTCATCACCGACGACGTGACGGCCGAGCTGCTGCTGGCGGCCTGAGCGGGCCATGGGGTGCTCCCTGTTCGCGGGGCCGGACGTCGGCCTCCTGCGATCAGGGTGGCGGAGAAAGGTTAAGCGTTCCTTCCACCACCGCGCGGTGGGTCTAACGGAAGGTTAAAGCCCGTGACTGCGGTCGTAGCCGTTGCGCGGCGCGGGCGACCAGCCGGCGGGCGGGGCCTGGGGCGCGAAGACTTCGACGAGGAGCGGGAAGCAGCGGGCGGCGTCGGACGAATGCTCGGAGGAGCAGTCGCCGCCGGGGCAGGCGGAGAGCGCGCCCAAGAGGTCGGTCTCGGCGAAGAGTTCGAGGAAGTCGCCGGGGCGGACGGGCGAGGCCTTCATGAAGTACTGGCCCGTGTCCCGCAGGAAGCCCGTGCACATGAAGACGTTGAGCACGTCGTGGACGTGCCTCTCGGCCTCGTGGAGCGGCAGGCCCGTCCGGTCCGCGAGCGCGCGGGTGAGGTTCGAGTGGCAGCAGTGGTGGTACTGGCCGCCCTGGCTGAGGAGGTTGTGCGTGTAGGGGTCGCAGCGGGTGCCGATCACGTCGTGGACGCCGCCCCCGTGGTCGTCGAATCCGTACCAGTCGAGCGTGTCGGCGGTGATCGTGGCGAGGGGGCGCAGGAAGGGCAGGCTGGACCAGAGCCGGTCGCCGGTCGAGAGGTGCGTGCCGTGGAGCGCCCGCGTCTTGCCCGAGAAGAACCGCTCGGACAGGTCCTGCGCGGACCAGAGGTTGAGGTCGCCCACCTGCGGCCCCTCGACGGAGGTGATCCGGACGAAGTGACCGGCGGGAACGTCGAAGCAGCGGGCGTCGCGCGGGGGGACGAGGGTCTCGGAGACCTTGCGCCAGCCGTCGCGGGCCGCGCGGAGGGCAACGAGGTCGGGATGCGGCAGACCCTCGACGGGGTAGCAGACCACCGGGGGGATGGCGGCGCGGGCCGGGGCGTCGGCGGGGGCGGGATGCTCGGGATGGGCGGGCTTCACGGGGCGCGGGTCCTTCGGGCAGGGGTGGCGAAAGCCTAAAGGGCTGCGCGGCGGCGTCGAGCGTTCGCGCGCCCCTCGCCATTCCTTGACTGGACAGGCGCGGCGCGGCGGCCACCCTAGGGCGCGACAGGTTCCCCGAGGAGACGCCCATGCCGCATCCGACCCGCCGCCTCGTCCTGGCCGGCCTTGCCGCCGGTCTTGCCGCGCCCGCCTTCGCGCAGGGCGACCCCTGGGCCGGCGCGGTGGAGGCCGCGCGGGGGCTCGGGCAGCTCCACAGCCTGCTGATCGCGCAAGGTGGCGAGGTGAGGGTGGCCGAGGCGTT
This sequence comes from Rubellimicrobium roseum, assembly GCF_006152145.1. Taxonomy (GTDB): domain Bacteria; phylum Pseudomonadota; class Alphaproteobacteria; order Rhodobacterales; family Rhodobacteraceae; genus Rubellimicrobium; species Rubellimicrobium roseum. Next base: position 110,506 of record NZ_VDFV01000009.1, on the reverse strand, counting down.
CCGGGGGCCGGGGCTGGAGGCGCCCGCCAACGTCAAGTCGGTGTCCAAGTCCATCGTGGCGCTGGTGCTGGGCGGGGCCATCGACCGGGGCGTGGTGCCGGGAGTGGGCGCGACGCTGGGCGAGGTCGCGCCGGGGATCATTCCCGAGGGCGCGGACCGGCGCGTGTCGGGGATCACGCTGGAGAATCTGGTCACGCTGCGGGCGGGGCTGGAGCGGACCTCGGGGCCCAGCTACGGCGAATGGGTGTCGTCGGGCAACTGGGTGGCGAACCAGCTCTCGCGGCCCTTCGTGGCCGAGCCGGGCGGGCGGATGCTGTATTCGACGGGGAGCTTCCATGTCCTGGGCGCGGCGCTGGCCGAGGCCTCGGGCGAGAGCCTCCTGTCCATGACGCGGGACTGGCTGGGCGAGCCGCTGGGCATCGAGGTCGCGCCATGGACGCGCGACCCGCAGGGCTACTACCTGGGCGGCAACGAGATGGCGCTGACGCCGCGGGCGATGCTGCGGATCGGCGAGATGGTGCGGCAGGGGGGAGCCTGGGAAGGCGAGCAGGTGCTGTCGCGGGACTGGATCGAGGCGAGCCTGCGACCCGTGACGCGCTCGCCCTTCTCGGGGCTCGACTACGGCTATGGGTGGTTCCTGGGGCGGGCGCCGCGCGGGACGGTGGCGCTGGCGCGGGGCTATGGCGGGCAGGTGATCGCGGTGGCGCCGGAGATGGGGATCACGGCCGTCATCACCTCGGACCCGACCCAGCCCGCGCGCAGCGAAGGCTATTTCGGCGACCTCCTGCGGCTTCTGGACCGCGAGGTGCTGGCGCGGGCCTGAGGGGCGCGGAGGCCACGGCGCGGGGCCGGCGGGCGCCAGCGTCCTTGACAGGCGGGGGGACGGGCGCAAAGGGCAGGGACGACCTGTCCGCTGGAGCCCGCCCATGCCCACCGCCCTTCGCGACCCCGACCGGGTGCGGCCGTGACGACGCTGGTGACCGGCGCGGCCGGGTTCATCGGTTTCCATGTGGCGAAGGCGCTGTTGGCGCGGGGCGAGCGGGTGCTGGGGATCGACAGCCTCGACGCCTACTACGACCCCCGGCTCAAGCATGACCGGCTGGCGGCGCTGGCGCATCCCGGATTCGCCTTCGCGCAGGTGGACATCGCCGACGCGGGCGCGCTGGGCGCGGCGCTGGAGGGGCAGGGGCTGCGGCGGATCATCCATCTCGCGGCGCAGGCGGGGGTGCGGCATTCCATTGAGAATCCGCAGGCCTATGTCGCCTCGAACCTCGTGGGGCATCTCAACATGCTGGAGGTCGCGCGGCGGGCCGAGCGGCTGGAGGGGATGGTCTATGCCTCGTCCAGCTCGGTCTATGGCGGGCAGTCCAAGCTCCCCTTCACGGAAGGCGACCCGGTCGATCAGCCCGTGTCGCTTTATGCGGCGACCAAGAAGGCGGACGAGCTGATGAGCCACGCCTATGCCCACCTTTACGGCATCCCGCTGACCGGCCTGCGCTTCTTCACCGTCTACGGGCCCTGGGGGCGCCCCGACATGGCGGTCTGGGCCTTCACCGAGGCGATCCTGCAGGGGCGGCCGATCCCCGTCTTCAACCGTGGGGCCATGTCGCGGGACTTCACCTACGTGGACGACATCGTGGCGGGGGTGCTGGCCGTGTCGGACTCGCCGCCCCCGGCGGGGACGGGCGACGCGCCGCACCGGATCTACAACCTGGGCAACAACCGGGCCGAGCCGCTCCTGCGGCTGATCGACGTGCTGGAGGAGGCGCTGGGGCGCAAGGCGGAGCGGGAGCTGCTGCCCATGCAGCCCGGCGACGTGCCCGCGACCTACGCCGACATCTCGGCCATCCGGCGCGACCACGGCTTCGAGCCCACGACGCCCATCGAGGTGGGCCTGCGGCGCTGGGTCGAGTGGTACCGGGGCTACAAGGGCGTCTAGGGGCATGGCGGGTCCTTTCGGGGCCAGCCTGCCCATGAGGGGTTAACGAGTCCTTCGACCACCGCGCGGTGGGGTTTCGGAGAGGTTAACCGAGTTGGAGCCCCTCGGCGCGCAGGAGAAGCTCGCGCAGGAGCGGGTTGGGGAACTTGCGCTCCACGGTGACGGCGACGAAGGTTTCCTGGATGCCGGGCAGGCGCGCGGCCTCCAGCAGGAGGTGCGCGGCCAGCTCGTCCTTGACCACGATGGGCGGCAGCACGGCGAGGCCCACGCCTTCGCGCGCCAGAAGGCGCATCAGGGCCATGTCGTCCACCTCGGCCGCGATCTGCGGGCTGAGGCCCAGCCGGTCCACCAGCGCGTCGAAGTCGGTGCGGATGGTGCTGTCGGTCGTGGGCAGGATCATTGGCCGCGTGGCCAGCAGGGCTTCCAGCGCCAGTCCTTCGCCGGCCAGCGCGGGCGTGCCCACGAGCGAGACGCGCTGCTCGGCCAAGCGGTGCGAGACATAGGGCGTCGTCGCGTCGCGCTGGGGCGCGCGTTCGAGCACCGCGAGGTCGAGCGCCAGGGTGGAGAGGCCGCGCAGCAGCTCGGCCTCGCTCCCTGAGCGGAGGATCACCTCGACGTCGGCCCGGCCCAGGATGGGGCGCAGGAAGCCCAGGAGGAAGTTGCGCGACAGCGTGGCCAGCGCGCCCACGCGGATCGCCTCGCGCGCGCGGCCCGATTCGCCCAAGCTGGCCAGGAGGTCGCGGCCCGTGGCGAAGATCGCGTCGGCGTGGTCGAGCGCGATGCGGCCCGCCTCGGTCAGGTGCAGCCCCCGGCCGCGCCGCTCGAAGAGCGCGTGGCCCAGCGACTCCTCCAGCTTGCGGATCTGCACGGACAGGGCGGACTGCGACAGGTGCAGACGCTCGGCGGTGCGGGTGAGGTTCCCGTCATGGGCCACTGCCCAGAAGTAGCGCAGGTGCAGGTAGTTCAGATCCGGCATGATCGTTCCATTTGATCGAACGTTTCGGGGCAAACATTGTATTTTTCTTCTCTGCTGGCAAGCCGTAGCTGACTGAACGTCATTCACCGCCCGAGGAGGCGTTCCCCGTGCCCGGCCTGATCCCGTTGCTGGCTCCCCTGATCCTGATCGCCGCCGCGGCGGTTGCCTTCCGCGGCCCCGGCCTGCGTCCGCGACGGAGCCTGCGGCTGGACGAGGGGGCGGCGCTGGGGGCCGTCCTCGTCGCGCTCCTGTCGCTGGGGCTGCTGGTCGCGGGCGGGCCCGTCACGGCGACCGTGGTGCCGGGGCTCCTCGCGCCGCGGCTCGATGCGGTGAGCGTGACGATGCTGCTGCTGGTGAGCGGGATCGGCTGGGTCGTCCTGCGCTACAGCGCCACCTACCTCGACGGAGAGGCGCGGCAGGGAGCCTTCACCGGCTGGATGGCCCTGACGCTGGCCGCGGTGATGCTGCTGGTGACGGCGGGGACGCTGGGGCAGCTCGTGGCGGCCTGGGTGGCGACCTCGCTGGCGCTGCACCAGCTCCTGTTGTTCTACCCTGGCCGGGTCGCGGCGCAGCGGGCGGCGCGGAAGAAATGGGTCACGGCGCGGGCGGGGGACGCCATGCTGGCCGTGGCGGCGGGGCTGCTCCTGTGGGCCTACGGCACCGCCGACATCGCGGCCATGGGCGCGGCGGCGCGCGACGGGCTGGCTCCGGCCTCCGCGCTCTGGGCGGCGGGGTTCCTGGCGCTGGCGGCGCTGCTGAAGTCGGCGCAGTTCCCCACGCATGGCTGGCTGACCGAGGTCATGGAAGCGCCCACGCCGGTCTCGGCGCTGCTGCACGCGGGCGTCATCAACGCCGGGGGCTTCCTGCTGATCCGCTTCGCGGACGTGATGGGGCTCGCGCCCGGCGTGATGGCGGGGCTGGTCATGGTCGGGGGCTTCACGGCGATCTTCGGGGGCCTCGTCATGCTGACCCAGAGCGCGGTGAAGACCTCGCTCGCCTGGTCCACGGTGGGGCAGATGGGCTTCATGATCCTGCAATGCGGGCTGGGGCTCTGGCCGCTGGCGCTGCTGCACATCGTGGCGCATTCGCTCTACAAGGCGCATGCCTTCCTGGCCTCGGGGGGCGCGGTGGAGGTCGTGGCGGCGATCCGGCGGCCGGGCCCGGTGGCGGTGCCCGACGCGCGGGCGGTGGGCCGGGCCTTCCTGGCGGCGCTGGGGATCTACGCGGCGGTGGGGCTGGCCTTCGGCTTCGCCGACAAGAGCCCGCAGGCGATGGCGCTGGGCGCGATCCTGATCTTCGGCGTGGCCTACCTGATCGCGCAGGGCCTGGCCGACGCCGCGCCGCGGGCGCTGACGCGGCGCACGGCGCTTGCCTCGGTGGCGACGGCGGTGGGCTACTTCGCGCTCCAGAAGGGCGCGGAATGGACCATGGCGGGCACGCTGCCCCCCACACCCGCGCCGGGGCCGCTCGAATGGACGCTGATGGTGCTGGCGGTGCTGAGCTTCGGCGCGGTGGCCTGGGCGCAGGCGACCTTCCCGCTCTGGTCCGGGCATCCGGCGGCGGCGGGTCTGCGGGTGCACCTGTCGAACGGACTTTACGTGAACGCGGTCTGGGACCGCCTGCTGCGGGCCCATGCGCGCCCGGCCTTTCCTGCGGAGTGAGCTGACATGAACGCCATCGCCGACCTTCGCACGGGCTCGCTCGCACGGGCCATCGACGCCGCGCAGCGGGCCGTGCCGCCCCTGTTCCCGCTGTCGGCCACCGTCGCCGTGAACCCCTTCCTGGGGCAGGCGGCAGAGCCTTTGTGGACCACCGCCGCGCGGATGGCGCGGGTGGGCGGGATCGCCGTGACCATGCCGCGGGCCTGGTACGCCGAGCGCATCGCCGACGGACGGATCACCGACGAGGACCTGTCGGGCGCGCTGGCCGGGGCGCCCGAGGGGCTGGGGCCCGAGTCGCTGGCCACGCTCAGGGCGGCCGTGGGGCGGCCCGCGCCCGCGCCCCGCGCCGTGCCGACTGTGGCCGATCTGGTGGCCGAGGCCACGGGGACCGACTGGCCGGGCATCGTCGCCGAGCGGATCGGCGCCTGGGCGGCGGGCTGGTTCGACGAGGGGCAGGCTCTTTGGGCCGCGCCGCGGGGCCGGGGGGCCTATGCGGCCTGGCGGGCGGTGGCGATCCGGGACCTGACGCCCGAGATCCTGGGGCTGTCGGGCTTCGCCGCCCATGTCGCGGCCGCGCCCGAGACCGCGCGCGAGGCGCTGGCGCAGGCCGTGGACCGGCTGGGGCTGCCGCCCGCGTCGCTGCCCACCTATTTCCATTCGCTTTTGGTGTCGCTCGGCGGCTGGGCGATGGCCGGGCGCACGCGGCTCTGGCAGGCGGAGCTGGGGGGCGGAACGGACGACACGCTGGAAGGGCTGCTGGCCATCCGGCTCGTGTGGGAGGACGCGCTGCGGACCTTGGGCGGCGCGCGCGTCGCCGACGGCTGGGCGGCGGCGCGGGCGGCCCATGCCGAGCCGGTCCTGCCCACGGCGGACCAGATGACCGACGCGCTCCTGCAGGAGGCCGCCGAGCGGGCGGCGCAGCGCGAGCTTGCCACGACGCTGGTCGCGCCCGCGTCCCGAGCGCCCGAGGGGCGGCCCGCGATGCAGGCGGCCTTCTGCATCGACGTGCGCTCCGAGGTGATCCGGCGGGCGCTGGAGGGGCTTGATCCCGGCATCGGCACGATGGGCTTCGCGGGCTTCTTCGGGCTGGGCGCGGCGCATCGGCGCTTCGCCTCGGACGTGGTGGAGCACCGGCTGCCGGTGCTCCTGACCCCCGCCCTGCGGAGCCGGGCCAAGGGTGCGCCCGGCGAGGACCGGGCGGCGCGGGTCAAGGCGCGGGCCGGGCGGGCCTGGGGGCGGTTCAAGCTGGCCGCCGTGTCCTCCTTCGCCTTCGTCGAGGCGACGGGGCCGGTCTATGCGGGCAAGCTCCTGCGCGATTCGCTGGGGCTGAAGGCGGGGGACCGGGACCACGACCCCGCACCCGTGCTGGACACGGTGCTGGACCTGCCCGCGCGGGTCAACGCCGCCGAGGCGGTGCTGCGGGCCATGTCGCTCACGCAGGGCTTCGCGCGGCTCGTGCTGCTGGTCGGGCACGGGGCGGGCGTCACCAACAACCCGCATGCGAGCGCGCTCCAGTGCGGGGCCTGCGGTGGCCATTCGGGCGAGGTCAACGCGCGGCTCCTGGCCCAGCTCCTCAACGACCCGGACGTGCGGACGGGGCTGGTGCCGCGCGGGATCGCGGTGCCGGGCGACACGCTGTTCGTGGCGGGCCTGCACGACACCACGGCGGACGCCGTGACGCTGTTCGAGGCGGACGCGCCCGCGGGCGGGCACGAGGCGGACGTGGAGCGGGCGCGGGGATGGCTGGCGCAGGCCGGGCGGCTGGCGCGGGCCGAGCGGGCGCTGCGGTTGCCGCGCGCGGCGGAAGGGACGATCGCGCGGCGGAGCCGCGACTGGGCCGAGACGCGGCCCGAATGGGCGCTGGCGGGCTGCAAGGCCTTCATCGCGGCCCCGCGGGCGCGCACGCGGGGCAAGGGGCTGGGCGGCCGGGCCTTCCTGCACGACTACGCCTGGCGCGAGGACCGCGAGTTCAAGACGCTGGAGCTGATCCTGACGGCCCCCGTCGTGGTGGCGAGCTGGATCGGGCTGCAATATTACGGTTCGGTCGTCGCCCCCGAGACCTTCGGCGCGGGCAACAAGCTGCTGCACAACGTCACGGGCGGCATCGGTGTGGTCGAGGGCAACGGCGGGACCCTGCGCCCCGGCCTGCCCTGGCAGTCGGTCCACGACGGCGAACGGCTGGTCCACGAGCCCCTGCGGCTGTCGGTCTGCGTCGAAGCCCCGCGCGAGGCGATGACCGAGATCCTGGCGCGCCACGACGGCGTGCGGGCGCTTTTCGACAACCGCTGGCTGCATCTCTTTGCGCTGGACCCCAGCGGGCGCATGGCCTGGCGCTATGCCGGCGGCCTGCGCTGGGAAGGGGAGGCGACGCGCGCCCTCGCGCTCGCGGGCTAGAGGAGGCGCGCGAGCCCCGTCTCGACGGTGGTGGCGGCGCGGAGGCCCAGGCTGGCCTCCATCCGCGCCGCCGACCCCCGCGAATGGCGGATGTCGCCGGGCCGGGCGGGGCCGTGCCGGATGGGCGTGGGCGCGCCGCCGCCCAGACGGTCCAGCGTCGCCGCCAAATCGAGAAGGCTGATCGAGCGCCCCGTGCAGACGTTGCAGAGCAGCGCCCGGGGCTTTTCCGCCAGCCGGTCCTGCGCGGCCAGCAGCGCGCGCACCACGTCGCCCACCTCGACGAAATCGCGCGTCTGGAGGCCGTCGCCGTGGAGGACATGGGGCCGGCCCGCGCGCCGGTTGTCGAGGAAGCGGGCGATCACCCCGGCATAGGGGGAGTGCGGGTCCTGCCCCGGCCCGTAGACGTTGAAAAGCCGGAGCGCGGCCGTGGGCAGGCCGTGGAGCCCGTGCAGGATGCGGGCGTGGTGCTCGCAGCCCAGCTTGTCCGCGCCGTAGGGCGAGATGGGCGCGGGCGCCATGTCCTCGGCGCAGGTCCGCTCGCCCGCGTCGCCGTAGACGGCGGCCGAGGAGGGAAAGACCACCGGCAGGTTGCCCGCCCGCCGGGCGGCGTCGAGCACGGTGAGCGTGCCCGCGAGGTTGACGCGGTGGGCGCCCAGGAGGTCCTGCGCGCAGCGCTCGACCGAGACGATGGCGGCGAGGTGGAAGACCCCGCGCGCCCCCCGGAGGCACCCGGCCACCAGCGCGGCGTCCTGCACGTCGCCCGTCACGAGCCGCGCCTCCGCGGGCAGCCGCTCGGCCCGCCCCGCCGACAGGTCGTCGAGCACGACGACCCCGTCGCCCCGCCCGAGCAGAGCCTGGACGAGGTGATGCCCGATGAACCCCGCGCCGCCTGTCACGAGCCAGTGGCCCATCCGCTCCCGCGCCCCCTCCCGGCCTGACGGCGCCCCCTCTGGAGCCTGGGACGGTCGGGGTCAAGCCTCGGGGCGACGCCGGAACGTCGCGGAGACGTTGATGCGGGCCCGCCGGCGCATTAGAGCCTTGGGGGACCTATCCCGGGTCCCATGAACGGAGAGGCCCGCCATGTCGCGTCCGCGCCGTCCCCAGTTCCCCGTCGCGCGCCGCCGGAGCCGCTGATGGAGCGCATCCTTCCGCCCCGGCCCGATCGCGCGGACAGCCCCGTCCAGGCGCTGATCCGGGCGCATGACTGGGCGGCGACGCCCCTGGGACCGGCGTCGGGCTGGCCGCAGCCCCTGCGCACGCTCCTGGGCGTCATGCTGGGGGCGAGCCAGCCCATGTTCGTGGCCTGGGGCCCCGGGCGGACGCTTCTCTACAATGACGCCTATGCGGCGGTGCTGGCGGGCAAGCATCCGGCCGCGCTGGGGCGCGACTTCCTGGAGGTCTGGCACGAGATCCGGGACGACCTGCGGCCCATCGTGGAGCGGGCGCTGGATGGCGAGCCCGTGCAGATGGACGACATCACGCTGATGATGGAGCGGCGGGGCTACCCGGAGGAGACGCACTTCGCCTTCTCCTACACGCCCGTGCGCGACGAGTCGGGGGCCGTCGCCGGCTTCTTCTGCGCCTGCCAGGAGACCACGGGCCATGTCCTGACCGAGCGGCGGCTGCGCGAGAGCGAGGCGCGCGCCCGCGAGGAGGCCGAGCGGGTGCGGCTCGCGCTCGACGCGGGCGCGATCCTGGGCACCTGGAACTGGGATCTGGTGACCGGCCGCTTCACCGCCGACGAACGCTTCGCCGTGGCCTTCGGGCTCGACCCAGAGGACTGCCGGCGCGGCCTGCGCATCGATCAGGTGGTGGAGACCGTCCATCCCGAGGATCTCGACCGGCTGAACGCCACCATGGACGAGGCCATCGCGCGGGGCGGGGCCTATGCCCACCAGTACCGCGTGCGGCGTCGGAACGGGCGCCACTACTGGATCGAGGCCAACGGGCGGGTGGACCTGGGCCCGGACGGCACGCCGCTGCGCTTTCCGGGCGTGCTTCTGGACATCGAGGCGCGGCGCGCGGCCGAGGCCGAGCGCGACCGGGCGACGCGGATGCTCGAAACCTTCGCCGAGGCGGTGCCGGGCGTGGTCTACGCCAAGGACCGCGAGGGGCGGATGCTGGTCGCCAACCGCGGCACGACCGAGCTGATCGGCAAGCCGCCCGAGCAGTACCTGGGCCGGACCGACGCCCAGTTCCTCAACGACCCCGATCAGGCGCGCGCCGTCATGGAGAACGACCGGCGCATCATGGAGACGGGCGTGGCCGAGCAGGTCGAGGAGGCCGTGAGCCGGCCCGACGGCACGCCCGCGGTCTGGTTCTCGACCAAGGCGCCCCTGCGGGACGCCAGGGGGGCGGTGGTGGGGCTCATCGGCGCCTCGATCGACATCACCGCGCGCAAGCGGACCGAGGCGGCGCTGCGCGAAAGCGAGGACAGCCTGCGCGAGGCGACGCGGCGGCTCGACGCCATCCTGAACAACACGCGCGAGGCGGTGTTCCTGATGGACGACCGGTACCGCTGCGTCTACGCCAACGCCGCCGCCGAGCGGCTGACCGGCCACCGCTTCGAGGCGCTGCGGGGCCGGCCGCTGCACGACGTGGTCCACCACACCCACCCCGACGGCCGTCCCTATCCGCTGGCGGACTGCCCCATCGGCTGCGCCTCGCTCGAGGGCCGGCGGGTGAGCGGCGAGGAGATCTTCGTGGCGCCCGACGGGTCCTTCTACCCGGTGGCCTACACCGCGAGCCCGGTGCTCGACGAGGAAGGCCGGGCGGTGGGCACCGTTCTGGAAGCCCGCGGCATCGCCGAGGAGAAGGCCGCCGAGGCCGAGCGGCAGCGCACGGCGCAGGCCTTGGCCGAGGCGATGGCCGACCTGGAGGCCACCTTCGACGCCGTGCCGGTCGCGGTCTGGATCGCGCGCGACCCCGAGGCGCGCCGCATCGACGGCAACCGCGCCGCGCGCGAGCTGCTGCGGGTGCGCGACGATGGCGCGAACCAGTCCAAGTCGGACCCCGAGGCCGCCCAGCGGCTGCGCCATTTCCGCCTGCTGGACACGGAGGGGCGGGAACTGGCGCCCGAGGACCTGCCCGTGCAGCGTGCGGCGCGGGGCGAGATCGTGCGCGAGTTCGAGGAGCGGATCGCCTTCGACGACGGCTCGGAGGTCGCCCTGGTCGGCAACGCCGTGCCGCTCCTCGGAGCGGACGGGCGGACGCGCGGGGCGGTCGCGGCCTTCGTCGACGTGACCGGGCGCCGCAAGGTCGAGGCGGCGCTGCGCGAGAGCGAAGAGCGCTTCCGCTTCGCGCTGGACGCGGCGGGCGGCATCGGCACCTGGGACTGGGACGTGGAGGGCGACCGCATCCACGCCAGCGAGCTTTTCGCGGAGATGTGCGGCGTCGATCCCGAGCGCGCCCGATCCGGGTTGCCGGTGGCCGAGTACCTGGCCGGCATCCATCCCGACGACCGCGCCGAGGTCCAGCGCCTGATCGGCGAGGCCGTGGCCGGCGGGGGCGAGTACCGGGCCGAGTACCGCATCCTGGGCCGCGACGGCGGCGTCCACTGGGTCATCGCGCGCGGGCGCTGCCTGCGGGACGCCGAGGGGCGGTCCCGGCGCTTTCCCGGCGTCGCCTTCGACATCACCGAGCGCAAGGCCGCCGAGGAGGAGCTGCGCGCGAGGACGGCCGAGCTCGAGTCGCTCCTGGTCTCGGCGCCGCTGGGCATCGCCTTCTTCGACCGCGAGCACCGCTGGCTGCGGATCAACGAGGAACTGGCCGCCATCAACGGCTTCTCGGTCGAGGGCCACATCGGACGGCGCCTCGAAGACCTCCTGCCGGTCAACGCCGCCATCGTGGCGCCGGTGCTCGACCAGGTCTTCGCCACGGGCGAGACGCTTCGCGGGATCGAGGTCAGCGGCGAGACGGCCGCCGCGCCCGGGCAGATCCGCCACTGGCTCGTGAGCTTCTACCCCGTGCGCGACGCGGCGGGCGCCGTGGCCTCGGTGGGCGTCTGGGTGGTGGACATCACCGCGCGCAAGGAGGCCGAGGCACGGGCGCAGGAGGAGTCGCGCCTTCTGGAGACGCTGAACCGCGCCGGCGCCACGCTGGCGGGCGAGCTCGACATCGACCGGCTGCTCCAGCGCCTGACGGACGCGGCGGTCGAGATCGTGGGCGCCCGCTTCGGCGCCTTCTTCCAGAACGTCCGCGACCCGGACGGCGAGCGGTTCCACCTTTACACCCTGTCGGGCGCGAACCCGTCCGACTTCGCAGGGCTGGGCGGAGTGCGGGCCACCGGCGTCTTCGCCCCGACCTTCAGCAACGAGGGCGTGGTCCGGTCGGACGACATCCTGCGCGACCCGCGCCACGGGCAGCTCGAGCCCCATCGCGGCATGCCGCCGGGCCACCTGCCGGTCCGCAGCTACATGGGCGTGCCGGTCGTGTCGCGGTCGGGCGAGGTCCTGGGCGGGCTCCTGTTCGGGCATCCCGATCCCGGGCGCTTCGACGAGAAGCACGAGCGGCTCGTCGTCGGGCTCGCGGCGCAGGCGGCCATCGCCATCGACAACGCCCGGCTGTTCCGCGAGGTGCAGGAGATCAACGACACGCTGGAGCGCCGCGTCGCGGACGCGCTGGCCGAGCGCGCGGCGATGGAGGAGCAGCTCCGCCAGAGCCAGAAGATGGAGGCCGTGGGCCAGCTCACCGGCGGGATCGCCCACGACTTCAACAACATGCTGGCGGCGGTCATCGGCTCGCTCGACCTTCTGCGCCGCCGCCTGGGCGACGCCGACGAGCGGTCGCGCCGCTACCTCGACGCGGCCGGCGAGGGCGCGCGGCGCGCGGCGCTGCTGACGCAGCGGCTCCTGGCCTTCTCGCGCCAGCAGCCGCTCCGGCCCGAGCCGGTGGATGTCAACCGGCTTGTGCTGGGGATGTCGGATCTGGTGCAGCGGTCGCTGGGGGCGGGGGTGCAGCTCGGGACGGTGCTGGCGGAGGGGCTCTGGACGGCCAGCGCCGACCCCAACCAGCTCGAGAACGTGATCCTGAACCTGGCGGTGAACGCGCGCGACGCCATGCCCGAGGGCGGCCATCTCACCATCGAGACCGCGAACGCCCATCTCGATTCGCGCTACGCCACCGAGCATTTTGGCCTGCCGGCCGGGCAGTACGTCCTGATCGCGGTCACCGACACCGGCACGGGGATGCCGCCCGAGGTGGTGGCCAAGGCCTTCGATCCCTTCTTCACCACCAAGCCCGTGGGGCAGGGGACGGGCCTGGGGCTGAGCCAGGTCTACGGCTTCGTCAAGCAGTCGGGCGGGCACGTGAAGATCTACTCCGAGCCCGGCCAGGGCACGACGGTCAAGGTCTACCTGCCCCGGCTCCTGGGCTCGGCCGCCGAGGCGGAGCCCGCTCCGGCCGCGCCGGACCTGCCCCGGGGCGAGGCGCGGGAGGTCGTGCTGGTGGTCGAGGACGAGCCCATCGTGCGGCAGTTCACCGTCGAGGCGCTGGGCGTCCTGGGCTACGGCGTGCTGGAGGCCGACGGGGCCGAGACGGCGCTGCGGCTCCTGGACGCCCATCCCGAGGTGGGGCTCCTGTTCACCGACATCGTCATGCCCGAGACCAACGGCCGCAAGCTCGCCGACGAGGTGCTGCGGAGACGTCCGGGGCTGCGGGTGCTGTTCACGACGGGCTACACGCGCGACGCGGTGGTGAACAACGGCGTGCTGGACCCGGGCGTGCACCTCCTGGGCAAGCCCTTCACCGTCGAGCAGCTCGCCGCCCGGCTGCGCGAGGTGCTGGACGCGCCGCCGGGCTGAAAGCGGAGCGGTCCGGTGGACATCGGGCCGCACCCTCCTAGCTGGTCACGCGGTCGGAGGCGGCTCGCTTGCCGCGGAGACGCAAGGAGGGGAAGACGCATGACGGGACGGGGAACCGGGCTCCTGGGGGCCTGCGCGGGACTCGCGATCATCGCGGGCGGGGCCTTCGCGCAGGAGGCGCGCACGATCACGGTGGCGACGCACTACTCGGCCGAGCAGATGGCGCCGCTCCTGGCCTGCTTCGACGCCTACGAGGCCGAGCATCCCGGCGTCACGGTCGAGCACCAGGAGACGGCCTACGGCGACTTCCTCCAGACCATCCTGACGAGCCGGGTGGGGGGGACTGCGCCCGACATCCTCAACGTCTACTCGGTCTGGGTGCCGCAGCTTGCGGGCGCGGGGGCGCTGGAGCCGCCGCCCGCCGAGATCGCGGAGTTCATCCAGTCCGGCTATTCGCCCGCCACCATCGGCGCGGCCACGGTGGACGGCCAGCTCTGGGGCATCCCGACCGAGCTGTCGATCTATGCGCTGGTCTACAACAAGGCCCTGCTGGAGCAGGCCGGCTACGCCGAGCCGCCCAGGACCTGGGCCGAGCTGCGCGAGATCGCGGAGAAGATCACCCGCACCAACGACCAGGGCAACATCGACGTGGGCGGCTATGCCTACGGCACCACGGTCGCGGAAGGGGTGCACCCCTTCTACGCCCAGATGTTCGCGGCGGGCGTGCCGCCCTTCAGCGAGGACGGGCGGTCCACGAACCTGACGTCGCCCGAGGCCATCCGCATCCTGGACGAGCAGGCGGCGCTGTTCCGGGACGGCGTGACCTCGAACGCGATCGCGGTGGACAACTTCGCCTCGGGCGCGGTGGCGATGCAGGTCAGCGCCAACTGGAACAAGTCCGGCTGGCAGGACGCCTTCGGCGACCAGTTCGAGAGCACCGTGGGCGTGGCACCCATCCCCACCGACGGGCCGGGGGGAACGATGCTCTACAGCTTCCTGTGGGCGGTGGATTCGACCTCGGACGTCAAGGAGGACGCCTGGGACCTCCTGCGCTACCTGAGCGAGCCGCGCGAGGCGGGCCTGAGCTGCACGGGCGAGGCGATGCAGGGCATGGGCGCCTTCGCGGGCGGCAACGCCGACCTCGCCGCGATGACCGAGGGGGCCGACGCCTTTGACCGGGCCTACATCGAGGAGGTGACCTCGGGCCGGGCGGTGACGCAGCCCAACGTCTGGCAGGCCTCGGAGGTGGACCGCATCCTGCGCGGCTACATCGACATGGCGTGGTCGGGCAGCATGACCGCCGAGGAGGCGCTGACGGCGGCCGACGCCGAGATCCAGGCCATCCTGGCCGAGCAGCCCTGACGGCGGGCGGCGACGGGCGGTGCGGCGGCTCCTGTCCTCCAAGGCGGCGGCGCCCTGGCTCTTCCTGGGGCCGGCGATCCTCTTCGCGCTGGTCTTCGTCCTGCTGCCCGTGGGCTTCGCGGCCTATATCAGCCTGACCGACTGGGACTCGCTCTCTCCGCCGCGCTGGGTGGGCCTGGGGAACTACCGGTATCTCCTGACCACCGACCCGGTCTTCCTGCGCACGCTCTGGCAGACGCTGCTGTTCGCGCTGGGCGCGCTGATCCTGGGCGTGCCGCTGGCGCTGGGGCTCGCCTTCGCCTTCAGCCGCTCGCGCCATCAGGCAGCCTGGCGCGTGGCCTACACGCTGCCGATGGTCACCAACATCGTGGCCATCGGCTTCATCTTCACCTTCGTCTTCCGCCAAACCGATGGGGCGCTGAACCGGCTGCTGGCGCTGTTCGGCCTGCCGGGGCCGGGCTGGCTCACCGATCCCTCGCTCACGCTCCTGTCGGCGACACTAGTCTTCGTCTGGATGGAGCTGGGGCGGAACATGCTGCTGTTCGCGGCGGGGCTCACCTCCATCGACGAGAGCTATTATGAGGCCGCGAAGCTCGATGGCGCGGGGACGTGGCAACTGTTCCGCTTCGTGACGCTGCCGCTCCTGCGGCCCACGATCCTGTTCGTGGTCCTCACCGGATTCATCTCGGGGATGAGCTACTTCACCCTGATGCTCGTGCTGTTTCCCGGCACGCAGGGGGGGCCGGGGCGGGCGGCGCTGACCACGGGGCAGTACATGTACCAGATGGCCTTCGAGGACCTGCGCATGGGCCGCGCCTCGGCCGTGAGCTACGTGCTCTTCGCGCTCGTGTTCGTGGCGACGCTGGTGCAGGTGCGCCTGCTGCGCCGGGGCGGGCTGGAGCAGACCTGATGGCCGAATCCTCGCTGCCCGCGGACCTGTCCGACAGCCCGGGCCTCGGGCGGCGCATCCTTCGCCTGCGGCGGCTCGCCTGGAGGCTCCTGCGCTGGGCGCTCCTTCTGATCGGGGCGGCCATCATGCTGCTGCCGTTCCTCGACATGGTGCTGGGGGCGCTGCGCACCCCGGCCGAGCGTCTGGCCCGGCCCCCCGTCTACTGGCCGCGCGACCCGCAATGGGGCAACTTCGTCCGGGTCTTCGACGAGCTGCCGCTCCTGCGCTGGACGTTGAACAGCCTCGGGGTCACGCTGGCGATCACGTTCCTCCAGTGCCTCACCTCGGCCATGGCGGGCTATGCGCTGGCGAAGTTCCCCTTCCGGGGGCGGCTCGCGATGTTCCGCTTCGCGGTGGGGGCGCAGATGTTCCCCTTCTTCATCTTCCTGATCCCCTGGTTCTTCATCCTGCGCTACTTCCCCCTCGTGGGCGGCAACGGCCTGGCGGGGCAGGGCGGAAGCGGCTTCCTGGGGACCTACGCCGCGCTGATCCTGCCCTTTGCCGTCTCGTGGTACGGCATCTTCCTGATGCGGCAGTTCTTCCTGGCGATCCCGGACGAGCTCCTGGACGCCGCGCGCATGGACGGGGCGGGGGAGTTCCTCATCTTCGGCCGCATCGCCCTGCCGCTCGTGGCCTCGGGGCTCGCGACGCTGGCCATCTTCGTCTTCCTTTATCACTGGAACGAGGTGCTCTGGACCATGACGGTCACGCGCACCGCGCCCGACCTCCAGACGCTTCCGGTGGGCATCTACCTGCTGCGCGGGGCTTTCGAGGAGGAGGCCACGAAATCGTTACAGCAGGCGGCCATCTGCGTCTCAGTTTTGCCCGTCTTGGTCGTCTTTGTGGCCCTGCAACGATACTACGCCGCGAGCGTGACCTCGGGCAGCGTCAAGGGCTGAAGATGATACGACTGGCATTGCCTCCCCTCTCCGAGGCGGAGGTCGAGGCGCGTCTGGCCGACATGGATCGGCTGGGAAGCCGCGATTACAAGGAGATCGGCGTGCCGATGTTCCTCGTGGCCGAAGACCTGACGGAAGGGGGGCCCGCCCCCGTGGCGCGCGACGGCGCGGGCCGCATCCTGGCCCTGCTGCTGGCCGAGGGCGTCGAGGCGTTGCGCACCCGCCGCCCCGACCTGGGGGCCGAGGACATCGCCCGCCTGATCGAGGCGCTGGCCGACCGGCACTTCCTGTCGCTCGCCGTCCCGGCCTTCTCGCGCCAGGCCGACCTGCACACGCGCGAGGCCGCCTGATGGGCGAGCTGCGGCTTCCGGGCTCGTTCGACGAGACGCTGGCGACACTGGTGCAGGGCCTGTCGGCAGGGCGCGTGCTGCGCGTCGTGAACTTCCACGCCACGCCGAGCTGGCGGCGCGACGAATACCGCCGGCAGTTCGAGACCTACGCCCGGCTCTTCGCCCCGATCACGCCCCGGAACTTCGGCACGGCCTTCGACGGCACCTGGGCCGAAGCGCGTCCGGGCCTCATGCCCGTCCTGTTCGAGGGCTTCCGCGACAACGTGGACGTCATGGTGCCGGTGCTGGAGGAGTTCGGCTTCGCGGGCTGGTTCTTCGTTCCCTCGGCCTTTCCGGCGGTGGGCGCGCAGGTCCAGCGCAGCTTCGCCGCCGCGCATATGCTGCACCTGCCCAAGCGCGACGAATACCCGGGCGAGCGGGTGGTGATGACCTGGGACGAGGCGCGCGACCTCGCGGGGCGGGGCCATGGCTTCGCCTGCCACTCGCGCTCGCATTTCGACCTGCAGCCCGACACGCCCGACCACGTGCTCTGGGACGAGATCCACACGGCCGCGACCGAGATGCGGGCGGGGCTGGAGCAGGCGGTCGAGATCTTCTGCTGGCTCCACGGCGCGGAGGCGGGGGTGAACCCGCGCGCCGACGCAATGCTGACGGAGGCGGGCTTCCGCTATCTGTTCTCCAACTTCAAAGTGCAGCGCCTGGCCTGAGCGCGGCCAGCACCAGCATCTCGCCCATCCCCTCGACACGCGCGGCCTCGCCGGGGGCGAGCGCCAGCGTGTGCGCGGGGGGCAGCTCATGCGCGCCCTCCGGCCCCGTGACCCGCGCGGGGCCCGTGAGGTGGACGAGCCGTTCCACCGCGTCCCCCAGCCCCGCCGAGGCGTCGGCTCCGGCCCCGAGCGGGACGAGGCGCAGCGCCAGCCCCGGGCCGTCGAGCGCGAGCGTGCCGTCCTTCGGGCGCAGGGCCAGCGGCGCGAAGGAGGCGTGGGCCCGGACGCGTGCCTCGGCCAATGTCGCGGGAGCCAGCACGGCAATCCGGTAGCCCTGGCCCGGCGGCAGCAGGAGCGCCCAGTCGCCGTCCGCGTCGAGCCGGTGCTCGTCCGCCCCGGCGGCGATCGTCACGGCCCCCGCGAGCAGCACGAGGAGGAGCGCCCCGTCCGCGCTGTGCCCCTCGACAGCGGACCCGTCGGGCAGGTCGTCGATGACCAGCGACAGGAGGTCCCGGAACCTCGTGTCCTCCGGCCCGATCTCCACCGGACGGGGTAGGGGACCCGCGCCGGGCCGCTCGGTCAGGCGGTCGAAGTCGGGCGCGATCACCCGCATTCAGGCCGCCTCGATCCGCTGCCCCTCGCCGTCGAACCAGTGGGCCTGGCCGGGATCGGGCAGGAGCCGCACGGCGTCGCCGGCGCGGGCCGTCACCCGCTCGCGCGCCAGCACCGTCACCGGACGCTCGCCCATCTGCGCCACGAGCAGCGTCTCGGAGCCCGTGGGCTCGACGCTGCGCAGCCGCGCGGGCAGGCCCTGGGGCGCGTCGGCCGGCAGGAGGCGCAGGTGCTCGGGCCGCACCCCGAGCGTGAGGCGCGCGGGGCCGCCGCGGGGCGCGAAGCCCAAAGGCGTCCCGTCGGCCAGCGCCACGCCATCCGGCCCCGGCACGACGTCGAGCAGGTTCATCGCCGGGCTGCCCAGGAAGCCCGCGACGAAGGTGTTGACGGGCCGGTCGTAGAGGTCGAGCGGGCGGCCCTGCTGCTCCACGCGCCCGTCGCGCAGCACGAGAATGCGGTCGGCCATGGTCATCGCCTCGATCTGGTCGTGGGTGACGTAGATCGAGGTGACGCCCAGCCGCGCGTGCAGCTCGCGCAGCTCGGTCCGCATCTGGACGCGCAGCTTGGCGTCGAGGTTCGAGAGCGGCTCGTCGAACAGGAACAGGCGGGGGTTGCGGACGATGGCCCGCCCCATGGCGACGCGCTGCCGCTGCCCGCCCGACAGCTGCCGGGGCGTGCGGTCCAGGAGATGGGCCACCTCCAGCGCCGCCGCGGCGCGGGCCACGGCCGCCTCGATGCTGCGCTTGTCCACCCCGCGCAGGCGCAGCGAGAAGCCCATGTTCTCGGCCACCGTCATGTGGGGGTAGAGCGCGTAGTTCTGGAACACCATGGCGATGTCCCGGTCCTTGGGCGGCACGTCGTTGACCACCGCGCCGTCGATGGCCACCGTGCCCGCGGTGATCTCCTCCAGCCCCGCGATCATCCGCAGGAGCGTGCTCTTGCCGCAGCCCGAGGGGCCTACCAGCACGACGAACTCGCCGTCGCCGATCTCGGCCGAGATGCCGCGCACCACCTCCTGGCCGTCGAAGGCCTTGCGCACGTCGCGCAGCGTGACCCGTGCCATGCCGTGTCTCCCCCTGTCCAAGCGGACATTAGGCGCGACGCGGGGCGAGGCAACCGTTCCTCAGGCCGGCAGCCGGGCGATCCGGGCGCGCACGCGGGCGAGAAAGCGGGCGCGCCGCTCGGGGGTTGCCGTGTCGATGTCATGGAGCGCAAGCCAGAAGGTGCGCGTCCGCCACCCGGTGCAGGCCCGCAAGCCCCGCAGGATCACCTTGCGGCCCGGGGCGCCCATGACCGCCGACCAGAGCCAGCGCGGCGAGCCCAGCGTGGTCACCACGCCCAGGAGCCGCACCTGCGGGAGGCCGGGCACGAGGCCCCTGGGCCCCAGGTGGAAGGCCGCGCCCATCCGCCAGACCCGGTCGAGCCAGCCCTTGAGCATCGCCGGCTGGCTGTACCACCAGGTCGGGTAGACGAGCACGATCCCCTCGGCCCAGCGCAGGTGCTCGATGTGGCGGAGGAGGACGGGGTCATCGGGCGGGCCTCCGTCGTTGTAGCCCCGCCGCTCCTCGGGGCCCATGACCGGGTCGAAGCCCTCGGCATGGAGGTCGAGGGCGCGCACCTCGTGTCCGGCGCCTTCGGCCGTCTCGACGACCGCCCGGAAAAGGGCCGTCCCGAAGCTTTCGGGCACGGGATGGGCATGGACGACGAGAAGGCGCACCGGGGCTCCGCGAAGGGATCACGAAGGCAGGCTAGCCCCGCCGCGCGCCACGCGCGAGGCCGGCGGTCCGAAAAAGGCGGGGTCCAGGCCGGATCGGGCTGGACCCCGAGTTCGGGACCAATGCCAACGCATTGATCTTGCTTGTCCTCTACCTCTGCGGCATCAATAAGGCTCGCTTGCGCTAATTGTTGACGAGTTAGCAACTATGGGGCGAGTGACGCTAGGCCAGGTCCTCAGAACCGGCGTGGCGCCTCGGGCTTGTTCTGCACCACGGCCTCGATCGCCTCCATCACGTCCGGGGTCAGCTTCTCCACCGCGTCCATGGCGGCGAGGTTGTCCTGAAGCTGCGAGAGCCGCGAGGCCCCCAGGATCACCGTCGAGACGCGCGGGTTCCTGAGGCACCAGGCCAGCGCGAGGTGCGTGAGGCTGATCCCCGCGCCGTCGGCGATCTTCTGGAGATCCCGGATCTGGCCGATGCGGCGCTTCCCCTTCTCGCCCTCGAAGATCTCGCGCAGCCATTCGTAGCCCGGCAGGGACGCGCGGCTGTCCTGGGGGATGCCGTCGTTGTACTTGCCGGTGAGGAGCCCCGAGGCGAGCGGCGACCAGATCGTGGTCCCGAGCCCATAGGTGTCGTAGATCGGCGCGTAGTCGCCCTCGACCTTCTCCCGCTCGAACAGGTTGTATTGCGGCTGCTCCATGGTGGGCGGGGTCATGCGCCATTCGCGGGCGACGGCGTGCGCCTCGGTGATCTGCTGGGCAGACCATTCCGAGGTGCCCCAGTAGAGCACCTTCCCCTGCCGGATCAGGTTGTCCATCGCCCGCACCGTCTCCTCAATGGGGGTGTCGATGTCGGGACGGTGGCAGAAGTAGAGGTCGAGGTGATCGACCTGCAGGCGGCGCAGGGCGGCGTGGCAGGCCTCGGTCACGTGCTTGGCCGACAGGCCGCGCTGCGTGGGCTTCTCGCCGCCCCAGAAGACCTTGGAGGAGACGATGAAGGTCTCGCGCTCCCAGCCCAGCTCCTGGAGCGCCTGGCCCATGACGACCTCGGACTGGCCCTGCTCGTAGCCCTCGGCGTTGTCGAAGAAGTTGACGCCCGCGTCGTAGGCTTCGGTCAGGAGCTCCTTGGCGAGGCTCGTGTCGACCTGCTTGGCGAAGGTGACCCAGGACCCGAAGGACAGGGCGCTGACCTGCAGGCCCGACTTGCCCAGGCGGCGGTATTCCATGACGTATCTCCCCTATGACGACGGCGTGTAGCTAGGCCGGGGGCCGGGCGGCGGAAAGAGGCCCCTTGCGCCGCGTCAGCGGAGGGCTATGGTTCGCGCCACCTCGGGGTGCCCGTTCGCGCGGGCTGAGATGCGGCAACGCGAACCCGTCGAACCTGAACCGGCTAGCACCGGCGGAGGGAAGGTCGCCCCGAGGGGCGCTGTTCGTCCGCCGACCCAAAGGACGAACCATGAGACCAACCCTCGCTGCCCTTCTCGCCCTCGCCGCCGCTCCGGCCCTCGCGCAGGACAGGCCCGTGCTGACGGTGCTGACCTACGACAGCTTCACCAGCGAATGGGGCCCCGGCCCCGCGGTGGAGACCGCCTTCGAGGCTGAGTGCGGCTGCGACCTCCGGCTCGTCGCCGGGGGCGACGGGGCGGCGCTGCTGAGCCGCCTCCAGCTCGAGGGCGAGACGACCGAGGCCGACGTGGTGCTGGGGCTCGACTCGAACCTCGTGGCGGCCGCCCGGGCGACGGGGCTCTTCGCGCCGCACGCGGCCGAGGCGGCGCTGGACCTGCCGGTGGACTGGGCCGACGACACCTTCCTGCCCTTCGACTGGGGCTGGTTCTCGGTCGTGGGCCGGGCGGACGAACCCCAGCCCAAGAGCTTCCGCGAGCTGGCCGAGAGCGACGCCTCGCTGGTGATCCAAGACCCGCGCTCCTCGACGCCGGGCCTCGGACTCGTGCTCTGGATCGAGGCCGCCTACGGCGATGAGGCCCCGGCGGTCTGGGAGGCGCTTCGGGACAACATCGTGACCGTCACGCCGGGCTGGTCCGAGGCCTACAACCTCTTCTTGGAAGGCGAGGCGGACCTGGTCCTCAGCTACACGACCTCGCCCGCCTATCACCTGATCGCCGAGGAGGACGCAGGCTACGTCGCGCTGCCCTTCGACGAGGGGCATTACCTGCAGGTCGAGGTCGCGGCCAAGGTCGCCTCGACCGACCAGCCGGAGCTGGCGGACCGCTTCCTGGCCTTCATGCTCTCCGAGGGCTTCCAGGGCGTGATCCCCACGACCAACTGGATGTATCCGGCGGTCACCCCGTCCGCCGGCCTGCCCGAGGGTTTCGAGAGCGTCCGGCCCGCCACGACCCTGTTCCTCGCCCCCGAGGAAGCCGAGGCCCTGCGCGGCCCGGCGGTCGAGGCCTGGCGCGGGGCGCTGTCGCAGTGACCCGGACCGGGGCGCCGCGTCTTCCGGGGGCGCTGGCTGCGCTCATGGTGGCGGGGCTCTGCCTCGGGACCCTCGTCCCCCTCCTGCGCGGCGCGGGGGAGGGGGGATTCGGGGCCGCCGACTGGGCGGCGCTGCGCTTCACGCTGCTTCAGGCGGCGCTCTCGGCCCTCGTCTCGGTGGCGCTGGCCGTTCCGGTCGCCCGCGCGCTGGCGCGGCGGCGCTTTCCGGGGCGGGGGGCGCTCGTCACCCTGCTCGGCGCGCCCTTCCTTCTGCCGGTGATCGTGGCGATCCTCGGGCTCCTCGCGCTCTTCGGGCGCGGGGGCCTCGTCAACGACGCCCTCGCGCTCCTCGGCCTGCCGCGCCTGTCGATCTACGGGCTCCACGGGGTCGTGCTGGCGCATGTCTTCCTGAACCTACCGCTGGCCACGCGGCTGATCCTCCAGGGCTGGCTCGACGTTCCGGCCGAGCGCTTCCGTCTGGCCGCCACGCTGAATGCCCCGGTCTGGGCGGTGATCGAGCGCCCGATGCTGGCCCGGATCGTCCCCGGGGCACTGGCCGCGATCTTCGCCCTCTGCCTCACGAGCTTCTCGGTGGCGCTCATCCTGGGCGGCGGCCCGGCGGCCACGACGCTGGAACTGGCCATCTACCAAGCGATCCGCTTCGAGGCCGACGTGGCCGGGGCGGCGCAGCTCGCGCTGCTCCAATACCTCCTCTGCGGGGCGGCGGCCGGGCTGGCGCTGGGACTCGCTCCGGGCGCGATGGGCGGCGCGGGCCTCGGACGCGCGGTCGAGCGCTGGGACGCGCAGGGCCGCGCCGCCCGCACCGGGGACGCGCTGGCGATCGGCGGGGCGGCGCTGTTCCTCCTTCTGCCGCTCGCCCTGGCGGCGCTGCGGGGGGTCGGGGGCCTGGCCGAGCTTCCGCCCGAGGTCGCAGGGGCGGCAGGGCGCTCGCTCCTCGTGGCACTGGGGGCGACGGCGCTGACGCTGATCCTGGCGCTCGCGCTGGCCATGCGCGGCGGGCACCTCGCCCTGGTCGCGGGGACGCTGCCGCTCGCGGCCTCGGGACTGGTGCTGGGCACGGGGCTTCTCCACCTCCTGCGGCCCCATGTGGCGCTCGCCACCGCAGCGCTCCCCGTGACGGCGCTGGTCGACGCCCTCGTGGCGCTGCCCTTCGCCTTGCGCGCCCTCGCCCCGGCCCTGGCCGAGATCGAGGCGCGGCACGGGAGGCTTGCGGACTCGCTGGGCCTTACGGGGCTCAGGCGGCTGCGGATCGTGCTCCTGCCGCTGCTGCGGCCCGCGCTGGGCTTCGCGGGCGGGCTCGCGGCGGCGCTGTCGGTGGGCAACCTGGGCGCGATCGCGCTCTTTGCCGCCGAGGGGCAGGCGACGCTGCCGCTCCTCATGGCCCGCCTCATGGGCGCCTACCGGATGGAGGCCGCGGCGGGGGTAGGGCTCATGATCCTCGTGCTGGCGCTCGGGCTGTTCTGGGCCTTCGACCGGGGAGGGCGGACCCGTGCTGCGGCTTGAGGGGCTGGAACTGGCGCAGGGCGCGTTCCGCCTTGCTGCCGACCTGTCGGTGCCGCGCGGGGCAACGGTCGCGCTGCTCGGGCCCTCGGGCGGAGGCAAGTCTACGCTCCTCGCCGGGATCGCTGGCTTCCTGCCGCCCCGCGCCGGCCGGGTGCTATGGGACGGGCGGGATCTCGGGCCACTCCCTCCCGGCCAGAGGCCGGCCAGCGTGCTGTTCCAGGACAACAACCTCTTCCCGCATCTTTCGGCCGCGCAGAACGTCGGGCTGGGGCTCCGGCCCTCCCTGCGCCTCTCCTCCCCCGAGCGGGAGCGCGTCGCGGCGGCGCTGGCGCGTGTGGGGCTCCAGGGGCTCGGCGACCGCCGGCCCGCGCAGCTTTCGGGCGGGCAGCAGGCGCGGGCGGCGCTGGCGCGCGTGCTGGTGCAGGAGCGCCCTCTCGTCCTGATGGACGAGCCCTTCGGGGCGCTGGGGCCCGCGCTCAAGGCCGAGATGCTCGCGCTCACCTCCGAGGTGCTGCGCGGCCGGGGCGCCACGCTCCTTCTTGTCACGCACGACCCCGAGGACGCGCGCGCCCTGGCCGATCTGGTCGTCGTGGTGGCCGAGGGCCGGGCCTCGCCTCCGGCACCGACCGCGGCCGTGCTGGCCGACCCGCCCCCGGCGCTGCGGGCCTATCTCGGGCCTCCGGCCTGACGCCTTCCCCGGTCCCAGGCATCCCGAGGAGGCCTTCAGGGGACCGGAGCCGAGCCCTCCTTCCCGAACGCGAAAGGGGCGCCCGGTCGCCCGGACGCCCCTTCGATCCCGTCGCGCGGCCCGGCGTCAGAGGCCGTGCTGGTCGCGGCCGATGGGCTTGCCCGCGGCCTTCACCGGCGCCCAGATGCGCTTGTTGGTGAGGTACAGGAGCGTGGCGAGCACCGTCAGGAAGATGATGCCGGTGAGGCCCGCCTGCTTGCGGGCGTTCAGGTGCGGCTCGGCCGACCACATCAGGAAGGCCGCCACGTCGTGCGACAGCGCCTCGACATGGGTGGGCGAGCCGTCGATGTACTCGACCTGACCGTCCGAGATCGGGGGCGGCATGGCGATCCAGGAGCCCGGCACCGTGTGGTGGCCGTGGTCGTCCTTGCACTCCTCGGGGAAGCCGCCGGCGGCGAAGGCCACGTTGTAGTAGCCCTCGAAGTCCTCGGGGGCGCAGGCCGGGGGCTCCTCGTAGCCGTTCAGCAGCGAGGCGATGTACTCGGCGCCGCCCATGCCGTTGAAGAGCTGGCTCAGGCCCGTGCCGTAGGGGCCTTCGAAGCCCTTGCGGGCCTTGGCCATCAGCGACAGGTCCGGGGCGTTCGCCAGCGCCGAGTGCGGGAAGCGGTCCGCCGGCGTGGCCGTGCGGAAGTCGCCCTCGCCGTCCGCGAGCGTCTCGTCGAAGACCTCGTAGAACTCGGCATAGGCCCGCATCTGGTCCTCGGGCAGTTCGGGGCCGCCGGGCTCGGACAGGTTGCGGAAGGCGACGTAGCTCAGGCCGTGGCAGGAGGCGCAGACCTCGGTGTAGACCTGCAGGCCGCGCTGGAGCTGCATCGTGTCATAGGAGCCGAAGGGCCCCTCGAAGGAGAAGGCGTAGTCGGTGACGTGCCCCTCCCCGGCCGCGAAGGCGGCCGGAGCGGTCAGGGCAAGGGCTGCGCCGAGAGCGAGCGTCTTGAGCATGTCGGGTCCTCTCACTCGGCCGGCTGGCCAGCGAACTGCTTGGTGCCCCCGGTCTGGGGGTCGTAGTGGGCCGCGAAGTCGGCCTCGATGGAGACGGGCGGGGCCACGGGCTTCTCGATCACGCCGAGGAGCGGCAGGATCACCAGGAAGTAGGCGAACCAGTAGGTCGCGCCGATCAGGGCGATGTAGGGGTAGATCCCCTCGGCCGGCATGGCGCCGACCCACATCAGGACGATGAAGTCCACGACCAGCAGCCAGAACCACCACTTGAACATCGGGCGGTAGCGGCCCGAGCGCACGAGCGAGGTGTCGAGCCAGGGCGCCAGCGCCATGACGATGATGGCGCCGAACATGGCGAGCACGCCGAAGAACTTGGCGTCGATCACGCCGAAGCTGATCCAGTCGACGAACATCACCACCCAGACGTCGCCGGTGAAGGCGCGCAGGATCGCGTAGAAGGGCAGGAAGTACCATTCCGGCACGATGTGCGCGGGCGTCACCAGCGCGTTGGCCGGGATGTAGTTGTCCGGGTGGCCCAGGTAGTTCGGCATGAAGCTGACGATCGCCCAGAACACCGCGAGCACGACCGCGAGCGCGTAGAGGTCCTTGAGCACGAAGTAGGGCCAGAAGGGCACGGTGTCGGCGCGGGCCTCCTCCTTGGAGGTGCGGCGGACCTCAACCCCGGTGGGGTTGTTGTTGCCGGTGGTGTGGAAGGCCCAGAAATGGACGAAGGTCAGCCCGAGCAGGATGAACGGCAGCAGGTAGTGCAGCGAGAAGAAGCGGTTCAGCGCCGGCTGGCCCACGGCCCCCGCGCCCAGGAGCCAAGTCTGGATCGACTCGCCCACGAAGGGGATGGCGCCGAAGAGGCCGGTGATCACCGCCGTGCCGTGGAAGGACATCTGGCCCCAGGGCAGCACGTAGCCCATGAAGGCGATGCCCATCATCAGCACGAACATCAGGATGCCGATGATGTAGGTGACCTCGCGCGGCGTCTTGTAGTTGCCGTAATAGAGGTTGCGGAAGATGTGCAGGTACACGGCCACGAACATCAGCGAGGCGCCGTTGGCGTGGAAGTAGCGGAGCATGTGCCCGCCGTTCACGTCGCGCATGATGTGCTCGACCGAGGCGAAGGCCATGTCCACGTGCGGCGTGTAGTGCATGGCGAGGATCACGCCCGTCGCGATCTGCCCCACCAGCGCGAAGGTGAGGATGATCCCCCAGATCCACATCCAGTTCAGGTTCTTGGGCGTGCGGATCGTGACGAAGCCGTGGATCAGCGAGATGATGGGCAGGCGCCGCTCGACCCACTTCTCGGCGCGGGTCTTGGGGATGTAGTCGTCGTGAAGGACACCGGACATCGGGACCTCTCCTCAGCCGAGCTGGATGGTGGTCGCGTCCACGAAGGCCGCGACGGGGACGGGCAGGTTGCGGGGCGCGGGCCCCCGGCGGATGCGGCCCGAGGTGTCGTAGTGCGAGCCGTGGCAGGGGCAGAACCAGCCGCCGAAGTCGCCCGATTCGCCCAGCGGCACGCAGCCCAGGTGGGTGCAGACGCCCATCTGCACGAGCCAGGTGCCCTCGGGCAGCTCGCTGCCCTCGGGGTTGGGCAGGGCGCGGTTCTCGTCGGTGGCGGGAACGTCGTCCAGCAGGTTGGCGTTGTTCGCCGTGGCGTCGACCAGCTCCTCGACCGGCACCTCGCGGGCGGCGGCGATCTCCTCCTCGGTGCGGGCGCGGATGAAGACCGGCTTGCCCTGCCACAGCACGGTGATCTGGGTGCCGGGGGTGACCTCGGCCACGTCCACCCGGATCGAGGCCAGGGCCATGACGTCCGCCGAGGGGTTCATCTGGTTGACGAGGGGCCACACGGCCGCTCCGGTCACCACGGCGCCGGCGCCGGCCGTCGCGTAGTAGATGAAGTCGCGGCGGGTGCCCTGAGGTGCTTCGGTATGCGACAAGGGAACCTCTCTCGGGATGGGGGCGGAAGACCGCCCATAGCGGGTAGGACGCGCGCAGGCGCACCCGTCCATTATGCGCGGCTGTTTATCACCAAATTCCGCTTGGTCCAGCGGACAGAAAGGCGCAGGGCAGGGCGGGGGAACACGATCGTTGGAGGGGTGGCCAAGCCGCCGCGCCCCCACGGACGGCGACCGCCCGCGCCTGCGGGATCGGCTCCCGCGCGGGCCGGGGCCCGCGTCCCTCAGGCCGGGGCGGTGGCCGTCAGGCTCGGCCGCGCGGCCATCTCCGCCTCCCAGGCCGCGAGCCGGGGCCGCCCCTCGCGCCAGCCACGAGCCCCGTGGCGGAAGTCGAGATAGCCCAGCGCGCAGGCAAGCCCGACCTGTCCCATGTCGGGGGGGCCGGCCAGATGCCCCGTCCAGTCCGCCTCCAGCGCATCGAGCGCGCGGGCGACCTTGGCCCACTGCGCCTCGACCCAGTCGGGAAAGCGCTTCTCCTCGGGGCGCAGCCGGGCCTCGTAGGCCATGAGCAGCGCCGAGTCGAGCATCCCCTCCGCCAGCGCCTCCAGCGTCAGCACCTCCCAGAGCCGCGCCTCGGGGTAGAGCCCCGCGCCCCAACGGGCGTCCAAGAAGCGGCAGATCACCCGGCTGTCCACGACCGGCGGCCCCTCGTCGCGGATCAGGACCGGGATGCGGCCCAGGGGGTTCACGCCCGGGATCTGCGGGTCGGTGGCCAAGGCGGTGGTCTGGACCATCACCTCCGCGATCTCGCCCTCGCGGCCCGCCTCGCGCACGAGAACGCGCACCTTGCGCACGTAGGGGGAGGCGGAGGAGATCAGGAGCTTCATGGGCGGGCCTTTCGGGGTTTCTCCGAGCCTAGCCACCGACGCCGACGCGCTCAAGGCGGCGACGCCGGGCCCAGTGGCCGGTGCGGAGGCCCCCCGCTCACGCGAGGTCGCGGCAGAGGCGCACGAAGTCATCGGGGCCGGGGGTGGCCGGACTTCGCAGCGGAGCGTCCAAGCCCGTGTGCAACAGGATGCCGGCCCTTGTCGGGTTCACGCGGATCAGGACGTCGTCCTCTTCGGCGGGGTGCCCGGCATGGAAGCCGCACATCACCTCGCCCGGCAGCCGGACCAGCGCCTGACTGATCGGCCGCAGGCCGGCCGAGTCGCCATGCTTGCCCTCATAGGCCAGCAGGCAGACGGGGGCGCCACCAGCGCGGCGGATCAGGCCGCCGCGCAGGGACCGGGTTCGCGGGGGACGTCGAGCGAACATGGGCAGGTCTCGTTGCTGGGGTGTGCCCTGGCCGGGACCGCTCCCATGCAGCCCGCGCGGTGGTGCAAGTCCGGTTGCGCCCCGATCCGTCCAGGTCCGGCCGTCCGCGGGTGTTGCGCGAATCGGGGGAGGACCGTTCGGTGGTGTGAGGCTTCGTTAACCCTTGGCTGCGATCCTGACCTTACCCCGGCGTCTTCCGCGCCCGGACCGGAGAGCCGCCCATGACGACCCCTTCGCCCGCCTCGCGCCCCTTCGCGCCAACCCGTCAGGGGTCAGGCCGCGAGCCGGCCGGCCTCCACGCCCCGGATCGTCGCCTCAATGATGGCGCCCACGGGCCGCTCCTCGCCGAAGGCGACCTCGGCGAACTGCTCGGTGCGCCCCAGGGTCGCGCTTTCCATCAGCACGAGGTGGCGACGCCCGACCTGCGCGTCGAGATGCCGGCGCGCGGCCTCCTCTCCGGCCGCCCGCAGCCGCGCCGCGCGTTCCCGGATCACCGGGCCTGGCACGGCGGGCATCTTGGCGGCGGGCGTGCCCTTGCGGGGGGAGAAGGGGAAGACATGCAGCCAGGTCAGCCCGCAATCCTCGATCAGCCCCAGGGAGCCCTCGAACATCGCCTCGGTCTCGGTCGGGAAGCCGGCGATGAGATCGGCGCCGAAGGTCACGTCGGGCCGAAGGCTGCGCGCCTCCTCGCAGAAGCGCAGGGCGTCGTCGCGCAGGTGCCGCCGCTTCATGCGCTTGAGCGTGAGATCGTGTCCGGCCTGCAGGGACAGGTGCAGGTGCGGCATGAGGCGCGGCTCGGTGGCGAGGGCTTCCATCAGGCGCGGATCGGCCTCGATCGAGTCGATCGAGGAGATGCGCAGCCGCGCGAGGCCGGGAACGAGCCTGAGGACCTGCAGCACGAGGTCCCCGAGCTTCGGCCCGCCCGGCAGGTCCGCGCCCCAGGAGGTGAGGTCCACGCCGGTCAGCACGACCTCCAGGAAGCCCTTGTCCACGAGTCGCGCGATCTGGTCCACCACCACGCCCGCGGGCACCGAGCGGGAGTTCCCCCGGCCGAACGGGATGATGCAGAAGGTGCAGCGGTGGTCGCAGCCGTTCTGGACCTGCACATAGGCCCGCGCGCGGGTGCCGAAGCCGTCGATCAGGTGGCTCGCCGTTTCCCTCACCGACATGATGTCGTCCACGAGGACGCGTTCGGTCTCGCCCACGAAGTCGGGGGCAAGCCGCGTCCAGGCGCCGGGGTCCAGCTTCTCGGCATTGCCGAGGACGAGGCCGACCTCGGGCATGGCGGCGAAGGTCTCGGGCTCGATCTGCGCGGCGCAGCCCGTGACGACCACGCGGGCGCCGGGGTTCTCACGCGCCAGCCGCCGGATCTCCTGCTTGGCCTTGCGCACGGCCTCCTGGGTGACGGCGCAGGTGTTGACCACCACGGCGTCGCCCACGCCCGCCTGCGCGGCGAGCGTCTTCATCGCCTCGGTTTCCCAGGCGTTGAGCCGGCAGCCCAGCGTGGCGAAGACGGGTGCCTTCATGCGAACGACTCCAGGAAGGCGGGGGTGAGGACCCCCGAGAAGACATGCGCCGTGGGGCCGGTCATCCAGACCCCGTCCTCGGCCCAGCGGATGCGCAGTTCACCCCCGTCCAGGACCACCGTCACGTCCCGATCGGCCAGCCCCCGCCGCGCCGCCGCGACAGACACCGCGCAGGAGGACGAGCCCGAGGCCAGCGTGTATCCCGCGCCGCGCTCCCAGACCCGCATCCTGAGGCGGTCGCGCGCCAGCACCTGCACGACCTGCACGTTCGTGCGCTGCGGGAAGAGCGGGTGGTGCTCATGCGCCGGGCCGAAGGTGGAGAGGTCCACCGCCTCCACGTCTGGAACGAAGAAGGTGCAGTGCGGATTGCCCATCGAGGTCGCCGTGGGCGCCCCCCCGATGGGAAGCTCCAGTGTGTCCATCGCCTCGGCGAGCGGGATCTCGTGCCACAGGAGCCGCGGCGGCCCCAGGTTGACCGCCGTGAGGCCCTCTCCGGCGTCGCGCGCCTCCAGCACGCCCCGCTCTGTGGCGAGGGTCAGCGCCGAGCGTCCTGTCCGGTCCAGCTCGGCCCGCGCGATGCAGCGCGTCGCATTGCCGCAGGTCGACGACTCGGAGCCGTCGGCGTTCCAGAACCGCAGGGCGAGGTCGGCCCGGTCCGAGTCCTCGATCAGCGCGAGCTGGTCGAAGCCCACGCCACGGTGCCGGTCGCCCAGCGCGCGCGCGAGCGCAGGCGTCATCGCCACGCGCGCCGGGCGGCCGTCGATCACCAGGAAGTCGTTGCCGAGCCCGTGCATCTTGGCGAAGGGCAGGCCTGTGTCTCTCATGTCACGCATGGCGCTCACTTACTCTCGATGCCTCTCCCTTTCCAGAGCCCCTTGACCCCGCCGGCTCAGGGCCATATGTCGCCCCCCGTGGGCCGTTAGCTCAGTTGGTAGAGCAACTGACTCTTAATCAGTTTGTCGTAGGTTCGATCCCTACACGGCTCACCACTCTACCAGAGGAATCAGGAAATCAGGTAACTCCCCAGCGGGGGTGGTCCGACTGTGTGCGAGTCCAACAGCTATCGTGATCCTGCATGTGAAGTAGGGCGCCGTGGTTGACTGCGCATGGCTTGTGATCGGTGCAGCTTGTCGGTGGCCACAGTGCCTTTCGGGTGTCCAGGCGTCACACCTTACCGGAGAAGTCCTCGGTGAGCGCCTCTCCGTGGATGTGCGTGAGTTCCTTTCCGGCAGCCAGACTGGCTGAGCGCCCCAGGGCAATACTCTTCGTGAGTTCGCTGCCGGAAGCTTATGATCGCACTTCTCGCTACCACGGAAGTGGAACCGGATTGTCCGTGTACCACTTCGGCGGCCGTCATCACGTCAGCCCGCGGGCGGCGAGGGATCTTTGCGGGTGTCCGATTGCGGGTCTCGGGTGCGCCTCTCCGCTACAGCCCGGAGCACCAAGGTGGCGCTCTATGGCCACGATCAGGGTAAGTGCTTTCATCATCAGGTGATGCGTGGGGTGTCACGGCAAGTGCGATGCACCTCTACCCTGATGGGCTGGGTTCCCGGCGGCGGACGGGAAGGTAAGCGCAGGCAATACGCAGGACGACTGGTTCCAGCACAGTTCCCTCAAGTACAAGGACGAGCAAGCCGCACGTGGTATCTAGATGTTCATGCTGAGCCGGGCGCTCGACCTAAGTCAGCGCCTACTTCACTCTTATGGCAGGCTCGCTTGCTGAACTCGGGTGATGCCCCCTTGTGGGCGGACGGGGCTGGGCGGGTTGGCAACGGGAGAGGAGCGCGCCGGCCCCGCGGCGACTCAGGCTCGGCTGAGACGGAAGGCACAGGTCGGGCCGCTGCGGCGCGAGGTGACGGGGCCTGTCGCGCGCCTGCGGACGCGGGTCAAGCCGAGCCGGCCCGTGCCGGACCTCGGCCTGCCCTGCCGCTTGGGCACAGGTTACCGCCCGCAAGCTGGTTCCGTCGCCGTCGCGGCCCGGAGTGTCACGGCTGCCCTACCCGCCCGAAGCCCGGGCCCGCCACGCAGTGTTGCGAGCGAGCCGCCGTATCGCCCGGGCGGTCCGGTGCCACGGGCGCGGCCATGCTCGGCAGCGCCCCAGGGAGGCGAAGAGGCGCGGCCCGGCGCCCCAGGCGAACGGCTCTCGGCCCGCCTCCCCGACCGCTCTGCCGCCGCGTTTCGGGCCCACGCCGCCCTTCCCGGCCGCTTCAGGCTTCCCGACCCTCCGGGAGGGTGCGCGTCGCCTGACGCAGATCGGAACCGGTGGCTGTTCGCCCTTACGCCGAGGTCCGCAACAGAACCGCTTCTTGTCGCGGTTATCACGGTCAGGCTGCTCTTCCAGTCCTGACCCGATTGCTGCGGTCTGTTCCTGTTGCCCCATCGGGTCAGAGCAGGACCTGTCTCAGTTCAGACGGCGTGGGCCGGTGCTGTCCTGATACCAGTCGAACGGCTTGTCGGTCATGTTGACCATCACGCTCTTGACGTCGAAGTGCTCGTCGAACGACTCCGAGCCGAACTCGCGCCCGGTGCCGGACAGCTTGACGCCCCCCCACGGCGAGGCGGGATCGAGCCGGTGGTGGTCGTTGACCCAGACGATGCCGCAGTCGATGGCCGCGGCCACGCGATGCGCGCGCGCAACGTCCTTCGTGCGGATCGCCGCTGCCAGTCCGAACGGCGAGTTGTTGGCGAGCTGGATGGCCTCCTCCTCGGTGGAAAAGGGCGTGACCGAGGTGAAGGGGCCGAACACCTCTTCCTGGAAGATGCGCATCTCGGGGCTCACGTCGGCAAAGACGGTCGGCTCGACGAAGAAGCCGCCGGCCTCCGCCAGCGACTCGGGCACTTGGCCGCCAGCAACGAGCCGCGCGCCTTCGTCGAGGCCGATACGGGCGTAGTCCAGGACACGCTGGCGCTGCTTTTCCGAGATCACGGGGCCGAGCTGCGTGTCCGGGTCCGTGGGGTCGCCGATGCGGATCGACTTGGCCTTGGTGGCGAGCTTCTCGACGAACTCGTCGTAGATGTCGCGATGCACGATGTGGCGGCTGGCGCAGACGCAGGTCTGGCCCGCCCCGATGAAGGCACCGAACGCCGCGTAGTTCACCGCCTGGTCCACGTCGAAGTCCGGGAACACCAGAACGGGAGTCTTGCCGCCCAGCTCGAGGGTCTGGCGCGCGAAGTTGCGCCCCGCGAGCGCGCCCGCGATCTGCCCGGCCTCCGTGCCGCCCGTCAGCACGAGCTTGTTGAGGCCGGGATGCTCGGCCAGGTACTTGCCCGTGGTGGGGCCGAGGCCGGTGACGACGTTGAACACGCCGTCCGGCAGGCCGGCCTCCGTGAAGATCTGCGCAAGCCGGAGCGTCGTGAGCGGCGTGTACTCGGAGGGCTTCACGACCGTGACGCAGCCCGAGGCGAAGACCGGCGCCAGGCTCTTGCACATGATCATGAGCGGATGGTTGAAGGGCGTGCAGTTGCCGACCACGCCGATGGGCGTGCGCTGGGTGTAGTTGAGGTAGTCACCCTCGACCGGGATGACCGAGTCGCGCCGCGCCAGAGCGAGGCCCGCATTGTAGCGGAAGAAGTCGGGCAGCCGGCGAAGCTGGGCCCGGGTCTCGTTGACGGGGCGGCCGTTGTTCATCGTCTCGAGCTGGTACAGTTCGTCGAGATGGGCCTCGAAGGCGTCGGCCAGCTTATTGACGAGCTTGGCGCGCTCGCGCAGCGGCATCCCGCCCCATTCGCGGCTCCTGAAGGCCCGGCGCGCGCTGCGGATGGCGCGGTCCACGTCCGAGGCGTCGGCGTGACCTATCCGCGCCACGACCTCGCCGGTCGCCGGGTTGCGCACGTCAAGGAGCTCGGGATGGCTCGCGGCGACCTCGCGGCCGTCGATGAAGAGGCCGTGGGTCACGACCCGGACCTCGGGACGTTCGAGTTCGGACACAGACATGATTTCTCCCTTGTCCTTGGTGGCGGGTCAGGCCTGGACCACGGCCCATTCGAGGGCCGTGACCAAGCGCTTTTCGCCGGAGCGGATGTGGTTCTTGAGCAGGGTGACGGCGGCCTTGGCGTCGCGGGCCTGCACGGCGTCGATGATGGCCCCGTGCTCCTCGACGAGCTTTTGCGGGTCGCGGCCGCGCACCGCGTTGAGGCTGACGCGAACGAGGCGGTCCATCTCCTCGATGAGGTCGCAGCTCGCCCTTGCCATGCGCGCGTTGCCCGAGGCGCGGGCCAGGGCGCAGTGGAAATCGCGGTTGTATTCGATGAAGGGATTGGGGCCCTCGCCCGCGAACTCGCGGAAGCGGTCGAGGTCGTGAAGCTGCGCCTCGCTCGCGTTGCGGGCCGCCTCGGCGATGCAGGCGAGTTCCAGCACCTGCCGAAAGCCGAACATGTCATGCGCATCCGATAGCGAGATCGGCGCCACCCGGTAGCCTTGGCGCGGCATCACCGTGACGAGCTTCTCCCTCTCGAGTTGGAGCAGCGCTTCTCGAACGGGGGACTTGCTGACCCCGAAGCGCGTCGCAAGCTCCTGCTCGCGCAGCTCGCTGCCGGGCGCAAGCGCGCAGGTCAGGATGTCGTTGCGCAGGCTCGAGTAGATGTCGTTGCGAAGCAAGGATGAGCCTCCGGGTGAACTCTAGAGGTGTCTTTGATCTGCTGTTAGCTTTCTGTGAGATATCACGTCAACCCACAATTCGAGCTGAGTGACTTCGTGGACGCAGGCTGATATCGCGTTTTGACCCTGTTTGGCAGGATTATGTCTAAAATGTAGTGCACCGCAGGAAGCTCTTGACACTGTCTTGGCGGCTTTGAGATATCAATGGTCAAGTCTGATGTAGAACTTGGCGCATCAGGGGAAAGCCAAGTCCAAGACGGTGATATGCATGAGCGGATGGGGATCTT
This sequence comes from Rubellimicrobium roseum, assembly GCF_006152145.1. Classification (GTDB taxonomy): domain Bacteria; phylum Pseudomonadota; class Alphaproteobacteria; order Rhodobacterales; family Rhodobacteraceae; genus Rubellimicrobium; species Rubellimicrobium roseum. The sequence goes on along the minus strand of NZ_VDFV01000009.1, from coordinate 75,864 downwards.
GCCCCTAAGTCATGCCTTTCGTTCCGCATCCAAAGGAGAAGTTATGCCGCGCGTGACCATACAAGGCGCCGAACTCGAATACGACGAGATCGGGCACGGGCGTCCCCTGGTCCTGCTCCATTCGCTGCTGGCCGACCGTTCGGCCTTCGCGCACGTGGCTCCGCTGCTCGCCCCGGGCCGCCGCCTGCTCATGGTGAGTCTGCCCGGTTTCGCGGGCTCCTCGGCGGCCGAGCCCAGCATCGAGGCCTATGCGGACCGCATCGCGGGCCTGTTCGGGGCGCTCGACCTGGCCGTGGAAACGGACGTGCTCGGCAACGGCTTCGGCGGCTTCGTCGCAGTCGCCCTGGCAATCCGGCACGGCGGTCTGTTCGACCGGCTCGTGCTGGCCGACACGGGCATGGCCTTCTCGCCGGAGGGGCGGGGCGCGTTCCATGTCATGGCCTCAAAGGCGTCCGAGGGGGGCATGCCGGCGCTCGTCGACATCGCCATCCGGCGGCTCTTCCCCGAGGACTACATCCAGGCAAACCTCGACACGGTCGCGCGCTGCCGGGAGGCGCTGCTGCGCACGGACCCGGAGATGTTCGCGCGCGCCTGCCAGGTCTTGGCCACGCTCGACCTGAGCGGGCAGGTTCCGGGCATCCGCAACTCCACGCTGGTCATGGTGGGCAGCCTCGACGCCGCCACACCGCCCGCCATGTCCCGCGCCCTCGCGGCCGCCATCCCGGGGGCGCGGTTCCTGGAACTCGACGGGCTCGGCCATGCGCCGCACGTGCAGGCACCCGCGCGGTTCGCGGGCGCCCTGTCCGACTTCCTGGCCGTCCCACATCCGGCCGCCGACGCGAAACGGGCGCAAGCATGAGCCTCGTCCAACTCCGAGCAACCAGCCATCAGGGAGACGGCAAAGTGATCCAGTCCCAGATCGCGACCGAGAGGGTCATGGCGCAGCCCTACGCCGCCACGCGTCAGGCCATCGAGGCGCAGCAGGTCGAGAAGCGCTTCGGCAGCGTCCTGGCGGTCGAGAATGCCAGCTTCACCATCGAGCCCGGGTCGTTCATCTCCATCGTCGGCCCTTCGGGCTGCGGCAAGTCGACCTTGCTGCGGATGATCGCGGGCCTGATCCCCAAGACGACCGGAAGCCTGATGGTCCACGGCTCCGAGGTCACGGGTCCCCGGGGCGATGTCGGCGTCATGTTCCAGAAGCCCACGCTGCTGGACTGGAAGACGGTCATCGAGAACGTCCTGCTGCCCACCAAACTCAAGGGCCGGGTGACCGACGCGGACCGCCGTCGCGCCGTGGAACTCCTCCACCTCGTCGGGCTCCAGGACTTCGCCCATGCCTTCCCGCGCCACTTGTCGGGCGGGATGCAGCAGCGGGTGGCCCTGGCGCGCCTCCTCAACGTCGGCACCGACATCCTGCTGCTTGATGAGCCATTCGGCGCGCTGGACGAGTTCACGCGCGAGCACCTCAACGTCGAGCTGTCGCGCATCGTGGCCGAGGTGAACACGACCTCGGTCTTCGTCACCCACAACATCGCCGAAGCCATCTTCCTGGCCGACAAGGTGTTCGTGATGACGCCGCGCCCGGGGCGGCTCGCGGCCATCGTCGACGTGCCCTTCGAGAAGCCGCGCGACATCTCGCTGCTCCTGACGCCCGAGTTCAACGCGCTGGTGGCCCGGGTGCGCAACATCTTCGCCACGGGGAAAGATCTATGACCATGGACGCCACCTTCGAGACGTCGTCATCCGCGCCCAAGGCACGAGCCATGCCGTCCGTGGGCTCCGTGCGGATCATCAACCACCTGCTGATCCTGACGGTCGTGCTGGGAGTATGGGAACTGGCCTCGCGCATGGGATGGGTGGACTCTCTGATCCTGCCTGCGCCGACGGCCATCGCCGCGTCCTTTTGGCAGATCGCCGTCGTGGACCGCCTGATGTGGTGGCATTTCGGCGTGACCCTCTATGAGTCCCTGGTGGGCTTCGTGGTCGGCTCGACCATCGGGATCGCTCTCGCCATCGCCGCCGCGCTTTGGGAGCCGTTCCGCCGCTACAGCGCCCCCTACATCGTCGGCCTTCAGGTCACGCCGCGCATCGCGCTGGCGCCCATCGTGATCGCTTGGCTGGGCTTCGGCACGCTGCCCAACATCGGCATCGCGGCGCTGCTGTGTTTCTTTCCGCCCTTCCTGAACACGCTGACCGGGCTCACGGCGGTGGACCGCGACTGCCTCGAGATGTTCCGCTCGCTTCAGGCGAAGAAGCACCAGGTCTTCACCCAGCTCATGCTGCCCAGCGCCATGCCCGTCATCATGGCCGGCCTCAAGACCGGGATGACCATGGCCCTGATCGGGGCCATCGTGGGCGAGTTCATCTCGGCCAGCGAGGGCATGGGCGTGCTGATGCAGCGTTTCACCTTCGCGCTCAACATGTCGGGGACCTTCGCGGTGCTGCTGGCGCTGACCTTCATGGGCCTGCTGCTCTTCGCCATCATGGAGTGGCTGGACAACCGCATCGTCTTCTGGCGCCACGACGCCCGCATGCTCGAGATCACGCGCCGCCTGAACGCCAAGAACAAAGCCTGACCACCGGTACGGGGGCCCGCGGGAGGAGCGGGCCGCCGTCTGTGCCGCATGACCCGAATTCAAGAACAAGGGAGGAGAATCAATGTTTAAGACAGCACTGATGGCGGGCGTCGCGGGTGCGATGCTGACCACGGGCTCTGCGGCCTTGGCCCAGGAGCTCACCACCGTGAACTTCATCATGCCGACCCCGCGGTCGATCCTGTTCTATCCGATGATCGTGGGCGAGGCCCTGGGCTACTTCGAGGACGAGGGCATCGAAATCAACCTGCTGCCCTCGGCCACGACGGTGCCTTTCGTCGCGTTCCTGACCAACGGCAGCGCCGACATAGCCAAGCTCGACGGCCCGCAAACCTACCAGGCGCTGAATGCGGGCATTCCGGTCAGTGTCATCTACGAGGCCCAGCAGCGCGCGCCCGAGGGCATCGTCGTGCCGGGCGACAGCCCGATCACCTCCGTCGAGGAACTTGCCGGCAAGACCGTGGGCCTCGTCAGCGATCGGGACCGCGCTACCCTGGAGGTCGCACTCAACGCCGTCGGAGCCAGCATCGATGACGTGAGCACGGTCGTCGTGGGCGAAGGCGGCCCGACACTGGCCAACGCCTTCACGCGGCAGACGGTGGACGCCATCGCCGGGGCGCTGCCGGACTGGATCGCGCTCCAGGCGAACGGGATCGAGATCCGCGACATCACGCCCGAGGGCGTGGCCGAGACGCCGGCCAACTCCTTTGTCATCCTGTCGGAGCGCAAGGAGGAGATGCAGGGCATCCTCGAAGGCTTCACTCGCGCCTGGTCCAAGGGAGCCTATGCGGCCTCGCTCGACCGCGACGCCCTCGGTGCGATGACGCGTCAGGCGGTGCCCGAGGAGTGGCAGCAGGACGAGTTCGGCTGGAACTTCATCGACGGCGCCACGCCGCTCAATACCCCCGTGACCGAGCGATATGGCGCGCTCCGCTCCGAAGCGTGGGAGAAGGTGCAAGCGCAGATGATCGAGGTGGGCGAGCTCTCGGCCCCCGTCGATGTAAGCACCTTCCTCGACGACTCCTTTATCGGGCCAGCGAACGATTTCAGCAAGGAGGAGGTCGCAGCCGATCTCGAGGAGTGGAAGCAGGCGAACGGGATGTGAGCAGGTTGTACGTCATGCAACATCTTGAGGCGTGATCCTCGGCGCCAGGCTCCTGGTCTGGCGCCGAAGTTGCAACTTGGGAAAGGCTCGGGGATCACGTGTCGATGTCTGGCTGGAAGACGAGGCGTGAGGCCTTGTCCTGACACCCTCCAGTCCAACTCCGAAGCTGAGGTGGACATTGTCGCCGCTTCAGGCTCGTCTTTTGTCACAGGCTTGGATATCCTGCCGCGCGAATGTCGAGAGGCCATGTTCGCGATCTTTGCTCTCTGCGGTCTGGTCGACGACATCGCCGATGGCGAGGGGACCAAGAACGAAAAGGTGGCAGCCTCGGATAATGGTCCGAGGAAATCGCGCAGTCGCACGCCGCGCACCGCCGTCGGCGAGGAGCCCGATCTCGCCATCGACCGTCATCGGCTTCCCGGCGGGAGTTCGATCCGATTCTGACCGGCATGCGCATGGACGTCGATGGCATAGTGGCGCCCCATCTCGTGCGTCTTGCACGTTGCGTGCGCGGCCAGGCGGGTACAGTGGGCCTCTTGTCCATGCGCGTGTTCGGTGCCCGGCAGGGGGAGGAGACCCGCCGCTTCGCCTTATCCCTCGCATGCGCCATGCAACTCACCGACATCCTGCGCGACGAGGAGGAGGATCCCCGCGCGGTCATCTGTAAATCCCGGCGCCGATGCTCACGGCGGCCGGCATACCTTGGGATCCGGACACGGCCATCTATGAGGCGCGTTGCTGTCTTGGCGCCATTGCCAGAGATCGTTTCCGTCGTGCTTGGGCCGCAAGGCGCGGGCTCGCCTCGTCCCGGCGCTGCTGATGATGGGACCCCACGGCAAACTCTTGGCGAGCATGGAGGCCGACTGGTCGCGTCCGTCGACGCCCCGCCCAGGCTGGCGGAAGATGACCGATAGAGTCATCTGTTCGCCAGAGGGCGTTGCGTCGACTTGCTGAGCAACGGTCGCGACCGGAGCCTAAGCCCCGGAACCAGAAGCGGTGTCCTGACCTATGTCGAGTGGTCAGATCTGTTTTTCTGGGTGCGATGGCCAGATCTTGGGTCTTGTCTCTGCGATGTCAGTCCCCCAGGCGCAGGTTCGTCGCGGCTGACTTGCCGCTGCGGCGGTCCCGCTCGATGTCGTAGGTGACCGCCTGACCCTCACGCAAGTCGCGCAAGCCCGCCTGCTCCACGGCCGAGATATGGACGAAGATGTCGTCTCCACCCGTGTCCGGCTGAATGAAGCCGAACCCTTTGGTGGCGTTGAACCACTTCACCACGCCCCGACCGGAGCCCTCCGGCTGGCGGTAGGCTGGCCCGCCGCGTGAGGCAGTGCTGGAGCGCTGGTAATCATCACGAGAGCGCTCGGCCGGGCGATGGGTGGTGGCAGGCGCAGAGCCGGTCACCCGCAGGTCCGTTGCCGTGAGCTTGCCCGACCGGCGATCCTCCTCGACCTCGAAACTGACCTGATCCCCTTCGTTCAGTGCTCGGAGCCCGGAGCGCTCCACGGCCGAGGCATGCACGAAGATGTCGGGGCCGCCTTCGTTCGGCGCGATGAAGCCAAAGCCTTTCCCCGTGTTGAACCACTTAACCGTCCCGCTTGCCATTGCCGATTCCTTCAATCATCCATGCGCCCGGCCCTATACCCCCGTCGCCGCCTTTCGGCGAGTAGCTTTTGCAAGGCTGCTTCGGCAGGTCCCGATCTATCATGTCAGGTCGTTCGGCTCTGGCCAGCCGTTCCGATCCGCCCCCAGTGCCGCACCACCCCATACTCGCCGAAGAGGCTGTTCGCCAGCGCCAGGCTATGGAAGCGGCGCAGATCGAAGGCCGGGTCCACGCGGGTGAGGCGGGCAGGACGAAGGTCCGAAGCGTCAGAAGATGGCACCCGATCAGGCGTAACGCGATGCTGATCAGGTGGCTGCGCGGCCCAACGGTGCAGGAGGTCAGGTTGCTCGGTGTCGTTCATCGTACGCTCCATGTCCTCGCCTCCTGGAACGTGAGCCTGGAAGGCGGCCCGGCTTGCACCCGGGCGCCCGCCTTTGCTGCCCCGGGCTGCTGCGGTCTTGAACCCTTCTAGGGGGCGCTCCCGGTTCAACTCCCGGACGTGCTCAGCGATAGGGCTCAGGACGTCGAACAGGAGTCGGCCCGTGGGCGTCTGGCTGTCCAATACCTCAGTGAGGGAGCGCGGCCTTTCCCTGTGCGCTTGAAGCCGGGGGGGCCGTCGGTGCGGGATCGGCACGGCCTCGTGTCTTGGGCCGGACGGTGGGGGCGCATGGAGGTGTCTGAGGTCAGGCGGGGGAAGGTGCTCGCGGACGGGAGCGCCGGGCCGGGTGGTCCGGTGCTCCCTCGCGTCACGGCAGCCTGGGCGGAACGGCATCTGTGGCGACATCCACGGCTGCGGGAACGGCAAACCCCTCCAGGGTCGCAGGCCTTCTCGCGCCGCAGGTCGTTCCCCGGCCTCCGACCCGCCCGTGCCGGTGTCGCCCGCCGCCAGGCCGGTCACGTCACCGACCTGCTCCGCCGCCCCACCTGCGCCCACGCGCCAGTCCCACACCAGAGCTCCGACGTCGCGTGGAGGATGCGCTAAGGTTAGAGCGATTTAACTTAGATCGAAGCGCACGAGCAGACTGGAGAAACAAGCTGAGTGTCGTCGAGGAGGGTGCAAGTCGGGATCCGATCCAACCTTCCACACTTTTCCAGGGCGGCCCTGGTCACTTTAGGCCACGGCCACCTGAGTCGTGGTCGAAGCGAACGCATGTGGGGTCAGGACGGCACGTTCGCATGAGTTCAAACCCCACGGGAGAGGCTCCGCCGCCCCCGTGCTCACGTCGTGAAGCTTACTCGAAAAAGCTGAAGTGGCCTTTATCGAGGCTCGAAACGTTCTCGATCGTCGCCAGGAGGATCGGATCGGTGTTCTGATCGATCCGGCCGTCGCCGTCCGTGTCCTGTCCCTTGCCGTCCTCATCGAACCAGAGCCGGTGCGAGTCGGTTTCGAACACGAAGACCGGGCCCGTGGTCGCGGCCACGTTGCTGGTCTGGTTGGCGAGCTTGAAATTGAACGAGTCCACGTCGAACTCCGCCTCCGAGATGGCGAGCTTGTCCTCCCCCTTCTTGAAGTCGCTGATCACGTCGTGCGGCCAGTAGGGGTCGTGGTCCAGAAAGCCGTCGTCCCGCTCAAGCACGAACGTATCCTTGCCGCTGCCGCCGGTCAGGTTGTCGGCGCCGGACCCGCCGTTCAGCACGTCGCTGCCGCCACGGCCGTCGAGGACATCGTCCTGAGCGCCGCCGTCGAACGAGTTGCTGGACCCGTTGCCGAGCAGATAATCGTCGTAGCCTGACCCTTGGACGTGTTCGATGGAAGCCAAGCGGTCGCCACGTGCCGCCCCGCCGTTGGTGGACTGCTGGGCGAGATCGATGCGAACCGACGTGTCGGCGTCAAGGTAATCGACGCGATCGAAGCCACTGCCGCCATCGACCATGTCGGCCCGGTAGTCTTCCGAGCGCAGGTAGGCACCGAGATGGAAGACGTCGCTGCCGCCCCCGCCGTACATCTTGTCGGCGCCGTACCCATAGTTGAAGACATCGTTGCCTGCGCCTCCGTGGGCGATGTCGTTCCGCGCCGAGGCGATGTCATCGTTGTCGTTGAAGGTGTCGGCACCGTCGTCGCCGTAAAGCGTGTCGGTTCCCGCTTCCCCGTCAAGGGCATCGTCGCCCTTGCCTCCCTTGAGGGTGTCGCTGCCGTCGCCCCCCTCAAGAATGTCGGCGCGGCTGCCGCCGGTCACCCGGTCGTTGCCTTTGCCCCCCTCGAACTGCAGCACCTCGAAGCCATCAACCAGCGTGCCGTTCGCCAGTCGGGTCAGGGTCTGGCCCTGAGTGCCCAGGTTGTAGGTGATGGCGACGTCGTTGGTGGGAGAGTAGCCGAAGGTCATCTTGATCGTGTCGATCGATTTCGACGAGTCCCCACCGATGGCCCTGTCGCCGACACCTATGGAGACGAAGTCGCTGCCCCCGCCGCCTTCGATGTCGTCGTACTCGCCGTCGAAGTCCCACCCGAGATAGGCGCCTGAGTAAAGACTGTCATCGCCCGAACCTCCTCTCATGACGTCCCTGCCATAGCCGCCCGAGAGCATGTCGTTACCCTGGCCACCCTCGGCACGGTCGTTGCCATTCTCGCCGTTCAGGGTGTCTTGGCCGTCCTCACCATAGATGCGATCGTTTTCGTTCCCGCCGTTGGCAAGGTCGTCTCCCCTGCCTCCGTAGATCACATCGGCGCCAGAGGGCGTCTCGGTCTCGCTCCAGTCGTAGTAGCCGGTCGTGTCGCCGTACAGATAGTCGTCGCCGTTGTCGCCTCTGAGCGTATCGGACCCGTGACCGCCATGAAGGCTGTCGTTCCCACCACGTCCACCGAGCGTGTCCGTGCCCCGGCCGCCCTGAAGCTCGTCCTCCATTTCCCAGCCGGTGATGCGATCCCCAAAATCGGAGCCGCGGATCTTGTACTGCTCCACGCCTTGCACGGTGAATCCGCCGGCCGCGCTGTAGCTCTTCAGGTAATCGGTCGCGGTGAAGGTGAAGCCGTTGGTAAGGGCCTTGTAGCTGACGTCCAGGAGGTCGGTTCCCGTGCCGCCGTCGATCCTGTCACCCGAGGTCTCGCTGCCCGCCCCGAGGATGAACTGGTCATCGCCATTGCCGCCGCCCAGGAGGTCGCCGCCGGCTCCACCGTAAAGCCGGTCGTGGCCTTCGCCACCGTAGAGCTGATCGCCTTCGTCCGCTCCCGAGGCGTAGTAGCCATCGCCGTAGATGTCGTCGTTGCCGTGGCCGCCGTGGATCGTGTCAGAACCTGCCTGCCCATTCAGGTCGTCGTCGCCGTAACCACCCTTGAGGCTGTCGTCGCCTTCGTCGCCATCGATGGAGTCGTTGCCGTAGCCGCCGTCGATCGCGTCATTGCCAAGTCCACCGTAGGCGTAATCATCGCCATCAAGCAAGTTGATCGCATCACTTCCGGAGGTGTCGTGTCCGTAATAATCCCCGATGAAGTCTCTTTCGGATAGGCTGTTCGTTCCATTGATAATGGCCATGATGCGCCTTCTAAAACTATGCTCGGATCAATCAGCGGATTGCTGAGATGCGACAGGCTATGCTGTGAATCGACATCGTGAGTCAATGCGCTTCGAGGCCGGGGAATGGTCAGGAAAACCTGACCTGCTTCAAAAGTCACGAGCTATAGCCCAACAGATATGTACGGCACGGGTTTGGTGGAGTTCGGAGCTGCAAGCTCAATGCCCGATCGCCTTACCTGAATCCGACCTCGCCAACAGTGTCTGTTGGTTTGATGGACATGCCTGGATAGGGTTGAGTCCGCTGGGTGCCGCTCCTCCCTGTGGGACGGAACCGCGCCGGAACTTCTCTGCTCTGGTCTTGGGCTGGAACCCAGTAGGAGCTTGTCGCGCCAGCAGGATGAAATTATGATTGAAAAGGGCTTTCCGTGCTTCGATCAGAAGCTTGGGCCAGAACCGCATCAGCCTGACTGCTGCATCCGCGCCTGTGGGTCAGTCAGAAGTTACGCATAGGGCTGCATGAGTGTGCGGTGTTCATGTATGTTGTGCTGCGCGTCCCGCACAAAGGGCGAGCAGGCGCCTTGGCAAGGTCGGGGATACCCGACCTGACGATCGGCCAGCCTGCGAGTATCCAGTCCTTTATGCGTTCGGATCGTAACGTAGATCTGCCATGGGCCAAGCCGATGCCGAATAATGGTCCTTGTTCAGTCAGGAGAATTCCCATGAACCGAGTTTTCTTGCTGACGATTGCTCTTGCCCTCGGCGCCTCTGCTGCATCTGCGGAGCAAATAGCAACGGTATCAGCATCAACCGAGTGGCCTTCAATGGTTCGAACCTGAATTGCCTTAGCGCCAATGGCACGAACCTCAACGGATCGGACCTCAATGGCATCAAGTTAATAACGCGAACCTAAATGGGACGGAGCTGAACTATGGCTCCGGGACGCCTGTCGACACAGAAAATTTCGGCGATGCGCCGCTGCTGATGGAGCAAGCCCTTACGCTGGCGGACGGCACGCCCCTTGTCGTGAGGCCCAGCCATCAAGCGGCGTCGCTTCGTGGTTGCTCTTGCGGCCCTGCTGGTCGCGGGGGACCTGCACGCCGACACCGCCTCCGTTGATCTCCATGGCAGCGAGCTCCTCAGCACGATGGACGGGCGAAGACTAATTCGCTCCGAGCTGATCGGAGCGGTGCTGGCGCCGGTCCAGGAGGATGGCAGCGTCGCAAACATCCGCATCGACAGCATCGTCACGGACCTGGGGAGGGTCGAGGGCGATGTCGTGATGTACGGCCTCAGCGTTGCCGACGAGAGCGGCGCATAGATGCCTGTCTGTCCCCCCTGAGCCGGACCGTCGGCCGCATGCCGTACTCCAGCCGCGCTCGGACGGTGCCATCTTGATCAACTGCACGGTCGGGGCCCGGGACAAATGCATCCGGCTGCGCCACCGGTCCTGGGCTAGGCACGACGGCGTGCCTTTGGCGCCCTGCTGGAACGCCTGAATTTACATGATCCGCGCGGATTACTGTGGCGACAACCGGCCCTCGACGCGCAATGGCATGCCGATCAACATATACGACAGCTTCGGCATCCAGCAGCGCGCTGCGCCACTTGAGCCGGGAACGGACTTCTCCTTTGAGGCGGCATGGAGCGAACAAGGTGCCATCTGTGTGGCCCATCCCCGCGTGCCACAGAACATCGGCTTGGAGTCGCTCGCCGCCGAGTGTCGAGGGCTTTCCGACCATCTCGGGCCCGACTGCACCGAAGCCTCAGCCCGGCGTCTCGGTGCGTCCCGTGTCTTCAATGCATCGCGGGGCGACAGCATACCTGAACATGCCCGCTGATTGAAGCAGAGAGGCCGGTTCTCGGGCTTCGGCAGGGCGGATGCGTAGCCCGAGCATCTCAATCAGAAACGTGGTCACGATCTGCATGGGTTGAAAGCCCGGCACGTGGCGTTTGGTCCCTCGGCGTAACGGGTCACGACCTCAGGGGCTGAGAAGGCGGGCGAGGCCTCCGGCGTTCCGTTCTCGCGCGGCTCAATGGTCTGGATCCCGCGGCCCCGCTCCCTGGAATCTCGCGAAGACGATGATGCCGACGAGCGACACAGCCAAGCCGATGGCCATGGCCCAGGACAGCGGCTCGCCGAACATGACCCAGGCCCAGATCATCACCACCGGCGGGCTCAGGTACAGCACGGCCGTCACGCGGGCCGGAGAGGAGCGGCGCAGCGCGGCATAGTAAAGCCCCCAAGCTCCAAAGGTGGCCACGAACACGAGCCACAGGATGCCGCCGATGAAGCCCGCTTCCATGACCGGGGCCACGCCGCCCTCGATCCAAGCCGCAATGCCTAGGATCGCAGCGGCCGAGAGGCACTGGAGGCAGAGGCTCCGATGAACCGGCAGAGGCTCAGACGGACTGCGCTTTTGAAGAAGCGTCGCGAAGGCGAGGGAGAGGGTGCCAACGACGGGCAGGACGTAAGCCCACAGGGGCACGTCACCCATGCGAAGGGACCAGCCCGAGGCGATCAGCACGCCGGCGACACCGATCAAGGAGCCCAGCCACTGGCCTCCCGTCAGCGCCTGCCCAAGCATCGGCCAGGACAGGAGCGCCACCATCAATGGAAGCATGTCGGTTATGAGCGCCACGAGGCCGGTCGGCACGCCTTCCCCGATGGCGAGGGCGAACCCGGACAGGTAGCCTGCCATCGCCAGCGCCCCGAAAAGCATCTGCGGAGGCAAGTCCCGCCACCGGAGCCGGGGCCCCACCGTCAGGGTAAGGGGCAGCAGCACCAGTCCCGAGACCAGGCTTCGCCAGAACAGGATCAGGAAGATGGGAGCGTGGTCGCTTGCAAAGCGAATGCCTACGAACCCGCCACTCCAGGAGATTACCAGCGCCGCCTCAAGCGCGACGAGGATGAGGAGTGCGGAAAACCTGCCCCGGGTTCGATCAGGGGAGAAGGCAAAATCACTCATGGGATGGTCTCGGGGGAGGCGTCGCCGACGCGAAGGTCGCAACGCGCAGAGATTGGCGCATTGACCGGAGCGCAGGTGAGGCTGTGGTCAGAGCTGATCGAGAAGGGAGGCTGCGATGCGCCGTGCGGCTCGCAGTCGGGCGTCGTGGCCTTCCAGCCCGGCGCGGGTCATGGCGCCCTCGAGCAGGAAGGACAGATGCTGGGCCATGTCGGCGGCCCGGGCGCTCTCCTGAGGCAGGAGCTCTTCGAGAGCCTCCCGGATGAGGCGCTCCGCTTCGTCCTTTTGCGCTGCGACCTCGGCACGTCCGGGGTCTCCCACGGGAAGCTCGGCCGCGGCGTTGTAGAGCCCACAACCGCGAAAGTCCCTCTGATATTCGAAGGCGGCATGATCGAGATAGGAGTCGAAGACCGCCAGGATGCGCTCTTGCGGGGTCGAAGCGCCCCCGATCCGCTCCAGGCAGAGTCGATGCCACTCGTCGTGCCGGGACCGAACATAGGCCTGCACCAGCTCGGCCTTGGACGCGAAGTTGTTGTAGAGGCTCATCTTGGCCACGCCCGCCCTCGCGGTGATCGTATCTATACCGGTCGCTGCGATGCCGTTGTTGTAGAAGAGTTCGGATGCGGCCTTCATCAGGCGCTCCTTCGCGGGGGACGTGTTGGACAAGGATGCCTCCCAGATTATGGTTAGACTGGTCTACCTAATTATTGCTTCTGTCAAGCCGCTCAGGGTGGATGAGCCGCATCGGAGATCCTGACGGCGCTCAGGGACCCTGACCTCCGTTCATCAACGGCCTGAGCCATTCGGAAGCACGTGCATGGGACGATGCCAGAATCCAACGTGAGCAACCCGAAGGCTTTTCCGGGCGGAGCAGGGCTGCGGCCGCACACGCAGCATGCCGTTCCGGACAACGATGATCTTTCTGGCGGCGGGCCTCGGCGGATACGTTGGCCGCCCAGCCCCAATGAGATCAGCCGTCACCTTGTCTGGAAGCCAAGGACCTTCTAGTTCGTGCCTTCCAGGGCTGGCCGGGTTTGTCCGGGGCCTGCCACGCAGGTCTGTTCGGGTGCCGCACCCGGTCGATCATCACCTGTCATGACGCCTTGCGTCCGGAGTGTAACGGAGAGCCATCATGAGGTCCCCGTCGAGCCTGGGGCTCCATCTGAGCCCCGAGCGGCGCGTGTTCGCCGGCTTCGCGGTCCATGCCATGACCATGGGTAGCCTTTTTCCCCGGCTGCCGGAGATCCGGGACGCCATGGGCGTGGGCGAGGGGACGTTGGGACTGAGCCTCATCGGCGTGCCCGTCGGCACCCTGATCGCGCTCACAACCGCGTCTCCCCTGCTGGAGAGGGTCGGATACCGCCGCGCCCTTCTGGTCGCCATGCCGCTTGTGGCGCTGGCCTATGCCGTCGCCGTGCAGGCTACGGTGCCCTGGGCCCTGTTCCTTCTCCTGATCCCCGCGGGCCTTCTGATCGGATCGGTCGAGATCATTCTCAACGTCGAGGCTGACCGAACCGAGGCCTTGGTGGGGCGGAGGATCATGAACCGGGCGCACGCGTTCTGGAGCTTCGGCTTCTTCGCCACCGGTCTCCTGGGTGCCGGTCTGGCGCAGATCGGCCTGTCTCCGCAGGTCCATCTTGCCCTCGTCGTGCCGGTTGTGGTGCTTGCCGTGGCGCTCGTCTTCAGCGGCTTTGAGCCTGCTCCGACCCGGGCCGTCGAGGAGGCCGCGCCCGGCGTTGCCTGGCCGACATGGCCTATCCTCGTCCTCGTTGCGGTCACGCTCTCGGCGGTGCTGATGGAGGGCGCCGGGCTCGACTGGTCGGCCATCTACATGACCAACGTCTGGGGCTCGGCCTCGTTCAGCGCGGGCTTGGCCGTCGCGCTGGTCGCCGGATCCCAGGCCGTCGGCCGCTACTACTCCGACGGCTTCGTCGAGCGGTACTCCCCGGCCATCGTGGCCCGCGTCCAGCTCGGCATCCTGGCGCTGGGCCTTGTGCTCCTGCTCGTCTCCCCGGGGCCGGCGATCTCGCTCCTGAGCTTCGCGCTCCTGGGGTTCGGGTCCAGTGCCATCTTCCCGCTGGCCATGTCGGCCGCCGCGCAGCGCACCGACCGGCCTGCGGCGACGAATGTGGCGGCTCTCGCGCAGATCTCGTTCGTGGCCTTCCTTCTTGGACCGCCGCTTCTGGGGTTCGTGGGGGAGCATTGGGGCATCCGGTCGGTCTATGGCCTGGGGCTGCCCTTCGTCGTCCTGAGCTTCCTGGCCGCAGGCGCCCTGGGGCGTCGGGAGGCCGGGGCCGAGCCTCGGCCGACCGCAACGGCTGTGCTCTGAGCGTGGAGCTCGGGACGACGAGGCGCGATGTCCGTCGACGGGTTGCGGTTCAGCATCGAGCTTCACGTCAACTGCTCATCGGCGCACATCATATCGTCCGCATCATTGCTGTCCTCCTCTTCCATCTCGATGTCCTCCGGGTCGATCCGGCACGGCATCGTGGCCAACATCTCGACGGTCCGGGGGACAGTCTGCGCTGGCACGGCTTCGTACTTCTGCGCCGCTGCGGCAAATGGCAGGGCGACGATGGCAGGGGGCGGCATCGGCGCATGGTCTAGGTCGGCTGCTCAACGGACGAGCAAGACCTTGCGGCCGCCTGCGCTTGACACGCGGACGAGAGCCGCGCTCCTCAGGATTGCCAATGCGTTCGTGGCATCTCCGAGGCAGGAGGAGCGGGATGCAGCTGGGCTCCGTGATGACGTCCAACCACCAAGGTACTGGGGACACTGCCGCGAAGCGCTTGTGGGGGCGATCGTGACGCTCCGGGTGAAAGGTGCCGGGCAGGAGCCGTGAGTGTTTGAAGCACTTCATCATTCCTTCTGAGCGCACCAGAATTTCGATCAGCTTGTCGAAGGTCCGGTCCCCACACGGCTCACCGCCCGTTCCCTTGGTTCCTCGGTGTGACGCGCAGGCCGGTGTGCGCCCAAGACTCCTGCGGGCCGAAGGCAAGGCAGATCCTTCGTTGCCGCAAGATGGCGTGCCTGTAGTGACCGCGGGGGCCTTGCCATTCCGGTCCGGCTGCGCCGTGATGGGCCATCCGTCGAAGCCCAGGACCCGTCCATGACCATCCGCTCCGTCGAGGCGATCCCCGTTGCCTATCCCGAGCCCAACGACCATTCGCGCCTGCGCTCGGTCTGCCTCGTGAAGATCACCACCGAGGACGGGGCCGTGGGCTGGGGCGAGTGCTGCGCCTACTTCCCCGAGGCCTCGCGCGCCGCCAAGGCGCTGGTGGAGGGGATGGCCGAGATCGTCATCGGTCAGGACGAAGTGCGGACCGAAACGATCTGGCGGCTCCTGAAGGAGCATAGCTGGTGGTACGGCACGGGGGCGGGGATCGCCTCGCTGGCCATATCGGGCCTCGACATCGCGCTGTGGGACCTCAAGGGCAAGGTGCTGGGGCGCTCGGTGCTCGATCTTTTGGGCGGGCCCGTCCATGACCGGATGCCGGCCGTGGCCTCGATCCACGCGACCCGCGCCTCCATCCCCGCCATGGCCGAGGAGATCGTGGGCTACCTGTCCGGGGGCCTGCAGGGCGTGAAGGTCGGTTTCGGCAAGAAGGGCGACGCGCATCTGGGCTTCGACCACGCCCGCGACGTCGAATACGTCCGCACCGTGCGCGAGGCCGTCGGGCCCGACAAGCGGCTGATGATCGACCTGGGGGTCAAGAACTTCTGGGACGTGCCCACCGCCATCCAGCGGGCGCGGGCCTTCGAGGAGTACCAGATCCACTGGCTGGAGGAGCCCCTGGGCCACGACGACCCGGAGGGCTACCGCGCGCTGCGGGCCGGGACCTCCTTGTGCATCGGATACGGCGAGCGGGAGTGGAATCACCGGGGCGTGCAGCGCATCGTGGAGACGGGGACCGTGGACGTCGTGGGGCTCGACCCGGGGCGGATCGAGGGGATCACGGGCTTCCAGAAGGCGGCCCAGATCTGTGCGCTGCATCGCCGGCAGGCCAACGCCCACAACTTCTCCACGGCCATCGTCTCGGCGGCCTCCCAGGCGCTGAGCTTCGCGAGCCTCGCCTGCCGCGAGCTGGAATTGCAGCCTGTTTATGGGCCGGCGCAGAAGGACCTCGTGGACAAGCCCGTTTGGCACACCGACGGCTGGGTGAACCCGCCCGAGGGCGTGGGGCTTGGCATCGAGGTCAACGAGGACCTGGTGAACAGCGCACGGCTCGACCGCTGAGCGGGGCGGGAACGGATTGGCAGGGGCGTGCGGCATGGCGGGTCCTTCGGGGGCGTCGTGAGAACAGGATCGCCGCCAAAGGTTAACGATACCTTCGACCACCGAACGGTCCTCCCCCGTTTCGCGCAACACCCGCCGGGGTCCCTGTCGCCCGGCGGGCGATGGGGATATCGTGGCGGTTGAGTCATCCGGGGGACGCCTGTGGCCTTTCGCTTCATCCACACCGCCGACTGGCAGATCGGCAAGCCCTTCGCCCATGTCGCGGGCGATCCCGGGGCCGAGCTGCGCAGCCAGCGCATCCGCACCGTGCAGCGCATCGCGGAACTCGCGGCCGAGGCGCAGGTGGACGCGGTGCTGGTGGCGGGGGACGCCTTCGACAGCAACGAGGTCGCGGACCGGACGATCTTCCGCACGGTCGAGGCGCTGAAGCCCTTCGGGGGGACCTGGGTCTTCCTGCCGGGCAACCACGACGCGGCGCTGGCGCACAGCGTCTGGACGCGGGCGCGGGCCATGGGCCTGCCCGACAACATCGTGATCGCGGACCGGCCCGAGCCGGTGGACCGCTGGAACGGGCGTGCGACCGTGCTGCCCGCACCCCTGCGGCGGCGGCGCGAGGTCATGGACCAGACGGACTGGTTCGACGAAGCCCCGAGCCCCGAGGGGAGCTGCCGCGTGGGGCTGGCGCATGGGAGCGTCGCCGGGCGGCTGCCGGACAGGGGCGATTCGTCCAACGAGATCCGCGACGACCGCGCAGAGCGGGCGCGGCTCTGCTATCTGGCGCTGGGCGACTGGCACGGGGCGCTGCGGATCGCGCCGCGCACCTGGTACGCGGGCGCGCCCGAGCCCGACCGGCACAAGGCCAACGACTCGGGGCATGTCCATCTCGTGACGCTGGACGGCCCCGGCGCGCCCGAGCGGGTCGAGATGCGGGCCGTGGGGCACTTCGCCTGGGTGCGGCTGGAGGTGGAGCTTCTGGGTACCTGCGACAAGGCGATCCAGGCGCTGGAGGCGCTGGGGCGCGATCCGCGGGCCTGCGTGGTCTCCTTGGTGCTGAAGGGGAGCGTGTCGCTGTCCGAGCGGGACCGGCTGGAGCGGGCGCTGGCGCTGTGGGAGGCGCGGCTCCATCACCTCGACGCGGACCTGGGCGGGCTGGTGGACGACCCCTCGGCGGACGACCTCGACGCGCTGGACACGGCGGGATTCGTGCGGCTGGCGGTGGAGCGGCTGCGGGCGCGGGCGCAGGACCCGGCGGACCCGGAGGCGGCGGCGGCGCGGATGGCCTTGCGGATGATCTACCTCGACCACCTGCGCGGGGCGGAGGGCTGAGATGAGGCTCCGGCGGATCGAGGTCAGGGACTTCCGCAAGCTCCAGCATCTGGTGGTGGAGGGCTTGGGCGACGGGCTGAACGTCGTCGTGGGGGACAACGAGGCGGGCAAGTCCACGCTGCTTGCGGCGCTGCGGGCCGTGCTGTTCGAGCGGCATCGCGTGGGCGGGCGGGCGGCGCAGGGGATGCTGCCCTTCGGCCAGTCGGTGCGGCCCGAGATCCGGCTCGATTTCGATCTGGGGGGCGAGGCGTGGCGGCTGAGGAAGGCTTTCGTGCAAAAGCCCGAGGCCGAGCTGGAGAGCCCGCGCGGCCGCTGGTCCGGGGACGAGGTCGAGGAGAAGCTGGCGGAGCTTCTGGGCTTCACGCCGCCCGGCGCGGGCGGGTCCAAGCCCGGCGAGCACCAGGGGGCCTATGGGCTGCTGTGGGTGCAGCAGGGGACGGCGCACGAGGCGCTGGGCGTGGGCGCGGGGCGCGAGGGGATCGCGGCGGCGCTGGAGACCGAGGTCGGGCAGGTGCTGGGCGGCGAGCGCGGCCGGGCGCTGCTGACGGCGGCCGAGAGGCGGCGGGCGGACCACTGGACCAAGCTCGACAAGCCGCGCGGGCCCTGGAAGGAGCTGCGCGAGGAGGTCGAGGAGCTGGAGGCGCGGCAGGCCGACCTGCGGCGGCGCTGGGAGGCGCATGACGGCAAGGTGAGCGACCTCGCGGCCCGGCAGGAGGCGCTGGCGCGGCACGAGCGGGAGGATTCGCTGGGGCAGGCGCAGCGGGACCTCGCGGCGGCGCGGGTGGCCGAGGGGCAGGCGGCCCGGCTGGAGCAGGGGCTGCGCGAGGCCGAGGGGCGGCGGAAGCTGGCGGCGGCGGCGCGGGACGCGGCCGAGGGGCGGCGCGCGGCGCGGGCGGCGCTGGTCGGGCGGCGGGACGCGGCGGCGCGGGCGCTGGCGTCGGCGCAGGAGGAGGCGGGGGCGCTCCGGGGCGTGCTGGAGGCGCATGATGCGGCGGCGCGTGGGGCGGCCGGGCGGCTGGCCGAGGCGCGGGGCGCGCGTGACCGGGCGACCGAGCGGCTGGCGGCCGGGGAGCGGGCGCTGCGGCGGCAGGAGGCGCGCGAGGCGCTGGGGCGGCTGGAGGCGCAGCTTCGCGGGGCCGAGGAAGCGGAGCGGCGGCGGCGCGTGGCGCTGGCCGGGGCGGCGGCGGTTGCGATCACGGCCGCCGCGCTGAAGGAGGTCGAGGCGCTGGCGCAGGCGCGCGACCGGACGTTGGCCCGGAGCCAGGCGGCGAGCGTGCGGATCGACTTCGCCCCCGACGACGGGCGGGCCGTGACGGTGGATGGCCGGGCGCAGGACGCGGGGGCGCCGGTCTGGCTGGCGGCGGATGCCGAGATCATGCTGGAAGGGTTCGGCCGGCTGCGGGTGCGGCCCGGCGGCGGGGCGGGCGACCTCGCCCGCGAGGCCGAGGACGCGGGGCGGGCGCTGGCTGAGCGGCTCGCGGCGTTGGGCGTGGCCGATCCCGCCGAGGCGCGGGCGGCCCTGCAGCGCCGGCTTGCCTGCGAGGGCGAGGCCGAGGCGCAGGCACGGCTGGTGGAGGCGCTCGCGCCCCAGGGGATCGAGGCATTGCAGGCAGCGGTCGCGGCGCAGCGGTCCGTTCTTGATGAGGTGGGCGACGGGATCGGGGAGGCCGACGCGGCGGTGGTCGAGGCGGCGCGGGCGGACCTGCACGCGGCGATGGGGACCGTGGCGGGGGTGGAGGCCGAGGCGAAGGCGGCCGAGGCGGCGCGGGTCGCCGCGGACCGGGACCTCGCCACGCTGGAAGGACGGACGGCGGGGCTGGCGCGTGAGCACGAGGCGCTGGGCGCGGAGCTGGCGGAGGCGCGGGCGGCCGTGCCGGACGAGGCGCTGGAGGCGGCGCTGGGGCAGGCCGGGGCGGAGCTTCTGGCGGCCGAGGCGGCTGAGGGCGCGGCCCGGGCGGCGCTGGAGGCGTCGGACCCCGAGGTGGTGCGGCTGGAGATGAAGCGCGCGGAACGGGCGGAGCAGGCCATCCGCGCCGATATCGACCGGCTGGGCCGCGAGAAGCGCGATCTGGAGGTGGAGCTGGGCGCGCTGGGTCGCGAGGGCGTGGGCGAGCAGCTCGCCGAGGTCGAGGGCCTGCTGGAGCTGCGGCGGCGGCAGCTCGGGCTTCGGGGGCAGGAGGCGGCGGCCTCGAAGCTCCTTCACGAGGCGCTGGTCGCGGCGCAGAGCGAGAGCAAGGACCGCTGGCTGGGCCCCGTGCGCGAGAAGGTGCGGCCCTACCTGCGGCTCCTCCAGCCTGACACGGACGTGGTGCTGAACGAGACCACGCTGGAGATCGAGGGCTTCCGCCGCGACGGGCGCGAGGAGGCCTTCCACGACCTGTCCATCGGCGCGCGCGAGCAGGTGGCGGTGGTCACGCGGCTCGCGCTCGCGGACATCCTGCGGGGGGCGGGGCGGTCGGCGGCGGTGATCCTCGACGACGCGCTGGTGAACACGGACGAGGCCCGGCTGTCGCGGATGCACCTTGTCCTGCATCGGGCGGCCGAGAACCTGCAGGTGCTGGTCCTGACCTGCCGGGAGCGGGACTTCCGCCAGTTGGGGGCCCCGCTCGTCCGCATCCGCTGAGGCTCAGGGCACCTCGTGCCCTTGCGCGGCGCTGTAAAGCTCGAACCAGGTCTGCCGGTCCATCGGCACGTTCAGGGCCTGCGACAGCGTGCGGATGCGGTCGAGGGTGTTGGTGCCCAGGATCGGCAGGATGCGCGCGGGATGCGCCAGGAGCCAGGCCACCGCCACGGCCGCCGCGTCGGTCCCAGACTCCTCGCCCAGGCGGCGCAGGAGGGCGGACAGGGGTTCGTTGCCCTCGCTCAGGAGCGCGCCGCCTCCGAGCGGCGACCAGGCCATGACCGGCAGGCCGCGCTCCTGCAGGGAGGCCACTTGACCGTCGATCAGCGGCTGATGCGCGGACAGGCTCAGTTCGATCTGGTTGGTGGCGAGGCGCGTCTCCATGGCGGACTGGAGGAGCGACAGGTCCCAGGGGCGGAAGTTCGACACGCCCACGGCGCGGACCTTGCCGCTGGCCACCACCTCGTCGAGCGCCGCGCCGGTCTCGCGGTGGTCCATCAGCGGGTCGGGGCGGTGGATCAGGAGAAGGTCGATCCGGTCCACCCCCATGAGCCGCAGGGAATGGTCCACGGAGGCGAGGATGTGGGCGCGGCCCGTGTCGTAGTGCTTCACCCGCCGGTCGGCGTAGCGGCCCGCGCCCACGAGGATGCCGCACTTGGTGACGATCTCGACGCGGTCCTTCAGGTGGGGCGCGGCGCGCAGGGCGTCGCCTAGGATCTCCTCGGCGGTGTAGCCGCCGTAGATGTCGGCCTGATCCATCGTGGTGATGCCCTGATCGAGGCAGGCCTCGATCTTGGCCTGCACGCGGGCAGGCGAGGTGTCGGGATCGTCGGCGAGCCGCCACATGCCGTAAACGAGGCGGCTGAAGGTAAGCCCCGGGGCGATCTCGATGCGGTCCATGGTCGATGTCCTTGCGCGGCGCGGCCCTGTCCCGAGGCAGGCGCGCCGGGTGGAAGGTCCAGGCCTCGGGGCCGTCAGGTTGGCCGAAGGCGCGCGCGGCGTCGAGACGTGATGGGCGGCGGCGCGGGGCGCGCTTGCTCGGGCGGCGCCGGGGCCTAGCTGCGGGGAAGCGAGCCATTTCCCCGAGCCTCACGAGGACCCATGACCGCCTATCTGAACCGCATCGCCACGGCCGTTCCCCCCAACGACGTCCACGCGGCCTTCGTGGGCTTCGCACGGGGTCTTCTGGACGGCGACCGCAGCGCGCCCGTCTTCGACCGCCTGGTGAAGCGCAGCCAGATCGACCACCGCTGGTCGGTGCTGACGCTGGCGGACCAGGGCCGCTCGGCCGGAGTGGGCAACGAGGAGGTCTACCGCCGGGGCCGCTTTCCATCGACCGGCGAGCGGATGCGGATCTACGAGCGCTTCGCGGCCGACCTGGGCGCACGGGCCGTGGCCGGGCTGGAGCTGGGCGAGCGGGCGAAGGACGTGACCCATGTCCTCGCGGTGTCCTGCACGGGGCACTACGCGCCGGGGCTGGACCTGCAACTGATCGAGCGCTGCGGGCTCGACCCCTCCGTGGAGCGGACCTGCGTGGGCTTCATGGGCTGCTACGCCGGGATCAACGCGCTCAAGCTCGCGCGGCACATCGTGCGCTCCGAGCCCTCCGCGCGGGTTCTGATCGTGTCGGTCGAGCTCTGCACGCTGCACCTGCAGGAGACGCAGGACTTGGAGAAGGTGCTGAGCTTCCTGATCTTCGGCGACGGCTGCGCGGCGGCGCTGGTGACGGCGGATCCCGAGGGGCTGTCGCTCGACCGCTTCCACGCGGCGCTTCTGCCCGAGGGGGCCGAGCACATCACCTGGCGGATCGGCAACGACGGCTTCGACATGCACCTGTCGGGGCAGGTGCCGGCGGCCGTCGGCGAGGCGCTGCGGCGCGGGCGCGGGCGCATCCTGGACGGCGTGGCGATGGAGGATATCGACCTCTGGGCGGTGCATCCGGGCGGGCGCACGGTGCTGGACGCCGTGCAGGGGGCGCTGGAGCTGGAGCCCGAGGCGCTGTCGGATTCGCGCGAGGTGCTGCGGCGCTTCGGGAACATGTCCTCGGCCACGGTGCTCTTCGTGCTCCAGCGCATGATGGAGCGGGCGCAGGGCGGCGAGAAGGGCTGCGCCATGGCCTTCGGGCCGGGGCTCACGGCCGAGACGCTGCTCTTCACCGCGGCCTGAGATGGCGGACCTGTCGCGCCGGTCGCGCGAGCCGGAGCTGATGGACGCGCCCGACACGGACTACGCGACGTTCCGGGGCTGCCTGCGGGACCTCGCGCGCGTCAACCGGCTGTCGCTGGGGTATCGACCGACGCTCGGGTTTCTGGAGGGCCTGCGGCGGGCGGGGCGGATCGGGCCGGGGCGGCCCGTGGAGATCCTAGACGCGGGCAGCGGCTACGGCGACGCTCTGCGGGCGGTGGACGGCTGGGCCGCGCGGCACGGGATCGCGGTGCGGCTGACGGGGGTGGACCTGAGCCCCTGGTCGGCCCGCGCGGCGCGGGAGGCCACGGCCCCGGGGCGGCCGATCCGCTGGGTGACGGGGGACATCTTCGACCACGAGGGGCGCGCGGACGTGATCCTGAGCGCGCTCTTCGCCCATCACCTCGACGACGCGGGCGTGGTGCGCTTCCTGCGCTGGATGGAGGCGCGGGCGCGGATCGGGTGGTTCGTGAACGACCTGCACCGCCACAGGCTCGCTTATCACGGCTTCGGGCCGCTGGCGGCGGCGTTCCGGATGCATCCCTTCGTGCGCCACGACGGGCCGGTGTCCTTTGCCCGCGCCTTCGTGCCGGGGGACTGGCGGCGGCTCCTGGCCGAGGCGGGGGTGCCCGAGGCGGAGGTGCGGCGCCGGATGCCGTTCCGGCTCTGCGTCGGCCGCGTGAAGCCCGCCTGATGCGTGAGGTCGTCGTGATCGGCGGGGGGCTGGCCGGGGCGGCGGCGGCGGCGCATCTGGCAGGGGCGGGGCGCGACGTGCTGCTGCTGGAGCGCAGCACCGGCCCGCATGACAAGGTCTGCGGCGAGTTCCTGAGCTACGAGGCGCAGGAGGAATTGGGGGCGTTGGAGCTCGACCTGCGGGCCCTGGGCGCGGTGCCGATCCATCGCGTGGCGATGCAGGCGGGGCGGCGGCGGGCCGAGGCGGAGATGGGCTTCGAGGCGCTGAGCCTGTCGCGGCGGGTGCTCGACGAGGCCCTGCTGGCGCGGGCGGCGGGCGCGGGGGCCGAGGTCCGGCGCGGCGTTCGCGCCACGGCGCTGGAGCCGGCGGACGGGGGCTGGCGGGTCGGCACGGACGGCGGGTCGGTCCGCGCGCGGGCGGTGGCGCTGGCCACGGGCAAGCACGACCTGCGGGGCTGGAAGCGGCCCGAGGGCCGACAGACGGACCTCCTCGGGCTCAAGACCTACTGGCGGTTATCCGATCCCGGCCGGCTGGCGGGGCGGGTGGAGCTGCATCTGTTTCCCGGGGGCTATGCCGGGCTCCAGCCGGTCGAGGGGGGGCGGGCCAACCTGTGCCTGCTGGTCCGCGAGGGGGCCTTCGCGGGGCTGGGGCGCGACTGGGACCGGCTTCTCGCCCATCTGCGTGCGGCCGGCCCGGGCCTGTCGGTGCTGGACGGGGCCGAGCCCGAGGCAGCCCGGCCGCTCGCGGTGGCGCGCATTCCCTACGGGCTCGTGCAGGAGGAGAGCGGGGGCCTCTGGCGGCTGGGCGACCAGGCGGCGGTGATCCCGTCCTTCACCGGCGAGGGGATGTCGCTCGCGCTCCATGGGGCGCGGCTGGCGGCGGCGGCGCTGGTCCGGGGCGAGGACCCGCAGGCCTTCCAGCGCCGGCTCGCGCAGGACCTGCGGGGGCAGGTGGGGCGCAGCACCTGGGCCTCGCGGGCGCTGGTGGCGCCCTGGGGGCAGGTGGCGGCGGGGCGGCTCCTGGGCCCGGCCCTTCTGCGGTGGGGGCTGCAGGGCACGCGCATCCCCGAGGCGGCCCGCAGGCGGGCCGCTCAGGCGAGCGGGTGGCAGTAGGCCAACCCTCCGCCGTGGACGGAGGTGAGCGAGCGCGCGGCGGCGGCGCATTCGGCGCCGGTCTCGGTGCGCAGCACGAGGCTCGGGACGCGGGTGTTGGCCGTCAGGATCACGAGGACATGAGGCCCCGGGCGCATCTCGGCCTGGGGGAAGTTCGACAGGCCCCGGCGGGGGTCGAAGACCCAGATGTGCGCCGCGACGAGGTCGGCGGGCGCGATGGCCCGGCCCGGGTCGTCGCCCAGAAGGCGGTCGAGGACGCCCTGCGCCTGCGCGGGCGATGCAAGAAGGCCGGCGAGGAGGAGGGCGGCGAGGCGACGGACGGTCATGGCGGACTCCGGCTGGGGACGGCCACGAGCTTCGCCGGGGTGCGGCCCGCGATCAAGCCGGGGATCAGAGCGGCGCGCGCGCCACGTGCTCGACGATGTGGGCGCGCACCCGCGCGATGCCCGTGCGCCCGTCCGCGAGCATGACCCCCAGCGCCGAGCAGCCGTCGAAGGCGGCGGCCGGGCGGCGCAGGAAGCACAGGCAGGTGTCGGGCTCGGGCAGGAGCAGCAGGAGCGAGCGGTGGATGCCGAGGAGGCCCTCCAGACGCTCGATCCGCGCGGCCTCGTCGTCGAAGGGCTCTCCCATAAGGCGCAACGCTTCCTCGCCCGAGAGCGCCCATCGCGTCGCCAGACCCAGGAAGGCCTGCCGCATCGCCCGGAGCTGGCCGGCGCTGCAGGCCGCTCCGGCCGGACGCGCGGCCACGGAGGTCCGCCGCCGCCCCGCCCGCGCCGGAGGCGCGGACAGGGGAAGCTGGTCCATCAGCGGCAGGGCGGGCTGTGACGATTCGAGCATGGGCGTCCGTCTCCGGGTCCGCGACGCGCGGGCCTGTGGATAACCATGCTGTGGGGTGCGGAGTCCGGGGTCAACTACATCTTGTGCGTGTTCCCGATGCGTTCCGCATTCCCTGTGGTTGGGTCGGCTGATCCTGAGGGTGCCGCAGGGTCAGGAGGGGTGCGCCATCCCACCGGGCAGCCGCGCGTCGGCCTCCTCGCGGCGGCGTTCCCTGTCGCGCTCGGCCTCGGCCTCGTCGCGCAGAGTCTTGGACAGGGACACGGTCGAGCTCACCAGCATCAGCGCCGCCATCGCGTAGAACCCCTTCACCGCGAAGCTGGCGTCCAGGAACCAGATGCCACCCGCCATCATCAGCGCGGCGACAGCGAAGTTGACGAAGGTGAATGTCCGCCAGGCGGACGAGTCGGAACGGGTCGGCGTGGACATGGGAGGGCTCCTTCGCTGGATGGGAAACGGGTCAGGTCCGCGCGCGCGGCGGCTCGGGGCGGGCGTTGCGGGCCACCAGCACCGCGACGGCACGCGTCATGTCGGTCTCGATGGCCGCGAGGCGGCTCGCGAGGATCTCGGCGGCCGCACGGTCGTCCCGAGCCAGGGCGGCGGAACGCTCGGCCAGGAGCCAGACATGGCGGGCGCCGAGCGCGCCCAGCTCCGCGCAGGCGCGGGCGGCTTCGGTCGTCGGTCCAACGGCGGCACGGGGCGCCGGGAGGTCGTCCTGCTGGGGTCGGATGGTTGATTCCATGATGTCCTCCGAATAGTGAACGTTGTTCATGAAGTGATTTGTAGCTTGTCTCTGAACGTTGTTCAAGATATTTGTTGAACGGTGTTCATGGATTGGGAGGCGGGATGATGGGCAAGCGCGAGGAGAGCCGCGAGGAACTGCGCCGCCGCCTGCTGGACGCGGCCGAGCGGCGCATCGTGGAAGGCGGCCTCGGGGGACTGCGCGCGCGGGACCTGACGGCCGAGGCAGGCGTCGCGCTGGGCTCCCTGTACAGCGCCTTCGAGAGCCTGGACCTGCTGATCCTGCAGGTGAACGCCCGCACGCTGGCGCGGCTGGACGAGAGGCTTCGCCACGCGGCTCCCGAGGACCTGCCCCCGGCCGAGCGGATGGTAGCCCTCGCGCGTGGCTATGTCCGCTTCGCGCTGGCCGAGCGGCCGCTCTGGGCTGCGCTCTTCGACCACCGCCTGCCCGAGGGCGTGCCCGTCCCCGAGGATCATCGCGAGGCTCATGTGCGGATCATGCGGCTGATCGCGGGTCCGCTGGCGCGGCTGCGGCCCGACCTTGGCCCCGAGGGGCTGTCGCTGCGGGCGCGCACGCTCTTCGCGGCCGTCCATGGGGTCGTGCACCTGTCGCTCACCGGGCAATTCGTGGGCACCCCGCGCGAGGCGCTGGAGGACGAGGTCGTGGCGCTGGTCCAATCGCTCGTGCGCGGCATCCCGGCCTCGGCGTCGGGCTGATCGGCCCCGGCGACACCGCTTCGTCCTCAAAAAGGCTTGGAAAAGCCGGGATGCTCCAACGTGGCCGTTACGTGGCCCCGCTAGTCCGGTCGGCGCGCGCCCCCTGGCCCGCGCCACGAAAGGACCGGAGCATGTCGAGTTTCGAGACCGCGCTGCAGGCGACGATGGCGGCCATCCCGGACTGCCTGGCCTCGGGCTGCCTCGACGCCGAGTCGGGGCTGCTCCTGGCCACCGGGGCCACGGACACGGACCTGGCGCGGGGGCTCGACCGGCTGGGCGGCGCCGTGGCGGACCTGTTCCAGGGGGCGGCGCTGTCCGGGATCGGGCGCCTGCTCGCGGGCCCGACTGACGGGGCGCCGCGCCTGCCCGAGATGGTCGTGTTCAGCGACGAGCATCTCCATGTCTTCCTGCCCCTCGGGGCAACCTCGGGCCGGGTGATCTGCTACGTCTGCCGCAAGGCCGCCAATGTCGGCCTGGTCCTGGCCCGCGCCCGGGCCGGGGTCGAAACCCTGGCGCGGGCCGCCTGACGACTGTTCCCCCTGTTCATCCGCGCGAGGCACCATGCCCGACACCGCCCTTCTGCCCGACCGCCGCCCGCCCCGCCCGGAGGCCGAGCCCGCGCCCCCCACGCGCAGCCGGCTGGTCGAGGCCGACGCTCCCGCCGACCGCCTGCTGGCGATCCTGCTGGAGATCGAGACGGCGGCGCTGGTCCAGACCGTGACGCTGCGGGCGGGCGCGGCCGAGATCGTCCTTCTCGCGGGCTTTGGGCAGTTGCTGGAGATCGTTGAAGCCCGCATTCCGGGCCGGGGCGGCCGACCGGCGCACCGCCTCCGGCAGGTGGCGCATGTCCTGTGCGCGCTGATCCGCCAGCCCGGGCCCATGGCGATCGAGTTCCGGCGCGGCGCGACCGGCTGGTCGCGCAAGGTCCAGGGCTGGGGGCCGGGCGAGCTGCGCTCCGTCTGCCGGCGGCTGCTCGCGCAGGAGGAGCCGGAGGCCGCCCGCCCGGCCGGCGGCGCGGACCCGGCAGCGGCGGAGGCCTTCGTCGCCGTGGCGGCGCCCTATTGCCGGGGCGTGCTGCAACTCGGTCCCGAGGGCGAGGTCCTCCGGGGCTGGGGCGAGGGCTCGGCGCTGGAGGCCCTAGGCCCCGAGATCGCCGGGGACCTGGCCGGATGGGTCGCGGCCACGCGGCGCGTGCTGCCCGCCCGGCAGTTCCTGCTCCTGCGCGCCGATCCCGTGGGAATGGCCGTCGGAGTCCTGGTCGAGGGCGGCGTCGTGACCGTGCTCGTGTTCGAGGCCCGGAGCACGGGCCTCGTGTCGGTCGCCGCGGCGCGTCACCTGGGCGGGACGCTGGGCGCCTAGATCGAGATGGCCGACAGGAGCCGGTCGCGCGCGATCCCCTCGCGCGGGGCGGCCAGCGTCACCGCGCCCCGGCTCATGGCCACGAAGCGGTCCGCGAGCCGGTGGGCGAAGTCGAAGTACTGCTCGACCAGCACCACGGCGATGTCGCCGCGGTCGCGCAGCCCCTCGATCACCCGGCCGATGTCCTTGATGATGCTGGGCTGGATGCCCTCGGTGGGCTCGTCGAGCAGCAGGACGCGGGGCCGCGTCACCAGCGCGCGGGCGATGGCGAGCTGCTGCTGCTGGCCGCCCGACAGGTCGCCGCCGCGCCGGTGGCGCATGGTCGTCAGGATCGGGAAGAGATCGTAGAGTTCGGCCGGCACCTCGCGGCGCGCGCGGGGTAGGCAGGCGAAGCCCGTCTCCAGGTTCTCCTCGACGGTCAGGAGGGGGAAGATCTCGCGCCCCTGCGGCACGTAGGCGATGCCCGCGCGGGCGGCCTGCGCGGCGGTGGGGCGGCCCAGGTCGCGCCCGTCGAGGCGGATCGTGCCCCCCTCGAAAGGGT
The DNA here is from genome assembly GCF_006152145.1 of Rubellimicrobium roseum. Classification (GTDB taxonomy): domain Bacteria; phylum Pseudomonadota; class Alphaproteobacteria; order Rhodobacterales; family Rhodobacteraceae; genus Rubellimicrobium; species Rubellimicrobium roseum. Next base: position 47,785 of record NZ_VDFV01000009.1, on the reverse strand, counting down.
GGCGGCCCGCGATGGCGCGCAGGAGGCTGGTCTTGCCCACTCCGTTCACGCCCATCACCGCCGTCACCTCGCCCGGGCGGGCCACGAGGTCGATGCCGTGGAGGATGCGGCTCTGGCCGTAGCGCAGGGTCAGGTTCTCGACTTCGAGCATCGTCAGCGTCCCAGATAGACGTCGATGACGTCGGGATTGGAGGTCACGTGGTCCAGCGAGCCCTCGGCCAGCACGCGGCCCTCGTGCAGCACGGTCACGCGGCAGTCGAGGCGGCGGACGAACTCCATGTCGTGCTCGACCACCACCACGGCGCGGGTCTCGGCGGCGCGGCGCAGGAGGTCCGTGGTATGCTCGCGCTCGGGCACGGTCATGCCGGCGGCGGGCTCGTCCACGAGGAGGAGGCGGGGGTCCTGCGCGAGCAGCATCCCGATCTCCAGCCACTGCTTCTGGCCGTGCGACAGCTCGCCCGCGCGGCGGTGGAGGTGCGGAAGGAGCCCGATCTCCTCGGCGATGGCCAGGGCGCGGGCGCGGTCGTCGGCGGTGCGGCGGGCGAAGAGGACGCGCAGCGGCTGGCGGGGGTTCCGAAGCGCGAGGTCGAGGTTCTCGGCCACGGTCTGCGCCTCGAATACGGTGGGGCGCTGGAACTTGCGCCCGAGCCCGAGGCGGGCGATGCGCGATTCGGACAGGCCCACGAGATCCTGCGCCTTCTCGCCCCAGAGGACGCGGCCCGAGTCGGGCCGGGTCTTGCCGGTCACGATGTCCATGAAGGTGGTCTTGCCCGCGCCGTTGGGGCCGATGATGGCGCGCAGGCCCGTGGGTTCGACGGTCAGGGACAGGTCGTTGATCGCCCGGAAGCCGTCGAAGCTGACCGAGATGGAGTCGACATGGAGGAGCGCGGTCACGGCTGGCCCTCCTCGCGGCGCCAGGCGCCGTCGTCGGGGCCCCAGTCGCCCTGCCGGGGCTTGCGGGACGGCACGAGGTCGAAGAGCCCGCCCAGCCCCTTGGGCGCCCAGAGCGTCACGGCGACGAAGGTCAGGCCCAGGAGCACGGTCCACCAGTCGGTCCACTGGATCGTGTAGAAGCCCAGGGGAATATCCGGCGCCCCGCCCCCGGTGAACCAGGAGGAGAGGAGCGACACCAGCGCCGCGCCCAGCGCCGCGCCGTAGAGCCGCCCGCGCCCGCCGATGGCGACCCAGACGGCGAGGTAGATGGAGGCGAGGGGCGCGACCTCGCCCGGATTGATGATGCCCGCCTGCGGGTAATAGAGCGCGCCCGCGATGGCGGTGACCACGGCCGTCAGGGTGAAGACCAGGAGCTTGAGCCCCTCGACCCCGTGGCCGAGGAAGCGCAGCCGCGCCTCGTCGTCGCGGATGGCGCGGATGGCGCTGCCCCGCCGCCCGGAGGTGAGCCAGGCGAAGAGGACGTAGCCCGCCCCCAGCGCCCCGGCCGAGGCCCAGAGGAAGAGGAGAGAGATCCGGTCCTGCCCCCACTGGTCGAGGCCGGGAATGTTCTGGAGCCCCGAGAGCCCGTTGTTGCCCCGGAGCCCCGAGTCGTTCTGGAACAGCCAGAGCGAGAGGGCGAGTGTCATCCCCTGCGTGAGGATGGACAGGTAGACCCCCGTCACGCGCGAGCGGAAGGCCAGCCAGCCGAAGAGCCCGGCAAGCACGCCCGGCACCAGCACGACCATCAGCAGTTGCAGCGCGAGGCTGTGAGAGAAGGCCCAGATCCAGGGGAAGTCGTCGGCGCCCACGACCCCGAAGATCTGCGAGGCCACGGCTTGCTCGATCTCGCGCGGGGTGGGGGGGAGCGGCTGGCCGGCAAGGTTCTGTGTCACGATGTCGGTCGTGCGCGCCGTCATCAGCCACTGGCCGATGGCGTAGCCGCCGATTCCGAAGAAGGCCATGTGGCCGAGGCTGAGGATGCCGCAGTAGCCCCAGACCACGTCCATGGCGATGGCCGCGAGGCACAGGCAGAGCGTCTTGCCCAGGGTCTTGACGAAGGAGGTGGAGATCATCCCCGCCTCGGCCAGGACGGTCGCGCCCACCGTCACGAGCGCCAGGACGAGGAGCGCCCAGAGGACGGAGGAGTTTCCGGCGATCACGAAGCGGGGCCGCAGGGTGGAGGAGGGGGCGGTGGTCATGGGATCAGGCTCCGGCCGCGCGGCCCTTCATCGCGACGATCCCGCGGGGCCGGACCTGGATGAAGGCGATGATGAAGAGGATCATGAAGGTCTGCGCCGCCAGCGTGTTCGAGGGGTTGAGCCATTCCACCCCCTTCTGGAAGCCGCCGATGAGCCCGGCGCCCGCGAGCGTGCCCCAGACGTTGCCGACGCCGCCCACGACCACGGTCATGAAGCTTTGCACGATGTAGTCGGCGCCCATCTCGGAGGTCACCTTGGCGTAGAGCCCGATGGCCACGCCCGCGATCCCGGCGATGCCCGAGCCCAGGCCGAAGGTCAGCATCCCGATGCGGTCGGGATTGATCCCGAGCGAGGCCGCCATGCCGGGATTCTGGGTGACGGCGCGGACCTCCAGCCCCAGGCGGGTCCGCTTGAGGATGAACAACAGGAGCCCCAGGAACAGGAGCGCCAGGACGAAGATGGCGATGCGGATGTAGGCGATGCCCGCCACGTCGTTGATGACCCAGGCCCCGTCGAGCCAGGCGGGCGAGGTGAGGGGCCGCGCCTGCGTGCCGAAGACGTTCTTGGCGACCTGCTGGAGCGCGATGGAGATGCCGAAGGTGGCGAGCAGCGTCTCCAGCGGGCGATGCGCGAGGTGATGGATGACCAGCCGCTCCATCGCGACCCCGGCCGCGAAGGTGACGGCGAAGGCCAAGGGCAGCGCGAGGAGGAGAGACAGCGTGTAGTCGGGCACGAGGGTCTGCACGACGTAGCCCGTGTAGGCGCCCATCATGATGAACTCGCCATGCGCCATGTTGATGACGCCCATGACGCCGAAGGTGATGGCAAGGCCGATGGCCGCGAGGAAGTAGATCGAGGCGAGCGACACCGCGTCGAGGAGGAGGTCGGCCCCCTGCCACAGCGCGACGCGCGTCTCGGCCGTGCCCAGCGCCCGCTGGGCCGCGGCGGTGACGGTCGCGTCGGGCTCGGCGTAGCCCTGCCAGAAGACGTGGGTGGAGATCGCCGCGTCCACCTCGGCCTCCGTCACGCGGGGCGGAAGGCCCCGGGCGGGGGCGATGGCGTCGTAGGCCGCGTGGCGCGCGGCGTCGGTGCCCAGCGTCGCCACGGGAGTCTCGCCCACCATGCCGTCGGCGATGGAGGCCACGAGCGCGTCGCGGATCTCCGTCTCCGTCACGCGGGGGGGCGCGAGGCCCGCCTCCACCAGCATGACATAGGCGGCCTCGCGCGGCAGGTCGGCGCTGCCCGGCACGAGGAGGCGGGCGACGTTGGCGTCCTCGGGGAGGGTGGCGGCGACGGCCGGGCGGCTGGCCAGGATCTGGTTCAGCACCGCCCGCGCCTCGACCGAGATGTCGGCGCCCAGGGCCTCGATGGCGGCCACGCGCGCGGCGGGGTCCTCGTCGAAGCGGGCCGAGAGCAGGGCGAGGAGCCGCTCCTTGCGGGCCATCAGGTCCGGGTCCTCCTCGCCTTCCAGCGAGGCGCGGAGGGGGGCGGCCTGCTCGGGCGCGGGGTCCTTGGCGATGGCGTCCAGCGCGGCTTGGCGGCGCGCGGGGTCGGGATCGGAGAGTTGGAATTCGATGAGCGCCGAGCCGATGACGCCGCGCACGCCCGCGTTGGGCTTGAGTTCGGACAATTCGCGCGGGCCCGTCCGCCCGGCCTCCTCGCCCGTGGAGATGTCGTAAAGCACGTGCCCGTCGCCGTCCTCCTCGGCATAGAAGAACAGGCCGTCGCTCTTGCGCTGCCAGACCTCCTTGCCCTGCCAGCGTTCGAGGAAGACCGGCACCTCGGGGAGGCCCGAATCGACGAGCCTGTCCAGCACCTCGCCCACCGTGCGGCGCGAAGGGTCCGAGATGGCCTCGGGCTCCTGCTGGAGCAGGTCCTGAAGCGTCTGCGCCCCGGCCGCCGGGGCCCAGAGCGCCACGAGAAGGGCGAGGAGGATGCGCATGCTAGGGTCTGGGGGTGAGCCCCGCCCCGAAGACCGTCCGGGGGGACGGGCTTCAGGGGCGAACGCCCGGCGGCAGGCGCCGGGCTGGGCGGGTCCCCCAGCCTTTCCGTCAGTAGTTGGAGGTGAGCTGGACGCAGGTCTGCGTCTCGGTGTTGTACATGCCGCAGCCGAGCTTCTCCCAGTCCGCATCGAGCACGGCGGATTCGGGCAGGAAGTCGGTCCAGGCGTCGCCCGCGACCTCCTCGGTCTGCGAGATGATGTCGAACTGCCCGTCCTCGCGGATCTCGCCGATCAGCACGGGCTTCATCAGGTGGTGGTTGGGCAGCATCACGGCGGTCCCGCCGGTGAGGTTGGGGAACTCCTGCCCGTACATGGCGGTCCGCACGGCATCGACGTCGGTGGTGCCGGCCTCGGTCACCGCGTTCACCCACATGTTGAAGCCGATGTAGTGGGCCTCCATGGGGTCGTTGGTCACGCGGGCGGTGTCGCCGATATAGTCGTGCCAGGCCTGGATGAAGGCCGCGTTCTCGGGCGTGTCGGCGGACATGAAGTAGTTCCAGGCCGCGAGGTGCCCCACGAGGTTCGCGGTGTCGAGGCCCGACAGCTCCTCCTCGCCCACCGAGAAGGCCACCACCGGCATGTCGTCGGCCGAGATGCCCTGCGCCGCCAGCTCCTTGTAGAAGCCGATGTTGGCGTCGCCGTTGATGGTCGAGATCACGCCCACCGGCTCGCCGTCGGCGGCCAGCTCGGCCACGTCGGCCACGATCGTCGCCCAGTCGGAATGGCTGAAGGGGGTGTAGTTGACGAAGATGTCCTCGGACGCGATGCCCTTGGATTGGAGATAGGCCTCCAGGATGTTGTTCGTGGTGCGCGGGTAGACGTAGTCGGTGCCCAGCAGCGCGAACTTGGTGATGCCCAGCTCCTCCAGGAAGTAGTCCACCGCCGGGATGGCCTGCTGGTTGGGCGCGGCGCCGGTGTAGAAGACGTTCTTGGACGACTCCTCGCCCTCGTACTGGACGGGGTAGAACAGCAGTCCGTTCAGCTCCTCGATCACCGGCAGGACCGACTTGCGGCTGACCGAGGTCCAGTTGCCGAAGATCACGTCGACCTCGTGGACGGTCAGCAGCTCGCGCGCCTTCTCGGCGAAGAGCGGCCAGTCCGAGGCGGGGTCCACGACTACGGGCTCGATCTGGCAGCCCAGGAGCCCGCCCTTGGCGTTCTGCTGCTCGACGAGCATCAGCATCACGTCCTTGAGCGTCGTTTCCGAGATCGCCATGCTGCCCGACAGCGAATGGAGCACGCCCACCTTGATGGGGCAGGCGTCCTGCGCGACGGCGCCGGTGGCGCCCAGGGCGGCCAGAAGCGCCGCGATGGAGAAGGTGGTCTTGGTCATTGGTGTCCCGGTTCCCTGTCCGTGGCCGGGCCAAGGGATCGCCACTCCCGGAGGCTTGGCGACCTCCGGGCCCCGGGCTATCCTTGGGCCGCAGCCGTTCCGCTGCTGTCGCGCGGGAACCCAAGTCTGGCCGGACCGGTCCCGCGCGGCATCCTGTCGGGCCCCGTCGCTTCCGGGGTCCCTCGCGCAGCAGAAGCGCCGCGCGACATCACGGCAACCCGCGGCCGACGTCGTCGCGCCCGCTTGCGGCCGGGTCGATCAGGAAACGGGCACGGGCCGACGTCCTGCCACAATTTTCGGCGCTCGCTGCACGGCCGCAGGCGCACCGGCCACTGGCCGCGCGTGTCCGGCTTCGGAGCGGGCTTCTTGAAGGATCGAACGAACAATCCATATGACGAACACGTGATCCGGGAACGCCCGCCCAAGACGGGCCGGACCCGGACCGCAGGGGAGGACCGGGGTGACAGCCGCGCTGTTCGAGGCGGAGGGCCTGAAGAAGTCGTTCGGCGGCGTCGCGGCGCTGCGCGACGGGCGGCTCCGGCTGATGCCGGGCTCGGTCCATGCGCTCTGCGGCGGCAACGGCGCGGGAAAGTCCACCTTCCTGTCCATCGTCATGGGCATCCAGGAGCGCGACGCCGGCACGATCCGGCTGGAGGGCCGCGAGGTGCGGTTCGCCTCGCCGCGCGAGGCGCTGGCCGCCGGCATCTCGATCATCGAGCAGGAGCTGAGCCCGATCCCGGCCATGACGGTGGCCGAGAACATCTTCCTGGGGCGCGAGCCGCTACGCGCCTTCGGCCGGGTGGACTTCGCCCACATGAACCGCGCGGCGCAGGAGCTTCTCGACCGGCTGGGCTTCGCCATCCCGCCCGACCGCATGATGATGGACCTGACGGTGGCGCAGGTGCAGCTCGTGGAGATCGCCAAGGCGCTGAGCCACGAGGCCCGCGTCATCATCATGGACGAGCCGACCTCCGCCCTGGGCGAGCACGAGGCCGACCAGCTCTTCGCCGCCGTGGCGCGGCTCAGGGCGGAAGGGAAGGGGATCATCTACGTCTCCCACCGCCTGTCCGAGATCTTCCGCATCGCGGACAGCTACACGGTCTTCCGCGACGGGGCCCATGTGGGCTCGGGCGCAATGGCCGACCTCACGCGCGAGGGGCTGATCCAGATGATCGTGGGCCGCCCGCTGGCCGAGGAGTTCGTCAAGGCCAACCGGCCCGGCGGGGAGGTGACGCTGGCCGTCGAGGGGCTGAGCCGGGCGCGGCTCCTGCGCGACGTGTCCTTCGCGGCGCATCGCGGCGAGATCCTGGCGCTCTACGGCCTGATGGGCGCGGGCCGGACCGAGATCCTGGAGGCGGTCTTCGGGCTGGCGGACGACGTGACCGGGGGCACGGTGCGGCTGCACGGGGCGCCCGTCCGCATCCGCTCCCCGCGCGAGGCCATCGCGCGGGGCCTCGCGCTCGTGACCGAGGACCGCAAGGGCTCGGGCCTCGTGCTGAGCCAGAGCGTGCGCGCCAACATCGCCATGGCGGGGCTGGAGGGGCTGTCGCTCGGCCCCGCGATGAGCGTGCGGCGCGAGAAGGAGGCTGCGCGACGCATGATCGAGATGTTCGGCATCCGCACGGCCTCGGACCAGCTCGACGTGTCGGGCCTCTCTGGCGGCAACCAGCAGAAGGTGGTGCTGGGCAAGTGGTTCCTGACCGAGCCGCGCATCCTGCTGCTCGACGAGCCCACGCGCGGCGTGGACGTGGGTGCCAAGCGCGAGATCTACCGCATCATGTCGGATTTCGCGGCGGGCGGCGGCACGGTGGTGATGGTGTCGTCGGAGATCGAGGAGGTCCTGGGCATGGCCGACCGGGTGGTGGTGATCCGTGATGGCCGGGTGGCGGGCGAGGTCGGGCGGGCCGAGGCCACGGCCGAGGCGCTCGTGCATCTGGCGGCGTAGGGAGGGACGGGGATGCAGGAACGGGTGGCGGCAGGGGGACCGGCGCTGAGGCGCGCGGACCCGCGCGACCTCGCGCGGCGTTACGGCATCCTGATCGCCTTCGCGGTGCTCTGCGTGGTGCTGGCGCTGGTGAACGACAACTTCCTGAGCACGCGCAACATCCTGAACGTCCTGCGGCAGACGGCGATCAACGGCATCCTCGCCATCGGCATGACCTTCGTGATCCTGGCGCGCGGCATCGACCTGTCGGTAGGATCGGTGGTGGCGCTGGCGGGCATCGTCGCGGCCTCGCTCGCCACCACCTCCTCGACGGCGATGGTGGCGGGGGGACCCTACCCGGCGGCGCTGGCGATCCTCGTGGGGTTGGCCGTGGGCGCGGCCTGCGGGGCGGTGAACGGCGCGATCGTGGCGCGCTTCAACGTGCCCTCCTTCGTGGTGACGCTGGCCATGCTGTCGGCGGCGCGGGGGCTCGCGCTCCTCTATGCCGAAGGGCGGCCCGTTCCGGCGCTGACCGAGGGCTTCCGCGCCATGGGCACGGGCAGCGTGCTGGGCGTTCCGATGCCGGTGGTGATCTTCGCGGGGGTGTTCCTGGTCGCGTGGTGGGTACTGAACCAGAGCCGCTTCGGCCGGCAGGTCTATGCGGTGGGAGGCAACCCGCACGCGGCGACGGTGTCGGGCATCTCGGTCCCCTTCGTGCGCCTGTCGGTCTTCGTGATCTCGGGGGCGCTGGCGGGGCTCGCGGGGATGATGCTGGCGGCCCGGACGGGCTCGGCCCTGACGCAGGCCGGCATCGCCTACGAACTGGACGCCATCGCGGCGGTGGTGATCGGGGGAACCTCGCTCGCCGGGGGCGTGGGGCGGGTGACGGGGACGCTGATCGGGGCGCTCCTGATCGGGGTGATGAACAACGGGCTCGATCTGATGGGGGTCGAATCCTACTACCAGCAGGTCATCAAGGGCGTCCTGATCGTGGCCGCCGTGATGCTGGACCAATCCCGCAGCAGACGGGACTGACCGCCTCTAGGGCGGCGCGAACGACCGACGACAACAAGGGAGGACGACGCACGATGACGAGACTTCTCAGCCTCAGCTCGGCCCTGGCGATGGCGGCCGGGATGGCGGCGGCGCAGGACGCCGAGCCCCTGCGGATCGGCGCGGCCGTCTACGGCCTCAACGCCGAGTTCATGCAGATCTGGTCTGCCGCCCTGGAGCAGCACCCCTCGGTGCAGGACGGCTCCGTCGAGGTCACGGTCTTCGACGGGCGCTACGACGCGCTCGTCCAGCAGGACCAGTTCGAAACCATGATCACCGAGGGCTACGACGCCATCATCTTCGTGCCGATCGACATCGAGGCCGGGGCCGCCGCCGTGCAGGCCGCCGCCGACGCGGGCATCCCGGTGATCGGGTCCAACACGCGGGTGAACTCGGACCTCCTCACCGCCTATGTGGGCTCGAACGACGTCGAGTCGGGCCGGATGGAGGCCGAGTATGTCCTGGGCCAGATCGGCTGCGAGGAGGGCGGCAACGTCGTCATCCTCGAAGGTCCCATCGGCCAGTCGGCGCAGATCCAGCGGCTCGAAGGCAACCAGGAGGCCTTGGCCGCCTGCCCGAACGTGACGGTGCTGGAGCAGCAGACCGCTAACTGGAGCCGCGCCGAGGCGCAGACCCTGATGGAGAACTGGCTCACCACCCACGGCGACACCATCGACGGCGTGATCGGCCAGAACGACGAGATGGCCCTGGGCGCCATCGAGGCGATCAAGGGCGCGGGCCTGAACGTGTCGGACTTCGCCATCGCGGGGATCGACGGGATCACCGACGCGCTCAACGCCGTGAAGGCGGGTGAGATGCAGTCGATCCTGCAGGACGCCAACGCCCAGGCGCAGGGCGCGCTCGACCTCGCCATCTTCCACGCCTCGGGGATGCCCGAGGGCTGGGAGCCCCAGTCCGAGATCTGGGCGCAGTATCCCGACATGCCGTGGAATGACGGCGCGGACAAGGAATACAACGTGCCATGGACGCCGGTGACGGCCGAGAACGTGGACGCGCTGCTCGCCACGCGGCAGTGAGCCATCGGGGTCGGGCCATCGGGCCCGGCCCCTGTCATGCGAGGGAACGATCTTGGACCTGAACTTCGGACTTGAGGGCAGGGTGGCCCTCGTCACCGGCGCGGCCTCGGGGATCGGCGCGGCCATCGCCGAGGCCTATGCCGCGAAGGGTGCGCGCGTGGCCGTGGTGGACATGAACATGGAGGCGGCGCAGGCCCGCGCCGCAGGGCTGTCGGGCGCAAAGTCCTTCGCCTGCGACGTGACCGACGCAGGCAGCGTCGAGGCGGCGGTGGCGCAGGTGGCGCAGGCGATGGGCCGCATCGACATCCTGGTGAACTCGGCCGGGATCGTGGACCTCGCCCCCGCCGAGGAGATCAGCCTGCGGTCCTGGCAGCGCACGCTGGACGTGAACCTGACGGGCAGCTTCCTGATGGCGCAGGCCGTGGGGCGCATGATGATCGCGCAGGGCGGCGGCAAGATCGTCAACCTCGCCTCGCAGGCCGGGTCCGTCGCCATCGAGGGGCACGTGGCCTACTGCGCCTCCAAGTTCGCCGTGATCGGCATGACCAGGACGCTGGCGCTGGAATGGGGCCGCCACGGGATCTGCGTGAACTCCATCTCGCCCACGGTGGTGCTGACGGAGCTGGGCCGCAAGGCCTGGGATGGGCCGAAGGGCGACGCCATGAAGGCGCTGATCCCCACGGGCCGCTTCGCCGAGCCCGAGGAGATCGCCGCGGCGGCCGTGTTCCTGGCCTCCTCCGGCGCGGACATGATCAACGGCGCGGACCTGCTCGTGGACGGCGGCTACACCGTGAGGTGAGAGGCCGCCCGCTCCCCCGGACGTCGCGCCGGGGGAGGGGCGGTGGCCCGAGGGGAGGGCCGCCGCCCCGTTCAGTCCTCGTTGCCCGCCAGATGCGCCAGCACCTCGCCCTGGCCGCGCGCCCGCAGGATCATCGGCACCACCAGCGCCAGGAGCGCGAGCCCCAGGAGCACCGCCGCCACCGGCGACTGCACCAGCGTGAGCGGATCGCCCTGCGCGATGGCCAGCGCCCGGCGAAGCTGCTGCTCGGCCATGGGTCCCAGGATCATGCCCACGACCACCGGCGCGATGGGATAGGACCAGAGCCGCAGCAGGTAGCCCATCACCCCGAAGACGAGAAGCTGCCCCAGCTCCACCGCCGAGGGATTGGCCCCCATCGTGCCCATGGTCGCGAAGACGAGGATGCCCGCATAGAGCCAGGGCGTCGGGATCGTCAGGAGGCGCACCCAAAGCCCGATCAGCGGCAGGTTCAGCACCACCAGCATGACGTTGGCGATCAGCAGCGCCGCGATCAGCCCCCAGACCAGCGAGGCGTTGGTGACGAACAGGAGCGGCCCGGGCTGGAGCCCGAACTGCTGGAACCCCGCCAGCATGATCGCCGCCGTCGCCGTCGTGGGCAGGCCCAGCGTCAGCAGCGGCACCAGCGTCCCGGCGGCGGCGGCGTTGTTGGCGGCCTCGGGGCCGGCGACGCCCTCGATCGCGCCGTGGCCGAACTCCTCGGGGTGCTTCGTCGCCCGCCGCTCGGCGGCGTAGCTCAGGAAGGACGCGATGTCGGCGCCCCCGGCGGGCATGGCGCCGATCGGGAAGCCGATGAAGGTGCCCCGCAGCCAGGCCTTCCACGACCGCGCCCAGTCGGCGCCGGTCATCCAGATCGAGCCCTTGATCGCCAGCACGCCGCTGTCGTCGCGGTGCCGCTGCCCGGCCACGAACAGCGCCTCGCCGATGGCGAACATGGCGACCGCCAGCGTCGTGACCTCGATCCCGTCGAGAAGCTGCGGCACGCCGAACGACAGCCGCGCCTGCCCGGTGAGCCCGTCGATCCCGACGAGCGCCAACGCGAGGCCGAGGAAGAGCGAGGTGAGCCCCTTGCGGGCCGAGTCGCCGAAGGCGGCCGAGACGGTGACGAAGGCCAGCACCATCAGCGCAAAGTATTCGCGCGGCCCGAAGACGAGCGCGAGCTTGACCACCGAGGGCGCGAGGAACGCGAGGAGCAGCGTGGCGATGAGCCCCGCCACGAAGGAGCCGATGGCGGCGGTGGCCAGCGCGGGTCCCCCCCGGCCGGCCCGGGCCATCTTGTTGCCTTCGAGCGCGGTGACGATGGAGGCGCTCTCGCCCGGCGTGTTCAGCAGGATCGACGTCGTCGAGCCCCCGTACATGCCGCCGTAGTAGATGCCCGCGAACATGATGAGCGAGCCCGCCGGATCGAGCCCGTAGGTCACCGGCAGCAGCAGCGCGACGGTCAGCGCCGGTCCGATGCCCGGCAGCACGCCTACGGCCGTGCCGAGCGTCACGCCGATGAGCGAATAGAAAAGGATCATGGGGTCCGCGGCGACGGCGAACCCGTTCAGAAGCTGTTCGAACGCGCCCATGTCAGACCCCGAAGACGAGCCGCTCGAGCGGGCCTGCGGGCAGGCTCAGTTCGAGGAGCATGGCGAAGACGGCGAAGACCGCCAGCGCGAAGACGATGCCGATGGGCAGCGTGATCCAGAGCTTGCGCCGGCCGAAGGCGGCGGCGGTGCAGGCGAAGAGGATGCCCCCCGCGATCGAGAAGCCCGCCGAGCGGAAGAGGAGGAGCTGGAGCCCCAGCCCGCCGACGATCCACAGGATGGGCGGCAGGTCCTGCGCCGGCGCGGGCTCGGCCGGAGCCTTGAACGCATCCCAGGCGGCCCAGGCGGCCAAGAGCGCGAGCCCCAGCCCGATGAGGCGCGGCGTGTCGGCGGGACCGATCCCTGCATAGCCGCCCGTCGAGGGGATGCGCGCGGCGTCCCAGAACAGCACGGCCGAAAGGGCGGCGAGCCCCACCGCCACGATCAGCCCCACGCGGTCCACCCGGCGCGGAGATGGCGCCGCCCCAGGGGGGCGGCGCGCGTCGTGATCCGGTGTTCCGGTCATTGCACCAGGCCGATGTCCCGCAGGACGGTCTCGGTGGTGGCGATCTCCTCCTGAAGCTGGGCCTCGAACTCCTCGCCCGCGAGGTAGGTGTCGGTCCAGCCGCGGTCGGCCAGCGCCTGCTGCCAGCCCTCGGAGGTCACCAGGGCCTCGATGTCGGCCTCGATGGCGGCCTTCTGCTCCTCGGTGATCCCGGGGGCGGCGGCGACCATGCGCCAGTTCTCGACCACCATGTCGTAGCCGGCCTCCTGCAGCGTGGGCGCGTCCACGCCCTCGATGCGCTCGGGCGAGGACACGGCGAGGATGCGCAGCGTGCCGGCCTCGGCCTGCTCGCGGAACTCGCCCAGGGACGAGATGCCCGCCGTTACTTGGCTGCCCAGGATCGCCGCCAGCGCCTCGCCGCCGCCCGAGAAGGCGACGTAGTTGATCAGCGTCGGGTCCACGCCCGCCGCCTTGGCGAGAAGGCCCACGGCGATGTGGTCCGTGCCGCCCGCCGAGCCGCCGGCCCAGCTCACCGAGCCCGGTTCGGCCTTGAGCTGCTCGACGAGCTGCTCGATCGTCTGGATCTCGGAGGAGGCCGGGACGACGATGGCCTCGTATTCGCCGGTCAGCCGCGCGATGGGCGTGATGTCGGCCAGCGACACCGGCGACTGGTTGGTCAGGATCGCGCCCACCATCACGTAGCCGCCGACGATGAGCTGGTTCGGGTCGCCCGCCGCCTGGGACGCGAACTGCGCCAGCCCCACGGTGCCGCCCGCGCCGGGGACGTTCTGGACCTGCACGCTGTCCGAGATGCCCTCGGCCTGAAGGACCTCCTGCATGGTGCGGGCGGTCTGGTCCCAGCCGCCTCCGGGGTTGGCCGGAGCCAAGATCGTGTAGTCGGCAGCCTGGGCATGGGCGGCCAGGGCGCCCGCCGCGAGGGCGGCCAGCACGATGGTCTTCATTCGGTTCTCCTCCCATCGGGTCCACCCTCCCGGCGGACCTCTCCGGGGACCCCCATGACAGCGGAACCTGTCATCAAGCTGACATGAGCCGCGGCCCGGCGCTCATTTTCCGGCCAGCGCCGCCCGCCAGCGCTCGATCATCCCGTCGCGCCGCGAGCGGTCGAGATAGGCGAGAAGCCCCGGGCTCACCGGCACGGGCCGGAGCCGCGCGCCCAGCGCCTCGCGCATGGCCGCCGTGTCGGCGTGGCCCGCGACCTCCAGCGACACGGCCGGCAGGCGCAGCCGGTCGGCAAGCACCTCCTGCCCCTCGGGCGACATGAGCCAGGCCAGGAAGGCCGTCCCCAGATCGGGCGAGCGCGCCGCGCGCGGCACCAGCGCCACCCGCGAGGCGACCACCACGTAGTCGCGCGGCACCACGATCCCCAGGTCGGGCCGCTCGCGCGCGAGGTCGGCGGCGTAGGAGCCCAGCACGTTGTAGCCCAGCCGGAGCCGCCCGTCCGCCACCCGCTCCAGCACCTCGCGCGTCGTGGGAAAGGTCTCGACCCCCGCGCGCCCCATGGCCCCCAGAAGCGGCCAGATGTCCCGGAAATGCTCGGCGTCGCGGGCGAGCAGCAGGTAGCCCACCCCCGCCCGCTCCACGTCGTAGGTGCCGATCCCGGCGGGGGCCGCCTGCGCCTTCAGCCACGCCAGCAGCGCCCCGCGCGAATCCGGCGGGCCCTCGGGAAAGCTCGGGCGGTGATAGACGATCACCGCGGGCTCGAAGGTCAGGGCATAGGCCGTGTCGCGCCAGTTGGCCCAGGCGGGCCAGCCGTCCGTCGCGGGCGTGACTGCCTCCTGCGCGTAGCCGTCGTTGGCGAGCTTCACCTGAAGGTCCATGGCCGAGGAGAAGGCGAGGTCGGCGGTCCCCCGGCCGGCCTCGGTCTCGCGCACGATGCGGTCGTGGATCTCGCCCGTGAGCAGCGTCTCGGCCCGCACGGCCACGCCGGGGTGGCGGGCCTGGAACCCCTCCACGAGCGGCGCGCCCAGCGCTTCGTCGAGCGACCAGTAGACGACCAGCTCCGCCGCTGGGGGCGTGACCTCGGCGCGCAGCGGGCCGCAAAGGAGGAGGAGAAGGCCGAGGAGGAGCCGCATGGGCCATCCTAGCCCGCGCGGGGGCCCGTTCACAACGCCGCGCCCGCGCCCTAGTCTGCGACGGGGAAGGGGAGGGCCGATGCGCATCCTGCTCGTGGAGGACAATCCGGGCCTCGCCGAGGCGATCGGCTCGCTCCTGAGCGGGGCGGGCCATGCCGTCGACACGGTGGGCGACGGCCTGGCCGCCGAGGCGCTGACGCGGGCCGAGCGCTTCGACCTCGTGATCCTCGACCTCGGGCTGCCCGAGATGGACGGCCTGTCGGTCCTGCGCGCGCTCCGCGCCCGGCGGGACGACGCGGCCGTGCTGATCCTGACGGCGCGCGGCGCGCCCGAGGAGCGGGTCCGGGGCCTCGACCTCGGGGCCGACGACTACCTCGTGAAGCCCTTCGACGCGGGGGAGCTCGAGGCGCGCGTTCGGTCGCTCCTGCGCCGCCGCGCCGGCATCCGCGCCGCCGAGGTGCGGCTGGGCGAGATCACCTTCGACCTCGCGCGCCGCCGCGTCCTGGCCGAGGGCAAGCCGCTCGACCTGCCCGCGCGGGAACTCGCGCTCTTCGAGCTTCTGGTGATGCGGCAGGGGCAGGTCGTGACCAAGGAGGCGATCCAGCAGGCGCTCACCCCGCTCGACGAGCTGCTCAGCGACAATGCCGTCGAGCAGTACGCCAGCCGCCTGCGCCGCCGCCTCGCCCCCCATGGCCTTGCCCTGCGCACGGCGCGGGGGATCGGCTACTTCCTCGAACCGACGGACGAGGCATGAGCGCGACGCGCGACGGCGGGTCGCTGCGTCGGCGGCTCTTGGGCTGGCTTCTCGTCGCCACCGCGCTCCTGGGGGTGCTGGCGCTGCTCGACACCTGGCGCGAGGCCCTCCGCACGGCGGCGGCCGTATCGGACCGGGTGCTCGCGGGCTCGGCGCTCGCCATCGCCGAGCGGGTCTTCGTGGACCTCGACGGGGCGCTCGTGGCCGAGGTCCCCTATTCGGCGCTGGAGATGCTGGCCTCGACCGCGCAGGACCGCGTCTTCTACCGGGTGGACGGGCCGGGGGGCGCCAGCATCACCGGCTATTCCGACCTGCCGGTGGTGCCCGGCCCCGCCGAGGGGGCGGCCTTCGCCGACGCGACCTATGCGGGCGAACCCGTCCGCCTCGCCACGCTCCGGCGCGAGGCGCTGACGGGCGTGGACGCCATCCCCTTCGCCGTCACCGTGGCCGAGACGACGCGGGCGCGGCGCGAACTGGCCCGCGCGATCCTCTGGCGCTCGGCGCTGCGCCTGGGCGGCATGATCGCGGGGGCGGCGCTGGTGGTCTGGCTGGCCGTGACCCGCGCCCTGCGCCCGCTCGACGGGCTGTCGCGGGCGCTGGCCGCCCGCGCGCCGGGGGACCTGTCGCCGCTGCGGGACGAGGCCCCGCAGGAGGTGCGCGGCCTCGTGGAGGCGGTGAACGGCGTCATGGCCCGGCTCGGGACCACCATCGAGGCCCTGCGCAACTTCACCGGCAACGCCGGCCACCAGATCCGCACGCCGCTGGCTGTGGTTCGCGCGCAGGTGGCGCTCGCCGCCCGCGCCGGGCGCCCCGACGAGGCGGCCCATGCCCTGACCCGCGCCGACGCCGCCCTGGCCGAGGCCGAGCGGGTGCTGGCGCAGCTTCTGCTGCTCGCGCGCGTGGACGCGGCCGGGGCCGGGCCGCCGCCCGAGGCGGTGGACCTCGGCGCCCTGGCGCGGGACCTCACGGCCGAGCTGGTGCCTCGCGCCGCCCGCGCCGGCATCGACCTGGGCTTCGAGGCCGGGGCCGCGCCGCTGCGGGTCCGCGCCGAGCCCACGCTCCTGCGCGAGATGCTGCGCAACCTCGTGGAGAACGCCATCGCCTATGCGGGCCGGGGCGCGGTGGTGACGGTGCGCGTGGCCCGCGCGGGCGCCCAGGCGCGGGTCGAGGTGGAGGACGACGGCCCCGGCCTGCCGCCCGGTTTGGCCCAGACGGCGCTGCGCCGCTTCGCCCGCGGGCGCGAGGAGGGGCCGCCCGGCCTGGGCCTGGGCCTGCCCATCGTGGACGAGATCGCGCGCCGCTTCGGCGGGCATCTGGATCTCGGGCCGGGGCGGGGCGGGCGGGGCCTGAGGGCGGTCGTCACCCTGGCCGAGGCCGCCTGAGCGGGATCGCCCGCGCCGCTCGGCCGTTGTGCCACGGGACACAGACGGAGGACCGGAATGCCCAAGCTCTTTCTCGACTGCGACGGGGTGCTGGCCGACTTCGACGCCTATGCCACCGAGATCCTGGGCCTCCCCCCGCGCGAGTTCGAGGCGCGTCACGGCCGCAAGGCCTTCTGGTCGCGCATCGCGGGGCACGAGGACTTCTTCTTCAAGCTGCCGCTGATGCCCGACGCGCGCGAGTTGTGGTCGGCGGTCGAGCACCTGCATCCGGTGATCCTGACGGGGACGCCGCTGGGCACCTGGGCCGCGCCGCAGAAGATGCGCTGGGCGGCCCGGCACTTCCCGCAGGCGCGCATGATCACCACCATGGCGCGCGCCAAGCGCGAGCACATGGAGGCGCCCGGCGACGTGCTGGTGGACGACACGCTGAAGTACCGCCCCCTCTGGGAGGAGGCGGGCGGCGTCTTCGTTCCTCACCGCAGCGCCCGCGAAAGCCTGGCGGCGCTGCGGGCGCTGGGCTTCGACCTGCGCGAGGGCTGACGCGCCTCAGCGGCCCCGGTCCGCAACGTCGCCGCTCGGCTCGTTCGCCGTCGAGCCGCCGCCCGTGCCGAGGCTGCCCACCGAGGCCCCAGGTCCGCCGCCAGGGCTCACGCCCCCCGGCTGGAGCCCGCTCGCCAGCCCCGAGGCGCCACCCATGGTCCCGCCCGTGGCGGCGTCGCCCGTGCCCTCGAAGGTTTCCGCGATGCCCCGGTCGGGGTCGATGGCCTCCTCGCGGTCGATCTCGGCAGCCGCTTGCCGCCAATGCTCCTCGTGGCGACCCTCGGGCTGGCCCTCCGCCTGCCAGAGCGCGTGCGCCCTCTCGCGGATGCGCTGTTCGCGGTCCTGGTCCATGCTCCCCTCCGTTGCGGCCCGGCCGCCCGGGCATCGCGCACCGAACCCTCGACGGTCCCACGGGTTCCCCGCGCCCTCGTGTCCGATCACGGAAGCGTCGCGCAGGCCGACGCCTTCCGTCCGCACCGGCCGATGCCGCAGATCGCGGCGGCCCGGACCGCAGGATCAGGTCGCCGGGGTCCGGCCTCGCGACGTCGCCCGCAACCTGTCGGGCGTCCTCATGCGGGCTCGGGGGAGCTGGCCTGCCAGGCGCTGGTCAGGCCCAGCATGGCGTCCTGCTGGGCGCGCAGGCTGGCGATTCGGCTGGTGGGGGGCACCTGGGCGTTGCGGGCGGTGATGAGCGCGCCCTTGGGGATGGGGGCGGTGACCACCGCGCCCTGCAGGAGCCCGCAGGGGATGGCCCGCGCGGCCTGCGCCTCGGGCGCGGTCATGATCCAGGAGCGGTAGGTGTATTCCCCGATCTGGTCGAGCCGCTCGCCCGGCACCAGGTCGCGCTTGGCGACGGCGGTCACCTCGGCCACGGGCCGGGGCAGGGGCACCATGTCGGCCTGGCCGTAAAGCACCGCGCGCGCGCAGCTGAGCGGCACCTCGAGCGAGGTCAGGTGGAAGGGGCGCAGGAAGGTGAAGTAGGGCCCTTCGCCCATCTTCAGGTCCTCCATGCGCTCGCGGATGCGCGGGTGCTCCATCTCGGCCACCACGAACACGCCCGGCGCCACGCCCTGGCCCACCGAGTAGTCGACGCGCCCCACATCCGACAGCACGCCTCCCGCGGAGGTCGGCACCAGCACCTTGGAGAGCTCCTCGCGGGTGGCAGCCGGGCCGTGCATCCCCGGCTTGTCCGGGATGAGCCCCGTGGCATTGGCGATGGCCGCCATCTCCACCATGGTCTTGGAGCCGTCCACGAACTCCACCAGCATGCGCGGGTTCATGCTCCGCCGCCGCGCCTCCGCCTCGTAGGCGTCGGGGGTGGCGTCGAGGTTGAGCGGGTTGTTCTTGCCCTTGCCGGCCGCCACAACCCGGTGCCCCATGGCGGTGACGAACTCGATGAGCTCCATGCAGGAGGAGGGCTCGTCGCCCGCGCCAAGGGAATAGACCACCCCCAGCCGCTGGGCCTGCGTCGCCAGATAGGCGCCGATCGTGACGTCGGCCTCCACGTTCATCATCACGAGGTGCTTGCCCGCCTCCATGGCCCGCAGCCCGATCTCGGCCCCCGCCGCCGGCACTCCCGTGGCGTCCACCACCACATCGATCAGGCCCGAGCCCAGAAGCGCCTCCACGTCCGAGGTCACCGCGATCGCGCCCGCCTCGACGGCGGCGTTGAGCGCGTCCGCCGTGCCCGCCTCCCGCACCCGCTCCTCGCTGCCGTAGGCGATGGCCACCGCCTGCCGGGCGTTGGCCGGGGTCCGGACGCAGATGCCGCCGACCTCGACGCCCGGCATGTGGGCCACGCGGCTCACGATGTCGGTCCCCATCTCGCCCGCCCCCACCAGCCCGATGCGCACGGGGCGCCCCGCCTCCGCCCGCGCCGCGAGGTCCCGCGCCAGTCCCGTCAGCGCAACATTCGTAGGCATGGATGGTCCTCCTTGGCGATCCGCCGTCCCGCAGGGCCGCCGACGAGGCGGCCGGTTCCGGGCTCTCGGAGGTGCTCCTAGGTCGGCTGGCCGGCCTTGACAATCGCAGGCGCGATCCGCGGCGGCGGGCGGGCGCCGGAACGAACCCCTTTCCCGCCCGCGACGGGCGCTCGCCAAGGCCTCCGGCGGCCTCGCCGGGCGGTCTCCGGACCGGTGATCCGCCTGCGCAGAGGACCAATCGCGGCGCCGGCTTCCGGCCAGCGCGGGGGTGTTGCGCCGAACGCCCCACCACCGCGCGGTGCTGTCAGGTTTCGTTAACCCTCGGGGGGCACAGTGGCGAGGACGAACCGCCCCAGGAGACCGCTCCGTGACCCAGACCGCCCCTCAGGGGACCTCCGCCGCCCCTTCTGCCGGCGCTTCGCGACCGCGCTGTCCGGGTCGGGGCATCCCCGCGAGCCGCGCCCCGGCGGGCCGGTCGCGGGCGGCAGGGACCGGTCCCGGCGTGTCAGATGTCGATCGTGTTCTGCCGCTCCCACTCCGAGAAATGGGCGCAGTAGGCGTTCCACTCGTCGGTCTTGAGCTTCACGTAGGCCTTGCTGAACTCCTCGCCCATCATGGAGCAGAGCGTCTTGTCCTTCTCGTAGGCGCGCAGCGCGTCGAGAAGGTTCAGGGGCAGCTTCGGCGCGTTCTTCACCTTGTAGCCGTGGGCGTACATGTCGATGTCGTGGCGCGGCCCCGGATCGGCCTTGGTCCGCACGCCATCAAGGCCCGCGGCCAGGATCACCGCCTGCATCAGGTAGGGGTTCGCCGCCCCGTCGGGCAGGCGCAGCTCGAACCGTCCCGGCCCCGGCACGCGCACCATGTGCGTGCGGTTGTTGCCGGTCCAGGTCACGGTGTTCGGCGCCCAGGTCGCGCCCGAGGTCGTGCGCGGCGCGTTGATGCGCTTGTAGCTGTTCACCGTCGGGTTGGTGATCGCCGCCAACGCCGAGGCGTGCTTCATGATGCCGCCCAGGAAGTGCCGCCCCTGGTCCGACAGCCCCAGCTCCTTGCCGTCGTCCGCGAAGGCGTTCTTCCGGCCGTCGAGGTCCCAGACCGAGATATGGGCATGGCAGCCCGAGCCGGTGAGGCCCTGGAACGGCTTGGGCATGAAGGTCGCGCGCAGCCCGTGCTTCTCGGCGATGCTCTTCATCATGAACTTGAAGAAGCTGTGCTTGTCGGCCGTGCGCAGGACGTCGTCGTACTTCCAGTTCATCTCGAACTGGCCGATCGCGTCCTCGTGGTCGTTCTGGTAGGCCTCCCAGCCGAGGCTCAGCATGTAGTCGCAGACCTCGGCGATGACGTCATAGCGCCGCATCACCGCCTGCTGGTCGTAGCAGGGCTTCACCGCTGTATCGAGCGGGTCCGAGCACTGCTTGCCGTCGGCCGTGAGGATGAAGAACTCGGGCTCCACGCCCGTCTTGACGCGCAGGCCCTCCTTGGCGGCCTCGTGGATCAGGCGTCGCAGGACGTTGCGGGGGGCCTGCTCGACCAGGGCGCCCTCCATGGTCGCGGTCGCCGCGACCCAGGCCACCTCGGGCTTCCAGGGCAGCTGGATGACCGAGGAGGGGTCGGGGATCGCCATGAGGTCGGCATGCGCCGGCGTGAGGTCCAGCCAGGTCGCGAAGCCCGCGAAGCCCGCCCCTTCCACCGCCATGTCCGAGATCGCCTGCGCGGGCACGAGCTTGGCGCGCTGGCCCCCGAACAGGTCCGTGTAGGAGATCATGAAGTACTTGACGCCATTCGCCCGCGCGAACTCGGCGAGGTCGTGGACTTGGGCTTGGGCCTCCCACGGGCCCCGATGCAAATCCTGAAACACCATTGGACTCCCTGTCTTTCGCATGTCGCGGGCCCCGGTTCGTCCCGGGGCTCCGCCAAAGAGCTTACATCAGAACGGCCCGCCCGAGCGTCCGGGGATCCAGCTCGTCCCCGCGAGCGGCACGCCCGCCATCGCCGCCGCCTCGATCGTGAGCGCGCAAAGATCCTCGGGCTCGAGATTGTGCACGTGGCTCTTGCCGCAGGCGCGCGCGATGGTCTGCGCCTCGAGCGTCATCACCTTGAGGTAGTTCTTGAGTCGCCGGCCCCCGAGCACCGGGTCGAAGCGCCCGAAAAGCTCCGGGTCCTGCGTGGTGATGCCGGCGGGGTCCTTGCCCTCGTGCCAGTCGTCATAGGCCCCGGCGGTGGTGCCGAGCTTGCGGTATTCCTCTTCGTACACGGGATCGTTGTCGCCCAGCGCCACCAGCGCCGCCGAGCCGATGGCCACCGCGTCCGCGCCCAGCGCCAGCGCCTTGGCCACGTCCGCGCCCGACCGGATCCCGCCCGAGACGATGAGCTGCACCTCGCGATGCATGCCGAGGTCCTGCAGCGCCTTCACCGCCTGCGGGATGCAGGCCAGCGTCGGCATGCCGACGTGCTCGATGAAGACGTCCTGCGTCGCCGCCGTCCCGCCCTGCATCCCGTCGACCACGACCACGTCCGCCCCCGCCTTCACCGCCAGGGCCGTATCGTAGTAGGGCCGCGCGCCGCCGACCTTCACATAGATGGGCTTTTCCCAGTCGGTGATCTCGCGCAGTTCGAGGATCTTGATCTCCAGGTCGTCCGGCCCCGTCCAGTCGGGGTGGCGGCAGGCCGAGCGCTGGTCGATCCCCTTGGGGAGGTTCCGCATCTCGGCCACGCGGTCGCTGATCTTCTGGCCCAGCAGCATCCCGCCTCCGCCGGGCTTGGCGCCCTGGCCCACCACGACCTCGATGGCGTCCGCGCGGCGCAGGTCGTCGGGGTTCATGCCGTAGCGGCTGGGAAGGTACTGATAGACCAGCGTCTTGGAATGCCCGCGCTCCTCCTCGGTCATGCCGCCGTCGCCGGTGGTGGTCGAGGTGCCGGCCTCGGTCGCGCCACGGCCCAGGGCCTCCTTGGCGGGGCCCGAGAGCGCGCCGAAGCTCATGCCAGCGATGGTGATCGGGATGTCGAGGTGGATGGGCTTCTTGGCATGGCGGGTGCCGAGCCAGACGTCGGTCGAGCATTTCTCGCGGTAGCCTTCCAGCGGGTAGCGCGAGATGGAGGCCCCGAGGAACAGCAGGTCGTCGAAGTGCGGCAGCTTCCGCTTCGATCCGCCGCCGCGGATGTCGTAGATGCCGGTGGCGGCCGCGCGCCGGATCTCGGCATTGGCGTCGTTCGAGAAGGTCCAGGATTGCCGCGGGGGGGTGCGGGGGAACTCGGTCACGGGCGGGCCTCAGTAGGACGACGCGTTGTCGATGTTGAAGGTGTAAAGCTTGCGGGCCGAGCCGTAACGGCGGAACTCCTCCGGCCGGGCCTTCCCGTCCGCGAGGCCCCGGCGCAGGAGCGCCTCGAGATGCTCGTAGTGCTCGGGCCGCATCTCCTTCTCGATGCAGTCCGCGCCCAGGGATTTCACCTGGCCGCGCACGTAGATCCTGGCCTCGTAGAGCGAGTCGCCCAGCGCCTCGCCCGCGTCGCCCAGCACCACGAGGCTGCCCGACTGCGCCATGAAGGCCGACATGTGGCCGATGTTGCCATGCACCACGATGTCGATCCCCTTCATGGAGATGCCGCAGCGCGAGGAAGCGTTGCCCTTGATGACGAGAAGCCCGCCGCGCCCGGTGGCGCCGGCGTATTGCGAGGCGTCGCCTTCCACGATGACGGTGCCGGACATCATGTTCTCGGCCGTGCCTGGGCCCGCGGAGCCGTCGATGCGGATCGTGGCCTGCTTGTTCATCCCGGCGCAGTAGTAACCCGTCGTCCCCCGCACGGTGATGTCGAGCGGGGCGTCCACGCCGACGGCGATGGCGTGGGCGCCCTTGGTGTTGACGATCTCCCAGACGGTCTCGTTCGTCGGGTTGCGCCGGAAGTCGTGCAGCGCCTGGTTCAGCGCGCGCAGCCCATGGGCGGTCAGGTCGAAGACCTTGACCCCTTCGCGATCGGCGGCGGTCAGTTCGGCGGTGGCGGTGTGCAGCATCGCATGTCCCTGAAGGTGAGGGGGCAGGGCCCCTCAGCGTTCCCAGAAGTAGACGGTGGCGGGCTCGGGCTCCCAGACGCGGGCGGTCTCGATCCCTGGCAGGCCGACCATGGCACGGTATTCCGATCCGAAGGCAACGTACTGGTCGGTCTCGGCCATCACGGCGGGCTTGCAGGCGATGGGGTCGCGCACCACGCCGAAGCCGTTCCTGGTGCCCACCACGAAGGTGAAGAAGCCGTCGAGGTCCTGGAGCGTTCCCTCCATCGCCTGCCCGAGTCCCGCGCCGTCCGCGATCTTGTGGCTCAAGTAGGCGGCCGCGACCTCGGTGTCGTTCTCGGTCTCGAAGGTCATGCCGGCGCGCTTCAGCGTCCGTCGCACGGCGTTGTGGTTCGACAGCGACCCGTTGTGCACGAGGCACTGGTCCGGGCCGGTGGAGAAGGGGTGGGCGCCCATGGTCGTCACCGCCGACTCGGTCGCCATCCGGGTGTGGCCGATGCCGTGGGTGCCGGACATGCGCGCGATCTCGAAGCGGGCGGCCACGTCCTTGGGCAGGCCCACCTCCTTGTAGATCTCGATCCCCTCGCCCGCGCTCATGAGCTTGAGGCCGGGGCGGAGGGTCCGCACGACATCGCGCGCGACCTCGAGCCGGTCCTCGTCGACCTCGAGCACCGCATGGGTGTCCTTGACCTCGATCCCGACCTTGCCGCCGATCTCCTTCTTGAGATCGCGGTCGAGGCCGTCAAAGTCGGCGCCCGGGTTCGCGGACTGCACGGTCAGCTTGGCGCGGCCCTTCCGGGGGCGGCCATAGACCGCGATCCCGGCGCTGTCCGGGCCGCGGTCGGTCATGGTGATGAGCATGTCGGCCAGCATCTCGCCGAGATGCGGCTCGAGCTTGGGGTCCTTCAGGAACAGGCCCACGATCCCGCACATGGTCACGATCTCCTTTGCATCGTCGGGGCCAGCCTAGCACCGGGTTTTCCGTCGCTCAACCTAGATGAAACTTTTTTCACCTTGGGGCAAGGGTGCCGAGCCTTGGGCCTCGTCCGCGTTCCGGGCCTTTGCGGATCGCCTAAAGACAGGGCAGCGAGCCATGGTCTCTGCTTGACAGACGGGCAGCCCCGGCTTCTCCTCAAAGGAAAAAAAGTTGACCGGCACGATCCGGTCGCACCAACAGGAGGAGGACTCACCCTTGCCGTCAACGGACTCCCGCATCCCATCCATGCATCGACGCGACACCGCCGCCGCCTGGGCCTTCGTGCTGGGCCTCTGGTTCGCCATCCTCTTCGTGCTCTGGGCGACCTGGGATATCGCGCCCAGCGCGACCGCGCGGACCCTGCTGCTGGTCGGCGGCGTGGCGGTGCTGGTCTTCAACACCGCCGCGATCATCGCCATGCTCGCCCATTACCGCGAGGACCGCGACTTCATCTACGGGCTCGACCTCAAGTTCCTCGACGCCCTCCGCAGCGGGAGGGGCTGAGCCATGGCCCGCTACCGCCCCCCCGCGCAGTCGAAACTCGGACAGATCGTGGACGTGATCGTCCTTCTCGCGCTCACCTTCGGCGCGCTCTACCTGCCGCTCTACATGGGCCTCGCCGGCCGCACCGCCTCGCCCAGCCCGCAGGAGAACCCGACCTGGGAAAGCCTCGGCCAGAACGAGGCGATGGTCGAACGATGGAACGCGCTCGGCTACGCCGACCCGACGGCGGCGCAGGACATCATCACCTCGCGCTTCGACTATTCGTTCGGCGCGCTGAGCCTCATCGTGATGGTCGTCGTGGTCGTCGGCTACTTCGTCCTGATGTTCCGCCTGAGCGATCGCGAGTACCGCGAAGTCATCGCCGAGAAGTTCGGACGGGAGTGAGCGCCATGGATGTCTGGACTTTCCTGGAAGTCGCGGCTTGGGCGCTCTCGGCGCTCTTCGCCGTCCTCATCATCGCCGACTGGATCCGCATCGACTCGACCTACGACGAGGACGTCCTGACCTCCTCGCGCGAGGGCGAGATCGAGGCCCTCACCGAGGAGCACCGCTGATGGCGCAGACCGACATCGCCTCTCCCGTCGCGGACGGAATGGTGCACGCCACCAAGGTTGGCCTCGTCCGCGTCCTCGGCCCCGCCCATGTCTGGGCGCTGGGCGTGGGCATCGTCCTCGTGGGCGAGTACATGGGCTGGAACTTCGCGGTGGGGAAGGGCGGGGCCTACGCCGCGCTCATCGCCTGCTGGTTCGCGGGGCTCCTCTACTCCTGCGTGGCCATGATCGACTCCGAGGTGACCTCGACGGTCGCCGCGGCCGGGGGCCAGTACACGCAGGCCAAGCACATCGTCGGGCCGCTCATGGCCTTCAACGTGGGCCTCTACCTTGTCTTCGCCTACACGATGCTCGAGGCAGCGAACGCCCTGACCGTCGGCTTCCTGATGGAGACGGTGGCCGCCATGGCCGGGCACGAGGGGCTGAACCCGCAGCCTTTCATCGTGCTCTCCATCCTCTTCCTCGCCTGGCTCAACTACCGGGGCGTGCTCGCGACGCTGAACTTCAGCCTCGTCATCACCGCCGTGGCCTTCGTGGCGATCCTGATCCTCTTCCTCGGCACCGCGCCCTGGTCCGACGCTACGCCGTTGCGTCACGCGGAGCTTATGACCGACCTGCCCTATGGCTGGCTCGGCGTGCTCGCGGCCATGCATTTCGGCCTCTGGTACTATCTCGGCATCGAGGGCACCTGCCAAGCGGCCGAGGAGGTGCGCTCGCCCGCCCGCTCGCTGCCTTTCGGGACGCTCGCGGGGATCATGACGCTGGTGATCGCGGCGACGCTCACCTGGTACGTCTGCGTGGGCCTCATGCCCTGGGAGTATCTGGGCCAGTCGGGCGTGCCGCTCTTCGACGCGGCGCGGATGACGGGCTCGACGGCGCTCCTCGTGCTGCTCGGCGTGGGGACGCTCTTCGCGACCCTCGCCTCCGCCAACGGCTGCATCAACGACGCGAGCCGCGCCTGGTTCTCCATGGGCCGCGACCATTACCTGCCCGCGTGGTTCGGCGCGGTGCACCCGGTCTACCGGACGCCCTACCGCTCGATCATCTTCCTCGTACCCATCGCACTCGTCTTCGCGCTGGGGGCGCCGCTCGATCAGGTGGTGACCTTCTCGATCCTCTCGGGGCTGCTGGGCTATACCTTCATGCCCTTCAACATGATCATGTTCCGCCGCAAGTGGCCGCTGGGCTCGATCAAGCGGGGCTACGTCCACCCGATGCACCCGGTCCCAGCGATCGTGCTGATCCTGCTCTGCGCGGTGACCTTCTTCGCGGTGTTCCTGGGTTACGGCACCCAGCTCATCGCGATGGTGGTGTTCTACATCGTGGCCTCGCTCTGGTTCCACCTGCGCCGCTACCGATACGTAAAGCGCGCCGACCAGTTCACGATGCCCTGGCCCAAGCCGCAGGGCTACTGAGGCGGGCCCCTTCGGGGGCCCGTCCACCCGTGCCGGAGACTGACATGGCCGAGCCTCGCGTCCTCCTCGCGCTCCTTGCTTTGGGGCTGCTCCTGGTCTGGCAGGCCCGGCGCCTGTCCCGTGCCGCCGCCGTCCGGCGAGCCATGCGAGCCGGGTACCTGGACGCGGTTCTTCCCCTGCTGGCCTCGCCGGCCGCGCGTCTGGAGCCCTACGGCTTTCCGCGCGTTACCGGGTTCCGGGGCGGTGCGCCGTTCGAGGTGCGGGTAGTGCCCGACACGCTCGCCACCCGAAAACTCCCGGCGCTCTGGCTGCTCGTCACGCTGCCCGAGCCGATGCCGCTGGCCTGGACCTGGCATCTGATGCTGCGTCCGCGCGGGGGAGAGACCTTCTCGGCCTTCGACCGCCTGCCACGCCAGCTTGCGCCTGTACCAGACCTGCCCGCCGACAGCGCGGTCCGCACCGACGCCGCCGAAGGCACGCCGCCCGGGCTGCTGGCCGAGGTCGTCGCCCGCCTGGGCGAGGACCGCTTGAAGGAGGTGATCCTCTCGCCCAAGGGCCTCCGCCTCACCTGGCTGGCGGAGGAGGCGCCGCGCACCCGCTATCTCGTCTTCCGCGACGCCGAGATGGGGGCGACCCCGTTTGACCCCTCCGAACTCGCGCCGCTCCTTGAAGCACTCCTCGATTTCCGCGCGGCTCTCGCGCCCCAACCGGAACGTCTCAGCGCCTGATGCCCCTGTCGCCTCACCTCGTCCTCGTTGTCGCGCTCGTGCTCCCGGGCATGGGCCAAGTCCTGAACCGCCAACCCGTGCGGGGGCTGATCTTCGCCTTCTTCGCGCTGCTGCTCGGGACCTTCACCTTCGTCACCGCCGACCCCGGGGTGTCCTGGGTGGGACGTCTCGCGGGCGGGATCTTCGTCCATCTGATGGCCGTTCTGGACGCCTATCGCGTGGCGCGCCTCCGGACCGGGACGATCAGGGCTGCGGGTACGAGATGACCGACAGGTAACGGGCAGGCAGCCTGTTGAGCACCTCGGGCCCGTGCCGCGCGTCCGCGTCGAAGAGGAGCGAGTCCCCGGGGCGCAGATGGAAGAGCTGGTCCCCGTGCCGGTAGGTAACCTCGCCTTCCAGCATGTAGAGAAGCTCGATCCCGTCATGCTGGAACGTCGGGAAGACGTCCGATTCCTCGGTGAGCGTGATGACGTAAGGCTCCACCACCACGCCCGAGGCATTGGCCCCGATATGCCCCAGAAGGTGATACTGGTGCCCCGCCCGCGTGCCGCGCCGCTCGATCTCCAGATGCTCGCCTGCCTTGACGTGCTGGACTTCCCGCTTCTCCTCGTAACCCCGGAAGAAGGCGGTGATCGGGGCCGAGAAGGCGTGCGCCAGCGCCTGCAGCGTCGCGAGCGAGGGCGAGGTCATCCCGTTCTCGATCTTGGACAGCATGCCGATGGACAGCCCCGTCGCCTGCGCGAGATCCGCCACGGTCATTCCCTGTGCGCGGCGAAAGGCCCGCACCTCGCGCCCGATCGCCGTCTCCAGGTTGCGCTCCGCGAGATCCCGCACCCGGTGGGGGTCCTGGCTGAAGGCGGGCTTGCCCCTGGGCCGGTCGGGCGAGGGCGCTCCGCTGTGCGCGGCGCGGACGGCGTCCTCGGTCCCGTCGAAATCTTCAGGCATGGCGCGCGGGTTCCTTCTGTCCTATGGTGTTTCCTACCGTGAAACATGTCGCCACTCAAACCCAAACCGGCCGATCAACTGAAACCGCCCTGCGCTCCTGGGGGTTCCTGCTGTTCCCGGGCTTCCCCATGGCCTGCCTGACCTCGGCCGTCGAGCCCCTGCGCGCCGCCAACGAGATCACCGGCCGGCCGGACTTCGCCTGGACGCTCGTCGGGGAGAAGCCCGGCCCGGTACGCTCCTCGGCCGCCGTGCGGTTCGACGCGGACCTTACGCTCGCGCAGGCGGCCGAGGTCCCGGCGCGGCTCGACGCCCTGATCTGCCTGTCTCCACCCGACGCGCGCTTCGCCGACCCGCGTCGAGGGGGCGCGGCCCTGCGGCTCCTTGCGCGTCATGGCGTGACCCTGGGCGGCTTCTCGGGCGGGGTCTTCCCGCTCATGCGGGCACAGGCCATGGGCGCGCATCGACCCTCCGTCCACTGGTGCTACGAGGCCGCTTGGGCAGGCGAGTTCCCGGACGCCGCCACCTCGCGCGCCGCCATCGAGCGGGCCGCGGGCCGCATCACCGTCTCGGGCGCGGGGGCGGTCTTCGACCTCATGCTCCGCGTCATCGAGGAACGGGGCGGGCGGGCGCTGATGACCGAGGTGGCCTGCTGGTTCCAGCATCCCTTCGTGCGCGACGAGAACGCGCCACAGGCCACACCAGTCGCAAGTGCGGGCGGAACCGAAGCCATGTTGCCCCGCCCACTGCGCGAGGCGCTGAGGCTCATGGCCTCGCACATCGAGGACCCGCTTGCCATTGCCGATGTCGCGCGGGAACTGGGCCTGTCCGAGCGTACGCTCGAGCGCGCCTTCAAAGCCGCAATCGGGGAGACTCCCTTGCGCTACTATCGCCGCATGCGTCTCGAGCGCGGGCGCCAGCGCGTGCTCTACTCCACCGACACGGTGACCGAGATCGCCCGATCGGTGGGTTATTCCACCTCCACCGACTTTGCTCGCCATTATGCGGAGGCCTTTGGCGTCCACCCCGCCGACGAGCGCCGCCGGCTTGCGGGGCTCAGGGGGCTGGCGGGCAGCGTGCCTCCGGCGGCGCTGGGGTGAGAGGCGACCCCCCGGCTTTCAGCCATCATCATGGGACAGCCGACCATGGAGCGTGGCGGTTGGGGCCGCCCTCGATGTCTGCCTAGAACGCGCTGCGCGCCGCGACCGTGATCGCGTGGTGGAGCGAGCCCGCCGAGGAGCGCGGGCCCAGCACCGTCATCCGATCCTCGGCCCGCCGGATCACGTAGACCCCCAGATGCTCCATGAGCGTGCGCGTGGCCGATCCCGGCGCGAAGCGGTCGAGGTCGATGTTGCAGAGCCGCTCGAACAGCGGCTTCAGCGGCCCGGCGACCTCGAATCGCACCCAGGCGTCGGTCTGCTCGGTCACCGAGGCCGCCTCGCCCAGCGCGGGCTTCACCTGCGCCGCCACGTCCTCGTGCGTGGCATAGGGCGCCTCGACCATCCACATCTCGGGTCCGAGCCAGAACGACCCCCAGGGCGCGTTCTCGGCCGCCTGCCCCGGCGGGGGCAGCGGCAGGCCTGCCTGCGCGGCGCGGGCGGCCAGCTCCGTCTCCCACCCCCGGCGCGTCGCGACCGAGGCCATGGCCACGTCGGTCCGCTCCGCGATCAGGACGGGTCCGATGCGCTCCTCAATGGGCTCCGCATGGCCCAGAGGGGCGAGAGGTGTCAGGCGATGCTCAGCCACGGAGGCGCTCCCCTTGCGGATCGATGAAGTGCGGCGACACGATCTCGACCTCCACCTCGGTCTTCGCGAGCAGGTTTACGGCCCGCAGCCGCTCCCCCATCCGCGCCGCGCCGTTCTTCAGATACCCGAGCGCAATCTGGTGCCTTAGATGCGGCGAATGGACGAGAGACGTGATCCAGCCGTCGTCGTTCGCGGCCACCGGGTCCTTGCCCAAGGCGATGAAGTGGCTTCCCGCCTTGAGCTGGGCGGCCGGGTCCACCGGCTTGATGCCCACGAGCCGCAGCCCGTCCTCGCGCACCAGCTCCTCGCGCTGCGAGAGGACCATGCCGATGCTGTCCTTCTTCTTCGACACCATCTTGCCCAGGCCCATGTTCAGCGCCGTGGTCTGGCCGTTGAGCTCGTTGCCCGCGACATGGCCCTTCTCGACCCGCAGGACGCCCAGCGCCTCGGTCCCGTAGGGCGTCACGCCCAGGTCCTGCCCCTGCGCCATCAGCTCGCGCACCAACGCGTCGCCGTAGCGCGTCGGCACTGCGATCTCGTAGGCCATCTCGCCCGAGAAACTGATCCGGAACAGCCGCGCCCGCAGCCCGCCGCAGACCGTGACGTTGCCGCAGGCCATGTAGGGGAAGGCCGCGTCCGAGATGTCCTGATCGACGATGCGCGAAAGCAGCGCCCGCGCGTTCGGCCCCGCGACCGAGAACTGCGCCCAGGCCTCGGTCGTGGAGATGAGCTGCACGTCGAGGTCGGGCCAGAGGCACTGGCGGCAGAACTCGAGGTGCCGGAACACCGGCACGGCATTGGCCGTGGTGGTGGTCATTACGTATTCATGCTCGCCCATCCGCGCGGTGGTGCCGTCATCCATGACGATCCCGTCTTCGCGCAGCATCAGCCCGTAGCGGACCTTGCCCACGGGGAGCGTCGAGAACGTGTTGGCGTAGACCCGGTCGAGGAAAAGCCCCGCATCCGTCCCCTGGATGTCGATCTTGCCCAGCGTGGTCACGTCGCAGACGCCCACGGCCTTGCGGGTGGCCAGCACCTCGCGGTCCACGGACTCGCGCCAGGTCGTCTCGCCGGGGCGCGGAAACCACTGGGCCCGCAGCCACATCCCCACCTCGACGAAGACCGCGCCCCGCTCCTCGGCCCACTTGTGCGAGGGGGTGAGGCGCGTCGGCTTGAACTCCTCCCCGCGCGACCGACCGGCCAGGACGCCCATGGCGACGGGCGTGTAGGGCGGGCGGAACATGGTCGTGCCCGTCTCGGGGATGCTCTGCCCCGTCAGCTCCGCCATGACGGCGAGGCCGAGGACGTTCGAGGTCTTGCCCTGGTCCGTCGCCATCCCGAGCGTGGTGTAGCGCTTCAGGTGCTCGACCGAGCGGAAGTTCTCCTGATGGGCGAGCTTCACGTCCTTGACGGTCACGTCGTTCTGGAAGTCCACCCAGGCGCGCCCCTTCCCCGGTACGTGCCAGAAGGGCGCGATCCGCACGGGCGCGTCCTCGGCCTGAGGGAGATCGGCCGCGGGCGCGCGGAAGCCCAGCGCCTCGACCGCCTCGGCGGCCTTGGCGGCACCCGAGGCCAGCGCCCCATGGGTGGAGAACGCCCCCGCCGCCGCACCGACCGGGATCAGCCCGGCGGGAGCGTTTGGCGAGGCGAGGAAGGCGGAAATCTTCTCGTCCCAGACGGGCCGCGCCGACTGGTGCGCGGTCAGCGCGACCGTGGGGTTCCAGCCCCCCGACACCGCGAGGGCGTCGCAGACGACGTGCTCCTCGCGCCCGTCGATGCGGCGCACGTTGATGCCGGTGAGGCCCAGCCGCCCCGTGGTCCCCGTGACCACCCCCAGCATGTGCGGGAGGCCGGCCTGGCGCCGGATGTCGCGCCGGGGGTCCACCACAGCGACGACCTCGACGCCCCGAGCCATCAGGTCGCGCGCCGTGCGCATCCCGTCGTCGTTGTTGACGAAGAGAGCGACCCGCTTGCCGGCCGCCACGCCCCAGCGGTTGAGATAGGCGCGCACCGCCCCCGCCATCATCACGCCGGGCCGGTCGTTGTCCGCAAAGGCGATGGGCCGCTCCAGGGCACCCGCCGCGAGGATCGCGCGCTTCGCGTAAACCCGCCACAGAACCTGCCGGGGCTTCCCGGCGAGAGGGGCCGCGAAGTGGTCCGACACCCTCTCGACCGCCGAATAGACGCCGTGGTCGAAGACGCCCATGATGGTCGTGCGCGGCATGACGCGGACGTTCGGCATCCCCGCCAACTCCGCGACCGCCGAGGTTGCCCAGCCCGCGCCCGACTGCCCGCCGACCTCGTGCGTCTCCGCAATCAGCCGCCCGCCCAGCGCGAAATCCTCGTCCGCGAGGATGACCCGCGCGCCCGCGCGCGCCGCCGTGAGCGCCGCCATGAGGCCCGCAGGCCCCGCGCCGATCACCAGCACGTCGCAGTGCAGGAAGCCCTTGTCGTAGGCATCCGGATCGGGCTCGCGCGAGAGAGTTCCGAGCCCCGCCGCGCGGCGGATGATCGGCTCGTAGAGCTTCTCCCAGAAGGCCGCCGGCCACATGAAGGTCTTGTAATAGAAGCCCGCCGTGAAGAACGGCGACAGCCAGTCGTTCACCGCCATCGCGTCGAAGGCTAGGGTCGGCCAGTGGTTCTGGCTGCTCGCCTCCAGCCCGTCGTACAGTTCCGCCACTGTAGCCCGCGTGTTCGGCTCCCGGCGCGCGCCCGAGCGCAGCTCCACGAGCGCGTTGGGCTCCTCGGAGCCCGCCGACAGCACGCCGCGCGGCCGGTGGTACTTGAAGGACCGGCCCATCAGTTTCACGCCACTGGCAAGCAGCGCCGAGGCCAGCGTGTCCCCCGGATGGCCCGTGTAGGACTTGCCGTCAAAGGTAAAGCGCACCGACCGGGAGCGGTCTACAAGGCCGCCCGTCACCCGCATCGGCTGGGAGGCCAGGACGGGCGCCGCGTCCTGCCCCGTGAGGACTCCGCTCGTGTCGCGAAGAACTTCCGTCACTTGGACCTCCCCCGCCCGCGGGCGGTGTCGCGGGCGAGCACCGCCCCCAGAATCTCGTGCGTGACCGTGTTGCGCGTGACCACCAGCCAGGACCGGTCGCCCTGCTCGTGGAACCACAGCTCCTTGTGCACCCCGGCGGGGTTGTCGCGCAGATAGGCGTAGTCGTGGAACTTCTCGGGCTCGGTCAGCCCGTCGGGCCGGTCGATCAGCGCGGCGTCGCCGAGATAGGTGAACTCCTGCGCGTCGCGCGGGCCGAGGAGGGGGTGCGGAATCAGCATGGGAGCAATCTCAATGGAGGTTCGGCTGGGCGCCTTGGCCCTTCTCGTCGATCATCGCGCCGCGCTTGAAGCGGTCGAGCCGGTAAGCCGTCGCGGTCGCGTGCGGGCGGTCGGTGGCGAGCAGATGCGCGAAGCAGTACCCGCTTGCCGGCGTCGCCTTGAAGCCGCCGTAGCACCAGCCCCCGTTGAAGTAGAGCCCCTCGACCCCCGTCCGGTCGATGAAGGGCGACCCGTCCATGGACATGTCCATGACGCCCCCCCAGGTCCGCAGGAGCCGCGCCCGCCCGATCATGGGCATCAGCGCCATGCCCCCCTCGGCCACGTCCTCGATCACGGGGAGGTTCCCCCGCTGGGCGTAGGAGTTGTAGCCATCGATGTCGCCGCCGAAGACGAGGCCGCCCTTGTCGGACTGCGACACGTAGAAGTGCCCCGCCCCGAAGGTCATCACCCCGTCGATCACGGGCTTCAGCCCCTCGGACACGAAGGCCTGCAGGACGTGGCTCTCGATCGGCAGCCGCATCCCGGCCGCCGCCATCACGCGGGACGAATTGCCCGCCACCGCCACGCCCACCTTCTTCGCGCCGATGTAGCCGCGCGTCGTCTCGACCCCGAGGACCTTCCCGTTCTCGATCCGGAACCCCGTGACGCCGCAGTTCTGGATGATGTCCACGCCGCGCATGTCAGCCCCGCGGGCATAGCCCCAGGCCACCGCGTCGTGCCGCGCCGTCCCGCCCCGCCTCTGCAGGAGCCCGCCCTTGATGGGGAAGCGCGCATGGTCGAAGTTCAGGAACGGATACATCGTCCGCACCTGATCGCGGTCCAGAAGCTCCGCATCCGCCCCGTGCAGGAGCATCGCGTTGCCCCGCCGCGTGTAGGCGTCGCGCTGGGCGTCGGTGTGGAACAGGTTCAGGATGCCGCGCTGCGACACCATCGCGTTGTAGTTAAGATCCTGTTCCAGCCCCTCCCAGAGCTTCATGGAGAACTCATAGAAGGGCTCGTTCCCGTCGAGGAGGTAGTTCGACCGGATGATCGTGGTGTTGCGGCCTGCGTTTCCGCCGCCGATCCACCCCTTCTCGAGCACGGCCACGCTGGCCTGCTCGAACTCTTTGGCGAGGTAGAAGGCCGTGGCGAGCCCGTGCCCCCCGCCGCCCACGACAATGATGTCGTAGGCGGGCTTGGGGTCGGGATCGCGCCAGTTGGCCGTCCAGCCCCTGTGGCCTGTCAGGGCCTCGCGGAAGACCCGCCATCCGGAAAACTTCATGGGTCGCTCCCCTTTCAGCCCGTTCTGTCTAGCACCTCCGGGAACCGACAGACTCGGGCGTTTCCGACAAAAGAGGCGGTGTTTCGGTCAGTGGGTGGCCTGCTCCGATCGGGTGGTCCGACCAGCATCTTGGAGCAGGACCGGTTCTCGCCGCTGATCCACACGCTGCGTTTCGGCAACCACTATCGGCAAGTGGTCGAGGTTGAGAGCGATCTCGCCTTCCGCAACACTCGCGGACCGCCAACGCGCCGCTGGTATTTTCGCTCATGGACGGGAATGACGAAAGTCGGGGGGCGAGATCGTCGTGATGCTGGGTGCCTCGATCCAGGGACGGCCGCATCGCTGCATCAGTAAAGGCATGACGCCGCAATCCTTGGCGATGTCCGATTGCGACCAAGCCCACCTGATCGAGGCGGGGCAGGACAAGGTGCTCCTGCTGGCCTATGGCGTGGATCTCCGTGCCGAGGCCCGGCCGCGCGTGTTATGGCCAACTTGATGGATGACGGCAGCTGCCTTCCGGGGCAAGGCAAGGCGCTACGGGAAACTTCGCAGATCTGGCCTTCGCTGATGGTTGGGTAGTGCCACCGCAGACGTAGGCTCGCCCCGGCCAGCCGGCCGGGCTGCCTCGGCCCGAGCAGGTCGAGCTGGTGCCCGGAGCCCGTTTCCGATTGGGCGACCCTGCCCGCTGCCGTGTGCGACCTGATCTTCCCGGGTAACACCCTCGATGTGGCGCTCCTGACAACTGGAACGCATTTATCGCGGCACAGTTGGGCGTCGGCCCGCGAAGCGCCGGAGGACCAATTCTGTATCTCCAGAACGCCCGAGGCGATTCGAGGCTTCCGTCAACCCGATTGCTCTGAAGGGCCGGCCGAGGGCACCCGGTCGCCGTGCCGACCCGATATGCCTGCAAGGTTGCGTTGGTGCGACGCGTCTGAATCAATAGGAGGCGTGGGGCCTTCTCGATTGAACGGTGTGCGTCAACGTTCGTTCTGCCGGGCAGGCTTTGGAGAACAGGGAGAAGCCGATGGCGTCCATCGACAATCCCCTGCGGGACGACGCGGGCCGGGTCGAAGGAATGTTCGGCATGGTCGCCGAAACGTCCCGCGTCCACGGCGACAGTACCCTGACCGGGAGCCCCGAGCCGGGCCGGAGCGTCATCGCCGAGCGTATGACGACCGGCGGCGCGCTGCACGAGAGTCAAGAGCGGCAGATTTTCC
Organism: Rubellimicrobium roseum; assembly: GCF_006152145.1. GTDB lineage: Bacteria > Pseudomonadota > Alphaproteobacteria > Rhodobacterales > Rhodobacteraceae > Rubellimicrobium > Rubellimicrobium roseum. The sequence goes on along the minus strand of NZ_VDFV01000009.1, from coordinate 12,101 downwards.
TTTTGCGGTTCGCCGATGCGCTACGACCCTTGGACGACGCTGTCGTAATCCTGCGCGAGGCGAGCCGCCTTATGGGAGATCATCTGCGCGCCAGTCGGGTCGCCCATGCCGAGGACATGGGCGACGACGAGACGGTGCTCCTCACGCACGATTACACGGACGGAGTACCCAGCATCCGAGGCCGCGACCGCTCTGCCGACTATGGTGAAGCGCTCATCCGCACGATGCGGGAGGGCCATGTCGTGGTCCGTCCCGACATCGCCATTGATCCCGCTCTCACCGAGGCCGAGAAGGCCACGCACGCCGCCTTGCAACTCGGCGCCACCCTGAACGTGCCGCTGGTCAAGGGCGGGCAACTCGTCGTGATGCTGGCGGTCCATCACGCGACCGCTCACGACTTCACCCTCGAGGAGGTCGCGCTGCCTCAGGAAATGGCCGAGCGCACCTGGGCGGCGGTGGAGCGCGCCCGCGCTGGGACCTCGTTCCGCGGCGACGGATGGCGGGCTCTCAGTCTACCCTCGCGACATATCGGAGAAGAAGCGAACCGAGTCAGATCGCCTCAGGGCCGAAGTCGCCCTGCACCAGAGCGAGAAGCGCTTTCGCGCCATCGTCGAGACCGCGCGGGACTACGCCACCTTCACCACCGACGCGGCATGCCGCATCGTGACCTAGCCCCGGGGAGCCGAGGAGGTCTTCGTTGGACGGCAGAAGAGGCGGTGGGCCAGCCGATCGATCTCACCTTCACGGCCGAGGACCGCGCGGCGGGCGCGCCGGCGGCGGAGCGGCAGGAGGCCCGTAAGCAAGGGCACGCACCCGATGTGCGCTGGCATCTGTGTAAGAACGGCGCGCGGGTGTTCATCGATGGGATAATGCGCTCGCTCACCAACTCGGGAGGCGTGATTACAGGCTTCCTGAAGGTGGGCCAGGACTGACGGACAGGCGCGCGACCGAAGAGGCCCTCCGCGAGAGCGAGGCGCACTTCCGGCAGTTCGGCGATGCCTCAGCTGAGGTGCTCTGGATCCGAAACGCCGAGACGCTGGAATTCGAGTACGTCAGCCTCGCATGAGGATATCTACGGGGTTCCGCTCGGCTCCACCCAAATGCGCAACTCCGTCCGGCGCTGGATGGAGCTGGTTCTGCCCGAGGACCGGGCGTTGGCCCTCGATCATCTTCGACGCGTCCGTGCGGCCGAACACGTGCTCCATGCCTATCGAATCCTGCGGCCCGACGGAGAGGTGCGCTGGATTCGTGACACCGGCTTCCCTCTGCTCGACCGGGCCGGTGGGGTGCAGCGCGTGGCCGGGATCGGGCACGACGCCACCGAGAAGGTCGAACTGAACGACCACCTGCGCGTGCTGGTCGCCGAGCTTCAGCACCGCTCCCGCAAACTGGTCTCTGGGGTGAAAGGCGTGGTGGAGCGGACGCTCGCCGGCTCCGAGACGCTGGAGGATTGCCGTCCCCGTTTCCGCTCGAGCGTCAAGGCCTTGGCCCGGGTCAACGGCCTACTGCCGCGTCTGGAGGAGGGCCAGCGGATCACCTTCGACCAGCTCTTGCGGACGGAGTTGGCCGCACACGGGGTTCTAGACGGCGAGGATCATGGTGGCCAAGTGCGTCCCAGCGGCCCGACAGGCGTGCTGCTGCCGTCGTCCACCGTGCAGACCTTCGCGCTCGTGCTCCAAGAACTGGCAACCAACGCGCTCAAGCACGGTGCGCTTTCCCGGTCGGAGCGACGCCTCGACGTGCCTTGGGCACTGGTGCACGGCCGGCGGGAAAGCGGCGGCTGCGGGTGGAACGGCGCGAGCGGGACGGGTCGGCTAGGGCCTCGGGCGAAGCTCCTGCCGAGGCGGTCGCCTTCTCTCGACAAGGATATGGCCGCGAGCTCCTCAAACGGGCGCTGCCTTATCAACTTCGGGCGCCGACGACCTGCGAACTCACGCCTGAAGGCTTGAGGTGCACCATCGTCGTACCTGTGTCGTCGACCCCGGATGTGGCATTCTCCGGCTAGGTGAGGCTCAGGGCCGAGACGGAAGAGACGCTCATGACCGGAACGATCGCCCTCCATCCCTGCGAGGCTGCCGCACTCTTGTGGTTCAGGACGACTTTATCACGGCGGAGGATTTCGCGATGGAACTGGAGGGGCCGGGCGCCGAGGTGATGGGGTCCGTGCCCGATCTCGCCGGCGCCCTGAGCCTTCTCGACTCCGGCCCGCATCCCGACGCCGCCATCCTCGACATCAACCTGGGCGGAGAGATAGTCTTTCCCTTAGCGGACCGGCTGCGGGATTGGGCCATCCCCTTCGTTTTCGCCCCGGGCTACGAACAGTGGGCGATCCCCGAACCCTATGCCAGCCAGCCCCGCTGCGAGAAGCCCTTGGACATGCGGCAGGTCGCCCGGATCTTTGCGGGGTGATGGTGCGTGCGACGGGAACCGGCCATCGCGCCCCAGCGCCGCAATCCGGGATTTCCGGAACCCTGATGCACCCCCAGCCGTGCCACGCTAGGACTCTCCACGACTCCAGTCTGCCGAAGGTCCGCGCCCATGCTCCGCACTGTTCTTTTCCTGGCCTGGCTCGTCGTCGCGCAGGGGCCGCTGCTCGCGCAGGACCGCTCTGCCGTCGAGAGCCGGTTCCAGCTTTGGCTGGAGACGACGGTCTGGCCCCGTGCGCAGGCCGCCGGCGTGTCGCGGCCCACCTTCGATGCGGCGCTGGCGGGCGTCGACCTCGACTGGAACCTACCCGACCTTGTTCCGCCAGGTGCCCCGAGCCAGACGCCGCCACAGCAGCAACAGGCCGAGTTCGCCTCGCCCGCCGCCTATTTCCGCCCCGAGGCGGTCGAGGCGACCGTGACGGCGGGGCGACGGATGGCGGAGCGTCATGAGGCGACCCTGACGGCGGTGGAGCAGGCCACGGGCGTGCCCGGCCGCATCATTCTCGCGATCTGGGGACGCGAGAGCGCCTATGGCCGTGCCGACCTGACGCACGACGCCTTCGAGGTGCTGGCCACCAAGGGATTCATGAGCACGCGCGCCGGCTACTTCAGCGACGAACTCGTCGCCGCGCTTCGCGTCGCCGAGGCCGGCTTCGCGCCGGTCGACGGCCTGAGGAGCAGCTGGGCCGGAGCGCTCGGGCAGCCGCAGTTCATGCCGTCCAGCGTCCTGACCTACGCGACCGACGGCGACGGCGACGGTCGCATCGACATCTGGGGCTCGGAGGCCGACACCCTCGCGTCCATCGGGACCTATCTCGCCCGGCATGGCTGGGTAGCGGGGCGCGATTGGGGCTTCGAGGTCATGGTGCCGCCCTCGGTCTCCTGCGCCTTGGAAGGACCCGACCAGGGACGCCGGATCGCCGAGTGGGAAGCTATGGGGATCCGCCGCGTCTCGGGGCGGCCCTTTCCCGAGGCCGAGCGGCCGCAGGCGGGATACCTGATGATGCCGGCGGGCCGGCATGGACCGGCCTTTCTGGTCACCCCCAATTTCTATGTGCTGAAGGATTACAACACCAGCGACCTTTATGCACTGTTCGTGGGCCATGTGAGTGATCGGATCGCATTCGGGACGGCGGGCTTCGCGGAAGGGTGGGACGAGATGGGCGGGCTTTTGCGATCCGACATCGCGGATCTCCAGCGGGCGCTTGCCGATCGGGGGTACGACGTCGGCGGGGTGGATGGTTTGCCAGGCTACAGGACACGCCGTTCCATCGGCCACTGGCAGGAGGCGGCCGGACGGCGGCCCACCTGTTTCCCCGAACCTGGGCTCCTCCCCTAAGGGCCGCAGGCCCGGAACCGAGACGCGGGGAGCTTCGCGCCCGCCGCTCGGCTGCTCCCGGCGCAGGCAGCGGAGCCTCTTCGTCGGAGTGCCGGTTAAGGACAGGCCTATCCGATGATCTCCACCCGGCCGAGGTGGTCATCCCCGGTCGGCGAGCGAAGGACCGTCCTGCTAACGTGCCTATACGTCTGATTCAGTCGGAGCATCCATCCGCTCCCGACTCCGACGCTGATTTCGGCCATCCGCCAAGTCAGGCGTCGAACTAGGCATCCCGTGGAAACAGGTCCCCGACCGGGTCGGACAGCTTCCCATCCTGGCCGGCGCCGACCGGGGCTGTCTCGTTTTCCGGCCGCCGCCGCTCCAGGGCCGCATGGAACACGTTCCCCACGCGGCCCAGCACGCGGAGACGCCAGGCCGTGGCCCCATCGGGCAAGTCCCGAACGCCTGGAGCTTCCGCTCGGGCCACGAAGCCCAAGCGGGTGACCGTTGGTCCGTCATACCAGACCTCGACGGCCTTCGGGTCGTGGGGATTGTCGTCCACGGGCTGCAGCCTGAGCCGGGTTCCGGGCTCGATCCGGCCAGCCATCTCAGGGTGGGGGCCGTAGGGCAGCCCCACCACCGTGACCTGTGCATTGAGGGAGGTCGTCTTCGAGGAGTCGCCGCTGCGGGGACGAGTGCGCAACAGATCGCCGCCATCCAAGGCCCGCAGGTCACCCCAGATCCTGGGCGTCAGGGTACGAGGCGCCAGCAGTTCGGCCATGGCGTCCCGCACGGCGGCCGGCATCGCGGCCAGGGAGGCGCCTCGGGTCACGTCTAGATTGCCGCGCCTGACCGGGTCTCCGGCCAGGTCGTTGGCCCAGACTAGCAGGACTTGATCGACATAGATGCAGAATGCCGCCTCGAAGACGAGGCCGAAGTCTTGGGTCGCAGGCGGCTCGCGGCGTCCCTGGTAATCTTGAAGGGACCAGAGCCCGTTCCGGATTGCCGTCAGTCCGAGCGGCGCGGCATGGCCGAGTGGCAGGATGGGAGGGCGTTCCGAAGCCATCTCGTCCCGATAAAGGCCGAGATCGGTCTCGAACCGTTCGATTCCCACTACCGGGCTGCCAAAGCCTTCGTCCGGGAGTACCGCGCGCAGGAAAGGCGCGGCCAGCACGGGCAGGAAGGAGACCGGGTTTCCAACGCCGAGCGTCCGACGGTAGATCAGGCGCAGGGTCTGGGGCAGGGGGACCCCGCAATGGAGGAACACGGCCTCGATGGTTTCCATTTCGTCCTCTCGGGCGGGACGGAGCAAGCCATAAGCACCTTCCGGGCTCCGATGGGAAGACAGGGCGACATGGGCGCGTAAGAGCCGCTCCAAGGCCTCCAGGGCCGCCTTGCGCGGGGTCCTGCGGGCCAGCGCCACGTCTCCGATGTCTAGCTTCGTAGGTTCCATGTATGTCGGGCCGCCGCTCCTTGGGCCAAGGGACCATGGTCTTGCGATCTTTATCCCTCTGGCGGAGCGGCAAGGCCAGCCGTGGCCGCGCTACCTCGCGCAGTGTTCAGACGGTGAGCGGACGGGAAGCAAGAATTCGTGGGTCGGCGACGCCCTGGATCCGGGCGATTGCGATTATCTAGGGAAAGAACTGCCCAGATGGCCGAACCCTGTCCTTGATGAGGCGGAAGTCTCGCAGGCAGGGTAGACCGATCTGGCGGCATATGGCGCGTCTGGCGGTGCAGAATGTGGCAACTTCGCGCCACGACCTGAGTCGGGGCTGCAGGTCGCGAGGCGATCGGAGCGAGGTACCGGGGATTGGACTGCCACCCGAGAACGGATCCGCCTGCGATGTCGGCGTGCCGGATGAGGAGGATCCATGCCGAGGAAGCGACGCAGCCCCGAGGGGATCGTGGCGAAGCTGCGCCAGGTGGACGTCCTGACCGCGCAAGGGAGGACCTTGGGAAAGGCGATCCGCGCCATTGGGGTGGCCGAGGCCACCTGCCACCGCTGGCGCAAGGAGTTCGGCGGGCTCCAGCTCGACCAGGTGCGACGGCTGGAGGCCCTTGAGCTGGAGAACAGTCGGCTCAGGAAGGCGGTCTCCGATCTCACCCTGGACAGGCAGATCCTGGCCGAGGCGCTCCGGGGAAACGGACCGGCCCTTCGCGTCGCCGGCCAAGGGTCGAGCAGGTCTGCTCGGAGCTCGGCGTCTCCGAGCGGCGGGCCCGGGTCATTGGCCAGCCGCGCTCGACCCGGCGCCGGGTCCTGAAGGTGGCAGACGACAAAGAGCGCCTCACGGCCGCCATCATCGAACTCGCGACCCTGTCCGGCCGCGGCGGCTCCCGCCGCATCACGGCTTGCCTGCGTCAGGCAGGCTGGGTCGTGAACAAGCGCATGGAGCGCATCCGGCGACGCGGAGGGCTCAGGGTTCCCCGGAGGCCCCCCAAGAAGGGACGGCTCCGGCGGAACGACGGCTCCGGCCGGAGCGGGCCCACCCTGTCCGGGCCTGCGACTTCGTGCAGGACCGCACCCACGCCGGGCGCACGTTCCGCATGCGTCGCGCGTGGTGGACGAGTTCACCCGGGCAGCCCTGGCCATCCGGGTCGATCGCACGCCCTCCTCGGCCGGGGTCCTCGAGACCTTGGCTGAGCTCATGCTCGAGCGCGGCGTGCCTGGGCCCCTCCGCTCGGACAATGGCCCCGAGTTCGTGGCCCGGAGCGTGCGGGACTGGATCAGGGCCGTGGGCGCCAGGACCGCTGACACCGAGCCCGGCTCACCTTGGGAGAACGGCTCTGTCGAAAGCTTCACCTCCAGGCTCAGCGACGACCTGCTCAACCGCGAGATCGTCGGCTCTCTCAACGAGGCCCAGATCCTGATCGAGGGCTGGCGCCAGCCCTGCAACGCCATCCGGCCCTGCGATGGACGCCACCCGCCCCAGAGGTCCGGCTTCCCAAGTCCCCCGTCCGGCCCGCTACGACGCCCGCCCGCTATGCCACAACGAACTATCATCGACCCTGACGCCGTGATCAGGGCACAGCCAGGGCGACGCCTGACATGTCCATGCTGCCCTCGCTCCGGCGCGGCATCCCTGTCTCGAAGTCATGAGCGGCGAGCATGTCGAACGGATTGACGGCCCTTCCATGTCCTTAACCGCGGCCTTATGCGCGAACTGACCTCCACGCTTCCCTCGACCTTTATCTACCGCGCTCGCAACCCCGAGCGCAGCCCCCCTTCAGCGTCACGCCACCCCATGTTCGTGCAAATGATAGGTGCGCCGTTCCTGCGCGACCTCAATGACGTGAGGCGCTGGCCGACGATGGCCGACCTCCACATGTTCCACAAGCTCGCCCACATTAACCCGGCGCTGCACTCCACGGCGCACCACATCGTGAAGTCGATGCACCTGAAGGCCAGCCACCTCCACATCACTCATCCATCATGAAGCACGCGGACAAGACGTTCAGGGGGACGACCACCTCGCCCCGGAACGCCGAGGACGTCATGGTGCTGTGCGCGATCCTCTTCGGCGAGGACGTGATGGAGTAGACTCCGGTCACGACCGGGAACTACAACGGCAACTCGCCCCTCGTCTGGGACGAGATGATGTTGAGGGCCATGCTCGCCTGCTGCCGCAGGGACCAGCCGGTGCTCTGCTCGCTCTCCGTGCTGGGCGGCGCCAACACCTCCGCCTCGGTCGTGCCGGCCGTGGCGCAACTCCCTGGCGAGGCGCTCTCGGCGCTGACCTACACGCAGGTGATCCGCAAAGGCTGCCCAGCCATCTACGAACATTACCTGTCCACGGTGTCCATGAAGTCCGGCGCGCCCATGTTGGAGACGCCCGAGATCAGTTTCATGAACTTCATGATTGGGCAGATGGCGCGCTTCTACGGCGCGCCGTGGCGGACCTCGAACCTCTCTGGGCGTGGCCAAAACCTTCAATAGCCAGGCGGTCTACGAGAGAGCACCATGACCCTGAACGCCGTCCTGCAAGCGGGCGCCAACTACATCTGGCACTCCGCCGGCTGAAGTGAAGCGGGGATGCACTGTTCGGTCGCCAAGCTCGTCGTAGACGCAGAGATGTGCGCCGTGGGCTACCGCATGGCCGAAAGCCCCCGCTGGGACGACGCCGACGAGGCGATGGAGGCGGTGCACGACGTGGGCTCCAGTGGCCACTACCTGGGCCACCCGCGCACTCAAGCCAGCTTCAAACGGGCCTTCCTCATGCTCAAGCTCTTTGACAACAACTCTATCGAGTAGTGACAGGCGGAAGACTGGCACGAATCACCGTGCGCGCCTTGTCCTGCGCCCGCAAGCTTCTGAGTGAATGCGAGGAACCCAAGCTGGATCCGGGAACCGACGAGGCTCTGTGTGACTAGACGGCGCGCCGCGAACGGGAGATCCCGGCCGTGGATGCCCTGAACAACGACCATTGGGACCGGCCGGCGCAACTGGCTTGGATAGTAAATGCCGCCATCCAAGCGACAGCGGCATTTCTTGTTGCTTTAATTACCAGGATATCGGTCCACAGGCGCCCCCGTGAACGGCTGGCCGAGCCGTCAACCCGTTCGCTCCCTTACAGGTCCTTCACCAGTCTGAGCGCATCATAGATGGCAGCGTGGGTGTTGCGGGCGGCGACGGCATCGCCGATGCGGAACAGGCGAAAGCGGCTCTCAGGGTGACGGATGACCTGTTGGGGCTGGCCGGTGGCCAAGGCCTCGTAGTCCACCTCGCCGGCGTTCGAAGACAGTGCCTTCAGGTCGAAGTAGACTTCGTCGAGGGGGCGCGTGCCGTGATTGACGACCACTTGGTCGACGACCCGCTCGCGCGTCATGTCCCCGTAGTCCGAGCCCAGCGTGGCCCGGAGTTGGTTGCCCTGCCGCTCGACGGCCCGGAGCCGCCAGGTGACGGTGAAGGTCGTGTCGCGCCGCTGGAGGCTCCTCATGTAGGGAACGAGGTTCATGGCCATGACCTCGGGCGCGAAGGTGCGATCGGGCGTGACGATCTCGACCCTGGCTCCGGCGGCGGCGATCATCTCAGCAGCTTGCAGCCCCGCATGGTCACCCGCATCGTCATAGACGAGCACGTTGCCTCCTGGTCGCGCATCGCCCGACAGGATGTCCCAGGCCGAGACCACGAGGTCGTTGCCCGCTTCCAGCACCTCCGTATGTGGAAACCCGCCGGTGGCGACGATCACCTCGTCGGGCTCGGTGGCCAGCACTGCGTCGGCGTCCGCGACCGTGTTGAAGTGAAAGCGCACGCCGCGCTTCTCGCACTGGCTCATGCGCCAGGCAATGATTGAGATCATCTCGCGCCGCCGCTCGCTTTGCGCCGTGAGACGGATCTGCCCGCCGGGCTCATCGGCCGCCTCGAAGACCGTGACCTCGTGCCCGCGCTCGGCCGCCACGCGCGCGGCCTCGAGCCCCGCCGGGCCCGCGCCCACCACGGTGATCCGCTTGGCGACAGGCGCGACCGAGATGGTATGAGGCATCGAGGTCTCGCGCCCAGTGGCGGCATTATGGATGCAGAAGGCCGCGCCCCCTTGGTAGATGCGGTCGAGGCAGTAGTTCGCGCCCACGCAGGGGCGGATGTCGTCCTCGCGCCCTTCTATGATCTTCCGCACGATATGGGGGTCAGTCATGTGAGCGCGGGTAAGGCCCACCATATCGATCTTTCCGGCTGCGATGGCGTGACGCGCGGTGGCCACGTCGGGGATCTTGGCCGCGTGGAAGGTCGGGAAGCCCGTGGCGGCGCGGATCTCGCCCGCGAAGTCGAGATGCGGGGCGTTGGCCATACCCTGAATCGGGATCACGTCCGTAAGACCCGCATCGGTGTCGATGTGACCGCGCACCACATTGAGGAAGTCGACGAGCCCGCTGTCCTTAAGCCGGTGCGAGATATCTACGCCCTCCGCGGGGGTGATCCCGCCCGGCAGACCTTCGTCGCCGGTATAGCGCACGCCCACGATGAACTCGGTCCCGCAGCGCTCGCGCACGGCCTTGAGAACGTCGAAGGTGAAACGCAGACGATTGTCGAGGCTGCCCCCATAAGGCGCGTCAAGGTCGTTGGTCAGCGGCGACCAGAACTGGTCCAGAAGGTGACCGTAGGCCTCGAACTCGATGCCGTCGACGCCTGCGCCCTTCATCCGCTCGGCCGCGTCCGCGTAGTCGCGGATCACGCGGGCGACGTCCCAGTCCTCCATCCGCTTGGGAAAGGCCCGGTGCGAGGTCTCGCGCTCATGTGAGGGCGAGATGACGGGCAGCCAGTCGCCCTTGTCCCAGCGCGTGCGGCGCCCAAGGTGGGTGAGCTGGATCATGACCGCCGCGCCGTGGTCGTGGCACTCGTCCACGAGCTGGCGCATCCAGCCCACGACCTCGTCCTTCCAGGCCAGAATGTTGTTGAATGCCGGCGGACTGTCGCGCGCCACCGAGGCCGAGCCCGCCGTCATCGTCAGCGCGATGCCAGCCTTGGCCCGTTCCACGTGGTAGGCGCGGTAGCGCTCCTTGGGCATCCCATCCTCGGGGTAGGCGGGCTCGTGGCTCGTGATCATGACGCGGTTGCGCAACGTCAGGTGCTTGAGCTGGAAGGGCTGAAGAAGCGGATCGGGGATCATGGGGCGGCCTCGGGCGCAAAGATGGTGCTGCAGGCCTAGGGTGGAATGTTCACCTGTGTCAAGTTAACGGCCATCGCTGCACCGGTTCGTTGTGTAGGGTTGTTCACGCTGATAGGACAGGCAGGGCAGGAGGGCTCGCAGGTTGAACGAGACGGGATGGCGCGGATCGCCTGAGATCTGGCTCGACGCCGCTTACGAGGCCCTCGTCGAAGGCGGCGTGGAAGCTGTGAAGATCCTTCCCTTGGCCCAGCGGCTCAAGCTCGCGCGCACGAGCTTCTATTGGTTTTTCAAGGACCGTGACGAACTGCTGGGGGCCTTGGCCGACCGCTGGGCTGGCCGAAACACCGGCGCCCTTGTCGCCGCCACGCAGGCCTATGCGGAAACCGAGTCCGAGGCCATGCTGAATGTCATCGGGTGCTTCCTCGACCCGGCCGCCTTCGACGCCCGCTTCGAGTTCGCCGTGCGGAGCTGGGCCCTCCGGTCGCCCGAGATGACCGGGCGCATCGCCATGGCCGACCGGGACCGGATCGCCGCCTTGACAGCCATGCTGGAGCGCTGGGGCCATGCCCTGCTCGACGCCGACGTGCGGGCACGCACCATCTACCTCGTCCAGATCGGTTATATCTCGCTGCAGTCCAACGAGACCCTGGCCGAGAGGATGAGGCGCATCCCCACCTATGTGGAGATCTACACCGGCCAGAAGCCCCAACCTCGCGAACTGGCGCGCTTCCACGCCCGGCATGGTTATGCCTCTGATAACGCAGGAGCCGCCTGATACATTTGGGAATCATCGGTGCCACGGAGTGGCTCGGCTCGGCCCTCATGCGGGCACCCCTGGCGGAGGGAATGGCTCCGGCCTCGGGCTCCTGCTCCTGAACCGCAGTGGCGCGCGGCCTGAGGCCTTCGCCCAATCAAGGGTCGGCTGGGCCCGTGACGCGGCAGACATGGCCCGGCGCGCCGAGGTTCTTGTGGTTTCGGTCCGCCTTAAGGACTTCGCCAACCTTGCAGTGTGCTCAGGACCGGCTCGTCATATCGTTGATGGCCGGAATGCCGATTGCGGCTCTGCAGAAGGCGGCCGGCGTGCGTGTCGTGTGGGCCATGCCCAATGCCGCCGCTGAGACGGGGCGCTCCTACAGGCCATGGCTGGCCGGACGCGCGGTGATTGCGGCCGACCGCGCCATTGTGCGCGCCCTGCTGGCGCGGGTCGGGACCAAGGACGAGGTCCGCGACGAAGGGGAGATCGACTACCTGACCGCCCTGTCCGGCTGGGGGCGGCCTATCCGGCGCTGATGGCTGCGGCGATGCTTGCCGACGCGCGGGCCCGGGGCCTGCTCGACCCCGATCCGATCCACGACGTCGTGCCTGACGAGACCACCGAGGCTGAGGTCATCTTCGCGAGGAGCGGCCCAGTCCGCACTGGCCGGGAGACGAACACGGTCCTACAGATCGCCAAGGACGCTGGCCTGTGGATTCCCTCAAGCTGCAACTTCGGGCTCTGCTGCACCTGTAGGATCTGAAGGACTTCTGGGGAGGTCCACATGGTGCACAACGGCGGAATCAGCGATGATGACATTGCTGAAGGCTATATCCTGGCCTGCTGCGCCCACCCCATCGTTCGGTTCGAGATCGAGGCATGACGCTCGCCGGGCTCTGTTGCATGAGGCGGCTGAGGTTTGGACTTGTGCTTGTTCTGGACGGGCCTCTGCCATGGCCTCTGCGGCGGGTGTGCCGCGGGCTGGAGCCGGTCAGGGCGGC
>NZ_VDFV01000092.1 GCF_006152145.1 Rubellimicrobium roseum | reverse complement strand
TGTTCCTGTCGGCCATCGCGCTCGCAGCCGCCGTCATCTTCTGGCTGCGATAGCGAGTCCTGAGCCTAGAGAAGTGCCAACTCTCGAAGCTGATCGCTCGGTACATCGTGATCCACGAGACCGACGGCATCCTGATGCTGATGCGGTCGTATCAGGTCGAGGCCGCCGAGGCGATCACGCGCCAGGTCGAGCGGAGCCGCGAGGGGGGCTACATCTGGCACGCGACCGGCTCGGGCAAGACCCTGACGAGCTTCAAGGCCGCGCAGAACCTCCTCGCCTTGCCGAAGGTCGCGAAGGTCGTCTTCGTCGTCGACCGCGCCGATCTCGACTATCAGACGATCCAGGAGTTCAATCGCTTCGAGAAAGGCTCCGTCGACGCCACCGACAACACCCGGGCTCTTGTCCGCCAACTCGGGGATCCGGACACCCGCCTCGTGGTGACCACGATCCAGAAGCTCAACACAGCGCTCTCGCGCGAGCGGCACGCGGCGGTGATGGAAAGGATCAAGGACGACCGGATCGTCTTCATCTTCGACGAATGCCACCGCAGCCAGTTCGGCGAGGCCCACGGCCGGATCCGCACGCACTTCAAGGCGGCGCAGATGTTCGGCTTCACCGGGACGCCGATCTTGGCGAAGAACGCTGTCCAGAGCCGGACGACGAAGGACCTCTTCGGCGAATGCCTCCATCGCTACATCCTGACGGATGCGATCCGCGACGCAAACGTCCTGCCTTTCGCGGTCGAATACTGGGGCCCGGCCGAGGCTGGGACGACGACCAGGCCGGGCGCGACTTTCACGAGCACCCCGATGTGATCGCCCGCAAGGTCGACTGGATCATCGCCAACCATGACAAGAAGACCCGGGGCCGCGAGTTCGGAGCCATGATGGCGATGGGCTCCGTCGACGGGCTCCTGGCCGTCTGGGACGAATTCGAGCGGCGGCGCGAGGCGGGCGACCATGACCTGAAGGTCGCGACCATCTTCACCTATGCCGCGAACGAGGAGGATCCCGACGCGGACGGCATCTTGCCCGATCCCGACTTCCCCGGCGATGCCGTACCTCCGGCGGCGCTCCCGAAGCGCGACCGCCTCCAGGCCATCGTGGATGCCTATAACGCGCGATGGCACCGCCGAGAGCGTCCTGAACGGCGACGGCTTCTACGGCTACTACAGAGCCTTGGCAAAGCGGGTGAAGGCCCGTGACCGCAAGCCCTTCGACCCGGCCGAGGGCGTCGACATCCTCCTCGTTGTAGGGATGTTCCTGACGGGCTTCGACGCCCGGACCCTCAGCACGATGTACGTCGACAAGCCCCTGCGCTACCACGGCCTGATCCAAGCCTATTCGCGCACGAACCGCATCCTCGGATCCGAGAAGTCGCAGGGCAACATCGTCTGCTTCCGCGACCTCAAGCAGCGGACTGACGATGCCATTGCGCTCTTCGGCGATCGCGACGCCCTCGAGACGGTGATCGTCCCACCCTATGAGGAGCAGGCGAGACGCTTCGAGGAAGCGGTGGCGAGGCTCCGGGAGATCGCGCCCACCCCTGACGCGGTGGACGGGCTTCCCGACGCGGAGGCCCAAGCCGAGTTCGCCAAGGCGTTCCGGGAGATCCTGCGCTTGCGCAACGTCCCGTCGAGCTACTCCGAGCATGACCCGGAAAGGCTTCCGCTGCCCCCGCAGGACTTCGAGAATTACAAGAGCAAATACCTCGATCTCGAGCAACTCCGTCACCGAGATGGCGACGAGGACGAGGCCGGTCCGCTGGACGACCTCGACTTCGAGCTCGAGCTCCTGCGCCGCGACGAGACCAACGTGGCCTACATCCTGGCCCTGATCGCGACGCTGAAGGCCGCCGAGGGTGAGGGCGGCGATGCCGGCGAGCGGAAGGTTCGCGCGACCCGGAAACGGATTCTCGACCTCCTGAATGGTGAGGCGAGTCTGCGGCCGAAGAAGGAGGTGATCGAAGCCTTTCTCGCAGAGCGTCTGCCGACCTTGGGTCCCGACGAGGATGTGCGCGATGTCTTCGCTGCGTACTGGACAGAGGCTAGGACGAACGCCTTCGTCGACCTCTGCGCGCGCGAGGGTGCGGATCCGGGGCGCCTCGAAAGTGTCATGCAGCCCATGCTATTTACCGCTCGGGAGCCGGCCCCGAGCGAGGTGGTCGAGACGCTCACGACCCGTCCCAAGGTGATGGAGCGGAAGACCGTCATTTCGCGCATCTTGGAAGCGATTCGCCGTTTCGTGGGGATCTACGACGAAGGACTTGGGGACTTCGACGCCAGCTGACCCGGCGTCGCCTGCCTTTGATTAAGTCGCTCTCGTGCAGCGCATCTCGAGAAGGTCGGTGATGATTCAGCAGGATCGGCACCGGCCTTCTCGACACATCCTCTAGGTTTCTCGACGGAGGGCTCGAAGGTCCACATGCCCGTGACGGGCAGTTGACCGATTCTTGCCAGAACCGCGTGCCAATCCATGCTTTGCAGTGCTCCGGAATGCGCATGCCAAGCCCTGATGGCCGTGCACACGTTCTTCGTTTTCGCCTTGTTTTCCTGCCTCGCCCCAGATAGGACCGGCGGCGGAGACGTGGCCGAGTGGTCGAAGGCACACCCCTGCTAAGGGTGCAGACGGGAAACCGTCTCGAGGGTTCGAATCCCTTCGTCTCCGCCACTCACCTTTGGTAAATGCTTATAATTGCTTGGGAAAATGCGGATGCTGGCGGGTTGTCCCCCCGGATGTCCCCCCACTGTGCCGCTCGCGGTCAGCGCGGCGCTATCACCAGCGACCGCACACGCCTTCCCCGATCAGGATCTCGCCCACATCCTGGCCCGAGTCGGTGAGCGCGCACGTCCCGACTTCCCGGTCATAGCTACGCCTGCCTTCCAGGTTACAGGTGACAGCCTGACTGCGCACGAGGTCGCGCATGAACAGACGCGCGCTCTCCCCTTCGTTGGTGCCCAACTCGGCGCAGTCGAGATTAGCGACTCGGATGGGAACGCCTGCGACCTCTATGGTGTCGCCGTCGCGGACATGAGTGACCGGACCTTCGACGTAAAAGTCGGTCGCGGGGGGCGCCTCAGCTCGCTGGCTCTCGGTGCGATCTGCCCGGTTCTCGTCCGACCCTGCTTGCCCCCTCTGCGTGGGTGACGTCTCTATGCGCTCTGGCGCTGCCGGCTCCTCGGTCACACGCTCGCGGGCGGCTGGTGCTGAGCCTGGCAGCCATTGGCTCACCGAGGCCGGGAGTAGGCCCAGGCTATAGGCCGTGAGCGCGCCTGCTAGCAGCAGCGCCACGAGGCTCGCGGGGTTGGGCCAGCGGCTGCCCCGCGAGGAGCGGCGGGCGCGGGTGGGCGTGGTCCGTTTGGCTGGTCGACGCGTCACGCCAGACCCACCCGAAGCCACGCGTCAGCCTCGGCCATGGACCCCAAGCCCTCGCCCTGCAGCTCAGCCCGGCAGGCGTGGCACAAGTGCGCGGTCGAGTAGGTGGGCCGGGGTCCGTCGGGGTTGTCGATCTGTCCCTTCTCAATCACGAGCAAGTCCGCCCAGTCCTCGTTGCCATCCCGCTCGTGACCGCCGGCAAGACGTGGATAACGTGAGTCCTCATTGCCGACGTTCGGCATGGCAATCTTCTCTCGTGTGAGGACCATCAACGCTGAGCATTGCCCGCCAGACAGGCGCGAGCAAGGGCACGCAATCTGTCACGAACCGCTGGACAGCGATCACAATCTCGTCACATTCTTCGGTTGAGGCTCAGGGGTGCCTCGCTGGAGACATCAACATGAAAGCTTGGCTGGGCGCTGCGGCGCTCGTGACGATGGCGTGCGCGGCCGAGGCAGCCACGATTACCTGGGCCGATTTGACGGGGGGCGGCGAGGATCCCTTGGAGCCGCTGACCTATACTGAGGACGGAATCACCGCCGACTCGGGCGGCCGCTCGTTCTACTGGGGGCCCGGCGTCGTCAGTGACAGCATCTTCAACGCCCCGCGCGCCATTGCCTTTACGATGACGGGGCGCTTTGCTGCAGTCAGCGCCGACCTGTATGGCAGCGAGATTGGGCCATGGCTCGCACCGGATGCCTGGATTGGTCTCGCCACCGGCTGGCGCGATGGCGTGGAAGTAGCGCGGCTCGCGTTTGACACCCGCGTGACGGGCTCTCTCGTGTTTTCCGGGGACTTCTCCCATCTGGACCGGCTGGTGCTTGGTCTGAACCCCGACATGCTTGGGGGCTGCGATGCCGGCGACCTGCATCCGGGCGGCGTCTGTGCGGGCTATGGTGTGGGTACCGTGACGCTCGATCCCGTGGATGCTCCCGCTCCAATCCCTCTGCCTGCCAGCGCCGCCCTTCTCGGATTGGCGCTAGCAGGGCTGGGAGTCGCTCATATACGTCGAACAAGATGAGCGCTCATTGACGGGGGCAGGTCAGGTCGCGTCCACCGATAGCTGCACCTCGACTGTCTACACCTTTGGGTCTGGCGCCGCATCGTCCTACTCTGATGGGTGGCGCCAGAGTGACTATGAACAGCGCCGATTCCTCGACTCAAGTGACCCGTCGGCGTGCCATGCTCGCTTGGTCCGATCCTAGCACGATAGACTGGTAACAGTCGGCCCGTCCGAAGAACCGGCAGGCCTTAGTTTCTAGATGGATTTACAGCAGCACGTCGCCTGAGCTGATAGCACTGACATTGACCAGCAGGATTTCCACGTCGGCCTTGGCATCCCCGGTGACATCCGCCAGCACCCTAACCCCACTGGTGCTTGTCTTCCACCAAACCGAGTGTTCGTCCGCCGTGCGCCCGCTCCACTCGAAAGCCTCGTTTTTGTAGGTCGAGCTGTTTGCATCAATGCCACGGAGGTCGATATCATCCATGCCCTTGGTGAAGTTGTGAATCATGTCACGGCTTCCGACGACGCTGTCATGGCGAGACTTGAAGACAAAATCGTCGCCGAGTCCATCTTTTCCGCCGTAGAGTTGGTCTTTCCCCCGCCCGCCTTCTAAAATGTCCGCCCCACTCCCGGCGTATAGCTTGTCCCAGCCATTCCCGGCGATGAGTCGGTCGTTGCCGCCGTTGCCCCGCATCACGTCATTGCCGCTCAGCCCGAGAAGTTGGTCACCGCGCTCTGATCCGTAGAAATCGTCCGAACCAGACAGAACCATGTTGTAGGCGGCACTGACATCCTCTCGATCAATCGCCTGAGAGAACCTGTAAGCATCAACTCGAAAGTTGGAAACGGATCCCATCACCGAACCGCTGACCAGCAGTGTGTATTCCGTCAATTGACCGTATACGTTGCCCCAGTCGTCGTAAGTGAAGTTGCCGGAGTATCGGGCCACCGTGTCACCGGACGTGATCTCGATAGTTGATGAGTCGTATCTTGTGGCCACGCCGTAGAACACCTGTGTGCTCAGCATGTTCAAGGCTTGGTAGGCTTTCACTACTGCCATTACGCGAACTCCAAAATCAGGTCTTCAGCCTACATGGCCGACGCTGCGGGACAATATGGAGAATGGGGGGAAACGGTGTGTTCTGCGGAGGCGCTCGCCCGCGACGAGCATCGACATGCCAACGGCACTGATCCCAAGCCGCCGACCAGTTGGTTGTCTGTGTGTTGCTGCCAGACATTTTACAACGTACAGTTGCACTCCAACTGCGTCGCGTCCGTCAAATGACCGTTGTCACTTTGGGAACTCGTGCATGACTGCTCATGACTCGCAACACTGCAGACTGACTGTTGGTGACAAGGTGAGGCTGGCCCATGGGACCACTTGGGGCCGGGCACTGGATCTTCGGAACAAGACAGGTCGGGTATTGGCCCGTTTCGACCGAACCGCATCAGCGCGCGTGACCGTCATCTTCGCAGGGCAGCCACCATTCGTTGGTGTCTACGAGGACCTGTTTGAGAAGGTTCCCGAGCAGTAGGCCAACTACTCGATAGTCTTCGTGGGAGAGTACTTGGAAGTGAAAGCTGAAGAAAAGTTACAGGATCGAAGGAGCATCGTCCTGCGTCTCCGCTTGCAGGCGCTTGGCATACCGCAAGGCCTCGACGGTAGCGGAGGCCGGGAATACGCGGATGCGTCCAAGTCCAAAGGCGGTAATCGCCTCGTCGACCGCAGTCCGACCTGATGGGATCAGGTGAATACGATCAGGAAAGACAAGCGCGTTCTCTTGCCAAGTATGAACTGCCATCGCAACGTCCAGTGTCTTGCCTTCGAGACCGACTAGGATGGCATAGCAGGCTGCAGGTCTCGACCCGTAAACCTGGGACTCGTTTTGGCCCTGGGGCAACGGGCACCTTCTCACAATTTCGCACAACTATGCCCAATCGAGCATTGCTTCGGGCGGTTGGGGGCGTTGTTGCGTAACCCATGAGCGAGGGGGCTCGCGCGGCGGGTCTGCCTGCTTATCTGGGCGGCCATG
>NZ_VDFV01000091.1 GCF_006152145.1 Rubellimicrobium roseum | reverse complement strand
GCGGCCCAGCGCGCCGAGATGGCCGCGCTGGAGGAGCGCCTGCTCCGGATGGAGGCCGAGCGTGGCCGGCCCTATCGCCACGCCGCGGAGTAACACGAAAGCAGCCGCGTCTGAGCCGATCCCGCAGTCTGCGACTCGAGCTGGTTGTACCAGTTTGGCCGAATGCCGGTTAGGCAAAAGCACGGCTCTGATGATATGATCGCTCCCCCTTTGGATCGTCGCAGATCCACCTTGGCGCATCGAGACGGTCAGGGGCGGTCATATCATCAGAGCCGGCGTTAATACTGATGCATGTCCAATGGGCAGAGCAGTGCGGACCACCTCAGATAAGCGCAGCTAGTTCTACTCGACTGCGAATGCGAAGTTTTCTGAAGATATTGCGGAGGTGGTGCTTGACAGTTGCCTCTTCGATCCCCAGCCTGATAGCAATCTCCTTATTGCGGCAGCCCTGCCGAACAAGAGCGATCACTTCCCTCTCTCGCTCGGTGAGCCGGCCACCCTCCGCAATGAGCCAGTTGCTCTCTGGATCTATAGTTATCTCTCGGCTTTGAACAAGGTCGAACAGAACACGCGCTCCTAGCTCAGGCGAAACATAAACATCCAACCTGTGTATGTTTAGTAATGCCGCCTCAAGACTGACACCACTGCTCCTTAGTATGTAGCCGCTCGCTCCACAGCGAAGAGCTGTAAGAACATCGCTTTTGCGCTCAGACGAGGTCAGAACGGCAACTTTGGTGCGAGATCCTAACTTGGCTATCTCCTGGAGGATAGGCAGCTCTCGGCTCGGGGCGCTTGAATCCAGCAGCAGGATGTGAGGTTCCAAGCATTGGGCAGCCAATATGGCCTCACCGGCTGTGGTACATTCAGCCACCACAGCGATCTCCGCAAGCTGACCTATAAAATCCGCAGCGCTCTTGCTCGCACTTGCGCATTCGTTCATGATGACGACTCGTAAGTGCATTTGACCTTTGCCTCTCATTGTCTTGAGGTTCACAAAGAGCTACTAATAAGCGGCGGTAGATGCAAAGCATCGGTTATGAGCTAAAGATGTAGCTCTTTGAGACTTGTGCAAAGCCGTCTTATGTAGGCTAAGAGTGCGACGTTTATCTAGCTGTTTCCAGGGCTGCCTCCCAATGCCTACAGTCAGCATCACCGACGGCTTTTACCCGCTTTTGCGGCCGACCGGCTGGCATGCATGGAGGTCCTGTCGATGCACCAAAGGTCCAGGTCGATTAGACCTTCGGCATTCAGCTTGAGCCGCACTGGTCCAGAAGTCGGTCGAACAACCTCTCGCGCCGCCACCGGTTGAAGCGCTCGTAGACAATCTACCACGGCCCGTAGCGCTCCGGCGGGTCTCGCCACGGCGCGCAGGTCCCGCACTTCCATATCAAGCCATTCACCACTTGCCACTGATCGCGCCAGCGGCCGCCACCTCGCCGTCCAGAGCGAGGCATCAGGTCGGCAATCAGCCCCGATTGCGCGTTGCTGAGTTGGTGTCGTCGCATTGTAGACCCCCACCATGATGCCCCTC
This sequence comes from Rubellimicrobium roseum, assembly GCF_006152145.1. Lineage (GTDB taxonomy): Bacteria > Pseudomonadota > Alphaproteobacteria > Rhodobacterales > Rhodobacteraceae > Rubellimicrobium > Rubellimicrobium roseum. The sequence continues at coordinate 4,506 of NZ_VDFV01000091.1, read as the reverse complement.
ATCAAGGCAACTGCCCATACTTCCTCTCGTTGCAGCAGCCGTCAGACAGGACCTAACAAGGAGGGCGTCATAGTTGCGGCAAGCCGACCAGCCCCGACAATAAGCGAAGCTTAACGATCATCTTCACGCTAGAGCCACACTTATGCCGTATTCATCTTCGACTGATGCCCTGTCAGACCGTCGGCCTATGTATCTCAAAGACCCCTTACGAGCCGCTCTTCTGGGTCTCTCCCCACGAAATCAAGCCAAGTCCTAAGACTTGAGGCCTGCAGGTCTTAGGACGTCTGTCCATATTGGCGGGAAGCATCACTGCTCCTTAGGCTGGCCCCACTAGGGGAAGAACACATCTCGACATCGTCAGCTCGGGGCCACGTGTTGGGGGGTCCGTAAGCGGGGCCATGACCCTGCGCGGATTGCTAATGCCTGACCGACGTACCCCACCTGAAGCCGCACGTCCGCGCGGGATGTGGTTCAGTTTGGCTCAAGGGGGGCCTAGCCATGTCGACGAGTTTCCACGTCAACCAGCACGATCTCGAATTCATCCTGAAGCAGATCAAGATCGCCGAGCTGCATGCCGGGGGCATGTCAACCATTGCGGCCATCCAAGAGGTCTATGGCGTATCTGCCCAGGATGCCGCGCTCATGCCGGCTGGGCTGCGCACGGTGGATGGCACCGATAACACACTCCTGCCCGGGCTGCAGGATGTCGGCGCGAGTGAGACTCCCTTCCCCCGTCTGACCGATCCCGAGTACGTTAAGGAGCAGGACGGCGACAGCATTCCTCTGGGCGGTGGGCCGAACCCGCCGATGCTGACGAACACCGACTACACGCCGGGCGCCACGCCGTCCGGCAATGTGGTGGATGCCGACCCGCGCACGATCTCGAACCTCATCGTGGATCAGACCGCCGGCAACCCCGCCGCCATCTATGCTGCGCTCAAGGTGCTGGGCATCACGGGCGTGGATGCCAACACGGCTGTCAACTCCATCACCTCGGCTTACAAGGCGACCCTCGCTGCGGCGGCCAACAATGTCGCCGCAAGCGCGGAAGTCGTGGAGGCGCAGAACACGCTTCTGGCTGAGACGGACGAGTACAATGCGGCCCTTACGGCCGATACGGCCGCCGACACGGAGGTGGCCCTGTACGACGTGGCAGTGGATCTGGCCAACGTCGCGCAGGACGCGGCGGTGACAGCGCAGGCCGCCGCGGATGACCTGGTGAATGAGCTCAGCGCACCGACCGGAGCCAATCTGGTGGCCTTGCATGCGGCGGCCATGGAGGCCGCAAGTGCTGCGGTCACAGCAGCCTCGGCCGTGGTGACCCATCTGGGGTCAGGCGCGACGTCCAACGCCTTGGCCACGCAAGAGGCAGCGCAAACCCTGCTGGCTGCGCTGGACGCACTCGACAACGATGGCCTGGGCAATGACACTGACGGGCTGGATACCGATGGCAATGGCTCGGACGTCGACGGCGAGGCCGATGCCGCCGAGGCGGCGGCCAATGCTTACCGTCCGACGTCCGAAGTTAACGGAACCGCGCAGGACAGCGTGGACGATCTCAGCCAGCTTCTGGCCGAAGCGGAAGCCGATGCCACCATCACCCAGACCAACCTTGATGCCGCTACTGTGGAGCGCGATGCGGCTCAGCTGGCTTATGACGAGGCCCTTGCCGACGCGAACGGCGCCACCGGCACCTACGAGCAGTCGATTACCTTCCTCGACAGCTTGATGGACCAGTACGGTCTTCAGGTCGGGCCCGAAGGCGGGATCCGGATCGAGAACGTCTCGCCGGATGTGGGCCTGTCGCCCAAGTTCAACAACCTGTTCACCATCTTTGGCCAGTTCTTCGACCACGGGCTCGACCTCGTGAAGAAGGGTGGCGCCGGGACGGTCTTCATCCCGCTCGAGGCCGACGATCCGCTCATCGCGGGGGCGGACAAGGTCTTTGGCACAACGGACGACCTGCCGGAGCAGCTGCGCTTCATGGCGCTGACCCGCGCGACGCCCGACGGCACGTCCCACACCAACATGACCACGTCCTGGGTGGACCAGAACCAGACCTACACCTCGCACGCCTCGCACCAGGTGTTCCTGCGCGAATACGCGCGCGTCACGGTGGATGGCGTCACAAAGACCGTGGCCACCGGGCGCCTGCTCGATGGGCTCGACGCGAGCGGCAATCCGGACGGCACCATCGGCACGTGGGAGGACGTCAAGAACAGCGCGAAGGAGTTCCTCGGCATCACGCTGACGGACTTCGACGTGCATCGCGTGCCGCTGCTGGCCACCGACCAGTACGGGAACCTGATCCTGGGTCCGAACGGCTATGCCCAGCTCGTCACGCCGACAGGCTTGGTGGAGGGGGATCCCAATGGGACCGTGCTGGCATCCCAGGCCATCGCCGCCGGACCGGCGTTCTTGGACGACATTGCGCACCACGCGGTGCCGGGCCGGTACGATTCGGACAACGACCGGCGCATCACCGACGCGGATGCCTTCCAGACGCCCGACACCGACTCCGGCGTGACGGACGACGACGACCCGTCCACCTATGATGACGAGATGCTGAACTCGCACTTCGTCACCGGGGATGGGCGCGGGAACGAGAACATCGGCCTGTCGGCGGTCCACGCCGTCTTCCACGCCGAGCACAACCGCATTGTCGAGGAGAACAAGCACACCATCCTCGAAAGCGGCAACCTCGCCTTCATCAACGAATGGCTGCTGAAGGACATCACCGCCCTTCCGAGCGACGCCGAGATCGACTCGCTCACTTGGGACGGTGATCGGATGTTCCAGGCAGCGCGCTTTACCACCGAGATGCAGTACCAGCACATGGTGTTCGAGGAGTTCGCCCGCCGCGTCCAGCCGGCCGTCGATCCGTTCGTCTTCACGAACACCCCCGACATCGATCCGTCGATCGTGGCCGAGTTCGCGCATGCCGTGTACCGCTTCGGCCACTCGATGCTGACGGACACCATCGATCGGGTCGACAACAACCTGAACCCGATCCCGGGCGCCGACGGCGACCAGCTCTCGCTGATCGAGGCCTTCCTCAACCCGCAGGGCTACACCGGCACCGCGAGCAACTTCGAGGATATCCAAGGCGCCATCCTTCGTGGGTTGAGCGCGGACGTGGGCTCCGAGATCGACGAATTCATCGTGCCGGCCCTGCGCAGCAACCTCCTGGGCCTGCCGCTCGATCTCGCGGCGCTCAACATCGCCCGCGCCCGCGAGACCGGGGTGCCCTCGCTCAACCAGACGCGCGAGCAACTCTACAACGACTTCGGCATCGCCGACCTCAAGCCCTACGAGAGCTGGACCGACTTCGCCCAGAACCTCAAGAACCCGATCTCGATCATCAACATCGTCGCGGCCTATGGCACGCACGAGACGATCACGTCGGTCGACAGTCTTGAAGCCAAGCGCAACGCCGCGACGCTGCTGGTGCTGGGGGACACCGATCTTGACGGCGACGGCGTCGAGGAGGTCGCTCCGACGGACCGCCTCGATTTCCTTCAGGCGCAGGGCGCCTACGCCAGCTCGGCTTCCGCCGCGAACGGCCGAGGCGGTCTCAACGCCGTCGACCTATGGGTGGGCGGCCTCGCGGAGAAGGTGAACGAGTTCGGCGGCATGCTGGGCTCCACGTTCAACTTCATCTTCGAATACCAGATGGAGCAACTGCAGGCCGGCGACCGGTTCTACTACCTGTCCCGGACGCAGGGCCTGAACCTGCTCGACGCGCTCGAGCAGAACACCTTCGCCGACATCATGATGCGCAACTCGTCGCTGGGTGACAAATACGCGCCGCACATCTTCGGAAATTCGTTCCTTACCCCCGACTACATCCTCGAACTCGACCGAGGCATCGCGCAGCAGGACTACAATGGGGCTGCTTCGGGCAAGGACCCGGTCTGGGACGACCCGCTGCTTCAGAGGATCGATCCCAAGGTCGTGCGCAGCTACACCGGCGCGACGACGGTCACCGAAGGAGGCAAGACGCATGACGTCGGCGGCACCCTGGTCTTCCGCGGTGGCGAGCACGTCGTGCTGGGCGGCACCGAGGGCAACGACACCCTGAGATCCGACATCGGCGACGACGCGATCTGGGGCGACGGCGGCAACGACTACATCAACTCGGGGCAGGGCGCCGACCAGGTCTTCGGCGGCGACGGCGACGACGTCATCGAGGACCCGTTCGGCGACAACTTCCTGCGTGGCGAGCGGGGCAACGACGTGGTCTCGGCCGCGCGCGGCATCAACGTTCTGTTCGGCGGGCAAGGCCACGACGCCGTGTTCCTCGGCCAGGACGCCTCGGAAGCGTTCGCCGGTGAGGGCAACGACTTCGTTCTCGGCGGCTCGGGCGTCGACTTCCTCCAAGGCAACGAAGGCGACGACTGGATCGAGGGCGGCGAGGGCTTCGACACCATCGCCGGCGAGAACTCGGAGCTGTTCTTCAACTCGACCATCATCGGCCACGACGTGGCCTGGGGGCAGGGCAACGAG
>NZ_VDFV01000090.1 GCF_006152145.1 Rubellimicrobium roseum | reverse complement strand
GCCTTCTCGGGAGCCAGCGTGCAGCGCTTCGAAGGGATGTTCGGTTTCGACTGGGCCATCGGCAAGTACGACGTGGCCGGCGTGGACTGGGACGCCAACATCAAGATCTTCACCTCGGTTCCGGCCGACATCCTGCGCGACCGCTTCGACCTGATGGAAGCTTTCTCGGGTTGGGACAAAAACGACATCATCCGCGGCGACAACCGCGGCACGTTGAGCGCCGTGGGCGGGCTCGACGAGGGCTTGGCCTTCGACGACCACGTGCTGGACAGCGCAGGCCTTGACCGGATCGCGGGCATGAGGGCCTGGTTCGCTGGGGCACGCGACACCCTCGCCGAACTCAATCCCGGCGCCTACGACGACGCCGATGTGATGTTCCGCGACGGCAACATCCTCCTGGGCGGCGGCGGGTCC
>NZ_VDFV01000089.1 GCF_006152145.1 Rubellimicrobium roseum | reverse complement strand
GGTCACATGGCTCAAATCTCAGTGGAAATTACGCGCCTACCCGGCTCAGTTCCGGGTGGAAATCAACAGCGCCTCCTCGGGCAGCCCAACGATGGCCGCCGTGCCGTCGCCCCAGGTGGTTTCCCCGGTGGCCTGGTCGGTCTCCCAGGTGAACATCCGCGCGGCCTGCGTGGCCCGGCGCAGCCGCTCCTCCGCGCGCTTGCGCGCGGTGATGTCCACGAACGCCGCCACCGCACCCCGCACATGGCCCGCCTCGTCGAGAAGCGCCGTTGCGTTGCCCAGAACGTCGACGGCCGAGCCGTCGTCGAACACGATCCGCTCCTCGAACTCGTGGAGCGTCTCACCGCGCGCGGCGCGCTGCACGGGCAGGTCCTCGGTGGCGATCTCCCGGCCCTCGGCATCCAGCACCCGAAAATGCGCGACCGGCGCCGGGTCGGGCGCGCCCTTCGACATGTTGGGGATGACCGTCGGCAGCCGCAGCAGCTCGGCCGCCACCTTGTTGCCGGTGATGACGGCGCAGCTCGGGTCCTGGGCCACCCAGATGGCGGCCGGCACCGCGTCGAGCACCGTGCGCAGCTCATTGGCACGCGCCCACGCCACGGCCTCGCTCGCCCGCAGCGCGGCTTCCGCCTGGGCGCGCTCCACGGCCGACCAGGTGCGCTCGGCCACCGTCTCGGCCAGGCGCACCTCGGCCTCGGCCCACTGCCGCGGCGCAGGATCGTTGACGCTCAGGAGCGCCACGAGCCGGCCCTCCTTGACGAGCGGCACGTCGAGGACGCCGCGCCCGCCGTTCGCCTCCACCTCCGGCCGCTCGGCCGCCTGCCGCACCCGCGCGTCGGCCCAAAGGTCGGCGGAGACGAAGGTGTCGCCCGTGCGGTAGAGCCCCACGAGGGCGCCCAGCTCGGCCAGCCGGTACTCGCCGGCCGCGTCCCCCATGCCTCGGGCCGTGAAGCTGCGCGCCACCCGGATCACGCCCGCGTCCTCATCCACCTCGGCGTAGGTGACGCGGCCGGCGCCGAGCTCGCGCCCGAGGAGTTCGGCCGCCGCGGCCTTGATCTGCTCGGGCTCGCCCAAGGGGCGCAACACGTCCTCGAGCGCGAGGAGGGCGGATTGGCGCCTCTCGCTCGCCCGCAAGGCCGTCTCGACCTCCTTGCGCTCGGTGATGTCCCGCCAGAAGACGGCGAGCCCTTCCTCCACCGGAAAGGCCCGCATGTCGAGCCAGCGCGCCGTGCCATCCTCCCAGACGTAGCGGTGCTCCAGGCTCACCGGCACCCGCTCGGCCATGGCGCGCTTGTAGAGCCGCCCGATCTCGCTGTCCTCCGAGCCCGGATAGACCTCCCAATGGCTGCGCCCGACGATCTCCTCCAGCGGGCGCGGCTCCAGCGCCAGGGCCGCTCGGTTGAAGGTCAGGATGCGGAAGTCGCGGTCGAGGATGCCGAAGGCCTCGCCCATGCCGTCGAGCACGCCGCGCAGCCGGGCCTCCTGCTCGCGCAAGGCGTCCTCCGCCCGGGCCCCCTCCCTGGCCGCCCGCACCCGCTCGGTCGTCTCGAACGCGGTGCAGAAGATGCCGGCCACCGCGCCCTCCTCGCCGCGCACCGGCTGCAGGCTGAAGTCGAACCAGACCTCCTCGAGCCCCTGGCCGCGGTCCACGGGAAAGCAGGCGTCGCGCATCGTCACCGTCTCGCCGGCGAGCGCCCGCGCATGGAAGGGGGCCACCGCCTCGCGCGACTCGGGCCACACGTCGAAGTTGGCGCGGCCGAGCGGGTCGACCTTGCCGACAGCGATTGGCAAGTAGGCGTCGTTGTAGGCTGCGATGACGAGATCGGGGCCCCAGTAGACCAGGCTGGGAAAGCCCGCGGAGAGCGCGGCCTCGGCCGCAAAGCGCAGCTCGGGCGGCCAGCCCTCGCGCGGGCCCAGCGGCGTCGCCACCCAGTCGAGCGCCTCGAAGCGTTCGCGCGCCGACGGCTCGGGCCGCGCAGGGACGTGCGCTGAGGAGTTGGCCAGGTTCACGCCACCCTCCTGATCCCGGCCGCGGCCATCTCGCGGTACACGGTGGCGCGCCCGAGCCCCACTTGATGGGCGGCCTCGGTGGGCGAGAGGCCCGCTTCCACGAGCTTCAAGGCCGCGTCCACCTTGGCCCGGCTCACCGGCTGGCGTCCCGGGCGCTTGCCCTTGGCGCGCGCGGCCGCAATGCCGTCCTTCGTGCGCTCGGCAATCAGCCGGCGCTCGAAGTGCGCGATGGCGCCAAAGACGTGGAACACGAGCTCTCCGGCGGCCGAGCCCGTGTCGATCCGCTCCTCCAAGCTCAAAAGGCTGACGCCCCGGCCCTTGATCTCCTCGACGATCGCGAGGAGCTCGTTCAGCGACCGCCCGAGCCGGTCGAGGCGCACCACGGCGAGCGTGTCTCCGGGCCGGGCGTAGTCGAGGAGCGCCTCGAGCCCGGCCCGGTCGAGGCCCTTGCCCGACCGCACGTCCTCGAAGATACGGACGGCGCCGGCCGCCTCGAGGCGGAGGCGCTGGCCCGACAGGTCCTGATCGCCCGTGCTCACCCGCGCATAGCCCAGCACCGCGCCCATGGCTCGCCTTCCCCCTGCACCCCGGGCCTCGCCGCCCAGTGACCGGCCCGCCGTCCCGCAACCGAGTGTTCGGGGGACACGCACCGCCGAGCGCCCCGAGCAGGCTCCCAGCCGTCCACCAACCCCGTCCCACGACCCGCAGCCGTCCACGATCAGCCCTGGCCTTTGGTGGACGCAAAGCGAACAGCCGGCAAGCAGTTTCCGCTGGGGGAGGCACCTCGCCGCTAAAGCGGACCGCGCCCTTGACGCCGGTTCGCCTCGCCTAGGTTTCTCCTGGCGAGCCGTGCGCTCCGCGACCCGGCCAAAGCCGCCTTAGCTCCGTGGCAGAGCCACAGGTCAGGGGATGAGCCGACGCCGCCGGAAGGCCCCCGCCTGGGAGGGACGGGGGCCTTCTGCGTGAGAAGACTCCGCATGCACGCTCAAACCTCGCAGATAGCGGCAGGCGTAGGCCAGGAAGGCGAAGCAGCGCACAGGACTTGACCGCTTGCTAGACTTAAGCGGATCAGAGGCCCAGGCTGTGCGTATATTGCGCGTAAGCACGATCGTGAGAGACTTTTGGTAACGCAGCGGGAATACAAAGCTATGACCATCCCGAAGAACACCATCTGCCTGTGGTACGACCGCGACGCGGAGGAGGCCGCCACCTTCTACGCTCAGACCTTCCCCAACAGCTCGGTCCGCGCCGTCCACCGCGCGCCCGCCGACTACCCGTTGGGCAAGGCGGGCGACGTGCTCACCGTCCAGTTCACCGTGCTGGGCGTGCCCTGCCTCGGCCTCAACGGCGGCCCGGCCTTCCGCCAGACCGAAGCCTTCTCCTTCCAGGTCGCCACCGACGACCAGGAGGAGACCGACCGCTACTGGGACGCCATCGTCGGCAACGGAGGACAGGAGAGCGCCTGCGGCTGGTGCAAGGACCGCTGGGGCCTCTCCTGGCAGATCACGCCCCGCACGCTGACCGAGGCGCTGGCCGCGGGCGGCGAGGAGGCGCGGCGCACCTTCGAGGCCATGATGACGATGGGCCGGATCGACGTGGCCAGGATCGAGGCGGCGCGGCGGGGGTGAGGGCTGCGCGTCGAATACGCCCACCCTTGGTCAGCCTGGACCCGCGCTCCCAGCCTACGTGGTCAAGCGAGAAGGGAGCTCAGGCTCACGGGCCTACCCGTACCCTCGCCGCCGCTTGTGCCTAGCCATGCGCTCCAGCTCGGCTCGGGCTGCCTCTGGAGCTTCGTACCAGTCCGTCCGCTTCTGTCCTTGCGCCCCAATCCGGCCCCAATGGCGCACTACGCCCCATTCGCCCCAGAGGCTTTGGGCGAGCGCGAGCCCGTAGAAGCGGCGCATGTTGCAGGATGCGTCCACCCGAGTGAGGAGCACGGGAGCGGGACCATCGCCCGAGGCGACTTGCGCGGGAGCCTCGACGGTTCGAGGAGGGGCCGGCGCCGCTCTCACCTCCTTTGCCGCAGCAATCCAGTCGAGCTGGTCGAGCTGCTCGGACTCGCGACTGGTGTGCTTTGTCCGGCTCATACGTCCTCTCCGGCCATGAGAGCTTTTTTAGCTCGTCTCGTCAGTTCACCAAAGGCTCGTCGCGATGTGGACGGCGCGCCTCCGTGAGAAGTAATCTAGGGGTTGTGAACGGTCACGTGGTGGGTGCCGTTGGCGAAGTTTCGGGAGCTACCACCTTGATGACCGGTCGGAGATCAAACATCGTGTCCGCAACTCTCCATGCATCCTTGGGACCATTGTGACCGCGGGAGGGAGCACCGGACAGGATTGCTGGCGCCCTAGTGCCACAGGCCTGACGGTCGGAAATGGCACGAAAGATGATGGCTAGTTGCAATGCAGGAGACGGCGCAGGTCCTGCTATTACTCGAGGCGCTGGGACTCGGTCTGCTCATAGGCATCGAGCGCGAGAGGAGCACGGCTGAAGGGGGTGCTCCTGCTTCGGCCGGCGTTCGGACCTTCGCGCTTGCCTCGTTGGCTGGTGCGCTGAGCGAGCTCGTCGGGGGATGGCCTCTGCTTGCCGTTACGCTTGCCACCGTTGGAGGGCTACGCGCCGTCATGCATCTGTCGCAGCAGGATGGGCAAGCGGGCATGACTACCAGCCTCGCCCTTCTGGTCGTGGTAGTGCTTGGCGCCCTTTCCATCGAGTACACATTCCTGTCGGCCGTTGCGGGTGTCCTTGTCGCGGCACTCCTCGCAGCTCGAACCGTGCTTCGGGACTTCAGCCGCTCGGTGCTGACGGGTTTCGAGGTCCGCGACGGCCTGATCCTCGGCGTGTCTGCACTGGTGATCCTGCCCATTCTGCCGGATTTCGGCTACGGTCCGGGCGGCGCAGTCAATCCGAGGCACGTCTTCATCATCGTCGTCCTAGTGATGGCGATCGGAGTCACGAGCCACATCTGCGCGCGCGTCTTCGGCGCCAGGCTAGGGCTTCCGCTCAGCGGTCTCCTGTCCGGGTTCGTTTCGAGCACCGCGACCATTGTCGCCATGGCAAAGAAGGTCCGAGATCTGCCGGACGAGGTTTACCCAGCTGCGGCGGGGGCCACGCTGTCGTCAGTCTCCTCGCTCGTCCAGACAGGCGTGGTCTTGCTGCTGATGAGCCCACCGCTCCTGACCGCAGCGGCGCCTGTCTTGATCGTCTCGGCAGCGGTTGCCGTCCTCTACGGGGCCGCCTTCATGCTCGCCGGAGCTCGCCGTGGTGCCGAGTCCCAGGGGCTAGAGCTGCCTACCCGCATCTTCAGCGTCAGAGGAGCCCTCACCTTCGCCCTGACCGTTTCGGCGGTCATCCTCGTTTCCGCTTTGGTCAACGACCGTTTTGGAGGCCAAGCTGTCCTGATCTCGGCAGCCCTCGCGGGCTTGGTCAGCACAAGTTCAGCGGCCGCCGCGCTGGCATCTCTGGTTGCCGCGGGCCAGTTGCCTGTGGACGACGCCGTCGTGCCGCTGGCCGCCGCGATTAGCGTCAACACCGTGGTGCGGATTGTGCTGGCCCTGCGCGGTGGCGAGGCGCGCTTTGGCCGGATCGTTGCGCTCGGGCTTCTGCTGACGGGCGTCGCCGTTTGGGTAGGCTGGTGGTCCGCCGAGCTATTCGGTGCTTCCATGACCGTCTGATCTCGTCGCGGGTTCCTAACCCTCTGTGGCCCGGACCGGGACACGCCATGAATTGCAGTGCGGACACGGACCAGCGTCGGCCTCAGATGACCCGTCCGGGCGCGTGTACCAGTCCGCTCGCGCCACGGCACGTGCATCCGTGAGCCTCAGCCCGGGCCTCGCTCATCGTCGGCTGCGGCGCCGTTCTGAGGCTCCGGACGGGTCTCCGGACAACGCGGCGCCCCCCCAGGCAGGCGGTCTATCTTAAGAGCATGGCGATGGCCGGCCCCGTCGCAGATCTCTGTTATGGGTCTCCGGGCTCGACGGGGGACACAAAGCCCTCGGGCTTCACTGCCAGGACCGAGCAGGCAACGCGGGCCAAGACCGTCTCAGCGGTGTTGCCCATCAGGAAACCCGGAAGCCCTGTGCGGGCAACGGTGCCCATGACGATCGTGTCGATCCGCTCCGCCCTGGCGTGCGTGACGAGGGCCTGGGCGGGCCGGCCCCGGACGTGGAGGCCTCGGGTTCGTGGGGCATCGCTGGGGAAGGCCTTCAGAAGCTCGTCGAGCCGCGAGGCGCTCCGGTCCCGTTCTCGCGCGAGGATCGAGAGAATTTCTCCCTCCGGCAGGTGGATGCGTCCGTTACGGAGAGCCTGCTCCTCCGGTACATCCCAGACGCTGATCACGTCGAGCCGCGCCTCATCTTGGCGCGCGAGCGAGGTGGCCAGCTCCAACACCGTGCGGTTCAGCCGGTCATGGATGTCGTCGTCCGGCGTCGTGTCGGCTCCGTTGCAAAGCTCGCGAGTTTTGGTGATGAGGCGCCGAGCGTGGCGGTGACGGCGGGCCGATGA
>NZ_VDFV01000088.1 GCF_006152145.1 Rubellimicrobium roseum | reverse complement strand
CCCTCCAGGTTCACCTCCATGATCTCCAACGGCTGACCAGCAGCCACAGCAACGGCGGCACGGGTGCGCATCCGGTCTTTCCCCCTCCCCGTGGGTTCTCTTTTGGAACACTATGGTGAAGCGCACGTTGGCGGTTTCAACCTGTGCCTGCGACATGTCATACTTTGGTCGCATACGTGACAAGGAGTGACCATGCGGCATGTCCTGACGACGGTCCTGGCCCTCGCGATGGTTGCGGGCCTGGGCCGCCCGGCCCTGGCGGCGGACCCGACTGATCCCGACTGGCCCTGCATCCAGCGCAAGGTCGACCACCTCTCGATCGGGGTCCTGTGGCCCCACCCGCTCCCGGCCGAGGAGACGGCGCTTCCTTCCGGGCTCGACGACGTCGCGGACCAGCTCGCGCTGCGCCGGGTGACCGAGGAGGACGCCGCGCGCCTTCTGGCCGAGGTCGGGGCGCAGAACCCCGGGCTGAACCTCGATGGCTATGGCCGTCTCTTCCAGGCCACCTTCGATCACATCGACCGCCAGCGGGCCGAGATCATCGAAGGCATCAGCCGCTACGCCCGGAACCAGGCCGGCCTCGCCCGCGAGATCGAGGAGATGCAATCCGAGATGACCCGCCTGAAAGCGGCGGAGCCGCCGGACTTCGACCGGATCGATGCGCTGGAGGCAGAGCTCGACTGGCGCATCCGGGTGTTCCGCGACCGCGACCGCGCGCTGACCTACGTCTGCGAGTCCCCCGTCCTCCTGGAGCAGCGCGCCTACCGGCTGGCCCAGATGATGCTGGCCGCCGCCGACGGCTGAGAGTCCCGGCGGCCTACTCCCATTCCAGCTCCGTGTAGGCGGCGGTCGCGTTCCGGGGATTGTGCTCCTCATAGAGGAGCCAGTCGCCCGGCGCCCCGGCGGCCTTCATGGCCTCGCTCAGGCTGGCCCCTTCGGCCAGAAGCGCGCGCACGTCCTGCGCCAGCCCGTCGAGATAGGCCCTTACCGGCTCTGCCGCCTCGGGCCAGGGCCGCAGCGGTCCGCCATGGCCCGGAACGACCTCCACGGCCTCCGACGCCGCCAGCCCGTCCAGCACCTCCAGCCAGCCCCGCAGCGATCCATCGAGCGTCGGCAGGTGCTGGTCCACCACGAGGTCCCCCGCGATCAGGACGCCCGTCGCCCGGTCGATCACCGTGAGGTCCGCCCCCGTATGCGCCTGCGGCCAAGCACGAAGGTCGAGCACCCGGTCGCCGAGGTCCAGCGCCTCCATCCCAGCCACGCCCCGATGCACGACGGGCGCCTCGCTCCCGACGAAGCCCGGACCGATCTGGCGAAGGCCCTGCGCGCGGTCGCTATTGCTCCGCGCGGCCAGCTCCGCCGCCAATCGCTCATGGCCCAACACCTCGGCGCCCGCATCGACCAGCGCCGTCGCCCCGAGGACGTGGTCCGGGTGCGGATGAGTCAGGATGACATGGCGGATCGGCCGGTCCGTCCGCGCCCGGACGGCCGCGACGATCGCCTCCCCCAGCGCGCGGGACCCACCCGAGTCGATCACGGCCACCGCCTCGTCGCCGACCACGAAGGCCACGTTGCCGATGTCCCCGCCGTTTTCCGCGTCCGCCAGCGCGATCCGGCCCACATGCACGAAGAGCCCCGGCCGGACCTCCTCGAAGTCGAGCGGCGGCACGTCCATGGCCCCGCACCGGACCTCGCTCACCTCATGCCCGAGACGCCAGCCCTCCAGCCGGTCGGCCGCCGCGGCCTGGGCGGCGGCGCAGGTCGCGGCCCCCACCGGCACCGTCCGCGCCGCGCAGACCTCCGGCGCCTCCAGCAGGCAGAGCGTCGCCAGGACGTCGATCATGGAGCCTCCGCCGCTTCGACGCGCGGGACAGTCGCGCTATGTTGCCCCGCATAGTGTGGCGCTCGGATGGAGGTTCGCCAGATGCGTTCGCTGCTCGCCCCCCTTCTCCTCGCCCTGGCCGCCCCTCTGGCCGCGCAGGAGGCCCCGAACCCGCTCCAGGACGGCGACACCTGGGCCTATCTCGCCCCCCGCATCCTGGGCGACATGGCGCCGCGTCCCGCCGAGGGCCTCCTGACCCTCGAGGCGCCCATGCGGGCCGAGGACGCGGCCACCGTCCCGATCCGCCTCGTCCAGCCCGAAGGCGCGCCCTGGGTGCAGAACCTCACCCTCGTCATCGACGAGAACCCCTCCCCCGTCGCGGCCGAGATGACCTTCGGCGAGGCGATGAGCCCGCTCGACCTCGAGCTGCGCGTCCGGGTGAACCAGTATTCCAACGTGCGCGCCATCGCGATGACCGAAACGGGCGAGGCGCGCATGGCCGGCGCCTTCGTCAAGGCCTCGGGCGGCTGCTCGGCCCCCGCCGGCGCCTCGGGTCCCGAGGCGCTTGCCGGCCTGGGCGAGATGCGCCTGCGCGAGTTCGGCGCCGCCCCCGACGGCCGCCGCGAGGCGCAGGTGATGATCCGCCATCCCCAGTTCTCGGGCCTCCAGCGCGACCAGGTCACCCAGCTCTGGATTCCCGCGCACTTCATCGAGCGGCTGGAGGTCTGGCAGGGCGACGAGATGCTCTTCACCCTCACGGGCGGCATCTCGATATCCGAGAACCCGGTCTTCCGCTTCCGCTATGCCGACAACGGCGCCCCGGGCTTCCGCGTGCGGATGCAGGACACCGAGGGCAACGTCGTCGAGCAGACGCTGCCCAAGGAGCCCGCGACCTAGAAGCAGACGATCTCGGCCTCCGCCTGCGCCCGCCGCAGCTCGGCCACCACCCCCTGCGCCGTCGCGGGCCCCCGGAACAGCGACGAACGCTCGCCGCTGGTCTGCTGAAGCGCCAGCACCGTCTCGGCCTCCACGTATCTGTCGTAGGGCAGGATCGACGCGATCCGGTCGATGGAGCACGAGCACTGCTCCAGCACGCGCCGGTTCTCGCCGTTCACGGCCATGCAGGCGAAGACGTATTCCGCCCGCGCCGCCGTCGGATAGTCGTTGAGCCGCTCGGCCGCGTCCTGCGCCCGCGCGCCCCCGGCCAGCAGCGCGAGGACCAGCGCCAGCCCTCTCACGGCCCGACCTCGGCCAGCGCCAGCGAGGCGGCATAGGCCTCCCGCGCGCCCGCCGCCGGAGCCTCGACGCTCATGGAATGATACCATCCCGGCACCGCCTCCGAGACGACGACACGGATCTCCAGGTCGGCGAAGCCTCCCAGCGCCGCCCGGTTCGGGTCCCCGGCGAAGGGCGTCAGGGCGACCTCCGTCGCAGCGACCGAGCCGCCCTCCCAGGGCACGGTGACCGCCTCGACCGCGCCCGTCCCGGCCAGGGCGTCGCGCATCCGGTTGCGGATGTAGTAAGGGCTGCCGCCGGTCTGCTCCGCGATGTCCTGCACCGTCGATTCCAGGAACACCATCACCACCGGATTGCCGATGGCCGCGCGGTAGCGGCCCAGGTTCCGCGCCGGTTCCTCGGCGGTCCGCCCCTCGACCAGCGCCGCGTCCTGCGGCCCCAGCCCCACGACGACGCGCTCCCACTCCGCCGTCCCGGCGGGGCCCGCGTCGTAGCTCAGTTCCGTACCCTGGGGCAGGCCGTCCAGCGTGCCCGACCGGAAGATCAGGTCGAAGGCGTTCTCGGCCCGGGCCGCGCCCGCGCCGGCCAGCGTCGCGCAAAGCGCAACCGTGGCGATCCGTCCCATGCCGTTCCTCCGCAGCTGTTGGGCCTCAAGCCCATCAAACCGCAGCCGGGGATGGATTGTCCACCATTCCGCAGCGATGGATCAGGCGTCGATGCCCTCTCCGATCGGCTGGCAGGTCCAGCGCTGGATCTGCCAGCCCGGATGCTCGGCGATCCAGCGGGCCAGCTCGGGCTGCGCGCCGAAGGTGCAGGACAGGACCGAGAGGTCGGTGAATTGCAGAGCACGTTGCTCGCAAGTGGCGGGGGCGGCGCTCAGGCACGCCACGAAGACGAGTTCGATCATGAGGGGGAGGGGCTCCGACTGACGGGTTGAGGAGGTGCCTTGACGCCTCAACCCTAAGACCTGCCCCAAGGACAGGCCCCGCCTTTCACGTTTGCCGGAGCCCGCCGTGATGGATTCCTGTCCGGGTGCTCAGGACTTCAGCCGTTCTGCATGGAATCTGACGTGATCCGCCATGAAGGTCGAGATGAAGTAGTAGGAATGGTCGTAGCCCGGGTGCCGCCGCAGCGTCAGCGCGATCCCGGCCTCTGTGCAGGCGCGCTCCAGCAGCTCGGGCCGCAGCTCGCGCTCCAGGAAGTTGTCCGCGTCGCCCTGGTCCACCAGGATCTCGTCCAGGCGCGCGCCGTCCTCGATCAGCGCCACGGCGTCGTGCCGGCGCCAGGCCGCGCGGTCGGGCCCCAGATAGGCGCCCAGCGCCTTCTCGCCCCAGGGCACCTGGCTCGGCGCCACGATGGGCGCGAAGGCCGACACCGAGCGGAAGCGCCCCGGCAGGCTCAGCGCCAGCGTCAGCGCCCCGTGCCCGCCCATCGAATGGCCGAAGATCCCCTGCCGCGCCATGTCGACGGGGAACTCGGCGGCCACCAGCGCGGGCAACTCCTCGGTCACGTAGGTCTTCATGTTGAAGCGCCCCGCCCAAGGCGCCTCGGTGGCGTCGAGGTAGAACCCCGCGCCCTGCCCCAGGTCATAGGCCGGATCGTCCGCGGCGTCCCCGCGGGGCGAGGTGTCGGGGCAGACCACGATCACGCCCGCCTCGGCGGCGGCGCGGCGGTACTCGCCCTTTTCCATCACGTTGGCATGGGTGCAGGTCAGGCCCGACAGGTACCATAGCACCGGGCAGGGTCCCTCCTTGGCCTGAGGCGGCAGGAAGACGGCAAAGGTCATCTCGCCGCCTGCCGCCTCGGAGGCGTGCCTCGCCACGAGCTGCCGCCCCCCGTGAGAGGCCCATTCCGACACGATCTCCATCCACTCGCCCTCCTTCGAGTCACTTGGCCCCGTCCTTGTGACCCGGCGGGACGGCGGACGAAACCCTTCAACGGCCCGCAGGAACGGTCCGGTGTCGTTCCGCCGGCGCGTTAACCCAATCTCAACCTCGGGCTGGCAGCATGGAACTACCGTGAATCGGGGGCCGCCATCCCCGAAAGGACGCGGGGCCCCCGCCAGGGCCCTTCGGCCGCAGGAGGGAGAAGGTGCGCCCCGGCGCGCGGCCCTTCGCCCGCGCCGGGGCGGTCCGCTCCGTTCAGGCGTCCGCGGTTTCCGCCGCGGCCTGCGCCGCCGACTTGGTCCGGTGCTGCACCGTCCATGTCGCGATGTAGTCCATCAGCGCCGGGTTCAGCGAGTCATAGGGTTCCAACCCCAGTTCGCGCAGCCGCGCCCGGATGCCATCCATCTCCTGCGGATCGACCCCGGCCTCGATGACCGAGGACACGAAGGCGGCGAAGCCCGGCTGCTGCCAGCCTTCCGTCTCGAACCGCTCGGGGTGGACGAAGGCGAGGCCTTGGAACGGATGCTCGCGCTCGACAGGTCCGTACATATGGACGCCGCAGGACCGGCAGCGGTGCCGCTGGATCAGCGCCGAGGAATCGACCACCTCCAGCTTGTCGCCGTTCTCCAGCACCGTGACCTTGTCGACGGGCGCCACGGCCACGACCGAGAAGGTGGCTCCCTCGGGTTTCCAGCACTTGGTGCAGCCGCAGGCGTGGTTATGGGCGACCTGCCCCTCGACCCGGACCCGCACCGGGCGGTCCGTGCAGTTGCAGACCAGCACGCCGCCCGAGAAGTCGGGCGAGGTCGGGGCGATCCCGCCGTCGAGCGCGGGATGCAGGTGTGGCGTGGCCATATCGTGTCCTCCCTGGGTTGGAGCGGGTCGCCCGCTCGCCTGTCGCGCCTCCTTGCCGACCGGGCGCCGATCCAGCCTAGCACGAAGGCGGCGCTCACGATCACGGAAACTGGACAATCCCGACCAAAGTCGACCTTGCTCCACCCTGCCAGCAACGATCCGCCCGCCCTGAACCGGGCTGCCGGCCCAAGTTGATCTGTTTCCGCCCTGAACCGCGCAGTCCATGGGCCCTGCCCGTGTGGAACGACTAACTCCACTGCGAGAGCCTGGCCATTCCACTCGCGCTCAGTCCGAAGGGGTCGAAGGTCATCGACGTGCCTTTGATTTCGTTCGTCCTGCGCGGAGAGCCCAGCCATTTCCTCCCGGACAGCAGGCCGGAGTTCGTGTGGCTCAGGCATGGCGTTGTCGCGCAACCCAGGCTGAGTCCGAGCTTGCCTCTTCCCATCAAGTTCAGGCGAAGCGCACGACCTCAGCCCGAGTTCGGCAACATCTGCAACCGCCTTTTGCTCAGGAGGGATCTTCGCCTGGTCATGAAGCGCGTCGGGTGCTGACCTCTGTCCGGCCGCATATGCGGCTGTTCCACATGCCGCAGGCCCGATTGGTGTTGGCGGATCGGACTCCACATCCACGCCGCGTGCTCGATGGCACTTTGCCGCAGGCTGGTTGGCCCGGTGCCGTCTCCGACCGTTGCGCCATACCGCTCTTCGACCTTCCCCTGCGCCGACGACTTGGAGACCGCGCCGGCCTGGACAGCCGCAGCCGGAGTCCGGCAGTCCTCACCCTTCAACAGTGCCCACACGATCCGGGCCGTTCGCGGCGGGCTCGGACCGGTGGCGCCCTGCCGCTCCCTGTTGGCCGGAGCGACCCGCAGCGGCAGCGGCGTGGACGGGGCGCTTGACGACAACGTCGTTGGCCCCGGGGATCAGGAGCCTTCGGAGCGAGCGCTCTCCCATCCTCATGGTGGCGCCCGAGCACCGCCTGCCGCCGGTGGAATGCGGCCAAGGCGTCAGCCCCAACCAGGCCGCGAAGTCGCGCCCCGACCGAAGGTCTGGGGCGGAGGTGCCGGAGCCGCGACGGACGCGGCGACCCGCGGTCCCAGACATGCGCGCCGCCGCACGCCTCCATCACCGCCCCACAGCGTGGCAGCCCGGCAAGGAAGGCCAGCACCTGATGCACCGCCCGCCCCGACAGCTCAGCCCCGTGCGCCTGAAGCACATCCTTGGCCAGATCGAGCCCGACCACGGTCATCTCCAATAGGACCGCTCCTCTCTGTGGGTCGCCCCAGACCCACCCTGGCACACCCATGCCAGCAAGGAACGGTCGTGTCGTCCATGCCTTCAACAACGCTTCCGTGAGCGCTTACACAGGCCCTAGGCTCAGGACCTGTAAGCGCTCTGGCGTTTCAGCGGCTTAGCTGATTCATCCGGCCCGACTTCGG
>NZ_VDFV01000087.1 GCF_006152145.1 Rubellimicrobium roseum | reverse complement strand
ATCGTCCGCGCCGGCTAAACCGAAGAGGAAAGGGAGAAACTCGGCCAACGCCCGAGTTGCGCAACAACGCCCCCGCGCAGCGGAAGGGGATCTGGATGCGAACGGTTTTCTGCATGCGGCAGAGCGTGGAGAAGTCCGGCACCGGCCAGCCCAAGCCTGCCATTTTTGAGCCGGGCTCTCCACCAGCCCGCCTCGCCATGGGGCTCGAACCCATGGCGCCCCATGGCTCGATCTGCCGCAACGCCAGGCCGAACAGGATCTTGCTGCTGAGGCAGAACGGGATGGCCGCGTCGGAGAAGGTCTCAGACCGGCCCGGTCGGCCACGCTTTGGAGCACACCACTCCATCTCGCGATCGAGTCAGACCAGCAACGGGCCACGCCAGCGCAGGGCGGCGTTGTACTCGGGCCAGTACGTCGCGCGATAGCGGGCAGGCGCCAGCTTGCTGATGACCGCCCAGATTGGCGCCACGAGGTTGTGCAACAACCCCGGCGGGAGACACAGTTGCCGGTCGATTTCGTGGAAGGCATTGGGGCGGGTCCTTGTGGTCCCGCAGAAGAGGGGTTCGACTACGTCGTCACGGAAACGAAAGCTCGGCCGAGTGTTTCGGCAGGGGAACAGGCGGCGGCCATCTGACCGCACCCTCGGCCCGATCTCAGGCGACGCAAACACGTCAGAAGGACTTCGGCGTTGTCGATCCCTGTCGAAGCCTCTCAAGAAGGTGCCTCTCAGCCCCTCGCGCGTGCTGCTCGACCACGCGAACGGCCGCGGCCTCGTCATGCTTTTCGAGCGCCTCGACGATTGCCCAGTGCTCGGCGTTCTGCGTCACGCGGCGGGCCGGGCTGGCCGGATAGCGCATGGCAAGGGCATGGACCACCTGTCCATGCCGCTGGCGGATGGCCAGAGCCTCGCCATTGAAGTGGCGCCCGTAAGTGACGCCATGGAACTCCTCATCCAGTCGATCGAGCTCGACTTGATCGCCGACGAGATCGTCGATCCGGCGCTGGATCTCTCTCATCTGTCGCAGGTCGGCTTCGGTCGCGTGTTCGATGGCGAAGCGGACGAGGTAGCTTTCGATCAGCACCCGGATGTCGAAGATGTTGCGGACGAAGTGCTCATCGAGGGGGCGGACCCTGGCGCCCCGGTTGCGCGAGAGCAGGACGAACCCTTCCCCGCTCAGCTGGTGGAGCGCCTCGCGAACCGGGTTGATGCTGACCCCGTAGCGCTGGGCCAGCTCCTGGGTCTTGAGGCGTGAGCCGGCTGGAAGCTCGCCCGAGACAATGTCCCGCCGCATGACCTCGTGGAGAGAAGGCGGGTCGCTCTCGCGAGACGACACAGGATCCGCGTCGAAGCTGGCATCCCGTTCGGGTCTCATGTGCATCCTCCCCCACTGTCCGCGCCAGTTCTAGCCGATCCAAAGCATAGAGCAAAGATGACTTGATTATGTGTAATCCGTGTGAAAGCATGGATTCAAAGAAGAATACTGGAGGAGGAAACCATGACATTTAGTGTGAGAACGCCTGTTCGGCTGGCCTCGGCTGCCCTTCTCGGGCTCCTTGCCAGCACCTCGATCGCGGCTG
Organism: Rubellimicrobium roseum; assembly: GCF_006152145.1. Taxonomy (GTDB): domain Bacteria; phylum Pseudomonadota; class Alphaproteobacteria; order Rhodobacterales; family Rhodobacteraceae; genus Rubellimicrobium; species Rubellimicrobium roseum. The sequence continues at coordinate 6,393 of NZ_VDFV01000087.1, read as the reverse complement.
CCCAACAGGAGATCAAGTTCGCCTTCGAAATGTTCGAAGGGGACAATCCTGAATTCAACGCGGCCACTGCGTTCAAGGAGTACGTCGAGAACAAGAGCAACGGCGAGCTGACGGTGCGGCTGTTCCCCGGCAACCAGATGGGCTCGGTCCGCGAGACGACCGAGATGGTTCAGCAAGGTACGCTGGAGATGACGCTGCCGTCGGACGGGGCCTTCGCGGGCTTCTACCCGCCGATCCAAGCCTGGTCGATGCCCTACCTGTTCTCGTCCGCTCCCGTCGCTTGGCAGGTCATGAACGGCGAGTTCGGGCAGTGGATGCTCAATGACATCCACGAGAAAACAGGGATGCGCGCCCTCGCCTTCTCGCAGAACGGCTTCCGCTCCTTCCTGAACAACGAGCGCCAGATCATCACCCCAGCCGATATGGAAGGAATGCGGATCCGGACCATGGAAAGCCCCGTCTACATGGAGATGGTTGAGGCGCTTGGGGCCAGCGCCACGCCGATCGCGGGGTCCGAAGCGGTGATGGCACTTCAGCAGGGTGTGGTGGACGGGCTGGAAAGCCCGCCGCCGGTGCACCTGTCGGGAGGTGCCGCGGATGTCGCTGACTACATGACGCTCAACGAGCACGTCTTCGGCCTACACATCGTCATCGTCAACGACGCTTGGTTCTCCGCGCTGACGCCGGCGCACCAGCAGATCGTCACCGATGGCGCCAGGCTCCTTGCGAACATCGAGAACGTCGAGAAGACGACAGGAGACTGGGAGGCGACGCGCGTCATCGCCGAGGAGAAGGGCGTCGAGGTGCATGTCTCGACCCCGGAGGAAAAGCAGGCGTTCCGGGACGCGGTCTACGATCCGGTCCGGTCCTTCCTCGCGTCCGAGGTCGGTGAGGACGTTCTTCAGCGGATCGAGACGTCCGTCGCTGAGGCAGAACAGAGCCTCTACGGAACTCCAGCCGCTGAGTGACCATCGGCCCGGGAGTGGCTCAGGCCGCCCCCGGTTCTGCATCCCCGCAACCTGATGGGCTTTGCCATGCTTCTTCCCAAGCTGGCCCGACGGCTCGCCTTGTCATGCGAGCTGTCGGCCGCCGCCATTTTCACGGTCGTCTGCCTGCTGAACTTCACGCAGGTCATTGGCCGCTACGCGATCGGCTCCTCGCTCACCTGGGCCGAGGAGATCATGCGGTACTCGATGATCTGGGTCATGATGCTGGGCGGAACCGCCGCCATCTACCGCGGCGACCACATGGCTGTGGACTCCGTCGTCGAAGCCCTGCCGTCCCGCCGTCGTCACATCCTGCGCAGCGTGCTCTTTGGCATCGGCGGGACGTTTTGCGTGATGCTCGCCTGGTACGGCTGGCCTGCGGCCATCAACAATGCGCAGCAGAGCGCGGCGGCATCGGGGCTCCCAATGATCCTGCCTTACCTCGCCCTCCCGATCGGCGCGGTTCTGATGCTGGCGCAGATCGTGCTGTGCTGGATCGTGGGCTTCCATTCGACTGTGGTCGAGGAGGAAGCCTGGTGATCGGCCGCACCCAGAGAGAGGACCTGCTATGACCTGGGTAGCCGCGGCTTGTTTTGTCCTCGTCTTCACCGGCGTCCCGATCGCCTTCGCGCTCGGCCTTGGAGGCGCCTTGGGTGTCTGGCTTGCCGGAATCCCGATGCCCGTCATCATCACCCGGTTCTTCGGCGGCGTCGACAGCTTCGTGTTCCTGGCCATGCCCTTCTACATCCTCGCCGCCGAGATCATGAACCGCAGCGGCATCACCGAGCGGCTGATCCGCCTGACGTCCCTGGCCACCGGCCGCGTGCCGGGAGGCACGGCCTACACCAACATCGGAGCGTCCGTGCTCTTCGCGGGCATTTCGGGCTCGGCTGTGGCGGACGCCAGCGCCTTGGGCCGCTTCTTCATGAAGGTGATGCCCGAGGAGGGTTACACACGGCCCTACTCCGCGGCGGTCACGGCCGCCTCCTCGATCATCGGGCCCATCATCCCTCCTTCTGGTCTTGCCATCATCATGGCCGCCGTCACTGGGCTGTCGATCGTCGACCTCTTCATCGCGGGCGTCATCCCCGGCCTGATGCTTGGTGTCGCCTGCTGCATCGTCGTGGCTCTGGACTCGCTCCGGACCGGACTGCCGCGCTCTTTGATTTCGGTCTCCCGCGACCAGATCGCCCGCCTGCTTCTGGAGGGTCTGGTGGTCGCCACACTGCCGGTCATCATCGTGGGCGGCATGGTGACAGGCGCCTTTACGGCCACTGAAGGAGGCGGCATCGCCGTCTTCGTCGCGGCGGCGCTCGGCCTCCTGATCCTCCGCTCTATGTCGTTCCGTGACCTCTGGGATGCCATCGTGGTCTCCGGGCGGATGACGGCGACAGTCTACTTCCTCGTAGCCGCTGCGGCGATCCTGTCCTATGCCCTGAACCTCCTCGGCATCGCGGGCCTCGTGACCTCCATGGGGTCGGTCTTTAGTAGCAACCCGACGCTGTTCCTGTTCGGGATCATGCTGCTCATGCTGGTGCTGGGCATGTTCCTCGACATCGGGGCCGCGCTCATTATCTTCGTGCCCCTGGTCATGCCGACCGTGATGCAGCTGGGCATCGATCCGATCCAAGCCGCGATGGTGGTCATCCTGACGCTGGCGCTGGGCCTCATCACGCCGCCCTTCGGCGTCGTCCTCTTCATCCTGATGAAGATCGGCGACGTGAAGATGTTTCCGTTCGTCCGGGCGCTCCTGCCCTTCATCGTCGCCGAGATCGGCGTGATCGTCCTTCTCGTGCTGTTCCCATCGCTCTCGACGTGGCTGCCGAACGTCCTCAATTGACGCCGCTGCGGCGCACATCATCAAGGCAAGACATGAAGATCACCGCTATCAAAAGCTACCCTGTGCGGGTGGGTGTCAGGAACCAGCTGCTGGTCAAGGTCGAGACTGACCAAGGTATCCATGGCTGGGGCGAGTCCGGCCTGTCCTACCGTGAACTCGCGGTGATGGGAGCTATCCAGCACTATACGCAGTTCCTGATGGGGCGTGACCCGATGAACGCGGGCGCCCTCTGGCAGGAAATGTACCGCAGCCAGTACTTCGAGGGTGGACGCGTGCTCAGCGCGGCCATTGCTGCGCTCGACATCGCCTTCCACGACATCAAGGGCAAGGCCCTCGGCGTGCCGGTGTACCAGCTGCTCGGCGGTCGGCACCGAGATCGCGTGCCCGCCTTTGCCACGACCTCGGCGCCCCCGGGGCCGGCGATGATCGATCAGGTCTTGGAACTGGCGGAGGCCGGATGGACCTGCGTCCGCCTCATGGCCGAGGGACAGGAGAACCCCGAAACCTTCGAGCCGCGCGAGTCTCTTGCGCCCACGGCCGAATGGGCGGTCAAAGCCCGCGAAGTAGCAGGTGCTGGGATGGTGCTCGGAATGGAGTACCACCACCGCCTCAGCGTCGCCGAAGCCGCCTCGTTCTGCCAGAAGATGCCCAGCGGCACTCTCGACTTCCTCGAGGAGCCGATCCGGGACGAAAACCCCTCCTCCTACGAGAGCCTGCGGCGGATGACCGACATTCCCTTCGCCATCGGCGAGGAGTTCTCATCCAAGTGGCAGTTCCTGCCCTACCTCGAGCGCGACATTCTCCAGTTCGCCCGCATCGACATCTGCAACGTGGGCGGCTTCACGGAAGCCATGAAAGTTGCGGGCTGGGCCGAGGCCCATTACGTGGACCTCATGCCGCACAATCCGTTGGGGCCCGTTTGCACCGCCGCGAGCGTGCATCTCGCCGCGGCCGTTCCGAACTTCTCGTGGCTCGAATGCCGGGATAGCCCGGCCGAGCGGCACCTGGGCTTCTCCCCCACGGACCTCTTCCCTGGGCAAGTGCGGCTGGAGGGCGCGAATTACATCGTGCCCGACGCGCCGGGTCTCGGGGTCGACGTCGACGAGGAGCGACTCGCAGCGGCGGTGTTCGAGTACTCCGAACCCCCGCACCTTCGCCGGCGCGACGGCTCCTTCACGAACTGGTAGGTCGATGAAGATCGCATCAGTCGAGGGGTTCCCGCTCCGGGTGGGGGACCAGAACCAACTACTCATCAAGGTTAAATCTACCTGCGGCGTGGTGGGCTGGGGCGAATCTGGCCTGACGAGCCGCGAACTGGCAGTGATGGGCACCTTGTCAGACCTGGGAGACTTCCTCGAGGGCCGCGATCCGCTGCGGCCTGCGGTGGTGTGGGAGGACCTGCATCTCCGACCGGGCTTCGCTAGGGACCGCGTCGGCATGGCCCTGATCTCCGCCGTCGATATCGCCCTGCATGACCTCGCGGGTAAGGCGCTCGATGTGCCGGTCCACCGTCTGCTGGGCGGTGCCCGGCGGAGCCGGGTGCCGACCTTCGGCTGTGTCCGGGCGGACGATACCGAAACCTTGATCGGCTTCGCGCAAGAGGCCGCGGACGTAGGCTGGCGGTGCCTTCGCCTCGGCTGGCGCACGGATGCCCCCGAGATCTTCGACCCCCAGGACGCCATTGTCTTCGCAGGAGAGTTCCTACCCGCAGCACGGCGCGCCCTTGGGACGCAGATCATGCTGGGCATCGACATGCACCATCGCCTGAGCATCGGCGAAGCGGCGCGGTTCTGCGCCCGGATGCCGGCTGGCGTTCTGGACTTTCTGGAGGAACCCATCAGGGACGAAAGCCCGAGCGCCTATGTGGCGCTTCGGCGCATGACCGGCATCCCGCTCGCGATCGGCGAGGAGTTCACGTCGCGGTGGCAGTTCCTTCCTTATGTCGAGCAGGGCTTGTGCGACTTCGCCCGGATCGACGTGTGCAACGTCGGAGGCCTTACGGAGGCGATGCGCGTGGCGGGCTGGTGCTCTGCCCATGGCATCCAGGTCATGCCCCACAATCCGCTCGGCCCGATCTGCACGGCGGCCTCGGTCCACATGGCGGCTGCGATGCCCAATCATGCGTTCCTCGAATGCTGGGAGACGCCGCACGACGACAACGCCGCTCGCCAGTCCTCGCCGGTCTTCCGCAGGGCGCTGAAGCTCGATGGAGCAGATTATCCCGTACCTGATGCGCCCGGCTTGGGCGTTGACATAGACGAAACGAGCTTGGCCAAGGCTTCCGGCTTTGAGTACTTCGAAATGCCGCACCTGCGGAGGTCGGACGGATCCTTCACCAACTGGTAATTCATCAGCTCCAGGCCGCAGCTTACAGCTGCGGCCGAGGCCTGCGTGAGACGGGACGGCCGATCCTCACGTCCAAGGTCGACCTATGGCGGCATGCTGACCGCAGCCTGAGCAAAAACCATGACCGACCGCCATGGATCCTCCTTTGCCCTTCGCCTCGACGGCGGCCCAGACCTGCCGCGGCAACCAGGCCGAGCCTGGTCCGGTTCCTGCCGGGCTGCGCTTGGCTCAGAAGGTCAGGTCGGCAACACTGTTATGCAAGTGTGGGCTGGCTTTCTCAGAACAGCAGGCGGACTTTCATGTCATGATAGGCGCTGGTGACACTGTCTCAATCGCCTGATTCAATCCGGCGCCGTACTGGTCGTTCCGGCGTAACGGCCTGCGCTAAAACCGGCTTCGGGAATCGGTCAAGCGCCCGCGCTAGGTTTGGTTTCAGAAGCCCTATGCGCCAGCATCGGGAAAGGGGGAACCATGCTTCTCAGATGCGGCGGCGTCCAGTTCCAGCACGCGGCGCGCGCGCGGGACGCCAACTTCGCCGTGGTGGACCGGTTCGCCCGGCAGGCCCATGCGCAGGGCGGTCATGCCCAGGGAGCACGTCGAAGAGACGTATCTCGGCCTTTACGCAATGATCGACGGGTTCTGGATCCGGCAGTTCATCGACCCCAACAGCTTCCGCATGCATGATGCCCGCCGGATCTGCCGGGCCTATCTGCGGCGTGCGATCGAGGCCTAGAGGGAGACCTGCGTCGAAGCCTAGGGACGTTCGTGCCCCGGATCGCCCTCCGGCCACCGCGGCTGGTTAGGCCGCTGAACGGGGAGGCCTGCCCTCAGCTTATCTGAAATGATTTACAGCCACTCTCAACCAAGTATGTGTCAGAACAAGGTATTCATCTCGTCCGATTGGGGCAACGTCCGCTCGCATCTATTTCTTCAGCTAGGTGTGTACCCCGGCATCCGCGTTCGTAACAGTGCGGCGGACCAAGTCGGCAAAGCCGCTGCCGGTGGAGAAGTGGTCCATCACAAATGGTCGTACGCTACCCTGTCGAAATCAGGTCGCCATGGAACATTGAGCATAGAGGCGTCGATGCCTGCAAAACCACTCTGAATTCCAAAAACCGGGAGGCCTTGGGCGCTCAACGTTTGGCCGAGTTGCTGATCGAGCTCAGCACCGGGGATGCGGCCGCCAAGCGCCGCCTCCGGCTGGAGCTGGCCGGCACGGCG
>NZ_VDFV01000086.1 GCF_006152145.1 Rubellimicrobium roseum | reverse complement strand
CCCCTCAGACCGGGAGCTTGAATCACACCGTCACAGCGGGAGCGAGCAGATCAATGGGTCCTGAACCTAGATTAGCAAGGATGGCTATGGTCGGGCGGGATATTGAATTCGACCATGGCCTCGACCTGCATGTAGCGGCGCTGGAGCCGCCCCTCACTGGGGGCCTCGGACACAAGGGTTCATTAACAGCCGGTGTTAGTTCGCGATCTTGATGATTATGAACTTCTGCCCCATTTCGGCCTTGATTGGCCCAGAAAACAACCATGGGCAGAGCAGGGTGGCTCTGCGGCCAGTCTCGGTCGAGTTAACGATTGAGCGGACACAAGGGACAGACGACATGCGGACGGACATCTCGGCGACCAACAACATCAACGGCTTTATCGGGGCCTGCCTCGTGGATAGTGACTCGGGCCTGATGCTGGCCTCCGAGGGCGGCGGCAAGCTCGACCTTGAGGCGGCCGCGGCGCTCAACACCCAGGTGGTCAAAGCCAAGCGGCAGGCCATGGAGATCCTGGGCCTCGAAGACCACATTGACGACATCCTGATCACGCTGGGCAAGCAGCTCCACCTGATCCGTCCGCTGGAGAAGGCTCCGGCAATGTTCCTCTACGTCGCTCTCGACAAGAAGGGTGCCAACCTAGGCATGGCCCGGCTGCAGGTGAAGCAGATCGAGTCCTCGCTGAGTATGTAAGGCAGTAGCAAGCCACTACAGCTCTAGGGGGCTTGGAGGCCTGCGCTGCGAGTAGCAGACGTCCCGGATCTGATCCGGGTTGCTCATGTCTACTTCGAGGCTATGCAGGGACTTCGGCTCGGCGGTGGGGCGGGGCATGGCGCCCAGAGTGCCCGAGCCACGTGCTTGGGCACGTCTTCAGAAACCATGAGGTTGAATCACGTGCCGGCCACCCATGCCCTTGTTGAAAAGCTTAGCTGTCTTTTTGACCTTGCACCCGAGGAGTCGGCGGCCTTGCACGCTCTCCCGAGCCGGCTTGTCCGGCTCGCGGGTGATGAGGAGATTCATCGCGCTGGAGACTGCCCCACCAGCTGCTTCGTCGTGCTGGATGGCCTTGTCTGTTCCTCCAAGTGGATCGAGGACGGCAAGCGCCAGATCATGTCGTTCTATGTGGCAGGTGACCTGCCCGACATCCGCACGCTGCACCTCGGGGTCATCGACTGCGACGTCACGGCAGTGGGGCCCTGCCAACTGGCCGTCATCGAACATGGCGACCTGCAGGCCCTGTGCGACGCCCACCCCCGGATTGCGTCCGCGCTCTGGCGCTGCACGCTCGTTGTGGGCTCGGTCTATCGGGAGTGGATTGTCAACATTGGACACCGCTCGGCCCTGGTGCGGCTGGCGCATCTCATGTGCGAGCTGATGACGCGCTTGGAAGCCGTCGGCCATGCCAGAGACAGGATCTGCAACCTGCCGCTCACTCAGATCCACTTGAGCCAGGCGACCGGGCTGTCGGCGGTCCACGTCAACCGCTCGCTTCAGGAGCTGCGCAAGCGCGGGCTCATCACCTTCGGGGGCGGACGGCTGACCATCCCTGACTGGGACGGGCTCACCCGGCTCGCTTACTTCCGGCCGGACTACCTCTACCTGCCACAGGCCCGCCGCAGGGCAGCCTAGAGTGCTGGCGGGCCGACGTCGGATCCGATCATCGGAGCGCTATACGGCGGATCCCCCGTCCGCCATACCCGTCTCGGCGCCTCTTAGGCCCATGTTGTTCTTTAGTCTGCTGCCCTGAACCCCGCCCATCATGACACCGTTCCCTCTTGGCCTCGCACTGCCGAAGGGAGCATCCCGACGATGCCTGACAGCTATTGGGCCCGGGTCGGACACCAAAGGGCGTTGGCTGACTTCCACGACTATGCGAGCCAATCCGAGGATCTCAACGAGATCCTGACGGAGGCCTGCTGGCGGGCCAGCCGGGCTCTGGGCACCGAGCGCGCCAAGGTGCTCGAGATCGAGCCCGAGGGCGAAAGCCTCCTGGTCCGAGCCGGCCTGGGCTGGCACCCCGGCGTTGTCGGGCATGCGCGTGTCTTCCTGCACGAGGGCGTCTCCGACGCGTTCGCGGTTCGGACGCGTGAGCCCGTCGTTGTGCAAGACATCCGCACGGACCGGCGCTTTGACCTGCCCGGCTTCATGCACGCCGAAGGGGTGCGGGCGCTGGCGAATGTGCCGATCCTGCGGACCGATCCGCAGGCCTTCGGTCTCTTGGAGGTGGACGACACCCGCCCACGTGACTTCGACAAGACAGATGTCGCCATCCTGACCCGCTACGCCGCCGTTCTGGGGTGGGCGATTGATCGTCTCCAGGCGGTCTAGACGACGCGGTGGACCACGTGGTGGACCTGCGCAGCCCATCGCCAGGTCGCCAGGCCCGGTGGTTAGGACGCGTAGCCTCGGCAACGGATGCGTCACTCGCACCTGAAAAGGTCTGATCTGATGATCTGGCTGCGCCCTCCAGAGGAAGGCCAAGGCCGACCAGGAGCAGCAAGCCGCTGCTCGCCAGACCATAGAAGCCGAGCGCGAGCCGACGTGGGTGCCCCATGAGCAGGCCGATGGCTGTGGCTCCCACGCTGGCGAGGGGAGCAGGAACAATCAAGCAATCGAAATGCGCACCTCCCTTTTGAGGACATGTTCGCGTCACAAATCCATCATTTGAAGTGACGTCGGACGACGTTCCGCCGCAATGCGGCCCCAACGGGGCAATCACGGCTAAAGCGCCCGAAAGTCGTGAATGATTTACCCCCTTCGTCTATCAGCTCAACGCTGAATACATACAATAAATATCAACAACTTATATATAAAACTTAGGCTTTCTCCATGTCGCGGTGACGGAGGGGAAGCCTTAATTGTCTGATCAGTCGCAAATATCCGCATCGACCTGCACAAATGGTAAGGTTGGCAATAGAATGGGAATGGAGAATGAAGGATACGCGACGTGGTGGGGGCCTTGACGCGAGTAGTGGTTAACAATGTTCTCTGATTGCTCCTTCGGGCACCTGGCATCGAGCCCGCCTCCGATGTGCCTTTCCGGGAATGGACACCGTCTTCTGGCGCAGGCGCCGCCGGCAGACTGACGCGCCTTCTGTAAGCGCCGAAACAAGAGCGCGTAGTGCACCGATTGTCGCGCATGGCTCTGATGCCCCTGCGCGTTCGGTGGCTGCTTGCTCGTTCGTCCGATCCGCACCGACGCCAAGCGGCTGCCTGGCGCTCCTGTAACTCGTTGTTCCCACAGCCCCAAAAGGTACTCATTGTGAAGCGCACCATCCTTCTATCGACTGCACTGATTGGCCTTTCTGGCACCGGAGCCTTGGCCGAGAGGTTGGCTTCATCCGTTGAGTCCCCATCCCGGACCGTGCAACTGGCCCCGAGCTGCCCACCCGTGGAGCCTGCGGTCGCTGAGCTTCAGGAACGGGGCATCTACAGCAGCATCACCGTGTATCTGGGAACAAACCGGGCCCGCATCGAGGCGGACCGCATGGACGGGGCCCAGGAGGAGTACCGCTTCGCCTGCAACGATGAAGCCAGTGCTGCGGTTGGAAAAGAAGGCCGGCCCGGTCAGCGCCGGCGCGAGGGTGACCGTCGCCAAGACTGGAACCCTAACCCGAACAGAGGCACTCCGGGTGAGGGTGGCAATCCCGGAGGCACCCCTGGTGGCGGCAAAGGAAGCAATCCGGACAACGAGAATCCTGGTGAGGGTTCTGGCCGCAACCCGGGCGGCAACCCCGGTCGTGACCCTGGCAGCAACCCTGGAGGGGGCACTGGGGGCAAGCCGGGCGGCGACACCGATGCCGGTGAGGGTTCTGGCAGCAACCCCGGTCGTGGTACTGGCAGCAACCCTGGTGGGGGCACCGGGGGCAATCCGGGCGGCGGCACGGAGACCGGCGGCGAGACCGGGGGCAATCCGGGCGGCGGCACGGAGACCGGCGGCGAGACCGGGGGCAATCCGGGCGACGGCACGGAGACCGGCGGCGAGACCGGGGGCAATCCGGGCGGCGGCACGGAGACCGGCGGCGAGACCGGTGGCAATCCGGGCGGCGGCACGGGCAACTCCGGCGGTGGCGGCCGAGGCGGCTGCTCAAACTCCGACGGTGATGGTGACTGCGGTCATGGCAACAATGACGGCCATGATGACCCCGACAACCCGGGTCAGGGCGGAGGCGGCCACGGCACCGGGGGCAACTCCGGCGGCGGCAACGACAACAACACTGGCGGCGCTGGCGGGAATCAGAGCGGCCAAGAAAACGGTGGCAAGGCGGACAGCAAAGGTGGCAACGCCGGTAAAGGCGACGGCAATCCTTCCGAAGGACGTCGGAGTGGCAACGCGGGCGGTGCCGGTCGTGGCGCTGGCGACAGAAACGGCTGACGTGCGCATGGCCGTCCTTCATCGCTGACAAACAAGAGACTTAATGAGGAGGGCCGGTCTTGGACCGGCCTTTCTTCTTCGCTCTGCAGCCGGCCTCGCCCTCTGCTGTGCCTCTGTTAGGTGCCCTCATGCTTCAGGTGGGCCGTCCCAGAGAGGAATGTCACGGCTGACGCCTCTTGGACGGACGAGTCATGGACCAGGTTCTTCACGGCAGTGCCCGCACGACGGAGGTTGAGGAACAGTGAGCCTCTGTGTCGGCTGCCCGGCTGGACAGGTCGAATGTCGAGCGAGCGTGATCAGACCATTTCGCTGATCGAGACCCGCTGCCATCCTTTAGCGGCAGTCCTGCCATTCTCCCCTTGTTTTCCTGGAGGGCCTTGTCTCGAGGTCCGAAGGGGAGTGGACGTGCCGAACTACCTTGCGCAGATCGTGTGGGCCGACGTGACCGCCAGCGACCCGGGCCCGATCTGGGAAGGCCGGGTCGGCTATGTGGCGGCCCTTTACCGCTCCCTCGGGGGACAGCTGCGCTACTGGTATATGCGCGACGCGGGCCAGGTCTGGCTGGTGGTGGTGAACGCCGCCAGCCTCGACATGATGACGGCGGCTGGGGCCTCGGTCTCGGCGGAGGCGGAGACCAACGGAGTGGCCTCCTACAGCGCCATAGTCACCCCGCTGGCGGACGACCCTCCCGTCGAGGCGCACACCCTGGCCCACGTCATTGGGTGGCCGTCCCCGCGCAGCGGGTGACACAGGTCGCGTCTGGCCCTCCCCGGGCCGCCCTTATCGCCTGATCCGGTGGGCCGCTCAGGCCGCCTCGTCGTAGACGGCATCGAGGTAGACGCCCTCGTCGACCATCTCCACGAGCCACCTGCCGAAGCTGAAACCCGGGACGCGGTGACGGGTGAACGTTTCCAGCGCCTCTCTGGTCGTGATCCGGCCGTGGTCCATGGCGCGCACCACCTCGACCAGGTGGTCGGCCAAGGCGAGGTCCTCGCGATCGCTCCGCACGTCGCGCGGCGGGCCGGCGAGCTGCAGGACTAGGCGGTCCTTCAGGTCCTCCAGGTGAGCCTCGGACGCAGGGTTGTGCAGATAAAGCGTCATGCCAAGCCTTCGATCAGGAGCAACAGGGAGATGCGGGACCGTCGTCGCCTGTGGGCCTTTCGCGCAACTGACCCGTATGACGCCACGTCCTATGTTAAGTGAGGCGAAGTCATTCCGCCGCAGGCCGACCGAACGCCTGAACGGCTCCCCGTTCCGGCCGGACACCCAAGCATGACCATAGAGGCTCAAGCCTAGGCCTAAGCACGTGCTAATGTTGGACGCTGAGATCATCATCTTGGTGGCCGCCGCCGTTGCTGGTAAGCTTAGAGCCCGCTGGCTGGCTCCGGATCAGGTCTCCTGATGCGAGGCTGAAAGGGATCCGGGACACTCTCCGCAGTGCAGGGCCTTCTGCGGCCCTCTAGGAGTCATCACGGCGCGAAGTTTCGCGCGAAGAAGATCGCGCTCATGGTCGCGCCGACGGCGATGACGACGGCTCGCACTGCAGAGCGGGGCAGAGCCCGGGCAAGTGGCGCCCCGGCGTAGCCGCCGGCCGTGGCCGCCAGCATCATGACGATGGCTTGCGGCCAGGCGACGAGCCCTGCAATGGCGAAGGTCGCGACCGAGATGGCCGACAGCAGAAACGACAAGCCGTTCTTGAGCCCGTTCATCTGGTGGAGATCGCGCATGCCCTGGAGCGAGAACAGCGCCAGCAGCATGATCCCGAGCCCGCCGTTGAAGTAGCCGCCATAGACCGCCACCAGCACGGCCCCGAGTGGGTTCGACGGGGACAGCGCAGCCTGCCGCCTCGCCCAGGTCTGGAGCCGATCCCCAAAAGCAAAGGCCAGTGTAGCGACGGCCAGCAGGAACGGCACCACAGCCGCGAAGGCCTCGTTGGAGGAGACGAGCAGCAGGAGCGATCCAATCAGGCCGCCCACGACCGTGGCTCCAGCGGCCCGGAGCAGGAGGTTGCGGTTCAGGGTCCGCAGCTCCCGCCGGAAGCCCGCGGCGCCCGCGAGGTAACCCGGAAACACCGCCACCGCGCTCGTGGCGTTGGCGGGCACGGGTGGCAGGCCGGCATAGACGAGGGCTGGGAACGTCAGGAACGTGCCGCCCCCGGCGACCGTGTTGAGAACGCCAGCCGCGAAGGCCGCCAGCACTAGAACCATGAGGTCGTGCAACGGGGGTTCTCCCGGGATGCCGCAAGGTCCCGCGAAGCTTGCATCGGGGTAGCTCGCAAGAGGAGTGGCAGGCGGCGGCCTTGTGGCCGCTCGTCCGTCCAAGTGATGCCGAGCAGCCTGCCGGTCTTCGGAGACTAGGCGCCGGCGTTGATGCTGTCCTTGAGCGCCTTGGCCACGATCACCTTGACCACGCGGTCGGCGTCCTTCTTGATCTGCTCGCCCGTCGAGGGGTTGCGCGCCATGCGCTCGGGGCGCTCGCGAAGGAAGATCTTGCCCACGCCGGGCAGCGTCACGGCGCCGCCTTCGGACACGGTGCGGGTGATGATGCCGCTGAGCGCCTCGAGCATCGCGCCTGCCGCCTTCTTGTCGGTCCCCGTCTCCTCGGCCAGGGCGGCGACGAGTTGTGTCTTGGTCATCTGGTTGGCCATGTGGTCTCTCCCTGTCTACAGGCCCCGGAGGGCGTCAGGGCTCATTCTGCATCGCTTCTCGGAAAACCTGTCCAGCTCATAACTCGGCTGCCCTGGGAAGAAGCCCAGATACGAACAGGACCTGTAGCGGCGGCGCTTCAGTGGGGTCGGATCAGGCAAGAGATGACATGTCCGCAAGGGGATCCCCTTGCGGATGCTAGGATCCGAAGGTGCATCGGGCCGGTGTCTTGGACGTGCGCCCCTATGGAAACGAAACCACTACTAGCTCCGAGCATAGCTGAGCGGCGTCTTGGGATGGCTTGCGCTGTGAGTTGCGGCCGAGCATAGTCCGGCTTGGGTCCGGGCCCCTCTGGCAGCGCCGCCCGGCGCTGCGATGTCGGACCTTCCATTTGCCGCTCCGATGGCGGTTCACTGGAAGGCCGACTGGATCTCTGTAAGAGCATCAGGCCTTCCGTGAGCCTCACCTGAAGCGGTGATGGGCGAGTCGCAGTGCCCTTCGACGGAGAACGGTAATGCTTCAGAACGGTCGCAGGATGATCGACATCACTTCACCATACCACGCACCGTGAGCCGCGCATGCCGCCAGTTCGCCTTGAACTCGGACCCGCTCATTCGCGAGAGCTTGGTCGAGGAACTTTGAGGCTTCGGTGACAGTCGGGCCAAAGCGGGCTGGCTGATCAGCAATCCGTCGACGTCCTGGTCCGGGCCCCCTCTGGCCGGCGTGCCCCGCCCTGACATGCCGGCGATGTCGGACCGCTCCCCACCAACTTCCTGGCCGTTGCGGGACGGCAAGGCAGACGCAGGGGGTCCTCCCATGGACGCAACCTTCATGTCGTGGCTCGGCTTTGCCGCCTTCGTTGGCCTGCTTCTGGCATTCGACCTCGGCCTCCTCTCGCGCAAGGCCCATGTCATCACCGGGCGCGAGGCGTTGATCCGCGTGGGCATCTACTTGGCCCTGGCCATGGTCTTCTGCGCCGGGGTATTCTGGTTTCAGGGCTCCGAGCTGGCGCTTCAGTTCCTGAGCGGGTATCTCATCGAGTTCAGCCTCAGCATCGACAACATCTTTGTCATCGTGCTGATCTTCACGCACTTCGCCGTCCCACCCCAGTACC
>NZ_VDFV01000085.1 GCF_006152145.1 Rubellimicrobium roseum | reverse complement strand
CCCACCGTCCCGCGCGGGACCGAGCGGCTGCGCTTCACGCCGTCGCCCGTGCATGGGCCGAAGGAAATGGACGCGCTGATTGATGCCCTGGATACCGCCTGGTCAAACTGTGCCCTGAACCGTGTTGGGCTGGTGGGGTAGGCAGCTTGAACGATGCGCATCCAGTCCACGATCTTATCGTCGTGTCCACGAAACCGGCAGCAGGCCACAGCGCGGGGATGACTTCCACGAGGATGCCCTCGGTCAGTTCGAGCCCGTGCCGTCGCCCCGCAGAGCAAAAGAGAGCGATGCAGACGGGGCGTAGTGCCCGCCCGGGGGATGGGCAGGCTGATCGGTAAGGACGACGCGAGAGGGGCGCCCGTGACACACCACACACCGCAGGCGCTCCGCCGTGCCGAGGAGGCTGGCACCCGATCCAACCCGAACTGCGAGGCCTGAGACAGGAGTCCGATTTAGGTGAAGTCACTACGCCACTGCCATCGCGAGGCCCTGCGGCGGTTTCAATAACACCGGAAAACCGGGCTCTCCTCTCGAAGGAGGGGTGCGGATGGCAGTAGCCAGTGGGCGGCAACTAGTCCTGCTGAGAATGGCGCTGGACAGGCAGGCGCAAGCGAAGGTCAAGACTGGCTCAGACCATGCCGGATGTCGGCCCGGTCACTGCGCTGCTCGACGGGCTCACTCACCGCTGTCCAGGAGGACCTTGCATCAGTTCGGGTCCGTCACCGGCAGCATCGTCTCGTCATCAAAGGCAAACTGATGTAGGATCGGGCCAGCCCAATCAGGTCGGTTGAACCGCGCGGACACACCCGCATGTTCTACAGCATCTCTGTCACCGGCGAGACCTACACGGGCAACACCAATTTCCCGACCGATCTCACCAGCTACACTGTCCTGGAGACCTTCAACTTTGCGGCCCAGCTTCTGATGGTCCGCAATGCCGCGCCGATCGGTACGAAGAATCTCAATGGCATCAACATAGTCGACTTGGGGTTTTACGTCGGCCGTCCTGCCGACGTTCAAGTCTTGGCCGGTGAACTGCACTGGGCCAGCAACAACGAGATCCATAAGCAGGCCCACGCCATCACTGGCTACGACCGTGCCGCCGACGTTGCCGTAGACGAGACCTTCCAGTCCTACGATCCCATCAACCGGGTGCTGAGGATCGAACTCGACCCGGTTCTGACGACGACCACGAACTACGACCACTTCATTCGTCGGACCAGTCTCTTGACGGCGCCCGTTCAGATCGTGGACGGAGCTGTGGTGCTCCGCTTTTCTCCGGACTTCCGTCAGGTTGAAGGCGAGATTTCCTTCGTCGCGAACGGCTACATCGAACCCACCTCGGCGGCTTGGCGCGCGACGATCTCAGGGACGGTCATCGGCAGCGACCCGCTGCCGCCGCTGCCAGGGCGCCTGACGCCAGCGGCCGATGTCATTCAGGCGGGCAGCGGCCAAGACGTGCTCATCGGTCTTGGCGGCAACGATACCCTGCGCGGCGGCGCTGGCGACGACTCTCTGCATGGCGGCACGGGGGCCGACCGGCTCAGGGGACAAGACGGTGCAGATGTCCTAGCCGGCGATGAGGGCTCCGATCGTCTCTTCGGCGGCTCAGGCCAGGACGTGCTGCGTGGTGGCAAGGGTAGGGACGTCCTCGATGGAGGCCGTGATGCGGACCGCTTTGTCTTTGCGTCCCGTGGCGACACGGGAACAAGCGTGGACAGGGCAGACCGCATCGTGGGATTCAGCCGTGCCCAAGACGACTTGATCGACCTCTCGGAAGTAGACGCGAAGCGCCGCACCAGCCGTGACGACGACTTCATCTTCATAGGGGAGCGGAGCTACTCGGGCCGTGCGGGAGAGTTGCGCTGGAACGATGATGCCAATCGCCTTCAGGGTGACACCGACGGCAATGGAACGACCGACCTTTGGCTCAAGGTCAGCGTGAACTTTGATCTTTCACGGACCGACCTTCTGCTCTGATGCCAAGGAGAGGACAGGCGGATGCGTTCAGGGCCTAGATCATCGCTCTGGCAACCCTTTTGCAGGGGCCACGCCTATCGCGACCACCAACTATCTTCGGGCGTCACAGATGAGCCTAAGCCTCAGTGAGGCTCCTAGCGACCGGTTGAGCCGATCTACTTCCGGTCGCCACCACGATGCCGATTTATCCCCGGTCATCCCGCCAGGCCTGTCTGCAGGTGGTAAGGCCAGACCAGCGGCTGGCCGGCAGTCCCCACTCCTTGTTGAGCTTGTGGACCATCTCAACCGTAAGGGCGCGCCTCCTGTTCAGGATCTCCGACGCCCGAGGTAGAGATGCCTGGGCTCAGGCCTGTGGGCGCCTGAACCTGAATGGAGCTTGCCATACCACCCTTTTGCCGCGTGGGAGCGACGTTGGTCAGGCCCCCCCAATGTGCCTCAGGTGCGCCGGCGGCGCAGGACGAAACCTAGGCCCAGCACGGCGCCAAGGAGCGGCAGCGTGGCCGGCAGCGGGATTGGAGCAGGCGTCGGTTGGTAGAAGCCGCGGATCTCGCCTGCAGGGAACTGGGTCGAATGGATATTGAGATAGGCCGAGCCCGAAGCAAGCGCGGCTAGGAAGGCTGTCTCCGCTTCCGGCAGGCCGCCGGCACTGGTGACGAAGTCCGGGTTGAAGGTGGCGGCATCGGTCAGATCGAATATCTGCTCATACGATCCGCTGGTAACACCGGTCAGAAAACCCGGAAAGAATGGAACGGCGGTGATGACCCCAGCGGTCCCCGTGCCGGGCCCAGCTGTCGGCCCATGGATATGCGCCGCCGTGGTGGGCGCCAGCAGGTTCGCAAAGGTGAACTCGATCCCGAAGGTACGCGCGACCGTGTCGATGGTCACGGTCGATGAACCTGTACCGGCGGAGGTGTTCGGAGGGACCTCCGCAGGGCCACTGAGGGTGGCGACATATGAGATCGTGGCGGCCTCAGCGCTCACAGCAAGCATGAGCCCGGTAACCGCATTGATGGCGAAGACAAGCGCTCTCATAGGGACGTGCTCCCTTCATGATTGCGGGCCTGACGCCCGCACAAAGCCATCGTAGCAGAAAACAAGACCTGCGTGGCGCACTATCTGGGTCCGGCCGAAGGCGCCCGGTCCAGTCCACGTATGAGGGGACTAGAGCCACGCTGTCGCCCGAGCCACCCTGCGCCAGGTCGCCCATGGCTGTTCATGCAGCCTGCGCCTTGGCGGGCTGGACTGATCAATCTTGACCGGAGAGGGTCGTCTGATCTTGGTGCCGGCGCTCGACGCTTTTGATGCGATGGATGTCAATTCGCTCCCGCCTTGAGGAGGTGGTGGCCATCACTGCCATGAAGATCCGGTCATACGTCAGCAATCTAACTATGCGTTCCTAGGAAGGCCAGCGGCCCAGCTGCCCGACCCTAGCCTGAGCCGCTCAAAAACATTCGTCGGCACCGCATTTCTGTACACAGCAACCGGAACGGGTTTCCGAGCGGACTGCAAGCGCCTCTGCGGCTAGGTTCCGAAACCACCTGTAAACGGTCGTTTTCTGAGTGGAGGTGGGCTGGTACCGTGGATCTGTTAGTGCAGACTCTGACCCACAGGAGTGATGTGTCCGGGGGCCTTGCCCGGGAGACTGGGATAGGGCCGCGCTCGGTCATCTGCGCCAGCGCCCGCCGTTCTGCCGCCCCGAGCTTCAGCGCCAAGCCGGGCGGCTTGTAGTCGATTCGCCCGCATGCCCATAGGCGTTGAGTCGCACCATCCTCTCGCGCACGATCTGCAGCATTACGCCGCCGATCTTCGCCAACTCGCTACGGGGGTCACCAGCATAGATTGCCGCGAGCGCCAGCAACCGAAGGGACCTGCACCCGGTCTCGCGAGCCGCGCACCTCGCGATGCAAGGCGCTGGCGTCAAAGCTGAGGCTGTTCGCGATCCGCGGCATCGAGTAGGATATTCTCCGGGTACAAGATGCACTCTCGCGAGGAGGCAATGCCCATGTTGCGTCTGAAAGACTTCAGCCAGGAGCGGCTTGCCCTTTTCTTGATCGACCGAGAGGGTGGAAAGCCGCTGCGCAAGGTGCCGGTTTATGCCGAGCTGGTGCTCGGCGCGATGCCGCACCGGGACGCCAACCCAGCGCGCGTGCGATCCCGCGTGCTGGACGAGATCCGACCGGGCTTCCCTGAAGCCGCCGAGCAGATCGCGGGGGCGATCGAGCGTAGCGCCGATCCAGACTGGATCCGCGACAACGCCAACAGCGACAGCATGGAGCAGCTCGTCAAGCAGCTCCTCGAAACGCTGGACCAGCTTGAGCGCAACACGCCCGCAAAGGAGCGCGAGGAGGCGATCGAGAAAGCGCTCGACATGCTGCTGCGCCGCTATGAGATCCCCCGTGCGCAAAAGCCGGTCGAGATGGAGCCGGGGGGAAGGGTGGTGCCGCTCGGCGTGCTCGCCTCCGACCATACGGGCTTCGTCTCCTTCGACCTGGGGCGCGTTCAGCCCTGGAAGACGGCGCTGGTGGAAGGGCGCGAGGGGATCGGAGTGGACTTCCGCGTTTATCCTTTGCTGCTGGATGAGATGCGGGTGGACGTGCTGAAGCAGCGGCGCGTCGCACCCGATGCGGTGGTCGGGAAGCTCGAGCTGACCATGAGCCACGATGCGCCACTGCCCGGATTCGCGCTAAACCTGCCAGCGCTGCAGAATCCAGGGCTAATAGACTGGCGGCTCTCGCCTGGGTCCTTCGCCGCGGTGCCACAGATGCTGATCGGCGCGGATGGCTGCGAGGCGCTGACGCCGGCGAACTTCGCGACTAGCCAGTTCCACATGCGCCAAGTCGTGCGGCTGAGCGAGAAGGTGGACGGTACGCAGTTCCCGCAGTGCTACGTCAACGAATACGTCGTCTCGCTCATCCCGATCGGCCATTCGCTGGGGCAGGTGCTCTACAGCCTGCCGCTCGCGCCCGGGGAGTCGGTGCGGCTCGCGGTAATCGACTGGCGGCGGCAGGATACCGGACAGCGCGAGGAGAAGACGGTCGTTACCGAGGCACTGGTACATGAGCAGACGCGCGACCGCACCATCACCGAGACGGTGACGGCGGCGCTGTCGGAATGGCAGCGTGGCGGCTCGGTGATGGGCGGCACGGCCGCGGGTGCCGGAGCCTCGGGCGAGATGGGGCCGTTCTCCGTCGTGGGAGGTGGGATGCTCTCGGTCGGCGGGGGTTATGCGACCTCGTCCGGCAATCGCGACTTGGCGGCGGACACGATCCAGAAAGTGACAGACGCGATCCACCAGGCCAGCACCTCGGTGCGTGAGATTCAGAGCACCGTGGTTGTCCAGACGGATCAGCAGGAACGCCAGAACATCATGACGCGTGCCTTCGCGAACCACAATCGCGGGCACACGCTGACGGTGCTGTATTACGAGGTGCTGCGGCATTTTCGGGTGGTAACGGAGTTCACGCGGCGGACACGCGGCGTGCTGCTGGCGGGCATGAGTTGGAACCTCGGCGACGACCTGCAACTGCTCAACTGGCGCTTCGTGCTGCAGCCGGCGCTGCTTGATATGACGCTGGCGCCGGCCTTCGACGCGTTGCTGCGGATCGACAAGGTCCGCAAAGAGAGGAAGCGCAACCCACCCAAGGTGGTGAAGCCACCGGGCGAGGGTGCAACCGAGTTCAACGCTTTCTCCATCCGCTTCAAGGTCGGCGCAAACCCCACGACCAACGCGCTCGAGATGCGGATGGTGCTGAAGAACGGGGTGGTAATCCCGCTGAAGTATGGCGGCAGCCTAAACTGGAACAGGTCCGAGCAGTTTAACGCGGAGGACAGCGACTTCGTCATCGTCAGCGACCCGCTGTCCACCTCCTACAAATGGTCGGAGATCGGATCTTTCCTGTTCGTCAAGACGAGCGACGCCTATGACGATTCCGTCCTGGTCTACCACTTGGAAATCGAGGGGATCGGTCCGACTGGGCGGCGCATTGTGCATCAGCACCA
The DNA here is from genome assembly GCF_006152145.1 of Rubellimicrobium roseum. Classification (GTDB taxonomy): domain Bacteria; phylum Pseudomonadota; class Alphaproteobacteria; order Rhodobacterales; family Rhodobacteraceae; genus Rubellimicrobium; species Rubellimicrobium roseum. Next base: position 2,482 of record NZ_VDFV01000085.1, on the reverse strand, counting down.
GATGGGCGCGACCTATTACCTGAACGACAAGGGCGAGTCGCATACGTTACCGGTGACGCCGCCACCCCCCGATCCGCCGGAGATTCAGCCGCCAGGCTTCGAGCAATCGCTGGCGCCCGACGACTACGCGCTGGGCGAGCGGCTGAAGGAACACATGCAGGCGAATGCCGCCTACTACACGCGGCTGCTAGACCTCGCCCAGCACCCCAACGCCTATGCGAAGAGCTTCGAGACGACGATGTGGAGCGCTGGGACACCGCTAATCGACAAGGTGGCGCCGACACCGCTCGAGATCATGGGGAGCGGCGTGGCCTTCCCGCTCCTCGACCAAGGCGAGGAGCCGCCGATGGACGCGCTACCGACGGTGGAGCGGCTGATTTCGCTGCCCACGCGCGGCGTTTTCGCGGAAGCCAAGCTTGGCCATTGCAACGTCGCCGAGGAGATCGACGAGACGCGGTTCTGGCGCTGGGACGAGCACCCCTTGCCCTTCTTCGCCTCCGACATCAGCCCGGTGCAGCCAATCACGCCGAAGCCGCAGGTAATGGATCTCGGCGCGACGCCGCTGCCGACGCCGGTCGCGACAATCCAGGCCGCACCGGTCGCACCCGATCCCAGCGCGATGGCGGCGGCGCTGAAGCTGATGTCGACGCCCGACATCTTCCGCGACATGTCGATGAAGCAGGAAGTCTCCAAGTTGATGGAGGACCTGATCCAGGGCGCGGTGGACATGGCGGGCGCGGCCAACCGTGCGAAGGAGATCAAGTCGAAGCTCGATGCCGATCTCGACAAGCAGGAACGCGACCAAGCGGCGGCGCTGGCGGAGACGGAGGCGGGCGTGCGGCGCGCGCAGATCGAGGCAGAGCGCGACAAGGCGATCGCCGAGCGCGAGAAGCAGCAGCAGGTGACGCCGGCCGAGGCGCAGCACGCGACGAAGGTGGCCGAAGCGCAGGCGCGCAAGGGCAACATCTCAGAGGAGACGGCAAAGACGGTGGCGGAGAACCAGGTCCGCAACATGAAGGGTTCGCAGAAGGTCACGCCGAAGGTCCGCACGCGGGAATTTGAAATCCGGCTGTTCGGCTACGGCGGCAAGGCCATCGTCGGGCAGTTCGCCTGGGAACTCCGGCGCGGCAAGAGAACGATCACCTTCCGCCCCAAGGAACGTTACGACAACGGCCGCATCGAGTTCACCGTAATGGATGACGGGCTGGTTCCGAACCTCGCCCTGCAGATCGAAGGCGAGGTCCTGGCCGGCTACGCGGTAGGGGCGACCTTCAATCAGGAGAACCTCGACATCGACATCCCCGAGAAACTCTGGAAAGACAGCGACTACATCCGGGTGACGCTGCAGGCGACCACCGCCACCTTCAAGACCAAAGCCTCCTCTGGCAGCGAAGCGACGAAGAACTTCACCGACGAGGTGAAGGGTGGCGTCGGTGTCGAGGCGAAGATCATCTCCATCACCGGTGAGGGCGGCGTAAAGTGGGAGAAGGGCGACAAGACGAGCGCAGGACGCGAGATGGAAATGGAAGTGCTGTACTACCTCGGCGGCTTCACAGTGACTAAGATCAGCTGACGTAGGTTTTCCTAATGTCGTCGGGGTGTTGCCTGTGCACGGTCGGAGCGGGTCGGGTTCCCTAAGCCCCAACAACGGCACACGATTGCTACGCTATGGGCGAATGACTGCTTAGAAGTGCGCCGCGTCGCAGATCCTCATGCCCTTTTTGGCTAACGTGACCTCCCGACATGGTCCAATTCGCTGGTGGATCCGGTTTGGACGGCGTGGGCATAGTAGATCACAACGAAGACCCCGGCGCGCTGGCAGACGCGACCGGGGTCGGCATTGTCACTGTCCCTAGTCTTCTGAGGACCTCGGTGCCACTGCGCTCCGCCACACTGCAAAGACTTTGCTGCCCAAGCCGACGTCGACCACCGATCATGCTTTGTCCGCCACAAGGGACCGTTCTCCGGAGAACAAATCAAAGCATCAATCGTGTCCAGTAAACGAACGTTTGGTGGACATCATCATGGGTCAATTCTAGCGAAGGCTTCTCTGAGTGGGCTCTGTTGAGCAATTCCTCTTCCACGCTGGTAGAGCGACCCCGAAGGATCGTTCCTGCCCACATCTTATGCGCGCACTGAGCCACCGACAGCACCCGGCCTTGAGACTCGAACCTCATTCACTGCTTGTAGGAGGAATTTTAACCATTGCATGGCCGCCGAGAGATCTCTTCGCATATGAGCACTACGATCCGCAGCTTCCTTCGGCTATTAACTCATGAGTAGTATCGAAGTGGTGCTTGCCACCAGATCGGACGGTTACACCTTGTTGTTGGGAAGATCCCCGTTGCTGATATAAGTGATTAGCGATCTCGTCGAATTGGGCTAAAAATTCCTCTGGAACGCCATGCTCGCTTAGGTTCAGGACCCATTGATCTGCTCGCTCCCGCTGTGACGGTGTGATTCAAGCTCCCGGTCTGAGGGG
>NZ_VDFV01000084.1 GCF_006152145.1 Rubellimicrobium roseum | reverse complement strand
TTGAGGATAATTTTTGCCTCGATCTAGGCTACGTTCCGCCCAAATTGCCGTCAACAGGGCAATTATCCGCCAATAGGAAACAAGCAGATCAGCCACAGGTGCCGCTACGACTAGGACCCGAGACTGAAAGGTCACGATCGGCTTTGGTACCGTAGACGCCCGTGACGGCCCCGATCTGCAAAGGTGGGTTCTTGAACCACCTTGGACGGAGGCCGTTAGGGGCGTCCATAGCATTCATGGCGGGCACCTCGGCTACGGCTTCGTGTCTTTCTCAGCGAAAGCTCCGTGGCTTGAGGTGGATCGTCTCAGGAGGGAGGCCCGAGACAGCGGAGGCAGGCCCGCCTTGGGCAGATAGACCGTCGACAGCGACTCCTCGCCCGTCAGCCTCGTTTGTGGGTGCGCCTACTCGGCTGTCCACCTCCCGCCTGCCCAAGCTGTCCAGGAGGCCAGACAGGTTATGCAGCCGGCGCGCGACGATGTGGACCACCTCGCCCTCGCGCTGCACCTGACCCTCGACCCCGAGCAGGCGAGCGCCCAGCACGACCCGGCGGTTCGCCTCGAAGAGCCCGGGCCAGATCACCAGGTTGGCCACCCCCGTCTCGTCCTCGAGGGTGATGAACAGCACGCCCTTGGCCGAGCCCGGCTTCTGGCGCACCAGCACGATCCCGGCCAGGCGCACGGGGCTCCGGTCGCGCCAGGCGGTGGCCTCCGCGCAGGTGAGGAGGCGCCAGCGTCGAAGGTCCTCGCGCAGGAACGCGAGCGGGTGAGCCCGCAGGGTCAGCCCGAGGTGCCCGTAGCCCTCGACGACCTCGCGCCCGGCCGTCATGGGCCGGAGAGAGACGGGTGGCTCATTGATCTCGGGCGTGTATGCCGTAGGGCCGGCATCGCCGTCCTCCCCCGCATCCTGCGGCTGCGCGGCCGCGAAGAGCGGCAGCGGCTCGTCCCCGAGCGCCCGGACCGCCCACAGCGCCTCGCGTCGCGCGAGGTGCAGCCCCGGGCGGAAGGCATCGGCCGCGGCGAGCTTGGCGAGGCTCGCCACCGGCACACCGGAGCGGCGCCACAGCTCCCCGACCCCCGCGAAGGGCCGCTCCCCGCGCGCGGCCACCAGGCGCGCGGCATCGGCGTTAGGCAGACCCCTGACCAGCCGCAGCCCAAGGCGCACGGCGAGGCGGTCGCTGGGGCGCGTCGGGAAATCGGCTGAGTGGCCGGATGCCGAGCCCTCCACCGGCTCCAGCGTGCAGTCCCAGCGCGAGGCGTTGACGCACACGGGCCGGACCTCGACCCCGTGCTCGCGCGCGTCGCGCAAGATCTGGGCCGGGGCGTAGAAGCCCATGGGCTGGCTGTTGAGAAGCGCCGCGCAGAACACGTCCGGATGCCAGCACTTCAGCCACGACGAGGCGTAGGCCAGGAGTGCAAACGACGCGGCGTGGCTCTCGGGAAAGCCATAGGAGCCGAAGCCTTCGAGCTGCGCAAAGGTGCGCTCCGCGAAGTCGCGGGTGTAGCCGCGCGCGACCATGCCCGAGACGAGCTTGTCGCGGAAGGGGGAGACGCCGCCGGTGAACTTGAACGTGGCCATGGCGCGCCGGAGCTGATCGGCCTCGCCGGGTGTGAAGCCCGCGCACTCGATGGCTACCCGCATGGCCTGCTCCTGAAAGAGCGGCACGCCCAGGGTCTTGCCCAGCACGCGCTCGAGCTCGGGCGTGGGGTAGTGCACCCGCTCGCGGCCCTCCCGCCGTCGCAGGTAGGGATGCACCATGTCGCCCTGGATGGGCCCGGGCCGCACGATCGCCACCTCCACCACGAGGTCGTAGAAGGTACGGGGCTTGATGCGCGGCAGCATGGCCATCTGCGCGCGGGACTCGATCTGGAACACGCCCAGCGTGTCGGCGCGGCGGATCATGGCAAAGGTGCGGGGGTCCTCGGGCGGGATCGTCGCCAGGTCGAGGTGGACGCCCTTGTGCTGGGCCAGCATGTCGAGGCCGCGCCGGAGGCACGAGAGCATGCCGAGAGCGAGGCAGTCGACCTTCATGAACCGCAGCGCATCGATGTCGTCCTTGTCCCACTCGATCACCTGCCGGTCCGTCATGGCGGCGGGCTCGATGGGCACGAGCTCGTCCAGACGGTCGCGCGTGAGCACGAAGCCGCCCGGGTGCTGGCTGAGGTGCCGCGGGTGACCCACGAGCTCGCGCGCCAGTTCCAGGGCCAGCTGCAGCCGCCGGTCGGTGGTGACGAGGTTCAGCTCGGCCGCGTGCTTCATCTCCACGCCCTCGACGGCCCAGGCCGAGACCTGGGAGGAGAGCGCCCGGAGCAGGTCCTCGGGCAGGCCCAGAGCGCGGCCCACGTCGCGCAGCGCCCCCCGGGCGCGGTAGCGGATCACGGTGGCGCAGAGCGCGGCGTGGTCGCGCCCGTAGGTTTCGTAGACCCACTGGATCACCTCCTCGCGCCGCTCGTGCTCGAAGTCGACGTCGATGTCGGGCGGCTCGCGCCGCTCGGTCGAGACGAAGCGCTCGAAGAGGAGGTCCGAGCGGTCGGGGTCGATGGAGGTGATGCCCAGCGCATAGCAGACGGCGGAGTTGGCAGCCGAGCCGCGGCCTTGGGCCAGGATGCCGCGCGAACGGGCAAAGCGCACGATGGAGTGGACGGTCAGGAAGTAGGGGGCGTAGCTCAGCTCGGCGATGAGCGCGAGCTCGCGGCGGATCAGGCCCGCCACCTCCTCGGGCACCCCCTCGGGGTAGCGCTCGGCCGCGCCCTCCCAGGCGAGCCGCTCCAGCGCGCCTTGCGGGCTGAGCCCGGGGATCGTCGCCTCCTCGGGATACTGGTAGGCGAGTTCCGAGAGCGAGAAGCGGCAACGCTCAGCGATCTCCACGGTGCGCGCGAGCGCTTCGGGGTGGGCCGCGTAGAGCCGGTGCATCTCGGCTGCGGACTTCAGATGGCGCTCGCCCGCGCGCTCGCGACGCTGGCCCAGCTCGTCAATGGTGCAGCCTTCCCGGATGCAGGTCATCACCTCCTGGAGCACGCGGCGGCGCGGGTCGTGGTAGAGCACGTCGCCGGTGACCACGGTCCGCACCCCCTCGCGCGCGGCCAGCACCGAGAGCTGATGGAGGCGCAGTTGGTCCCGGGGGCGACGGCGCAGGGTGAGCGCGAGGTGGGCGCCCTCGCCGAAGAGCGTGGCCAGGCGCCTCGCCTGGGCGGCGCAAAGGGCATCAGCCTCCTCGGGCACCAGGATGGCCACCAGCCCTTCCGCATGGGCCGCGAGGTCGTCCCAGCCGAGCGTGCAGACGCCTTTGCCGCCGCGCCGCTTGCCCAGAGTGAGCAGGCGGCAGAGGCGGCCATAGGCGGCGCGGTCGGTGGGGTAGACGAGCACGGTTGCACCGTCGTCGAGCCGCAGCTGACAGCCCACGATGAGGCGCACGCCTGTGGCCTTGGCGGCCTCATGGGCGCGCACGAGACCGGCCAGGCTGCCCAGGTCGGTGATGGCCAGCGCCTCGAGACCTTCGACCGCGGCTTGGGCGAAGAGCTCGTCGCACGACGAGGCCCCGCGCAGAAAGGAGAAGTGGCTCAGGCACTGCAGCTCGGCGTAGCGGAGGAGCGGGCTGGTGTTGGGGGAAGCGCCGTCGCGGGAGCTGGGGGCGAGCGGCTGTTCGGCCGGCGGCTGATCGGCCGGCAGCCCGCCCGTCCCGTCCCCGTCGCCTGAGCTGTCACCCGCCTCGCTCATGCGAAAAGCCCATGGAGGAACCAGCGCTGCGAGCCGGTGGCGGGGTCCCGGCCGTCGCCGGCCCGAAACAGCCAGAAGCGCAGGCCCGCCTCGTCCTCCACGACGAAGTAGTCCCGCACCGCCCAGAGCTCGGCGTCCGAGCGCACCCACTCGCCGTAGATGCGCTCGGGCCCGTCGGCGCGCGCCACGCGACGGCGCACGCCCCGCCAGGTGAAGTGAACCGGCGGATGGTCGGGCAGCAGCGCCAGCGTGTCCACCGGCTCGGGCGGGGCCAGGAGGCGCGCGGGGCGGGGCCAGCCGGGCTCCCAGCGGCCCGGGGTGGGGGCCGCGAGCGGGGCCACGCGCCGCACCGAGCGCTCGGGCGTGTCGCTCTCGACGGCGGCCAGGCGGTAGAGCCGATGCGCCCCCAGCCGGTTCGCCAAGGTGTCGACGAGGGCGGCCACATCCGCCTCCGCCGTCTCGCCCAGCGTCGTGGGCGCAGGCCGCCAGCCCCGGGGCTCGGTGGTGGGCGCGGAGAGTCGCATGCGCTCGACGCCCAGGCCCGGGTCGACGCGCTCCAGGCGGTCCGCCAGCAGCCGCGCCACGCGCCGCGGCTCGCGCACGGGCTTGGCCGTGCCGACCCGGACCGCTTCCACGCGGCCGTCGACGCGGTGGAACAGAAGATCGAGCCGGCGCGCGCCCAGGCCCCGGGCCTCGAGCACTTGCGCCAGCGCGTCCGCGAGGAGCCCGATGGCGCGGGCCAGTGTCTCCGGGGCGCTGATCGGCTCGGCAAAGGCGCGCTCCACCTGCACGAGGTCCGGGACCACCACAGGCGTGATGGGCTCAGGCAGGCGGCCGAACGCCTGATCCAGGCGCCGGCCAGGGGCGGGCCCGAAGCGCAGCTCCAGGGGCGCGCGGGGCTGGGCCGCAAGGTCGCCGACCGTGTCGAGCCCGAGCTGGCGCAGCCCGGCCAGAGTGGGGGCGTCCAGGCGCAGGGCGGCGAGGGGCAGGGACAGCAGCGCTGCAGCGGCTCCGGCCTCATCGACCACCAGAGGCGAGACCGTGCCCCAGCGCGCTAGGGCGTGAGCTGCGCCCCAGGTCGGGGCCATGGCAGCCCGCGCCTCGACCCGCACGGAGGCCAGTCGCCCGAGGAGGTCCACGAGGAGCGCGTGCTCGCCCCCATGCAGGTGCGCGGCCCCTGTGACATCCAGGACCAGGCCGTCCGGCAGGTCGGGGGCGACGACCGGGGCGTAGCGCCGCTGCGCCCAGGCGGCGAGCCGCGCGAGCCCCGCCGCGTCCTCCGCCGGGGCGGCCGCAAAGACCGCGAGCCCGGGGACGAGCGCCTGCGCCTGCGCGGCCGGGAGCCCCGGACGCAGGCCCAGCGCGCGCCCGGCGGCGTTGGTGGCGAGCACCAGACGCCGGCGGCCATCGGAGCCAACCAGAGCCAGCGGCACCTCAGGAGGCGGCGCGGCCGCGCCCAGGCGTCGCCGCAGCCGGTCCACGGGCCAGCTCGGCAGGTACAGCGAGACGACCCCCCTCATCGCAGGCCTCCAGCACCCAGTCGGCGCTGGCCCCCGCCTGCGCCCGCACCAGCTCCACCAGCCAGCGTGCCCGGCCCACCCCGGGCACCGGCAGGGGTGCGGAAGGGAGCGCTGACACCCGCCAGCGCGTGCGCGCCGCCGTGGGCTGGCCGAAGTCGGAGGCCTCGGCGGGCCGGCGCCAGCGCCGGAGCGCCAGGCCCAGCGTCCCGCCCGCCTCGGCGGCGAGCTGCAGCCGGCGCGAGGCGATCAAGGAGAGCTTGGCTACCTCGGCCACCACGCCCCCGAGTCCACCATGGCGCAGGCCCTCCTCGGCGCAGCCGAGCACAGAGGCGTCGTCGCCCGCCTCCACATAGATCACCCGGTCGGGGTCGAGGCCCACTTGGGCCAGCGCCGGGGCGAAGAGATCGGGGCGCGTCAGGCACCACAGCACCCGGCCCGGCGCCCGCGCCAGGAGGCCCGCGGCAAAGAGCGCCGCGGCCGTGCCGTGGACCACGTCCATGCCCCCGCCCGCCACCTCGTGCAGCGCGCCCCGAACGAGCCCACCCCCGGGCAGGCGAGTGTCGATCGCGGGCAGGTCAAATGGGAGCACGGCGGCCGGACGCGCGGGGTTGCGGGCCCCCAGGCGGGCGATGTCGACGCGCAGGCGGTCCAAAGCAGGGCGGGACACAGGGTCCACACGGGGGTCCTCGTGGCAGTGGGTCAGCGGAGCAGCACGTTCCTGTTTTGTTCTAGCTGACGAGGTCGTGAGTCAAGAGGGTGGCTCGCCTGAAGGCAGCACACCGTCGTCCCCAACCTACACCGCCAACACGGCACGAAAGGCCACCACACACTCGGACCCCCAACTCGTTTTTATGTTTACATTGTGGCATTCCGGTAAGTAGCTTTGCCGCTTAGGACTCCACGCCACACGTTAGGCCTGTGGCACAACTGCTCGCCCTGAGTCACGTCGAGGGGAATGTCACGCCCGGCGCACATGCGGGGGCTGATCTCGACGTCGTCTGCCGGCCCTGAGGCTCTCACTCACTCTCCATCACTTTGAACCTTCTGGTGGTACCATGACCCTTCCGACTGCTGTCTCGTCGCGGATCGCCATTTATGGCGCCAATGCCCTTGCTGCCGTCGCGGGCAGACTCACGGGTACGGACCCGGAGGGTCAAACGCTCACGTTCGCGCTCTTGAGTGGAGATGCACCCGAGCACGGCAGCGTCACGATCAACTCGGATGGAACCTACACTTATACGCCTATCGCGGAATACCTGGGCTCAGACAGCTTCTCTTTCCAAGTGACTGACACTGAAGGCGGCACCTCTACAGCGACAGTGTCGATCACCATTGCCGAGGACGCACCACTCACCATCAACGGCACCGCAGGCCATGACGTGCTCATCGCCGAGAATGTCGATCACATTGTGACCTACGGCGGTGAAGGTGATGACCTGATTACCAGTGGGTGGGGCGCCAAGGTCCATGGCGGCTCTGGGAACGACGATCTGACCGGACAAGACAGTAGTTCCCTGTTTGGTGACGACGGCGACGACCTGCTTACCATTGGGGGAACAGGCGGTGGGTCCGCGTATGGCGGCGCCGGGAACGACACGGTCCATAGTCTAGTTGGCGCGGACCTCCTCTACGGAGGTGAAGGTGATGACATGCTCTTTGGCGGCGGCGATGGCTACAACGGCATCTATGGTGGCGCTGGCAATGACATCCTGAGGAGCAGCTTTGGTGGTGATCGTGACCTCGATGGCGGTGACGGTGATGACGTGCTCTACGCAGCAAACGGAATTGCAGGCGGAGGAGCCGGAAATGATACCCTAGTCGAGGCGTGGTCAGGGGATGGCAATGCAGGCAATGACACGCTGACGGGATCCTGGGATGACAACTATCTCAGCGGCGGGGCTGATGATGATTGGATCAACGGCAGGGAAGGCGCTGACAGCATCTATGGCGGCACTGGCACCGACTTCCTCAATGGCAGCTTCGGCAACGACCATGTCTGGGGCGAGGACGGCCACGACACCCTCTCCGGCGAGGCCGGCAATGACACCCTTGACGGAGGCCTTGGCAACGACCGCCTGGGCGCGGGCACCGGGCTTGACCAACTCTCGGGCGGGGAAGGCAACGACATCCTGACCCTCAGAGGCGTGGAGGCGGGTGACACGGCAGACGGGGGCTTGGGCACGGATAGCCTCTGGATCACAGGCGGCAGCACTGGCGACCGCATCACCGTCTCGGGCGAGGGGGCGTTCGTCAACGGGATAGCCATCGGCACAGGTTTCGAGCGGTTTCAGTTCTATGGCGAGGACGGCAACGACACGCTGACGGGCGGCAGCGGGTCTGAGTTCTTCTACGGCGCAGCCGATGATGATGGCCTGTTCGGAGGCGGTGGCAGCGATGCTCTGTTCGGCGAGGCGGGGAACGACACTCTCATCGGCGGCCGGGGCGTCGACCGTGTGCTCGGGGGTGCGGGCAGCGACCTGTACGTCGTCGAAGATCCAAGCGACACGATCGTTGAGGCCGCAGATGGCGGCACAGACCAGGTCAACGCCTGGGTCAGCCTGACACTGGCGTCTGAGGTGGAGAACCTCCTGCTGCGGGGCTCTGCGGCCCTGAACGGGACCGGAAACGGGCTGAACAACCGGATCACCGGCAACGACACCGACAACCTCCTCAACGGCAAGGCGGGCAATGACCGGCTGGATGGGGGCGCTGGGCGCGACACCCTCGCTGGAGAGGCCGGGAACGACATCCTGGTCGGGCGACAAGGCAACGATCGGCTTGGAGCAGGGACCGGACTGGACCGCTTGGCTGGCGGCGAGGGCGACGACGTCCTGACCTTTCTGGGCGTCGAGGCCGGCGACCGAGCCGATGGCGGAGCGGGGACAGACAGCCTCTGGCTCACCGGAGGCGCGAAGGCCGACACCATCTCCGTCTCTCAGGCGGGAGGCGGCGCGATGTTCAACGGAGTGGCGGTCGGCACCTCGATCGAGCGCTTCCAGTTCTATGGCGAAGACGGCAATGACGCTCTGTCAGGGGGGGCCGGCGCTGACTTTCTGTACGGAGGTCACGGCAAGGACCGGTTGCACGGGGCTGCGGGGCATGACCTTCTGCAAGGCGAGAAGGGCGATGACATCTTGGACGGCGGCTTGGGCAATGACAGGCTGTCTAGCGGGGTGGGCCGGGACAGGCTGACCGGCGGTCTGGGCCACGACGCCTTTGTGTTCACGGCCCGCTCGGAA
>NZ_VDFV01000083.1 GCF_006152145.1 Rubellimicrobium roseum | reverse complement strand
CGTCGCCTGACCTGAAGGGGAAAGGGGCAACCTCGGCCTCCAGTCGAGTTCCGCAACAATGCCCCTCGGACCGCTCTCCCATCGCCGGGGGAGAAGGACCGGTCCTTTCATTAGGTCTGAAAGTCCAAGGTCGATCACGAATTGGCGATACATCCATCGGGCAGGATGGCATCCAAGGCGGGAATGACTTCCTCGGCGAATGGATGGCGCGCTGCGGCGGACTCGTCAATCTCAATGCCCAGGCCGGGCGACTCGGGGACGGCCCAGGCGCCGCCTTTCATCGCCAAGGGGTGAACTGCGCACACCTCCTCAAACCAGGGCACGATTCCGACCGCTTCCTCCTAGATCACGAAGCCTGGCGTGGCCACCTCGAACTGGAGCGCCACCGCGCCCGCGACGGGGCCTATGGGGTTATGCGGGCAGATCCCTATCTGTGCGGCCTCGGCGATGGCGGCAATGCGGCGCCCTCCGGAGAAGCCTAAGCAGTGGGAAAGGTCTGGCTGCACGAAAGTCACGGCCCGCAACGCCGCGAGTTCCGCGTATTCGGGCGAGGTGAAGAGCCGCTCACCGGTCGTAAGCGGGCAATCCACCCGCCGCGCGAGGTCGGCCAAAGCCGCAGGGTAGCCGGGCTGAATTGGCTCCTCGACGGAGAGGGGGCGGATCGGCGCCAGGGCGTCCACGTAGGCGCGCGCCGCCTCGACCGAGTCCGGCCGCCCGTGGGAGTCGAACATCAGGTCCACTCCCTCCCCCACTGTCTCGCGCAGGCGAAGCGCGAGTCGCTCGACCGAGCAAACGGACGGCAAGGGCGCGGCATGGCCAGTGTAGGACACGACCCCGAGCTTGATCGCGTCGTAGCCCAGCGCCAGGGTCTCGGCGACAGCCTCGCAGAAGGGCTCGACGTCCTGAGGCGCCCGCCGCTGGGCATCGCCGCAATAAAGATGGGTGTAGACCCTCACGCGGTCGCGCACCCGGTCGCCCAGGAGTTGCCAGACCGGCACGCCCAAGGCTTTGCCTTTGATGTCCCAAAGCGCCTGCTCGATGCCCGAGGCGGCTGAGAGACCGACGGTGCCCAAGGGCCAGAAGCTCAGTTGAGTCATGCGGCGGACGACGTGCTCGATGCGCAGCGGATCCTCGCCCAGGATAAGGGGCGTGAGGTCCTCGATTGCGCCCACGACCACGCGGGTCTTCCACTCCACCGTGGCCTTACCCCAGCCGTGGAGGCCTGGCTGGTCGGTCAGGACCTTGACGAAGATCCAGTTGCGGAACACGGCATTGACGACGACGGTCTCAATGGCGGCAATTTTCACGGAGGTCCTCTGATGTCATCGGCTTGGGCGCCGGATGCGCGGCGCGGCAGCACAGCCTTGCCCGCTTCAGATCAGACGTAAAGAAGGTTGGTGGTGAGGGAGAAGCCGCTGCGGCCGCACTTGCGTAAATCAGCAGGCCTGAACGCCTCGCTGCCGTCGGGTGCGGCGCGAGAGGCCGTGGAAGCCCTGGGCCGCAGGATCGTGGCTGGCATCTGGCCACCCGGCGCAACCATCCCGATCGAGCCCGAGCTCGCTCAGGTGTTGGGCGTGAGCCGGGCGACGGTGCGGGACGCCGTCAAGGTGCTGTCGGGCAAGGGCCTCCTGCGGACCGCCCGCCGCTACGGCACACGCGTGCGCCCTTTGGAGGAATGGCACCTCCTCGATCCAGACGTCGCTGCTTGGCACGGCCCAGCCCATCCGCGCATTGGCCGGATGTTTGCCGAGACCACCGAGTTGCGCTGCGCCATTGAGCCCGCCGCGGCCGCGCTCGCAGCCCAGAGAGCCACACCGGAGCAGGTGAGGACCCTGCTCGCCGCCGCAGAGGCCCTGCGGCCCGGCGAGGTGGACATCGTGGCGCTGTTCGAGGCCGATCGGCGCTTTCACTGCACGATCCTCGACGCCACCGACAACCTGATGATGCGACAACTGCAGGGGATCATCACCACGATCCTGCGCATCTCCTACGAATTCGGAGTGCAGAAGGTGGACGGCCGGCCCGTGTCGCGCGAGGGCCACTTCCTGGTGGCCGAGGCCGTGGCGCGGGGAGATGCGGCGGGCGCGCGTCGCGAGATGGAGCGAATGCTGGACCTAAACCGCGCGATCGCCGAAGCCTATTGGCGAAATCGGGCCATGGCCGAGAACCCGGCAGGCGCGGCGGGGGGCGGCTGGCCGGGCGTCTAGATATGATCTTGACAGGGGCCCAGCCGCCGGGCCTCAATCCCCTCAAGAAGACCACCAATGGGAGGGGAGACTATGACCATCGTCAGGACGGGCACGTCCGTGGCGGCCATTGCCGCCTGGCTTGGCATTGCAGGCGCCGCCGCCGCGCAGACCACGATCGACATGCTCCACGTCGAGAACAATCCCGACGCCGTCGCGCTCTGGGAAGAGTTGGCGGCCGAGTACGAGGCCGCCAATCCCGGCATCGACGTCAATCTCGAGTTCCTTGAGAACGAGGCCTTCAAGGCCAAGCTTCCCTCTCTTCTCCAGTCCGACGAAGCCCCCGACATCTTCTACAGTTGGGGTGGCGGCGTGCTCGACATCCAGCGTGAATCCGGCGCCCTGCGTCCCCTCACCGAGATGATGGACGCCGAAGGCGGCGCTTGGCGCAACACCTACTCCGAGGGGGCGATCAACGGCCTCAGCTTCGACGGCGACGTCTGGGCTGTTCCCTATCGCACGGGTGTGGTGGCCTTCTTCTACAACAAGGAGCAATTCGAGCAGGCGGGAGTGGAAGCCGCCGCCATTCAGACCTGGGACGACCTCCTGGCCGCAGTCCAGACACTCAAGGACGCGGGCCTCACGCCTATAACCTGCGGCGGCGCAGACAAATGGCCGCTTCACTTCTACTATTCCTACCTCATCATGCGGAACGGGGGCTCGGCGGCCCTGGAGGCCGCCAAGTCCGGCGCCCCTGACGCCTACCTTGACCCGGCCATCGTGCAGGCAGGCGAGCAGGTGGCCGAGCTCGGCGCGCTCGAGCCCTGCCAGAACGGCTGGCAGGGGAGCCGCTGGCCTGAGCCTCTGGGCGACTTCGCCGACGGCCGCGCGGCGATGATCCTTGGCTTCGAGGACACCAACCTCGACCAGATCTCGCAGGCCACCGACGGCCAGGGATTGGCGCAGGAGAACATCGGCCGCTTCGCCTTCCCGGTGGTCGAGGGCGGCGCCGGCGCCGCCACCGACACCTTCGGCGGGCTCAACGGGTGGGCGGTGACGGCCAACGCTCCCGACGAGGCGATTGACTTTCTCCGCTGGTTCACGGCTCCCGAGCAGCAGCGGCGTCAGGCCGAGACCACGGGCATGATCCCCGTCGTGGCAGGCGCCGAGGAGGGCGTTGTCGACCCGCTGGTGCGCGCTTCGGCCGAGGCGCTGGCCACGTCCGGCTACCACCAGAACTACCTCGACCAGGACCTCGGCCCCAACCTCGGGCGCACCGTGAACGACGTTACGGTCGAGCTCTGGGACGGCAGCACCTCGCCCGAGGACGCGGCGCAGACGCTCCAAGACACTGCCATGATGGAGGAAATGTGAGACGCCCCGTCCCCGGGACGCGCCCAGGCGGTGCGACCCGGGGGGAAAATTGGCGCGGCGGCGGGAGGGCGGCATGACAACAGGCACCACCGCGGGTCCGGTTGTCCGATCGGGGGATCGCCTTTGGGGCCTCTCGCGGCGGCAACTTACGTCGTTGCGGACCACCCTGCCCGTGGTGGTCCTGTTCCTGCCCCCTGCCCTCCTCCTTTTCACGCTCTTCGTCGTCCTGCCGATGGGCGAGGCCGCGTGGTACTCGTTCTACAATTGGAACGGCTATGGCGCCCCCGAGCAATGGGTGGGCCTGCGCAACTACGAGTTCGTGCTCAGCCACAAGGTCTTCCTTACCGCGCTCCGGAACAACGGCCTGATCATCGTGGTCTCGCTCCTCGTGCAGATCCCGCTGGCGCTGTGGCTCGCCAACCTTCTCGCGCACCGCATCCGAGGCGCGCTCATGTTCCGGCTGATCTTCTTCCTGCCTTACGTCCTCGCGGACGTGGCCGCGGGGCTGATCTGGCGCTTCGTCTACGACGGCGATTTCGGCATCGTCTCGGGTGTGGTGCAGGTCGCGGGCGGAGAGCCAGTCTATCTTTTGGCCGAGCGCGAGACGGCGATCTGGGCGGTGCTCGCCGTGATCGTCTGGAAGTACTTCGGCTTCCACATGATGCTGTTCATCGCCGGGCTCCAGGCCATCGACAAGGAGGTCATGGAGGCAGCCGAGGTGGACGGCGCCACTGGCTGGCAGAAGTTCTTCCGCATCACTCTCCCGCTCCTCGCCTCGACGGTACGATTGTCGGTGTTCTTCTCAATCGTGGGCTCGCTCCAGCTTTTCGACCTCATCATGCCGCTCACGGGTGGCGCGCCCGGCAACTCGACCCACACGATGGTCAGCTACCTCTACCAGTTCGGGGTGGTCCGCCTGCAGATCAGCTTCGGCAGCGCGGTGGGCGTGGTGCTGTTCGTCATCAGCGTGACGCTGGCCTTCACCTATCGCAGGATCTTCATGCGCCATGACTAGCCGACCCGCCCCCGGCGCGGCAGGGCTGAGGCCCGACGCGCTCCGCCAGTCCTACATCTACGCGGCGTTGATCTTGGTGGCGGCTGTCGTCATCATCCCGCTCGCCATGACGGCGCTCGGTGGCTTCAAGACCTTGGGCGAGTTGCGCACCAACGCCTTCGGTCTGCCCAGCGACTGGCAGTGGTCCAACTACGGCGACATCCTGTTCAGCGAGCGCTACTGGCTGCAGATGCGCAACTCGCTTGTGATCGCGCTCCTCACCGTGGGCCTGACCTTGGCGGTGGGCTCCATGGCGGCCTTCGTCTTCGCGCACGTGGCGTTCTTCGGCTCGCGCTACCTGCTGAACTACTTCCTGCTCGGTCTGATGTTTCCGGCCGCGACGGCGATCCTGCCACTCTTCATCCGCATCCGAGACCTGGGGCTGATCGACACCTATTGGGCGGTCGTTCTGCCGCAGGTGGCCTTCGGCCTCGGCCTCTCGATCCTGCTCATGCGCAACTACTTCCGCGGCATGCCCAAGGAACTCTTCGACGCGGCCTTCGTGGACGGCTGCGGCTACATTCGCTTCTTCTGGCGCATCACGCTACCCTTGTCGCGGCCGATCCTCGCCACCGTCGGCATCATCTCCTTCGTGTCGAGCTGGAACAGCTATATCCTGCCGCTGATCCTCCTGAACTCCGAGGAGATGTATCCCTGGCCCTTGGGCATGATGGTCTATCGGGGCGAGTTCGCGACCGACTGGCAGCTGGTGCTGGCCTTCATCACGCTGACCATCCTGCCCACGGTGATCGCCTTCTTCGCGGCGCAGCGGCACATCATCGCGGGGCTCACAGCGGGGGCGGTCAAGTCCTGACTGCCCGGGGAAGCATCACGCGCTGACGCGCCCCCCCATGGCTGCATCGAAGACATGGACGAAGTCCGGTGTGATATGGACGGTCATGGCACCCTCGCGCCGCAGGTCTGTCGCGCCGCTGATGCCGACCATGATCTGGCTCCGGCCGAGGTTGACGGCGTAGTACGTCTGCCCTCCGGTGGGCTCGACGAAGTCGATGGCCCCGGTGAGCGCGTTGCCCGCACCCTCGGGCGTCAGGTGCTCGGGGCGCAGGCCCACCGTGACCGCCATCCCCTCCCGCGCGCCCGGGCCCGGGCGGAAGTCGAGTTCAGGCCCGTCCGCAAGCCGCGCCCGCAGCGCGCCGTCGCGGCCAACGAGCTCGCCGTCGACCAGGTTCATGGCGGGGCTACCGATGAAGCCCGCAACGAAGCGGTTCACTGGCCGCTGGTAGAGCTCCATGGGCGATCCCACCTGCTGAATCACACCGCCTTCGAGCACCACCACGCGGTCGGCCAGCGTCATAGCCTCGATCTGGTCGTGGGTGACGTAGATCGAGGTGGTGCCGACCTTGCGGTGCAGCGTCTTGATCTCGCCCCGCATCTGCACCCGCAGCTTGGCGTCGAGGTTCGAGAGCGGCTCGTCGAACAGGAAGGCCGAGGGGTCGCGCACGATGGCACGGCCCATGGCGACGCGCTGGCGCTGGCCGCCCGAGAGCTGGGCGGGCGAGCGGTCGAGCAGTGGCTCGAGCTCAAGCATCCGCGCCGCCTCCGCGACCCTGCGGGCGATCTCCGCCTTGGGCACGCGCGAGAGTTCGAGGTTGAAGCTCATGTTCTTGGCGACGGTCATGTGCGGGTAGAGCGCGTAGCTCTGGAACACCATGGCGATGTTGCGCTCGCGCGGGGTCAGGTCATTCACCACCCGGTCGCCGATGCTGATCTCGCCGACGGTGATCTCCTCGAGCCCGGCGATCATGCGCAGAAGCGTGGACTTGCCGCAGCCCGAAGGGCCGACGAGGGCCACGAACTCGCCTTCCTCGACGGCGAGGTCGATGCCCTTGATAACCGGCACCGCGCCGTAGCTCTTCTCGATGCCGCGCAGCGTGACGGATGCCATGTGTCCCCTCCCGATCGTCCTCGGCGCCGTCTTGCGAGCAGCCTTCTAGATAGAAGCTAGCGGATCAGGGACCTGCCACAACCCCGATTGTAACTGGAACGATCAGGCAAGACACGACAATGGCCCAAGGCTTGACCGCCTTTCGATCAGGGTGGTCAGCTGAAGCACGGCGTGGGTGCCGCAGAGGGATATGTCGGCCGCCGCGGCGCAACGTTTCCTGGTCGCTCCAAAGCTCGGTCGTGACTCAAGTTGCAGGTGTCGCTGCCACCTCAAGGGAGGGCACCCCGGATCCCGCAGCCGGTTCATGTCAGCGGCGCCGACAAGGACATCCATCGCGGCCTTGGGGCCCAGTTCCGTCCGCAGCCGTCCTGATTCAGAGAGAACCGCAGCTTCGGTCTTGCGCCTCGGGGGGCGCGCCGGGATAAGTCAGGTCTGACTTGCAGGAGAGGCCCATGGTCGTGCAGCCCGACCCCGGTAAACCCAACGAGCGCCGCCACCGCAGCGAGCCGCTGCTCAGGGACATCTACATCGCCGATCCTTCGGCGCACCTCTTCGAGGGCCGGATCTACGTCTATGGCTCCCACGATATCGACGGCACCACGCCCGAAGACGATCTCGGCTCGCACTTCGAGATGCGGGACTATCAGGTCATCTCCATGGACCGCGTGGGAGGGGAAGTGACCATCCACGAAGTGGCGCTCGACGTGGATGACGTGCCCTGGGCCTCAAGGCAAATGTGGGCGCCGGACGCTGCCACGAAGAACGGGCGCTACTTCCTCTACTTCCCAGCCAAGGACCATGAGGGCGTGTTCCGGATCGGCGTGGCAACTGCCGACCGACCCGAGGGGCCCTTCCGGGCGGAGCCGGAGCCCATCAAGGGCAGCCACAGCATCGACCCGGCGGTGTTCACCGACGACGATGGCGCCAGCTACATGTACTTCGGCGGGATCTGGGGAGGTCAGCTTCAGCGCTGGACCATGGGACATTACGACCCGAACGGCTCCAAGACCGATCTCGAGCAGGACGAGCAGCCGGCCCTGAACCCAAGGGTTGCCCGGCTCACCGACGACATGCTGGAGTTTGCCGAGCCCCCGCGCGAGGCCCTGATCCTCGACGAGAAGGGCTTCCCACTCCTGGGCGGCGATCACGACCGCCGCTTCTTCGAGGCGGCCTGGATACACAAGCATGCGGGCCAGTACTACCTGAGCTACTCGACCGGCGACACGCACTACCTCACCTACGCCACCAGCACCTCGCCCTATGGCCCGTTCACGTATCGGGGTCGGATCCTGGAGCCGGTTCAGGGCTGGACCACGCACCACTCCATCCTTCAGGTCGCGGAGCAGTGGTACCTGTTCTACCACGACACCCAGCTGTCGAACCGGACGCATCTGCGCAACGCCAAGGTGACGGAGCTGACCCACCGCCCTGACGGCACGATCGAGGTGATCGACCCCTTCCTGAGATAACTGCCGGGAGGCGAGTGGAGGCTTGAGGCCGCCTCTAACATGGCCTGACGGCGAGCGTCGGCCATTGCCGGGTGGTGGAAAGCAAAAAAGGGTTTCGTCGGCTTAGCGCCAAGAGGCTGCTTTCTCAACCGCTGCCCCGACCGGCCGTCAGGCTTCGCACGGCGCGGCCGACCAGGTCGCCTGTGTCTCTGTCATCCGCCGAGCAGACTTCTACCTCCATCCCGGAGACCATGCGTGATGCTGCCGCGGGTGGGCAGGAGCGGGATAAGACAGGCTTGCAGGGCGTGGTAGAGATCGGGTTTGCCGACGAACACCCGCGAGACGGGGCGAAGATCAGGGCCGAGTTCGGGAAACCAGCCGCAATGCTCGCGGTCGATGAGGAAGCTGGCCGTGAAGTCCCAGATCCGCCGGTACCAGAGCTCGAACCGCAGGTCCGGGTCGATGGCGGCCAAGGTCGCGGCCGCACCGGTCCCCTCGGCGCACGGCCACCAGAACCGGTCGGCCTGCGCCGGCTGGTCCTGCCAGTCGAGCGTGTAGTAGAACCCGCCCATCTCACGGTTCCAGCCGATCTCCACCGTGCGAAGTAACAGCGCCTTGGCAGCCTCGGGCAGCCAGTCGTGCCGTCGGCCGCCCAATTCCCAAAGCTGAACTAGGGCTTGTTGACGTTCACCTCAGTCGGATGACGGTGGCTGCCAAGGAGATGAAGGCGCTGAAGCTTT
>NZ_VDFV01000082.1 GCF_006152145.1 Rubellimicrobium roseum | reverse complement strand
ACGGGCCTGACCATCGACATGGCCGTGGCCCCCACGGTCGCAGTGGGCAGCGGCGCCACGGCGGCGACCTCAGACACCCTCACGACTGTCGAGAACATCACCGCCGGCTCGGGGGATGACACGATCTTCGGCAATGGCGCCGCCAACCTGTTCTTGGGTGGCGCAGGCAGCGACATGCTCAGCGGCAACGGGGGCAACGACAATCTCTTCGGCGATGCGGGCGCTGACGAACTGATCGGCGGCCTCGGCACCGACGGGCTCACCGGCGGCGCGGGGGATGATGTATTCATCTTCTCCTCCACATCCGCCAGCACGCTGACGCCCAGCGACACGATCTTCGACTTCGAGGGTGGCGGCATCGTCGGTGGGGACATAATCGACCTGAGCGGCGTGAGTTCGCTCACCTTCAACTTCATCGGCACGGACGCCTTCACCACGGGCTCGGCGACGCAGGTCCGCTACGAGACTAATGGCACGGACACCTTCGTCTTCGTCGACACGGATGCCGATGTGGGGGCCGAGATGCGGATCAGGATCAGCGGCGTCACCGACCTGATCGCGAGCGACTTCCTGCTGTAGGCCCCCTAACCGGCCCGCATCCAGGGCCGGGCCCAACTACGGTAGGCAAGGCCGTCGCCCCTCGGGCGGCGGCCTTCGTCGTTGCAGGCCGAGCCAAGGATGGCTTCTGGGAGTGTACGCCTCCGGATCGTGAGACACTCGATTGCGATTATGCGGCCAGCGGCATGCTGTCCATTTGGTCGCGCCGGAACTAGGCGGGCGAGCGGTAACCATGCCGCTCGGTCAGCCAGTGTTCGTTGTAGGTCTGCTTGAATCCGATGAGAGCGAGACGGAGTTCCTCGACCGTCTGAAAGGTCCGGACCCAGAGCAGGTTCTCCTTCAGGGCCCGGATGAAGCGTTCGGCGCAGTCGTTGCCCTCGGGCGCCCGAACAAAGGCTGGCGAGGAGGCGGCGCCGAGCCAGGTGACTTCTCACACGCTCCTTCACCGACGTCAGGCGGGCTGCGACGGGACGCGTGTCATGCAGTCGCTGCCCGCGCCGGAGCCCGGTAGTCCTCCTTCTTGGTCAGCATGGTGCAATTGCCGGACTACATCGTGGCACAGGACATCGCCGGCGGGAAGTTGGAGGTGCTGCTGCCCGACTGGTCGGTCCCGAGAGGCATCATCCATGCGGTCTTTCCGTCCCGGCGTGGCCTTCTGCCCGCCGTGCGTCGCTTCATCGACTTCCTGGCGGCCGAGATGCGGGACAACTGATGAACTGCGCCTCCCTGTTTCACACGGTATTGCCTCCGTGGGGCATACCACGCCTCCGGCCGCTCAACAGGGTACCCTGAGCGGCAGTAGCCATGAGCTGAAATGTCAGGAAAACGAACGGACACTGTTGGCGAAGTCGAAGCCGGGTGGCTGTCGAGCCTTGAAGTTGCGGCTTTGGCACGCGCTAGACGGCCCCAAACCTCGATTTTCGCCGCACTCAGTACGTTGTTCTGACTTCGCCAACAGTGTCCGGTCGTTTGATGGACACAGATCGACACGACTTCGTCAGCGCCCGGCGGATCACCGGGCGCTGTGATGCTTTGCTCTGGTAAGACTGGTCGCGCTTTATCTCAGGCGGCGTGCTGATCGGACTCGATCTGCCGGGGATCCTCGGTCTTGGCCAGAGCCGGGTCCGAGGCGATCTGGATCCGGCGAGGCTTCATCGCTTCAGGGATCTCGCGCACGAGGTCGATGGTGAGCAGACCGTCTACAAGGTTGGCGCTCGTGACCTTCACATGGTCGGCGAGCTCGAAGCGACGCTGGAAGGACCGCTGGGCGATGCCGCGATGCAGATACTGGCCCTGCACCTCGTCGGCCTTCTGACCGGCCACCACAAGGATGTTGGGCTCCTGGGTAAGGGTCACATCCTCAGGCGAGAAGCCTGCAACCGCCATGGTGATGCGGTACTCGTCCTTGCCGGACCTCAGGATGTCGTAAGGCGGCCAGCTGTCGACGGCCTCGGGACGGCTCGAAGCTTCCAGCGCATTCAGCAGGTGGTCAAAGCCAACGCTGGAGCGAAACAGCGGTGCGAAGTCGAACGTAGATCTCATAGCCACATCCTCCGTTGAGCAACATGGATACAAGGTGGCGCCAAGTCCGATCCGACGTCCCTGACGCCCGCTTGACAGTGCCAGCCCCACAACGGGCAACTGGCGACAGGCGATATGGAAAGACCCTCGCAGGTTTCAAGAGGGTCGCGCGGGCGGGAGCGGCACTCAACGACAGTTGATCATCGGACGTTCTTTCCACGAATTTTCATGGCCTTGTTCAGGCCTCAGGCTCCAGATAATGATCATGTCGGCAGGCCCTTTATGGGGCTTCCTTTTTCGCGATCGGTCGGGCTCGCGTCCCGCCATCGCAAGGACCCGCTCTCCGACACGGTCCAGCCGTCCTGACCATCGGCTCATGTCCCTCACTCCCACAGGCGAGTTCTGCGGCCTTCAGCCCCAGACCTGTCGAGCCGATGCGAACCTGTCCTGGCCTTTTGTGTTGTCAGGTCGAAGCCTGGGCTGACCTGCTTCAACAGCCACCAACACCGGCCAGAAAGGAGGCGACATGACCGAGATGACCGAAATCACCACACCCACTGTCCAGCTCATGTCGAAGGAGGTCCGGATCGCCTTCCCTACCGGCTCCACCTTCTCCGTCCGCCTCGGGGACCTGTGGGAACTGATGCGCGTGCTTTATATCGCAGCCACTCCCAAGGCCCACGAGACGCGGCACCGGGATTACACGATCCACAGGGGCCGCACGGTGGTCCGGCCTGCCAAGGCAGGAGAGCCACCAAAGGTGACAGACCGGCGCGACCTGGTGGTCGGGCGTCGCGCCGACCGCGTGACCCTCACCCAAGGCGACATCACCGAAACCCTCTCCCGCGCCGAGGCTCTCGCCCTTGATACGCTTCTCTCGGCGGCGTTGCGGCAGCGTGAGGACCGCAAGGCGGGCCGGACGCGGGCAAAGGCCAAGCGCGAGTCCGAACGGCACGCGGAAGCGCACCTCATCGTCACCGCCATGCTCGGCCGACAAGGCGCCACGCTCCACTAAGCAGCGCCCTGCGACTTGTCGGACGGGTCGAGAGGCCGTTCGAGGGTGTAGCCTCGGCCAAGCTGCGAGCGAGTTGGGGGCGACCGCAGCCGCCGCGCCCCCGGACGGCGTGTACGCACCCGGGCCTAACTCCCGGGCCGTTGACCACTCGGGGGCACGACGGTCGCCACGGACGCCCCCTCGGTATCCGTGCGGTGTAGCCATGGCTGCCGGAGCAGACACGCGACCACAGGCAACCACGTAGGAAGAGTAGAAACAGCCCGTCACGGCAGGAATATGTCGCCGCTTGGGCAAGGAGACCTGAGGGAGACAGCTTCCTAGCCTGATCGCGCTCGCCTTGGAGTTCGAGCAAGCGCCTGTGTGTCTCGTCCAAGCGCTTACTGCGAAAGCTGATAACGCGGCGCGCGGATGAGGGATAGCACGGGGATCATCTTCCCACGTGGTCCCGGTGATCTAGAAAAACAGAGGTTCTGTCATCTCCGATGGAGGAGGCCCCTCCACCATACCCCTTACGCCAGCCTCAACAGAGGTCCTGGCTTTGAGCGGAAATCAGTGTCTTGGCAGTCCTGGGTAGCGTCCCCGAACGTGGTGGAGTTTCGGGTGGGGGCTGAGGTGGTCATCGGGGTCCGTGGCTAAGGTGGAGTTGTCCGACTTCAACCGAGCCCGAGAGGATCACCCGATGACCGACGACAGACTACCGCTGGCCGAGCCGCTAATCAACGAGCGGCTCGAGGCAGTCTGAGCGTGGCGAGAGTGCCCGCTGACCTCATGCGCCCTCACCCAGAGTTTGCAACAGAGCTCTCTTGCTCGCCTCGACCGGCTCCTCCACGTGCCCGACGGCCGGCAGGGGCGAACCCAGACTTGGGCATTGCCCCAACGCAGGTGAGGCTCCCGCGCTACGGCAACGAGCGGTCCTAATTTCCTGACTTGTTCCCAAGAGCCTTCGGCGCGAAAGCACGCGCAGGTTCCTCCGGGAGCGGGTGCGGCAACCGACGCAGCCCACGCCTGGCAGAACTGCCCGCAAACATATCACGAGAGCCCGCTTCGCCGGTAAGCCGTCGAGGCTGGCTAAGCCTTTGAGCTTCTATCATTTGAGTTTCCGTCATGGATTTCCTGATTAACGCCGCGAACGTCCTCTTCATGCTGGGGTACTTCACCACGAACATGCTACGGCTGCGGCTGCTGTCCGTTGTGGCGACAGCCTGTGTCCTGGTCTACTTCTATAGCCAGCCAGAGCCGATGATGACCGTGGTTGCCTGGAACCTCGTCTTCTTGGTTCTGAACATCGCCCAGCTGGTCCAGATGCTGCGCTCGCAGTGGCTACGCGTCGGCTCAGGATGGCGCGGCACGGCGATGCCATGACAGCCTAGCAAGGCTCGATCCTGAACTCCTATGGCTCAGCCGCTAATGGCCAACGCGTGCTGCTACGCCGCGCTTGGCTGGCGCTGGAGTGTGCGGTACATGGTGGGCCGCGACACCGAGAAGAGCCAGCCAAGTCGCTGATGCTGTAGTCCCCGCTGTCGTGCATCCGATGCAGCTCCTTCTGCTAGCAATCAGAGAGCTTGGGCTGCTTGCCCCGGAGCCTGCCCTTGGCGCGAGCCATGGCCATAAGGAGCTTCAAGGCCAAGTCAGGCAGGAACGCTCGTCAGGTCAGGTCGCCCGCTCTCGGCGCCGGAACTGCTGGCGCGCGCTGCGGACGGCCCCCGATCAGGTAGACCGCGGATCCGAGCCGGTCTGCTGCAAGATAGAGCAGCCCGCTCAGCAGGTAGACCACGGCTGCCAGCAGCAGGAACTCCAGGCCCCAGGGCCAGTCGAGCTGCGCCACAAGGGCGAGCCCCACGATCGTGAGGGGGAAGTGCAGCACATAGACGGGGAAGACGGCCCGGCTCAGCGGGCGCAGGAGCGGCCCGCCACGACGCAGGTAGCGCGCTGACAGGCCAAGGGCCGTCAGCGCCCAAAGCCACGCCGTGGCGGCCTCGCTGGCGGAGTGCAACATGGACAGCGGCTCATAGGCCGGCGCCACCCCGGCCGGGACCCAGCCGCCGCGGGCAAGCGCCTCGCCAACCTCAGGGGCGCTCGCGAGTTCGACCGCAAGTAGGCTCACCTTGAGCAGGAACACGACTGTGGCAGCCGCAAGCAGCCAGAATGCCCAGAGCGCCACTCCGTCCAAGACCTCTCGATGGTGCGCTCCGACAAGGTAGCCGCCCGCGAAGATCGAGAGATAGTAGGGCCACTGATAGCCGTCCCCGGCGAGAGCAGGCGCGTGCGGCTTCACCAGCACCACAATGGCAGTCGAGAGCAGGACCAACCCGATCAGGAGCCATGGTGTGCCAAGGCGCATGCGCTCCAGCCGCTCGCGCGCAGCAAAGAGCGGCCAGCACAGGACCGTGTAGAAGGTCAGGTTGAACAGGAACCACAGGTGCAAGACTTGCCGTGGCTCAGGCTCGGTCAGCCACCGGCTCCAGAAGGTCCAGAAGCCCGGTGGATCGCCCGTCATCCGCGCCATGGCATAGCCCGCGACGACGTTCAGGACGAAGGTGCCGAAGAGCGCGGGAACCAGGAGCCGTGCCACGCGCGAGCCGATAAACCGCAGACCCCGGCTCCGCCCCGTGGCGAAGTAAGTACCGATCCCCGCGATCAGGAACAGCGCCGGCAACCTCCAGCTATGGGTCCAGTAGATCAGAAGCCCCAGCCAGTCTCCCGCCACTTTGTCGTTGGTGAAACGATAGATGTCCGCACCCCAGGCGACAAAGCCCACGGCCACATGGTGCAGCACGAGCAGGCCGAAGAGCAGCACCCGGAGCCAGTCGAGATCATGGCGGCGTTTCATGATACCTCGCACGAGCTATCGTTGGGCTTGCAGGACCCACAGACCTTCAGTGAGGCGCTCTGATACCCGTCTGTCTACAGCAAAGACGCAGTTCCGTTTCGGCTGGTCGGGTCGGCGCCTGGGAACTTCGAACTGACCGGCCCAGAGGCCGAGGAGGCCGCCTCATAGGCTCTCGATCTGATCTTGTCTGCGGCCAGCCGGGACGAAATGGTTGCGGACCCACCTCACTCAAGAGACCCATTCCAGAAGCCACCATTCTGACCCCCGATATCGCGCCTGCGATTTACGTTCTCCGCGACCGTTTCCGCTCCTTCGACCCCATCGAAGACAGCAACTTCAAGATGGTCGAGATTTGGGCTGTTGCTGAAAATTCCCGTTCGCAAGTGAGACTGCCCGCATCGCGGGGCTTCCCTCCCGTCCGGGACGTGACCCGAAAAGCAGCAGGTCAGTCAGCCGACCAACTTACTGACTGAACCCCTACCCTTCCGACTGCAACAGGTTTCCGGCTTGCTTGCGCGGCTTCACCCGCTTCTAAGCAACCTTCATCGTGTCATCTGGCGTGGCTTGGTGGTTGGTGCTTGTCTTCGGTCCCGATTTAAGGGGGTGAAGGTATGGGTTCTAAGCTTGCGACCGCTGAGCGGACTCACTGCCAAGGCGGGATAGGATCATGTCCATCAAGACGTGAAACCGGTTCTGCTCATCAGAGCGCGGCGGCACCGCAGGCGACACGGGAAGGTCCCTCATGTCGTCATGCCGATCCAGAACGTCTGTCTGACCCCCCTGACCTTCTGAGACAGGATGGCCTTCCGCCTTCCACACGTCCTTCATGTGCCGCAAGAAGTCTTCCCACTCTACGCGCCACCGTGGGAACCGCTGGCACATGGCGTCGAAGTCACGGGCTACGTCTTCAGGAACGTCCACCTTGCCGAAGAGCCGAGACGCCAAGGCATAGGCAGAACGCGGCAGGCTGAACCCATAGGCGTTGATCGCCTGTCCGTTCTCATCCTTGCGACGGACCTTCCGAAGCCATCCCTGATCCACAAGACGGTGGATGCCTTCCACGACAGCAGACCGTGAACGGGTGATGGCCTTGCGGATGTAGGTGAAGGCATGGGCCACGAACCCTGCCCCGCCCTTCATTTCCTTCCGCAGCCAATCGAACGCTTCCAGGGCCACATGACCAAGGTCCCCGTTGCGGGACCCTACCTTTCTGGAAAGTCGGTCAGTCAGTCGGGCAGTCAGTACCAGATTGGCCAGCACTGAAGGCTTCAGCGCGAGCGCCACCTTGTGTTCGCAGCGTCCAACCCTTTCGGACCCGATACGGTAGCGGGGCTTGGCCGTGAACAGGCCGATTTTCCTGAACCCTGATGATGCAGGGTCTTCATAGGTATGCGTCTTCACTTCGACTCCATGAGTGGAGCCGACGAACCGCCAACTAACGCCAAGGCAAAGCGGGATCATTCGCCCAAAGGCGCTTGTCAAAATTTCTGGCTAGCACTACAAAGGAAGGTGCAAAGTCTTTTGCTTCCTATGGAACGTTTGGCCACGTTCTGTTGTGCTAGCTAGAAGTTTGGAGCCCTGTCGGCGGTCACGTCGGCGGGGCTTCTTATTTCTAAGCTAGTGAGTCTTCGTCCCCCTCTCTTGCGGTGTTCCAGACAGCTTCATTGATGGCGGCAGGCCGGTCAACGACAGTCCACTTGAACACAGGACTCAAGGCAGGGCGGTAATCATGGGTGTTGGTCATGGCCGCGTCCTCCCTGTGTAGGGGTGCGCAAGGCACATGCTGTGGTAGCACTCTAACGCCTAGACGCATGGACAAGCCGCCACGTCAGCGCTAATTTACTTCCAAACCATGTGGGTGTTTGCAGCACCCGGTGGTCATAGGGCCATGACGGTGTTTGCGGCATCGTCATGGCCCGTTAAAAATCTAGCTCCCGACGAACAAAGTGTCAACGCTACGCCAAGGCCAGTGAATTCAGGCATTTGGTAAGCCACCCGAATGACTGACTGACCAACCGACTGCCTGACCGCCACACTGACCAACCTACCGCCTGACTGACCAACAGACTGACTGGCCTACTTCCGTGAAATGGTGTTGTGTTCCATAGACTCACGATCAGGAGAGGAAGCCGTGAAAACCATATGCGTGGTGGCTCAGAAGGGCGGGGCAGGGAAGACAACCACCGCCCGCAACCTGTCAGTAGCCGCCGCTGAAACCGGAAAGCGGGTCTGCCTCATCGACACCGACCCGCAGCAATCGCTTCGTCAGTGGTGGGATGCCCGCGAGTCCGATGAACCCAAGCTGTTCAGCGTCGGACCCGAAGACGATCTAGCCGCCGTCATGCAGACCATGCGGGACCACTTCGACCTGTGCGTGATAGACACCCCACCAGCAGCAAGCACGTCCCTTCAGCCCGTCTTGGAAGCGTCCGACCTAGCCATAGTCCCTGTGCGGACAAGCGGTGACGATCTTCGGGCAGTGGGTGCCACGCTGAACCTACTCAAGCAAACGAAGACACCGTTCGTCTTTCTCCTGTCTCAGGTCTTGCCGCGCGCCAAGGTCACGACAATGGCGCTACAAACCTTGGCACAGCATGGGCGTGTAGCTCCTGTCCAAGTCGCGCAACGGACGATCTACGCGGAAGCCAGTGTGACAGGGCAGGGCGTCACCGAAACCACCGATACACGGGCGGCTGAAGAGTTCCAAAGCCTGTATGGCTACATCGAAGGAGTCATGGATTGAGCAAGAAGCCGTTGAACATGGGTGGCCTCATCAACCCGGAAGCTACGCCAGCGGACACGGGCATTCCGCAGCGTGGCGCTGAATCTGATAGGGTAGGGGCCTCACGTTCGGTGAAGGCTAACCCGGAAGAGCGGCGCGGCGACATGATGAGCTTCAAGGTCAAGCCGTCGGTTCGCGACCGCATCAAAGCTTTGGCCAAAGACTATGACATGCAGATAGCGGTAGTGCTGGAAGAAGCCTTTGATGCTTATGAGAAGAAGCTTCGCAGCAGGAAGTCAGCCGACTAACCTACTGACTGACTGACTGACTGACCCACTACATACCGCACATTGAAGATAGTGGTTCGGGTCACGGGATGGCTCCCCCTGATGATCATAAGCTCACTCGGTCTCCTCAGGTTCAGGGACCTCCAGCTCGGCGTCCCGGATCCCAAGCAGTGCCTGTGAGATGCTCCGCGCCGCCCGGAGTTGGCTGGCGCGAATGTAGAACTGCTCGGTGGTGGCGAACTGCCGGTGACCAAGGAGCGGCCTCGTGTGCAACGAGTCCTCGGGCGAGGTCTCCGCGAGCAGCGTGGCCGCCAGGGTCCGAAAGGCGTGCGGGCTGAGTGTTGATCAGCATGGAATAAGGACCCCGCTTCCGGGGTGATCGGCGTCCAAACGGGACCCCTTTGGCGCA
>NZ_VDFV01000008.1 GCF_006152145.1 Rubellimicrobium roseum | reverse complement strand
GGTCACATGGCTCAAATCTCAGTGGAAATTACGCGCCTACCCGGCTCAGTTCCGGGTGGAAATCAACAGCGATGCGGCAAATCCTGCCGGACGCCATGTTCATCGGCTTCACCGGCACACCCCTGCTGCGGTCCGACCGGGAGTCCTCTCTCCAAACCTTCGGTCCCTATATCGGGACGCCCTATCGCTTCGACGAAGCCGTTGAGGACGGTGTGGTGTTGGACCTGCGCTATGAGGCCCGCGACATCGATCAACGCATTACCGCGCCGGGTAAGATCGACGCGTGGTTCGAGGCGAAGACCAGCGGACTGACGCCCGTCGCGAAGGCCACTCTAAAGCAGCGCTGGGGCACCCTGCAACGCGTGCTCTCCAGCAAGGACCGCCTCGAGCAGATCGCCAGCGACATCATCATGGACATGGAGATGAAGCCCCGCCTGAAGTCAGGGTTGGGCAACGCCATGCTGGTGGCCGGCTCCATTCCCGAAGCGTGCCGGTTCTTCGAAATCTTCCGCAAGTCCGGCTCAGTGCTGGCCAACAAGTGTGCGATCGTCACCTCCTACAAGCGCGCCGCCCCTGAGATCACCGGCGAAGAGACTGGCATGGGGGAAACCGAGAAGCAGTATGTGCACCGGGTTTACCAGGATCTGCTCGGCGAGACATCGGAGGAGGACTACGAGGAGGAGGCGCTGAAGCTCTTCAAGAAGGAGCCCGGCCGCATGAAGCTGCTGATCGTCGTCAGCCGCCTCCTAACGGGCTTCGATGCGCCGACGGCTACCTACATCTATCTCGACAAGCAGATGCGGGACCACGGCCTTTTCCAGGCGATCTGCCGGGTGAACCGGCTTGATGGCGATGACAAGGACTTCGGCTACGTCGTCGACTACAAGGACCTGTTCAGGAACATCGAACGCGCCGTCGACGACTACACCTCCGAGGCCTTCGACGCCTTCGATAAGGAAGATGTGAAGGGGCTGATCAGCAATCGTGTAGAACGCGCGGATCAGGATCTGCTGGCGGCGCGCGACGCCTGGTTCGGCCTACTCGATGCTGTTGATCAACCAAAAGGGGATGATGAGATCTTCGCATACTTCTCAAGCCCCCAAGGGATTGATTGTGACCCAGAGGCTGAGGAAAAGGAGCGCCGACGGCAGGCCCTCTACAGTCTCGCGGGGCGCTATGCGCGCGCATACGGAAACGTTGCAGCCGAGCCTGCGGAGTCGGAGTTTAACCACCTTGAACTTGCCGGCTATCGGAATGAAGTCGAGCGGGCCGTTGGCATTCGCGATGCGGTGCGCCTCCACAGCGGCGACGCTGTTGATCTAAAGCTCTACGAGCCGGCGATGCGCCACCTCATCGACACCTACATCCGGGCCGAAGATTCCAAGGTGGTGTCGCGTCTCGACGACATTAGCCTGATTGACCTCATCAGCACCAAGGGCGCTGCCGTCGAGGATGACCTGCCCGCCGCGGCCAAGACGAAGCGCGAGAACGTAGCCGAGGCCATCGAGAACAATGTCCGAAAGCTCATCATCGATGAATCACCCGTCAACCCTCGCTTCTACGAGAAGATGTCGGAGCTACTCAGCACTCTGGTCCAGCAGAGGCGAGGTGAGGCGATCGCCTATGCCGAGTATCTCGAGAGGATTGCTGCTCTGGTCAGGGATGTGAAGGCTGGGCATGGCAGGAGCTATCCCGACGCGATGAACACGCCCGGAAGGAAGGCCTTGTTCGACAACCTCGGGGAAGACGCTGACCTTGCCTTGACGGTGGACACGGCGGTTCGAGCCACTGCGCCGCATGGATGGCGCGGTCATGCTATGAAGGAGCGGAGAGTGAAGCGCTGCCTTGAGGCATGCCTGTCGGACCAGGCAGCGGTGGAGCGGATCTTGGAGGTCCTGAAGAGTCACAGTGAGTATTGAAACTTTGACCATCGGCGGCACCGACGTCGAGGTGCACCGGAAGAAGATCAAGAACTTACATATCGGGGTCTATCCGCCCAACGGCTATGTTCGCGTTGCAGCTCCCGAGGTGCTCAGCATTGATGCGATCCGGATTGCGGTGCTGACCCGCATGGGTTGGATCAGACGAAAGCAGGCCCAATTCTTGGCCCAGGATCGGCAAGCCCCCCGTCAACTCGTGTCGGGCGAGACCCACTTCCTGTTCGGCCGACCGCTGCGCCTGGATGTCACCCCTTGGAAGAAGAAGGTCCATAGCATTGCCAAGCAGGGAGCTGATCGCCTCAGCTTTCTCGTGCCTGAAGGCAGCACGGTGGAGGACCGCCGTAGGTGGATGAGGAACTGGCACCGCACCCAGCTTCGACGCGTTGCGGCGCCGAGGATCGCTGACTGGTCAGAGGTATTGGGTGTCGCCCCGACCTCCTGGGGCCTTCGCAAGATGAAGACCAAGTGGGGAAGCTGCAATCCCGGCAGCCGCATCATCTGGCTCAACGAAGAGCTTTCGCAGAAGCCCGTCGAAGCTATCGACTACGTGATCCTGCATGAGTTGGCTCACCTCATATCCAGTCGCCATGACGAGAGCTTTGTCGCAGTTCTGGACGCTCATCTGCCGCGATGGCGGCAGATCCGGTCAGAGTTGAACGCATTACCACTGTCGGCTTGGTAGATTGGCCGCGCTACAGAACGACGAGTGTTGCTGGATGACAGCTTGCGCGGCATGCACCTCGCGGCCAGACCGGGAAGGTAAGCTCACGCCGGGCCCTGGCCGTTCTTGAGCTTGCCGTTCAGGGTCGCCAGGGGCCCAGTGAAGGTGTCCTGCAGGCGCCGCATATGGTCGGTCATCCAGTCGATCATGGCCGGCCAGTTCTCGCGGTTGTAGCCCTCAAAAGGCTGTGCGCAAGCGATCCGACAGGCCTTCTTGTCGTCGAGCCGTAGCCAGTCGAGTGGGACACCAAACTTGGTCTCGTGCTGCTCTTTTTGCTCGTGGAGCTTGTCGAAGACCCACTTGTTCTCAACCGCGTCGTTGCGCGTGATTCCTACCTCCACCCGCGCTTCGTCCTTTGAGAAGATCAGGGTGAAGGTAACACCGGACATGCCCGTCGCCGCGTTCAGCCAGTGGTCCTGCGATGGGTTTATGGAGTTGAAGCGGCTGATCCCTGCGGCGCGGAGTTGTTCGAGAGCCTGCTCCCAGAAGGCATGACGCAACAGGTGGCGCGGCTTCTGGACGGCTTGGATGGTTTTTTCCTCTGTTTCCTTCGTGGCCATGCCGATCATGAAGTCGGCGGCCTCGGGCGTCGGAATGATCTGCTGGAGGTCAAGAAACAGCTCCTCGCCGTGGCTGAAGGGCACGACGCGGAAGCACTGTGCGCGGATGCCGTGGCTCAGCAGCCAGAGCACCGCCGCTGTAACCTCTTTTCGGAAGTTTGCGGCAACAAGCATGAGCCTCTGGCCGTTACCGACGTTGAGCTGGACCTCCTCGATGTCCTCCGCGCCTAGGAACTCGCAGATGCGCTCGGCGGCGCGGCTGCCCTTTTCGTGGCGGTCGAGGTAGCTCTGGTAGATGTCGACGATCTGCGCCTTGGTCAGGCTGGAGCAGTAGGCGGCATACTTGAGTGCCTGCCACGTGACGTCCCGGCCCGAGTCGTCGAGCTTGTTCTCGATGACGACGAGCTGACCTTCCTTGTCGAGCGCGAGGAGATCCAGCCGCTCGCGCGTGTCGGCGAAGCCGTCGAACTCCTTCTGAATGATAAGGAGCTCTTCGCCCAGCGCGTCGGGCAGGCCGGCGAGCCACTCCTGCAAGTGGTCACGCTCGCGGAGGCCGAGCTCGCCAAAGCGTCGCTCTTCCAACCGTCGGATGCGGTTCTCGGCGCG
This sequence comes from Rubellimicrobium roseum, assembly GCF_006152145.1. Classification (GTDB taxonomy): domain Bacteria; phylum Pseudomonadota; class Alphaproteobacteria; order Rhodobacterales; family Rhodobacteraceae; genus Rubellimicrobium; species Rubellimicrobium roseum. Next base: position 135,101 of record NZ_VDFV01000008.1, on the reverse strand, counting down.
GTTGACCTGGAACATAGTTGTGTGAACCCCCTCACCAGCCGCGCTGCGAGGCCTCGCAGTGCTCGCCTGACATGCCTCAGACAGAGCGCTCTGGTCCATCCCAGCTGTGTGCCCAATGAGGCATCTCTGGGTGGATAAAAGGGTGGATTAGATCGTAGCCTCAGCGGTTAAGTGCCGCCTGCTAGTTCACTTTCTCGGGGAAAGTGGTGCCCAGGAGAGGACTCGAACCTCCACGTCCTTTCGGACACTGGTACCTGAAACCAGCGCGTCTACCAATTCCACCACCTGGGCACGGGGTGTGGGGAGGCTCTTAAGGTGAGTGTCAGGGGGTGTCAACAGGGGTCGGTTGCGCTTGCCCGCGGGCATCGCGGGCGGTAGATGCATCGCGGACACGCAGGAGGGGACGGCCCATGGCGAAGCTGGTGACGATCTTCGGGGGCTCGGGCTTCCTCGGGCGCTACATCGCGCGGCGCCTCGCCAAGGAGGGCTGGCGCATCCGCATCGCCGTCCGCCGCCCCGACGAGGCCGGCTTCGTGCGCACCTACGGGCATGTGGGCCAGGTCGTCCCCACCTTCTGCAACATCCGCGACGACGACTCGGTGCGCGAGGCGCTGGCGGGCGCCGATGCGGCGGTGAACTGCGTGGGCACCTTCGACATGGGCGGGCGCAACAGTTTCGACGCCATCCACGTCCAGGGGGCCGAGCGCATCGCGCGCCTCTGCCTCGAACAGGGCGTGCGCCGGCTTGTCCAGATTTCCGCCCTGGGCGCCGGCGCCGAGGCCGGCAGCGAATACGCTCGCTCCAAGGCCGCGGGCGAGGCGGCGGTCCTGCGCCACATGCCCCACGCCGTGATCCTGCGCCCCTCGGTGATCTTCGGGCAGGAGGATTCGTTCTTCAACCGCTTCGCCACCATGGCCTCGCGCGGGCCGGTCCTGCCGGTCGTGGGCGCGAACACCCTGTTCCAGCCCGTCTGGGTCGATGACGTCGCCGCCGCCGCGCAGAAGGCCGTGACGGGCGAGGCCGCCCCCGGCGTCTACGAGCTCGCCGGCCCCGAGGCGATGACCTTCCGCGAGCTGATGGACCTCATGCTCGGGGTGATCCGCCGCCGCCGGCTCGTCCTGAACCTGCCCTTCTGGCTCGCGGGCCTCATGGCGCGGGGCTTCGGCCTCGGCGCCACGCTCACCGGGGGCCTCGCGCCCCAGCCCATCACCCGCGATCAGGTGGCCTCGCTCCGGTCGCACAACGTCGCCACCGCCGGCGCGACGGGCTTCGAGGCGCTGGGCATCACCCCCACCGCGCTCGAAGCTGTGCTGCCCGACTACCTGTGGCGCTTCCGCCCGCAGGGCCAGTACGCCGCCATCCAGGAGTCGGCGCGCAACCTGCGCGGCTGACGCTCTCCCGAGGAGCACGACATGACCCTGCCGGCCGCCGCGGCCCTCGCGTCCTCCTCCGAGGTCGCCGCCTTCCCCATGGCCGTGCCGGAGACGCTGACCGCCGCTCTCCTGGGGGTGCTGGAAGGGGCGACCGAGTTCATCCCCGTCTCCTCGACGGGCCACCTGCTGCTCGCCGGCCACTTCCTGGGCTTCGAGAGCGCGGGCCGGACGTTCGAGGTGGTGATCCAGCTCGGCGCGGTGCTGGCCATCGTCACCGTTTACCTGGGCAAGCTGGCCTGGGTCTTCGGCTCGGCCCATCGCGACCCGGTGGCGCGGCACTTCATCGGGGCGGTGCTCCTCGCCTTCCTCCCGGCGGCGGCCTTGGGCGCGGTCCTGCACGACGTCATCAAGACCGTGCTCTTCGAGACCCCCGTCCTCATCGCGGTCATGTTGATCCTGGGCGGCGTCGTGCTCCTCTTCGTGGACCGCATGGCGCTGACGCCCCGCCACCACGAGGCCGACCGCCTGCCGCTGAAGACGGCGTTCGGCATCGGGCTCTTCCAGTGCCTCGCCATGGTGCCGGGCGTGTCGCGCTCGGGCTCGACCATCGTGGGGGCGCTGCTCCTGGGCGTGTCCAAGCGGGCGGCGGCGGAGTTCTCGTTCTTCTTGTCGCTGCCGACGATGGCGGGGGCGGTGACTTACGACCTCTACAAGAACCGTGACGTGCTCGACTTCGGCGACATGGGCCTGATCGCCGTGGGCTTCGCCATGGCGTTCCTGAGCGGCCTCGCCGTGGTCCGCTGGCTCTTGGGCTACGTGAGCCAGAAGGGCTACGCGCTCTTCGGCTGGTGGCGAATCATCGTGGGCACCGGGGCTCTGGCCCTGCTGGCGTTGGGGTTCTGACAGATAAGGTCAGTGTGACTGACCTATAATTTGCGGAATCTTGCGCGATCCGACGGGTAGGGCGGCAGAATACCAAGGGTTAGGTCAGCATTGCTGACTTGCTTTGAGTGCGACGGTGGCTTAGACGCATCTCCGACCCAGCGTCAGGAGGATGCGTCGTGGCCGTCGAGAAAATGCTCAAGTTCGTCACCCTCGGCCGCGACATGCCCGAGAAGCGGACCGCCGAGGAGCGTCGCCACGACTTCCTCGAGATCTACGGCGACTTCGCCAAGCCCAAGGCCGCCGAGCAGGCCTCGCGCTGCTCGCAATGCGGCGTGCCCTATTGCCAGTCCCACTGCCCGGTGCACCACAACATCCCCGACTGGCTGCGCCTGACCGCCGAGGGCCGCCTGCAGGAAGCCTACGAGATCGCGCAGGCCGCCAACAACTTTCCTGAGTTCACGGGCCGCATCTGCCCGCAGGACCGCCTCTGCGAGGGCAACTGCGTCATCGAGCAGTCGGGCCACGGCACCGTCACCATCGGGTCCGTGGAGCGCTTCATCACCGACAACGCCTGGGAGGAAGGCTGGGTCAAGCCCATCCGCCCCTCCGTCGAGCGCTCCGAGTCCGTCGGCATCATCGGCGCGGGCCCGGCGGGGCTCGCCTGCGCCGACACGCTGCGCCGCGCGGGCGTGCAGGTCACGGTCTACGACCGCTACGACCGCGCCGGAGGCCTGCTGACCTATGGCATTCCGGGCTTCAAGCTCGAGAAGGACGTGGTGATGCGCCGCATCGAGCACCTGCGCGACGGCGGCGTGGAGTTCGTGCTCGACTGCAACGTGGGCGAGGACCTCAGCTTCGACGCCATCCGCGGGCGCCACGACGCCGTGCTGATCGCCACGGGCGTCTACAAGAGCCGCGACATCGAGGCGCCTGGCTCGGCTGCCCGCGGCATCGTCCGCGCCATCGACTATCTCACCGCCTCGAACCGCAAGTGCTTCGGCGACGAGGTGCCCGAGTTCGACGAGGGCACCCTGAACGCCGCTGGCAAGCGCGTCGTCGTCATCGGCGGCGGCGACACGGCCATGGACTGCGTGCGCACCGCGATCCGGCAGGGCGCGTCCTCGGTCAAGTGCCTCTACCGCCGCGACCGGGCCAACATGCCCGGCTCCCAGCGCGAGGTCGCCAACGCCGAGGAGGAGGGTGTCGAGTTCGTCTGGCTCTCCGCCCCCGAAGGCTTCGTGGGCGACTCGGTCGAAGGGGTGCAGGTCCAGAAGATGCGCCTCGGCGCCCCCGACGCCTCCGGCCGCCGCTCGCCCGAGCCCGCGGGCGAGGTGGTGCTCGAAGGCGCCGACCTCGTGGTCAAGGCTCTGGGCTTCGAGCCCGAGGCGCTGCCCGCGCTCTGGGGCACGCCGGGCCTCGAAGTGACCCGCTGGGGCACGGTGCGCGCCGAGTTCGGCTCGGGGCGGACCTCGCTCGACGGCGTCTATGCCGCGGGCGACATCGTGCGGGGCGCGAGCCTCGTGGTCTGGGCGATCCGCGACGGCCGCGAGTCCGCGGCGGCGATCCTCCAGTATCTCAGCCAGGCCGCGACCGCCGGGACCCGGGTCGCCGCCGAGTAAGGCATTCGCTCCTCGACAGGGGAGGCAGGGCAGGGGACACCCGTCCCAGCCCCACCCGCATCACAGGACACGCTTCATGCGCCTCTTCCTCGCCCTTCCCCTGCTCCTCGCCGCCCCCGCCCTCGCGCAGGAGGCCCCCGGGCCAAGCCGCACCTTCCAGCCACCCCAGGGCTGCACGGCCTATCTCACCGTGCAGGCCTCCTCCTGCAGCGTGTCGCACCACTTCACCTGCGAAGCCGACCCCGAAGGCTGGCAGCGCCGCGTCGACATGGACGAGGAGGGGATCACCTACTTCGGCGCCATCGATCGCGAGACGCAGTGGGTCGAGTCCTTCCACGTCCTGTCAGGCAGCCGCGAGACGCTGGCCCCGAATCCCAAGGACCCCGCGAGCTTCGACGCCTTGGTGTCGGACGGGCAGGACAGCTTCGACTTCGTGACCAATTCCGATCCGTTCGGCCCCACCCGCTTCGTGGGCTCGGACCGCCTCACGGGCGAGACGGTCACCATCGACGGCGTCACGCTCGACCGGACCGAATACCAGATCACCGCCTACGACGCCGAGGGCAACGAGTCCTGGCGCTCCACCGGCAACGAATACATCAGCCGCGACTGGCGGATGTTCCTGTCGGGGCGCAGCTCGGTCGTCGCGGGCGAGGAGGTTTCCGAGGCGGACGACACGCCGAAGGAGTTCATCTTCCCCGGCGAGCGCGGCTTCCTGTCCGTCAATCCCAAGTACGGCTGCGGCGAGACGATGTCATCCTGGGGCGCACCTTTGATGTCCCCGGTCTTAGGAGGGCAAGGGTGATGGCCCAAAGTTCGAAGGCTAAGTCTGGTCTAACTGTCTCCACAAAACATTCGTGGACGGCTGAGAAGTTGAGGGATTTGCCTACCGAACGTCTTCAGGACCTTCGGGAGCGATCGATGAGGTTGGGGGCGCCTGATCTGACCGTGCTCTGTGATGCCGAGTTGACAGCTAGGGTCGAACGAATGGCGCAGGTTAAGGCAGGCGCTACAGTTCGCAACCGGCGCGCTGGTGTCGTGACTGAGTACCACTTTGTCTGTTCCGGTGACCGTGGCGTTATCAAAGAGGCCAACGGCACCTTCCGAACTGGCTCTTGGGTCGTAGCTGAAGACCTTGTTAAGGCGAGCCTTAAACGTGGCGCCCTAGTAGCCCTCCATGAGGCTAAAGCTCTCCCATCGTACCGCCAGGGCACGATCTTGAGCTATGAGATCACGCCTCGTGACATGGTCGACAGGGATAACCTAGGTATAGAGTTCCACATCCAACCGACGCCAGAGCCTCTCACCTGGGTGGGCGATGGAGCGGGCGAAAAAGGCTATCGGTGGGGATGAGCAGTGAATAGCATGCCCGCCCATCTCACTGGCCGCTGCCTCTGCGGGGCCGTCACCGTCACGGTGGAGGGTGCCCATGACCCCCGCGTCGGCGCCTGCCATTGCCGCATGTGCCAGCGCTGGTCGGGCGGCCTCTTCCTGTGCTTCTCCGCGCCCGCCGCCTCGGTCACGGTCGAGGGCGAGGTGCGCGAGTTCCAGAGCTCCGCCTTCGCCCGGCGCGGCTTCTGTCCCGCCTGCGGAACCCACCTGTGGTTCCGCGATCAGGACGAGGGCGGCGAGCCCCGGGACGCAGGCTACGAGCTGATGCCCGGCCTCTTCGACGAGGCCCGCGACTGGCCGCTCCGGTCCGAGATCTACGTCGACCGCGCCATGGAATCGGCCCGGCTCGACGGCGACCACCCGCGCAAGACCCGCGCCGACTACGAACAGCAGAACCCCTTCATCGAAGGAGATGACCCATGACGACCACCTTTGACGAATCCTGGGTCAAGGCCGAGGAAGCCAAGCGCGCCTGGATGCACGAGCATTCGCTCTACAAGGCGGATGACGAGCACGCCTCCTGCGGCGTGGGCCTCGTGGTCGCCATCGACGGCACGCCCTCGCGCGGGGTGGTCGAGAAGGGCATCCAGGCGCTCCAGGCCGTCTGGCACCGCGGCGCCGTCGACGCCGACGGCAAGACCGGCGACGGCGCGGGCATCCATGTCCAGATCCCCGTGCGCTTCTTCCACGACCAGGTGCGCCAGACCGGCCACGAGCCCGACATGGGCAAGCTCATCGCCGTGGGCCAGGTCTTCCTGCCGCGCACCGACTTCGGCGCGCAGGAGCGCTGCCGGACCATCGTGGAGACCGAGGTCCTCCGCATGGGCCACTACATCTACGGCTGGCGGCACGTCCCCGTGGACATCAGCGTGCTGGGCGAGAAGGCCAACGCCACGCGCCCCGAGATCGAGCAGATCCTGATCCGCTGCGAGAAGGACCTCGACGCCGAGGAATTCGAGCGCGAACTCTACATCATCCGCCGCCGGATCGAGAAGGCGGCCGTGGCCGCGCAGATCGCCGGGCTCTACCTCGCCTCGCTCTCCTGCCGCTCGATCATCTACAAGGGCATGATGCTGGCCGAGCAGGTCGCCGTCTTCTACCCCGACCTGCTCGACGAGCGGTTCGAATCCGCCTTCGCCATCTTCCACCAGCGCTATTCCACAAACACCTTCCCCCAGTGGTCGCTCGCGCAGCCCTTCCGCATGCTCGCCCACAACGGCGAGATCAACACGCTCAAGGGCAACGTGAACTGGATGCGGAGCCACGAGATCCGCATGTCCTCGGACGCCTTCGGCGACATGGCCGAGGACATCAAGCCGATCATCCCCTCGGGCACCAGCGACTCGGGCGCGCTCGACTCGGTCTTCGAGGTGCTGGTCCGCGCGGGCCGCTCCGCCCCCATGGCCAAGACCATCCTCGTCCCCGAGGCCTGGTCCAAGATGACCGGCGAGATGCCCAGGGCGTGGCAGGACATGTACGCCTACTGCAACTCGATCATGGAGCCCTGGGACGGCCCGGCGGCGCTGGCCATGACCGACGGCCGCTGGGTCTGCGGCGGGCTCGACCGCAACGGCCTGCGCCCGCTGCGCTATGTCGTCACCCGCGACGGCCTGCTGGTCGCCGGCTCCGAGGCGGGCATGGTCCCGGTCGAGGAGCGCAACGTCGTCGAGAAGGGCGCGCTCGGCCCCGGCCAGATGATCGCCGTGGACATGGAGGAAGGGCGCCTCTTCCACGACGTAAAGATCAAGGACAAGCTCGCCTCCGCCCAGCCCTTCGGTCAGTGGGTCGAGAAGGTCGTGGACCTCAACGCGCTCCTGCGCGACGTGCCCGAGACGGCGCTCTTCGCGGGCGAGGAGCTGCGCCGCCGCCAGATCGCGGCGGGCTACTCGGTCGAGGAGCTGGAGCAGGTCCTCGCCCCCATGGCCGAGGACGGCAAGGAGCTGGTGGCCTCGATGGGCGATGACACGCCCGCCGCGGTGCTGTCGTCCCAGTACCGGCCGCTCTCGCACTACTTCCGCCAGAACTTCTCCCAGGTGACGAACCCGCCCATCGACTCGCTCCGCGAGGGGCGGGTGATGTCGCTCAAGACCCGCTTCGGCAACCTCAAGAACGTGCTGAGCGAGGACTCGTCGCAGACCGAGATCCTGGTCCTCGAAAGCCCCTTCATCGCCAACGCCGAGTTCGACGTCATGGTCGGGCAGTTCGGCGGGGCCGTGGCCTTCATCGACTGCACCTTCCAGGCCGGGCCCGACGCGCTGCGGCAGGGGCTCGAGCGCATCCGCGCCGAGGCCGAGGACGCCGTCCGCTCGGGCGCGGCGCATCTCGTGCTGACCGACGAGCATCAGGACGAGGGCCGCGTCCCGATGCCGATGATCCTCGCGACCAGCGCGGTGCATTCCTGGCTCACCCGCAAGGGCCTGCGCACCTTCACGTCGCTGAACGTGCGGTCCGCCGAATGCATCGACCCGCACTACTTCGCGGTGCTGATCTCCTGCGGCGCGACCACGGTGAACGCTTACCTCGCGCAGGATTCCATCGCCGACCGCATCGAACGCGGGCTGCTCGACGGCACGCTCGTCGACGCGATGCGCCGCTACCGTGCCGCGATCGATGCGGGCCTCCTGAAGATCATGTCCAAGATGGGCATCTCGGTGATCTCGTCCTACCGCGGCGGTCTCAACTTCGAGGCCGTGGGCCTGAGCCGCGCCATGGTCGCCGAATACTTCCCCGGGATGCATTCCCGCATCTCGGGCATCGGCCTCATCGGCCTGCAGAAGAAGCAGGAAGAGGTCCACGCCAAGGGCTGGCACGGCCCCACGGGCATCCTGCCTATCGGCGGCTTCTACAAGGCGCGCCGCGCGGGCGAGAAGCACGCTTGGGAAGCGACGACCATGCACATGCTGCAAAGCGCGTGCGACCGGGCATCCTATGAGCTCTGGCAGCAATACAGCAAGGCCATGCAGGCCAACCCGCCGATCCACCTGCGGGACCTCCTGGCCATCAAGCCCTTGGGCCAGCCGATCCCCATCGAGCAGGTCGAGTCGATCACCGCGATCCGCAAGCGCTTTGTGACCCCCGGCATGTCGCTGGGCGCGCTATCGCCCGAGGCGCACAAGACCCTCAACGTCGCGATGAACCGCATCGGCGCCAAGTCCGACTCGGGCGAGGGCGGCGAGGACCCGGCGCACTTCCTGCCCGAGGCGAACGGCGACAACCCGTCTGCCAAGATCAAGCAGGTGGCCTCCGGGCGCTTCGGCGTCACGGCCGAATACCTCAACGCCTGCGAGGAGCTGGAGATCAAGGTCGCCCAAGGCGCCAAGCCCGGCGAGGGCGGCCAGCTTCCCGGCATGAAGGTCACGGCCCTCATCGCCCGGCTGCGCCACTCCACCCCTGGCGTGACGCTCATCTCGCCGCCGCCGCACCACGACATCTACTCGATCGAGGACCTCGCCCAGCTCATCTACGACCTCAAGCAGATCAACCCCCGGGCCAAGGTCTGCGTGAAGCTGGTGTCGTCCTCGGGCGTGGGCACCATCGCCGCGGGCGTGGCCAAGGCCAAGGCCGACGTGATCCTCATCTCGGGCCACAACGGCGGCACCGGGGCCTCCCCCGCGACCTCGATCAAGTACGCGGGCCTCCCCTGGGAGATGGGTCTTACGGAAGCGCATCAGGTTCTCAGCATGAACAACCTGCGCAGCCGCGTGACGCTGCGCACGGACGGCGGCCTGCGCACCGGCCGCGACATCGTCATGGCCGCGATGATGGGGGCCGAGGAATACGGCATTGGCACCGCCGCCCTGATCGCCATGGGCTGCATCATGGTCCGGCAGTGCCAGTCCAACACCTGCCCCGTGGGCGTCTGCACCCAGAACGAGGCGCTGCGCGCCAAGTTCACCGGCACCGCGGACAAGGTGGTGAACCTCATCACCTTCTACGCCACCGAAGTCCGGGAAATCCTGGCCTCCATCGGCGCGCGGAGCCTCGACGAGGTGATCGGCCGCGCCGACCTCCTCACCCAGGTCTCCCGCGGCTCCAAGCACCTCGACGACCTCGACCTGAACCCGCTCCTCATCACCGTCGATGGCGCGCGGACGACCGTCTACGACCGCAACAAGCCCCGCAACGCGGTCCCCGACACGCTGGACGCGGAGATCGTCAAGGACGCCGCCCGCTTCCTCGAGGACGGGGAGAAGATGCAGCTCGCCTATGCCGTGCGGAACACCGACCGCACCATCGGCACCCGCGTGTCGTCCCACATCGTCAAGCGCTTCGGGATGCGGAACAACCTCCAGCCTGACCACCTGACGGTCAAGCTGACCGGCACGGCGGGCCAGTCCCTCGGCGCCTTCGCCGCCCCCGGCCTCAAGATCGAGGTGCAGGGCGACGCGAACGACTACGTGGGCAAGGGCCTCTCGGGCGGCACCATCGTGGTCAAGCCTGCGATGGCCTCCAGCCTCGTCGCCGCCGAGAATACGATCATCGGCAACACCGTCCTCTACGGGGCCACGGGCGGCGTCCTCTTCGCCGCAGGCCGCGCGGGCGAACGCTTCGCGGTGCGCAACTCGGGCGCGTCGGTGGTGGTCGAGGGCTGCGGCACCAACGGCTGCGAGTACATGACCGGCGGCGTGGCCGTGATCCTGGGCCGCATCGGCGCCAACTTCGGCGCCGGCATGACCGGGGGCATGGCCTATGTCTGGGACCCGCAGGGCCGGGCGCGGGCGCTCATGAACATGGAGTCGCTCGTGACCTGCCCCGTGACCGTCCCCCACTGGGAGGAGCAACTCCGCAGCCTCGTGGAGCGGCACGTGGCCGAGACCGGCTCGCGCCGGGGCTCGGAGATCCTGAACGACTGGGCCGGCGCAGTCGGGCAGTTCGTGCAGGTCTGCCCCAAGGAGATGCTGCCGCATCTCAAGCACCCGCTCGCCCGCGAGGAGCTGGCGCTCCCGGCCGAGTGACGCATCCCTGGGCGCGCGGTTCTTCCGCGCGCCCGTCCTGTCTGTTTCACGTGAAACAGCCGTGGCGAGCCGGGCAACCCGGAGCCGGCCGGCACAGGGCGGCGTGGCGGTCTGTCATCGACGGCCTGCGATCGACGTCGTGGCGCCGGGGGATGCGGATCGCCTCGCCCGAACGTTACAGAAGCACGTCGTCCCGCCCGAAGTCGGCCAGATCTCGCTCGGCAAGATAGCCCACGAGGCGCAGGCTCTCGTCCTCGACGCGCAGGAGCAGGTCGTCCCCCCGCGCGATCCGCTCCACTTCGGCGAAACTGTCGAGAAAGAAGAGCCGCAGGTCGATCCGGTCCTCCGTCCCGTCCCCGTCCTCGAAGTCGAGCACCCGGTCCGCGCCGCTTCCCGAGCGCAGGAGGAAGGTGTCGCGATCCGCGCCGCCGGTCAGGCGGTCAATGCCCGAACCGCCCTCCAACCGGTCCTCGCCCGCGCCGCCCAGCAGGACGTCGCGGCCCCGGCCGCCCAGCAGGACGTCGTTCCCTTTCTCCCCGCCCAGCTTGTCCCCGCCCTGCCCACCGATCAGCAGGTCGCTCCCCGAGCCTCCCGCCAGATGATCGTCCCCGCCGCGGCCATAGAGGGCGTCGCGCCCGCCCCGCCCGAACAGGAGGTCGGCCGCATCGGTCCCGCGCAGCAGGTCCGTGCCATCATCGCCTGACTTGACCTTCAGTTCGCCGGTGAGCTCCGATGACCAGCCCGTCCAGACGCTTCCGGGCAGGAGCTCGCCCCCGACCTCCGCCAGATGGTTCTCGATGTAACGCATCGTCGAGTCGCCCACCTCGGTGGACATCTCGAAGAAGAACGCGCGGGCGGGGTCGAGATGGTAGGACCAGCCTATGTTGTAGGGCACGGCCGTCTTGACCACGACGCCGCCGATGCGGGGATCGGCCTCCTCGCCGCCCAGCAGCTCCCGCGCATGGGTGACGAGGTCGGGGTCGGTCAGGCGGAGGACGAAGACCTCCCGCGACGAGTCGGTGAAGGTGAACCAGGCCATGGCGATGCCTCCGGCAGCGGACGAGGGATGATGCGGGCCTTGGCGCAAGGCTGCCACGGTCCCCCGAACCCGGCAAGCATCCAGTCGGCCATCCCCCATCCGGGCGCATCCCGGCCCGATGCCCCCCGCATCGGCAGGCCCCGAGGTGTTGCGTGAACCGGGGGAGGACCGTTCGGTGCTGTAACGCTTTGTTAATTCCTCCGGGGCAACCTGGCCTCATCGGACACGACACAGCCGGGCCACCTTCCGCCTGCGCCGACACCCCTGCGCCTCGGGCGCACCGGACGGGGGCGCGGCGCGGCCATGCAGGACCCGGGGAACGGAGAGCATGAACAGGCTTGCGCCCCCACGGGCGTCCATCGGCGCGCGACGTTGAGCCGCCCCCATATCGGGACCGGGAGATCCTCCCCGGCGCCCCTGCAGACTCAAGCCCGCCCGAGGGGGCGGCCTGCCGATGACCCGAGACACGGGCACAGAAGCAGGGGCCGCGCGGGATTAAGTCGTTTTTGGGGGACGGTCCCCAGCCGCGTCCCTGCGGTTCCCGCTCCGGGACTGCGTGCTATGTTCCGTCCCGACGGGTCGCGGATCGGCCGGACCCGCCGAAGAAGAAGGGGAACCCCATGTCCGACCTCATCGTGATCGCCTTTCCGGACGACGCCAGCGCCTTCCGGGCGCGCGCCGAGTTCGTGAGCCTCCAGAAGGACTACCTCGTGGAAATGGAGGACGTGGTGGTCGTCACCCGCTCGGCCGAGGGGCAGGTCCAGCTTCATCAGGCCGTGAACATGACGGCGGCCGGGGCCATGGGCGGCACGCTCTGGGGCACTCTGGTGGGGCTCCTGTTCCTCAACCCGCTCCTGGGCGCGGCGGTGGGCGCGGGGGCGGGGGCGCTCTCCGGGTCGCTCACCGACTTGGGCATCGACGACGATTTCCTGCGCGAGGTGGGCGGCAGCCTCGAAAGCGGCGGGGCGGCGCTGGCGGTGCTCCTGCGGAAGTTCACCGCCGATCGCGCGCTCGACCGGCTGGGCGGGCTCGGAGGGCGCGTGCTGCAGACCTCGCTGCCTCAGGACCTCGAGGAGCGCCTGCGCGCCCGCCTGTCGGGCAGCGCCTCTCCGACCACCCCGCCGCCCCCGCCGGTGTCGCCGACCGAGGATTCGATGGCCGCCGCGCCCGCGCCCGCGCTGGGCGGCGCCCCGGCGGCGGCGCCGGCCGCCGCCGTGCCCGGTCCCTCGGGCGGCGCGATGACCGAGGAACCCTGAGCCGCCCTAGGGGCAACCCTTGACCGCGCCCGGCGCGGCGCGGCAAGGGAAGGGGCATGGCACGGTCGTCGGGCAGGAAGACGGAACGGGAATCGCGGGCCGTCGTCCCCCAGGACGACGGGCCTATCGAGGACGCCGTGATCCTCCCTCCGCGCGAGCCGCGCCCCCGCCGACCCCGTAAGACCATCCCCCTGGAGGAGTCCCCGCCGCCCCGTCGGAGTCCGCGCGGCCTCCTCGCGCGCGGGATGCTGGGCCTCCTGGTCCTCGTGCTGGGGACCGTGGCCCTCTTCGGCGCGGTGGACCCGCCGACGACACCCTACATGCTGAGCGAGGGCCGGCGGCTCGGCGGCGTCGACCAGGCCTGGGTTCCGCTCGAGGATATCGCGCCGGTCATGGCCCGCGCGGCCGTGGCGGCCGAGGACGCCGAGTTCTGCAACCATTGGGGCCTCGACTTGGACGCCATCCGGCAGGCCGCCGAGGAAGGCAGCGCCCGCGGCGCCTCGACGATCAGCCAGCAGGTGGTCAAGAACGTGTTCCTCTGGCAAGGGCGGAGCTGGACGCGCAAGGCCGTTGAGGCCGCGCTCACGCCCGTCATGGAGGCCTTCTGGTCCAAGCGGCGCATCCTCGAGGTCTACCTCAACGTGGCCGAGTTCGGCGAGGGCGTCTTCGGAGTCGAGGCCGCGGCGCACCACTGGTTCGGCGTCCGGGCCTCCGAGCTCACCGAGGTGCAGGCCGCGCGGCTCGCCGCGATTCTGCCCGACCCCAAGCACCGCGATCCGGCCGACCCCACGGACTCGCTGCGGGCGCGGGCGCGGGGCATCCTCGACGGCGCTGCGACCATCGCGGCCGATGGCCGCGCCTCCTGCTTCCAGCGCCCTTCGGCGCCCTGAGACCTTGAACGCCGGGGACGGTTGCGGCATGGGTCGGGAGCTTCCCCCCAGTTCCCGGACGATCCGCGCATGAATCGCCTGTACCATTACCCGCTGTCCCCGTTCTCCCGGAAAGTGCGCCTCGCCTTGGGCGAGAAGCGCATCGAGGTGGAGCTCGTGGAGGAGCGCTACTGGGAGCAGGGGATCGAGTTCCTCCGCCGCAACCCGGCCGGCCAGGTCCCCGTTCTGCGCATGAACGGTCGCCACTACTGCGACAGCCAAGCCATCTGCGAATATCTCGACGAGGCGGTGCCCACGCCGCCGCTTTTCCCCCGCGACACCGAGGGCCGTTACGAGGTGCGCCGCCTCTGCGCCTGGTTCGACGACAAGTTCCACCGCGAGGTGACCGCCAAGCTGATGGGCGAGCGGGTGTTCAAGAAGCTCCGTGGCGGCGGCGTGCCGGACTCGGCTGCCGTCAAGGCGGGCTCGCGGGACATCAAGACCCACCTGGGCTACATGACCTTCCTTCTGGAATCGCGCCGCTGGCTTGCCGGCAACGACATGACTCTCGCCGACTTCGCGGCGGCGGCGCAGCTCTCCTGCCTGGATTACGTGTCGGACGTGCCCTGGGACAAGTACGAGGCCGTCAAGGACTGGTACGCCAAGATCAAGTCCCGGCCGGCCTTCCGGTCGATCCTCGCGGACCAGGTGCCGGGATTCCGCCCGGCCGTGCATTATGCGGACCTCGACTTCTGACCGGGGCAGGGGGGCTTCGCCTCCCCCGGCGCATCTGCACGAGGTCGATGGGCCGGCGCTCAAGGCCCGGCTGGCCGAGGAGGCGCGCGCGGCCGGATTCGCCGCCCTGGGGATCTGCCGCCCTGACGCGATCCCGGAGGCCATGGGACGGCTGCGGACCTTCCTCGCCGAAGGCCGCCATGGGCAGCTCGACTGGATGGCCGACCGCGCCCACTGGCGGGGCGACCCCGCCGCGCTCTGGCCCGAGGCGCGCTCGGTTGTCATGCTGGCCGACAGCTACGCGCCCGCGCAAGACCCCTTGGATGTTCTGCGCCACCCCGACCGCGGCGCGGTCAGCGTCTACGCGCAAGGCAAGGATTATCACGACACGGTCAAGCCGCGATTGAAGCGGCTGCTGCGCTGGCTTCTGGAGCAGGTGCCGGAGGCCCAGGGCAAGGTCTTCGTGGACACCGCGCCGGTGATGGAAAAGCCGCTCGCGCAGGCGGCGGGCCTGGGCTGGCAGGGCAAGCACACGAACCTCCTCGGTCGCGACTTCGGCAACTGGGTCTTCCTCGGAGCGATCTTCACGACCGTGGACCTGCCACCCGACGCGCCCGAGGTCTCGCATTGCGGCTCCTGCCGCCGCTGCCTCGACGCCTGCCCGACGGACGCCTTCCCGGCGCCCTACCAGCTCGACGCCCGGCGCTGCATCTCGTACCTCACCATCGAGCATCGCGGCCCGGTGCCGGAGGAGTTCCGCCCCGCCCTGGGAAACCGCATCTACGGCTGCGACGACTGCCTAGCGGTCTGCCCCTGGAACAAGTTCGCGGTCGCGGCCTCCGAGCTGCGCTACCTCCGCCAGGACGAGGCACCCGCGCTGGCCGATCTCGCGGCGTTGGACGATGCCACGTTCCGCGCCCGCTTCGCCGGCAGCCCCGTGAAGCGCATCGGGCTCGCTCGGTTCCTGCGCAACGTCCTTTATGCCATCGGCAACTCGGGCGACCCGGCGCTCCTGCCGTCGGCGCAGGCCCATCTGGAGGCCGGGGACCCGGCCGTGGCCGACGCGGCCGCCTGGGCCGTCTCGCGCCTCCGTGAGGGAACGTGACGAAGCGGACCGGGCCGGACGTGCGTTGAGGGGCCAAAGGCCCCCTGAACGGAGACCCGACCATGCGCCGCACGCTGACCGCTCTTGCCCTTCTGCCGCTGCCCGCTCTGGCCCAGGTGGAGCAGGGCCCGCCCAACGCTCCTTACGAACCCGCCTTCGAGAACCAGACCCGCGCGCCCGCGCTGCCCGACACGCCGGTGCAGGCGGAACC
The DNA here is from genome assembly GCF_006152145.1 of Rubellimicrobium roseum. Taxonomy (GTDB): domain Bacteria; phylum Pseudomonadota; class Alphaproteobacteria; order Rhodobacterales; family Rhodobacteraceae; genus Rubellimicrobium; species Rubellimicrobium roseum. The sequence goes on along the minus strand of NZ_VDFV01000008.1, from coordinate 119,662 downwards.
CGTCGCCGGGCCTCTGGAGCATCCCTGGGGCATAGCCACGCTCCCGGACGGGACCCATCTGGTGACCGAGCGTCCGGGCCGGATGCGCCTCGTCTCGGCGGACGGCACCCTTTCCGACCCGATCGCGGGCCTGCCCGAGGTGGACCCGCGCGAGCAGGGGGGGCTTCTGGATGTGGCGCTGTCGCCGGACTTCGCGCAGGACCGGACGGTCTTCTTCACTTATGCCAAGCCCCAGGAAGGCGGCATGGTGGCCACCGCCGCCGGGAGAGGGACGCTCTCCGAGGACGGCACGCAGCTCACCGATGTCCGCGACATCTTCGTGCAGACGCCCGCCTCCGAGAACCCGATGCATTACGGCTCGCGCGTCGTTCCGGACGGAGAGGGCAACGTCTTCATCACCACCGGCGAGCACTCCGCCGCGCCCGAGCGGCAGCGCGCGCTCGACCCCGAGACCACCTGGGGCAAGGTCGTCCGCGTGACGCAGAACGGCGAGGCGCTGTCGGGCAACCCCTACGCGAACGGCGGCGGGCGACCCGAGGTCTGGACCCTGGGGCACCGCAACGTCCAGGGGGCGACCCTCGACGGCGAGGGGCGGCTCTGGGTCACCGAGATGGGGCCGTTGGGCGGGGACGAGCTGAACCTCATCGAGGCAAGCACCAACTACGGCTGGCCGGGCGTGAGCTACGGCCTCAATTACGACGGGACGCCCGTGGGCACGGGCGAGCCCCGGGCCGAGGGCTTTGCCGAGCCCGTCTACTACTGGGACCCGGTCATCGCGCCGGGCGGCCTCCTGTTCTACGAGGGCGACCTGTTCCCCGATTGGCAAGGCGACGCGATCATCGCCTCGCTCAACCCCGGCGGCCTTGTCCGGCTGCGTCTGGAGGGCGACCGCGTGACGGGTGAGGAACGGATGCTGGGCGACCTGGGCCGTGTCCGGGACGTGGAGCCGCAGGAGGACGGCTCGCTCCTCATCCTCACCGATGCCGAGGACGGACGCATTCTCCGGGTCACGCCCCGTTGAGCCGCCGGAACTCCGGGGCAGGGGCACGGCGTTCCTGCCCTGCGAGGGCGGGAGAGGCATGATGGGCAAGGGCGGCAACGGAATGGGATGGCGCTGCGGCTCCGGCCGGGCCGCAACGGCGGTCCGGCCGGGTCTCAGCCCCGAGGTGGCGGCGTGAAGGACGGCGACATCATCGAGGACCCCTATGAGGCGGCCTCCTCCCTCGCGGTTCCGGTGGAGGTGCCCGAAGGGCTCGTCTACGTAACCGACGCGATGCCCGGCATCCACCGCCGAAAGCGCGGCAAGGGCTTCACCTATGTCGGTCCCGACGGAACCACCATCGAGCGGGGCACCGAGCGCGAGCGTCTGGAACGGCTGGGCGTGCCGCCGGCCTATGAGCGCGTCTGGATCTGCCCGCTCCCCAACGGCCACCTCCAGGCGACGGGCTACGACCAGCGCGAGCGCAAGCAGTACCGCTATCATCCCAACTGGTCCTCTCACCGCGCCGGCACCAAGTTCGACCGGCTTGTGGACTTCGGCCATGCGTTGCCCCAGATCCGGGCGCGCGTGGCCCGCGACCTCCGGGCGCCGCCGGGCGACCCGCGTTTCGCGCTGGCGGCGGCCGTGACGCTGATCGACCGGCTGTCCCTGCGGGTGGGCAACGAGGAATACGCCCGCGAGAACGGCAGCTATGGCGCGCTCACCTTGCGGAACAGGCACGTCAAGCTGCGGGACGGGCAGATCCAGCTCGATTTCAAGGCCAAGAGCGGACAGCGCGTGCGCCGCTCGCTCAAGGATCGCCGGCTGCTGCAGGTGCTCGAGAAGGCGTCGGACCTACCGGGCGCGGAACTCCTGACCTGGGTGGACGAGGATGGCCGTGCCCATCACCTGACCTCCACCCAGCTAAACGAATACCTGGACGAAGCCGACGGTGACGACAGCCTGGCCTTCACCGCCAAGACCTTCCGCACCTGGGCCGGGACGCTCGCCGCCTTCGAGCGGCTGGAGCAGGGCGACGCGCCCAAGATCAAGGCGCTGGCCGAGGCCGCGTCGCAGCGGCTCCACAACACGCCGACGGTCGCGAAGCAGGCCTATATCCACCCGGCGGTGCTGAACCTCGCAGGTCAGGTTCCGGAACTTCCGCCGCCCGATCCCTTGCCGGGCCTGTCCTCCGCCGAAGCGCGGCTCCTGGCATTTCTTGAGGCGCCACCCGTCACATGAGCGGACGCGACTCGGCCGGTTCCGGCTCCAGCAGCGCGAGCTCGGTCAGGACCGGCCGATTTCGCGCAGTTCCAGCTTGCCCGGAAGGTGTCCGAGCGAGGGGGCCGCGTGGTCCTGACGGGGCGAGAGGCTGAAGAGGCGGACGAGCCCTTGGGCTACCCCGTGCTGGAGCGGCCCTTCTCGGCCGAGCAGATCAGCGGCCACCTGACCGGTCCAAGGGGCTGACCGAATCCGGCCAGGCCGAATCAGGCCGCCAGGGTCTCGGTGGAGGCGAAGAACATCGCCTGGCTCACCGCCGAGCGAACCTGCTCCTCGGAATAGGGCTTGGTGATGAGAAAGGCGGGCTCGGGCCGGGTGCCGGTCAGCAGCCGCTCGGGGAAGGCGGTGATGAAGATCACCGGCAGGTCCTGGAACTCGCCCAGGATGTCGTTGACCGCATCGATGCCCGAGGAATTGTCGGCAAGCTGGATGTCGGCCAGCACGAGGTCCGGCGTGGTGTCCCGTGCCAGCCGCACGGCCTCGGCCCGGGTGCGGGCGACGCCGGTCACGCGATGTCCCATCTCGCGGACGATGGCCGAGATGTCCATGGCGATGATCGCCTCGTCCTCGATCACCATGACGCGGCCGGCGACGGACTCCTCCATCTCGCGGATCGCCGTGTCGATCAGGTCCGACGCCGTTTCGGTCGGAATCTCCATGACCGCCCCGATCTCCTGCGGCAGGAAGCCCTCGATGGCATGAAGGAGAAGCGCCTCGCGCGTGAGGGGGGTCAGCCGGGCCATGTGACCCTGCGCGCGCTGCTCGATCCGGCTCTGCGCCTCGTCGAGCGGCGTGCCGGCCTGGGTCCAGACCCGGTGAAATGCGCGGAACAGGGCGATCCGGGGCTCCGCCCATTCCAGGGCCGCCGGGTCGGCGATCAGGGCTTCCAGGGTCCGGGCCGCCAGGGCGTCCCCCGCTGCCTGGCTGCCGGTCAGGGCGCGGGCGTAACGGCGCAGGTGCGGCAGGCTGGCTCCGACGGCGGAAGCGAAATCAACTGACATGAAATATCCCCTTGTCGTCCCTGGGAACCAAACGTCCCGCTCGTGCGTTCGGTTCCGAGTTGTTACAGGGGCAGGACGCGGGGACAGTCTTGGGCATGTACGTGGAAATGGCCGAAAGCAAGGGGAAGAGCAGGCTCCATCAGCAGATTGATGAGAACCTGAAGCGCGTCTATGAGGAGGCGCTGAACGAAGAGATCCCCGATCGCTTCAAGGAACTGATCGCGCGCCTGCGGTCCAAGGAGGTCGGCCAATGAGGGACTCCCAAGTCACGGGGGGTCCGGGCGGCACGGCCAATACTCCTGGTACTCCGTCGGCGCGCGGCGTGTTCGCCGGATCTTCCGGAGGCGCGCTGCCGGCCGGCGCCCGCGATCCCCGCGACGAGCTGCCCGAGCACTTGGGCGCGCTGCGCGCCTTCGCCATTTCGCTTACCCGCAATGTGGCCGCGGCGGACGACCTCGTGCAGGATACCATCGTCAAGGCCTGGACCAATCTTGACAAGTTCCAGCCCGGGTCCAACCTGCGGGCATGGCTCTTCACGATCCTGCGGAACACCTTCTATTCCGACAAGCGCAAGACCCGACGCGAGGTGGCCGACCCCGAAGGCATCTACGCGGCCGCGCTCTGCGAGAAGCCTTCGCACGACGGCCGGCTGGCCCTGGCCGACTTCCGGCGTGCGTTCGACCAGCTTTCCCCGGAGCATCGGGAGGTGCTGATCCTGGTGGGCGCCTCGGGCTTCGCCTACGAGGAGGCGTCGGTCATGATGGGCGTCGCGGTCGGCACGGTGAAGAGCCGCGCCAACCGCGCCCGCGCCCGCCTGGCCGAGATGCTGGGCCTCGAGGAGGGCGAGGAACTCCTGTCCGGTGTGGACGGGCCCACCTTGGCGGTCCTGGGCAAGTCGGGCGTGCGCGCCGCATGAGCAGCCCCGGGGGCGGGTGGCCCTTCCCGTGACGGTCGGACCCGTGCCCATGGGGACGGGCCCTTCCCCGGGCGGGCAACTGTCGGGCTCGCGATCGAGGGTTGCCCAGCGCCTGGGCTTCCGGCTGGCCGCGCTTCTGGCGGTGGCGCTCCTGCCCTTGGCCATCATCTCATTCCTGCAGGCGGACGCCTGGGTCGCTGCCGCGCGTGACCAGCGCGCCGCGGTGCTCATGGGCGACACGCTTCGGGTGAGCTCTCCGGTGATCGGACTGATCCGCGAGGCGCAGGGAGCGGCGGCGGCGCTGGCCAGGACGGTGCGTCCGCTTCTCGACGACGAGCGGACCTGCGACGCCGTCATGTCCCATCTGGCCGGAGTGAGCCCGCAGTACTCCTTCGTGGGGTACGTGCCATCCGACGGACGCATGATCTGCGCCTCCGACGGCGCGGCATACGACTACTCCGGGAATCCGCTGTTCCAAGAGATCATGGCCGACCTCCGCGCCCAGATCCTTGTGAATTCTCGCAGCCCCGTGGCACGAACCTCGGTTGTGCTGGTCATCCATCCCGTCATCGCCCGGCTGGGTGGCGGTTACTCGGGCTATGTCGTCCTCGCGTTGCCCCATTCCGCGCTCCCGGCCGACGCCACGCTGGCCCGGGGGGATGCGCGGCGCGAGCTGCCGTCGTTCCTGACGATGAACCGCGACGGCATGGTCCTGACCTCGTCGGGCGGCCTGGATCACGCGGCCGATCTGTTGCCGCAGGACGTCCCGCTGGCCGAGCGGGCGCGAGACGGCCTCGCGAGCTTCGTGACCCGCACGGCTGCCGGGCAGGAGCGGTTCTACGCGCTCGTGCCCGTGGTGGAGGGCCAACTCTACGTCCTGGGCTCGGTCCCCGCGCGCGAGGCGGTCGGCCTCGGCCCGGTGTCGCTCGTCACGCCCTTCCTGGTTTCGGCGCTGATGTGGGCGGGCAGCCTGATCGTGGCCTGGATCGCGGCCGAGCGGCTGGTGAGCCGCCACATCCGCCGCCTAGGCCGGGCCATCGGTGCCTTCGCCTCGGGCAACCGGGTGGTGGGGGGACTCGATATGGAGGGCGCCCCGGCCGAGATCCGGGACGTGGGGCAGGCCTTCCTGCGCATGACCGAGACCATCCTGCGCGACGAGGCCGAACTGGAGGACACCGTCCACCAGCGCGAGGTGCTCCTGCGCGAGGTGCATCACCGGGTGAAGAACAACCTCCAGCTCATTGCCTCGATCATGAACATGCAGAGCCGGCGCGCTCGCTCGCCCGAGACCAAGGCGCTCATGCGCGGCCTCCAGGAGCGGGTCATGAGCCTCGCGACCGTGCACAAGGAACTCTACCAGACCTCGGGCCTGACGGACGTGCGCGCCGACGAGCTGCTGGGCGACATCACGCGGCAGATCATCGGCATGGCCTCGGCCCCGGGCCGGGCCTTCCACATCGACCACGACTTCGCGCCGATCCCCCTGACGCCCGACCAGGCGGTTCCCCTGTCATTGCTCCTGACCGAGGCGCTCACCAATGCCATCAAGTATGCCGAGCCGGCGCCCGGAGCGTCCTCGCCCCGACTGGAGCTGCGCTTCGCGCCCCTCCCCGGCAACCGGGCGGAGCTCGTCATCGTGAACACCGCCTCAGAAGGCGAGGCGGCGGCCGAGCCCGAAGGGACCGGCCTGGGGCAGCAGCTCGTCGGAGCCTTCGCCAGCCAGCTCGGCGGCGAGCTGGAAACCCGGCAGGCCGACGGCCGCTACCTCCTGCGCGTGGCCTTCGAACTCAACCCCCTCGCCAGGGCGGAGAACCGCCACGGTGCCTGAGCGGAACCGCGGCGCCCCTTGCGCCGTTCCCGTTCCGACGGACCGAGCGGGATCATGCAGCACGTGACCGGGCTGGTGCGCGAGCGCACCACCACGCAAATCCTCCTGACGGCGGCGGAGGCCTATCCGGCGTTCGAGCGTGCCGTGCTGGAGGCGCGGACGGAGATCTGGGGCTCGTTCCGCATCTTCGACCTGCGGACCCGCCTGCACAGCCCCGAGGCCTGCACCGTGGGCGAGACCTGGTTCGACCTCATCGTCCACACGCTCCGGCGCGGGGTGACGATCGACCTGACCATCACGGATTTCGATCCCGTGGCGCGGCCATCGCTCCATCGCGGGACTTGGGCCGCGTTGCGTCGTCTCCTTGCGGCCGGAGAGGCGGCCGGAGCCGGCGAGCGGCTGCGCGTGCGCGCGGCCCTGCATCCGGCGGTGACGGGTGTCCTGCCGCGTCTGGTGCTCTGGCCGCAGGTCGCCCTCAGCCTGTCGCGCACCGCGCGCTGGCTCAATGCCCGCGATCCGGCCCAGCGCCGCGCGGCTCTGCGCGACATGCCGGGGCTTGCGGATCTCCTGTTCCTGGACGGCAGAGGGCGGGTCCAGGCCCGGCCCTGGCGCCTGCCACGACTTCATCCCGCGACGCATCACCAGAAGCTCGCAGTCTTCGACCGGCGGCGGCTCTACATCGGCGGGCTTGACCTCGACGAGAGGCGTTGGGACACTCCCAGGCACGACCGCCCCGGCGAGGAGACCTGGCAGGATCTCCAACTCATGGTCGAGGGGCCGGTGGTGGCCGAGGCGCAGGCGCATCTGGAAAGCTTCCGGTCCTTCACCGCCGGCCTGATGCCGCCGCATCCGCAACGGAGGCTCCTGCGGACCCTGTCGCGGGCGCGCACCGCTTCTTGGGGCGGCTTCTGGCCCGAGTCGGTGCGACACGAGATCCTGGACGCCCACGAGATGCTGGCCGGCCGCGCCCAGCGGCTGATCTACTTGGAGACGCAGTTCTTCCGTGACACCGGACTTGCACGCAGTCTGGCCCGCGCAGCGCGCGAGAAGCCCGGGCTGAGCCTGATCCTGATCCTGCCTGCCGCGCCCGAGGAGGTGGCCTTCGGCCGCGTCTGGGGGCTCGACACGCGCTACGGCGAGTACCTGCAGGCGCGCTGCCTGCGCATTCTGAAGGAGGCCTTCGGGCCGCGGCTCTTCGTCGGTGCCCCTGCGCAGCCTCGCATTGATCCCGCTCCAAGCCGCGCGGGTCCTGAGGCGGCGGGTCCTGAAGGCAAGGACGGGCCCGAGGTCTACTCGGGAGAGGACGAGCCGGTGGCCCCCGAACTGGCCCTGTGCCGTGACCGGCTCCGGGGGGCGCCGCTCGTCTACATTCACGCCAAGGTCTCGATCTTCGACGACGCGGCAATCGTCTCCTCGGCCAACCTGAACGGCCGGTCGTTGCGATGGGACACCGAAGCGGGCTTCCTGCTCACCGAAGTGGACCAGGTCGCACGCTTGCGCGAGCGGGTGATGTCCCATTGGCTGCCCGTCGAGCCCGATCCACGTCTTCTCGATCCGGGGCAGGCCGTCGCCATGTGGCGCTCCCTGGCGCTGCACAACGCCCGGCTGCCGCCCGAGCGGCGCGACGGCTTCCTGCTGCCTTATGACCGTGCCGCGGCCGAGCGGTTCGGTCGCCCGCTTCCTGGCGTTCCCGAGGCGATGGTCTGATCCGCGAAGGCAGACGGCCCGGGCGGTAACCCGGGCCGTCGCCTGTCCTTGCCGTGGGTCAGTCGTCAGCCGATGACCGGATCGCCCGGTCCGCGACCCGTGGCGGAAGTGCCCGAACCCATCGAGCCCGAGCCGGCTGTGCCGGTTCCGCCCATGGCGCCCGCCCCCGACGAGCCCGAGCCGCCGTGCGCCGTCTTGAACTCCTCGGAGGCGCGCTCGGTCACGCGACCGGCGGCATCCTGCACCTTGTGGGTCACGGTGTCGGTCACGGCCTCCACCGTCTCCTGCGCCACGGCCCGCACCTCTTGGCCCAGAGAGCCCGCGATCTGGGACATCCGGCCACGCTCCTCGCGCAGCAGGCGCGCGGCATCGTTCATCAGACGGTCGCGCTCGGCGCCGAAGGCGCGGTTCTCGGCATCGGTCGAAGGCAGCATCGCCGCCACTGCCGCACCCAGCGCGAAGGCCACGGCGCCCGCGACCAGCGGGTGCTCCTCCATCGCGCGGCCCGGATCCCGGATCACGTCGCGGCCCGTCTGCTCGGCCTGCAGCATGGCCCGATAGGCCTGTTCGCGCGCGGCGATGATCTGCTGGCGCGAGCCTTCGGGAAGGTTGTCGAGCCCCATGGACAGCCGCGAGCGCAGGTCACTCGTGAAGCTCGACAGCACCGACTGCCGCTCGGCGTCGAAGTCGCGCGGCTGGTCGGACGAGGAACTGCCGGGCAGGGCATTGCGAAGGCTGTCGTAGTAGGACTTCGCCTCTTCCTCGATCCGGCGCAGCGCCGCCGAGGCGCGGGCCCGCAGGCCCGTGGCCTCGCGCGACCACGCGTGGTCATCGTCCTCGTCGGACGGCACGTAGCCCACGCGGCCATAATCCGTGCGTCCCGCGCCCGAGCCGGCCCAGGCGTCGTCGTCATGCTGGAGGCTGCCGCCATAGGCGCGCGTGACGTAGGGCTGCGACGAGGTCGAGCCCGTCGTCGCGCCGTAGCCGGATCCTTGGCTGGACCCCTTGGACGAGCCGCCCATGACCTTGGGACCGACGAACATCCAGGCAATCCCCGCCCCGATCAGGGCCACCGCCAGCGGGTTGGCCCGGACGGCGTGGTCGATCGTGTGGGTGGCGCTCCCGGCATGGCTTTTCAGCATGCCGAGCGCCTCCTTCGCGAGATTGTCCACCGAGACGCGATCCGAGAGCGTATCGAGCGTGCTGGCCAGCGCCGCGCGCTCGCGCTCGAGGTCGGCCTCGATGTCGCGCGGGTCAGTGCTTGTGGTTGCCATTTGCAACGGTCTCCTTGATGGTTTGAGCATCGGCCTGCACGCTGTGGACCGTGCGGCTCGGCATCAGGTTTTCGGGTTTGAGGGCGTTGAGGCCTCGCAGCGCCAAGATCAGGGCCACGACCAGGATGACCACGCCGACCAGCAGCGCGGCCCAGCCCGGGCCGAGCCACTCGGCCAAGGCAGCCACCAGGGCGGCCGCCAGCACGTTCAGCGCCACCAGCACGAGGATGGCGGCCCCCGCGAGGAGGCCGACGCCCAAGCCGGCGCTCTTGATATTCTGGGCCACCTCGGCCTTCGCGAGCGCGACTTCGCCCCGCACGAGGCGGGTGAGCTGGTTCACCGCATCGCTAAGGAGCGAGCCCGTCGGACGGGAGTCGGGGTCGAAGCTCATCGCGACCTACCTGTTCCGGTCGGTGCTGGACGAGTCGCCCGACGAGAACGGGGTGGCGCTTCCGGTGCCGCCCGAAGCCGAGCCGCCGCCCAGGCCATCGTCGGCAATCGAGCCTGCCTCGTCGCCATCGTCGTCATGGGTGCTCATTCCGGTGGTGCTCACGCCGGGACGTCCCGCGGCGTAGCCCGCCCCGGTTCCCACGCCGTAGGAGCCCGCCCCGGCGTAGCTGCCGCCCGAGCCCAGACCCGAGCCCGAGGAGCCGCCCATGTCGCCGGTGGCGCCCATGCCACTGCTCTCCATGCCGCCCATCCGGGTGGAGCTGCCGAAGCCCGAGGCCCCGCCCATCCCCGAACCTCCGTAGGACTGGCCGCCGGAGCCCATCGTGCCGCCCATGCTGCCGGAGCTGCCATAGGAGCCGTAGGACTGGCCGCCCGTCGCGCCCGATTCCATCCCATAGGCACCGCCGTAGGAGTCTTGGCTGCTGCCGTAGGAGGACGACCCGGACGAGGAGGACGCACGGGCGAAGCGCGCCAGCGCGAAGCCCGCCAGCGCCGCCGCTGCGACGAAGGCACCGGGATTGCGGCGCGCGAAGGACTCGGTCTGCCGCAGCAGGTCCTGGAAGTTGCGCCCGCGAAGCTGGTCCGACCATTCCGACACGCTGTCGGCGGCCGCGGCCATGAGGCGCGCCTGGATCGAGTCGTCACCGCCGTCCACGGCGCTGCGGAGCGACTGGGCCAGCCGCTCGCCCGTGTCGGCCAGCGCGTCCTTGGCGGTCTCGGCCTGGCTCATCGCTTGGCTGCGCGCCGCCTCGGTGCCGCGCGAGACAGCGTCCATGGCCTTGGACTTCACCTGCTGCATCGTGTCGCTTCCCGACCCCGAAAGCCCGGTCGTCGAGGTGCCTTGAGAGCCTTGGCCGGTGGTCGAGTCGCTCATGCTGGTGTCGCTCATCGGGATCTCCTTGTGGGTTCGACCCGGTCCGCCGGTCCCTGGCCTGTCCCGGATGGGTCGGCGGCGACGCGTCACCGCATCCGCGGCGGGTCGCAGGGTCGTGAGAGGGTCGTGACGGGGGCCAAACGCACGCTGTGCCCGGCGGTTCCCCGGCAGGGCGGGCACGCCGGGCAATGATCAGGGGCTCAACGGCGCCAATGGTGGCGGGGATCGAAACGGTCGCGCCGGTCGTCCACGCGCGTCCGCACGGGCGCGAAAGGCCGCGCACAGTCGCGCCGTTCGTCCCAGGCCGGATCCTGACGCTTGATCTCGGCCTCGATTCGCCAAGCTAGGGCAAGGGCCGCAAAGCCGCCCAACCCAAGGGCAATGAGGACGCTCGGCCATCCGTAGAGCCCGAGCGCGAAGGCGGCGACGAGGAACGGTCCGGTCGCCACCGTGGCCGCAAGCATGGCCAGAACGGTGGTCAGCGGGTTCATCGCGTACAATCCCAACGTCGGCGGCCGTGCCGCGTCAGTGTCGGTTATCGCGGCGAACGCCATTGCGGTCCTCGCGGCTGATCGGGATCGGAACCAGATCGGGCCGGGTCCCGGACGGGGAGAGGAGATCGGCCAAGCGGGCAAAAAGGAACGAAAGGAGAGCGGGCACGGAAACCTCCGGCGGCTGAGGGGAAAGACGGTCCATGACGGATTGACGTCGAAACGCGCGGGCAGAGGCCAAGTTCCGCAGGCGAGGGGTCACGGCGTGGTGTCACATGCAACCCCTGCCGCGCCCGGGGCGGAACCCGTTAGGCCGAGGGACGTTTGACGCCGCCGAGGCACGCCCTCGGCACGCCCCCACGACGAGGACAGCATGCGACGCTTTGCCTGCCCCACCTGCCAGGCCGACCTGTTCTTCGGCAACCTGTCCTGCCTTCGCTGCGGGACGGAGGTCGCCTACGATCCCCAGGCCCTCGCGCTTGTGACCGTCCGGGGACGCACGCCCTGCGCCAACCGCGAGTCGATCGACTGCAACTGGCTCGCGGCGGCCGAGGGCGCGCTCTGCGCCTCCTGCGCCATGACCACGGTGATCCCGGACCTGTCGGTGCCGGGCAACCTCCTTCGCTGGCGCCGGATCGAGGAGGCCAAGCGGCGCCTGGCCTACATGCTCCTGCGGCTCGACCTGCCACTGGTGTCGCGGGCGGGGAACCGGCTGACCTTCCGTCTCCTCGCCGACGAGACCCGCTCCGACGGAACGGTGGAGCAGGTGCTGACGGGCCACGACAACGGGCAGGTCACGCTCAACGTGGCCGAGGCGGACGACGACCGGCGCGAGGCCATGCGGTTGGGGATGGGCGAGCGCTACCGCACACTTTTGGGCCACTGCCGCCACGAGGTGGGTCATTTCTACTTCGACGTGCTGGTGGAGGAGGGCGGGCGCCGCGCCGCCTTCGATGCGCTCTTCGGCAACCCGGACCAGGACTACGGGGAGGCCCTGAAGCGTCATTATGCCGAGGGCGCGCCGGAGCGATGGGAGGACACGCATGTATCGGCCTACGCCACCGCGCATCCCTGGGAGGACTTCGCCGAGACCTTCGCGCACTGGCTCCATATGACGGACGGGCTGGAGACGGCGCAGGCCCATGAACTGTCCGGCGGCCCCGATCCCTTTGCGCCGGGCCCTGTCGAGCCGCTCGTCGAGGCTTGGGGTCGGCTGTCGGTGGCCATGAATGCGATGAGCCGGGCGCTGGGCCAGCCCGATCTTTATCCCTTCGTGATCGCGCCGGGCGTGGTGAGGAAGCTGGGCTTCGTCCATGGCCTCCTCGCGGAGCGCCTGCGCGCGGCGGCCTGAGCCGTCAGCCCGCCCGCGCCTGCACCTCGCGCGCTTCCTGCACGGCAAGGTCGTGCTGGAGCCGTTCCGCGCCGCCCGCTTCGATAGCGGCGTTCAGGCAGCCGCCCATCAGCACCACATAGGCCGACAGGTAGAACCACATCAGCAGCGCCACGGCCGCCCCGAGCGAGCCGTAGACCTCGTTGTAATGAGCGAAGTTGCGCAGGTAGACGCCAAAGGCGACCGACATCACCATCCAGAGCACGGTGGCCACGACGGCGCCGGGCGTGATCCATTTCGGCCGATGCCCGCGCCGGTTCGGACCATAGCGGTAGACGATTCCCAGCGTGACCATGATGACGCCGATGGCCACGATCCAGCGCGTGATCTCGGCCGCGATGCTGACCCAAGGGCCGAGCGGCAGGATGGTGATGACGATGGGGGCGATCACCACCAGGGCGATGGCCACGAAGGTGAGCCCGCACAGCGCCAGCGTCACGCCGATATCGGCCATGTAGCGGCGCAGGATGCTCTGCCGGTGGCCGATGTCGTAGGCGGCGTTAAGCCCCCGGATCAGCGCCGACACCCCGGCCCTCGCCGACCAGAGCGCCACCAGAAGCGAGACGAAGGTCGCCGTTCCGATTCCGCCGCTGCTGCCGGCGTTGATGACGCCGGCCAGCCGGTTCATGATGGCGCCATGCACCTCCGGGGGCACGACCTCGGCCGCGATGTCCAGGAGCGCGTTGATCTGCGCGGGATCGGCGATCCAGCTCCAGATCAGCACGATCGCGGCCAAGGCGGGAAAGAGCGACAGCATGGCGAAGAAGCCGACGCCCGCCGCGATCAGGCTGAGGTTCAGCCGGTCCATCACGTCCCAGATGTACCAGAAGGCGGCAAGGGCGCGTCCCACCGGCGTCGCTCCTCCGTCACACAGGGCACGTCGTGGTTCGGGCGACCTGAACCGCGATGGGACTCATGCTGCGCCTTTTCGCGGGGCGGGTCGACCCGTCAAGCGAGCAACTCCCGCTCTCCGTGACGGTTCCGCCAGAGTGAGCCGCAGGACAAGGGGGCCCGCGCAAGGCGCGGACCCCCTCGGTCAGGCTCGACGAAGTCACTGGGCCTCGTAGTTCGGCAGCGCTTCAAGCTCCTCCTGGGTCTGCGACACGTAGACCCGGATCTCCTCGCCGCCGTCCTGGCGGAGGATGTCGACCGAGTTCATGCCCAGCGCCACCGGCTTCTCGCCGATGCCGAGGAAGCCGCCGATATCCACGACGAGATCCTGGACCTGACCATCCGCGCTCAGGACGATGTCGCCCACTTCGCCGATGCGTTCGTCGTTGACGTCATAGACCGCGGCACCCTGGAGCCGATCGGCGGTCAGGTCCTCGGCGGGAGCGACGACGAAGCCTTCGCGCTCGACGGGGGTGCGGGCTTCGGCCGAGGTCTGCTCGGTGTTGGTCACCTCCTCGGTCGTGCCTTCCGCGGTGGCGGTCTGCTCGGGCGTGACCTCGGTGATCGTCGTGGTCCCGCCCTCGACGGTTGTGACGTCACCTTCGGTAGTGGCCATCTGCTCGCCGGTCGCCGTGGTCTCGTCGGTCGTGGCGGTGCCGCCGGCCGCTTCGTCGGTCGCGGCCTGGGCCGTCTGCTCGACCTCCATCTCGGTTTCGGTCATGGCCTCGCCCGTCTGCTCGACGGTCTCGCCGGCCGCCGTGGCGGCGTCACCCGTGGTGTCGGCGATCTGCTCGCCGGCGTTCTCGGCTCCTTCGACGGCCGTGCCGACCGCCGCGCCGGCGGCGGCTCCGGCCGCGGCACCCGCCGCCGCCATGCTGGAAGCGCCTTCGTCGATGGTCTCGCCGGTCTGTTGGGCCAGTTCCTCACTCGTGGCCTGCGCGTTCTGCACCCCCGGATACTCGGGCGCGTTCTCGAACTGCTCGCGCGTGGCGTTCACGACGAGGAAGAAGTCGTCGACCTCCTCGGCCGTTGCGCTGTCGGACACCATGCGGATGTCAGCCATCCGGATCGCGACCTCGCGGGCGCCGATCCCGAGGAAGCCGCCCACGTCGACGATGACCGCCTGGACCTGCCCGTCGCGGGACAGGATCAGGTCGCCGACGTCCCCGACGCTTTCCCAATCCTGCTGCAGGCCGGCATATTCGTCGGCCTCGATCGGCGTCTCTGTGGCATAGATGTTCATCCCCATGAAGCTGGAGGCGCGCATCTCGAGCGCCTCGGGGGCCTCACGGAACACCTGCTGCGTCTGGGCCATGGCCGGATCCTGCATCGTCGCGGGATCCTGGGCGGTTTCGGGGGCCGTGGTCGTCTGGTCCTGGGCGAGAGCGGGGAGGCCCACCACGCCGAAGAGGGCGGTAGACAGCAAGAGCTTTTTCACGAGCGTTCTCCCTAGATTCTGGATTCGTTGATGGTCCGGCTCGCATCGAGCCTGGGCGCGCTTGTCGCGCTCGGCGCCCCAACGCCAGAAGGATCGCTCGGTTCCGGAGGCCGTCCGGCCCGCGCCCGACCGCAGGAGGGCCGGGTTCGTTCCATCGCCAAGCTCCAACGCCGCCCGGCCCCGACGGGCGCGCGCGAAGGCGCGTCGCGGGGCAGGGGACCCGATCGGCCGTCCGGACGGCGCCGCCCTGACGGGCGGGGCCTCCTCGTGACGGAACCGCCGGGGTCCGTGGTGGTTCCGAGGGGGCATGGGCGGCCGGGCCGCTCGGGGGGATCAGGGAGTTGCGGGATGCCCGATGGACAGCCGACCGACATGCGGTGCGAAAGTCCCGTGGCGCCTCATGCGTTCCACCATCCCAAGCTCTGGGGGGCCGAGCCGCTCGACGGTGGCTCCTGGCGCTTCGCGCTCTGGGCGCCCGAGGCGCGGGAGGTCCAACTCGATCTCGGTGGCACGCGAGAGCCCATGGTCCGGGACGCCGACGGGTTCTGGCACCTGACGCGGAGGGAACGGGCCGCCGCCTCCTATGAGTTCGTCGTCGACGGCCATGCGACGCCCGATCCCGTCGCGCGGGCCCAGGCGGGGATGGACCCCCTCGGTCCCTCGCGCCTCGTCGACCCGCGCCGCCACGCCTGGACCTCTGAATGGCGCGGCCGGCCCTGGGACGAAGCCGTGCTCTACGAACTGCACCTCGGCACCTTCACCTCCGAGGGCACGTTCGCCGGGGCGATGCGCCGCCTCCCGGAACTGGCCGGACTCGGCATCACGGCGCTGGAGATCATGCCGGTCGCCCACGGTCCCGGAACCCGTGGCTGGGGTTACGACGGCGCGCTCCTGGCCGCGCCGCATCCGGCCTACGGCACGCCCGATGAGATGAAGCGCTTCGTCGAGGCCGCGCAGGCCCATGGGATCATGGTGATCCTCGACATCGTCCTGAACCATTTCTCGCCCGAAGGATCGGATCTGGAGCGGGTCGCGCCCCGGTTCTTCGACCCGGACAACGCCACGCCTTGGGGCACCGGCATCGCCTTCCACGAACCGGCGGTGCGAAGCTTCTTCACCGACCTCGTCCTGGGCTGGATCACCGAGTACCGCCTCGACGGCTTGCGCTTCGACGCCATCCACGAGATCCGCGACCCCCGCTCGAACCCCGAGCTGCTGGTGGAGATCGCCCGCGCCGTCCGCGCCCGGGATTTCGGCCGGCCTATCCACCTGATTGCCGAGGACCCCCGCAACGACCCCTGGCTGATCCGGGACGGCCTGCTCACCGCCGTCTGGGACGACGACTTCCACCACGCGATCCACACGCTCCTGACCGGCGAGACGGGCGACTATCTCGCCGACTTCGCGAACGATCCGATGGGCCGGCTCGAGCGACTGCTCGGCCACGGCTTCGCCTGGGAGGCCTCCGAGGTCCCGCCGCCCGAGCCGGGCCTGCCCGCATATGGCCTTTCCTGGACCGCCTTCGTCGTCCACAAGCAGAACCACGACCAGACCGGCAACCGCCCCGACGGCGCGCGGCTCCTCACGCTGGTCGAGGACCCGCGCGCGATCGAGATCGTCCACGCGCTCCAGCTTGCGGCACCCTTCGTCCCGATGCTCTGGATGGGCGAGGAGGAAGGCGAGCGCGGGCCCTTCCACTACTTCTGCGACGTGTCCGACGATCTGGCGCGCAAGGTCACGGAAGGACGCGAGAAGCAGTTCGGCCGGATGTTCGGCCGGACGGACTTTCCCGACGCCAACGATCCCGCCACGATGGAGGCCTCGCGGCCCTTCACGGCCAGCGGCAGCGAGCACGCCCGCCACTGGCGCGAGCTGACCCGCCGCCTCCTCGCGCTGCGGCACGAGCGGATAGTGCCGCTGTTCCGGTCCGGTCGCGCCGGCCCGGCGCAGGTCGTGCGGCAGGGCCGGTTCTCGCTCTCGGCCGCTTGGCCGTTCGAGGCGGGCACGCTGACCGCGCATGTCAATCTTGGCGCTCCGCCCGACGACCCGCCCGCGCTTCTCCCGGCCAACGACTTCGCCTTGGGGGACATCGCCCGCGACCCCTATGCCTTCCTCCTGACGGTGAGCCATCCATGACCCTGCCGCGCGCCACCTACCGCCTGCAACTGCGCGAAGGGATGACCTTCGAAAGGGCCATCGACCGGCTGGGCCCGATCCGCGACCTGGGGACCACGCACCTCTACCTGTCTCCCATCTTCACGGCGACGGCCGGCTCGACCCACGGCTATGACGTGACGGACCCGAGCGAGATCGATCCAGCCCTGGGCGGACGCGAAGGCTTCGAGGCGCTGGCCCGCGCCGCCCGCGATCACGGGCTGGGGATCATCATCGACATCGTTCCCAACCACACCGCCTTCAATCTCCGGAACCCTTGGCTGCTCGACGTCCTGCGCCACGGCGAGAGATCGCGCTGGGCGCGGCACTTCGACATCGACTGGGATGCGGGCCGCCTTGTGCTCCCGTTCCTGCCCGAACCCTTCGAGGCGATGCTGGAGTCGGGCCGCATCGCGGCCAAGGAGGGGGAGACCGGCCCGGTCCTCTGCGCCGGCGACCTGGAGATCCCGCTCACCCCGCATCCCCTGACCGAGGAGGAACGGGCCGGCGACCCCGAGGCGCTTCGCGCGCTCCACGCCCGACAGGCCTGGCGGCTCGCGCATTGGGAGCTGGAGCGCGACGGCGTCACGCACCGGCGCTTCTTCAACGTCACCGGCCTCATCGGCATGCGCGTGGAGGACCCCCAGGTCTTCGACGACACCCATGCCCTCGCGCTGGAGCTGCTGCACGAGGGCTGGGTGCAGGGCCTCCGCGTCGACCACGTGGACGGCCTGGCCGATCCCGGCGCCTATCTCCGGCGCCTGCGCGAGGCGGCGGGGCCGTGCCCGATCTGGATCGAGAAGATCCTCGTGGGTGACGAGCGCCTGCCCGACTGGCCCATCGAGGGCACCACCGGCTACGAGGCTTGCGCCGCCATGGCGCGCGTGCTGACTGACCCCGAGGGGTTGGCAAAGATCGATGCCCTGTGGCGGCAGGAGACCGGCGAGACGCGGGACTGGCCCCAGGTCCTGGCCGAGGCCAAGGCGCAAGTAATCCGTCAGGACCTCGCGGCCGAGCTCGCGCAATTGAAGAACCTCGCCATGGCTGCCGCCGGGGCCTCGGGCGAGATCGAGGCCGGCGAAGAGGCCCTGCGCGAGGCGGTCCTGGCGCTGCTCGTGCAGATGCCGCGCTACCGCACCTATCTCGAGACAGACGACCCGGCGCGACGCCAGGAGGACGTGGCGCTCCTGGAGGCCTGCGCCGACCGCGCAGCCCAGGGTCTCGTCAGCGACATGGCGCTGCGCTTCGTGGCTTCGGCCATCCGTGACGGCGGAACCGCCGAGGCCATCCGTCTGCGCACCCGGTTCCAGCAGGTCACGGGCGCGCTGATGGCCAAGTCGCAGGAGGACACCGCCTTCTTCCGCTTCATCCGCTGCCTTGCCCATTGCGAGGTGGGCGGAGAGCCGGGCGATCCGGTCTGGACACCCGACCGCTTCGCCGCGTGGTGCAGGGAGCGCACGGGTCGCGACCTGACACTGACCTCCTCGCACGACACCAAGCGCGCCGAGGACGCGCGGATGCGGCTCGTCGCCATGACGCATCTCCCCGACGCTTTCGCCCGGGTCTGGGACGCGTCCAAGACCGTGGACGGCGCGGAAAAGGTGCCCGCCGGCACCCGGTGGTACATCGTCCAGAGCCTTCTGGCGCTCTGGGAGGACGGGCGCGAGGGATTGGAGGACCGGCTGGCCAACCACCTTGAGAAAGCCATGCGCGAGGCTCGCGAGGTCACCAACTGGACCCACCCGCGCGAGGAGGCCGAGCAGCGACCCGAGGATTATGCCCGGGCGCTGGTCCGTGCCTGGAGTCGGGGCCTGCCCCCTGGCGCGCCCGAGCTGATCGCCCGTGCCGACGAACTGTCGCTCGCGCAGCTTGCGCTCAAGGGCGTGATGCCCGGCATCCCCGACTTCTATCAGGGGGCCGAAGGGCCCCTGCATCATCTCACCGATCCCGACAACCGCCTCGCAGTGGATTGGGATCGCCTGGGCTGCCCCGAGCCCGGCGACTTCGCCCATCGCAAGGACCGCCTGACCCGCGACCTCCTCCGGCTCCGGGCCGAGCGGAATGCTTTCCTGAACAAGGCCAGCACCCGAGCCGAGCCCGGCGAGACTGGCTGGGATCTCATCCGCGAAGGGCCCGAAGGTCGGCTCACCCTGCGCTTCGCCTTCGGCGTGGAGGATGAGGCCGTCCGGCTCGACTGGACTTCGAACGGGGCCGCCCGTGCGGCCGAATGACGGACGGTCCGCAGGGGGAGCAATTGCCCTTGACTGGGGCAAATGTCGAAAAGGTTTCACGTCGGACAGGGAACCGGGCTGAAATCGTGCGGTTGAGGCAGGATAGCCTTCCTGGCCGGAGCCCCCTGCGTGTCCCGAACCGACCTGCCTGACCTGTCGCGGACATGGGCCGTCTTGCTGGCCGGGGGCGAGGCCACGCGCCTGCACGAGCTCTCGGCCATCGAGGCCAAGCCGGCCCTGCCCATCGCAGGCCGGCGGCTCGCGGATTTCGCCGTGGCCAGCGCCGTCGAGGCAGGGCTGCCACGGTTGCTCGGACTGCTCGGCCCACGTCCGGGACTCCTGTCCCGGCATCTCGCGGACCTCTGGGGCGATCGGATTTCGCTCGTCCTGCGCATGCAGGACGCTCCCGATACCCTGACCGCGCTGGCGCGGGCTCGGCCCGACCTGGACGAGGCCGACGTGGACCGGCTGGTCATCCTTCCCGCCGATCAGGTCCAGGCCATCGACCTCCGGGCGCTGCTGGCTTCGCATATGGCGCAGGGGGCACCGGCGACGCTGGCCAGCACGGGTCCCGTGGTCCTGGAGCGGCGGCTCCTGAGCGAGGTGGCGGATGCCGCGCAAGGGGACATCTGGAACGACGTCCTGCCCCGCTTGGCCAACAGGGATCTCCTGGCCCGCTGGAGCCCGCCTCAGGGCACCCACCTGCGCGACATCGACACGCTCGACGACCTGCGGGAGGCTTCTCTCGGCCTGCAGCGCGGCGCCTTGGGCGCGCTGCTCCCCGGCAACGAGGTCATACCCCTTGACGACAGCTGCGACCTCGCCTTCGAGACGGGCGGCATCGCGCTCTCCGTCCCGCGCTTCGGGGCGCGTCAGCCGGGCCGCTGGACCGTGCTCGAGGACACGCTGGTCATGCCCGGCGCGCGGGTCGCTCCGGGCGCCCGCCTCACGCGCGCTATCGTCGCCCCCGGCGCCATCGTCCCGGCGGGCCTCGTGGTGGGCGAGGACCCGTCCGAAGACGCCCGCTGGTTTCGCGTGACCCCTGGCGGCACGACGCTCCTCACCCCGCCCATGCTCGCGGCCCGCGCGGCCGAACGCATGCGCGCCCGCCTTCGACCCCGGCCCCCGGCCGGTCTCGCCCATTCCGGATCCTGATGATGCTCAAGACACCTTCGCCGGCTCTCGCCTTCGACCGCGAGTCCGCCCATGCCGACGCACTGGGCGCGACCTTCGACGGGCAGGGCACTAATTTCGCGCTCTTCTCGGACAACGCCACCGGGGTCGAGCTCTGTCTTTTTGACGACAAGGGCGCGACCGAGACGCACCGCCTCGATCTTCCGGCGATGGAGGGCGGCGTCTGGCACGGCTACCTGCCCGGCATCGGGCCGGGGCAGGTCTACGGATACCGCGTCCACGGGCCCTACGACCCGGCCAACGGGCACCGCTTCAACGCGAGGAAGCTCCTCCTCGACCCCTACGCCCGGCAGCTCCGGGGCCGCATCCGCTGGGACAACGCGCTCCATGGCTACGACCTGGAGAACGGGGACGACGACACGCCCGACCCGCGCGACTCCGCCCCCTTCCTGCCCAAGGCCGTCGTGGTGGACCCCGACTTCGACTGGGAGGCCGACCGCGCGCTGCGCCATCGCTGGCAGGACAGCCTGGTCTACGAGGCCCACGTGAAGGGCCTCACCATGCGCCATCCCGGCGTGCCCGAGGCTGACCGCGGCACTTTCCAGGGCCTCGCCTCGCCCGCCGTGATCGACCACCTCAAGGCGCTGGGCGTCACCGCGATCGAGCTCCTCCCCGTCCACGCTTTTCCCAACGATCGCTTCCTCGAGGAGAAGAGCTTGTCGAATTACTGGGGCTACAACACGCTCTCGTTCTTCGCGCCCCACGCGCCCTATCTGAAATCGGGCGCGATCCGCGAGGTGAAGGAGGCCGTGCGCCGGTTCCACGCCGCCGGGATCGAGGTGATCCTCGACGTGGTCTATAACCACACCTGCGAAGGCAACGAGAAGGGCACGACCCTCAGCTACCGCGGCATCGACAACGCGAGCTACTATCTTCTCTCGCCCGAGAACCCGCGCCACAGCTACGACACGACCGGCACCGGCAACACGCTCAACGTGGCGCATCCGATGGTGCTGCGCATGGTGCTCGACAGCCTGCGCTACTGGGTGCAGGTCATGCACGTGGATGGATTCCGCTTCGACCTCGCCTCCACGCTGGGGCGCGAGTCCACCGGATTCGAGCGCGAGGGCGCCTTCTTCGCCGCGATCCGGCAGGACCCGGTGCTGTCCACCGTCAAGCTCATCGCCGAGCCCTGGGACGTGGGTGAGGGCGGTTATCAGGTCGGCGGCTTCCCCTGGCCCTTCCGCGAGTGGAATGACAAGTTCCGCGACGACGTGCGCGGCTTCTGGCGCAAGGACGCGGGCCTCATTCCTGCGATGTCCGAGCGGCTCCTGGGCAGCCCGGTGCAGTTCCGGCACTCGCATCGCCCGGCGACGTCGTCGGTCAACTTCCTGGCGGCCCACGACGGCTTCACGCTCTGGGACGCGGTCAGCTACAACGACAAGCACAACGAGGCCAACGGCGAGGACAACCGCGACGGCCACAACAACAACATGTCCGACAACATGGGGATCGAGGGCCCGACCGACGACCTCACCGTCGACGCCGCGCGCGAGCGGCGCGCGCGGGCGATGCTGGCCACGCTGCTTCTGAGCCAGGGCGTGCCCATGCTCCTGGCCGGGGACGAACTCGGTCAGACGCAGGGCGGCAACAACAATGCCTATGCCCAGGACAACGAGATCGCCTGGATCGACTGGTCTGCCCCGCGCGAGGCTTTGCGGACGGCGGTGGAGGACATCGTGGCCTTCCGGCGCGAGGCGCGGCTCGCGCGGCTGCGCTTCGCCACGGCGCCCGGCGACCAGCCGGACGATGGCCCCGTGGTGACCTGGGTCCATCCCGCCGGCCGCGAGATGACGCCCGAGGACTGGCAGGACGGGGGCCTTCGCGTCTTCGGCGTGGACATGACCCTGCCCGAGGGGACACGTCTCCTGATCCTGCTCAACGCCGGCGACGAAGCCGAGTTCGCGCTGCCCGAAGGTGCGTGGCGGCTGCGCCTCGACACCGCGCGCGACCGCGTGGCCTGCGACGATCCCGCCGGGCCCATCGTCACGCTGGACTGGCAGAGCGTGCAGGCCTTCCGATACGACGGGCCTGCGTCGTCCCCTCAGCCGGCTCCCTGACGCCCGGCCAGCAGGTCGTCCACGTGGAGAAAGGCCACGCCCGCCCGCCGCGCGGCCTCGCGGTCCACGTCGGCGTCACCCACGAACAGGGTGGCGCCGGGGTCCATGCCTTGGAACTCCATCGCCTCGTGCAGCAGGCCTGGCTCGGGCTTGCGGCAGCCGCAGCCCGCGTCCATCGCATGGATGCAGAAACGCACGGCACCGTCCGGGGGCCGATGCCCGGTGGCCGCCTCCGCCGCATCCAGCAGCAACCGCCTCGCCATATCGGCCGTCAGATGCCCGTAGAAGACCTGGTCCTGGTTCGACGCCATCCCCAGGAGCAGCCCCCCGGCTCCCCAGCGGAGCCCGCAAAGGGCCGCGCGGATGCCGGGCAAGGGCTCCCATTCCTCGGGCCCCCAGGGGCAGACGCGGCCGGGCACCGTGACCCGCCGCAGCGTGTTGTCCGCGTCGAAGATGACAAGGCGGATGTGCGGGGGAAACGGGCTCACGCGCCCCGCTCCAGCGCCGCCCGCAGGAGCCCCGCATAGCGGTCCCTGTCGCGCGCCATTCGGCACCCGTCCTCGCCGCTGCCCAGCGTCTCGGCCGCAAGCGTGGTGTAGCCCAGCCGGTACGCCAGATAGGTGGCTTCGTAGAAGTGCAGCACCTCGCGGGCGCCATCATCCCGTGCGCCCGGACGGATCTCGCTGCACGACTCGTAGTGCTGCAGGAGGGCTTCCCGGGCCTCCGGCTCCATGCCCCATTCCACCATCGCCCCGGCCAGATCCCAGGCAATGTCCTGCGCGCCGGGCCAGAAATGGTCATCATGGTGGTCGAGACCGTCGCACTTGAGCCGCTCCCCCGCCTCGCTCCGCAGCCATTCCTGAGGGAGCATCCGACCGTCCACCGCCACGGCGGGCCGCGCCTCGACCGCTGCGCGCATCCGCTCCAACCATGCCACGTGCCCCAAGGCCTCCCCGCCCAGGCCCTCGCCGACATTGAGCCGGACCATGGCCAGGATGTCGTCGAAGCGCGCCGCTCCCTTCGTCTGCGTCGCGAGGTGGCCGAGATACCTTCCCATCGTGGCCGACCAGTTGCTCCCGGTGTCCTCTGCTGTCCGGGCGTGCAGAGCACTCCCGGCCGGATGCCCCTTGACCCATTCCTGAGCCAGGAACCCGTCCCGCAGGCCCGCCACGGGAGACGCGAACCCGTCCGCCGCCTGGATCTCGGCCCGCGCGAGCGCCCGGTGGCCACGATCCCCCAGCCCCACGAACTTGAGCAGGAGTGGCGTCCCGTCCCCCCGCTCCAGAAGATACTTCCGGCGCTCGTGCTGGGGCTGTACGGCGACGTCCCGGCACGACGGGACCACCTCTCGCCACAGCCCTCCCGAGATGTCCCGCAGGCCGCCTCCGCCCCAGGCCGCCGCAAGCCGGCCCGTGTCGAGGAACGTCTCCTCGAAGGACACGACCCAACGCTTCACCCGTGGCCAGACCGCCCGCGCCCGCTCGGAACGCAGGCCCGACCCGTCGCTGTCCCAGCTCGGGAACAGGTGGATGCGGTCGTCCGGCACCCCGGCCTCCGACGCCGCCTCTGCCACACTGGCGAAGGAGCTGCCGCTGATCCCTGGCCCTTCGTCCACGATCAGGACAGGCCCGCCCTGGCCCAGGCCCGCGCGCAGCTCCGGGGAAAGCCGCAGCTTCCGGTCCCAGGGATGGCCGCGCGGACGGACGGTGAAGCTCGTCACCTCCACGCCCTGCGCCTCCAACTCCGCCGCCACCACGGCCGAGAGCGTCGTGCCGATGCTCCGCAGGCCCACGACCATCGCCCGCTCGGGCTGCTCCGCCCGCAGGAAGCGCCGCGCCGCCTCGGCATAGGTTTCGGGATAGAGCGCGTAAAAGGCGAAGCCCTCGGGCTCGGAGACCTCGACCGGCTCGGGGGAAAGCCGGGCCGCGATTCCCGCCAGGCGTTTGCGGGCCGAGACCAGGCGGTCGGCATCCCCGCGCAGAGCCCGCGCGAGATCCAGCATCGCCGCGCGAAGCTCCGCAAGACCTTCCCCCTGGTGGTCCTCCTCGGGGCAGAGCGCGTCCGCGACCCCTGCCTCCAGCACCCCCGTCTCGACGAGGAGTGCAAGCGTATCGTGCCTCGGCGCTCCGAAGCTCCGAATCAGCCGCTCCAGAAACTCGCGCGGCGCCACGCGGCGCCGGCGGTCGGAATAGACGATCATGGGTGCCCGGCCGCCCCTCCGCAGCCGCCGGGCTCCGCGGACCTCACTGCGAAGGCGCCTCCGCTTCGGCCGGCGCCTCGCCTTCCGCCGGAGCGGCGGCGGCGTCGGACGAGAAGGTCGCCATATAGGCATAGAGGTCGTGCGCCTCCTGCTCGTCCCGCACCTGATACGCCATCTTGCTGCGCCCCGATTCGCCGGTGGCCTCGCGCAGATAGCCGGTCGGGTCCTGGATGTAGGCCGTGAAGTTCGCCTCTTCCCAGACCGCGCCCGTGGCGCCGTAGGTCATCATCAGGTCGCTGTAGGCGAAATCGGGATACGAGCCTGCCACCCGGCCCACGACGCCGTAGAGGTTCGGCCCCACCTTGGCGTTGCGACCCGCCAGCACCTCGCCCGCTTCGTTCTGCACGACGTGGCACGAGATGCACTGCCGGTTGAAGTGCTCCTCGCCCGCAGCCGCATCGCCCGTGCCGTCCTGCGCCCAGGACGCGCCGGGGGCCAGCAGCGCCACGGCTGCGATCATGCCGAATCTCATTCCCGTTCTCCCTCGCCTCGGCCGCTCCCCGCGGTCCGCCATTGTCCAGAGTAGGTTAGCGCATCGCCGGGGCGGGTCCAGATACATTGGCCCGGCCGCGACCAAAGGCGCAATCCGGCCGAGTCCAGGTTTTCATGCAAAAAGCGAACGACAGACTGGAACCCGCTCAGAGGCTCGACGTTCATCTTTCACAACGGCGCCGATACCCGATGCCTGTCCCAAGCGAGGCGCCGTGTTTCTCGACCGCGAAATCCCTGTCGCGGTCCGTTCCCGCCGGAGAGTGCTCCCCTCGCTCTCCGGCGGATGCCGTTGCTGGCATAGGTAGCGCAAACGTATCCGGAACTCGTCCTGGCGGTCCTTGAGAGCCGCTTCGTGTTCAGGCCTGAAGTCAGCCCGCTCAAGAGCGACGGTGGCGGGCCAGCGCCTGCCGATCAGCTCTTGGAGCCGTCGTTCCCCGAAGCGGACCTCTTCTGTTCACCCGCGCGCGTCGGTTTCGCTTCGAATGCCCGATGGGGCTGCCTCTCCCAGGTGCCGCGCACCCAAGGGTGACCTAGGGCCCGACCCGCGACGTCGTGCCGGAATGCTCCGGGAACACCCCGTCGTGACCGCTGGGAAGCTGCCGCGCCGGACTTGTGCAGACCCTCGTCCGATGGCATGTACACGGGCCTTTCTTGCTCAACCTCCCGGAGGCCCCGCGCGCCCTCCGGCGGATGCCGTTCCGGGACGATCTTCCCATGAAACGTGGCCTCCTACGGCTCTTGGCCCGGACCGGGCGCCGTCTCGAATCCGCCTTCGGCCCGTTCGAGCCGGTCCGGGCCGGCCCGCCGGTGATCGAGGTCTACCTTGGTTACGCCACCCCCGACCACTGGATCGCCCGCGGCCGGGTCCTGTCCCGGCTGAAGCGGCCCCAGGCCCGCCACGGTCAGGGCCCCTGGCGCAACCTGCTCCAGATGCTCTCGCTCTTCCTGACCGACGAAGTGGCCGAGGTCACGGTCACGGCGCCCGCCCATGGCGTCTCGGCCATCACCGACGAGGAGGGCTACTTCAACCTCCTGATCCCCCAGTCCGACGCCCGGGGCTGGGCCGAGGTCGCCGTCGAGGCCGAGGGGGCCCATGCGCGCCTCCCCGTGCAGATCCCGAACCCCCGGGCGCGAATGGCCGTGGTCTCGGACATCGACGACACGGTGATCGCCACCGGAGCCTGGAACCTGCCGCGCAATCTCTGGACCACCCTGACCGGCAACATCCAGAGCCGCCACGTCTTCCCCGATGCGGTCGAACTCCTCGCCCGCCTGTCCGAGGCCGGGCGCAACCCGGTCTTCTTCGTCTCCTCCTCACCCTGGAACCTCCACGCCTTCCTCGAGGGTCTCTTCGCCCGCGCGGGCCTCGTGCGGGCGCCGCTCTTCCTGCGAGACCTCGGGATCGGCGAGTTGCAGGAAGGACCGACCTCGCATGGCGAGCACAAGGGCGGCGTCATCGACCGCCTCATGGCCGCCAATCCCGGCCTGCCGTTCTGGCTCGTGGGCGACACCGGCCAGCACGACGCCGCGATCTACGCCGCCGTTGCCGCCCGTCATCCGGGCCGCGTCCGGCGCGTGACGCTGCGCCGCGCCGGCCGCGCGGCCGAGGCCGGCGCGGTGGCCGAGCTGCGCGCCCAGGGCATTCCCGTGGACCTCCTGGACGACTACGGGCCGCTCCTGAGCGAGCTGGCCGAGAAAAAACGTGAACTTCGGGCCACGGCGCCCTAGATTCGGGGCACGTGACCGGAGGATCCCATGACCCGCCACATCGATCCCACCACCCGCCACATCGTCGACCACCCCGCCCCCGAGAACGCCGGCCTGCGCCTAAGGCACTTCCTGCGGCTCGCGCGCGAAGACGGGCGCCACCCCGCCGCGCAGGCGCTCGACCGCCGCCGCCGCGAGGTTCCGGCCGAGGAGACGCTCCAGCCCGTCCTGCGGATGCTGCGCGATCGCGATCACTGACGGGTTGCGCCCGCCGACCGGGCGCGCAAGGCTAGGAGGCCCGTTCCGGAGCCTTCCATGCCGCCTCAGATCTTTCGGCAACCCCTGCGGGGGATCTCCTTCAAGCTGGCCTCGGTTGCCGTCTTCGCGGCCATGGCCGCTCTCATCAAGGCCACGGCGGATCACGTCCCTCCGGGGCAGGCGGTGTTCTTCCGCTCGCTCTTTGCCTGTCCCGTGATCCTGGCCTGGCTCGCCTGGCAGGGAAACCTGCGCGATGGCCTGCGCACGAGCGATCCGCTGGGCCATGTCTGGCGCGGGCTCGTGGGCACCATGGGCATGGGCCTGGGCTTCGCCGGTCTGGGGCTCCTTCCCTTGCCCGAGGTCACCGCCATCGGCTACGCCGCGCCGCTCCTCGTCGTGGTCTTCGGCGCGATGTTCCTGGGCGAGCGGGTGCGCCTCGTGCGATTCCTGGCCGTGGCGCTGGGCCTCGTGGGCGTGCTCGTGGTGCTCTCGCCGCGGCTGACGCTCGGCGCCGATGCTACGGCGCGCGAGACGTTGGGCGCCATGCTGACGCTCGGCGGAGCCGTCTTTGCGGCGCTCGCCCAGGTCTTCATTCGCCGCCTCACCATGACCGAGGGCACGGCGGCCATCGTCTTCTGGTTCTCCGTCACCGCGACCCTCCTGTCGCTGACGACGATTCCCTTTGGCTGGGTGCTGCCCGCCCCGCACGAGGCCCTGCTCCTCATCTTGGCGGGCATCTTCGGCGGCTTCGGCCAGATCTTCCTGACCTCCGCCTACCGCCACGCCGAGGCGGGGCTTGTCGCGCCTTTCGACTACGCCTCGATGCTCCTGGCCATCGGGATCGGCTATCTCGCCTTTGCCGAGGTGCCGCGCGGCACCACGCTCGGTGGCGCCGCGATCATCATCGCCGCCGGCATCCTGATCGTCTGGCGCGAGCAGCAGCTCGGGCTCCGGCGCCCGCCCCCGGAAGGCTGACCCGAGGCGCCCGGCACGCCAGAAGGAACAGGCGCGCCGGAACGCCGGCACCGCCACGAGACCCTTTCCGGGCCCTCATCGGGGACAAGGACCCGTGTGCCGGTGCTCAGGCGCGGACCAGCTTCTCGTAGGCGCTGGCCACGTCGCGGACCATCTGGCCCACCTCGAAGCTGTAGTCGCCGATCTGCCCCACGGGGGTCACCTCGGCCGCCGTCCCCGTGAGCCAGCACTGCTCGAAGCTTTCAAGCTCGGAAGGCTCGATGTGGCGCTCATGGACCTTCACCTGCCGGTCGCGCAGCATCCCGATCACGGTCTGGCGGGTGATGCCGTTCAGGAAGCAGTCGGGCTTGGGCGTGTGCACCTCGCCGTCCTTGACGAAGAAGATGTTGGCGCCCGTCGCCTCGGCCACGTAGCCGCGGTAGTCCATCATCATCGCGTCCGAGCAGCCCTTGGCCTCGGCCGCGTGCTTGGACATGGTGCAGATCATGTAGAGGCCCGCCGCCTTGGCTTCGGACGGGATGGTCTCGGGCGAGGGCCGCTTCCACTTCGCGATGTCGAGCTTGGCGCCCTTCATCTTGGCGTCGCCGTAGTAGTTGCCCCATTCCCAGCCGGCGACGGCCAGCCGAACGGGATTGCGCCGCGCCGAGACGCCCATGTCCTCGCCCGAGCCGCGCCAGGCGACCGCGCGCACATAGGCGTCCGTCCAGCCGTTGGCCTTCAGCATGGCGTCCTTGGCGGCGTCGATCTCCTCGGCCGAGAAGGGGATATCCATGTCGAGAAGCTCGGCCGACCGTCGCAGGCGCAGCGAATGCTCGTGCCCCTTGAAGATCTTGCCCGAATAGCAGCGCTCGCCCTCGAAGACCGACGAGGCGTAGTGGAGGGCGTGCGTCAGGATGTGGACGTTGGCGTCGCGCCACGGCACGAGCTTGCCGTCCATCCAGATCCATCCGTCGCGGTCGTCATAGGCTGCGGCCATGCTCCACTCTCCTTGCCATTCCTGTCGCGATTTGGTCCATATCGGACATAAAGTTGCGCATTCCGCCCGAGGAGCTATCAGCGGGGGCTTGGAATGTCAACATGGCTGACGTATCTTAGGCCGAGCCGAAGGAGATCGCATGGCCGAGCGACCGGGACCGCAGGGGGGGCATGGGCTCCTCTACCTGACGGACGAGCAGCTGCGAAAAGGCATCGAGGCGATGTTCTTCGCCTATCGCGGCTTCACGGCCGCGCCCGACCGCATCCTGGCCGAGCAGGACTACGGCCGGGCGCATCACCGGGCGCTGCACTTCATCGGGCGCAGCCCGGGCACGACCGTCGGCAACCTCCTCGACATCCTGGGCGTCACCAAGCAGTCCCTGAACCGCGTCCTGCGCCGGCTCATGGACGACGGCCTGGTCGAGGCCCGCGTCGGCCGCGAGGACCGGCGCGAGCGGCACCTCCACCTGACCGAGACGGGCCGCACCCTGGAGCGCGCGCTCTCCGAGGCCCAGCGCGACCGGATGCGGGCCGCCTACCGCGCCGCGGGACCTCAGGCCGTCCAGGGCTTCCGGCAGGTGCTGGAAGCCATGATGGACCCCGAGATGCGCCGCCACTTCGAAGGCGGCGATGCCCCGGGCAAGGCCGGGAGCCGCTGACGTGGAGCTGCCGCATCTCCTCATCGTCGACGATGACGAGCGCATCCGCACGCTCCTCGCGCGGTTCCTCCTCAAGCACGGATTCCTCGTCACCACCGCCGCGGGCGCCGCGCAGGCGCGCCGGCTGCTCGCGGGGCTGTCCTTCGATCTCGTGGTGCTCGACGTGATGATGCCGGGCGAGGACGGTCTCTCGCTGTGCCGCGACCTCGTGGGGCGCTGGGGGATGCCCGTCATCCTGCTCACCGCCCGCGGCGAGACCGGGGACCGCATCCGGGGGCTGGAGGCCGGGGCGGACGACTATCTTCCCAAGCCCTTCGACCCCAAGGAACTGCTCCTGCGCATCAACGTCGTCCTCCGCCGCGCCGCGCCCGAGCCCTTGCCCTCGCCGACCGCGCCCCAGCGGCTGCGGCTGGGCGACATGATCTACGACGTGGAGCGGGGCGAGCTTCAGCGCGACGCGGGCGAGCCCCTGCGCCTGACCGCCACCGAGGCGGGCCTCATGCGCATCCTCGCGGCCGAGCCCGGCGCCACCGTCACTCGCCTGCGCCTGATCGAGGAGGCCGGCCCCCGCGGCGTGCCCTCGGCCGCGCAGGAGCGGGCGGTGGACGTGCAGATCACCCGCCTGCGCCGCAAGATCGAGCCCGACCCCCGGCAGCCGCGCTACCTCCAGACCGTGCGCGGCGCGGGCTACCGCCTGGCGACCGACTGACGGGTCAGCCGCCGAAGCACTCGGCCGGCAGCACGTCAGGCAGGTCCGTGTCCTGCCAGTCCCACAGCACGGGTGCGGGAGAAGGGGCCACGATCGCCCGCTCGCCCTCCGGGCTCGTTGCCGTCCCACGCCCCGTCAGCAGGTTCAGGTCGCAGCCGCCCCAGCGCGCCGCCGGGTCCAGCGTGTCGCGCCAGTCATAGGTGATCCCCGCCACGCGCCAGTCGCCGCCCCGGTGGGCCAGGGTCAGCACGAGCCGCCAGCGGTCCCGCCCCACCGCGTCGTTCATCGAGACGACCTGCACCGAGCCCGCCGGGCTCAGGGCCAGTTCCGGCTCGGTGCCCGGCGTGCGGCCCGTCCAGGCGATGCCCGGAACCATGCGCGTGCCGTCGGTCGTCCGCACCTCCAGGTCCACCGTCGTCTCGCCGCCGTCCCGCAGGACGTAGGTCTCGGCCGCGCCGTTCCCGTCGAGGTCGGCCTCGACCTCCCGGACCGGCGGCCCTTCGTCCTGGGCCAGGGCAGGCCCGGCGAGAAGGGCAAGAAGGCAAAAGGCGCGCATGGAACCTCCGGGATCGCTTGTCTCGCCCGAGAAAAGGCCGTTTCCTGCCTCTCATGTCCATGCCGGTTTGCCTGACCCACCCCGACTGCGCCCGCCACGCCCCGCCGCGCGGCCACCCTGAGAGGCCCGAACGTCATGCTGCCGCGCTCGAAGGCTGCGCGGGCCTGCCCCGGGAAGAGGCACGCGAGGCCACGGACGACGAGCTCGCGGTCCTGCACCCCCGCTCCTACCTCGACGCGCTCGTCCGCGGGGAGCCCGCCGAAGGTCAGGTCCCGCTCGACCCCGACACCTATCTCTCGCCCGGCTCCGTCCGGGCGGCGCGTCTGGGCGCCGGGGCGGCGCTCCGGGCCGTTGACCTTGCGATGTCCGGCACCCGCGCCTTCGCCGCCACCCGCCCGCCGGGCCATCATGCGCTGGCCCGCACGCCCATGGGCTTTTGCCTCTTCGGCAACGTGGCGCTCGCCGCCCGCCGCGCCATCGACCTCCATGGGGCCGAGCGTGTCGCCATCGTCGACTTCGACGTCCACCACGGCAACGGCACCCAGGCGCTGGTGGAGGAGGACCCCCGCATCCTCTTCGTTTCCACGCACCAGAGCCCCTTCTGGCCCGGCACCGGCGAGGCTTCGGACGAGGCCCACGGCACCGTCCTGAACCTCCCCCTGCTGGCCGGGACCGGCGGCGCGGCCTACAGGCGGCTCCTGACCGACACGATCCTGCCCCGCCTCGACGCCCACCGCCCCGACCTGCTCCTCATCTCCGCCGGCTTCGACGCCCACGAGGACGACCCCCTGGGCGGCCTGCGCCTGACGACCGGGGATTTCGGCTGGATCACCGCGCGGCTCTGCGAGGCGGCCGACCGGCTCTGCGCGGGCCGCGTGGCATCCGTCCTCGAAGGCGGCTATGACCTCGCGGCGCTGCGCGACTCCGTGGCGGCGCATGTCCGGGCCATGGGAGGGCAGGAATGACCGACAGACCCGTCGAGGAGTTGACCTTCGAGGAAGCGCTGGCCGAGCTCGAAGGCGTGGTGACGCGGCTGGAGCGCGGCGACGTGGCGCTCGATGATTCCATCGCGCTCTATGAACGAGGCGCCAAGCTGCGCAAGCGGTGCCAGGACAAGCTGGCCGAGGCCGAGGAGAAGGTGTCCAAGATCACCGTGGGCGACGGCGGCCAGCCTGCGGGCACGACCCCCTTCGACGCGGGCTGAGGCGCATGACCGCGCTAGGGCCGCTGCCCTCGGGCTTCGAAGCCGCGCTCGCCCGCGCCCGCAGCGCCGTCGAAGCCGAGCTTTGCCGCGCGCTCGCCGCCGAGCCCGGCCCCGTCGCCGAAGCGATGCTCTACGCCTGCGAGGGCGGCAAGGGCCTGCGCGGCTTCCTCGTCTTGGAAGGCGCGCGGCTCCACGGACTGTCCGAAGCGCAGGCCATTCCGGCGGCAGCGGCCATCGAAGCGCTGCACGCCTATTCCCTCATCCATGACGACCTGCCCTGCATGGATGACGACGACCTCCGCCGGGGCCGTCCGACCGTCCACCGCGCCTGGGACGAGGCGACGGCGGTGCTCGCCGGCGACGCGCTCCAGTCCCTGGCCTTCGAACTGGTCTGTCAGGCTGGTGGCTCGCCCGAGGCGCGCCTGACGCTGACGCTCACGCTCGCGCGCGCCGCCGGGGTGGCGGGCATGGTCGGCGGGCAGGCGCTCGACATCGCCGCCGAGACCGCCGTCGAGCCGCTGACGCTGGAGCAGATCACGGCGCTCCAGGCCCGCAAGACCGGCGCGCTCATCACCTGGTCGGCGGCGGCGGGCGCGCGGCTCGCGGGGGCCGACCCCGCGCCGCTGGTGCGCTACGGCGACGCGCTGGGCCTGGCCTTCCAGATCGCCGATGACCTCCTCGACGTGGAAGGCAGCGCGGAGGAGGTGGGAAAGGCCGTGGCCAAGGACGCGGCCCGCGGCAAGGCGACGTTCGTCTCGCTCCTGGGCCTTGCCGGGGCCAAGGCCCGCGCGCAGGCGCTGGTCGAGAACGCCTGCGCCGCGCTCGATGTGTACGGCGCCGAGGCCAGCACGCTGCGCGAGGCCGCACGGTTCGTCACGGCGCGACGGAAGTGAGGAGGGGGCCGCTCCGCAATCTCTCCTCACTGACCGGAACTCATCTGCTTCGGGGGCGACTCAGCCCTTGAACACGTTCTGGCGATGCCAAGCCAGGTAAGCTGGATGAGGCCAGTCCATCTGATCGGCTGGCAAAGCCAGCCTGCTGTCGGGCGTGAGCAGCCTTGCGCGATCCTCATCCCGGATGGCTCCTTGCGCCACGAGGATGGAGTGATCCTCCGCCACGGACACGAGGCCTCGGTCGAACATCCAATGCAGCGTTCCTGAGAGAGCCAAGCCGTTCTGGACGGTATCCGGCCCTTGGCTCGCCACCGGACGGATATGGGCGGCGTTCACCTCGGGACGTCCCCCGCCGTTCCGGAGAGCCAGGCCCGACATCGCACAACGGGCACCATAGGCGACCTTGACCTGCCGTGCGAAGGACTCGTCCCGCAGCGCCCGGCTGGTCAGGATGCGCGCCCAATCCGCCAGGCCCGGCGCCCGCGCGAACGGGACGGCTGGATCGTGCAACCCAATTGGCCAAGGGCCAGGAGGAGCCGGCGCAGCCTGATCCCGAGGCAGCGCATCCGGCGTGGCCCGAGGTGCCAGGCCCAGATCCACGATCCGCGCGAAATCCCTCTCCGGAATGACCCGGATCGCCGCCGTATTCAGTCCGCCCGGCTGAACCCGTCCGTCCGGACCGGCGAGGCGGCTTTCGTAGGGAGCGCCCTGCGGGTCGGCATATGGCACGTGCTGCTCGAAGCCGAGCAGCGTGGACGGATTGAGTATCGCGAAATGATGCGTCGGATCGGTCGGGTCGGGCACGATCCGCTCGACCTTCTGCACGGCGTAGTAGCCGCGCCCGCCGCCACGACGCCCTTCGTAGAAGAGAACCCAGTCCCCCACGGTCTGCGCCGCAACCGAAAGATAGGAGCGGCTCGGGAAGTGGTACCGCTCGCCCGGGGCATCTTGGTAGATCGCGTGACGCGACTGGATGAACACCGCCTTGACCATGCCAAGTGCCTAGCCAGTGCCGAGTCCCCGCGCAACGTGCCCGGCAGGCAGGCTTGTCACGCGGGACCTCGAAACGGAAACGCCCGGCCGTAGGGACCGGGCGTCAGGAGGTCTCGGGAGGTCGTCACTCCGCCAGCACGGCCTTGCCGTCGTGGCCGTCGTGGTTGCCGCCACGCGTCTTCCACAGCGAGAAGACCACGCCCGCGCCCAGGATGGCAAAGGTGATGCCCAGCGACCAGCTCGCGGGGAACTTCTCCCAGCCCATCAGGTCGGCCACGAAGATCTTGGAGCCGATGAAGACCAGCAGCACCGACAGCGCGTACTTGAGGTAGTGGAAGCGGTGGATGATCGCCGCCAGCGCGAAGTAGAGCGCCCGCAGGCCCAGGATGGCGAAGATGTTCGACGTGTAGACGATGAACGGGTCCGAGGTGATGGCGAAGACGGCGGGCACCGAGTCCACGGCGAAGATCACGTCCGCGATCTCGATCAGCACCAGCGCCAGAAAGAGCGGCGTGGCGAAGCGCACGAGCTTGCCGGTCTTGGGGTCGGGCTTCTTCACGAAGAAGTCGTGGCCGTGCAGCTCCTCGGTCACGTTCATCCGGCGCTTCATGAACAGCAGCACCGGGTTCTTGGAGATGTCCATCTCCTTGTCGTCCGTCAGCATCATCTTGACGCCGGTGAAGATCAGGAAGACCGCGAAGATATAGAGGACCCAGGAGTACTGCGCGACCAGCGTGGCACCCAGGCCGATCATGATCGCCCGCAGCGCGATCACGCCCAGGATGCCCCAGAACAGGACCCGGTGCTGGTATTGCCGGGGGATGGCAAAATAGGTGAAGATCATGGCGATGACAAAGACGTTGTCCATCGCCAGCGTCTTCTCGACCACGAAGGCGGTCAGGTAGAGCTTGGCGTCCTCGGCGCCGATCTGCCAGGCGACGAAGCCCGAGAAGAGCACGCCCATGGCGATGTACATCGCCGACAGCTTGAGCGACTCGGCCACGCCGATCTCGTGATCGTCCTTGTGCAGCACGCCCAGGTCGAAGACCAGGAGCGCGATCACGATGCCGATGAACAGCAGCCACATCCATACGGGCTTGCCGAGCCAGAGCAGTAGAAGAAATTCCATAAGCAACCTCGCGTTTGCATCATATGCACGCCGGAAGCCGGGCGAAGAGGGCCAAGACACCGAGCGCGCTCGATGCGGTCCGACATCACGACGCGAGGTCGTCAGAGGGGCCCGGTCCGCAGCCGCGATATCGGACGGGTGACCGTCGTGTTCAAGTCCGGTATGCGAAAAATTGTCACGTCCCTGTGATCTCGGCGTCACTCCCCCGCAGAGAGCAGGCCCCGAAGCCCGGTTCGGTAGTCGGGGTAGAGCAGCCGTACGCCCAGCTCCGCCTTGATCCGGTCGTTCCGCACGCGCTTGCTTTCGGCATAGAAGCTGCGCGCCATGGGCGTCATCTCGGCGGTGGCGAAGTCCTCGGCCGGCGGCACGGGCAGGCCCAGAAGCTCGGCCGCGTGCGCGATCACGTCCTCGGGCGGGGCCGGGTCGTCGTCGCAGACGTTGTAGACCGCGCCGGGGTTCGGCCGCTCGATTGAGGCCAGGACAACCTGCGCGATGTCCTCGACATGGATGCGCGAGAACATCTGCCCCGGCTTGATGATTCGCCGCGCCGTGCCGTTCCGCACCTTCTCGAAGGGCCCGCGCCCCGGCCCGTAGATCCCCGCGAGCCGGAAGATGTGCAGCGGCAGTCCCGGGATCGCGCCCCAGGCTGCCTCCGCCTCGACCCGCAGCCGTCCGCGCCGCGTAGCGGGGGTGAGGGGGCTCGCCTCGTCCACCCGGCCGCCCCCGTGGTCGCCATAGACCCCCGTGGTCGAAAGATACCCGGCCCACGCGAACTGCCCGGCCCGTGCCGCGATCTCGGGGCCCAGCGCCCGCAGCACCGCGTCGCCCCCCTCGTCAGGGGCCACCGAGGTCAGCAGGTGCGTGGTCTCGTCGAGGAGCGGCACCACGTCGGTGCCCGGCCAGACCACCCCCTCGACGCCTTCGGCGACGATCTCGGCCCGCCGCTCCTCGCTGCGCACCGTGCCGATCACCCGCCAGCCACGCGGGAGGAGGAGACGCGCCAGCGCGCGGGCGGAGTAGCCATGGCCGAAGGAAAGAAGCGTGGGCATGGCGCGCAGGATGAAGCCGAGGGCGCGCCGCCGCAAGGGTGGCGCAGGCGTATCCGGGACAGGGTGAGGGGGCGGGCCGGACGAGGAAAGGGGCCGGCGGACCGTCGCCCCGCCCAGCGCGGCGCCCGGCTCAATGGCTGGGCGGGCTCAGCCGCGCGCCAGCTCGGCGGTGGTCAGAGGGTCCGGCTCGCCCCCGTGAAAGGCGTCGAGCAGCGCCTGGAACTCGGGCGGCGCATCCGGCACGGCCGCGAAGAGCGTCGCGCAGGAGCGCAGCTTCATCGCGTCGACGCCCCCCAGAACCTCGGCCGCGTCGCGGCCCCGATGGGCCAGCATCGCCCGCGCCGCGTCCACCAGCCGCGGCCCCAGCACCGGGTGGGCGAGGTAGGCCCGCGCCTCCTCCAGATCGGCCAAGCCATAGGCCTTGGCCGTGCCCGTACGGCCCAGCGCCCGGAGCTGCGGAAAGACCCACCACATCCAGTGGCTCTCCTTCCGCCCGCGCCGGAGTTCCGCGAGCGCGCCGGCATAGGTCGCGTCCTGCGGGACGAGGAATCGGTCGAGGTCGGGCATGTCGGGTCCTTTCCGGGGTGTTGCGCGAATCGGCCCCCCACCGTTCGGTGGTGCTACGTTTCGTTTACCGTTCTCGGGCAGAACAGGAGGAACAGGCAAGGAAAGGACCATCATGGGCAGGGCACAAGGCAGGCGGGCGTCGCGCGGGGCTTGCGCCCCGGCGGAGGCCGGGGCCAAATGGGCCATGCAGGACCATGAGCTCAAGACCTGGGCCGATTGCGCCCCCCGCCTCGTCGCCGTTGCCGCCGGCCGCGCCCCGGCCGATCTCGTCATCCGGGGCGGCACCCTCGTCAACGTGCAAAGCCGCGAGCTGCTGCCCGGCTGGCAGGTCGCGGTCGCGGCGGGCCGCTTCGCCTATGTGGGTCCCGACGCCTCCCACTGCATCGGCGAGGGGACCGAGGTGGTCGAGTCCGGGGGCCGCTTCCTGATCCCCGGCCTCTGCGACGGCCACATGCACATCGAATCCGGGATGCTCACGCCCGCCGAGTTCGCCGCCGCCGTGATCCCCCACGGCACGACCACCATGTTCACCGACCCGCACGAGATCGCCAACGTCCTGGGCCTCGCAGGCGTGCGCATGATGCACGACGAGGCGCTGATGCAGCCCGTCAGCATCTTCACCCAGATGCCCTCCTGCGCGCCCTCGGCCCCCGGCCTGGAGACGACGGGCTTCGAGATCACCGAGGGCGACGTCGAGGCGGCGATGTCCTGGCCCGGCATCATCGGCCTGGGCGAGATGATGAACTACCCCGGCGTGGTGAACGGCGACGGGCAGATGCTGGCCGAGATGGCTGCCACCATGCGCGCGGGCAAGACGGTGGGCGGCCACTATGCCAGCCCCGACCGCGGCATCCCCTTCCACGCCTATGTGGCCGGAGGGGCCGCCGACGACCACGAAGGCACCGCCGAATCGGACGCCATCGCCCGCGTCCGGCAGGGGATGCGGTCCATGCTGCGCCTCGGCTCGGCTTGGTACGACGTCGAATCCCAGATCACCGCGATCACGGAAAAGGGCCTCGACCCGCGCAACTTCATCCTCTGCACGGACGACTGCCACTCCGGCACGCTAGTGAACGACGGCCACATGGACCGCGTCGTGCGCCACGCCATCGCCTGCGGCTGCGACCCGCTGATCGCCCTTCAGATGGCCACGATCAACACCGCCACCCATTTCGGGCTGGAGCGGGAACTGGGGAGCATCGCCCCCGGCCGCCGCGCCGACGTGATCCTCACCTCGGACCTGCGCGATTTGCCCATCGAGGCGGTCTATGCCCGGGGGCGGCTCGTGGCCGAAGGGGGCCGCCTGCTGGCGGAGTGCCCGCACTACGACTGGCCCGAAGCGGCGCGCCGGACCGTCCGTCTCGGCAAGCGACTCGGGGCCTCCGACTTCGCCGTGCCCGCCCCCGACACGCGGGACCGGGTGCGCGTCAAGGTCATCGGCGTCGTCGAGAACCAAGCCCCGACCAGGGCGCTTTCCGCCGACCTGCCCGTGCGGGAGGGCCTCGTGGAGCCCGAGGGCGCCGTGGCCCATATCGCGCTCGTGGAGCGGCACCGGGCCACGGGCGGCGTGACCAACGCCTTCGTCTCGGGCTTCGGCTACGGGCCGGGCATGGCGGTGGCCTCCACGGTCGCGCATGACAGCCACCACATGATCGTCGTGGGCACCGACCGGGCCATGATGGCGGCGGCGGCCAACCGGCTCGCGGAGGCGGGCGGCGGCGTCACGGTCTGGAAGGACGGGGTCGAGATCGCCCTCGTGCCCCTGCCCATCGCGGGCCTCATGTCCGACGCCCCCGCGCGCGAGGTCGCGGCCCAAGCCCAACGCCTCGTCGAGGCCATGACCGCCTGCGGCTGCCGCCTGAACAACGCCTACATGCAGCATTCGCTCCTGGCGCTGGTCGTGATCCCCGAGCTGCGCCTGAGCGACAAGGGTCTCGTGGACGTCCGCCGCTTCGAGATCACCAGCCTCTTCGAGGGAAACGCATGAACGCCCGCAATCCCGACATCGGCCCCTTCGACACGCCGGACGCGCCCGCCCCGGAGGCCTTCGACGACGCCCGCGCCGCCGTGGCCCGGCTGGTCGAGCTTTACGAGACGGCGACCGACTTCCTGAGCGACCGCTTCGCCGGGGCGCTGCGCCACGGCCGCCCCGAGCGGCCGGTGCGCGCCTACTACCCCGAGATCCGCCTGTCGACCACGAGCTTCGCCCAGTCCGATTCGCGGCTCTCCTTCGGGCACGTCGCCGCGCCGGGCACCTACTCGACCACGGTGACGCGGCCGCGGCTCTTCGCCAACTACCTGGAGCAGCAGGTGGCGTTGCTCATCCGCAACCACGGGGTGCGGGTGGTGGTCGGCCCCTCGCGCACGCCGATCCCGGTGCATTTCGCGGTCACGAACGACGCGCGGCTCTCGGTCCCGCAGGAAGGCGCGATGGACTTCCCGCTGCGCGACGTCTTCGACGTGCCCGACCTCGCCACGATGAACGACGACATCGTCAACGGCGACGGCTTCCTCTACGCCGACGGCTCGATCCCGCTCGCCCCCTTCACGGCGCAGCGCGTGGACTACTCGCTCGCGCGGCTGTCGCACTACACCGCGACCGATCCGGTCCATTTCCAGAACCACGTCCTATTCACCAACTACCAGTTCTACGTCGAGGAGTTCGAGGCCTACGCCCGCCAGCAGCTCGGCCGGCCCGAGAGCGGCTACACGGCCTTCGTAGCCCCCGGCAACGCCGAGATCACCGCGCCCGAAGGCCATCTGGCTATCCCATCCAAGCTGCCGCAGATGCCGACCTACCACCTGAAGCGCGCGGACGGGCAGGGGATCACGCTGGTGAACATCGGCGTGGGCCCGTCGAATGCCAAGACGGCGACCGACCACATCGCGGTGCTGCGCCCGCATGCCTGGCTCATGGTCGGCCACTGCGCGGGGCTGCGCAACAGCCAGCGCTTGGGCGACTTCGTGCTCGCCCACGCCTACCTGCGCGAGGATCACGTCCTCGACGACGACCTGCCCATCTGGGTGCCCATCCCGGCCTTGGCCGAGATCCAAGTTGCGCTGGAGAAGGCGGTGGAGGAGGTGACGGGGCTCGACGGCTACGAGCTCAAGCGCGTCATGCGCACCGGGACGGTGGCCACCATCGACAACCGCAACTGGGAGCTGCGCGACCAGTCCGGCCCCGTGGCGCGCCTGTCGCAGAGCCGGGCCGTCGCGCTCGACATGGAATCGGCCACTATTGCGGCCAATGGCTTCCGCTTCCGGGTGCCCTACGGGACGCTCCTCTGCGTCTCCGACAAGCCGCTCCACGGAGAGCTGAAGCTGCCCGGCATGGCGTCCGACTTCTACCGGACTCAGGTCGCGCGGCACCTTCTGATCGGCATCCGCGCCATGGAGCGGCTGCGCGAGGAGCCGCTCGAACGCATCCACAGCCGCAAGCTCCGTAGCTTCATGGAGACGGCTTTCCTGTAAATCGGTTCGTTTCCTCAAGAAACGACGCTTTTTGCTGGACAAGTCCAAGGAATGGCTGTGCAGCATGGGATTGATCCACCCCACAGGGCTGCCAAACAGGAGAGTTAACGATGGCCAACCAGATGACCAAGGCGCAGCTCGTCGCCGCCCTGGCCGATGAAACGAACACGGACAAGAAGGCTGCGAGCGCGCTGCTCGATGCGCTGACCGGCATCATCACCAAGACCGTCTCGGAAGGTGGCGCCGTGACGCTGCCCGGCGTGGGCAAGATCTACTGCCGCGAGCGGCCCGAGCGCATGGTCCGCAACCCGTCCACGGGCGAGCAGATCAAGAAGGAGTCGGACAAGGTCGTGAAGGTCACGATCGCCAAGGCCCTCAAGGACAGCATCAACGCCTGAGCGCGTGGGGGCGCTGCCGGATCGGCGGCGCCCCACCTCGGCCCGGAGCCAAGGTCAGGCGGCCCGCGTCCGGTCGTCTATCTCCAGCGCCTTGAGCCGCGCCGGGTGCGCCGCGCACCGTGCGACCCAGCCGCGGACGCGGTCGCAGCCCGGGTCCAGATTCCCGAACCACAGAAAGGGTGAGGACACGAGCAGGTCCGCTGCCGTGTAGCGGTCGCCCACCAGCCAGTTGCTGCTGACGAGAGCGGCGGACAACCGGTCCCGGATCTCGGTCGGCCCCCGGAAGGTCGCGGTCAGGTAGGGATGCGAGAGCCCCGCCGCCTCATGAATCAGCGCGGGTTCCATGACTCCGGCATACCAGGCCAGCCAAGACAGGTAAGCTCCCCGCAGGGGATGCCCGACCGGCACGCCAAGCCCGGCATGGGGGAAGAGGTCAGTGAGATAGAGCAGGATCGCGGCGCTCTCCCGGATGGGAACCTCGTCATGAACGAGGAGGGGCACCTTGCCCTCGGGATGAGGGTTGGCTGGATCACGGCGCCCGGTGCCGTCGAGACGCGGCACCGTCACCTCGCGGATCTCGATCCAGTCGAAGATGTCCATGGCCGCGATCAGGGTCAGCACCCGCGTCGAGCGGGTCATCGGGGCGTGGTAGAAGGTCAGCATCGGGCGTCTCCCGTGGTTGTGGTCCGGTGTGCCTCTGTTATGCTCCAGGGGTGCTGACAGAAGCTGTCAGGAGGACCATGTCCCGCAGCGACCGCCTGTTCCGTCTCCTCCATGCGCTCCGCAGCCTGTCCGCGCCCGTGACGGCTGCGCGGCTCGCCGAGGCGACCGAGGTCTCGCCCCGACAGGTCTACCGTGACATCGTCGCGCTTCGGGCCGCCGGAGCGAGGATCGAGGGCGCCGCGGGTTACGGCTACGTGCTGGAGGAAGACCCGGCGCTGCCCCCGCAGAGCTTCACGCGACTGGAGATCGAGGCGCTGCTCCTGGGCTTGGGCGAGGTGCGCCAGTCCGGCGACGCGGATCTGGCGCAGGCGGCCGAGTCGGTCGCGGCCAAGGTCATCGCCCGCCTACCTGAACGGCAGGCTCGCGAGGCCGCTCATGCAGTGCTGCGCGTCTACCGCCACCGTCCACGCGTGGTCCCGCAGGCGGTGCTCTCGGTCCTGCGCGAGGCCGCGTGGGAGGAGCGGGCTGTCGACCTTGCCTATCGGGACGAGGACGGACGGATCACCCGGCGCCGGGTCTGGCCCCTGGCCGTGGCCTTTCTCGACGAGGTCCTGCTGATGGTGGCCTGGTGCTGCCTGCGCGAAGACTTCCGCCGGTTCCGGCTGGACCGGATCGAAGAGGCGCGCGCCACGGAGGATAGCTTCCGCCCCCGCCGGGCGGCCCTCCTGCGCGACTACGTGGCCAGCCTGCGCTAGCCGATGCGGCCCCGGACTCCGCCCGTCTGGCCGCGGTCGAGGAGCAGGTGGTCCGCCAGCACCAAGGCCATCATCGCCTCGCCCACCGGGACCGCGCGGATGCCCACGCAAGGGTCGTGGCGGCCCTTGGTGACGACCTCGGCCGGCGTGCCGTCCAGGCGGATCGAACGCCGCGGCGACAGGATCGAAGACGTGGGCTTCACGGCGAAGCGCACTGTGATCGGCTGCCCGGTCGAGATGCCCCCGAGAATCCCACCCGCGTGGTTGGAGCCATAACCGACCCGGCCATTCTCCCAGAAGATCTCGTCGGCGTTGTCACGTCCCGTCAGAGCCGCTGCGGCCATGCCCTCTCCGATCTCCACGCCCTTCACCGCGTTGATGGACATCATCGCCGAGGCGAGGTCCGAGTCGAGCTTGCCGTAGATCGGCGCGCCGAGGCCCGGCGGCACGCCCTCGGCCACCACCTCGATCATCGCCCCCACCGAATTGTGGTCGTCCTTGCGCAGCCACGCGAGATAGTCTTCCCACTCGGCGGCGGCGACCGGATCGGGGCACCAGAAGTCGTTGCGCGTGATCTCGGCCCAGTCGAAGCGCGAGCCGTCGATCCTCTTCTCGCCCATCTGGACCATGTAGCCGGTGATTCGGACGGTCGGCGCCAGGGCCGCCAGCACCTGCCGCGCCACCCCGCCGGCCGCCACCCGCGCCGCCGTCTCGCGCGCCGAGGAGCGGCCGCCGCCCCGGTAGTCGCGCACCCCGTACTTCAGATGGTAGGTCAGGTCGGCGTGGCCGGGCCGGAAGGTCTGGGCGATGTCGCCGTAGTCCTTGGAGCGCTGGTCGGTGTTCTCGATCAGGAGGCTGATCGAGGTGCCGGTGGTCACGCCCTCGAATACGCCCGACAGGATGCGCACGGCGTCGGGCTCCTGCCGCTGGGTCGTGTTGCGGTTCTGGCCGGGCCGCCGCTTGTCGAGCCAGGGCTGGATCAGCGCCTCGGACAGCGGCACGCCGGGAGGGCAGCCGTCCACCACGGCTCCCAGCGCGGGCCCATGGGATTCGCCCCAGGTCGTGAAGCGGAACAGGTGGCCGAAACTGTTGAGGCTCATGCGGCGGGACTCCGTGGGTCCCGGAGCCCTTACCCCAAGGCTCGGGAACCCGGAAGCCCGCCTTGGGCTCCGTCCGCGACTGGGGACTGGCGGCACAGGAAGGGGGTTCCCCGTCGCGCGCGGCCACGCTACCACACCGGCGCACTGGCCTGGGGAGGGGACGATGGCGCCGATCCTGAGCATCCGCGATATCCGCAAGAGCTACGACAACGGCTTCGAGGCGCTGAAGGGCGTGTCGCTCGACATCGCGGAGGGCGAGATCCTCGCGCTCCTGGGGCCGAACGGCGCTGGCAAGACCACGCTGATCTCGGCCATCTGCGGGATCGCGCGGATCACCGGAGGCACCGCCACCGTCGCGGGCCACGACATCGCACGCGACTGGCGCGCGGCGCGGACCCTGATCGGCCTCGTGCCGCAGGAGATTAACCTCGAACCCTTCGAGAAGGTGTGGAACACCGTCCGCTTCTCGCGCGGGCTCTTCGGGCTGCCCCGGAACGATGCCCATGTCGAGAAGGTGCTGCGGCAGCTCTCGCTTTGGGACAAGAAGGACAGCAAGGTCACCGAGCTGTCGGGCGGCATGAAGCGCCGGGTGCTGATCGCCAAGGCCCTGAGCCACGAGCCGCGCGTGCTGTTCCTCGACGAGCCTTCGGCGGGCGTCGACGTGGAGCTCCGCCGCGACATGTGGCGGGTCGTGGGAGAGCTGCGGCGCGAGGGCGTCACCATCATCCTGACCACCCACTACATCGAGGAAGCCGAGGCCATCGCCGACCGCGTGGCGGTGATCTCCAAGGGCCGCATCCTCCTCGTGGAGGACAAGGACAGTCTGATGCGGCGGATGGGGCAGAAGGTGCTGAAGATCGATCTTCAGCAGCCGCTGGCGGCCATTCCCTCGGGGCTCGCGGCCTTCGGGCTTGCGCTGGAGGACGGCGGGCGCCGTCTGATCTACACCTACGACACCAAGGCCGAGCGGACCGGCATCGCCACGCTTCTGGCCGCGCTCTCGGAGGCCGGGATTGCCGTCGCCGACCTCGACACCGAGGCGTCCTCGCTCGAGGACATCTTCGTGGGCCTCGTGAACGATGACCAACGGGAGGCCGCCGAATGAACATCCACGCCGTCCGATCCATCTACATGCAGGAGATGGGGCGCTTCTTCCGCACGGTCACGCAGTCGCTTATCGCCCCCGTGATCTCGACCTCGCTCTACTTCGTCGTCTTCGGCGCCGCCATCGGCGGGCGCATCCAGGAGGTGGAAGGCGTCTCCTACGGGGCCTTCATCGTGCCGGGGCTCATCATGCTCACGGTCATCACGCAGGGCATCTCGAACGCCTCCTTCGGCATCTATTTCCCCAAGTTCATCGGCACGATCTTCGAGGTGCTGTCGGCCCCCGTGAGCTTCTTCGAGGCGGTGCTGGGCTATGTGGGCGCGGCGGCGTCCAAGGCCTTCATCATCGGCCTCATCATCCTGGCCACGAGCTGGCTGTTCGTCGACATCCAGATCGCGCATCCCCTGGCCATGCTGGCCTTCCTGGTGCTGACCTGCCTGAGCTTCTCGCTCCTGGGCTTCATCATCGGCATCTGGGCGGGCAACTTCGAGCAGCTCCAGATCATCCCGCTTCTCGTCATCACGCCGCTCGTGTTCCTGGGGGGCAGCTTCTACAGCGTCTCCATGCTGCCGGGCATCTGGCAGACGGTCGCGCTGTTCAACCCGGTGGTCTACCTGATCTCGGGCTTCCGCTGGTCCTTCTTCGGGCTGGCGGACGTGCCGGTGGGGGTGTCGCTCCTGGCCATCGCGGCCTTCACGGCGATCTGCCTGGGAATTGTCTGGTGGATCTTCCGCAGCGGCTGGCGGCTGCGGCGCTGAGCCTTGCGGGGGAGCGGGCCGGGACATAGGTGCGCAGCATGGTGAACCTTCCCGATCTTCTCCGTTTCCGCTCGCGGCATCCCACCGTGGCGGTGATCCGCCTGCAGGGCCCGATCGGCACGGGCGGCGCGCGGTCGCTGACCGACCAGGCC
This sequence comes from Rubellimicrobium roseum, assembly GCF_006152145.1. Taxonomy (GTDB): domain Bacteria; phylum Pseudomonadota; class Alphaproteobacteria; order Rhodobacterales; family Rhodobacteraceae; genus Rubellimicrobium; species Rubellimicrobium roseum. Next base: position 74,675 of record NZ_VDFV01000008.1, on the reverse strand, counting down.
CTGGCCCCAGCGATCGAGGCGGCCTTCCGCGGCAGGCCTGCGGCCGTGGCTCTCCAGATCAACTCGCCCGGGGGCTCGCCTGTCCAGTCCTCGCTGATCGCGGCGCGCATCCGACGACTCTCGGTCGAGAAGCGGGTGCCGGTGCTGGCCTTCGTCGAGGACGTGGCGGCCTCAGGCGGCTACTGGCTCGCCACGGCGGCGGACGAGATCTACTGCGATCCGGGCTCCCTGGTGGGCTCCATCGGCGTCATCTCGGCGGGGTTCGGCTTCCAGGACCTGATCGCCCGGGTGGGGGTCGAGCGGCGGGTGCACACGGCGGGGCGGTCGAAGTCGCTCCTCGACCCCTTCCGGCCCGAACGGCCCGAGGACGTGGAGCGCCTGAACGGCTGGCTTTCGCAGCTTCATGACGTATTCATCGCCCATGTGCGGTCCCGGCGGGGGACGAAGCTCGCGGACAACCCCGACCTGTTCACGGGTGAGGTCTGGATCGGGCAGAATGCCGTGACGCAGGGCCTCGCGGACGGGATCGGGCATCTGGCCCCCACGCTCCGGGCCCGCTTCGGCGAGAAGGTGCGCTTCCGGCGCTACGGGATGCGCCGGCCCTTCCTGTCGCGCTTCGGCCTCGCCTTGGCCGAGGACGCCGTCGCGGTGCTGGAGGAGCGGGCCGCCTTTGCCCGCTTCGGGCTCTGAGATGCTGGTCAAGGCCGTCATCCTGTTCCTTTGCGCCATGGCGGTGATCGCCTGGGTCGGCGGGCTGCTGGGCCGCCTGCGCCTGCCGGGCCCGAAGCGCGAGGCCTTCTGCCCGTCCTGCGGGCGACCCCGGATCGGGAAGGGGTCCTGCCCCTGCGGGCGGGCGTGAGGGCGCTCGTTACCGGAGGCGCGGCGCGGCTGGGGCGCGCCATGGCGCTGCGGCTGGCCGAGCGGGGGCACGACGTGGCCGTCCACTACAACACGTCCGAGGCCGAGGCGCAGGGTGTGGTCCGCGAGATCGAGGCCCTGGGCCGGCGCGCCGTGGCGCTGGGGGCGGATCTTCTCGACGAGGAGCAAGTGACGGCCTTGTTGCCGGAGGCGACCGAGGCGCTGGGCGGGCCGGTGACGGTGCTGGTCAACAACGCCTCGATCTTCGAGTACGACAACCTGTCCACCGCCACGCGCGAAAGCTGGGACCGGCACATCGGCTCGAACCTGCGCGCGCCCTTCCTGCTGATCCAGGCCTTCGCGGCGCAGGTCCCGGACCCGGTGCCGGATGCACGGGGCGAACCGGTGGCGCAGGCGCTGGTGGTCAACATGGTCGACCAGCGGGTGCGCAAGCTGACCCCGGAGTTCATGACCTACACCTTGGCCAAGGCGGGGCTCTGGACCCTGACGCAGACGGCGGCCCAGGCGCTGGCGCCACGGGTGCGCGTCAACGCCATCGGGCCGGGGCCCACGATCCGGGGCCACCGCCAGACCGAGGACCACTTCGCCCGCCAGCGCGCCGGAACCGTCCTGCAGCGTGGGTCGGACCCCGAGGATATCGTGGCGGCGCTGGGTTATCTGCTCGACGCCAAGGCAGTCACGGGCGAGATGATCTGCGTGGACGGCGGGCAGCACCTGGGGTGGAAAACTCCCGACATCATTGGGCGCGGCTGAAGGTTATCCCCGGTTGTCCACAGGTTCTCCACCGGGGCCTGTGGGGGACTCGGGGGAGGCGGCGGCGGGTGGTTGCCGTTCGGAATTATGTATCAAGGTGAATGGGTTATCCTGAGGATAAGCGGCCCCGGCGCCCGGGCTTGTCCCCAGGGTCCCGATTTTTCCATCCGTCGTTCGTCCCCGGACTTATCCACAGGCCCGGGTTGTTCCTTCCCCAGCCGGCGCGCTAGATTGCCCTGCCCAGCACGCGATATCCCCATGCCCGACGACCTCCTTCCTCCGACGCCCGAAAGCCCCGAACCCGAGCTGCGCGGGCACGAGCGCATCGCGGCCTACCTGCGCCAGCTCGACAGCTCTCCGGGCGTCTACCGGATGCTCGACGAGCAGAACCGCGTTCTCTACGTCGGCAAGGCGAAGAACCTGAAGGCGCGGGTGTCGAACTACGCGCGGCCGTCGGGGCATTCGCACCGCATCGCCCGGATGATCCGCGAGACCGCGTCGATGATGTTCCTGACGACGCGGACCGAGACCGAGGCGCTGCTGCTGGAGCAGAACCTCATCAAGCAGCTCAAGCCGCGCTACAACGTGCTGCTGCGCGACGACAAGTCGTTCCCGAACATCATCGTCAGCGCGCACAAGTTCCCGCAGATCCGCAAGCACCGAGGCGCGCGGACCGACAAGGGCGACTACTTCGGGCCCTTCGCCAGCGCCGGGGCGGTGAACCGGACGCTGAACCAGCTCCAGAAGGCGTTCCTGCTGCGGAGCTGCACGGATGCGGTGTTCTCCAGCCGGACGCGGCCTTGCCTGCTGCACCAGATCAAGCGGTGCAGCGGGCCCTGCGTTGGGCTCATCTCCGAGGACGACTACGCGGACCAGGTCTTCGATGCCGCGCGGTTCCTGTCGGGCAAGACGACCAAGGTGCAGGAGACGCTCGCGCGTCAGATGAACGAGGCCGCCGAGGCGATGGAGTTCGAGCGCGCGGCCGCCCTGCGGGACCGGATCAAGGCGCTGACGCAGGTGCAGACCGCGCAGGGGATCAACCCGCGGACGGTCAACGAGGCCGACATCGTCGCGCTCCACATGGAGGGGGGGCAGGCCTGCGTGCAGGTCTTCTTCATCCGCGCCCACCAGAACTGGGGCAACCACGACTTCTATCCCCGGCTCGCTGGCGACGACGACGCGGGCGAGGTCATGCAGGCCTTCCTGGGGCAGTTCTACTCGGACCGCGACCCGCCGCCGCTGGTGCTGGTGTCGAACGGCGTGGACGAGCCCGAGGTGCTGATGGCGGCCCTGTCCGAGAAGGCGAAGCGGCGGGTCGACATCGCCGTGCCGCAGCGGGGCGAGAAGGCCGAGCTGGTCGAGGGCGCCCTGCGCAACGCCCGCGAATCGCTGGCGCGCCGGATGAGCGAGTCGGCCGCCCAGGCGAAGCTGCTGGACGGCCTGGCCGAGAAGTTCGAGCTGCCCAGCCCCCCGCGCCGGATCGAGGTGTACGACAATTCGCACATCATGGGCACGAACGCGGTCGGGGCCTTCATCGTCTCGGGGCCGAACGGCTTCGAGAAGGGACAGTACCGCAAGTTCAACATCGAGACCGCCAAGCCCGGCGACGACTTCGGCATGATGAAGGAGGTGCTGACCCGGCGCTTCACGCGGCTCCTCAAGGAGGACCCCGACCGCGAGAGCCCGGCCTGGCCGGACCTGCTGCTGATCGACGGCGGGCAGGGGCAGGTGTCGGCGGCCTACGAGATCATGGCCGAGCATGGCGTCCACGACATCCCGATGCTGGGCGTCGCCAAGGGCATTGACCGCGACATGGGCAAGGAGGAGTTCTGGCGGCCCCTGTCGTCGCGCCCCTTCGCGCTGCCCCACAACGATCCCGTGCTCTACTTCGTCCAGCGCCTGCGGGACGAGGCGCACCGATTCGCGATCGGCACGCACCGGGCCAAGCGCGCGAAGAGCCTGCTGGCGAACCCTCTCGACGAGATTCCCGGCGTGGGGGCGACGCGCAAGCGGGCGCTGCTCCAGCATTTCGGCAGCGCCAAGGCCGTGTCCCGCGCGGCGCTCGTGGATCTCAAGGCGGTGCCGGGGGTGTCGGACCAGCTCGCAGAGGCGATCTACGGGTATTTCCACGAGAAGGGCTGAGGAACGGTCCCCGCCGGAAGGGCGGGGACGAAGCAGCCGGGGGTGGTTTCGAGCGACGTCGGCCCCCGGCGCCCGCGAGGGGCCGGGAGGAACAGGAGCGGCGGCGCGAGGCGCCCCCGGCATCCTCGTCCGGCCCCGGACCTGAGGGTTGCGGGAAACGCTCCTGCGGCCTTGCGCCCCGATCTCCGCCCCATGCCTTCCCCCGCCCGGGCCGAGCGGCTACATGAGGGGCATGATCGTCTGGACCATCCCGAACATCCTGACCGTCCTGCGGCTCTGTGCGGCGCCGGGGGTCCCGATCATGTTCCTCTACTTCTCGCGGCCCTGGGCGGATTTCCTGGCGCTGACGCTTTTCGTGGGCGCGGCGGTCACCGACTGGTTCGACGGGCACCTCGCGCGGCTCTGGAAGCAGGAAAGCCGCTTCGGCGCCATGCTCGACCCCATCGCAGACAAGGCCATGGTGGTGATCGCGATCTTCGTCATCACCGGCTATTCGGGGATGAACCCCTGGCTGATCCTGCCCGCCACCGTGATCGTCTTCCGCGAGATCTTCGTGGGGGGGCTGCGGGAGTACCTTGGGTCCAATCCGGGGACGCTGAAGGTCACGCGGCTTGCGAAGTGGAAGACCACGGCGCAGATGGTGGCCATCGGCGTGCTGTTCCTGGGGCTGGGGCTCGCTACGCTCGACGTGCCGCTGCCGCCGCGGGTGGGGCGCGTGGGCCTGCCGCCGGGAACGACCTGGGCCGGGCTCGCGACTTGGCTGGGCCTCCTGCTGATCTGGGTCGCGGCGGCCCTGACGGCGATCACCGGCTGGGACTATTTCCGCAAGTCGCTGCCCTACCTCAAGGACGCGCGATGATCGAGGTGCTCTACTTCGCCTGGCTGCGCGAGCGCGCCGGGACCGCCCGCGAGAAGGTCGAGACGCAGGCCCCCACCGTGGCGGCGCTGGTCGAGGAGCTGCGGGGGCGCAGCGAGGGCCATGCCCTGGCGCTGTCGGACCTGCGGGCGGTGCGGGTGGCGGTGGACCAGAAGCTCGCCGCGTTCGACGCGCCGCTGGTGGGCGCGCGGGAGGTGGCCTTCTTCCCGCCGATGACGGGGGGCTGAGCGGTGGAGGTCCGCATCGCGCTCGATCCGTTCGATCCGGGGGCGGAACTGTCGGGCTTCTCGGCGGCGGGCGCGGGGGCGGTGGTGAGCTTCACCGGCGTCGTGCGGGGCGACGGCGGCCTGTCGGCCCTGGAGATCGAGCACTATCCGGGCATGACCGAATCCGCCATTGCGGCGATGGTCGAGGAAGCTCGGGCGCGCTTCGGCCTGACGGCGGCGCGTGTGATCCACCGCCACGGGCGCCTGGATGTCGGCGAGCCCATCATGATGGTGCTGGCGGCGGCCCCGCACCGGCGGGCGGCCTTCGAGGCGGCCGAGTTCCTGATGGACTACCTCAAGTCCCGCGCGCCCTTCTGGAAGAAAGAACTGGGACCGGGGGGCGAGACCTGGGTCGCGGCCAGGGACGAGGACGAGGCGGCGCTGGGCCGCTGGGGCGGGGCGACCTGAGTCGCAATGCTGCCATGCAGCGCTTGCGCTTCCCCGGCGGGTGTCCCAAGGTTATCACAGCCACGAGAGGCGGGGGGCCGCCCCGCCCGGGACCAGGGAGGTTTGGCCCATGACCAATGTCGTCATCGCCTCGGCCGCGCGCACGGCCGTGGGATCGTTCTCCGGCGCCTTTGCCGGCACACCCGCCCATGACCTCGGCGCCGCCGTCCTGCGGGCCGTGGTGGAGCGCGCGGGCGTCGAGCCGGGCGAGGTGAGCGAGACGATCCTGGGGCAGGTGCTGACGGCGGCGCAGGGCCAGAACCCGGCGCGGCAGGCGCACATCAAGGCGGGGCTGCCGCAGGAGAGCGCGGCCTGGAGCCTCAACCAGGTTTGCGGGTCGGGCCTGCGCGCCGTCGCGCTGGGCGCGCAGCACATCATGCTGGGCGACGCGAGCATCATCTGCGCGGGCGGGCAGGAGAACATGACCCTGTCGCCCCATGCCGCGCCGATGCGGGCGGGCACCAAGATGGGCGACCTGGCCCTGATCGACACGATGATCAAGGACGGGCTCTGGGACGCCTTCAACGGCTACCACATGGGCCAGACGGCCGAGAACGTCGCCCAGCAATGGCAGATCTCGCGCGAGCAGCAGGACGAGTTCGCGGTGGCCAGCCAGAACAAGGCCGAGGCCGCGCAGAAGGCCGGGAAGTTCAAGGACGAGATCGTTCCCTTCACCATCAAGACCCGCAAGGGCGACACGGTGGTGGACAGCGACGAGTACATCCGCCACGGCGCGACGCTGGAGTCGGTGGCGAAGCTGCGTCCCGCCTTCACCAAGGACGGATCTGTGACGGCCGGGAACGCCTCGGGGCTCAACGACGGGGCGGCGGCGGTGCTGCTCATGTCCGAGGAGGAGGCGCAGCGCCGGGGCATCGAGCCGCTGGCGCGGATCGCCGCCTACGCGACCGCGGGCCTCGATCCGTCCATCATGGGCGTGGGGCCGATCTACGCCTCGCGCAAGGCGCTGGAAAAGGCGGGCTGGAAGGTGGGCGACCTCGACCTCGTGGAGGCCAACGAGGCCTTCGCCGCCCAGGCCTGCGCGGTCAACAAGGACATGGGCTGGGACCCGTCCATCGTGAACGTCAACGGCGGGGCCATCGCCATCGGGCACCCCATCGGGGCCTCGGGCGCGCGGGTGCTCAACACGCTCCTTTACGAGATGAAGCGGCGGGACGCGAAGAAGGGTCTCGCCACGCTCTGCATCGGCGGCGGCATGGGCGTCGCGCTCTGCGTCGAGCGGTAAACGGTTTCGCGGCCCTTCGGGGCGGCGAGGGGGCGGCCCGGCGCTGGGAGGAGAGCCGGGCCGCCCGCCCCAAGGACAAACTGACGGGAGGAGTTCCACCATGGCGAGAGTCGCCCTTGTCACCGGAGGCTCGCGCGGGATCGGCGCGGCGATCTCCAAGGCGCTGATGGCCGAAGGCTACCGGGTCGCCGCGAGCTACGCCGGCAACGACGCCGCGGCGCAGGCGTTCACGGAAGGCACCGGCATCAAGACCTTCAAGTGGAACGTCGGCGACTACGAGGCCTGCAAGGCGGGCGTGGCGCAGGTCGAGGCGGAGCTGGGTCCTGTCGAGGTGCTGGTGAACAACGCGGGTATCACCCGCGACGCGCCCTTCCACCGCATGACCCCGCAGCAATGGCACGAGGTCATCGACACCAACCTGACCGGCCTGTTCAATATGACGCACAACGTCTGGAACGGGATGCGGGACCGCAAGTTCGGGCGTGTCATCTCCATCAGCTCGATCAACGGGCAGAAGGGGCAGTTCGCCCAGGCCAACTACGCCGCCGCCAAAGCGGGCGACATCGGCTTCACCAAGGCGCTGGCGCAGGAAGGCGCGCGGGCGGGGATCACGGTCAACGTCATCGCGCCGGGCTACATCAACACGGAGATGATGGCGGGCATCAAACCCGAGGTCATGAAGGACGTGATCCTGCCCGCGATCCCGGTGGGCCGCCTGGGCGAGCCCGAGGAGATCGCGCGTTGCGTGGTGTTCCTCGCGTCCGACGCGGCGGGCTTCATCACCGGGGCGACGCTGTCGGCGAATGGCGGGCAGTACATGGCCTGACCGGGCTGGGTCAGCCAAGGAAGAGGGGCGGGCGCGGGTCGAAAGGCCCGCGCCCGTTCCGTCTGGCCGGAGCGTATCCCCAAGGGGGACAGCCTCCGGGTCTGCCCGGCGGACGCCACTCCGGCGCGGGCAGGGGGCGCGTGCACGACGCGCGGCGGCTGGGTCTTTGCGGTCCCGCCCCCGGCGTCACCCGACGTGAGGGGGAGTCCTCCCAGGGGGACGGGGGCCCGCGCCGTCCCTTCAAAGAGCCTCGGTCCGTGAAGCCTCTCTCCCGCAGGAGCCCCGGACAGGAACGGCCATCGGCGGACGCGCGGCCCGGAGCGGCTGGCCATCCGTGGCCGCCCCGGGGGGAAGCGCGCCCGCCTTGTCCGCCGGGTCCGTCCGGGCCCGCCCCCCTTTCCATGGCGCCGTGCCGGGGCGGGCCGGAGGGCGGGGTCATGGGGGGGCGCTCCGGGTCCTTGGGGGCGAGCGTGGCAGGGGCAGGTTAACGACTCCCTACACCACCGAACGGTCCTCCCCCGGTTCGCGCAACACCCGGGGGAGAGCCTTGGGAAATCCCCGGAACGGGCGCCGTTTTGCCATTGTCGCGCTGGGGAAAGGCGCGGGGCGGCACGGGCCGCCCGACCTGAGGAAAGGACCCATTCATGCGCTTCGCCCGCCTGGCCCTCGTGGCCCTGGCCACCCTCGCGGCCCTGCCTGCCCTGGCCGAGGATCTGGCCTACGAGGTCGTCAACGATTCGAGCGCCACGCTGACCGAGTTCTACACTTCGCCCGCCAGCGACCCGAACTGGAGCGAGAACATGGTCACGGCCGGCCACGAGCTGGCGCCCGGCGAGAGCGGCACGGTGACGATCGCGGATGGCAGCGCCGAATGCACCTACGACCTGCGGGCCGTCTTCGACGACGGCTCGGAGCTGGTGGACGCGGTCAACGTCTGCGAACTGGCGACCTACACCGTCACCGACTGAGCGGCGGGGCGGCGGCGTCCCCCGCCATCGGCGGCCAGGGGCGCAGCGATTCGGCCACGACCCATTCGGCCGCCCAGGGCGGCAGCGGCGGCGAGGGGGCGTCGTGGCCCAGGGCGGCCAGCACGCGCGCGGTTGGCACGATGCCCTGTGCGTTGCTCACGGCGGCGCGGATGAGGACATGGCTGGCGCATTCGCCGTCGGCGCGCCAGAGCGCCTGTTCGCTGTAAAGGAAGCGCTCGTCCCAGCCGAGCGCGCGGGTCCGCATCGTCAGGCGCTCCATCGCGTGGACGCGGCGGCGCCAGCGCACCGAGGCGCCGACGATGGCGACCTGCCAGCGCTCCTGCCGCAGGACGGGGTGGAGGCCGATGCGGCGGAACCAGGGGATGCGGCCCAGGTCGTAGAGCGTGAGCGTGCGGCCGTTGTTCAGCTCGAGGAAGATGTCGAGGTCCCAGGGCCAGCAGACATGGCGGCTTTCGTGCATCCCGAGGAGAGGGAGCGGCGGGTCGGCGCGGTGGCGCCAGAGCTGGAAGGCAAGGCGGAACAGCGGATACATGGGCGGGGCCTCCGGGCGCGACCTCGCCCGAGGCCCGCGCGCGCGTCAACTCTGACGGGGGGTCACGGCGCCGCAGGGCGCGGGCCGGGGATTGCGCGGGCGGGGTGGGCCCCTTAGGTCAGGGCGGAACGAAGCGGGGACGGGCGCCGAGATGCTTTCACTATTCCAGATCCTCATGATGATCCTGCAGATCGCGCAGTTCCTGATCTTTGCGCATTTCATCATGAGCTGGCTGCTGGCCTTCAACGTGCTGAACGCGCGCCAGCAGTTCGTCCAGCAGGTCTGGGGCGGCCTGAGCCGGATGCTGGAGCCGATCTACGGGCCGATCCGGCGGTTGCTGCCGCCGATGGGCGGGCTGGACCTCGCGCCGCTGGTGGCGCTGATCGCGATCTACGCGCTGGAGATCATCCTGCGCAACAACGTCGCCCTGTTCGTCTGAGGCCATGAGCACCGACGCCGGCCACGTCCTCCTGCGGGAGGTCTGGGGATTCGATTCCTTCCGCCCCGGGCAGGAGGAGATCGTGCGCGCCGTGGCCGGGGGGCGCGACGTGCTGGCGGTGATGCCCACGGGCGGGGGCAAGTCGCTGTGCTACCAGTTGCCGGCGCTGCTGCGCGACGGACTGACGGTGGTGATCTCGCCTCTGATCGCGCTGATGCGGGATCAGGTCCGCGCCCTGGCGGCGGCGGGCGTGGAGGCGGGGGCCTATACCTCGGCCAACACCGAGGAGGAAAACGACAGCTTGCGCGAGGGATTGCGGGAGGGGCGCGTCCGGCTCCTGTATCTCGCGCCCGAGCGGCTGGCGCAGCCGGGGACGGCCGCCGCGCTGAAGCGGTGGGGCGCGACGGCCATCGCCGTGGACGAGGCGCATTGCGTGGCCCAATGGGGGCACGACTTCCGGCCCGACTACCTGCGGATCGGGGCGCTGCGGGAGGCGCTGGGCGTGCCGCTTGCGGCCTTCACGGCGACGGCGGACGAGGAGACGCGCGAAGAGATCGTCGCGCGTCTGTTCGGCGGGCGGGAGCCGCAGGTCTTCCTGCGCGGCTTCGACCGGCCGAACATCCATCTGGGCTTCGCGCTCAAGGACCAGCCCCGTCGCCAGGTCATCGACTACGCCAAGGCGCGGAAAGGACGGGCGGGGATCGTCTATTGCGGGACGCGCAACAAGACCGAGGTGCTGGCGCAGGCGCTGCGCGAGGCGGGGCTGTCAGCGATCCCCTATCACGCGGGGCTGGAGCCGGACGCGCGCAGGCTGGCCGAGGAGCGGTTCCAGCGCGAGGACGGGCTGATCGTCGTCGCGACGGTCGCCTTCGGCATGGGCGTGGACAAGCCCGACATCCGCTGGGTCCTGCACGCGGACCTGCCCAAGAGCGTCGAATCGTACTACCAGGAGATCGGGCGGGCGGGGCGCGACGGGCTGCCGGCCGAGGCCCTGACGCTCTACGGTCCCGAGGACATCCGGCTGCGGCGGGCCCAGATTGACGAGGGCGGCGCGCCCGAGGACCGGAAGCTGGCCGACCATGGGCGGCTCAACGCGCTCTTGGGGATCGCGGAGGCGACGGGGTGCCGGCGGGTGGCGCTGCTGGGCTACTTCGACGAGGCAGCGGAGCCCTGCGGCGCCTGCGACACCTGCGACCGGCCGGTGGACGTGTTCGACGCGACCCTGCCCGCGCGGATGGTGCTGTCGGCGGCGATCCGCACGGGGGAATGGTTCGGCAAGGGGCATCTGGTCGACATCGTGCTGGGGCGGGCGACCGACAAGGTCGTGGCGCGCGGGCACGACAGGCTGCCCACCTTCGGCGTGGGCAAGGACTGGGACGAGCGGCAGTGGGACGCCATCGTCCGGCAGATGCTGGGGCAGGACCTGCTGCGGCCGGACCCGAGCCGCCATGGGGCGCTACGGCTGACGGCGCTGGCCGGGCCGGTGCTGAAGGGCGAGCAGGCCGTGACCATGCGGCGCGACGTCCTGCGGGCCAAGGGACGGGGGGCGACCCGCGACGAGCCGCGCGCCCTGGTGGCCGAGGAGGACGAGGGGCTGCTCGCGGCGCTCAAGGCGCATCGCCGGGCGCTGGCGCAGGAGGCCAAGGTGCCGGCCTATGTCGTCTTCACCGACAAAACGCTGATGGAGATGGCCGAGAAGCGCCCGCGCACGCTGGACGAGATGGCGGGGGTTTCGGGCGTGGGGGCGAAGAAGCTGGACACCTACGGGCGGAGCTTCCTCCAAGTGATCCTGGGCGAGGCGCCGCAGGCCATGCACCCGCAGCGGCAGAAGCTCGCAGGGCGCGAGGAGGGGACGGTCTTCGACCGGCTCCAGGCGGCGCAGGCGGAGCTGGTGCGGGGGCCGGAGGGGCGGGACAAGCCGCTGTCGCTGAACGCGAGCGCGCTGGCCCGGATCGCGGCGCAGGCACCGCGCGACCTGGCCGGGATCGAGCGGATCGTCGGGGCGCGGGCGGCGGAACGGTTCGGGGCGGCCTTCCTGGAGATCCTTCGGGACGGGTGAGGGCAGGGTTGGACTCTTATTGCTGCCTGCAATATATCGCTTGTCAGCAATAGGGCAGGGAGAAGACCATCATGACCAGCCAACCGACGCTCGTGGCGTTCCTTCTCGACCGCACGGGGTCGATGGAGAGCGTGAAGGCGCAGACGATCGAGGGCTTCAACGCCTACCTCGCGGGGCTGCAGGCCGAAGACGCCGACATCGCCTTCTCGCTCATCCAGTTCGATTCCATGTCCATCGACGTGCTCTGCGCCAACGCGCCCGTGAAGGAGGTGCGGCCCTTGACGGAGGCGACCTACCAGCCCCGCGCCTCGACGCCGCTGATCGACGCGGCGGTCAAGACGATCCGGGCCGTGGAGGTCGCGGTCGCGGGCAAGGCCGTGGCCCCGAAGGTCATCGTCACGTTCCAGACGGACGGAGAGGAGAACTGCTCGTCCGAGCACGACTGGCTGGAGCTGAACCTCCTCATCAAGGAAAAGGCGGCGCTGGGCTGGCAGTTCAACTTCCTCGGCGCGGGGATCGACGCCTACCAGCAGGGCCAGCGGATGGGGCTGAAGGACGAGGCGGTGGTGAGCTACGCCAAGGAGGACCGAGTGGCGACCCGGGCGATGTTCGCGCAGCGGGCCGCGCGGGCGCGGGCCTTTGCCGTGGGCGAGGCCGCCGACATGGCCATCCCGCTGGAGGAGAAGCGCGCGGCGGGCGACCGCTACGCGGAGGCGCCGCGCACGCCGCCCCAGGCCCCCGCCTTGGGCCGCCGCCCGCCCCGGCGGGCCATCGTGGACAAGATCGACCTCGGATGACCGAGCCGCCGCGCAAGCCGCGCGCTCCGCGCCAGGACGCCCCCGTGAGCCTGCCCGCCACCGAGACGGCGCAGGCGCTGGGCGAGATCCTGGCCGGGCGCGACCTGTCGCAGGCCAGGGCGGCCAAGCTCGCGGGGACCTCGCAGCCCTTCCTGAATCAGGTGGCGACGGGGCGGCGCAAGCCCTCGGCCGAGTGGGTCGACCTGATCGCCGCCGCGCTGGCGCTGTCGCCCGAGGAGAGCGAGCGGCTTCACCGGGCGGCGGCGAAGGACCACGGATTCAGGATCGACCTGACGGAACGGAGGCCGAAGGGCTAGAACGGGCCGGGTTCCGCGCCTCAGGCCGCGAAGACGCGGGTGGGGCGCAGGTGGCCGCCCTCGTAGACGCCCACGGCGATGGCCCGGCCGTCGCGGCTGGCCCAGGCCTCGTCGCCCCAGTCGAGGCCGTCGGCCGGGAAGACGGGGGCGGGGCCGCCGTTGCGCAGGAGCGCGACGCTGGCTTCGGGAATCCGGCATTCGGGCAGGCCCACGAGCGCGGTCTCCAAAGGCAGGAGGCGGGCGTCGAGCGACGCTCCTTGCCCGTTGGCTTCGATCTCGGCCCAGGTCACGGCGCCGTGGAGCGCGAAGGGGCCGGACCAGATGCGGCGGAGCTGTGTGACGTGGCCGAGGCAGCTTAGGGACCGCCCGAGGTCGCGGGCGATGGACCGGACATAGCCGCCCTTGCCGCAGACCATCTGGAGCACGGCGTGGTCGGGGTCGGGGCGGGCGGTGAGCGCGAGCCGGTCGACGTAAAGGGGGCGGGCGGAGAGCTCCACCGTCTCGCCGTCGCGGGCGAGGTCGTAGGCGCGCTCGCCGTCGACCTTGACGGCGGAGAAGGCGGGCGGGACCTGCAGGATGTCGCCCCGGAACTCGGGCAGGGCCGCCTCGATCTCCGCGTCGGTGGGGCGCAGGTCGCTGGTGCGGGTGACCGCGCCTTCGGCGTCGTCGGTCGTGGTCTCCTGGCCCCAGCGGACGGTGAACTCGTAGGCCTTGAGCGCCTCGGTCACGTAGGGAAGAACCTTGGTCGCCTCGCCCAGCGCGACGGCGAGGAGGCCCGTGGCGGCGGGGTCGAGCGTGCCCGCGTGGCCCGCCTTCTGCGCCTGCATGGCCCAGCGGACCTTGTTGACGACGGAGGTCGAGGTGATCCCCGCCGGCTTGTCCACGATCAGGAAGCCCGAGATGGCCCGGCCCTTGCGCGTGCGTCCCATGATGGTCCCCCCTTCTGGAAAGGCCCGCGCCCTAGACGGCGCGAGGGCGGGGGTCAAGGGGAGGCGTCGGCGGCCAGGAGTCCCACGATGGGGCCCATGCGGACGCCCCAGTCGTCGCGACCCAGAGAGGGGGCGTAAAGGCGCGAGATGCTGCCGTCGAAGTAGAGCGCGTTGGGCAACGAAAGGCCGTCACGGAAGAGGCGGCCGAACTCGTGGAAGGTGACGGGGCGGCGCGAGATGGCGAAGACGGCGCGCGACCCGTCCGCCGAGGTGCCGACGCCGTTGCGGATGTAGCGCGAGTCGGAGTCGGGCAGGAAGCGGGGGTGCAGCTCGCCGTCGATGACCAGCATGGGGCCGGACTGGGTGGCGGAATGGCAGTCGCGGTTCCCGGCCTCGTAGGCGAGGGTCTCGACGACGAAGGCACCCTCGTCCGACAGGCAGAGGAGGCCGTTCGGGACGAGGCCGAAGTTGCCGGGACCGGGCCGCGTGACCAGGGGGGCCAACTCCTCGCCCTCCTCGCGGTAGAGGCCCACGGGGCGGCGGTCCTCGTGGTACATGCCCCCGTTCATGGCGAAGGCGAGGGGGCCGCGCTCGGCCTCGACGGCGGCGAAGGAGCCGTAGGGCTGCCCCGTGGCGTCGTTGAGGAAGAGCGACAGGCGTTCCGCGCGCGCGTCCACCTCGCAGAGCGCGTAGGGTGTGCCCTCGAACTCCACGTCGCGGCAGTCGAGCGCCTGGGCCGGCGCGGCGAGCGCGAAAAGGCCGAGCAGGGCCGCGCGGATCACTCGGGCGCGTCCTCGGGCGATTCGAGGTCGCGGCGCACGCGCTCGTCCGAGAACATCCGGCGGGTGGCGTCGATGCGGTCGAAGGTCTCGTCGATCTCGAACTTGAGGTCGGGGACGTGCTTGAGCGTCATCTCGCGGGCGATCATGTGCCGGATCTCGGGCTTGTTGCGGCGCAGCGCGGCCAGGATGCCTTCGCGGTTGCCGCCGCCCAGGGGGAGGACGTAGGCCGTGGCGCGCTTGAGGTCGGGGGTCACCCGCACCTCGCCCACGGTGATGGAGACGCCCGACAACTCCGGGTCGTGCAGGTCGCCCTGCTGGAGGATCTCGGACAGGGTGCGGCGGATGAGTTCCCCCACGCGCAGCATGCGCTGGGAAGGACCGGAATGGGAAGGGCTGCGGCTCATGGGCGCCATGTAGGCGCAAGGGGGCGGAATGCCAAGCGCGCTGGCCCTTGCGCCGGGCGGGCGCTAGAGGAGGCGGGACGCCGAGGGAGGGATCGCGGAATGCACGAGTTGCCGGGGCTGGTGGTGACGGGCGCCTCGGGGCGCATGGGGCAGACGCTGGTGCGGCTGGTCGCAGGGTCGGACAAGGCGCGGCTCGTGGGCGCGGTGGAGCGGCCCGGCAATCCCTGGGTGGGCCGCGACGTGGGCGAGGCCATGGGCGGCGCGGCTCTGGGCGTGGTGGTGACCGACGATCCGCTGGAGGCCTTCGCCAAGGCGCAGGGGGTGATCGACTTCACGTCGCCGGCGGCGACCGTGGAGTTCGCGGGCCTCGCGGCGCAGGCGCGGGCGGTCCATGTCGTGGGCACGACCGGGCTGGAGGCGGAGCATCTCCAGCGCCTTTCGGCGGCGGCCCGGCACGCGCCGATCATCCGGGCCGGGAACATGAGCCTGGGGCTGAACCTGCTGACCGCGCTGACGCGGAAGGTCGCGGAGGCGCTGGGCGAGGACTGGGACGTGGAGATCGTCGAGGCGCATCACCGGATGAAGGTGGACGCGCCTTCGGGCACCGCGCTGATGCTGGGGGAAGCCGCCGCCGCTGGTCGGGGGGTCGCGCTGGAGGAGGTCTCGGACCGGGGGCGGGACGGGATCACGGGCGCGCGGACCAGGGGACATATCGGCTTCGCGAGCCTTCGGGGCGGCGACATCGTGGGCGAGCACGACGTGATCTTCGCGGGCGAGGGCGAGCGGGTGATCCTGCGGCACGTCGCGACGGATCGCGCGATCTTCGCGCGGGGGGCGCTGCGCGCGGCGCTCTGGGGGCAGGACAGGGCGCCGGGGGAATACTCGATGATGGATGTTCTCGGGCTGTAGGGCGGTGAGCCCCGCCTGCCGGACCGATCAAAAGTCTATCGCGCGGCCCTTGAGTTCGTAGTCGCCGAAGCGCACCGGCTCGGGGCCGTCGCGGCCACCCTTCTCGGGGGGGAGGTCGAGAGGCTGCGCGGCCTTGCGGCGGGCCTCGGCCTCGGCGAGGGCGCGCTGCGCCGCGGGGGGCAGGGATGGGGCGTCAGACATGGCAGACTCCTGGAGCCCCCGCCTTGCGGGGGCCGGTCGCCGGTCATATAGGGCGCGCGGTCGCGGCGGGGCAAGGTGAGCCATGGCACGGAAGCACACAGGCGCGGCACGCAAACCGGCCACGGCGGCGGGCGAGGGCGAGGACCGCGCGGGGCTGGGGCCGCGGCGGGCGGCCTGGAGGCTGCTGAACGCGGTCACCGGCGAAGGAATGCTGCTGTCGGATGCCCGCGCGGCGGCGATGATGGCCTCTCTCGCGCCCGAGGGCCGGGCGCGGGCGCAGCGGCTGGCCACCGAGACGCTGCGGCACCTGACCCGGCTCGACGGCTGGCTGGGGCCACGGCTGCGCAAGGGACCGCCGCTGGCGGTCCGGAACGCGCTGCGGCTGGGCGCGCTGGAGATCGGGCAGGGCGAGGCGGGGCATGGCGTGGTGAACGCCGTGGTCGCTCTGGTGGCCGAGGGCAAGCGGACCGAGGCCTATCGGAGCCTCGTCAACGCCGTGCTGCGGGGGCTGGTGGAAGAGGGGCCGGAGGGCTGGGAGCGGCTGGGACCCGCGCATCTGCCCGACTGGCTGCGCCAGCCGCTGATCGAGGCGTGGGGCGGGGCGGCGGTGCGGGGCATCGAGGCCGCGCATCTGGCGGGGGCGGCCCTGGACCTGTCGGCCAAGGGCGACCCGGCGGCGCTGGCCGAGACGCTGGGCGGGCGGCTCCTGCCCACGGGGACGGTGCGGCTGGACGCGGGCGTGCAGGTCACGGCGCTGCCGGGCTGGCACGAGGGCGAGTTCTGGGTGCAGGACGCCGCCGCCGCGCTGCCGGCCCGCGTGCTGGCCGCACAGCCGGGCGAGCGGGTGCTGGACCTTTGCGCAGCGCCGGGCGGCAAGACGCTCCAGATGGCGGCGATGGGGGCCGAGGTCACAGCGCTGGACCTGTCGGCGCCCCGGCTGGAGCGGCTGCGCGACAATATCGCGCGCACCGGGCTGAAGGCGCGGGTCCTGCAGGGGGATGCGCTGGAGTTCGACGAGACGGGCTGGGACGCGATCCTGCTCGACGCACCCTGCTCGGCCACTGGGACGATCCGGCGGCACCCCGACCTGCCGGTGGCGCGGGACGGGGCCGAGATCTCGGGGCTGATCGAGCTGCAGGCCAGGATGATCGACCATGCGCTGACGTTGCTGCGCCCCGGCGGGCGGCTCGTCTTCGCGACCTGCTCGCTCTTGCCCGACGAGGGCGAGGCGCAGGCCGAGGCGGCGCTGGAGCGGCATCCGGGTCTGGCGCTGGAGCCCGCGGAGGCGCCGGGGATCGACCCGGCCTGGCGGATGGAGCTGGGCCTGCGGACCCGGCCCGACCTGTGGACCGAGGAGGGCGGGCTCGATGGCTTCTTTGTCGCGCGATTGCGGGCCCGAGCGTGACAAGGGCGTGACTCCCCGGGGGTTTCGCGCGGGGCTCGGGTGACAAGCGCGCGGGACGCGGCCTAGTGTCCGTCGGCGCGGCGGCGGAGGTCCGGGGTGGGGCAGGACAGGTCAGGGGGCGGACGACGGGGGTCGCTGGGCGACCGCCTGCGGGCCCGGCTGGCCGCCCGCGCCCGTCCGCAGGGGCCCGTCCTCTGGCCCGAGCCGCGCGTGGCCGGCGAGCTGGCGCGCGCCCGCCAGATCCTGAAGGGTCGCTGGCGGATCGGCGAGCGGCTGGTCGAGGCGCCGGGGCAGTCGGTCTGGGAGATCGCCCCGGAGACGCCCGAGGCCTTGGCGCTGCACGGGATGGGCTGGCTGGACGACCTCGCGGCGGAAGGCAGCGCGAAGGCGCGGCTCCTGGCGCAGGAATGGGTGGGCGACTGGATCGCGCGCCATGGCGGCGGCACCGGGCCGGGCTGGGTGCCGGAGCTGGCGGCGGATCGGCTGCTGCGGCTTCTGGGGCACGCCCGGTTCCTGCTGCACCCGCCGGGCGTGGGCGAGGAGCGGCTGGGACCGGCGGTGGCGGCCACGGCGCGGTTCCTGGAGGCGCGCTGGCGCCACGCGCCGCAGGGGCGGGGGCAGGTGGCGGCGCTGGCGGCGCTGATCCAAGCGGGGCTCGCGCTGCCGGAGCGAAGGGCGGTGGCGGTGCGCGCGGCGCAGGCCCTGGGCGAGGAGGCGCGGCGGCTTGTGGACGCGCAGGGGGGCGTGGCCTCGCGCGATCCCGAGGAGCTTCTGGACCTCATGGACCTTCTCGTGGGGGCGAACCGGGCGCTGGTCGCCGGGGACCTGCCGCCCGACCCGGCCGTGGCGGCGGCCGTGGGGCGCGCGGCGCCGGTGCTGCGGGCGCTGCGCCACGCGGACGGAGGCCTCGCGCGGTTCCACGGCGGCTGCCGGGGGACGGAAGGGCGCGTGGACCAGGTGCTGGCGGCGGCGGGGCGGCCCCCGGTGGTGGTGCGGGGCGGCGTGCCGCTGCACATGGGCTACCTGCGGCTCGCGGCGGGGCGGACCACGGTGATCGCCGACGCCGCCGCGCCCCCCACGGGGCCTGCCTCGGTGGCGGCGCATGCCTCGACGCTGGCCTTCGAGCTGACGTCGGGGCGGCGGCCGCTGGTGGTGAGCATCGGGCCGGGGCGCAGCTTCGGCGGGCGCTGGCGTCGCGCGGCGCGGGCCACGCCCAGCCATTCGACGCTGTCGCTCGACACGGTGTCCTCGTCG
This sequence comes from Rubellimicrobium roseum, assembly GCF_006152145.1. Taxonomy (GTDB): domain Bacteria; phylum Pseudomonadota; class Alphaproteobacteria; order Rhodobacterales; family Rhodobacteraceae; genus Rubellimicrobium; species Rubellimicrobium roseum. The sequence goes on along the minus strand of NZ_VDFV01000008.1, from coordinate 56,225 downwards.
CGCTTAGGGCCGGCGGTGGCGGGCGAAGCGGGGGAGCGGCTCGTGGAGGTGCCGGGGCGCGTGCTGGCCGAGTCCGCGCCGGGCAGCGACGGGTTGCGCGTGGAGATGGCGCACGACGGCTGGCGGCCGAGCCACGGGCTGACGCACGCGCGGCTCCTGCAGCTCCTGCCCGACGGGCGGGCGCTCGCGGGAGAGGACATGCTGACCACGCTGACGGCCGCCGATGGGGCGGCCTTCGACCGGGCGATGAACGCGTCCAGCCACGTGGGCCTGCCCTTCGCGCTGCGCTTCCATCTTCATCCGGACGTCGAGGCCGAGATGGCGGCCGATGGCAGCGTGGCGATCCTGCTGCCCAGCGGCGAGGAATGGGTCTTTGCCCAGGAGGGCGGCGAGGGGCTCCTGGGGCTGGAGCCCTCGGTCTATCTGGAGGAGGGCCGACTGCGGCCGCGCCCCACGCTCCAGATCGTGATCGAGGGGCGGGCGCTCCGGCCCACGACGCGGCTGCGCTGGACTCTGGCCAAGGCCTACGGCACACCCGAGGGCCTGCGCGACCTGAACCCCCGGGCCGACTGGGACGAGGAGGACGAATGAGCTTGCACGATTCCGAGGACCTGAGACCCGTCCGCCGCGCCCTCCTGTCCGTGTCGGACAAGGCGGGGCTTCTGGATCTGGCGCGGAGGCTGGCAGCGCTGGGCGTGGCGCTGGTCTCGACGGGCGCCTCGGCGGGGATGCTGCGCGAGGCGGGGCTGGCGGTGACGGAGGTGGCCGAGGTCACGGGCAGCCCGGAGATGCTGGGCGGGCGGGTGAAGACCCTGCACCCGCGCATCCACGGCGGCATCCTGGGCAAGCGGGGCGACGCGGGGCACGTGGCCGAGATGGCGACGCACGGGATCGCGCCCATCGACCTCGTGGCGGTGAACCTTTACCCTTTCGAGGCGACGGTAGCGCGCGGGGCGTCCTTCGCCGAGACGGTCGAGCAGATCGACGTGGGCGGGCCTGCGATGATCCGCGCGGCGGCCAAGAACCACGCCGACGTGGCGGTGCTGACGGACCCCGCCGACTATCCGGCGCTGCTGGCGGAGCTGGAGGCCACCGGCGGGACCACGGGCGCCTTCCGGCGGGGGCTGGCGCGGAAGGCCTTCGCGCGGACGGCCGAGTACGACGCCGCGATCTCGGGCTGGCTCGCGCGGGACGAGGAGGCGCCGGCGTTCCGGGCCCTGACGGGGCGGATCGCGCAGACGCTGCGGTATGGCGAGAACCCGCACCAGCGCGCGGCCTTCTACCGGACGGCCGAGACGCGGCCGGGCGTGGCCACGGCGTCGCAGGTGCAGGGCAAGGAGCTGTCCTACAACAACATCGCCGACACGGACGCGGCCTACGAGCTGGTGGCCGAGTTCGACGCCGCCGAGGGCGCGGCCGTCGTCATCGTCAAGCACGCCAATCCCTGCGGCGTGGCCCTGGGCGCGACCCTGGCCGAGGCCCATGCGCGGGCGCTGGCCTGCGACCCGGTGAGCGCCTTCGGCGGCATCGTGGCCGTCAACCGCCCGCTGGATCGCGCGGCGGCCGAGGCCATCGTGGAGGTCTTCACCGAGGTCGTCATCGCGCCCGACGCGGACGAGGAGGCCAAGGCCATCTTTGCGCGCAAGGGCAACCTGCGCCTGCTGCTCGCGGGGGGCCTGCCGGACGCGCGGGCGCCGGGCCTTGCGTGGAAGCAGGTCGCGGGGGGGCTTCTCGTGCAGGACCGCGACGCGGGCGCGGTCACGGCCGCGGACCTCAGGATCGTGACGCGGAGGGCGCCGTCGGAGACGGAACTGGCCGACCTCCTGTTCGCCTGGCGGGTGGCCAAGCATGTCAAATCCAACGCCATCGTGCTGGCGCAGGGCGGCGCGACGGTGGGCGTGGGCGCGGGGCAGATGAGCCGCGTCGATTCGGCCCGCACCGCGGCGCGCAAGATGTCCGAGATGGCGCAGCCCCCCGGCGCGCCGGTGCTGGCCTCGGACGCCTTCTTCCCCTTCGCGGACGGATTGCAGGCGGCGGCCGAGGCGGGGGCGACGGCGGTCATCCAGCCGGGCGGCTCGATGCGCGACGCCGAGGTGATCGCGGCGGCGGACGCTGCCGGGCTCGCCATGGTCTTCACCGGCCTGCGCCACTTCCGGCACTGACATGCCCAAGCTGCGCCAGCCCCCTGCGCCCACCCGCCTGATGATCTGGACGATCTTCTGGGTCTTCCTGCTGGACCAGGCGACGAAGTGGCTGGTGGTCCACTGGCTGGACCTGCGCACGCGGCTGGAGATCGACGTGCTGCCGCCGTTCGTGAACTTCCGCATGGCCTGGAACCGGGGGGTGAACTTCGGCCTCCTGGCCGAGGTGGACATGCGCTGGGTGCTGGTGGCGCTGGCGGTCGTCATCTCGGTCGCCGTGGTGGTCTGGGTGCTGCGCGAGGGGGGCAGCCGCCTCGTGCATCTGTCGGCGGGGCTCTTGGTCGGGGGCGCCATGGGCAACGTCGTGGACCGGCTGCTCTATGGGGCGGTGGCGGACTTCCTCAACATGAGCTGCTGCGGGATCGAGAACCCCTACGCCTTCAACGTGGCCGACATCGCGGTCTTTGCCGGGGCCGTGGGGCTCGTGCTTTTCGCCGGCGGGGGCAAGGGCGGGGCGCAGGGGACCAAGCCGCCCAAGCCCGCGCCGAAGCCTGCGTCGAAGCCCGCCAAGACGGGGTGACGCCCGGATCGGGCTGCGCTAGAAGAGCGCCATGACCGGATTTTCGCAGATGCGGCCGCTGGCCTTGCTTGCCCTTCTGACCCTTGCCGCCTGCGGCGGGGGGCCGCGCGGCGACTGGCGCGCGGCGGTCGGGCAGACGACCCCGAACCCGGTGGTGCTGGTCCCGGCCGAGCCGCTGGTGGTTCCTCCGGTGCTGGAGCTGCCCCCGCCGGGCGGCGCCAGCCTCGCCACGCCGGGGCGCTGAAGCCCCCGATCACGGCGGCCTCACGGTCCGGGCCCCTGGGCTCGCGGCCCTTCACGTCGCCGTAGCCCCCGCTTGCGGGGGGCCTATCTTCCGTGGATCGTGCGGCCCGACGGCCCGCTTTCCCGGAGGACCATGCCCGTGACACGCCTCACCGCCCTTCTGCTGTCCTGCGCGGCGGCCGCCCCCGCCGCGGCCCAGGAGGTGACCACCGCCACGCTCGACAACGGCATGGAGGTCGTGGTCATCGAGGACCACCGCGCCCCCGTTGCCGTCCACATGGTCTGGTACAAGACCGGCTCGGCCGACGAGCCGCCCGGCGTCTCGGGCGTCGCGCACTTCCTGGAGCACCTGCTGTTCAAGGCCACCGACGACCTAGAGGCGGGCGAGTTCTCCCGCACCGTGGCCGAGAACGGGGGCACCGACAACGCCTTCACCAGCTACGACTACACCGCCTACCACCAGCGCGTGGCCGCCGACCGGCTGGAGCTGATGATGCGGATGGAGGCGGACCGGATGAACGACCTCCGGCTCACGCCCGAGGACATCGAGACCGAGCGGCAGGTTATTCTGGAGGAACGGTCGCAGCGGGTGGACAGCGATCCGGGCTCGATCGCGCGCGAGCAGATGCGTGCGGCGCAGTTCCTCAACCACCGCTACGGCCAGCCCGTGATCGGCTGGCGGCACGAGATGCAGGAGCTGGACCTGGAGGACGTGCTGGCCACCTACGACCTCTGGTATTCGCCCAACAACGCCATCCTAGTGGTCGCGGGCGATGTGGAGCCCGAGGCCGTCATCGCCATGGCCGAGGAGCATTACGGCGTCCTGCCCGCCGAGCCGGGGCTGCCCCCGCGCGAGCGGCAGCAGGAGCCGCCGCAGCTCGCCGCGCGGAGCGTGACCTACGAGGACCCGCGCGTGTCGCAGCCCTATGTCCTGCGCAGCTACATCGCGCCCGCCCGCAACGCCGGCGACCAGGAGAGGGCGGCGGCGCTCGTGTATCTCGCGCAGATCCTGGGGGGGTCGTCCTTCACCTCGGTCCTGGCCGAGAAGCTGACCTTCGAGGAGAACGTCGCGCTCTTCTCGGGGGCGGGCTACGACGGGACGGCGCTGGACGATTCCACCTTCGGCATCACCGTGGCGCCGCGCCCCGGCGTGAGCCTGGAGGAGGCCGAGGCCGCCATGGACCGGGCGGTGGCCGAGTTCCTGGAGGAGGGCGTGGACCCCGCGCAGCTCGAGCGCATCCGCACGCAGCTCCGCGCCTCGGAGACCTACGCGCTCGACAACGTGGCGGGGCTTGCCAACCGCTACGGGGCGGCGCTGGCCACGGGGCTGACGGTCGAGGACGTGAAGGCCTGGCCCGAGGTGCTGCAGGCCGTCACCGCCGAAGACATCATGGAGGCGGCGCGCGAGGTGCTCGCCCCCCGCTCGTCCGTGACCCTCTACGTCTCCGCGCCCGAGACGGAGGCCGCGCCGGCCTCCGAACCCGAACCTGTCTCCGAGGAGGCTTCCCAATGATCCGCGTCGCACTGGCCGCGCTCGTCTCCGTCTGGGCCGTCGCCGCCCAGGCCGCCATCGAGATCCAGGAGGTGACCTCGCCCGGGGGCATCGAGGCCTGGCTGGTGGAGGAGCATTCCATTCCCTTCACCTCGCTGGAGATTCAGATCCGGGGCGGCGCCAATCTCGACCCCGAGGGGAGCCGCGGCGCGGTGAACCTGATGACCGCGCTTCTAGAGGAAGGGTCGGGCGACATGGACGCCCGCGCCTTCCAGGAGGCGCGCGAGGGGCTGGCGGCCTCGTTCGGCTTCCGGGCCTATGACGATTCCCTGTCCATCTCGGCCACGATGCTGACCGAGAACCGCGAGGAGGCGGTGGCCCTGCTGCGGCAGGCGCTGGCCGAGCCCCGCTTCGACGAGGACGCCATCGAGCGGGTGCGGGCGCAGGTGCTGTCGGGCATCGCCTCGGACGCGCAGGACCCCTCGACCATCGCCAGCCGGACCTTCATGGCCGAGGCGTTCCCGGACCATCCCTATGGCACGAGCCTCGATGGCACCGTCGAATCGGTGGCGGCGCTGACGCGCGAGGATCTCGTTCAGGCGCATCGCGACACGCTGGTGAAGGACCGCGTCTACGTGGGCGCGGTGGGCGACATCACGCCCGACGAGTTGGGCCGCCTGCTCGACGAGCTGCTGGGCGACCTGCCCGAGGCGGGGCCGGCGCTGCCCGGCGAGGTGCCGGTGGCCCTGTCCGGCGAAACCACCGTGGTCGAGTATCCCACGCCGCAGGCGGTCGCCATCTTCGGGCAGCAGGGGCTGGAGCGGGACGACCCCGACTACTTCGCGGCCTATGTGCTGAACCACGTCCTGGGCGGCGGCGGCTTCGAATCGCGGCTCATGAACGAGGTGCGCGAGAAGCGGGGGCTCACCTACGGGATCGGCTCGTCGCTGGTGGACCGGGACTTCGCCGACCTGTGGCTGGGCTCGGTCGCGTCGTCGAACGCGACGGTCGGGCAGGCCATGGACCTCGTGCGGGAGATCTGGGCCGACGTGGCGGCGAACGGGGTAACCGAGGAGGAGCTGACGGCCGCCAAGACCTACATCACCGGCGAATATCCGCTGCGCTTCGACGGCAATGCCAAGATCGCGTCGATCCTGGTGGGGATGCAGATGATCGGGCTGCCCCCCGACTACGTGGTGAACCGCAACAGCTATGTCGAGGCGGTGACCATGGAGGACATCAAGCGCGTGGCGGCGGAGCTGATGAATCCCGAGGACCTGCACTTCGTGGTGGTGGGCCAGCCCGAGGAGCTGGACGGCGCGGCCCCGGCCGGGACCGAGACGCCCGCCCCGGTCGCCGCCGAGCCGGCCCCCGCGATGTCCACCGAGCCCGCGATGACCGAATGATGCCCGTCCCGCCCCTTGGCCTCCGGGCCTTGGGGCGGGTAGTCTGGGGCGCATGACCCTACCCGCCGCTCTCCCGACCATCCGGCCGCTCGACCCTCACGCCATCAACCGCATCGCGGCGGGAGAGGTGGTGGAGCGCCCCGCCTCGGCCGTGAAGGAACTGGTGGAGAACGCGCTCGACGCCGGGGCGACGCGCATCGACGTGGCGATCCGCGAAGGCGGCCGCGCGCTGATCCGCGTCGAGGACGACGGCTGCGGCATCCGGGCGGGGGAGCTGCCGCTGGCGCTCGCCCGGCACGCGACGTCGAAGACCGACGGGGCGGACCTCCTCGACATCCGCAGCTTCGGCTTCCGGGGCGAGGCGCTGGCCTCCCTGGCCGCCGTGGCGCGGCTGACGCTGACCAGCCGGGTCGCGGGGGAGGAGGCGGCGGTGATCGCGGCCGAAGGCGGGCGGCTCGCCCCGGTGCGTCCGGCGGCGCTGTCGCGCGGGTCGGTGGTCGAGGTGCGGGACCTGTTCTTCGCCACGCCCGCGCGGCTCAAGTTCCTGCGGGGGACGCGGGCCGAGGCGCAGGCCATCGCCGACGTGCTGCGCCGGCTCGCCATGGCCGAGCCCTTCGTGGCCTTCACGCTGCGCGACCTGACCGAAGGCGAGCGGCTGGTGATCCGGCTCGACGCCGAGGTGCCGGACCTGGGCGACCCGCGCGAGGCGCTGCGGCGGCGGCTGCGCGCGGTGATGGGCCGGGGCTTCTCGGAGGGGGCGGTCGCGGTCGAGGCCGAGCGGGAGGGGCATCACCTCACGGGCTGGGCGGGGCTGCCCGCCGAGGCGCGGGGGGCGGCCACGGCGCAGCACGTCTATGTCAACGGTCGGCCGGTGCGGGACAAGCTGCTGCTGGGGGCGTTGCGGGCGGGCTACATGGACGTGCTGGCCTCCGGGCGGCATCCGATGGCGGCGCTGTTCCTGGATTGCGATCCGCATCTGGTGGACGTGAACGTCCATCCCGCCAAGGCCGAGGTGCGCTTCCGCGACGCGGATTGCGTGCGAGGCCTTGTCGTGGGGGCGCTGCGGCGGGCCTTGGCGCCGCTCCGCCCCGCGCCGCTGCTGGCCGAGGATCTGGTGGAGGCAGCGCGACCCGAGCCGCTGGCGGCGTCGCTGGGCTTTCCCGAGCCGCGCCCGTCGCCCCGCGCGGTCGAAGCCGCGTTCCGGGCGCAGGCCCCGGCCTTTGCCGAAGCGATGCCGCCCGCCGCGCCCTGGGTTACCGCGCCCGAGCCCGCGCCCGAGGAGCCCGACCATCCGCTGGGCGTCGCCCGCGCGCAGCTTCACGGCAACTGGATCGTGGCCGAGACGGCCGAGGGGCTGGTGCTGGTGGACCAGCACGCCGCGCACGAGCGACTGGTCTACGAACGGCTGAAGCGCGAGGCGGCGCGGGGGCCGGTGCCCACGCAGGCGCTGCTGATCCCCTTGGTCGTGGAGATGGCCGAGGACGAGGCGCAGCGGCTTGCGGACGCCGCGTCCGACCTCGCCCGGCTCGGGCTGGTGCTGGAGGGCTTCGGGCGGGGCGCGGTGGCGCTGCGCGAGGTGCCGGCGGCGCTTGCGGGGGCGGACGGGGCGGCGCTCCTGCACGACGTGGCGGACGCCCTGGCCGAGGACGGGGGCGCGGGCGGGCTCCAGCGGCGGCTCGACGCGGTGCTGGCCTCCGCGGCCTGCCACGGGTCGGTGCGCTCGGGACGCCGGCTCCGGCCCGAGGAGATGAACGCGCTCCTGCGCGAGATGGAGCGCACCCCCAACGCCGGTCAGTGCAACCACGGCCGGCCCACCTTCGTGGCGTTGCGGCTTCAGGACATCGAGCGGCTCTTCGGGCGGCGCTGAGATGGACAGGGGCCTGCGGGCGGACTAGCCTTTCCGGTGCGGCAGCAGCGGGAGTTTCGGCGATGTCCTGGCAGATGGTGGCGATGGCGGCGGCGGGGCTTGCGCTGCTCGGAGCCTGCGCGGATCTCGACGATGGCTCCTACCGCGTCTTCGAGCCGCCGGAGGCGACCTTCGCCACAGCCTCGCCCGCCTGGGACCGCGCGGTCGAGCGGGCGCTGACCGAGGCGCCTTTCGCCAAGGGGCCCATGGCGGTGGTCGCGAACGAGGAGGGCGAGATCGACGTCTATCGCCTGGTGCCGTGCCGGGACGGCCGCGCCATCTGCGCGGGCGGGCCCGAGGGGGCGGCGGGGACGCTGCGCCGCACGCCCGACTGGTTCGTGGTGGAGGGCCTCTATGGGCGGACCTTCTGGCTGGGCTACGGCGGCGACGGCTATGTCGAGCGGGCGGGGCGCTTCGTGCCGCTCGCGTGGAACGCCCGGCCGCTGGGCACCGGCCCCGGCGACGACCCGGCGCTCGAGACCGCCTTCCGCCACGACTGAGGCCGCAGGGAACCGGCCCCGCCGGCGCTCCGTTCCGTGGCCAGAGCAGTATAAGGAGCGCCTCATGGACATCGGGATCGATCAGGTGGGCGAGGTCATCCTTCTCGCCCGCGAGATGACCGAGCAGTATACCGGCGCCGAGGAGCAGTTCGACGGGCTCTTCGAAGGCATGAACGAGGACGAGATCCTGGACCTGGTGGCCCTGGTCTGGATCGGCCGGGGCGACTTCGAGCCCGAGGAATGGGACGACGCCCGGCGCACCGCCGCCGAGGAGCGCACCCTGCCCACCACCGAATACCTCAAGGGCGTCGATCACTTGGCCGAGCATCTGGAGGCAGGCCTGGAGGCCATGGGCCTGTCGCCGGTCGAGGCGGAGGACAGCGCCACCGAGACCTGATGGCACAATTGTGGCATGATTGCCACATTCTCTTGTTCATCGTTTGGCTACGGGCAACAAAAGCCAGCCGGGCGTGTTCGCCCCCTGTGTATTCCTAACAGCATGACGGCTGTTTGATGAGAGGGGACCGATCCATGAACGATATCCGACTCTGGGCCAGCGTGGCCGCCGCTGCATTGCTGGCCTCGGCCGCTCAGGCGCAGAGCACCGTCTTCGGCATCGAGGATGCCGCGATCGACGTGGTGGACGAGATCCAGGAGGACGTGGAGGACGACTTCGACCGCGACCTCGACGTGGTCGGCAACGTCGGGCGCGAGCTGGGCTATTCTGGCTCGATCGCGGGGCGGCTCACCGCCCTTTCGGGGAACAACGACGATCTCAACGCCGGGATCGGCGCCCGTTACGGCTTCTACGACGGCGTGAACGGCGGCGAGATCAACTTCGCCTTCACCTATACCGACGACGGCGAGGACGAGCAGGAGACCAGCTTCTATCTCTCGACCGAGTACACCCGGGACTTCTCGGACCGCTTCTACGCCTATGCCCAGGGCGTGGGCGCCTTCGACGACAACCCCGGCGAGTTCGACGAGCTGGAGGACGACGAACTGTCGGGCCAGCGCGAGGACATCTTCGTGGGCGTGGGCCTGGGCTACCGCATCATCGAGACCGAGCGTCTGGCCTGGGGCGTGCAGGCGGGCCCCGGCTACCGCTGGTACGAAGGCTTCGACAACCTGACCACGCCTGAGGATGAGGGCGACCGGGTCAAGGAAGTGGCGGCGAGCCTGTCCTCGGACTTGATCTACCAGTTCACGGACACGGTGGCTCTCAGCAACGACACCGACGTGATCGCGTCGGACGACAACACGGCGGTGACCAACGACCTCGCGCTGGTGGTCGGCATCAGCGAGGCGCTGCAACTGCGCACGAGCCTCCTGACCGAATACAACAGCGATCCGGCGCCGGGTCTCAAGGACACCGACAACACGCTGGGCGTCGCGGTCGTCTACAACTTCTGATCCTTCGTGCGGGCGGCCCGGCCGCCCGTTCCCTGCAGGGCCGCCCCGACCCGGGCGGCCCTGTGCTATTGCCTAGCGGCGTGGCCTCTGGCCCGCTTCGGAGGCCGTGCTAGTCTGGTCCCGTGCGCGTTCCGCCGGGCCGGACCCGCGGGGAACCCGAAGAAGGAACCGTTCATGCGCCGCCTCGTGATGCTCGTCCTCCTGGCCCTGCTGCCCTTGTCGGCGCGGGCCGACGCGCTGGCGCTGGTGCTGGGCACCGGCCAGTACGACACATTGGACGACCTTCTCCGCGCGGCCCATGTCACCGAGGCCGCCGACGAGCTGGAGGCGGCAGGCTTCCGGGTGCTGGCGGTCGACAATGGCGGGCCACAGGGAATCGGCCGGGCGCTCGCGGACTTCGCCGCCGCCGTCCCCGAGGCCGACCGCCTCCTCGTGGTGCTGTCGGGCCGCTTCGCCACCGACGGAACGCGGACCTGGTACCTGACCCGTCAAACGCCGCGCCCGTCGCTCCTGGGTCTCGATGACCGCGCGGTGTCGGTGGACAGCCTCCTGACGATACTGGCGGGGCGACCGTCGCGGGCCCTGCTGATCCTGGGCATCGATCCCGAGGCGGACGACCTGTACGACCCTTGGCTGCGCGAGGGGCTGGGCCCGCTCGCGATCCCGCAAGGAGTGACGGTGCTGATCGGGCCGCACCGGAGGACGACCGGCTTCGTGACCGATCAGGTGGCCCAGCCGGGCGCCGACCTGTCCCGGCAGGTGGCCGCGGCGGAGGGCATCACCGGCCTGGGCTACTTACCCCGTGGCTATGTCTTCACGCCCCGGGCGGGGGAGGCCGCCGCCGGGACGCGCCCGGGGGCCGAGGCCCGCGAGACGGCGCTCTGGCAGGGCGCGGCGGCGCTGGGCACGGTCGAGGCCTATGGCAACTATCTCGACGCCTATCCGCAGGGCCGCTGGGCCGGCGACGCGCGCGCGGCCATCGCGGCGATCCGGGCCGAGCCCAACCGCGAGCAGCGGCTGGCCGAGGAGGCGCTGGGCCTGACGCGCGAGCAGCGGCGGACGATCCAGCGCAACCTGTCGCTTCTCGACTTCGATCCGCGCGGGGTCGACGGGATCTTCGGGCCCGGCACGCGGCGCGCGATCACCGACTGGCAGCAGCAGAACGGCTTCGGCCAGACCGCCTACCTGGATCGCGAGCAGATCGAGCGGCTGGCGGCGCAGGCGGCGCGACGGTCCCAGCAGATCGAGACCGAGGCGGAGCGCACGCGCGAGGCGCTGGAGCGCGCCGACCGCGCCTTCTGGGAGGAGACGGGCGCGCGGGGCGACGAGGCGGGGCTCCGGGCCTATCTGGAGCGTCACCCCGAGGGGCTGTTCGCCCGCAACGCCCAGGAGCGTCTGGACGCCATCGCGGAGGACAAGCGCCGGGTCGCGGCCGCGCAGGAGCGCGCCGCCTGGGATGCCGCGCGCGAGGCCGACACGACCGGCGCCTACCGGCGCTACCTGGAGGCCCATCCCGAGGGAAGCTTCGTCGAAGAGGCGCGGGCGCGCATCGCCGCGCTGGGCAGCGAGCGCTCCGAGGCCGAGACGCGGGCCCAGGCGGGCGAGGCGTCGCTGGGGCTCAACGCCCTGACCGCGCGCGTGATCGAGCAGCGGCTGGACGCGCTGGGGCTGAACCCCGGCGCGGTGGACGGGCGCTTCGACGGCGACACGCGGCGGGCGCTGCGCGGCTACCAGCGCGACCGGGGCCTGACGGCCACGGGCTTCCTAGACGAGCCGACGCTGGTGCGGCTTCTGGCGGATACGCTGGGGCAGCGGCTGGAGGAGTAGCGCGGCCCTCCGTGCGGGGCCGCGCCGGAGGTCAGGGCGCGGGCTGGGTGGGGACGTAGAGTTCCAGCAGCATCCGCGTGAGCGCCTGCGCGCCGTCGCCGAACTGCCGCACCCCCACGAGATAGGTCCCGGGCATGACGCGCGCGGCCACCAGCGCGTCGTAGGAGCCGCCGTTGTCGTCGTTGAAGGCGATCTGGCGGCCCACCTCGTCGAAGAGCACGAGCGAGGGGTCGCCCAGGTTGTTGGTGACGGCCTCGATCACGATCAGGCCGGGCTGGCCGACCTCGAAGGACAGCCAGGCGGCGGTGTCGTCGGTGCGCACGTCCTGCCGGAGCCGGCCGTCGACGGGGCCCAGCGCCGTCACCGGATAGGAGCCGTCGAGCGGGGGCGAGGCCTCGCCGCGCTCGTACAGGCCGATCTGGGCGGCCTGCACGTCGAAGGGGGCGACGGTGACGGTGATGGGCTGCGCCGTGTCCGCGAGCGCATTGACCTGGAGGCAGTAGCTGCCCGGCTGGAGCGGCGCCGACAGGTCGATGCGCGAGTTGAGCCCGTCCCAGTCGTCGTTGTCCGCCAGATAGCCGCCGAACTCGTCGGTGATGGTGATCGAGGGGTCCGCGTCGGGGTTCTCGGCGGTGATCGACAGGGCTGCGGGCGTTTCCAGCCGGAAGCCCCAGAAAGGCACCTCGTTGGCTGTGGCCGTGGCGGTGACGGGGCCGTTCGCCAGGAGCCGGTCGAGCGGCTCGCCCTCGCCCAGGAAGGTGGACAGCGTGGCCGGGTCGCAAGCCGCGTCCAGGCCCGTGGCGTCCGGGTCCTCGGCGGGCGGCATCGCCGGATCGGTGGGCGGCGCGGCGGGCGTGTCGGCACCGGTGGTCAGCGCCTCGTGCTCGGTCCGGCCCACGCGGACGAAGCCGGTCATGGGCGAGCCGTCGTAGCTGCGCATGGCGAGGCAGTAGCGGCCGGGCTGCAACTCCGTCTCGGCCCGGGCCGCGCCGTCGCCGCCCGAATCGTCGTCGGACAGGACCACGGCCCCACCCTCGTCATACAGGTCGATGGCCGGGTCGCCCGAGCCGCGGCCCTGCGCCTCGAGCCGGACGGCGGCGGGGGCCGAAAGCGAGAAGAGGCCCACGTATTCGTTGTTCTGGAGGACGAGCGCCATCTGCTCCAGATGGGCGTTGGCGGCGGCGAGGTCCGAGGCGGACTCGGTTCCGCCCAGCCACTGGCCGTTGGCGGACAACCCGCCGCAGAAGGTGGCGTCCGCGGCCAGCGCCTGATCCTGCGCCGCGGCCGGCAGGGCCCCGCCCAGAGCGAGCGCGGCGGCGGCGGCGAGCCGCGCGGTCCTGGTCGTCATCGGATGTTCCCTCCCCTTCGGCCTGTCCTGGCGCCGAACCTATGAGCAAGGGGAAGGGGGACGCCAGCGGCAAGTGCGGCGGGTCGGGAAAACCGGACCGGGGACGGAGGCCGCCTGTCGGCCGGGCAGAGACCCGTCAGATCCGTGAACGAAGCTACGGAGGCCGGGCGATCGGTCCGCTCCCTCTGGACAGGGCCCCGGCGACGGGCATCATTGCCTCAGGCTGACAAGGACCGTGCGGGATGACGTTGCTGCTTCTGCTGGTCGGGCTCCTGCTGCTGGCGGGAGGTGGAGAGATCCTCGTGCGGGGCGCCGTCGGCGCGGCGCGCAGCCTTGGCGTGTCGCCTCTCCTGATCGGGCTCACTCTCGTGGGCTTCGGCACTTCGACGCCCGAGCTGATCACCAGCCTCTTCGCGGCCTTCGAGGGCGCGCCGGGCATCGCGGTGGGCAACGTTGTGGGGTCCAACACCGCCAACATCTTGTTGATCCTGGGAGCCACGACGTTGATCCGGCACCTGCCGGTCACGCCCGAGGCCTTCTGGCGCGACGGGCTCGCGCTGGTGGGCTCGACCGTGATCTGCGTCGCGGCCGTGCTGTTCGGGCAGCTCGACCGTTGGGTGGGTGCGGTGCTGCTGGCGGCGCTTGCGGGCTATATCCTCTGGGCCTACCGGAGCGAGAGCGCCAACCCGGACGCCGAGGCCGAGATGCACGAGCACATCGCCGCCGACGCGCCCCAGGGGCCGTCCTCGGTGCTGCTGTCGGTGGGGCTGGCCCTCCTGGGCGTCGTGATCACCATCGTGGGCGCGCGGATGCTGGTGTCCAGCGCCATCGTGCTGGCGCAGGGATGGGGTATCAGCGACACGGTGATCGGGCTCACGGTCGTGGCGGTGGGCACCTCGCTGCCCGAACTGGTGGCCTGCGTGATCGCCGCCCTGCGCGGGCATTCCGACGTGGCGCTGGGCAACATCATCGGATCGAACATCTACAACGTCCTGGGCATCCTGGGGATCACCGCCCTCGTTCATCCGATCCCCGTCCCGCCCGAGATTGCGCGCTTCGACATCTGGGTGCTGGTGGGCACGACGGCGGTGCTGATGCTGTTCCTGCGCACGGGCTGGCGGCTGCGGCGCTGGGAGGGCAGCGCCTTCCTCCTGGCCTATGCCGCCTACGTGGCCTGGCTGCTCGGGACCGTCTGAGGACGGTTGCCACCTTCGCGTGCCGGGGCTAGGGCAGGCGCGCCATGACCGTCGCCCTGTCCCGTTCCCCCTCTCCGCTCGTGCAGGGCCTGCGCGACGGGCTGCCCTTCCTGGCGGCGCTGATGCCCTTCGGGCTCCTCTTCGGGGTGGCCGCGAACGAGGCGGGGCTGGGGCTGGGCGCGGCGATGGGCTTTTCCATCGGCGTGATCGCGGGGGCGTCGCAGTTCACCGCCGTCAGCCTGATCCACGACGGGGCGCCTGCTCTGGTGGTGGTGCTGACGGCGCTGGCGGTCAACCTGCGCATGGCGATGTACTCGGCGGCGCTGGCCCCGCACCTGGGCGCGGCGCCGCTCTGGCAACGGGCGCTGGCGTCCTATGCGCTCTTCGATTCGACCTATGCCTGCGCGGCGGCGGCCTATCCGCGCCATCCGGGCTGGTCCTTGGGCGATCGGCTGGCCTATTTCGCCGGGACGGCGGGGCCGGCGGTCGTGCTGTGGCTGATCGTGACGGCGCTGGGCTCGGTGCTGGGGGCGACGATCCCCCCTTGGCTCGCGCTCGACTTCGCGGCGCCGATCTGCTTCCTCGCCATGGTCGCGCCGGGGCTGAGGACCCTGCCGCAGGTGGCGGCGGCCCTGACCTCGGTCGCCGGGGCGCTCCTTCTCGCCTGGGTACCCTATTCCCTGGGGCTCCTGGTCGCGGCGGTGGCGGCGATGGCGGTGGGGGCCGAGGTCGAGCGGCGGCTGGCGAGGAGGGGGCGGGCATGAGCGGCGCGGCCGTCTGGGGCGTGATCCTGGCGCTGGGCGTGGGCACCTTCCTGATCCGCTTCAGCTTCCTCGGGCTCATCGGGCGGCGGCAACTGCCGGAATGGGTGCTGCGCCACCTGCGCTACACGGGCGTTGCGGTGCTGCCGGGGCTGGTGGCGCCACTGGTGCTCTGGCCGCCCGCGACGGGGGGCGAGACGGAGCCCGCGCGGCTCCTGGCCGGAATCGCCACGGTGGCCGCGGGCGTCTGGACGCGCAGCGTGCTGGGCGCGATGGCGGCGGGGGCCGGGGTGCTCTACGCGGGGCTCGCGCTGCTCTAGGCGCCCTCGGGCGGGGGGCCGTGCCGCTCGGTCGTGGTGACGCCGGGCAGGCGGGCGAACTGGTTCGACAGGCTCTCGGGCAGCCACGTGTGGCGGATCGCTTCGAAGCCCGGCAACTGGCGCAGGACGTCCGAGACGGCGCGCGTGCACATGGCCATGCCCACGGGGCCGTAGCCCTTGGCGAGCGCGAGCGCCTGCTCGGCCACCTCGGGGGAGACGGCGATCTCCTGACGGACGTAGTAGTAGCCGTCCTTGGCCTGGTAGCTCAGGTAGCGCTCCTCGACCGCCGGCGAGAAGCCGTGAAGCACGTCGTTGCGCTCGGGCACGTAGGGATCGGTCCAGCCGCCGTAGGGATCGAAGAGAACCCTTTCGCTGGCCGAGACAAGGAGCGCGGAATGCGCGCCCTGGCCATCGCCTTCGTTCCGCACGGTGACGAGGGCGAGGTAGGTGGACCCGGGCGCACGGTAGCGCGCGAGCGCCACGGCGTCGTCGGGGGCCCAGACGGATTGCGCATCGCTGCCGCAGCCCGCGAGCGCGGCGCAGCCGAGCCCGGCGAGGAGGGCGCGCCGCCGCATCAGGCGTTGATGAGCGCCAGGAGGACCAGGAGGACGATGATGACCATGGTCATGCGCGTGGCGAAGCGCATGAAGCCGACGAAGGTCTGCTGCTGGGCGGTGATGTCCATGGTGCCGGGCTCGTGGGTTGCGGTGACGTGGGCCTTGGTGGTGTGCGCCAGGGTCTCGCGGGCGAGGGCGCCCTCGTCCTTGGGCGAATGGCTGTGCTGGGCCATGGCGGGATCCTTCGGAAACGGTCGGGAGGGGGGATAGACGATCCCCCGGGCGCTGTCACGCCCCCGTCACGCCGAGAGATCGGTGGGCGTGACGGCAAGGACGCCCTCGGCCCCGTCGCGCACCTCGGTCAGAAGGCTCGCGTGCTCGGGCAGGAGGCGGCGGATGTAGAAGGCGGCCAGCCGCGCGCGCCCCCCGTCGCCGGCCATGGCGGCTCGCAGGTGGGCACGGGCGCCGAGGATGCGGGCGAAGGCGCGCAGGTAGGCCGTGGCGCCAGCGGCGCGGTCGCCGGGCCGCGTCAGGAGCCCGTCGGTGGCTTCCCGCAGGGATTCGGCGGCCTGCCAGAGCGGCTCGGCCAGCGCGG
Organism: Rubellimicrobium roseum; assembly: GCF_006152145.1. Lineage (GTDB taxonomy): Bacteria > Pseudomonadota > Alphaproteobacteria > Rhodobacterales > Rhodobacteraceae > Rubellimicrobium > Rubellimicrobium roseum. Next base: position 39,940 of record NZ_VDFV01000008.1, on the reverse strand, counting down.
GATGCGACAGGCGGGCCTCGGAGGCGGTCTTCTCGATCTCGTCGATCAGGCGGTGCGCGGCCTCGCCTCCGTCGGACAGCTTGCGGCCCACGAGGTCGAGCGCCTGGATGCCGTTCGTCCCTTCGTAGATGCGGGTCACGCGCACGTCGCGGGCAAACTGGGCGGCCCCTGTCTCCTCGATGAAGCCCATGCCGCCGTGCACCTGGATGCCGAGGTCTGCGACCTCGTGTCCCACGTCGGTGCCGAAGGCCTTGGCGATGGGCGTGAGGAACGCGGCGCGGGCGGCCCACTGGGCATCCCCGGTGGCCTGGGCCATGTCGAGCGCGACCGCGCAGTCGAGCGCGATGGCGCGGGCGGCGAAGGTGTCGGCCTTCATATGGGCGAGCATCCGGCGCACGTCGGCATGCTCCACGATGGCGCCCGAGCCGTCGGTCCGGCCCTGCCTGCGCGTGGTGGCCCAGTCGAGCGCCTGCTGGAAGGCGGCCTCGGCCACGCCGATGCCCTGCACCCCCACGCCGAGGCGGGCGTTGTTCATCATGGTGAACATGGCCGCCATCCCGCCATGCGGGGGGCCGACCAGCCAGCCCTTTGCGCCCTCGTAGGCCATGACGGCGGTGGGCGAGCCGTGGAGGCCGAGCTTGTGCTCCAGCTTGAGGGGGCGCAGCGCGTTGCGCTCGCCGGGGCGGCCCTGCCCGTCGGGCAGGAACTTCGGCACGAGGAAGAGCGAGATCCCCTTGGTGCCGGGCGCCCCGTCGGGCAGGCGCGCCAGCACCATGTGGACGACGTTGCCGGTGAAGTCGTTGTCGGCCCAGGTGATGTAGATCTTCTCGCCGGTGATGGCGTAGGTGCCGTCGCCCAGAGGCTCGGCGCGCGCGCGCAGGGCGCCCACGTCCGAGCCCGCCTGCGCCTCGGTGAGGTTCATGGTGCCGGACCATTCGCCCGAGACGAGCCTGGGCAGGTAGAGGGCCTGGAGATCGGGGGAGGCGTGGTGCTGGAGCGCCTCGATCTGGCCCTGCGTCATCAGCGGGTTCAGTTGCAGCGCAAGGCAGGCCCCCGACATCATGTCGTTCACGGCGGTCGCGAGCGTGAGCGGCAGCCCCGCGCCCCCCCAGCGGGGATCGGCCGCGAGCCCGATCCAGCCGCCGTCTGCTATGGCGCGATAGCCCGCATCAAAGCCGGGGCTGGTGCGGACCACGCCGTTCTCCAGCCGCGCCGGGTGAAGGTCGCCCGCGCGGTTGAGGGGCGCCAGCACGTCGTCGCAGAGCCGCGCGGCCTCGGTGAGGACCGCCTCCACGGTGTCGGGCGTGGCCTCGGCGAAGCGGGCTGTCTGGCCGAGCCGCTGGACGCCCGCGACATGGTCGAGATGGAAGCGCAGCTCGGACAGGGGCGAGCGGTAGGGCATGAATGGACCTCGGACCGGGCTAGGCAAGGCGCATGACCGAGCCTAGAGGGGCAGGAAACGGCCTCAAAACGGAACGCCACGTCATGACCGCCACGCCCCCGCAGGACGTTACGACGCAACGGCTGCCCCCCGACGCTGGGGGGCTGCGCGCGGCCGCGCGGCTGCTGCGGGAGGGCCGCCTGGTCGCCTTCCCGACCGAGACGGTCTATGGGCTGGGGGCCGATGCGGGCGACGGGCGGGCGGTGGCGGGGATCTACGCCGCCAAGGGACGGCCGTCGTTCAACCCGCTTATCGTCCATGTGCCGGACGCCGAGGCCGCGGCACGGATCGCCGAGGTGCCGGACCGGGCGGCCGACCTGATGACGGCCTTCTGGCCGGGGCCTCTCACGCTGGTGCTGCGGGCACGGGAAGAGGCGGGGATCTCGCCGCTCGTGCAGGCGGGGCTGCCCACGGTGGCGCTGCGGGCCCCGGCGCATCCCCTGGCCCGGCATCTCCTGCGCGAGGTTGGGCGGCCCTTGGCCGCGCCCTCGGCCAACCCTTCGGGGCGGGTGTCGCCCACGACGGCCGATCATGTGATGGCGGGGCTGTCGGGGCGCATCGCGGCAGTGCTGGACGGCGGGCCCTGCCCGGTGGGCGTGGAGTCGACGATCCTGGCGCTCGACCCCGCGCCGCGCCTCCTGCGCGCGGGCGGCCTGCCGGTCGAGGCGCTGGAGGAGGCGCTGGGGCAGCGGATCGCGTGGGACACTGATCCCGCACGGGTCGCGGCGCCGGGGCAGATGGCCTCGCACTACGCGCCGCAGGGCGCCGTGCGGCTGAACGCCCTGGCGCCCGAGCCGGGTGAGGTGATGCTGGGTTTCGGGGCGGTCGCAGGGGAGCTGACCCTCTCGGCCTCGGGCGACCTGCAGGAGGCGGCGGCGAACCTCTTCGGCTGCCTGCACCGGCTGGATGCGATGGGGGCGGACCGAATCGCGGTGGCGCCCATCCCCGAGACAGGGCTGGGACAGGCGATCAACGACCGCCTGCGCCGCGCCGCCGCGCCGCGGCATGAGGGGCTTGCCTGAACCGTTTCCCCTAGGGCATCATTCCGTGCCGGGAGGGAAACGGTCATGAGACTCACCGATCCGGTTCTGGACGACCTGCGCCGCGCGGGAAGCTGCTGGTTCGCCACGGCGGATGCGCGGGGACGGCCCCACATGGGCGCGCGGGACGCCTGGGCCACGCTGGGAGCCGAGGCCGTGGTGCTGGCGGACACGCTGTCGCCGGCCACCGCGCGGAACCTGCGGCTCAACCCCTGGGCGGTGGCGGGCTTCTTGGACGAGACGGGGCGCCACGGCTGGCGCATCGAGGGGCCGGCGCGCACGCTCGCCCCCGGCGAGGCGGGCTTCGCCGACGCGGCGCTGCACTTGGTTGCCACGGGCGCGGCGCGGCCCAAGCGCATCCTGCACCTCACCCCCGTCCGGGTGGAGCGCATCGCCACGCCCGAGATGCCGCTGATCCCCGACCGGGCGGCCAAGGGCCTCGCCCTGATCCGCCAGGCGGCGGCGCAGGTGCAGGGGTTGCCGGGACTGCGGCCGAGGGGCGCGGAGTAGCGTCCGGTTTCCGGCCCCGAACCTGCCGGGGGAGCGGAGCCCCCGGCGGCCTCATCGGCGGTGGTTCCTCTCGATCCAGTCGCGCAGGCTCTCGGTCTCGGCGCGGGCGTCGCGCAGGCCGTCCATGGCGGCCCGAAGCTCGGCCTCCCTCTGGTGCAGGAGGTTCTCCATCTCGGTCTCGCGGGTGGCGAGCAGGACCAGCGCCTGATCGCGCGTCTCCTCGGCGTCATGGAGCGCCTGGGCCATCCGGTCGAGCTCGCCAATGTCGGCGCGGCTCACGCGGGTGAGGCGGTTCACGAGCCAGCCGGCGAACCAGCCCAGCGAAAAGGCCGCAAACAGGATGACCGCCGTGGCGATGATGAATTCGGTGCGGTTCACGTGCCCTGTCCCCGTCGCGGCCCTAGTCGGTCGCGTCTTCCTCGGACGGCGCGGCGGCGGGCGCAAGGTCCTCGGGCCGGGCGGGCGGCGCGCCGGGGGCCTCCCGCATCGGCTGCGCGGCCATGTCGTGCGGCAGCACCGGCAGGGGGCCGATGAAGTCGGCGGCGGGGACGGAGGCCGCGGCGCCGATCAGCGAGAACTCGATGCGCCGGTTGACCTCGCGCCCCGCCTCGGTCTCGTTCGAGGCGATGGGGTCGGCCTCGCCGAAGCCCTGCGCCTCGAACCCCGCGACAGGAACGCGCTCGGCGCGCAGGGCCGCCAGCACCGCCTCGGCGCGCGACTGGCTGAGGGCGAGGTTCGACGATTCGCGCCCCTGGCTATCGGTGTAGCCCGCGATCCGCAGCGGCAGGTCGGGACAGTTCCGCAGGATCTCGGCGATGGCCTCGATCACCGGCTCGCCTTCGGCCGAGATGGTGGCCGCGCCGGGATCGAAGGTGATCTTGGCCGCGTCGGTGACGGCGGTGATCTTGGCCAGGCATTCCTCGGGCGTGGGCAGCGCCGCGAGCGGGTCGAGCGCCTCGTCGTAGGCGACCTCGATCGAGAGCGCGGCGTCCGGGCCCAGGGTCTCGATGGCGCGGGCGGCGATCTCGTCGCGGGCCGCCGTGTGGCCGGTGCGCCCCTCGACGCGGATCGCATCCGGGGTGACGATGGCCTCTCCTTCCGCCAGGGGCGCCAGTGCCTCGATCCCCGCGAGCACCCGCATGGCCCAGCCGGCGGGCAGGTCGCGGGTGCCGGGCCGGGTGGCCACCACGACGTCCTCGGCCCCGAAGCGGGCCTGGGCGAAGGCGCGGGCAAGGCCGTTCATGCGCGCGTCCTCGATGGGTCCCATGAGCCGCAGCGTGCCGTCCGGCAGCAGCGTCGCGGTGAACTCGGGCGGCCCCAGGGGCGCCTGGTCGGCCACGGGCTCGGGGGTGCGCGCTTCTAGCGAGAAGACCTCGGGCAGCGCGCCGTCCAGGGCGCCCGCGACGCGGTCGAAGAGCGCCGGGTCGGTGCCGGGGGGCGCCACCAGCGCCACGTCGGCGTCCGAGAGGGTGAGCGTGCCGGCCCCGATGTCGCGCAGGGCCGAAAGGCCCGCGGCGGCGGCCTCTCCCCATTCGGGGCTGGGCGCGCCGAGCCCCAGGCGGCAGTCCACCGGGCCCTCGGAGCCCGCGCCCAGGGCGGCGGCGAGGATCGCGGCGCGCGCCTCCACCGTGTCGGCCGAGCAGGCGTCGAAGCGGAGCGTGCCATCCTCCAGGGTCGCGCGAAGCGTGAAGGGGGTGATGACCGGCCGAGGCGCCTCGATGGCCAGCGCGAGGCGGACGCCCTCGGGAACCGTTTCGGCGAGGCGGGACTCGAGCTGGCGCTGCGCCTCGGGCGTGTCGGCGATGGCGTCGATGGAAACGCGGCCCGCCGCGACCGAGATCTTGGCCTGCGGCAGGAGCTCCAGGGCGTCGAGCGCATAGGCCAACGCGGGGTCCCATCCTTCGGGCACCGGATGGTCGGCGGTCTCCAGCAGGTCGGACGGCGTCTCGTCGCTCGCGGCCTGGGCCGCGTCGCGGGTCAGCCGGTCCCGGTCGGTGTCGGCGGGGATCAGGCCGATCAGCGACACGCCCGCGTCGTTGCGCAGGATCTCCAGCGCGAAATCCGGGGGCGCGAGGGGGACGGCGTCGGCCACGTGGAGGTTGTCGATGACCCGGCTCGCGTCCACGACCGACCCCGCGACGGCGATGGCCTCGAAGCGGGTGGCCTCGGTCGGGGCCTCGCCTTCGAGGACGATCTGGAGCCCGTCGCCCAGCACGGCGGCCCAGTCGTGGCCCTCGACCTTCAGGCGCTCGGCCACGGCCTCGACCGAGCGGTCCTCGACGAGGCGGGCGAGGGCCTGGGCGGCCACCGCCGACAGGCCGCCGGCCGCGACGAAGGCAAGGACGGCAAGGAGCGGGGGCGAGAGCTTCATGGTCGATTTTTCGTGGCTGTGGCGGGCGAGCCACCCTTAGGCCTGCCCCCGCCGCTCCACAACCAACGCCCCCGCGAGGCGGCGGAAAGCCGCGGCTCAGAGAAGGGCGGCGAGCGCGAAGGCCAGGGCCGGGATCAGCCCCGCGTCGCGGTTGGAGCGGAAGAGCCGCAGCAGCCCCGGCCCGTCCTCGGGATCGAAGCGGCGGAGTTGCCAGGTGAGGTGCCAGCCCATCGCCCAGGGGCCGCCCAGCGCGACGGCGAGCGCGAGGGGCGACCCCTCCACGCCCGCAAGGATCGCGGCGAAGCCGAGGAGCGAGACGGTGGCCACGAGGAAGCGGCGTAGCCAAGTTGGCGTGTCGTCCCCGAAAAGCCGGGCGGTGGACTTCACGCCGATCAGCGCGTCGTCGTCCGCGTCCTGGTGGGCGTAGATCGTGTCGTAGAACAGCGTCCACATGATCCCGGCCGCCCAAGCCAGCACGGCCGGCGCCTCGACCGCGCCCGCGTGCGCCGCATAGGCGAGGAGCGCGCCCCAGTTGAAGGCCACCCCCAGCACCGCCTGCGGCCACCAGGTCACGCGCTTGGCGAAGGGGTAGAGCGCCACGGGGACGAGGCTCAGGAATCCCAGCGCGATGGCGACGGGCGGCAGCGTGAGCAGGATCAGGAGCGCGACCGCGCATTGCGCCGCGAGCCACAGGAGCGCCTGCCGAACCGTGACCTGCCCGGATGGGATCGGCCGCGCACGGGTCCGGGCCACCTGCCCGTCGATGTCGCGGTCGGCGACGTCGTTCCAAGTGCAGCCCGCCCCCCGCATCAGCACGGCGCCCATCGCGCAGGCGAGCGCGATCCAGAGATCGTGGGCCGAGGGCGCGCGGCCCGTGGCCACCAGCGCGAGCCCGAGGCCCCACCAGCAGGGGAGCAGGAGGAGCCAGGTGCCGATGGGCCGGTCGGCGCGGCTCAGGCGCAGGTAGGGGCGCCAGGCGGCGGGGGCATAGCTGTCCACCCAGTTCGCGGGGGGCGCGTCGGGCACCGTGCCCGCCTCTGGCGTCCGGGTCGCGTCGCTCATAGGGTTCGTCCCATGTCCAAAGTCCGCCTGTTCCTAGACCATCCGCTCGCCGAAGGGCAGCCCGTGCCTCTGGGTGCCGACCAGGCGCATTATCTCTTCGGGGTGATGCGGCTGGGGCTCGGCGCGCGGCTGTCGGTCTTCAACGGCCGCGACGGCGAATGGGAGGCCGAGGTCGCCGAGGCGGGCAAGCGCGCCGGGCGGCTGGTGGCGCGGGAGCAGACCCGGCCCCAGGCGATGCCGCCGGACCTGTGGCTCCTCTTCGCGCCGATCAAGAAGGCGCGGACGGACTTCATCGTGGAGAAGGCGGCCGAGATGGGCTGCCGCCGCATCCGGCCCGTCCAGACCGAGTTCACGAACAGCGAGCGCGTCCGCGCCGACCGCCTGCGCGCCCATGCCGTGGAGGCGGCCGAGCAGTGCGGCGGCGTCTTCGTGCCCGAGGTGGACGAGATAGCGCGGCTCGGGGACGTGCTGGCCGGATGGGACGTGGCCCGGACGCTCTGGTTCTGCGACGAGACGCTGGCCGCGGCCGAGGCCTCGCTGCCCGCGTGGTCGGGTAGTCCCGGCGCGGTGCTGATCGGGCCCGAGGGGGGCTTTTCCGATGCGGAGCGGGCGCGGCTGCGCGCGCTGCCCTTCGCGCGGCCCATCCGGCTGGGCCCGCGCATCCTGCGGGCGGACACGGCGGCGGTGGCGGCGCTGGCGCTGTGGCAGATGGTCGAGGGAGACTGGCGGTGAGGCCGCTGGGCGAGGCCGACCGCGCCGGGATCGAAGCCGTCCTGTGGTCTCGCGTCGAGACCTCGATGTTCCCGCTGGGCAACCTCGTCCGGCACGGGATGTCGGGCGGCCACCGGCACGCGATGCGCTTCTGGGGTGCGGGCGAGCCCCTGGAGGCCGTGCTGGGCCTGGCGGGCAGCGGCATGGTCCTGCCGCAGATCCCGCCCGCGCTGGCCGGCGCGGCGGCCACGGCCCTCGCAGGGCGGCGCATCATCGGCGCCGTCGGGGAAAGCAGGCAGGTCGCGGCCCTGCGGGCGACGCTGCTCCCGCCCGGGGCCCCGGTGCAACTCGACCGCGAGGAGGCGCTCCTGTCGCTGGACCTCTCCGACCTGACGATGCCGGCGACCGAAGGGCTGATGCTCGCGCCTCTCTCGGCCGCACCGCGCGACCTTCTGGTGCGCTGGCGCGCGGCGAGTGAGCGCGAGGCCTTGGGGGCGGGCGAAGAGTCCGAGGCGCAGGCCGAGGCCGACGTGGCGGCCTGGCTTGCGGCGGGCAGCCAACGCGTGCTGCTGCGCGGCGGCCGACCGGTCGCCATGACCGGCTTCAACGCGCGGCTGCCGGGGATCGTGCAGGTCGGCGCCGTCTGGACCCCACCCGAGCTGAGGCGCCGGGGCCTCGCGCGGGCCGCCGTCGCGCTGCATCTAGCCGAGGCGCGAGCCGAGGGCGTGGAACGGGCGATCCTCTTCACCGCAAATCCCTTTGCCGCCCAGGCCTATCGGGCGCTGGGGTTCCGGGAGGTCGGGAGATTCCGGCTCCTTCTCCTCGCTGCGCCGCAGGAGGTGCCCGGTGGCTGATCTCCTGCGCCCCGAGATCCGCGATGCGCTCTGGCGCGGCCGCGAGGCGATAGCGGGGATGGCCATCGTCCTGCTCGCGCTATGGCTCGGGCTGTCGACCTTCGGGATCACGCGCTGGGTGGCCGGGGCGCTCGGGCTCGCGGGTCTCGGCCTCGTCTGGACGGGCGTGCAGCGATGGCGCTTTTCCCGCAGCCAGGGCGGGCCGGGGTTTGTGCAGGTGGACGAGCGGCGGCTCGTCTACTGGGGGCCGCTCGACGGAGGCACGATGGACCTCGACAATCTCGCGCGGCTGGACCTCGACCCGGGGGCGGGGCGCTGGCTGCTGACCGGGCTCCGGGGCGAGGTGCTGGCCGTGCCGACGACCGCGCAGGGGTCCGAGGCGCTCTTCGACCTGTTCACGGCCCTGCCGGGGCTCCGACCCGAGGCCATGCTCTCGGCTCTGGAGCGGACGGAGGGGCCGCCCGTGACGCTCTGGCGCGCCCCCAACGTCGTGGTCCTGCCCCGGCCCGAGGTCCGGCGGCTGCGCTAGGGCCTACTGCCCGATCTTCCTGCGGAAGGCGGCCTGCGCCGGGATCGGCAAGCCCCGGTAGACGGCCACCAGAAGATCGACGAGCGCTTTGTCCTCGGCCTTCTCCTGCCCCGCCTCCACCACCGCGATCTCGAGGACGCGGGTGCGGGCGTTGGGCGGCTGGGTCTGGCCGTGGCGCAGGAACATCTCGCGCAGGCGACGCAGGTGCTTGGCCTGCCGCTTGGGGTCCTGCACGGGCGCGAACCAGGCGGCGAGCGCGGCGTCCGACTTGCGCCCGTCCAGCCGCTCGCTGACGGCGAGATAGCTCGCCGCGTCAAGGCCCCGGAACCCCGCCCAGCGCGAGAAGGCGTAGCGCCATTCTCCCTCGGCCTTCACCGCGATCCAGGCGCGGGCATAGGCGAGGCGGCCCGCCAGCGCGGGCGAGCGGCGCAGCTCGGGCTCGAAGGCGAGGGTGGCCTCGCGCGCCTCGGCGAGGGAGGTGACGAGGGGCGGCAGGTCAGGCGGCATCGGTTTCCCGTGGCGTGAGGAAGGTCTGCGTCAGGGTTGCCCGGAGATGCGATCTGCTTCAAACGCTTTCTGCGCAGGAGCGAAGAGGCGCCGTGCGGGCCGTTGCGATTGACTCCGGCCGATGCGCGCGGCACCTGTCGGGCCGCACAAGAAGAGCGAGGGGCCCCTTCATGTCCATTCCCCAGTCCGGCGGCGGCCCCATCGAGCGGCCGGAGCAGCTCGCCGAGTATCTGGAGAAGGGCTGCAAGCCCGCGGACCAGTGGCGGATCGGAACCGAGCACGAGAAGTTCGGCTTCCTCACGGACAGCTGCGCGCCGCTGCCCTACGAGGGGCCGCGCTCGGTGCGCGCGGTGCTCGACGGGCTCGCGGCCCGGGGCTGGGAGCCGGTGCGCGAGGGCGACGCGGTGATCGGCCTCAAGAAGGGCAAGGCCAACGTCTCGCTGGAGCCCGGCGGGCAGCTGGAGCTCTCCGGCGCGCCCTTGTCCCACATCCACGAGACGGCGGCCGAGCTGGATTCGCACTTCGCCGAGGTGCGCGAGATCGCCGGGCCCCTGGGCGTGGGCTTCCTGGGCGTCGGCGCGGCGCCCGAATGGACGCACGACCAGATGCCGGTGATGCCCAAGGGGCGCTACAAGCTGATGACGGCCTACATGGGCCGCGTGGGCACCCACGGCACGCAGATGATGTACCGCACCTGCACCGTGCAGGCGAACCTCGACTTCGGCTCCGAGGCCGACATGGTGAAGAAGCTGCGGGTGAGCCTCGCGCTTCAGCCCGTGGCCACGGCGCTCTTCGCCTCGTCGCCCTTCTTCGAGGGCAAGCCCAACGGGCACCGGAGCTGGCGGTCGCGGATCTGGCGGGGGCTCGACGATTCCCGCACCGGGATGCTGCCCTTCGCCTTCGAGGAAGGCATGGGCTTTGAGCGCTACGTGGACTGGGTGCTGGATGTGCCCATGTACTTCGTCTACCGCGACGGCGCCTACGTCGACGCGCTGGGGATGTCCTTCCGCGACTTCCTGAAAGGAAAGCTCCCGGCACTGCCCGGCGAGGTGCCGACGCTGTCGGACTGGGCCGACCACATGACCACCGTCTTCCCCGAGGCGCGTGTGAAGCAGTACATCGAGATGCGCGGCGCCGACATGGGCGACCGGGCCCACGCTCTGGCGCTCCCGGCCTTCTGGGCGGGGCTTCTCTACGACGGCGGCGCGCTGGACGCAGCCTGGGATCTTGTGAAAGGGCTCGACGCCGGAACGCGCGAGGGGCTGCGGGTCGCGGCCTCGGAACGGGCGCTCCAGGGCGAGGCGGGGGGCGTGCGGCTCCTCGATCTGGCGCGCGCGGCGCTGGGGCTGGCCGAGGAGGGCCTGCGGGCCCGTGCCGATCGCGGCATTCCCGACGAGAGGCCCTTCCTCGCACCGCTCTGGGATCATGTGGAGCGCGGCCGGGTCGTGGCCGACGACCTTCTCGCAGCCTACGAGGGCGAGTGGGGCGGCGACCTGGGCCGCATCTACGAGGCATGCCGCCTGTAAGGCGGGCGAAAGGAGCCGACATGGCCGACGAGGACAAGCCCAAGCGCCCGCAGCAGGTCTTCACCCTTCTCGTGGAGGTCGGGCGCAAGGCCGACGACGGCCTGCCCGAGGGCGCCACGGGCGGCGCGCTCCTCTGCTACGCCTCGGGCGTGGACGAGGCCGAGGCAGTGCGCGAGACGGTGGCCGTGCTCAAGGAGGCAGGACTCGCCCCCCTCGACGTGTCGGGCTACGGCACGCTGGAGGAGCGGCTGGCCGAGGGCCACGACATCGACGAGGAGGAGCGGGGGCTGATGCAGCAGGCGCTCGACGACAACGCGGTGATCGTGGCGCAGATGACGCCCTTCTACGACGAGAAATGATCCCGCCGGGCCACTGACCCGAGGCCCGCGCCCGCGACGGAGGACCCCATGCCCGACGCCCTGACCCTTGCCGCCGACCTGATCCGCTGCCCCTCGGTCACGCCCGAGGAGGGCGGCGCGCTGGTGCTGCTGGAGCGCGTGCTGACTGCCAGCGGCTTCGCCTGCACCCGCGTGGACCGCAACGGCACGCCCAACCTCTTTGCCCGGATCGGGCCTCGGGGCGCGGCGCGCAGCTTCGGCTTCAACGGGCACACCGACGTGGTGCCGCCGGGCGATCCCGCGCGCTGGAGCGCCGACCCGTTCTCGGGCGAGATCCGGGGCGGGATGCTCTGGGGGCGGGGCGCCGCCGATATGAAGTCGGGCGTCGCGGCCTTCGTCGCGGCGGCCGTGGAGGTCGCGCCGCGCCTTCCGGCCGACGGGGCCATCGTTCTGACCGTCACCGGCGACGAGGAGGGGGACGCGACGGACGGCACCGTGGCGCTCCTCGACTGGATGGAAGAGCAGGGCGAGGCCATGTCGGTCTGCCTCGTGGGCGAGCCCACCTCGGTCGAGCAGCTCTGCGACACTATGAAGATCGGGCGGCGCGGGTCGCTCACCGCCCATGTGACGGTGACGGGGGTGCAAGGCCATTCGGCCTATCCCGAGCGGGCGCGCAACCCGGTGCCGGCACTGGCGCGGCTGGTGGACCGGCTGTCGTCGCATCAGCTGGACGAGGGGACGAAGCATTTCGGCCCCTCGACTCTCGCGGTGGTGACGATGGACACCGGCAACCCCGCCTCGAACGTGATCCCGGCCGAGACGCGGGCCACGCTCAACATCCGCTTCAACGACCTTCACACGGGCGCCTCGCTGGAGGCTTGGCTGCGCGAGGGGGCCGCGAAGGTCGCAACCGAGTTCGAGGTAAGCGTCGAGCTGACCCTGCGCGTCTCGGGCGAGGCCTTCCTGACCCCGCCCGGCCTCCTGTCCGAACTGGTGAGCCGCGCCGTCGAGGCCGAGACGGGGCGGCGGCCCGCGATGTCCACGACGGGCGGCACCTCGGACGCGCGCTTCGTCAAGGCGCATTGCCCGGTGGTGGAGCTGGGCCTTGTGGGGCCGACGATGCATCAGGTGGACGAGCGGGTCGAGGCGGCGCAGGTCGGAGACCTGTCGCGCGTCTACCAGCGCGTGCTGGAGGACTATTTCGCATGATCGCGGTCGCGCGGACGACGGACCTCGACGCCTGCCTGCGGCTCCGGCGGGTGGTCTTCATCGAGGAGCAGGCGGTCCCTGAGGACCTTGAGATCGACGGATTGGACGGCGAGGCGGTGCATCTGCTGGCCACGCTCGACGGGCGACCCGTGGGGACGGCGCGGCTCTTCGCCAAGGGCGACATCGGCAAGATCGGGCGGGTCTGCGTGCTGAAGGAGGCGCGGGGCCGGGGCATCGGCGCGGCCCTGATCCGGCAGGCGGTCGAGGAGCTGCGGGGCTTGGGACTGGCCCGCGCCAGGCTCGGCAGCCAGGTCCACGCGATCCCCTTCTACGAGGCCCTGGGCTTCGTGGCCGAGGGGCCGGTCTACGACGACGCGGGAATTCCGCACAGGGACATGACGCGGACGCTGTGAGCCCGTGACGCCGGGGGCCGGGCGCGCTAGCTACGCCCATCATGGCAGAATTTCCCACCAAGGACGCGATCCTCCAATGGATCGAGGACAACCCCGAGGCCACAAAGCGCGACATCGCCAAGGCCTTCGGCATCCGGGGCGCGGCGAAGATCGACTTCAAGGCGCTGCTCAAGAACATGGAGGCCGAGGGCGAGCTGCCCGGCCGCAAGCGCCGGCGCGAGCCCGAGGCAGCCGGGATGCCCCCCGTCACCGTGGTCGAGATCACCGGGCCCGACCGGGGCGGCGATCTTCTGGCCCGTCCCGTGGACTGGCGCGGCGATGGCCCGCCCCCCGTGATCCGGGTCGAGGCGCGCCCGGCGGACGGGGCCCTGGGCCCGCGCGACCGGCTGCTCGCCCGCATCGACGAGACGCCGGGCGAGGATCATCCGTTCGTCGCCCGCCCCATCCGCCGCATCGCCGCCGCGCCCGCCCGCCTGCTGGGCATCTTCAAGCGCGACAGCCACGGCGGCCGGATCCTGCCCATCGACAAGGGCGAGGCCAAGCAGTGGGTGGTGAGCGCCGGCCAGGAGAACGGCGCCGAGGACGGCGAGCTGGTCGAGGCCGAGCAGGTCGGGCCCAAGGGGCGGCTGGGGCTCCCCAATGCGCGCGTGACCGAGGTGCTGGGCGACCCGGCGGGCCCGCGCGCGGTCAGCCTCATCGCCATCCACCAGCACGGCATCCCCGACGTCTTCCCTGACCGCGTGCTGGAGGAGGCCGAGGCCGCCGAACCGGCCGGGCTGGAGGGGCGCGAGGACCTGCGCCATCTCGACCTTCTCACCATCGACCCCGAGGACGCGCGCGACCGCGACGACGCCGTGCTGGCGATCCCGGACATCGACCCGGCCAACGCGGGGGGCTTCGTCCTCTGGGTCGCCATCGCCGACGTGGCCTACTACGTGCGCCCGCAGAGCCCGCTCGACACCGAGGCGCGGCTGCGCGGCAACTCGACCTACTTTCCCGACCGGGTGGTGCCGATGCTGCCCGACCGGCTATCGGGCGACCTCTGCTCACTGCACGAGAACGTCGACCGCGCGGTGGTCGCGGTGCGGATGCGGATCGACCGGGACGGGCGCAAGCTCGACCACGCCTTCACGCGCGGGCTCATGCGCTCGCGGGCGTCGCTCGCCTACGGGCGGGTGCAGGCGGCCATCGACGGGCAGCCGGACGAGCAGACCGCGCCTCTGCTGGAGACGGTCCTGAAGCCCCTTTACGGCGCCTACGAGGCGCTGCGCCGCGCGCGCGAGCAGCGGGCCCCCCTGGACCTCGACCTGCCCGAGCGGCGGATCGTGCTTGACGAGCGGGGCAAGGTGACCTCGGTCGCCTTCAAGGACCGGCTCGACGCGCACCGGCTCATCGAGGAGTTCATGGTGCTGGCCAACGTCGCCGCCGCCGAGACGCTGATCGCCAAGCGCACGCCGCTCCTCTTCCGCGTCCACGAGGAGCCGGACCCGGAGAAGCTGAACAGCCTGCGCGAGATCGTCGAGGCCTCGGGCCTTTCGCTCGCCAAGGGGCAGGTGCTGCAGACCCGGCACCTCAACCGGCTGCTCGCGCAGGCGGCGGGGACGGACCAGGCCGAGCTCATCAACATGGCGACGCTGCGGTCGATGCCCGCGGCCTACTACGCCGCCACCAACTTCGGGCATTTCGGGCTCGCGCTGCGCAACTACGCCCACTTCACCTCGCCCATCCGGCGCTACGCCGACCTGATCGTGCACCGCGCGCTGATCGCCGCGCATCGCTGGGGACCGGACACGCGCCGCGACGGGCTCTCAGACGCCGACATCGACCGGCTGGACGAGACGGGCGAGCTGATCTCGGCCGCCGAGCGGCGCTCGATGATGGCCGAGCGCGACACGCAGGACCGCTATCTCGCCGCCTTCCTCGCCGACCGCGTCGGGGCCGAGATGGCCGGGCGCATCTCGGGCGTGGCGAAGTTCGGGCTCTTCGTGAAGCTGGACGAATCGGGGGCGGACGGGCTGGTGCCGGTGCGGTCCATCGGCGAGGAATACTTCCACTACGATCACCGCGAGCAGACGCTGACGGGCGGCAGCTCGGGCGTGGTCTTCGCCGTGGGCAGCCGGGTGACGGTCAAGCTGGCCGAGGTGACACCCGAGACGGGGGGCATCCTCCTGGAACTACTGACGCTGGAAGACCATGCCCTGCCGCGCGGCCGCAGGACCGGCACCCGGGGCGCCCCTCCGCGCCGCAGGCTCGGGCAGGAGAAGGCGCGCGCCGCCAAGGAGCGCAAGGTCACCCGCCGGCGGAAGTGACGAAGGGGAAACCGCCGCCCGATCCACCTTCCGCGCGGGCGCGCGGGCCGCTAGCCTCCGGTCCCAACAACACGCCGAGGCGGGGGCAGCATGGCACAGCGACGGGCTCGACTTCTTCTGGCAGGGGCGGCGGCGCTGGCGCTGGCCGCCTGCGGCGGAGGATTTTCGCGCGGAGGGCAGGGGACGATGGCGCAGCCGGCGGTGAACGAATGGGCCAGCGTCCCGAACCCGGCCTATGACGCCTGGGTCCTGAACTTCCTGCCCCGCGCGCGCAGCGCGGGCATTCCCGACGCGACGCTCCAGGCGGCCTTTGCGCAGGGCGGCTTCATCCCCGCCGTGATCGAGCGCGACCGCAACCAGGCCGAGTTCAAGCGCAGCCTGCCGGACTACCTCCTGACCGCCGTGTCGGACAGCCGGGTGGAGAACGGCCGGGCCGCGCTCGCCCGCCACGCCGACGCGCTCGCCCGCATCGAGGCGACCTACGGCGTGGACCGCGAGGTGGTCGTGGCGGTCTGGGGCATGGAGTCCTCCTACGGCACGCGCAAGGGCGACGTGCCGGTGGTTCCCGCGCTCTCGACGCTGGCCTTCGAGGGGCGGCGCGCGCAGTTCTTCGAAAGCCAGCTCCTTTCGGCGCTGCGCATCCTCGCGGCCGGGGACACCACCCCGCAGGCGATGAAAGGGTCCTGGGCCGGAGCCATGGGGCACACGCAGTTCATCCCGACCTCGTTCGAATCGCTCGCCGTGGACTTCACCGGCGACGGGCGGCGCGACATCTGGGGCGAGGACCCGTCGGACGCGCTGGCCTCCACGGCGAACTACCTTGCACGCTCCGGCTGGCGGCGGGGGGAGTCGTGGGGCAGCCTCGCCTCCGAGGGATCGGGCGGGCGGGTGATCCAGCCCGAAGGGGCGCCCGCGTTCCGCGTCTACGGCAACTTCGACGTCATCAAGCGCTACAACAACTCGGACGCCTACGCGATCGCGGTCGGACACCTCGCGGACCGGCTCAAGGGGCGTCCGCCGCTGGCCGGGATCTTTTCCTCCGAGCGGCCGCTCACGCTTCCCGAGCGGGTGGCGCTGCAGGAGCGGCTGACGGCCCTGGGCTTCGACACCGGAGGCACGGATGGCAACGTGGGCCCGCGCACGATCCAGGCGATCCGCGACTTCCAGACGTCGCGCGGCCTCGCGCCCACGGGCTTCGCCGCGCCCTCGGTGCTGGCGGCGCTGCGCTGACGCAGGCGGCCCGCTTGGGGCTCAGGCGGGCTCGTTCAGGAAGGCCAGCGCGGCGCGATAGGCTTCGCGCTTGAAGGGGACGATGTGCGCCGCCAGTCGCGCGGGATCGTCCCAGCGCCAGTCGGCGAACTCGGGATGCGCGGTGGCGATGCCCACCTGCGCGTCCGTTCCCAGGTAAAGCATCCGCACCCAGGTGATTGCCTGCCCCCGATAGCGCCCCTTCCAGTGGGCCGGGCGCATCGCCTCGGGGATGTCGTAGGCGGTGGGGACGGGCGCGACCGCCTCGACCCGCACCAGCGCCGACGGGATGCCCGTCTCCTCTTCCAACTCGCGCAGCGCGGCCGTCACGAGGTCCTCGCCGGCGTCCACGCCGCCTTGGGGCATCTGCCAGGCGGCGGGATCGTCGGACGTCAGGTCGTTGCGACGGCCGGCGAAGACCCGGCCCTCTGCGTTCCGCAGGATGACGCCCACGCAGGGGCGGTAGCTTTCGGGCGTCACGGCTCGGCGGTCTCCGACGTCCCGGTCTGCGCCTCGGCGGCCTGCAGTCGGGATGGCGTCGCCACCGGGCCCAGCGCCGACAGCCCCTTGAGGATGTCGATGGCGTAGGCGAGCTGGTAGTCCTCCTCGCGCAGCTTGGCGGCGGCCTCGGCGCGGGCGATCTCGTCCTCGACCTGCGTCCGCTCCTCGTCGGTGAGCGAGTCGTTGGTCAGGGCGCCCCGCAGGTCGCCCTCGTGGATCTCGCGCGGGGGCGTGGGCGCCTCGCTGGCCTGCTCGTCGGCGATCTCGGCCGCGACGGCGGGCTGGGGCTGGGCCACGATGATGTCGGGCGAGATGCCCAGCGCCTGGATCGACCGGCCCGAGGGCGTGTAGTAGCGCGCCGTGGTCAGCCGCATGGCCCCGTCGCCCGCGAGCGGCATCACCGTCTGCACCGAGCCCTTGCCGAAACTCTGGGTGCCGACGACCACCGCGCGGTCGTGGTCCTGCAGCGCGCCCGCCACGATCTCGGAGGCCGAGGCCGAGCCGCCGTTGATGAGCACGACCATGGGCAGGCCGTCCGACAGGTCGCCGGGCGTGGCGTTGAAGCGCTCGCCATCCTCGGCGTGGCGGCTGCGGGTGGACACGATCTCGCCCGCGTCGAGGAAGGCGTCCGCGACGTAGATCGCCTGGTCCAGAAGCCCGCCGGGGTTGTTGCGCAAGTCGAGCACCACGCCGTTGACGTTGCCCATGCCACCCGCGGCCTCGACCTGCTCGGCCAGGCCCTGCGACAGGCCGGGGAAGGTCTGGTCGTTGAAGGTGGTCACGCGCAGCACAACGGTCTTGCCCTCGGTCCGGGCGCGCACGGCCTGGAGCTTGATCGTGTCGCGCACCAGCGTGACGTCGAAGGGCTCGGCCGGGGTCTCGTCCTCGGTCTGGCGCACGATGGTCAGCACGATCTCGGACCCCACGGGGCCGCGCATCATTTCCACCGCCTCGTCGAGCGTGAGGCCCAGGACCGACTGGCCGTCCACGGCGGTGATGTAGTCGTTGGCCAGGATCCCGGCCTGGTCGGCGGGCGTGCCGTCCATGGGCGAGACGACCTTGACCCAGCCCTCCTCCTGCGTGACCTCGATGCCCAGGCCCCCGAACTCGCCGCGCGTCTGCACGCGCATCTTTTCGGCGTCGTCGGGCGACAGATAGCTCGAATGCGGGTCGAGCGAGGTGAGCATCCCGTTGATGGCGGCCTCGATCAGGTCCTGCTCGTCCACCTCCTCGACATAGTCGGCGCGGATACGCTCGAAGATGTCGCCGAAGAGATCGAGCTGCTCGTAGATGCTCCGCTCCTGCTCGGTCCCTTGAGCGAGGAGCGGCCCCGCGACCTGCGTGGTGACCACGAGGCCCAGCGCGGCCCCTCCGACGGCGGCGAACGCCAGCTTCTTCATGGATGCCCTCTCAGTCGAGCCGGAACCAGGTGCCGGGGTCCACGGGACCCTCGGCGTCTCGGACCTCAAGGTAAAGGGTTTCCGTGCGGGCACTAGCCCCTGCGGGTACGGCCCCGGTCAACATCGCGTGGGCGTCCGGCGTCTCTCCGCCCATCAGGCCCAGGGGCGCGCCCGCGGGCAGGATCTCGCCCGCGTCGCCAAAGACCTGCGCGAGGCCCGCGACCACGAAGAGCGTGCCCGGCGCGGGCTCCAGGATGGCGACGGTCCCGTAATCGAGAAGCGGCCCGCGGAAGCGCAGGGTCGCCGCCACCGGCACGGTGACCAGCGCGCGCGGCTCGGCGGCGATCACGAGGCCGGGGCGGGCCACGCCGGCGGCGTCGGGCTCGCCCGGGCGGCGCAGGACGGCGCCCGGGACGGGCAGGGGCAGGCTTCCCGTCCCGCTGGCGACGGGGGAGGGGGCCAGTTCCTGGTCCACCGTTTCCCCGAGCCCGTCCGCGAAGGCGTCGAGCGAGTCGGTCGAGGCCATCAGGAGCGCGGTGGCCACCGGGTCCTCGGTGTAGGCGCGGGGCAGCTCGGTCCGATCGGCGGCGGCGGCGGCCAAAGCCGCGCGCGCTTCCTGCACGTTCTCCAGCCCCTCGCGCAGCGTGCCCTCGGCCTCGGCCTGCGTGCGCTCGATGGCGCCCAGCGCCTCCAGCCGGGCCTTCAGCGCCTCGGCCTCGGCCTGGAGCGCCGGGGTCACGTCCGCGATCAGCATGCCCGCGCGGGCGGTGCCCAGCGGGCCCTGCGGGTGCAGCATCAGCACGGGCTCGGGGGCCTGCCCCATGGACTGCAGCACGCCCAGCAGGCGGGCGACCTCGCCCGAGCCGGCGTCGAGCTCGGCCTGGAGCCGGTCCCGTTCCACCGCGACCCGGCGCAGCGTGTCGCGCATGAGCGCGAGGCCGTCCTCGTAGGCCTTCACGGTCGCGGTGAAGGCGGCGAGCCGGTCCTGCGCCCCTTCGGCGCGGTCCATGAGCGCCGCCGCCTCGCGCAGCCGGGCCGCGGCCGCTTGGGCGGCCTCGGCGGTGCCGGCCTCCTGCGCGGCCAGCGGCCCCGCGAGAAGCAGAAGGAGCAGGAGCGCCCGCCTCATCGCTGGATGAGGCTCCGGCCGGTCATCTCGGGCGGCAGGTCCAGCCCCATGAGGTCGAGCACCGTGGGCGCGAGGTCCGCGAGGCGCCCGTCGCGCAGGGTGGCGCCCTCGGGCCCACCCACGAGGATCACCGGCACGGGGTTCGTGGTGTGGGCCGTGTGGGGGCCGCCCGTCGCAGGGTCCACCATCAGCTCGCAGTTGCCGTGGTCGGCGGTGACGACCATGGCGCCCCCGGCCTTCTCCAGCGCCTCGACGACGCGCGACAGGCCCCGGTCCACCGCCTCGCAGGCCTTGATCGCGGCCGACAGGTCCCCGGTGTGACCCACCATGTCGGGGTTGGCGTAGTTGGTCACGATCAGGTCATAGCCCTGCTCGACCGCTCGGACGAAGTGCTCCGTCACCTCCCCGGCCGACATCTCGGGCTGGAGGTCGTAGGTCGCCACCTTCGGCGAAGGAGGCATGTGCCGGTCCTCGCCGGGGAAGGGCGTCTCGACGCCACCGTTCAGGAAGAAGGTGACGTGCGGATATTTCTCGGTCTCGGCCAGCCGGAACTGGCGCAGGCCCTTGGAGGCGACCCATTCGCCCAACGTGTTGCGGATGTCGCGCCTGGGGAAGACCTGCGGATACCAGGCGTCGTGCCGGTCCGAGTAGGTCACCATTCCCAGCCGCGCGGCGAGCGTGGGCGCGGGCCCCCGGTCCCAGCCCGCGAAGTCCGGGTCGGCGAGGGCGGCCAGGATCTCTCGCGCGCGGTCAGCGCGGAAGTTGAGGCAGAAGAGCCCGTCCCGCGGCCCGATCCCTTCGTGGCCGTCCAGCACCGAGGCCTCAATGAACTCGTCCGTCTCGCCGCGCTGGGTGGCCAGCTCCACCGCCGTGGCCGCGTCGCGGGCGCGGGTGCCTTGGGCGTGGAGCATGGCGTCATAGGCCTTCTTCACCCGCTCCCAGCGGTTGTCGCGGTCCATCGCGTAGTAGCGCCCGATCACCGTGGCGACGCGCGCGCCCTCGGGCAGCTTGGCCTCCAGCTCGGCCACGAAGTCCTTGGCCGAGGTCGGGGCCACGTCGCGGCCGTCGGTGATGGCGTGGATGGAGACGGGGACGCCGGCGCCGGCGATCACCCGCGCGGCTTCGAGGATGTGGTCGATATGGCCGTGCACGCCGCCGTCCGAGACCACGCCCATCAGATGCGCCGTGCCGCCCGACTGCCGGAGCGTGGCGATGAAGGTCCCCAGCATCTCGTTCTTTGCGAAGGACCCCTCCTCGATGGCGAGGTCGATCTGCCCGAGGTCCATGGCCACGACCCGGCCCGCGCCGATGTTGGTGTGGCCGACCTCCGAATTGCCCATCTGGCCCGAGGGCAGGCCCGCGTCGGGCCCATGGGTCCGGAGCTGCGCGTGCGGGCAGGTCGCCATCAGCCGGTCGTAGGTCGGCGTCTGCGCCAGCGCGGGGGCGTTGGCGAAGGAGTCCTCGCGCAGGCCCCAGCCGTCGAGGATGCAAAGGACGACGGGCTTCGGCATGGCGGGGCTCCCTTCCTGGACCGGGCCCTTCTAGACGAGGGCGGGCGGGGGGCGAAAGGGGCTCCGCCCCTCGCCGAGGCGCGGCTTGCTCCTATAGGCTCGGAACGATGGAAGGCCCGGTCAGGCGGCCAGCCGCCTGGGCTCGCCCGCGGGGCCGTCCAGCGCCCGCAGCACGCCCTCGGCCACGAGACCCAGCGCGAGATGCGCCGCGACCGAGCGGGCGTGGTCCTGCCAAGGATAGTCCTGCGGCGGCGCGGCGAGCCCGAGAAGCGGGTTCATGCCCTCGTCCTCGACCAGCGTCGCGGCCAGGCCGAACAGCGCGCCGCCCCCCGCCGCGACCGCCGGATAGCGGTGCCGCAGCACGGCGTAGGCGATGGTCGGGGTCGTCGCGAAGGCGTAATGGAGCGCAAGGCCGAGCGGATGCGGCTGCGGCGGGTTCAGCTCCTTCCCGAACGCCCCCGCGATGCGGTTCGCTGCCACATGCGCGGGGTCGAGCCCGCCCGGCCGCGCCCGGCGCGTCTCGGCCCGCCGCTCCGAGGCCTCGGCGTCCCACATCGCCCAGTCCAGCCGGTCGAGCACCCAGGTCGCGACGATCCCCGCCGCGGCGCCCTTGAGAACCGTGCCGAGCAGCCCGTCGCCCTCCATCGGGCGATTGCGGGGCCTCTCTTCCGTCTCGGGCCAGTCCCTGACCCTCACTCCGTCCACCATCTCGCGTCTCCCTTGCCGTCTCGGGCCCAACAGCCGCGCGGTGGGAGGGTTCCGCCCCGCCGGCGCTCAGGCCCGGTGGTAGGGCCCGCCCGAAAGGATGGTCGCGGCGCGGTAGAGCTGCTCGGCCAGCATCACGCGCACGAGCATGTGCGGCCAGACCATGGGCCCGAAGGAGAGCAGGAGGTCGGCGCGCCCTCGCACGGACGGGTCGATCCCGTCCGCCCCCCCGATCACGAAGACGGCGTCGCGCCGCTCGTCCTTCCAGCGGTCCAGGCGGCTCGCGAAGGCGGGCGAGGGGAGCAGCTCGCCCCGTTCGTCGAGGCAGCAGAGCCAGGCGTCCTTGGGGATGCGGGCGATCTGGAGCACGCCCTCGGCCGCCATGCCCGCGCCGGGCTTGGCCTCGACCTCGACGACCTGCGCGGGCCCCAGGCCCAGCGCCCGGCCGGTCCGGTCGAAGCGGAGGAGGAAGTCGTCGATCAGCGTCCGCTCGGGGCCGGCCCGGAGGCGGCCCACCGCAAGGATCGTCACGCGCATCCGGGGTCAGCCCGGCGTCGCGGGACGGCAGGGGATCAGGCGCACCGCGTCAGCCCGCGGCGGCGGTCCGGTGGGCGCTACCCGAGGGCATCCACATCTTCTCAAGCTGGTAGAAGTCGCGCACCTCGGGCCGGAAGACGTGGACGATGATGTCGCCCGTGTCGATCAGGACCCAGTCGGCGGTCTCCTTGCCTTCCATCTTGGACAGGATGCCGTGGTCCTGCTTCAGCCGGTCGGCGAGCTTTTCCGCGATGGCGGCGACCTGGCGGGTGGAGCGGCCGGAGGCAATGACCATGAAGTCGCCCATCTCGGAGCGGCCGCGCAGGTCGATCGTCACAATCTCCTCGGCCTTGTCGTCCTCGAGCGAGTCGATGACCACCTTGAGCAGGTCCTCGCTGGTCATCTGGGGGTCGGGCGCGGGCCCGGTAGCTGCGGCGAGTGCCGCGTGGGTGTCGGGTGACAGGGAGTCATCCTCCGTGTGGCGCGCCGTCGGCCCCGGCGCCGGGCTTGCCCCAAAGATAGCATCCGGGGCCGCTTCTCTCAAGGAAGGGGTCCCGCGAATGTGAGCGCGAGCGCCAGGGCGCCGATGGCCGCGAGCCACGAGCCCATGACGCGCAGAGCCACCCGCGCCGGACCGGGTCGGCGGGCGAGGAGGGGGCGCAGCCCGAAGGGCAGCGCCATCGCCAGCGCCGCCCCCAGCGCGACCGCCAGCAGCGCCGGCGGCTCCATCGCCCGCCAGCCCGCCCCGTGGGTGAGGGCCGCCCCGGTCAGGAGCGCCGTGGCCTGCGCGAGGACCCCGTGCCCCGCCCGCGCGAGCGGCCGCCCCGAGGCGGCGAGGATCGCACAGGCCAACCCCCCGCCCAGCGCCAGGAGGTCCGCGTTGATGCCTACGAGCGGGGCCACGAGGAACCCCAGCGGGACGGCGGCCACCGCCCCGGCCAGCCCCCGCGCGCGCCCCGCGAGCGCCAGCATCAGCCCCAGCGACAGAAGCGGCAGCAGCAAGGGGCCGGGCAGGAAGGCGAAGCCCTCCCCGAAGCTCTGCGGCAGTTCGTGGGCGGAGGCCGGCCCCGCCGCGAGGACGAGCGGCAGCCCGGCCCCGCGCCTCACGCCAGCCCGGTCAGGAAGGCGCCGCCCATCAGCGCGATGGCCGCCCCCAAGGCGCGCAGCACCGGCCGGCCGCGCCGCACGGTCGCCTCGCCGATCCCGATGCCCAGGAGATGCAGGAGCCCGGTCGAGACCACGAAGCCCACCGCATAGGCCAGCGGGTTCGCCGCCACGGGCAGTTCGGCCCCGTGGGCATGGCCGTGAAAGAGCGCGAAGGCCGCGACGATGGCCCCTGCCAGCGCCAGCGGCAGCCGGACGGCGAAGGCCACCAGCAGCCCCAGCGCTACGCCCGACAGCGCGATGCCCGTTTCCACGCCCGGCAGCAGCACCCCCAGGATGCCCAGGACGCCCCCGAAAGCCATCACCAGCGGAAAGGCCACGGGCAGCGCCCAAAGCGCAGGCCGCCCCAGCACCGAGCCCCAGAGCCCCACGGCCACCATCGCCACCACGTGGTCGAGCCCCAGGACCGGGTGCGAAAGCCCGCTGACGAGGCCCCCCGCCGCGCCTGTATGCGCGGACGCCGCTCCGGGCGCGAGAAGGAGAAGAAGCAGGAACGCGCGCGCCATGTGGGGGCCTCCAGGTTGCGCGGGGACTCTGGCGGCTGCGGCAATCGCCCGCAAGGTGCGCGTGACGCTTGAAGCGAAGGGGCCTCTCCTGTATGTGCCGGGCCATGACGCGTGTTTTCGACATGGGCGACCGGGACAGGCTCCCCTGGCGGTTCTTCGGAGCCACCCACGGCATTCGCGCGCAGGCGTAAGCCGCCTCGCGTCCCCTCGCGCGCGGGACCCTCCAAGGCGCGCCCCTCGACCTTCGCCTCACGTCACGACATCCTGCCAGGAGCGGATTCATGTCCTCCAAGCCCCGCACGCTTTACGACAAGATCTGGGACGCCCATCTCGTCGACATGCAGCCCGACGGCACCGGGCTCCTCTACATCGACCGCCACCTCGTTCACGAGGTGACTTCGCCCCAGGCCTTCGAGGGGCTGCGCCTTTCGGGCCGCAAGGTCCGCGCGCCCGAAAAGACCATCGCCGTGCCGGACCACAACGTCCCCACGACCGCGGGTCGCGACAAGCACATCGACAACGAGGAATCCCGCATCCAGGTCGAGGCGCTCGACAAGAACGCCAAGGATTTCGGGATCAACTACTACCCCGTCTCCGACATTCGGCAGGGCATCGTCCACATCGTGGGCCCCGAGCAGGGCTGGACCCTGCCCGGCATGACCGTGGTCTGCGGCGACTCGCACACCGCGACGCATGGGGCCTTCGGCGCGCTCGCGCACGGGATTGGAACCTCGGAGGTCGAGCACGTGCTCGCCACCCAGACGTTGATCCAGAAGAAGTCCAAGAACATGAAGGTGGAGATCACCGGGAGCCTCCGCCCCGGCGTCACCGCCAAGGACATCACGCTGTCGGTCATCGGCGCCACGGGCACCGCGGGCGGCACCGGCTACGTGATCGAGTACTGTGGCCAGGCGATCCGCGAGCTCAGCATGGAAGGCCGCATGACGGTCTGCAACATGGCCATCGAGGGCGGCGCGCGCGCGGGCCTCATCGCCCCCGACGAGAAGACCTACGCCTACGTCAAGGGCCGTCCCCACGCGCCGAAGGGCGACCAGTGGGAGGCCGCGCTCGCCTGGTGGAAGACGCTCTACACCGACGAGGGCGCGCATTTCGACAAGGTGGTGACCATCCGGGGCGAGGACATCGCCCCCGTCGTGACCTGGGGCACCTCGCCCGAGGACGTGCTGCCGATCACCGCCGTCGTCCCCGATCCGTCGCAGTTCCAGGGCGGCAAGGTCGAGGCGGCGAAGCGCTCGCTCGACTACATGGGCCTCCAGCCCGGCCAGCGCCTGCAGGACATCCAGATTGACACGGTCTTCATCGGCTCCTGCACCAACGGCCGGATCGAGGACCTGCGCGCCGCCGCCGAGATCCTCAAGGGCAAGACGATCAAGCCGGGCCTGCGCGCCATGGTCGTCCCCGGCTCGGGCCTCGTGCGCGCCCAGGCCGAGGAGGAGGGTCTCGCGCAGATCTTCATCGACGCGGGCTTCGAATGGCGGCTCGCGGGCTGCTCCATGTGCCTCGCCATGAACCCCGACCAGCTCGCCCCCGGCGAACGCTGCGTGTCCACGTCCAACCGCAACTTCGAAGGCCGTCAGGGCCGGGGCGGGCGCACGCACCTCGCCTCGCCCGCGATGGCGGCGGCAGCGGCGCTCACCGGGCGGCTGACCGATGTGCGCGAGATCATGGCCCAAGAGCCCGAGCTGGCCTGAGGAGAGACGACGATGGACAAGTTCACCCAACTCAGCGGCATCGCCGCGCCCATGCCGCTCGTCAACATCGACACGGACATGATCATCCCCAAGCAGTTCCTGAAGACCATCAAGCGGTCGGGGCTGGGGAAGAACCTGTTCGACGAGATGCGCTACAAGCAGGACGGGACCGAGATCGACAGCTTCGTCCTGAACCAGCCCGCCTACCGGCAGGCCAGCATCCTCGTCGCGGGCGACAACTTCGGCTGCGGCTCCTCGCGCGAGCATGCGCCCTGGGCGCTCGCCGACTTCGGCATCCGCTGCGTGATCTCCACGTCCTTCGCGGACATCTTCTACAACAACTGCTTCAAGAACGGCATCCTGCCCATCGTTCTCCCCGAGGCTGAGCGCGACCTGTGCATGAAGGATGCCGAGAAGGGCGCGAACGCCCGGATCGAGGTGGACCTGGAGGCGCAGACGATCACCCTGTCCGACGGGCAGGTGATCCGCTTCGAGGTGGACGCCTTCCGCAAGCACTGCCTCCTGAACGGCCTCGACGACATCGGGCTCACCATGGAGAAGGCGCCGGCCATAGCCGCCTTCGAGACCCAGGCCGCCCAGGCCCGTCCCTGGGTCTGAGACCTTCCCGGGGCGGCGCATCGGCGCCGTCCCGCCAAGAGTTGTGGCGCGTGCGACACAATTCCTGGAAATTCTGGGGGTGAACGGCTGGACAACAACCGTAAGTTGAATTGTCCTTGCGTCGCCGTATTTATGCCTTCATGATCGTTTCATGCACGACTTGACGCCACGATCGGCGTTGGTTGGAGCCTCGGAGGGACCGGGGCTTTCGCGCTGTTGTGGGACGGGTGTCAATGGTCCGCATTGTCGGTACGCGCGTGCCGGGGTCGCTCCTGCGCGCAGCCTTGATGGCATCACTCGTGGCGCTGCCCCAGTTGCTTCTGGGCACCGTCTCGGCCGGCGCCACTACCCTCGCCGCCCTGGCGGCTTTGGTCCTGGCCATCTTCACCTTCGCCGAATACGTCGTGCGCGCGCCCAGCATCGTCGAGTTCCGCGACGCCCGGCCCTATAACCGTCTCCGCTTCGCCGCCCTGCTGGCCGCCGTCCTGCTGGCGAGCCTGCTGCTGCGGCCCGACTGGGACAACGCGGCCCTGACCGCCGTGCTGCGCCGCATCTGCGACGTCTGGACCCATCTGGACGTGCCCTGGTCGCCGGTCCATCTCTTGCTCGGCACCCTGCCCGAAGACACCGACCCGCTCCTGGGCGACGCTATCGGCGCCGCCGCCGCCGTGACCTACGCCCTTTCGCTCCTGATGATCGCGGCCTTCGCGCTCACCATCCGGCTCCATCACTGGCCGGGCCGCTCGGCCTTCAACGTCTGGGTCAACCTGCCCCAGTTCGACCCCGCCTCGGGCCTCGACGTGGTCGTGCGGCTCCAGCGCGACGCGCAGGTCAACCTGTCCTTCGGACTTCTCATGCCCCTGATCGCCCCGCTGGCGGTGAACATCCTGTCGGTGCCCTTCGACGGGACCAGCCTGGACGAGCCGGTGCTGCTCTTGTGGATGGTGATGGCATGGGCCTTCATTCCCGCCAGCCTCGCGATGCGGGGCCTGGCGCTCAACCGACTGGCCTGGATGATCGCCGCCCACCGCGCGCGCCTGCGCCCCGAGGGAGCAGAGCACCCCGTCTGACGGCGGCGCTCCTCGCGCTTCTTCTGGCCGCGCCCCTGAGGGCCGAGCCGCTGCGCGTCGCCACCTGGGCCGCGGATCTCAGCCGCGACGGGCCGGGCCTTCTGCTGCGCGACATCGGCCGGGACGACCCGGCGGTGGCGGGGGTCCTTGCGGGACTGGCCGCCACGCGGCCCGATGTGGTGCTGCTCACCGACATGGATTGGGACGGCGACGGCGCGGCGCTGGGCGCGCTCGCCGACCGGCTCGCGGCCGGGGGGCTCGACTATCCCTACCGCCTCGCGCTGCCCTCGAACGCGGGGCTTGGCTCGGGGCTCGACCTCGACGGCGACGGGCGGCGGGGCACGGCGCGGGACGCGCAGGGCTACGGGCGCTTCGCCGGACAAGGGGGGCTCGCGCTCCTGTCGCGCTGGCCGCTGGGCGAGGTGCGGGACCTCTCGGGCCTCCTCTGGCGAGACCTGCCGGGCGCGCGACTGCCCGTGGGGCCCGATGGACGGCCCTTCCCTTCCGAGGAGGCGCAGGCCGCGCAGCGCCTGTCCTCCACGGGGCATTGGATCGTCCCCGTCGCCGCGCCCGGCGGGCCGCTCACGCTGTTCGCATGGGCCGCGACGCCCCCCGTCTTCGACGGGCCCGAGGACCGCAACGGTCTGCGCAACGCCGACGAGCTGGCACTCTGGGCCCGCCTTCTCGACGGCGCGCTGGGGCTGGTGCCCGAAGGCGTCTTGCTCCTGGGCCTGTCCAACCTCGACCCCGCCGACGGCGAGGGCCGGCGCGAGGAGATGGCCGCGCTCCTCGCCGACCTCCGCCTGCAGGACCCCCGGCCGGCCAGCGAGGGCGGGCGCGCCGACGCCGATCCGGGGCAGGCGGGCGACCCTGCCGTCGACACAGTGGACTGGCCCGGCGGGCCCGAGGGACCGGGAAACCTGCGACTCAGCTACGTGATTCCCGCCGCCGAATGGCGCGTCACGGGGGGCGGCGTCCTTTGGCCGCTGCCCGCCGATCCCCTGGCCGAGGCGGTCGCCGCCGCGGGCCCGCACCGCCTGGTCTGGGTGGACCTCGACCGCTAAGCCCTCGACCGCCAGGCCCAATCGGGTTTCTGCACCAGGGCCCCTCGGCTTAACTTCTCCTTAAGCGATGTTCGCTATTTTCCCCTGCGACGATGATCGAACAGGGGGAATCATGGCGGTCCGCAGATGGGGGCCCGAGCTGGAGGTCGACGGCTCCGGCCCGCAGGGCCTCCCCGACATGGCGGCACTGCAGGACGGCGGCTTCGTGACCGCCTGGCTCGACCTCGCGGACTCGGATGGCGGGCGCATCCTCGTCCAGCGCTTCGACGCGACCGGACAGGCGCCGGGGGCCCCGGCCATCCTGTCCGCGCCGGGCGGGCTCTCGGCGCCGGCGATCCTGACGCTCGCGGACGGGGGCTTCGTCCTCCATGCGGAGCGGGCGGGTCCCGGGGACGACCGCGACGTGGTCGCCTTCCGCTTCGGCCCGACCGGGGCCGCGCTGGGAATGATGGCGGTGGACGACACTCCCGGCGTGCCCTCCACCGGCCCGGCGCTGTCGCGCCTGGGCGCGGGCTTCGTCTCCGTCTGCGAACGCGGGGGTGACCTCTTCGCGCGCCTGCACGGGCCGGACGGGGCGGCCGGGGACGGCCCGCTCCCGGTCAACGCCACGACCATGGGGCCGCAGGGGCGGGCGGCGGTGGCCGATCTGGCCGGGGGCGGCTTCGTCGCGGCCTGGATGGATGGGAACCTGGGCCGTCTCCAGGCCCGTGTCTTCGACGCCCAGGGCGTGCCCTGGAACATCGACGAGGTGCTGGTGAACTCCACGCCGCTCGGCGGCCGGCCCGCCGATCCCGCGCTGGCCGCCTTGGCCGACGGTGGCTTCGTGCTCGCCTGGGAGGCGGGGACAAGCCCCTATCCCAACACCGCCCCGGACGTGCGGGCGCGGCTCTTCGATCCGCTGGGGGTGCCGCGGGGACCCGACTTCGTGGTGAACGCCCGGACGCTCGGCGCGCAGGGAACCCCCGACATCGTGGCCCTGCCGGACGGCGGCTTCGCCGTGGTCTGGCTGGACCTCGCGGGGATGCCCACGATCCGCGGGCAGGTCTTCGATGGCGATGGCCGGCGCCAGGGCGGCGCCTTCACCGTCAACACCCATGCGCCGGCCCCGGACATGGCCAAGGGCGACCTGTCGCTGGCTGCCCTCGCGGACGGCCGTCTCGTCGTGGCCTGGACCGGCACGCGCGAGGATGGCAGCCCCGGCATCCACCAGCAGATCCTCGACCCCCGCGACGGCGTGGTCGAGGGGACGGCCGGCCCCGACCTTCTCCACGGCCACAACGCCTGGGGGGACGAGATCTCCGGCTGGGAGGGGGCCGACACGCTTCTGGGGCTCAAGGGGGACGACCAGCTTTCGGGCGGGGCCGGGGCGGACGATCTGGTGGGCGGGCGCGGCGACGACGAGCTCTGGGGCGGGCGCGGCAACGACACCTTGGTGGGCGGCGCGGGCGCCGACGATCTGTCGGGCGGCGCGGGCCTCGATCTCGCCAGCTACGCAGCGGCCCCGGCGGGGGTGACGGTGGCGCTCGACGGCTCGGCGCCCTCCGCGGGCGAGGCGGCGGGCGACAGCCTGACGAGGATCGAAGGCCTCCTGGGCTCGGCGCACGGAGATTTCCTGCGCGGGCAGGCCGGCGCCGATCTCCTGCGCGGCGGGGCCGGCAATGACACGCTGGAAGGGATGAGTGGCGCCGACAGCCTCGCGGGCGATGCGGGGCGGGACCGGCTGGTCGGCAGGGCGGGGGCCGACGTTCTTACAGGCGGCACGGGCGGGGACGCCTTCGTGTTCCTCTGGCCGTCCGACAGCCTGCCCGGCGGGTCCGACCAGGTGACCGACCTCGTCCGCGGCCTAGACCGCATCGACCTGTCCGCCATCGACGCCAAGCCCCTGCAGGGGGGCAACCAGGCCTTCGTCCTCGACACGGACGGCTTCTTCGCCCTGGGCGATCTGCGGCAGGTCCGTCAGGGGGCGAACCTCCTTCTGGAAGCCAACCTCGACGCCGACGGGACAGCCGAACTGGCCATCCTGCTCCTCGACGTGCCAGGCGCGCTCGCGGCGCGCGACCTGGAGCTATGAGCCCACGCCCCGACCCCCCGGCCAAAGCGGGTACGCCGATGCCGCAGGACCAGCGCGGCCGCGCCTCGGGCCAGTTGCCCGTCCCGGCTGATCGGCCCAGGCCAGCCGGGCACAGGGCCTGAAAGACACGTCGCGCGCCGAAATCCGCCCGCCCGCGCGCGCCCGTCCTGCCGATCACCGCCGACGCACGGGTCTGTGACAGGTCTCCGGCTGGTACTCTGCTTGCCCTCCGGCATAGGCTGGCGCCCGTTCCCTGCCGAGGAGATCGACATGGCCGGCACGGCCGATCCGACCGCGACGCAAGCTACCGGCAATCCTTGGGTCGATGCCCTCGTCTCCGAGGAGCGCTGGTCCTCGGGGACCGGCGTCACGACCGTCTCCGTCTACGTCGCCGGAACAAGGGGCGCCGAATCCCTCGCCTACGATCGGGTGGGCATCACGGCGCTCACCCCTTCCGCGGCCGAGCGCACGGCCCTGGCGAAAGCGATGGCCGCCATCGAGGAGGTCTGCCAGCTCGACTTCCGCCCCGTGACCCGCGCGGCCGACGCCGACCTCGTCTGGGCCAGCGTGGGCAGCGCCGACGCGGCCGGCAACCTGGGCTGGGCCTACATGCCCGGCGACCTGAGCGCCGTTCCGGGCGGGGCCGTGCAGGCCCTCGTGGCGATCAACCGCGACGCCTACGACCCGGCGCCGGGCGCGGCCGGGGCGCTGGTCCGGGGCAGCTACGACTGGTGCACCCTGTCGCACGAGCTGGCCCATGCCGTGGGCCTCAAGCACCCCCACGACACCGAAGGCGGCCCCGCCACCTTTCCCGGCGTGACGGCGGCCTTCGGGGATTACGGCGACCACGGCCTCAACCAGGGCCTCTGGACGATGATGTCCTACAACGACGGCTGGCCCGAGGGCGCCCTCGGCCTGCCGCCCGGCCGGGGCTGGGGCTACGAGGCCGGGCCCATGGCGCTCGACATTGCTGCGCTCCAGCAGATGTACGGCGCCGACCGCACGACGCGGACAGGAAACGACAGCTACGCGCTGCCCAGCGCCAACGCTCCGGGCGCCGCCTGGACCTGCCTCTGGGACGCGGGCGGCACCGACCGGATCGTCGGCGGGAACGGGGGCAACGTCATCGATCTGCGCGCCGCGACGCTGGCCGCGGGCCCCGGCGCGGCGGGTTTCGTCTCGCAGGCGCAGGGCATCCATGGCGGCTTCACCATCGCCGGCGGCACGGTGATCGAGAACGCCCGGGGCGGGACCGGGATCGACGTGATCCGCGGCAATGCGGCCGCCAACACGCTCGACGGGGCCGGGGGCGCCGACGGCCTGATCGGCTCCGGCGGCCATGACCGGCTTCTGGGCGGAGCGGGCGACGACCGGCTCAACGCCGGCACCGGCAATGACCAGCTCCTGGGCGGGGCGGGGACCGACCGGCTCCTGGGCGGGGCGGGCCGCGACGGCTTCGAGTTCCTGTCCGCAGGCGAGAGCCGGGCGGCGACGCCCGACCTCATCGCGGGCTTCGTCCGGGGCGAGGATCGCCTCATCCTGTCGGCGATCGACGCCAACGCCACCTTGGCCGGCAACCAATCCTTCCGGCTCGACCGGGGCGGCTGCTTCGCGACGGGCGAGATCCGGCAGTCGGTCCGGGACGGCGACCTCCTTCTGGAGATGAACATCGACGCCGACCTCCAGGCCGAGATGGCGATCCACCTCGAAGGGCGCGCGGCGCCGCTGGCGGCCTCCGACTTTTGGCTCTGACCGCCCCGGCTTGACCCCGGGTTTCCCCGGGGCTACGCCCCCGCGCGACCCTGTCCCACGGAGCGCGCATCATGGCCCACGACCTTCTCCTCCTCGCCGGCGACGGCATCGGCCCCGAGGTGATGGGGGAAGTGAAGAAGGTCATCGGCTGGTTCAACGCCAATGGCATGGACTTCGCCGTCGAGGAGGACCTCGTTGGCGGCTGCGCCTACGACGCGCACGGGCAGGCCGTCTCGGACGCGACCATGGACAAGGCGCTCCGGGCCGACGCGGTGCTCCTGGGCGCCGTGGGCGGGCCCAAGTGGGACAAGGTCCCCTACGAGGTGCGTCCCGAGGCCGGGCTCCTGCGCCTGCGCAAGGACCTGGAGCTCTTCGCCAACCTCCGCCCCGCCAAGTGCTTCGACGCGCTCGCCGACTTCTCCTCGCTCAAGCGCGAGCTGATCGAGGGCCTTGACATCCTGATCGTGCGCGAGCTGACGGGTGGCGTCTACTTCGGCGAGCCGAAGGAGATCCGCGACCTCGGCAACGGCCAGAAGCGCGCCATCGACACGCAGGTCTACGACACCTACGAGATCGAGCGCATCGCCGCGGTCGCCTTCGACATGGCCCGGCTGCGTGACAACCGCGTCTGCTCCATGGAGAAGCGCAACGTGATGCGCTCGGGCGTCCTCTGGAATGAGGTCGTGACCCAGGTCCACCAGGACCGCTACGGCGACGTGCAGCTTTCCCACATGCTGGCCGACGCGGGCGGGATGCAACTCGTCCGCGCGCCCAAGCAGTTCGACGTGATCGTGACCGACAACCTGTTCGGCGACATGCTCTCGGACGTGGCGGCGATGCTGACGGGCTCGCTCGGGATGCTGCCTTCGGCCTCGCTGGGCGCGCCCGACGCCGCGACCGGCCGCCGCAAGGCGCTCTACGAGCCCGTCCACGGCTCGGCCCCCGACATCGCCGGGCAGGGCAAGGCCAACCCCATCGCCTGCATCCTCAGCTTTGCCATGGCGCTGCGCTACTCCTTCGACGCGGGCGAGGCCGCCGACCGGCTGGAGAAGGCCGTGGAGTCCGTGCTGGCCCAGGGCGTGCGCACCGGGGACCTCCTGGGCCCGAACGGCGGCGCGGCGGTCAGCACCGCCCAGATGGGTGACGCGATCGTCGCAGCGCTCGGCGCGAACTGATCCGATCCCATCAGGCCCCGGCTTGACCGGAGCCGATTCGGGGCCCTAAAGCGATCGTGGCGCGAATGAGGCCGCGCCCGAAAGGACCCCCAATGTCACAGAACGGGAAGGGAGCGATGCTGTCGCTCCTGGCCTTCGGCATCTACGCGACCAGCGATGCCCTGGTGAAGATCCTGGGCGAGGACTACTCGCCCTTCCAGCTCATCTTCTTCTCCACGCTCTTCTCCTTTCCGCTCGCGATGGGGATGATCCTGACCGATCCCCAGCCGGGCACGCTGCGCCCCGTCCACCCGTGGTGGATCGCCGTTCGCTCGGGGGCCACCGTCATCTGCGGGCTGTCGGCCTTCTACGCCTTCTCGGTGCTGCCCATGGCGCAAGTCTATGCCCTGGCATTCGCGCAGCCGCTGCTTATCACGCTGCTCGCGATCCCCATGCTGGGCGAGAAGGTGGGCCTGCGCCGCGCGCTCGCCGTGGTGGCGGGCTTCGCGGGCGTGCTGGTCGTCCTGCGGCCCGGCACGGCCGAGCTGGGGCTCGGGCACCTCGCCGCGCTCTCGGCGGCCGTCTTCAGCGCCGTGGCCTCGGTGATCGTCCGCAAGATCGGCAACGAGGAGCGCCCCGTGGTGCTGCTCCTGTATCCGATGTTCGCCAACCTCGCCGTGACCGCGCTGGCGATGCCCGCGCTCTACCGGCCCCTGGCGGCCGACCACCTGGGCCTCGTGGCCGTCCAGGCGCTTCTGGGCTGGGTGGCGGGCGTGGTCATCATCGCGGCCTACAAGGCGGCGGTGGCGGTCGTGGTGGCGCCCATGCAGTACGTGCAGATCCTCTTCGCCGCGGCCTTCGGCTACCTGCTGTTCAACGAAAGCATCGACGGCACGACGGCCATCGGCGCGGGCATCATCATCGCCTCGGGGCTCTACATCGTGCTGCGCGAGGACACGCCCGGCGCCTCGGCCAACCGTCCGGTGCTCAACACCCGGATGCGGCCCGAGACCGGGACCGCGCCGCGCCCCTTCGCGCTCCAGCGGCTCTTGGGCCGGCGCGGGCGCGACGCGGCGGCAACTCCGGGCGAGTGACCGAAGGGGCTTGCAAATCGGGGGCGCGCGGGATACCCCGCGCCCAGTCGGAGTGTAGCGCAGCCTGGTAGCGCACCTGCTTCGGGAGCAGGGGGTCGGAGGTTCGAATCCTCTCACTCCGACCATTTTCCCCGGACTTCGTGTCGTGTTCCACGTCAGGCGACTCAAAATCCTGCGCTAGATCCTGTAAAATCAACGACTTGGGTTGATCTCGGCCGGCCTTGTTGCACGAAGCCTGCCGAGGATTCACACGGGGAGTCCGGCGACATAGCTGGACAGCATGTCCAGGCTTGCGCCGACCCGCGACCGCACCCTGGACTGGTCCGCCAGCAACGCCGCACTGCGTGAGCGTGGATCTCTGACCGTCTGGTTCGATCCGTCAACGCCCTGGCGCGCTGCGCCGTCGGGCCAGCGCGGCGGCCAGCCGGTCTACAGCGACGCCGCCATCCAGGCCTGCCTCATGACCAAGGTGCTGTTCGGCCTGCCACTGCGGCAGATCGAGCCATGGAAACGCCATCGGTGCAAGTGACCGTGGCGAGGGGGGTTCCTCGCGAGCCTTCTGAAGCTCGCGGGGCTCGACCGGCCCGTGCCGGACTTCCCAACGCTGTGCCGACGTCAGAAGGCCTTGGCGGTGCAATTGCCCTGCCGAGGCAGCGGTAGCCCGCTGCACCTGCTTGTGGACAGCACCGGCATCGAGGTCCGGGGCGAGGGAGAATGGCAGGTGCGCAAGCACGGCGGAGCGCGCAGGCGCATAAGGCGCAAGGTCCACCTGGCTGCGGACGAGGCGACGCTGGAGGTCCGTGCGGTCGAGATCACCGGCAGCGGCGTGGGCGATGCTCCCGTGCTGCCCGATCTGCTCGGCCAGATCCCGGCACGCGAGCCAATCGCCTCTGTCACAGCCGACGGCGCCTACGACGCCCGCGGCTGCCGCGATGCCATTGCGAACCGGGGCGCCGATGCAGTCATCCCTCCCAGGCGCGAGGCCAAGCCGTGAAAGAAGGACAGCCCTGGGGCGGCAGGCCGGAACGAGGCGCTGCCGGCCATCAGGCGCCTCGGCCGGACCATCTGGCGAAACTGGAGCGGTGACCACCGCCGAAGCCGCGCAGAGATATGAGGAGGATCAGACAACGATCCGGGGGATCGTTTTCCCGACGACTGGATGAACGGCATGAAGCGGCTCGGTCAGAAGCTCATGGCCCGCGACTTCGACCGCCAGACTGCCGAGTTCCAGGTCCGCATCGCCATCGTTGAACGGACACTCGCGACCACGTTGGCCGCTCCTTGTCAAAGCAGGAGAAAACCCGTCTCACAAAGCTGGTACGGTGATCGTCTCAGTGACGGCAGGCCTTACGGACATTTTGGCAGCTGGGACACGTCTTCACGTCCACGGCCGGAGCAGGCTCAGGCGTGGGGGCGGCACCAAAGATGCCAGAGGCTCCCTCCAGCAGCTGCGCCCGCCACTGCGTGATCTGGTTCGGATGCACGTCGAACTGCTGGGCCAGCGTTCTCTCGCCCTTGATGGCAGCAAGTGCAAATTTGGCCTTGAAGTCCGGGCTGTGGTTCCGGCGCGGTCGTCTCGTCATGGTCTCTCCTCGCTCCCCGGCATCATGCCGATGTCGCGCGGATCATCCGCTCAGCGCCCGTGTTCAGTTTTTCCGAGCCACCTCAAACGTTGTATACGTCCTCGAGGAACTCGCCGCGATGCGGCTGGCGGACAGTGGCCTCGTTGACCTCGCTGGCGGCGAAGTCGAACCCTGAGAGATCCTTGCAGGCCGGGAAGCGGGCGGCCTTCATGTGTCAGGCGATGGAGCGCACCTCTCGCTCGGCCATCTCGGCCTTCAGCCGCTGCGACAGGATCGGCACGGCCGCCTCGAAGGCGGGCGCCCCTTGCTCGATCAGGTCGGCGACGGCCTGGGCCAGGCCGAACATCTTGAAGCTGCGCAGCATGATGACGACCGCGCCGTTAGCGGGGTGATGACGCATGGCGGCCTTCGGCGATCCTGGCGCACAGGCCGTCGTAGCGCTCGACATCAGCCCTGGGTTCGCGGCGTAGGACCAGCGCCTGTGGCGTGTCGACAGGCCGATTGCCGGCTGTCTTGCCGTCCACCAGCCGGTGCGAGGCAGGTTCAGCACGTGGGTCTTGGTCGGCACGCCTGCCTCCAGGGCCAGTTCCACCGCACAGAGCACCGCCGGCTCGCCGTGGTGCAGGACCAGCGCCAGGATGTCGACCATCTCCCGGCCCCCACCCGGGCGCCGCAGGGTCAGATCCTGCAACTGCCGGAAGGCCGGTGGCAGCTCCGTGAACGGCGCATCGTTCCGAAGCGCCCCCGGCTTGCGCTGGAGAACGGCCGGGTAGTGCCGCCGCTCCGGCTTGCGATGCAAGACCGCAGCGGCCGATGCGGCCATTAATCTGGCTTTAAACCGCTCCTGCTAAACTCAGGCCTAAGTCCCGCTACCCCACCGCCAGCGGCCCGAGTCATCCCAGTCCAGCTTCCACCCGAAGGCAGCCTCATGAGCGATTCCAACTCCAACTCCTTGTTCCAGCCATTGGCCCGCCTGCAGATCGGCTCGGCCATCCGGGGTGCCTCGCTGCTGCTGCTCGCGACCGTGTCGGCGGGCGCGCTTGTGAACGGCTTCGGCTTGGCCCAGGTGCGCCTCGGGGGCTCCCTCCATCACGGCATGGTCAATGTCCGCGAAGTTCTCGTGGCGACGGAACGGCCGACATTCTACCTGATCCGACCGGTCTTGCTGGCGCAGGCGATCGCGAATCAGGACGACGAGGCCGAGGTTCTGCGTCGGATCGAGCAGCTTCGCCAGTTCCGCCGCGACTACGATGCCAAGGTGCAGGCCTGGACCGAGCTGGACCTCCCGACCGAGGTCAAGGACCACATCCGGACCGTGGAGAACGATTCCAAGCCTCTCTGGGAGGAAATCGAAGGCACCTTCATCCCGCTCGTGAGCCAGCGCATGGCCCAGGAGGGGCAGCCGGCCCGGCCCGATATGTCGCAGGCCGTGGCCGCATCCCTGGGGCGCATCATGGAGCATTTCGACCGCCACGTCGGCGAGATCGACGCCCTGAGCGAGCATATCCGTGAGGTGCTGGACCGGATCGTCGTCGATGCCGAGGATACCTCGCAGAAGGTCACGGCCATCTCCTGGGTCACCATCGCGGTCTCGCTGGGCGTGCTGCTGGTCATGATGCGGGCCGCCACAATAGCCATCGCCGCACCGCTCCGGACGCTGACCGGGGTGACGGAGCAGCTTGCGGCGCGCGATTACGGCGTCAGCATTCCCTTCGCCGACCGCGGGAACGAGATCGGCAAGCTCGCCGCCGCGTTGAGCACTCTCCGCGATACGGCACGGAATGCCCAAGCGCTCGAGGCCGAGCTGGCCGAGCGCAACCGCCTCGCCCTTGCCGAAGCCGACAGGACGGCGGCCGAGCAGGACGCGGCAGCCGCGACCTTCAGCCGAACGCTCGCCCGGTTCCTCGAAGGCGATCTGACCGCCAGGATCGAGGGCGAGGTGTCGAGCGCCTATGCCTCGATCAAGCGGGACCTCAACGCGGGGCTAGAGCAGGTGCGCTCCATGCTGTCCGGCGTCCGGCTCGGCATGGGCGAGATCCGCAGCAGCGCCGCCGAGATCGCCACGGCGGCCGAGGACCTGTCGCGCCGCACCGAGACGCAGGCGGCCAACCTTGAGGAAACCGCCGCCGCCGTCGAGCAGATCACCGCCACCGTCAAGGCTGCGGCCGAAAGCTCGGTCCACACCCGGCAGGTCGTGTCCGCGACCAAGCTCGACGCCGAGAAGAGCGGCGAAGTCGTCGAGCGCGCCGTGGTCGCCATGAGCGCCATCGAAGCCTTCTCGCGCCAGATCAGCCAGATCATCGGGGTCATCGACGAGATTGCCTTCCAAACGAACCTGCTCGCGCTCAACGCGGGCGTCGAGGCGGCCCGCGCCGGCGAGGCGGGCCGGGGCTTCGCCGTCGTAGCCACGGAAGTCCGCGCGCTGGCGCAGCGATCGGCCGAGGCCGCCAAGCAGATTAAGGACCTCATCTCAGCCTCCACCACGCAGGTCGGGCAGGGCGTGGACCTGGTGGGGCAGACGGGACAGGCGCTCCGGCGCATCGTGCATTCCATCAACGAGATCAATGACCTCGTGGCTGGCATCGCGGCCGGAGCGGCCGAGCAGTCCTCGGGCCTCAGCCAGGTCAATATCGCCGTCGCGCAGATGGACCAGATTACCCAGCAGAACGCCGCGATGGTCGAGGAGACGACCGCTGCCGTGCGGGCGCTCGCCACCCAGACCGAAGGGGTCGCCGTTCAGGTCGACCGCTTCCACACGGGGGCCGACTCGCAGGCCAGCACGATCCGGCATTGGTCCGAGGACGCCCAGAGAGAAGCGGCACAGACCTCGGACGAACCTCGGCCCTTCGCCCGGCGGGACCGAGCGGGCCAGCCCAAGAGGGCGTTGCGCCTTGCCGTTGGAGGAAGTCGGCAGGCCTCGGACGACTGGGAAGAATTCTGAACCATGAGCAGCACCCGATTGGACCTTCCGGAGCGGCTCGACCTTGCGGCGACCTGCACCCTCGCCAAGGATCTCATAGCACGGCGCGGCGGACCTCTCGATCTGAATGCTGCCGCAGTCGCGCGGATCGGCACGCCGGGACTGCAGGTTCTTCTGTCGGCAGCACGCACTTGGCGAGCCGACGGGCAGATCCTGCGGCTGACCGATGCCTCGCCGGTCCTCCAGGAAGCTGTCAGGACGCTTGGCCTCGACCTTGCCGAGCTTTGCGCAGAAGGGAACCTCAATTGAAGCGAACGGTGCTCACGGTGGACGACTCGCGCACGATGCGCGACATGCTGCGGCTTTGCCTGATCGAGGCGGGCTACGCGGTAGAGGAGGCGGTGGACGGCGAGGACGGGCTCATCGCCCTGAGCCGGCACAAGCCCGATGTCATCATCTCGGACATCAACATGCCGCGCCTTGATGGCTACGGCTTCATCGAACGCGTGCGGGCCGACGCAGCCTTCAATGGCATCCCCATCCTCGTGCTCACGACCGAAAGCGATGCGGCCAAGAAGGATCGCGCCCGCGCCGCAGGGGCCACCGGCTGGATCGTGAAACCCTTTGAGCCCGCCAAGCTGGTCGGCGCGCTGGCGCGCGTCCTGGCCTGAGCGCAAGCCGTTCGCATGGAGAACCGGGACATGATCGACAGCATGGCAGCCATCCGCGTCACCTTCTTTCAGGAATGCGAGGAGCAACTCGCGGATCTCGAGTCCGGCTTGGTGGCCTTCGCAGAGGGCACAGCCGATCCGGACACCCTCAACGCCGTGTTCCGCTCGGTTCATTCCATCAAGGGAGGAGCGGGCGCCTTCCAACTCACCGACCTCGTGACCTTCGCGCATGGGTTCGAGACGGTGCTCGACGAGATCCGCTCCACTCGTCTGGAGCCACGGCCCGAAATTGTGCGGACCATGCTGCACGCCGCGGACGTCCTGGCCGACCTTGTGCGCGTGGCGCGAGACGGCGCCCCGATCGGCCCCGGATGGCGGGACGTCCTGGCCGATCTCGACGGCATCGCGAATCCCGGTTCCGTTTCCGGAACTCCAGCGGATGATCCCGAACAGGGCGATTTTGTCCCGATCGCCATCCAGATCCCCTTGGACGGTGTGGATACTTGGCCCTGCAGTCCGGATGAGGTTCGAGTCCTGCTACAACCCCGGCCGACCCTCTTTGCACGAGGGCACGATCCGCTTCCCGTCCTGCGCGAGCTTGCACTCCTGGGAGATGTGCGCCCCGTCTGCGATCTGAGCCGGCGGCGTTGTTGCGTAACCCATGAGCGAGGGGGCTCGCGCGGCGGGTCTGCCTGCTTATCTGGGCGGCCATG
>NZ_VDFV01000081.1 GCF_006152145.1 Rubellimicrobium roseum | reverse complement strand
CGCCTCCCGTTTGGCAACCTTGAATCACTCGCCGACCAGCTAGGGAATCCTCAAACGTCAACAAGCCCTAGTCGGGACGGCAGGTAGCCTCGTTTTTCCTCCTTCGCTTCGCTCTGTCCTTCCCGGGACAGGCGTTCACAAGCCCGTGCGCGCCGGAACGGGGTCCGGGGGCCCGGGCTTGCCACTCGGCACCCGCAACAGGGAGGACCTGTGATGACAAGATCGACATGGACCGCCGCCGCTGCCTTGGGGCTGATGGCCGGAGCCGCCGCCGCCCAGGACGCCGGGACCGGCGGCGACCAGCAGATGCGCGACACCGCGATCCAGAACGCGCAGACGGTGGGCATCCCCGACGCCCAGCATCTCGAGGGCGCGGTGGTTCTTCAGGGCACCTCCTCGACCGGAACGCCGATCCTGGTGGTCGTCGGCCCGGCGGGTGAGCTCCTGGCGCTGGCCAATCCCATGGCCCCGCCCAGCGGCGCCGCGCCGCAGGCCGCCCCCGCCAGCGACGGCTCCGCCGCAGCCGAGCCCGCCCCCGGGGAGCCGGCAGAGGAAGGCTTCATGGCCACCCAGACCCAGCCCATGGAGCCGCAGATGTGGGACCCCGCCGCGGTCGAGGGCGAGCTGCAGCGGCTCCAGGGCACCGGCGCCGCTTCCGGCACCACGACGACCACCGGCGGCGAGACCACCGAAGCTCCGTAACCCGATGGCCGGGTCTCCAAGGCCCGGCCCTCCTCAGCAGGCGAGCGTCGCGGGCGAGCCGCCCAGGCGACAAATCCTCTGCCCGAGGCGCTCGGCCTCCCGCGGCTCGTGGGTCACCAGCAGCACGGCGGGACGCGTCTCGGCGATCAGGCCCTCGGTCAGCGCGATCATCTCCTCGGCGGTGCCGGGGTCGAGCGAGACGAAGGGCTCGTCAAGGATCAGGAGCTCCGGCCGCCCGACGAAGGCGCGGGCCAGCGCCACGCGCCGCTGCTGGCCCAGCGAAAGCTGACCCGGAAAGTCCTCCGTCTTCTCGGCCAGCCCCACGCGGGCGAGCATGGCCCGCGCCATCTCGGGCCGCAGCCCCCGATGGGTGAGCAGGAGGTTCGCGAGCACTGTCCGCCAGCGCAGCAGCGTCGGTTCCTGGAACACGATGGCAATGTTGTCGGGCCGGTCGACCCGGCCCTCAAAGGCGGTGTCCACCCCAGCTACGATCCGCAGCAGCGTGCTCTTGCCCACGCCCGAGGGGCCCAGCACGGCCACGCGCTCTCCCGGCGCGACGTCGAGGCGGATGTCGCGCAGGATCTCCCGCCCGTTGAAGGCCTTCCGCCGCACGTCCACATGGATCATGCCGTGCGCCACCGACGGACGCGGCCTTCCCAGGGCTGAAGGACCGCCGCCTCGACCACCAGCATGACGACGACGAAGGACAGGGCATAGATCAGCACCATCCGCACGTCGAAGAGTTGGAAGTACATGTGGATCTTGAAGCCGATCCCGTTGGATCGCCCCAGGAACTCGACCACGAGCACGATTTTCCAGATCACCGCCGCCCCGCCCCGCGCCGCTGCGGCCAGATACGGGGCCAATTGCGGCAGCACGACGTGCCGCGCCTGCGCCGGCCGCGACATCCGGTAGACGCGCGCCATCGCGCCCAGTTCGGGGTCGAGGGCGCGCGCGCCCTCGCGCACGACCGTGACCACGTTGGGGATCTTGTTGAGCGTGACGGCGGCGATGGCGGCCGTCTCGTTGAGCCCGATCCACAGGTAGCACAGCACGATCAGCACAAGGGCCGGCAGGTTCAGGAACACCACGAGCCAGGGGTCGAGCCACCGGTCGAGCCGAGGCCGGGTCCCCATCAGGTACCCGATGGCGACCCCGATCGACATGGCGAGCACGAAGGCCCAGGCGACCCGGACCAGCGTGCGCCAGAGATGATAGGGCAGTTCCCCCGAACCGATCTCCCGCACCAAGGGCTCGATCAGCGCCCAGGGCGCGGGCAGGACCAGCGGATCGGCGGTCAGGACGGACGCCACCACCCAAAGGCCGACGATGCCGGCGAGCGAGGTCAGCCGGGCGGCGGCGGTCCCGTCCATCTCAGTTTGCGACGTCGAGGAACAGCCCTTCGGGCACCGCCGTC
Organism: Rubellimicrobium roseum; assembly: GCF_006152145.1. Lineage (GTDB taxonomy): Bacteria > Pseudomonadota > Alphaproteobacteria > Rhodobacterales > Rhodobacteraceae > Rubellimicrobium > Rubellimicrobium roseum. The sequence goes on along the minus strand of NZ_VDFV01000081.1, from coordinate 8,308 downwards.
GCCTTCCCGACCAGCTCCTCGCCGCCGAGTTCGGCCATGACCTCCAGCATCCGGCCGGCCGCCGCCGTGTCGACCGGGCCCGGAGCGGGAATGCCGGCGCGGAAGCCCTCGCGCAGCGCCTCGAACTCCGCGTCGTTCGCCGCGTTCATCATGGGCCGGATGCCCTCCCACGCCTCGTCGCCCTGAAGCATCTCCTTGGCCTGCCGCGAGGCGCGATAGAGCCCTTGCACAAGCTCGGGATTGGCCTCGGCGAAGTCGCGCTTCATGTAGTAGGTCAACAGCGGCGTGTTGGGGTCGAGCCCCAGCGCCTCGGCCGCCTTCGCGACCGACATCAGCTCGCGCATGCCCCCGGCCTCCATCTTGGCCAGGAAGTGCCAGAAGTTGATGGCCGCGTCCGTCTCGCCGTCCATCGCGGACTTAAAGATCAGCGGCGGCGCCCCGAAGACCTGCTCCGTCTCGGCGGCGAGGTCGAAGCCGTTCTCCTGCATGGCATAGGCGCGCAGGATCAGCCACGACTTGTCGAGCGGCCCGCCCGCGATGCCGATGCTGCCGCCCCGCAGGTCCTCCAGGCTCTGCGCGGGGCTGTCGGCGCTCACGACGATCCCGCCGACCGAGGTCGAATACGGGATGGCCACATAGTCGCGGCCCTCGGCGGTTTGCGACGCGACCCAGATCCAGTCCGCCACGGCCACGTCGGCCTCATCGCCCTCGACGGCCACCCGCGTCGCGCCGTTGTCCGCAAGCCGCAGGAGCTCGAGCTGGAAGCCGTTCGCCTCGTCGAGGTCGTGGTCGATGATCGTCTGCAGCTCCCAGTTCAGCGTCCCCGACTCGAGCGTCGCCGCGCGGATCGTGGGCAGGTCCTGCGCGGCGGCGGCCTGCGCGAGCGCGGCCAGAGCCGCGCCGGCCGCGATGCGTTGGATGATGGTCATGGGCGTCCTCCCCTTGTCGCGGCGCCCGCGCGGGGGCCGCGTCCCTTTCCGTCAGCGGATGGCGAACTCCACCCGCTGCGTCTCTCCCTGGCTGCCCGGGATGGACAGCGCGAACGTGCCCGGACGGATGGCGACGAAGGACATCCTCGCCGTTCCTTCGTCATCGAACTCCAGGCTGTCCACCGCCATCGGCCGGATCTCGATGTCGTTGACGACGATCTCGTTGATCCAGATCGAGCGGAAGAAGTCCGCTCCCGACAGCGCCAGCTCCGCCGACCCGTCCGCCGTGATCTCGATCTCGTAGTAGGCCCCCGACTGCAATTCCACCGGCTGCTCGCCCGCGAAGAGCGGCTGGCCCGAGGCCAGCGTCAGCGCGATGGGCTCGCCTCGGTTGCAGCTCGCCAGGAGCCCCGCGAACCCCAGGTCGTCGCAGAGCGGCGCGGCCTGTGCCGACGCGCCGGCCAGAATCCCGACCAGGCCAGCCATCAGGCGCCGAACGATCGTCATGTGGTCTCCCCCTCCCCTTGCCTTTTCCGGCTTGTCGCGAGGATGCCACCGGCCCCCGCGCTCCGCCATTCGCCTTTCCGCCTAGACCGTCAGTCCGGCGCCACCACCACGCCCCAGGGCTGCTGGCCCACGGGAACGGACAGGATGACCTCCTCCGCGGCGACGTCGATGATCGACACGTCGTTCGAGTTGCCGTTGGTGGTGATGAGAAACTTCTCGTCCGGCGTGAAGGCGAGCTGCCAGACCCGTTGCCCCACCAGCAGGTAGTCCAGCACCTCCCAGGTTTCCCCGTCGATCACGGCCACCCGGTTCGACGGCCCCAGGGCCACGAAAACCCGGCGCCCGTCCTGCGTGACCCGCACGCCCACCGGCTGGAGAAGCTCCGGCTGGACCCCCGGCACCTCGAAGACGATCTTGTGCAGGATCTCGCCGCTCGCGGGGTCGATGACGCTGACCGTCCCCCCGATCTCGGAGCTGACGTAAAGAAGCGACCCGTCCTCGGTGAACTGTGCGAAGCGCGGCCGCTGGTCCACCAGCGTGTTCTGCGTGATCTCGAAGGTCTGGGTGTCGATGAAATGCGCCATGTTCGTCGTCTCGGAGGTGTTCACTACCACCGCGCCGTCGGGCGAGATGCCCATCCCCTCGGGCTCCACCCCCACCGGGATCTCGGCCAGGATCTGGTGCGTCTCCACGTCCGTGACCGTTACGAGGTTGTCGTCCTCGTTGGCGATGTAGAGCGGGTTGCCCGAGGGATGCAGCACGAACAGCTCGGGGTCCGGCCCCGAGGGCAGCGTGTGCAGCTCCTCGTAGGTGTTCGGATCGAAGACCCGCACCGTGTCGTCGTCCGAGGCGCAGACATAAAGTTCGGTCCCGTCGGGCGAGATGGTGATGCCGCGCGGGCGGTTGCCGGCCGGGAACTCGGCGATGACTTCCCAGGTCTCGCTGTCGAGCACCGTCACGGTGTTGCCCCGCTCGTTGCTGATGAAGACCTTGTTGGCCTGCGCGGGCCACGCGGCGGCCGAAAGCAGCAGGGCGGCGAGCGTCGTTCGGATCATTCCTGTCCTCCCCCGAAGGCGGTGCATCGCGACTCGGGCCGGTCGAGCCCCAGCGTGTCGAGCGGCGAGACCTCGTGCAGGAACCCGTCCTGCGGCGACACGCTGACGGTGATGCGCCCGTCCGTGAGCAGGACCGGCTGCCGAAGCTGGCCGTTCCAGTCGCGGAAGGTCACCGGCTGCCCCTTGAACGCCGCCAGCTCGAAGTCTGGCCCGAGCGCGTAGTTCCTGATCGCCTGCGGGTCCGCCGATCCCGTCCGCGTCACCGATTCGCCCACGACCCGCAGCGCGAGCCAGGCCAGGTAGTCCTCCTCGCGCATCGGGCGACCCGCCAGCTCCTCGAAGCGGTTCTGCATCTGCGTGGCACCCCAGGCCTCGTGCGCGGCGTGCCAGGTCACCGGCCGCAGGCCCGCCGCGCCGACCACGGGCGCCGCGTCCCAGGTCTGGAACGGCAGGTAGGGTGCGAAGACGTCGCTCGCATCCGCCGCGACGACCACGTCGTGGCGCCGCGCGTCCTGAGTAAAGACAGGGATCTGCCGCTGCACGAGGACGTGGCCCGTGTCCGCGACGCGCGCGCCTCCGGTGTCCGCGAACTCCCGCGTCTCCCGGATGCGGGCCCCGAACTTCTCGGCCGACGCCTCATAGGCCTCGGCCAGCGCCCGGTCCTCGGGATGCGAGCCGTGGATCAGGAACCAGTCCCCCCAGCGCTTCCAGATCAGGAACTGCGCCAGCGCATCGGTCATCATCCGGTCGCTGGGCGCGACGTGCAGGACGTTCGCCCGGCACTCCTCGCTCCGAAGCGCCTCGTCGGTCGCGCGGGCGTTGAGCAGCAGCATCCCCTCCGGCGCGGCGTCGGCGAAGGCCAGAAGCTCCTCGCGCCGGGCCTGCACGACGACGATCCGGGTGCCCTCGGCCACCAGCCGGTCGAACGCAGCCTGCGCCTCCTCGGGCGGCACGGCGACGGTCTGGGTGACGTAGTCCTGCCCCAGGAACTGCCCGGTGGTCAGGTTGTCCTGCGTGGCCAGCTCGGCCCCCGCGAAGCCCAGGTCCTCCGTGGGCAGATCGAGCCGCGAGATCGGCAGGAGCGACGGATAGTCCACCCTGATCACGGCGGCCGCCACTTCCTGCCCCGCCGCGGCCTGCGCGCCAAGCAGGACCGCCAGCGCGGCTCCCAGAACCCTGGCTCGCGCGGAACGGCGGCCTACCTTCGTCACGTCTCCTAGAGGGCGTGGCAATGAAGACTCCCTTTGCAGTTGCAGTCATGGCCTTTCTGGCGGCGCCTGCCCTGGCTCTCGATCCGCTCGAACCCGGCGCCAGCGTGGCCTTCCTGGGTCTCCACTTCATCGACACCTCGACCGAGGGCGCCTACAACGGCGTGCGCGAGGACGAGGTGGCGCGGCTGGCCCTGCTCGAGGACGCGGTCCGCGCCCGCTTCGTCGCCGAAGGCTTCGAACTCGTCGACCTCGCCCCGGTGGCCGAGGAGCTGGAGCGCACCCTCAACCCGGCGAGCTGCAACGGCTGCGACCTGCGCATGGCCGAACGGCTCGGCGCCGACTACGCGCTGGTGGGCGAGGTGCAGAAGGTCTCGAACCTGATCCTGTCCATGAACCTTGCGCTGCGCGAGGTGGGGACCGAGCGGCTGGTGCGGATGCTGGCCGTCGACATCCGTGGGAACACCGACGAGTCCTGGCTGCGCGGCGGGCGCTACATCCTCGATCGCCACGTCTTCGCCGAGGAGAGCCCCGAGGCGGCGCAGGACTGAGCGCCGCGGCGTCACGGCGCCTCCAGCGGCAGGACCGGCTCGGTCGGCAGGCCGGCCTCCGTCCATCCGTCCATGCCTTCGGGGTACCAGTGGACATCTCGGTATCCCATGGCGAGCGCGCGCTTGGCGGCGTTCCAGGACATCCAGCACTCCGCCTCGCAGAAGAGGAGGACCGGGCGCGACGGATCGCCGTCCGTGACGGCGGCCAGGCCCGCCTCGAAATAGTCCTGCTCCGGCGCGGACAGCCGGGCATAGCCGACGTTCGGCAGCCAGACCGCCCCAGGGATGCTGTCGTGCGGCCGGTCGCGCCAGATCGTGCCCTCCGGCAGCCCCTCGGGACGCGCCTCGCGCGGGAGCACGTCGACGAAGGCGACCCGGCCCTCCTCCCAGAGACGCCGGGCCTCCTGCGTCGCGACCACCGTCGCCCCCGAAAGCGTGTCGGGCGTCGCGCCGCGGTAGGGCGCCTCCCGATAGCCCACGGGTTCCGGCACCACCTCGCCCCGCGCGGACGGCGCGATCAGGCAGGCCAGGACGACGGCGGCGCGCAGCACTTCCCTATCCCTCCGCCTTCAGCTCGGTCCCCATGTCGTTGAGAATCGGCACCCCGGCCTCGCGCAGGATGGCGTCGATCCGGTCCTGGTTGCGGCGGATGAGCGAGTTCAGCTCCCGCTTCCAGGCGTCCTCGCCCTGCCGAACTCCCATCGTGATCCGATAGGACAGCCGGGGCGGCAGCTCCTCGCGCAGCAGCGGCGTGGCTACGAGGTCCGGGTGGCGCTGCTTCACCATCGGCCCCGCGATCGGCCCCCACATCACGGCGAGGTCGATCTCGCCCGCCTCCAGGTCGGCCAGCATCTCGTCGGGCGGCGAGTTGTGCCGCCGGTCCGCGAAGAGCTCGTAGGACCGGATGTCGTCCAGAAGCCCCTCCCGCGCGAGATGCGAGGCCGGCGGGCTGCCCGCGATCACCCCGATCCGCGCCTCCTGCAGCTTCGGGTCCGCCAGCGTGTCGACCTCCGCCAGCGGCCCGTCCCGGCGCGTCACCAGCACATGGGTCGAGGTCATCCAGTGATTGGTGTTCAGGACCAGCTCGTCCCCCTGCGCGTAGCCGATCACCACGTCGCATTCGGCCGCCGCCAGCGTGTTTCGGATGAAGCCCGTGGACATGGGGTACCAGGTGTACTCGACCGGCCGGCCGAGCGCCTCGGCCAGAAGCTCGGCGATGCGGTTCTCGTAACCCGTCCCGTCCTCCACCGAGGCGGGATAGGCGGCCGGGTCCGAGCAGACGCGGAACGCGGTCTCGGACACGAGGTCCGGGACCTGCGCCTGCGCCGTCGCGGCCATCAGTCCCAGGCCAAGGATCGCGGCGGCCTCAGGTGCCCAGGCAGGCATTCTCGGCCTCCCGGATGGCGTCGGACTTGTCCTCGCGATCGGCGGGCCGCCCCCGGGGCAGGTCGCCCGTGCCGCGCGCCTTCAGGTAGACGTAGATGTCGTCGAGGTAGCACATGACGTTGAAGTTGTCGCCGAAGGCCGGCATGACGCTGTTGTGGCCCGCGCCGACGTTCTGCCGCCCGCCCGCGACGACCCCGTAGAAGTCGTAGTAGTCCATCCGGACCGCCGAGTTCTTCAGCGCGGGCGCATAGCTCGACCCTTCGCCGTCCGGTCCATGGCAGACGTGGCATTCCGCGTGATAGCGCCGGAAGCCCGAATAGGTCAGCCAATCGACCGTGCCGTCCTCGGCGATGTTGTAGGTGGGGATGCCGTCGGCCGTGAAATACCGTCCGTTCTCCTCGGAGGCGACGGCGATGTTGGGATCGCCGGACGGCGCCGCCTCCTGCGCCGAGCCCGCCGAGGCCGTCAGCACCAGTAAGGCAAGGACAGCGCCCGGCCGGAACGGGATTCGCATCTTGATGACTCCTGTCGTGGGGAGGAAGGCCGGCGGGGCTGGTCCCCGCCGGCGTCGGATCGAAGGGACGCCGCTCAGTCCGGCAGCGCGAAGACGGTGAGCTGCCCGCCCAGCGCCGTGTAGTCGCTGAGCGCGGCATAGCCACCCACGGCGCCCAGGCCCTCGTTCGGGTTGGTCAGCCCGGCCGCGAGCCCGATCCCGGCCCAGCCGCCCACGCCCGACAGGACGGCCACGTACTGCTTGCCGTCATGCTCGTAGGTGGTGACGTTGCCGATGATCCCCGAGGGGGTCTTGAAGCGGTAGAGCTCCTCGCCTGTCTCGGCGTCCACCGCCTTGAGGTGGCCTTCGAGCGTGCCGTAGAATACGACGTTCCCCGCCGTGGCCAGCGCGCCCGACCAGACCGAGAACTGCTCGGGCAGCGACCACTTGATCTCGCCCGTGCGCGCGTCCCAGGCGATGAAGTTGCCCATGCCGCCATGGCTGTCGGGGGCCGGATACATCGAGAGCGTCGCCCCCACGAAGGGCTGGCCCGCGGTGTAGCTCACCCGGAACGGCTCGTAGTCCATGCAGACGTGGTTCGTCGGCACGTAAAACAGCCCCGTCTGCGGCGAGAAGGCCGCCGGCTGCTGGTCCTTGGTCCCCAGCGCCGCGGGGCAGATGCCCTCGGTGTTGGTGTCCTCGCCCTGCTGACGGGTCGAGAAGTCCGCCACCACCTGCGGCCGGCCGAACTGGTCGGACTCGGGGTCCATGACCACCTCGGTCGCCCAGTTCACCGCCGGGTCGTACTTCTCGGCGACAAGAAGCTCGCCGGTCTCGCGGTCCATCGTATAGGCAAAGCCGTTGCGGTCGAAGTTGACGAGAAGCTTGCGCATCTGCCCGTCGATCTCCTGATCGACCAGGATGTTCTCGTTCACGCCGTCATAGTCCCACTCGTCGTGGGGCGTCTTCTGGTAGAACCACTTGGCCATGCCGTCGTCCGGGTCGCGGGCCATGATGGTCATGGACCACTTGTTGTCGCCCGGGCGCTGCGACGGGTTCCAGGTGCCGGGGTTGCCGGTGCCGTAGTAGATCAGGTCCAGCTCGGGATCGTAGCTGTACCAGCCCCAGGTCGTGCCGCCGCCGATCTGCCACTGGTCGCCTTCCCAGCTCTCGATCGAGGAGTTCTCGCCGATGGGCTCGCCCAGCACGGTCGTCGCCTGCGGATCGACGAGCATCTCCTCGTCGGGCCCGGTCGAATAGGCCCGCCAGCGCTGCTCGCCGGTGGCCATGTCATAGGCGGTCACATGGCCGCGCACGCCATATTCGCCGCCCGAGATGCCGACGATCACCATGTCCTTGACCGGCATGACGGTCGCGGTGTTGGTCTCGCCGTTCGCCGCGTCGCCGTTCTTGACGCTCCACTTCACCTCGCCGGTCATGGCGTCCAGCGCCACCAGCGTGGTGTCGGCCTGATGCAGGAAGATCGTGTCGTTGGCATAGGCCACGCCGCGGTTGATCGTGTCGCAGCACATCACCGCGATGACGTTCGGGTCCTGCTGCGGCTCGTAGCGCCAGGCGATCCGGCCCTCGTTGGCCAGATCCAGCGCATAGACCGTGTTCGGGAAGGGCGTGGTCAGGTACATCATGTCGCCGACGACGAGGGGCCCGCCCTCGTGCCCGCGCAGCACGCCCGTCGAGAACATCCACGCGACCTCCAGGTCGCCCACGTTCTCGCGGGTGATCTGGTCGAGCTCGGAGAATCGGGTATTGGCGTAGTCGCCGGTCTGGATGACCCACTGTCCGGGGTCGTTCATCATCTCCATCAGCGCCTCGTTGGCGCTCACGGGGATGGCTCCGACTGCCAGCACGGCAGCGGACAACAGCAGTGATCTTCTCACCTTGGTACCTCCCTGGGTCCTGTTCGGTCGTCAGTCACTTGCGCGGACGAACGGCGCCTCCTCGCCGCGTCTGCAACCTCCTGCGGGCTCAGGCCTGCCCGCGGTTGCCGCCCTATGGTTCTCCTCCTGCCGTGCTCCTCGTTCCTATCGATTCCGTTCGCTGGACCGCCGCCTAGTAGATGACGACGCCCCGGACGCTTTCGCCTTTGCGCATCAGGTCGAAGCCTTCGTTGATGCGGTCGAGCGGCAGGGTGTGGGTGATCATGGGGTCGATCTCGATC
>NZ_VDFV01000080.1 GCF_006152145.1 Rubellimicrobium roseum | reverse complement strand
CTGTCAGGGGGGGCCGGCGCTGACTTTCTGTACGGAGGTCACGGCAAGGACCGGTTGCACGGGGCTGCGGGTCATGACCTTCTGCAAGGCGAGAAGGGCGATGACATCTTGGACGGCGGCTTGAGCAATGACAGGCTGTCTGGCGGGGTGGGCCGGGACAGGCTGACCGGCGGTCTGGGCCACGACGCCTTTGTGTTCACGGCCCGCTCGGAAGGCAGGGACATCATCACCGACTTCCACAACAGGGCAGGCGACAACGACCTGTTCCGCATCGACGCCTCGGGCTTCGGGGGCGGGCTCGTGGAGGGGCGAACGCTCGCGGCCTCGCAGTTCCGCGCGCGCGCCGACAACGTGGCCCAGGACGCCGACGACCGGTTCATCTTCCGCACCACCGACAAGACACTCTGGTTCGACAGCAACGGCAACGAGTCGGGCGGGCGGACGCTCTTGGCCGACCTGCAGACGGATGCGACGGTGACCTACGCCGACATCCTGCTGGTGTGAGATATCTGATCAAGGGCAGGCTCCTGAGCGGCCCTTGACCAAGTTGTAGATAGATCCGGGTACCTGTGACATGGCAGGTGCCACCGCGTCCTTCTTAAAGCCCGCCATCAGAACTTTCCGGCAGGACGGTAGATCTCGGCCAGTCGCATGCAGGCGTGGGCTTTCTGCTCTTTGTTCGCGATCTGCCACAGCAACTCCAAGGCAGCCCGACGCTCCCCCTGCCCAGCCAGGATGAGGGCAACTTCGCTGCAAGCATGGTCGGCGCTGTCCTGGTCGTAGATGATGGCGATGGTGCGCCGGGCTCCTTTCAGATCGCCGATGTAGACCTGCAATACGGCCAGATAGGTCAACGCTCGTTCGCGGTAGCCGCTGTCATCGCCGACAGGCCAGATATTGCTGAACCGGCGGGCCACAGCTACAGCCTCCACGAGCGTTGCCGCCGCGCCCTGTGTGTCTCCGGCCTCGTGCTGCCCCACAGCCACCACGGCCATGGACTTGGCTGGCTGTCCATCAAGAGCATCCCGAGGCAGGGCTCGGGCCAGATCCAGCGCTGTGTGGAACTGGCCCTTCGCGACGAGAACCCGGATCGGATCGGGCGGACGAGAGGCCCCCCCGAATGTCACTGGCTCCCGGACCCACGATAAGGCGGTCGGATCGAGACGCACGGGCGGGGGCTGCTCCTGACCCAGCAAGACGGAAGCGAACCGCTGCTGAGCGTCACTCAGGCGTTTGCGCTCGCACTCCGGAATGAGGCTGTCGTCCCACCGCAGGAGCCGGGGAGTGCGGGAGAGCCTCTGAAGCCGCGTCTCGGCCCGAGCCAGGAGAGCTCGGGCAGTCTCCATGTCGCCAGCTTGGGCTTGGGCCACAGCAATCTGGCCCATCGTGCCTGGCGACAGGCCTTCGATGGCCGCAGCCAGATGCAGGACAAGCCGGTCATCGACCTCAGCCACCCTGGCCCACAGCGGGAGAGGCGGCGGGCGGTAGAGCTGCCGCTTGAGCCAGAGGATCAGAAGGAGCGGAACTGCGATGGCAAGCTGAACCAGTCCGAGCACGACCGTCACCACGATCGTGAGGCCCACCACAAGGCACCCGCCCAAGCGCCCCAGTGTTTTGCCCCAGCCTTCTAGCTCCACTGGCCCGCACTCCTCGACGACCCGCACCGAACCTCAGTCGCCTCGGCAGATGACCTGTCGGCGCACCGCCTTGCGTGTTTGTGGCGGACCAATCCACCTGCATGAAGTCAGGTTATCCAGCAGTGCTCCAGTCTCGTCCTGGGTTTCCAAGAGTCGACAGCCGCAGTTCCACAGCCCTGACGAGGAAATAGGTCAGGACTGCGGTAACTCTGTCCCGCGCGTCATAGGGACCGTCGGCGTGGACCGCGTCCCGCTTCGTATCGCCCAATCAGAAGACCCAGCCGCGCCGTCCACGGCATCCGGAGGCCACCCGTCGCGCTATTCAGCGGCCGCCATCTGTGGCAGCATCTTGGCCGGGTCGATCGTCATCGCCCGCGTGGCGATCCTGTCCGGCTTGGACATTACGGAGATCGTGACCGCCTGCTCACGTCGGGCGAACGTGTAAAGCTGATAGGGATGGCCCGGCATTCCGAAGGACAGCGAGTCCCCGTCCTGCATTGGCATCACGACCCGCATCGGCTCGTCGGCGGTAGCAGGGTCGCGGAAGGTGGCCGTGACCTCCAGCGCGCCGTTCGCCAGGGGAAGCCAGTAGGCGACCATGTCGAGCGTGCCATCATGGAGGCTTCCCGCAGCGAGTGCCTGCGAAATCGTGACCTCCTCGGCCTGAGCCGGAACCATCAGAGCTGCGCCAAGCAGGGCGGACATCGTGAAAAGTTTCATCGCTAACATCCCTATGGACTGGCCGCAGCCAACAAGGCCTTACACTTGACTGACTGGGGCTGAGGACCATGGCGGCCCTCGAGTGGATCGTCGATCCGTTGGAGGCGAGGCGCATCCTGCAATCGCAGGATGGGTCGAAATAAACGTCCAGCCCGGGCCTGAGAGGTCGCCGAGACTCACAGATAAAGGCGCACGCCCGAAATGCGGCGGATCACGACGTCGCGGGTCGTGCTACGCGCCGCGAGGTCCTCGTCCGAGGTCGGGTCGAACTGGTCGAGCGCCTGTTCACAGGGGTTCGCGTCCGCCAGACGAACGAGGCCTGCGCCGATGCGCAACGGTCAAGACCACGGCGTTGCCGGGGATGACACGCCTGGAGGCCGCGGAAGTTCGACTGGAGTGTGCGAGAACGGCCGTCTTCACGGCCGTCCTCGCTGCAGGGAGGTCAGTTTCACCACTCACTATCGAACTTATCCAAGCCACCCCCGACGCTTTGATCATCCCTGCTGCGGGAGCGCGCGCATCCTGCATTTGCAGGATGGAGGCTGGAAAGTTCCGCGCTGCAGCGCAATTTCTGATCGCTCCAGCATCACCCGGGGCGGCGCAGCTCGGTCACGGCGCGCACAAGCCCGCTCTGCCGGTGGACCTCGGCCTTGCCCATCGCGGAGCGGACCTGGTCGCGCACGGTCAGCAGCGAAACGCCGCGGCGCTCGGCGATCTCCGCGAGCGTGGCACCCTCCGCGAGCGCCAGAGCCACCTCCGCTTCGGCCTGGGTGAGCCGGAGACGCTCCCGCAGGGGTGCCGTCTCGTCGCAGGGGAGCGGCGCGGCGCGGGCTACGACCAGAAGCGCCGGCGGTGGCGCCTGCAGGACGAGCGGCAGCTCCAGCTCCGCCACGGTCTCGGCCGTGACGGGCATCAGCCGCATCTCAGTCGCCTCCGGCCCCTGGCCCAACTGGAAGGTGAGGTCGGCCGGGCGCGTCATGCGCCGGAGCGCCCCCTCAAGGCGAACCATGGCCCCGGCAGGCGGCAGCTCGAGCCGGCCGCGCAGATCATGGCGCAGGACCCGGCCCTCGGCCAGGAGGACGGCGGCACGGGCATTGGCGAAGAGGATCGACCCCTGCTCGCTCAGGAGGAGCGTCGCTGCCCGTGCAGGTTCCACGCCCTGACGCAGAAGGACTGCATCGAGCCGGAGCCCCAGCATCATGCGGTTGATCTCGAGTGTGTGGCACAGAAGCGGGACCAGGTCGCGCATGGTCCGCGCCACAGGCCGCGTCACGCGCGGAGCGGCCTTGAGCTCGATCTGGCAGTTGAAGAGGAAGGTCCGCCCCGGATCGCGCGTGAGCACGGTGGCCACGGCGTTGCGCAGATCTCCCTGAGGTCGGAGCCAGTCCGCCCAGTACTCCGTGCGCAGGACCTCCTCTTCCGGGAGGACTGCCATGGAATGCGCGATCCGACCTGCCGGCAGGCTCGTCCAGCCGGGAAGGTAGGGGTTCCGGTCTCCAAAAAGCGCGTTGTAGCTGTCCACGAAGGCTGGGTCGTAGCCCGTGTAGACGGCCGGGATGCTGCGCTCCATGGTGACGTCGTAGCCCATCATCGCCGAGCGGGCGCCGGGAAAGCTCGCGGCGATGGTGTCAGTCACGCCCTGCCAAGCCTCGGGATCCACGGCGGCACGTGACAGGGAGGTATGGATCTCAGACAGCCTAGACATCTGGGGTTACCCTCCCGGTGATCCCTGATCAAAGACCCTAATCCCAGACCCCCCGAGGACCACCTTTCTTTCGGGCAGGCCGCCCGGCCCTCGTCTACAGGGCGCATTCAAGGCCTGCGGCATGATGGAACATGAAAGAGCCGCTGGGCCTCCAAGCCCGGCTCCCTCTATCCAGGCGCAGGATCCCAATACTGTGAATACTTGGTTGCTCGCTACTTTCACGCCACTATTGCCAGCGACCGCACACGCCGTTCCAATCAGGACCTCTCCCACGTCCTCGCCTGAGGCGGTGAGCACGCAGATCCCGACCTCCCGGTCATGGCTCCACCCTATCTAGACAGCTGGAATGGATCACCCGTCAGATGCGCTCCCGTCGTTCAGGACTGACTTATCCTGCAAGCCCGCTGCCAAGAGCCGAGCCGTGGAAGAGGCCAAACAGCGCCGCCAGACTAAAGGCGTCCTCCAGGGGCGGGCGCGCCGCGGAAGCCGCAGCCACGGTCAGCACGAGAGCGGAGGCCCAGGTCAGGACTTCGGGGATCTGCAGTAGCCGGCTCCCGTCTGCGCCCAAGAGCATGCCCAGGCCCATTCCCAGAACAAAGGCCAGGGGCAGGACCACCGGGGCGTGCCCCCCGATCCGGCCCGCCCACACGCCTACCTCCAGCGTGGCGATAATATGGCCGAAGCTCAGGAGGGGATAGGACAGCCCTGACGCCAAGGCGCTCCGTCCGGCCGGGGTGAGGCCAAAGCCGCCGATCACCACGACAGCGGCCATCACCAATGCAACAGCGAGCGTAAGCGGGATCTTCACGAGCGACGTCTCCGGCTTGGCCTGCCGCGGTACTTCTTCCTCCACGAGCCACCCTGTGACGACGGTCTTGCAGACCAGCAAGGATCAGTTCGTGGCCCCTGCGCAGGTAAAACGATGTTGCGCAGGGGCCTGGGCCGCTGCACACGAGGGCAAGGAGCCAACCCCCGGCGCGTCCTGGCGTCCGAACAGGGGGGCTGCGGAGAGTCCTCCGGGACTTAGACTCCTCCAGAGCAGGTTCGAGCGATCCGTACGCCATTGGTTCGTGCCAAGAGAGTTCCGCTCGGTGCCGACGAGGTTCTCGCGCCGCATCAGCAGGTGCGTCAGGCGGACCTGCTTTCTCCAGATCCAAAACGACCGACGGGGCCTTTACCGGACGACGGGTGCGGGGGCTGGCACGTCTCGGGGCGCGACCCGGAGGACACCCCAGCCCAGCAGCCCCGCGACGAGCGAGCCGCCCAGGATGCCCACCTTGACCTCCTCCTGCAGGAGCGGCTCATTCGCGAACGCCAGGAGCCCGATGAAGAGGCTCATGGTGAAGCCGATCCCGCACAGGAGCGCCACCCCGAAGAGCTGGAGCCGCCCGGCCCCCATGGGCACGTCGGCCAGCCCCAGACGGATCACGAGCCACGCACTCCCGAACACGCCCATGACCTTGCCCAGCAGGAGGCCAAGGGCCACCCCAAGTGTCAGGTCGTCGGTCAGGGCCTCCACCGTGAGGTGCTCGAACGAGACACCGGCGTTCGCGAAGCCGAAGATCGGGATGATGAGGAACGGGCTCCAGGGGTGAAGCGCGTGCTCCAGGCGGTGGAGGGGGGAGTGCGCTGTGTCGTCGGGGCGGGCGGGCGACGTCTTCAGCGGGATGGTGAGGGCCAGGAGCACGCCCGCGATGGTGGCATGCACGCCCGAGCCCAGAACCAGCCACCACAGGGCAATGCCGGGCACAAGATAGGCCCAGAGCCGGGCGACTCCGAGGCGGTTCAGGAGAACGAGGCCTGCGAGGACGGCAGCCGCTCCACCCAGATGCGGAATGGATAGGTCGCCCGAGTAGAAGAGCGCGATGATGACCACTGCGCCCAGGTCGTCGATGATGGCAAGGGCGGTCAGGAACACCTTGAGCGAGGTGGGCACCCGCGAGCCCAGAAGCGACAGCACACCCAAGGCGAAGGCGATGTCGGTGGCCGAGGGAATGGCCCAGCCCCGGGCCGTGGTCGGGTCGTCGCCGTTGAAGGCGAGGAACACGAGCGCGGGCACGGCCATCCCGCCCAGCGCGGCGACCCCGGGCAGGATGCGTCGGGACCACGTCGAGAGCTGCCCGTCGAGGACCTCGCGCTTGATCTCTAGGCCGACCACCAGGAAGAAGATCACCATTAGGCCGTCGTTGATCCAGTGCGCCACGCTGAGCGGCCCCAGATAGGCGTGCAGCGCATCGAAGTAGGCCGGCGCCAGGGGCGAGTTTGCCACCACGAGAGCCAAGGCCGCTGCCGCCATGAGGACGATCCCGCCCGAGGCCTGGCTGTCGAGGAAGGCCCGCATCATCGAGAAGGGACGGAAGCCATGCGTCGGGGTGGGCGAGGAAGACGGGCGGGTGATCTTTGGCTCCACATTGGCCATGCGGTTGCATTCCTTCTTGGATGATTGGTCTTGATCGATGATGTGCGGCGCACTGCGCAAGGCGTGCGGCACACGATGATTGGGGGCCGACCTAGGGCAGACCGTTAACCTTCAACGCTGCGCGTCGAGGTGCTGCCCGTGTGTGGGCTGCCAGCAATCTCGTGCGATTGACCCACGGCCAACGGCCCCTCGCCAGACCCTTCACGGGCGGCCGGATCCAAGTCCAGCCACGCCAGCGTCCGATGCAGGGCCTCAGCGGTGTCCAGCCGTTCCACATCGACACCTGCATGTTGCAGGACCTGGCATGCCTTCCCCAGCGCGTCGTGGCCGGCCCGCGCCGTGCGTTCGACCGAGGGGCGGGCGGCTCGCCCGGCGCGACGCCGGGCCATGACGTTCTGCACGCAGCGCTCCAGCAGCACGTCGAGCCACAGGACGTGGAGTCTGGCCCCGCGTGCCCTTTGCGCCTGCGACAGCGCGACCGTGCGCTCCACCTCTCCACTGAGTTGGTAGCCTTCCATCAGCACGTCGTGTCCGTCCGCGGCCAAGGCGTCCGCCAGCCGGAACGCTTCGTCCAATCCGCCATCGGTCTTGGGAATCGTGTCGATGCCGCCGCGTGTGGCCTCATAGTGGCCGATGATGGCCAGAGGGCGTCTGTCCGAAGGGTAAGCGAAGCGCCAGCCGATCGGGCGGGCCCGGCCTTCGCGGCACAAGGGTTCGGCTACCGCACCCGCCCCTCGGGACGCCGCCATGACTTGGCGCACGAGCCAGGTCTTGCCCGAGCCGCTCGTGCCTCTGGGGTTGATCACCCGTCCCATGCCCGCCTTGCTTCTTGCCTCGGGCTCCAAAAGGCACCGATCCCGTGCGCAATCGAGTCACACTTCCGGGACTGGCCAGCTCTGCCCCGCGCGCAGGAGGCGCTCGATCAGTTCCACAACGCCGTCGCCGCCCTCGGCCCGGGTTACCAATGCGGCCGCTCGCTTGAGGGCGGGCGAGGCGTTTGCAACGGCCACAGGCAGGCCGCAGGCGGCAAGCAGGTCGAGGTCGTTCTCCGCATCGCCCACAGCGACGCAGTGAGCGGGCGATATGCCCAGTTCCCGCAAGGCCTCCAGCGTGCCACGCCCCTTGTCCACCCCGGCGGGCAATGCCATCAGCGCTCCCTTGTTGCGCTGCAGGCGCAGATCGAGGCCGAGCGACGCGGCCACGGCCTGCACGCGAGCCTCGTGGACCTCCCACGTCGCAACCAAGACTCTGCCTGCTCGCAGCGGGTGGACACCAGCGGTGGCGAGTGCCGCGGGAAACGAGGGGGGCAAAGGAGCTGCAAGCAAGCGCACCACGCCCGTGTCTGGCGTGTGAAGGACCGCCCCGTTCTCGGCCACCACGCGGTCGAACAGATCCAGTCGAGGCATCACCTGCCGCAGGTCGTCCAGATCCCGACCCGTGGCAAGCACCAGGCACCAGCCGGCTGCACGTAGCCGTGCCAGCACCGCGAGCGTAGGCCCGTCCACCATTCCGTCCTGGGCGATGGTGCCATCGTAATCAGTGGCCAGTGCGATCTGGGGCATCTGGTCTGGGCTCCGGTGCGTCTTTATCGATGGTGTGCAATCGGCTAACGGCCCTTTTATAAGCGGGGCGTGTCATCGTCATCGACGTCCGGAATGGGCGGGCTCCGTTCGCGCGGGGGCCTGGCCCGGTCAGCGTCGGCCGCCGTCGTGACATAGGCAAGATACGGGCGCCCCGCGCGGCTTACGTCTCCTCCGGTTAAGAGGACTCGGTGACAGTCCGTTGCACGGGCGATGGTTGGCCTTGGACATGCGCCCGGCGCAGGGTTCGCCCATGCTGACCGACAACCTTCACGTTCCCACTCCGGCACGCTGCACCGCTTCGCCGACTGACCAGTCGCAACGGTGCGCCACTGGCGAGGGCTGCATGAACCGGATGCTTGATCGGAAGTGGCTGCGCTCACTCCAGTACGTCCACCTTCGTCGGCCCTCAGCTATCTGGCAGATGTCCCGGCCCTCGCCGTTCAGCGCGGCTCGTTCATCAGACCCCGCAGGATCGCGTAGCATGCACCCAGCAGGACGAAGGTGAACGGAAACCCCGTTGAGACGGCCATGGCCTGCAAGCCCGCGAGCCCCCCGCCGAGGAGCAGCGCAATGGCTACGACCCCGCCCAGGGTTGCCCAGAATACCCGCTGCGGTGTGGGCGAGTTGACCTTGCCACCGGCCGCGATCGTGTCGATCACGAGCGAGCCTGAGTCCGCCGAGGTGACAAAGAACACCACGACGAGGACGATGCCGATCAGCGAGGTCAAGAACGTGAGCGGCAGCTGAGTCAGGACGGCGAACAACTTCAGTTCCAGTGGAGCCTCCTGCGCGCCCGTGAACCCGTCGTTCAGCACCTGGCTGATGGCCGTGCCGCCCATGGCGGTCATCCAGAGCACGCACAGGATCGAGGGGACGAGCAGCACGGCCAGAAGGAACTCCCTCACCGTGCGCCCGCGCGACACGCGCGCGATGAACATGCCGACGAAGGGCGACCAGCTGATCCACCACGCCCAGTAGAACGCCGTCCAGCCGTGCCGAAAGTTGTCGTCCTCGCGCCCGAACGGGTTTGAGAGCTCGGGCAAGTAAGTGACGTAGGCCCCCAGGTTAAGGGCGAACCGCCGCAGAATGTCGAGCGTCGGCCCCGCCGCGATGACGAAAAGCAAGAGCAGGGCCGCAAGGCCGAGGTTCAGCTCGGAGAGCCGCTTCACCCCGGCGTCAAGCCCCGCGACTACGGAGACGAGCGCGACCCCGGTGATCACGATGATCAGCAGGACCAGCGCCCAGGTGGAGGTTGGAAAGCCGACGAGGAACTGGAGCCCGGCCGCGGCCTGCTGAGCGCCGATGCCCAGCGAGGTGGCCAGCCCGAACACGGTCGCCAGGATCGCCAGTATGTCGACCAGGTGCCCCGGCCAGCCCCAGATCCGCTCGCCAAAAATGGGATAAAAGCAGGAGCGCAGCGTGAGCGGCAGGCCCTTGTTATAGGAGAAGACCGCCAGCGCGAGCGCCACGACGGCGTAGATGGCCCAGGGGTGGAGGCCCCAGTGGAAGATGGTAGCAGCCATGCCGAGCCGTCGAGCTGCGATGGGATCACCTTCCGCCCCTCGGAGCGGGGCCCAGTCGGTTCGGGCGCCATCTGGCCCATAGGTTACGCCTTCCACGGCCGCGCTGAAGTGGCCCAGCGGCTCGGATACCCCATAGAACATGAGCCCGATGCCCATGCCTGCCGCGAACAGCATGGCGAACCAAGAGACGAAGCTGAAGTCCGGCGTGGCCTGGGGCCCGCCCAGCCTCACCCGACCCAAAGGCGTGACGATCAAGACAAGGCAGAGCAGCACGAAGATGTTGCCGGCCGACAGGAAGAACCAGTCGAGCCGGCCGGTCATCCAGTCGCGCAAGCTCACGAACAGCGGCTCGAGGTAGTTCTGGAAGGCCATGGTCAGGAAGGTGAAGGCGATGATGGCCAGGGCCGAAACGGTGAAGACCACCTGATGGATGTCGAAGGACAGTACGCCGCTCCGCGCGATGTTGTCCTGTCCGATCTCATAGGAGGTCTCAATGATCTCGGTCCGACCTTCGGGCTCAGGGATCGCCTCTGCGCCAGGGGTGACGGGGTCTTGATCGGCCTGATCGGGCCACTGGGTCATGGAAAGTTCCTTCGCTATCCGTTCAGGCAAGGCCGGACGGAGGAGTCGCGCCGGTCTCGGCGGGACGCTTCAACCTGTCCTATGAGCCGCGTTGCGTGCGACGTCGGATCAAAGCGCAGGGGCCGCCCGCTCGGCGAGCCTGCCCCATGGGGGCGAGGCTACTATCAGCTTTCGCCCGAAAATGAAACCCAAGCGCCGCCCTGTCGTTCAGACCAACAACCACGGGGGGCCCATGCTGGATTGGCTGAGCGCGAACAGCGACGCGGTGAACGTCGTTCTCAACTTGGCCATGCTGCTGGTCTGGATCGTCTACCTCCAGGTCTTCGTCTCGAGCTACCGGCGGCAGAGGCGGGCCAACATCCTGATTAGTGTGGGCGGCGGATCGGGCCTCGACGCGCGCTGCCTGGTCAGCAACATGAGTGAAGGAGCGATCTACATCCGAAGCCTTGTTCTCGATCTGATAACAGCGGAGG
>NZ_VDFV01000079.1 GCF_006152145.1 Rubellimicrobium roseum | reverse complement strand
GATGAGCTTCACCACAAGGGTCGCGTGGGCGAACAGCCCCCACATCGAGTAGTCGGTCGCTGGTTCCATGATCGTCCCCGCTTCAGCCAGCCAGATCGATGACGACCCGGCTCGACAGCGTCAGGGCCGACTGGCAGGCGCCAGGCTCGATCCCCGTGCCCTCGCAGGCCGTCACCCCGTTGATCAGAACCGTTCCGAGATCCTCGCAAGCCAGTTCTGACAGGTCGAACTGCCTTACCCGCGGCCTACCGGCCGAAAGATCGCCGAAGTCGAAGAGCGTGACCTGCGCCACCCGCCCTTCGATGTTCATCATCGCCGTTTCAAGCGAGAGCGCCGAAAGGTCCCCTCCCACCCCATTCTCGACAAGGAAGGTCAGCCGACACCCGCCGTCGACTGCCATGGCGTCGTTCAGCTCGAGCTCAAGCGCGCCCGCGACAGGACCATTGGCCTGGGCCCCTTGGTCCTGCGCCAGGACGGAACCGGGGGCCAGCGACATCGCACCCACAAGCAGCCAAGTCGGAAGATATGGATTCATGACAAAGCCTTCCTGCGTGCACAAAGGGCGACGAGCCGCGAGAGGAAGAGGGCGATGCGTAGCTGGCGAAAGCGCGGGCTGTCAGGTCGTCCAAAGGCCGGGGCTCGACCTTGTCAGTTCGCTATGCTACCTGACAAAAATCGTCAACTACTCTTCTCGATGTCCGGGCCGCATCTTCTCATGAGTACGCACCTGAGCGCAGCCCTCCAAATCGCATCCGAGCGACCATGGTGTTTCGACCGAACATGACTGCCTTCACCGAGGGTATCCGGCCCGTGGGTCCCCTGCGCTGGCGCGGTTGGACCGGCGCGGTCGCCGATCTGTGGGACGCCACCGGAGAGCAGGGCGGTCGGGGTCATTACGCCTCCCCCGATCCGAGGCTCGTGGTCGTGCTGAGCGACGACTGCCCGCCGATCCGGCTGGCCGACCGCGCGGACGGCCCCACCATCGGAAAGGTGGCGTTCATCCCTGCCAACTGCCCGGTCTGGAGCCGCATCACCGACTCGAGACCTTTTCGGCATCTCGACCTGCATCTGGAGCGAACGGCCTTGGAGCGGCGCCTGGAGGATGATCCGCGCGCACTCGACCATCTGATCCTACTCGATGAGCACCCCCGGGCCGAACGCCTGGCCGCGATGCTGGCCGCCGAAGTGGAGGAGCCGTCCTACGACGATCTGGTCCCCGAGTCGCTGGCGATGGCCCTGCTTGGCATGGTTCTGCCCCGGTCAGGTCCGCCTCGCCCTTCAGCGCCGCGCGGCGGCTTGACCCCGGCCCAGCTTCACCGCGTCCTCGACGTCATGCGGGCCGAGCTGCATCGCAAGCTGAGCGTGGCCGAGCTGGCCGCCGCCGCTGGCCTGTCCGAGAGTTGGTTTGCTCATGCCTTCCGTGAGACGACGGGCGTCGCCCCGGCCCGCTATCTTACGCGCCTGCGCGTCGAGGCGACTCAGGAGTTTCTACGCCGGACCCCGCTGTCCCTGAGTGAGGTAGCGACCGCGACGGGGTTCTCGGACCAGTCGCACCTGACGCGGGCCTTTCGCGACGTGACGGGCACCACGCCCGCTGCTTGGCGGCGAAATGCCTTTGCTGGACGGATCATTGCCGCAGGATCCGACCAGGGTCGACAGGATCGGCCAAGACAGGCCTAAATACCCGATATAAATAATCAGAAAACAAGGAAGCGCAGCCGGCCTTTGGGCTTGCGCGGCCGTTGCACTTTCGGAAGGACCCTCCCCCATGACCCGCCCTGCCCGCCTCGCCTGGCTCCTCGGACATACCGCTCTGGCCACCCTGCCCCACGGGGTGGCGCTAGCGCAGGACGCCGGCGCTCCGGTCGATTTGGGCGAGATTACCTTCTCGGTCCTGGGCGCCGACCCGGTGGGCGATGCGGCCGATCCCTTCACGCTGACGGGCATCAAGAGCGCCACGCCGATCACCGAGGTCCCGCAGTCGGTCAGCGTGGTCGGCGCGGAGGAGATCGCAGAAACCAACGCCGCCAAGGTGGACGAAGCCCTGGAGGAGACGACGGGCGTCCAAGCGCAGCCTTTCGCCTACGACAGCGACACCAACTGGATCTATTCGCGCGGCTTCGACGCCACGCAGACGGGGCAGTTCTTGGATGGCATCCAGCTTTACGGCTACGCTTTCGGCGCCTTCTACATCGATCCGTTCCTCTTGGAGCGGGTGGAAGTGCTGCGTGGACCCTCGTCGGTACTCTACGGCACATCGAATCCCGGCGGCGTGGTCAACTACGCCAGCCGCCTGCCCGGCGGCGAGCCAGGCACCCTGCTCGAATTCGGCGGTGACACGGAAGGCCGCGTCTTCTCCTCCGTGGACGCGGGCGGCACGGTCACGCCGACGCTGGCCTACCGCTTGGGCGCCAAGGCACAACTCGTAGGCGGGCATGGAGCCTTCGAGAACGGCCTCGACGGCATCGTATCGGGTGGGATTGCCAAGGCCTTCGGCAACGGTGGCACGCTGACGGTCACGGCCAGCTACACGGGCATGAACGAAGACCACGTGGGCGGCGCGTGGCTACCCTACTTCGGCGTGGTCGAGGATGTAGGCCTCGATTTCGACCGCTACTTCAACACGGGGGAGCCGGACTACGACGAGTACCGCCGCGACCAGTGGATCGTGACCGGCATCTACCGGCAGGATCTCGGCGCCTGGCGCCTCACCAACGTGTCGCGTTTTGCCCATGCACACGTCGAGGAGGACTCGGTCTACGCCTTCGGCTACACAGGTTTCGCCTCGACACCGCAGGACTCGAAAGGAACCCTGGCGCGGCTGCGTTTCCAGCACGACAGCAAGGCCTGGCTGCTCGGCAACGACCTTCGGCTGGAGCGAACGCTGGCGACCGGCCCGGTCGAGCACCGGCTGCTCTTCGGCCTCGATGCCCGGGTCTACGACCTCGACCAGGTGCAGGCCTCGGCCCTCGCGACGGGCTTGTCCGTCACGGACACGCAGTACGGAGCGGCCCAGCCCGACGCCAGCCCCTACATCGACCAGACGCTGCGCCAGACCGCCTTGGGCATCTACGCGCAGGATCAACTGCGCTGGGGTGACGGTTGGATCGCGACGCTGAACGGCCGCTACGACATCGTTCATACCGATATGGGGGACAACCCCGTTGCGTTCGCACCGGCGGACCGGGTCGGCTTCGATCGTCAGGACGACGAGTTCTCCTGGCGCCTGGGGCTTGCGCGCGAGTTGCCCGGGGGCTTCGTGCCCTACGCCTCGGCTGGCACCTATTTCAGCCCGCAGGTGGTCAATGTTCCCGCTGGCCAAGACGTGTCGCCCGAAACCGGCCATCAGGTCGAGGCTGGACTCAAGTGGTCGCCCGATGGCCGCACGCTTCTCACCTTCGCGGCCTTCCAAGTCGTGCGCGAGGACATCAGCCAGGCCCGCGTCAACGCAGGGCTCACCGAGTACGTCCAGATCGGCGAAGTCCGCTCGCGCGGGATCGAGATCGAGGCGCGCGGCGAGGTGGCTCCTGGCCTCAGCTACGAAGGCAACCTCACGTTGCTCGACTTGGAGATCACCGACGACGTGAACGAGGCCATCATCGGCAACCGGCCTCTCACCGTGTCCGACGAACTGGCCACCTTCCAGGTCAATTGGTCCCCAGCCCCGGCGGAGGGCCTGGAACTGCGCGCCCGCGCCCGCTTCGTCGGCGACAGCTTCGTGGACAACGAGAATACCCTGAGCGTACCGGCGCGCACGCTCTACGACGCGGGGCTGACCTACGATTTCGCGGGGGGCTGGACGGCCAACCTCGACGTGTCGAACCTCCTTGATGAGGACTACGTGGCCTCCTGCAACGGCGTGAACTCGTGCTACTTCGGCGAGGGCCGCAACGTGAGCCTCGCCGTGCGCAAGAGCTTCTGAGCCGGGGGCCCGCCAAGACTCCTGACGGCCCTCCCGAGCCGTTCGACGCCGGAGCCTCCCTCAGGCTCCGGCGCATCTTCGTCTGGAGCCGGGCCGGTCAAGCCGCTAGATCCGGGCAGGCCCGACCGCCCCGCCAAGGACCGATCCGATGCTGCGCCAGTTCATCGCCTACTATCGCCCCTGGATGGCCCTGTTCTGGCTCGACTTCGGCTGCGCGGTGGGATCGGGCCTGCTGGAACTCGCCTTCCCGATGGCGGTGCAGGCCTTCATCGACCGCCTGCTGCCGCAGGCCGACCTGGGGCTCACGCTGCTCGCCGCCACCGCCCTTCTGCTCATCTACTTTGTAAATACAGGGCTCATGGCCATCGTGACCTACTGGGGCCATAAGCTCGGCATCAATATCGAGACCGAGATGCGCGCCCGCGCCTTCCACCACCTCCAGAAGCTCTCTTGGCGCTGGTACGACACGCAGCGGACCGGCCATCTTGTGGCGCGCGTTACCCGGGACCTCGAGGAAATCGGCGAGGTGGCCCACCACGGGCCCGAGGACCTGTTCATAGCCATCATGACCTTCGTGGGCGCCTTCGCCCTGATGATGGCTATCCATCCGGGGCTCGCTGGCCTGACCGCCGCCATCGTGCCCGCGACGGTCGCGCTGGTGATCGTCTACGGCGGCCGCATGACCGAGACCTGGCGCGGAATTTTCTCGCGAATCGGCGACTTCAACGTCCGGCTGGAGGAGAACGTGGGCGGCATCCGCGTGGTGCAGGCCTTCGCCAACGAGGACCACGAGCGCGCGCTCTTCTCCCGCGACAACGCGCGCTACCGGCGGGCCAAGCTCGACGCCTACCGGATCATGGCCGCCTCGACCTCCATCAACTACATGGCCATGCGCGGCATTCAGGTCGTGGTCATGGTCGCGGGCGCCTGGTTCGTGATCAAGGGCACGCTCACCACGGGGGGCTTCGTGGCTTTCCTGCTGCTCGCGGGCGTCTTCGTCCGACCCCTCGAGAAGATCGCGGCCGTCATCGAGACCTACCCGAAGGGCATCGCCGGCTTCCACCGCTACCTCGACCTGCTCGCGACCGAACCCGACATCGCCGACCGGCCGGGAGCACGGCCCGCGCCCCGCCTCTCCGGCGCGGTGCGCTACGAGGACGTGGGCTTCGGCTACGACCCGGCGCGGCCCGTCCTGCGCGGCCTCGACTTCGAGGTCCGTCCAGGCGAGACGCTGGCCTTCGTCGGCCCGTCCGGGGCCGGCAAGACCACGGCCTTGGCGCTGTTGCCCCGCTTCTACGAGCCGACCGAGGGACGGATCACTCTCGATGGCATTCCCGTTACCGACCTGACGCTCAACTCCCTGCGCCGGCAGATCGGCATAGTGAGCCAGGACGTGTTCCTGTTCGGCGGCACCCTGCGCGACAACATCGCCTATGGACGTCTCGATGCGACCGAGACCGAGATTCGCGCAGCTGCCGACCTCGCCCGCCTGGGCCCGATGATCGACGCCCTGCCCCAAGGTCTCGACACGGTCGTGGGCGAGCGCGGGGTCACGCTTTCCGGCGGACAGAAGCAGCGCGTCGCCATCGCGCGCGTGTTCCTCCGCAATCCTCCCATCCTGATCCTCGACGAGGCGACCTCGGCCCTCGACACCGAGACCGAGCGTGAGATCCAGGCTGCACTCGACCGGCTGGCCCAGGGGCGCACCACGCTGATCATCGCCCACCGACTGGCCACCATCCGCCACGCCGACCGTATTGCAGTCATGCAGGACGGACGCATCGCGGAAATCGGGAGTCATGCGGAGTTGCAGACCCGACAGGGCCTGTATGCCCGGCTGGCGGCGGCGTGATCGGGCCTTACCGCGACGTTGTTGCGCTACTAGGGCTGAGGCCGAGCTATCCCCTCTGCCATTAGCTTCAAGCGACGCGGACGATCTCGGCTCGGCCCAAGGCTGAGAAGCGGTTCATGAGAACGATGCGGGCGTGAATCTCGGCGGTCTGTCGATTATCGCTAGACCCTAGCGAACAGGGCAGTGGTGCCGCAGAAGGGCATCTAACTCTTATATCCACAGCTCTCATTCGCTCTTGTGACTGCCTTAATATAGCGAAACATCAGTTGTTTTTTCGGCCAAGTCGTCTCATTGTCTCTCTCGTCCTCCCACTTCATCTCAGCATCTAGGGGTGGACAAGAGGGTGGATCATGGCGACGCAGTTCCTGCACAAGCTCACGGCCGTTCAGGTGCGGTCTTTGCCTCCCGGCAAGCACTCAGATGGTGGCGGCCTGTGGCTCTGGAAGCGCGAGGACGGCGGTGGGCAGTGGGTGTTGCGTGTGTCCATCTATGGTCGCCGGCGGGAGATGGGGCTAGGTTCCTTGTCGGATGTAAGCCTGAGGGAGGCGCGGGACGCTGCTGCCAAGCAACGAGCGCTGGCCCGTAACAACGTTGACCCGATCAAAGAGCGCCAACGGCAGAAGCGCGAGGCCGCGCGCAACCTGCATCTGCTGCGAGACGTGGCCCGCGACGCCTTCGAGAGCCGAAAGGCCGAACTGAAAGGCGACGGGATGGCCGGGCGGTGGTTCAGCCCTCTCGAACTGCATGTTCTGCCCAAGCTCGGCCGCCTGCCTGTAGGTGAAATTAATCAAACAGACATCCGCGACACCTTAGCTCCCCTCTGGCACACCAAGGCCGACACCGCCCGGAAGGCGCTCAACCGGCTCTCGATCTGCCTGCGCCACGCCGCCGCGCTTGGGCTCGAGGTCGACCTCCAGGCCTGCGACAATGCCAAGGCGCTCCTAGGTAAGAGTCGGCACAAGGCCGAGAACATTCCCGCGATGCCCTGGGCCAAGGTGCCCTCATTCTATGCCTCCCTCTCGGATGGCACTGTCACCCATCTCGCACTGCGCCTCCTGATCCTCACAGGCGTCCGCTCTGGGCCCCTGCGCCACCTGCACGAGAGCCAGATCACGGGCGACGTCTGGACCGTCCCCGGCGAGACGATGAAGGGCCTGAAGGACACCACTCCTGACTTCCGCGTGCCGCTCGTGCCCGAGGCCCTGGCCCTCATTGAGCAAGCCCGCCAGCACGCCCGGGGAGGCTACCTGTTCCCAAGCACGCGGAAAGGCGTCATCTCCGACATGACTATGTCCACGCTGATGAAGCGGCGGGGCATGAAGGAGCGTCCACATGGTTTCCGCTCCTCGCTTCGCATCTGGATCGCGGAGACCACGACCACGTCGCACGAGGTGGCTGAGACCTGCCTGGGGCACGTCACCGACAGCAAGGTGGTACGCGCGTACCGACGTACGGATTTCCTGGAGCAGAGGCGGGCAGTGATGGAGCGCTGGGCCCAGTGGGTGAGCAGCGGATCCAGCCCCTCCTTGGCACACAGTGAGACCGCAGCGCTGTCGGCCTCAGCAGACGAGGCATAAGTCTGTGTTCTGCCCACCGGACTATGTCCCTCTCTCGACACTTCTTCCACGCTGGAACGAGGAGCAGCGCGAAGATGCTCTGCGCTGGATCACGGCTGACTGGGGGGACGATCCGACCTTCGACGGCATTAGCGCCCTTGCTGAGGCTAAGATCAAATACGATAACGATCTGGAGTGGCAGCTCGGAGAGTTCTTTGTTGCAGCACCAGCTGACCAGTCGGAACAGGATTTTTTTCTTCGGATAGGGGACAACCTCTTCATGGCCTCCCCGGACGGCCAGGTGTCGAGGCTTGATCCTGGCCTGATCGACTACGGAATTGGCGATTTTCTCTTTACGCCAGAGGACTTTCGGGAAGCTGCAACAAAACTCGGCCGCACTGATCTTCTAGACTTCTCGCAAGAACCGACAGGTCTGTTGGACAGCGGATTTTTAAACAAGTTCCGCCTCACGCATTTGACCTGGGATCAGATGATGGCTGACTTCACCGCGGCAAGGACAAGCGATCCCAAGATCACTGCGTGGCAGCTCGCTAGGGAGTTGGGCAGCATCTCTCTGCACCACACAGTGGCGCCGTTCCACGAACGGATCGGATACAAACTCTCGCTTCGAGGCTATGATCTGGCAGAAGAGCTTGGCTTGGACTGCACCTCACTGGTTCAAGAGCTCGCGGGCCAAATACGACCCTTTGAGGGGCGAGCGTTGTGTGTACCGCAGAAGGTTGCCGAAGCGATGGTGTCCGCCCGACCGCTCAAGGAGGCAAGCCAACAATCCCGCCATCCGCCCAAAACCGCCGGTCGCCCCTCCACGAAAAGAGATAAGCTGCGGGACAAGTACTTGGAGCTCTACCCCAATGGGCACGGCAGTTTGTCACGCGGGCAGCTGCTAAGCGAACTGCTGCGACAGACCAAACTCAAGGACGTTTCGCTGCAGACGCTCGACAGGATGCTCAGGGAGGTCTGAGCGTGCCCTTCGCCGGTGGTCCTGTCCCACCGCGTCCATCACCGGCCCAGAGAACTTTTGATGATTATGATGATTATGGGCATCTGACCCTCGGCAGAACTCTCGTTCAATCCTGGCCTCGCTCATCGACTCCGAGGCCGACCTATGAACCCCACCTGTGATCTTTCATCCTTCCTCCCAGAGTCAGCTGGCGGCTCTGTCGACCCGTTGCTGACTGACCGGGAGGCCTCCGCTGAACTCAACTGCGGGTTATCGACCTTCCGCCGTTGGGTAGCGCAGGGTCTTGTGCCCAAGCCTCTCAAGCTCGGGGGCACCTCACGCTGGCCACGGAGCGAAATCCTGGCGGTCATAGAAGCGGCGAAAACTAGGCGCGACGGCAGTTCAGCCTAGACGACCCCCACAAGGACCGGGCCAAGTCGCTGCCTCTGACCCGGCGACCAATCCTGCCCCGGTTCCTTTGGCGCAACGATCGAAGGAGACACTGATGGCCTGTCGCAATCGGCTTTTCGCCGACCAACGTCGTATGTCGTGCGCTCAGCTCAGCTCAGGAGCCCCACTGCCTGCCGCACCCAGGCACTTGCAAGTCCAAGAGAACGCCATGGCGGAAGCGCGTGTCGTCACACAAGCCTCGAGCGGCCGTTGGCACGGCGGCCTCGTCATCGCTCGCGACCCTGCTCGCCGCAATAGGACATCGAACTTGTCGACCACTGACATGATAAACGGTCGGTTCCTCATCCGCTACTTGGCGGGCGTTTCGTTCTCAGTGGTGCGGGACATCCTGAGACGGCTGCCTCTGGTCGATGATACCGTAGCCTCGCGTCCAGGTATGCCCCCGCTCCAGATCCTCGCTTGCGAAGTGCGGGTAACGGCAGTTCTGCTCAACGGCGTAGACGCCATTGCCAAGTATCTACGGATCAGCCGGCGGCGAGTCTCCCCCTCTCAGAATATCGAGACGCTTCGAGGCGCTCACTGCTCCGCGCTCCACGTTTGGCTCGACGCGCAGGAGCAGGGGGCAAAGGCATGAGCATCGCTGCGGTCAACTGGGCGCGCCAGGCCGGACTCAAAGGACCGCCACAAGTTGTGCTTCTGATTTTGGCGACACACCACAATGCGGCGAGCGGTCAGTGCAACCCGTCGCTCAAGACTATCGCTCGAGAAGCGGGCGTCGGCCTGTCGTCCGTCAAGCGAGCGATTGAATACTTATCTGCCTGCAGTCTAGTTCGAGTGGAACCTCAGTTCGTAGATGGCGGGAGAAGCACTAGCCAGTTCTGGCTGCGTGTCGGCACGAAGTCCGCCCCCGTTCCGAGACAAGCTAAGTCGCCCTCCCAGCCCAGGGTGAACCTACCCCCTGAGCCGCCAGAGGACTCACCCCCTCAGCCCACACGCTACGCACCTCCTCAGCCCAGGGTGGACTTAGCCCTCTCAGCCCACGTTGGGCTACAGAAAGGGGAGAGCACTTATGGGCCCACGGAACTCGGCCAAGACTGTGAAGCCGGAGCGCTGCGCTTAATCGCCGGAGGTCGCCGCTATGTCTGATGACCTCTTCGCCCGCGCCATGCCGAAGACGCCACGTCCGCACCAAATCGAAGCCGTAGCTCGGCTCCGCGCCGCTCTGGCCGAGGGCCACAAGCGGGTCTGCCTGTCCCTAGCGACGGGGGCTGGCAAGACCTTCATCGCCTCCATGATCGTCAGCGGCGCGCTCGCGAAGGGCAACAGGGTCTGCTTCACAGTCCCAACCCTCTCGCTTGTCGATCAGACTGTCAGGGCCTTCTTGGCCGAGGGCATTGATCGGATCGGAGTCATTCAAGGCAACCACCCCCGGCGCGACGCAATGGCCCCAGTGCAAGTAGCGTCCGTGCAGACGCTAGCGCGTCGGGATAGACCCGCGGCATCGGTTGTGATCGTCGACGAGTGCCACCAGAGGTCCGAAGCTGTGCGGCGCTGGATGAAGGAGGCTCCGGAGACGGTGTTCATCGGGCTTTCTGCGACCCCAGGCCGCGACGGCATGGCAGGCGAGTACGAGTCCCTAGTCGTGGGCGCGACAACGCGCGAGCTGATCGACGCCAAGGTCCTGTCGTCGTTCCGCACCTTCGCCGCAGCGAGCCCGGACCTTGCCGGCGTCCGCACTGTGGCCGGGGACTACCACGAAGGCCAGCTCTCGCAGGTGATGAGTGGAGTTCGGATGGTCGCCGACGTGGTCACGACCTGGCTCGACAAGGGCGAGGGCCGACCGACGCTGTGCTTCGCCGTGGACCGTGCCCACGCGCGCAATCTCCAGGCCGACTTCGAGGCCGTCGGCGTGCCCTGCGGCTACGTGGACGCCCACACCGACGACGTGTCGCGCCGCTTGATCGCCGAGCGGTTTAGGAAGGGCGAACTGCCGGTGGTGGTGAATGTTCGCTGCCTCACGACCGGAGTCGACTGGGACGTCCGCTGCATCATCATGGCCCGACCGACCAAATCAACGATGCTGTGGGTTCAGATGGTGGGCCGCGGCCTGCGCACCGCACGCGGGAAGGATGACTGCGTCATCCTCGACCACAGCGACAACAGCTTGCGGCTGGGCTTCGTGAGCGACATCGCCTTCGACCTGTCAATCGGCACGGGATCGGGACCCTGGATCGGCGTTCAAGAGGGACCCCGGTGTGGATGCGGCGAGCT
>NZ_VDFV01000078.1 GCF_006152145.1 Rubellimicrobium roseum | reverse complement strand
ACGTGCTTAGGGCTATGCCTAAGCCTCCATGGTTATGCCCAGGTGTCCGGTCGAAACAGGGGCCAGTTCAGGGGCGCGCGGGATTAAGTCGTTTGTGGCGACACCTGGTCCCGAGCCACCCCATGCACCTCGTCCAGATCCTCCTGCCCACCGCCGACAACGACGGCCAGCCCTTCCCGGCCGAGCAGTTCCAGGCGCTCCGGCGCGAGCTGACCGACCGCTTCGGCGGCGCCACCGTCTACGCCCAGGCGCCAGCCGAGGGCTTCTGGCAAGGTGGCCCGGCGACCCGCCGCGACGAGATCGTCATATTCGAGGTGATGTGCGAGACGCTGGACGAGCCCTGGTGGCGCGCCCGCCGTCAGGCGCTCGAAGCCGAGTTCCGCTAGGACGAGGTCGTCGTCCGTGTGCAGGACATCCGGCTTCTGTAAGTTGGTCGGGGCGGAGAGATTCGAACTCCCGACCCTCTGCTCCCAAAGCAGATGCGCTACCAGACTGCGCTACGCCCCGAACCGTGGCCCCTCATAGCGGGGACCTTCGCGCTTGCAAAGCAGGATCGCCCGTCAGGGGCAAGGCAATGCGACGCCATCGCCGATCGCGGGGTGCTGGAGCGCGTCGCCCACGGCGATCCCGAGGCGCTCGGACAACCCGCCATTGACCTCCAGCACGAACTGCACGCCTTCCCCACCGGGAATCGGCGTCCGGTCGAGTGGCACTGCATTCTCGTGGATCGCCGAGATCGTGCCATCGGTGCCTGCAAAGATCATGTCGAGGGGAATCAGCGTGTTCTCCATCCAGAACGAAACCGACTGGGGCCGGTCGTAGACGAAGAGCATCCCCGCCAGCGTATCCATCCGCTCGACGTTCATCAGACCCTGCGCCCTCTCGGCCGGATCATCGGCGACCCTCACCTCGAAACGAGCCTCTCCGAATCCGCCCTTCACGGTCACCCGGTCCTCTCGGCATTCGGCCTGGGCCGCTGCGGGCAACATCGCAAGGACTAGGAGCAGGGCCGCGCCCCTCATTTCGCGGCGCGTCCTGCGGCATCCCAGGCCAGCACCTCGACGGCCAGGCGGCCACGCTTGCCCTCGATGGTCCGCAGGCCAATGGCCTCGCCCGGCGCGAGGTCGGCAAAGCCCGAACGGCGCAGCACCTCGATATGGAGGAACACGTCCTCGTCCGAGCCCCAGGAATTGGCGAAGCCGAAGCCCTTGCCCTTGTCGAACCATTTCACGCGCGCCGGCTCCAGGGGCTGAAGGGCGAGCAGCGCCGGGTCCAGCTCGGCCAAGTCGGCAAGACCTGCCCCCGGCGGCACGTTCGGCGGCTGGATCGAGAGGACGGCGGTGGCCTGCATCCCCCTGTCGGTCCGAGCCACCTCGACCGTAATGGTCGACCCATCGGCCACGGTGCCTTGCCCGAAGCTCCTCAGCACATTCGCATGGAGGAGGATGTCGGGGCCCCCCTCGTCGGACACCACGAATCCGAATCCCTTCCCAGGGTCGAACCACTTTACGTGACCGCGGACGGTCGGGCGTCCGCTCTGGTCTTCAGACATATCCATAAGTCTCGCAGGCCGCGCCTGATCGGTGCCGCGGCATAATGTTAGGTCAGAGTCGCACACATAACTCGTCATCTGAAGCGGGCTACCCTTTCACGGCGGCACAATCACCATCAACATTAGGTCAGGGATTGAGCCGCTGAGCCTCCCATGGGGAAACAACGTCGGGCCGCGTCCAACGGAAGCGGTCGTGCAGGCGGAAAGGCCCATCGGCCCAGAATTCTATCTCGACAGGCGTGATCCGATAGCCACCCCAAAAGGGCGGACGGGGCGGATTCATGCCATGAGTCGCGGTCACCCTGGCCACCTCGGCCAGAAGGGCCGTGCGCGATTCGAGCGGACGGGACTGCTTCGAGGCCCAGGCGCCCAAGCGGCTCTGGAGAGAGCGCGAGGCGAAATAGGCATCGGCCTGCGGCCCTTCGACCCGCTCGACGATCCCGCGCGCGCGCACCTGCCGCCGCAGCGACTTCCAGTGCAGCACGATGGCGGCTTTGCCAACGCTGTCGAGTTCCTCGGCCTTGCGGCTTTCGTAATTGGTGTAAAAGACGAAGGCGCCGGCCTCAATCTCCTTCAGCAGCACCATCCGCACGTTGGGCAAACCCGTGGGGTCGACAGTGGCCAGCGCCATCGCGTTCGGGTCGTTCGGCTCGGACTTTTCCGCCTCGGACAGCCACGCCCGGGCCAGAGCGAATGGGTCGTCGCCAGCAAATAGGCCAGTTCGGTCGGTCATCGCTGTCCCTCTCTTGCGCCGCCGATAGACTCCGGCGCGGGCTCTGCGCAAGTCCGATATGTCCTATGACATGTCTTGGACGCAGCGGCACACCGCTGTTATCTTGGTCATGACCGGCCCTTGCCCGTCCGCGACCCTTCGCCTACACCCGGCCGAAATGTTGCGGGGAAGGGACAGCCGGATGCAGACGGACCTGCTCAAAGGCAAGCGCGGGCTCATCATGGGGCTTGCCAATGACAAGTCCATCGCCTGGGGCATCGCACGAGCTTGCCGCGAGGCCGGCGCAGACCTCGCATTCTCCTATCAAGGCGATGCTCTTCTGAAGCGTGTGCGTCCGCTTGCGGCCGAGGTCGGATCCGATATCGTCCTGCCCTGCGACGTGAGCGACATGGCATCCGTCGACACCCTGTTCGCCGCGATCGAGGAGCGCTGGGGGCGGCTCGACTTCATCGTCCATGCCATCGGCTTCTCGGACAAGGATCAGCTGCGTGGCCGTTACGTCGACACGACGCGCGACAATTTTCTGAATACGATGGACATTTCGGTTTTCTCCTTCACCGCCGTGGTAAACCGGGCGGAGAGGCTGATGACCGAAGGGGGCTCCTGTCTCACGCTGACCTACTATGGGGCCGAGCGCGTCATGCCGCATTATAACGTCATGGGCGTGGCCAAGGCCGCACTTGAAGCGTCGGTGCGCTACATGGCCGAGGACCTCGGCAAAAAGGGCGTCCGGGTCAATGCGATCAGCGCCGGCCCGATCAAGACGCTGGCCGCCTCGGGCATCGGCGATTTCCGGTACATCCTGAAATGGAATGAGCTGAACTCGCCTTTGCGCCGCAACGTCACGCAGGAGGAGGTCGGGAAGTCTGCGCTCTACCTGCTGTCCGACCTGGGATCGGGCACCACGGGCGAGGTGCTGCACGTCGACGCCGGCTACCACGTCGTCGGCATGAAGGCGGTGGACGCGCCCGATATCGACGCGGCCCGAAAGGGCGAGTGAGACGCGCGGGGCGGCCATGGAGGGCGTGACGCTCGCGCAGCTCGGGCTCTTCGTGGCGACGCTTTCGGTGGCGATCCTGTCGCCGGGGCCGGGCATCCTTGCCGTCTCACACGCGGCATTCCGGCTCGGTCGGCGGGGGGCGATGCCTTATGCCTTGGGCCTTGCCGTTGGTGCCTCGCTCTGGTGCCTTGTGGCGCTTCTGGGCCTGACGGTCCTTTTCGAGGCCGTGCCGCTGACGCTGTCGGCTTTTCATGTCGTGGGCGGGCTTTACCTCCTCTGGATAGCCTACAAGATGTGGTCCCATGCGGCCGATCCGCTGGTCGACGCTCCTGCGGGGCCGGCAGAGGGCTTCGCGGCGGGCATGACGCTCAATTTGTCCAATCCCAAGCCCGGCCTCTTCTACGCCTCCGTCCTGCTGTCGATCTTCCCGGATCTGCGGGGCTTTGGTGCCAATGCGTCCGTCTATGCCGTGGCTCTGGCGGTCGAGCTGGCCTTCTATCTTACGCTCGCCGCGGCGCTGTCGGCCTCGGCGATCCGGGCGCGCTACTTCGCCGCAAAGGCCGGGATCGACCGCACGGCGGCCCTTCTGATCGCGATCCTGGGCCTTCTTCTCATTCTGCGTCATTGAACGGGTTCCTGCCATGACCGACCGCCTGCCCCACGAAAAAGGATTCCATATCTCCTGGGACCAGATCCATCGGGACAGCCGGGCGCTGGCGTGGCGGCTGGATGGCCAAGGACCGGACAATGGCGCCTGGCGGATGGTCGTTGCGATCACCCGCGGCGGCATGGCTCCGGCGATGATCGTCAGCCGAGAATTGGGCATACGCACCGTGGATACCATCAGCGTCCAGAGCTACAATCATCAGACGCAGAGCGAAGCCAAGGTGCTCAAGGCGCCGGACGCGCAGCTCATGGGTGACGGGACGGGCGTGCTGATCGTTGACGACCTCGTGGACTCGGGCCGCACGCTCGAACTCGTCCGCCATCTCTATCCCAAGGCGCACTTCGCCACCGTCTACGCCAAGCCCAAGGGGCGCTCGCAGGTGGACACCTTCATCACCGAGGTGAGCCAAGACACCTGGATCTTCTTCCCTTGGGACATGGCGCTTCAATACGTGGAACCCTATCGAGGCCGGGACTAGCTTTCCTCCTTTCTGGATGGACCCTAGCACGAACTTCCCTTCGATTCGGTTAACGCCACTCACGATCTTGAGGATGCCGATGGCCCTGCCCCGCACCGCCACGACCTTTGCGCCTCCGGTCATGGAAGCGCGGCGCTGGCTCGAGGGGGTGAGCTTTCCGCCGAACCGCCCACTTCTCAATGTGAGCCAGGCCGCCCCGGTGGACCCCCCGCCCGCGCCGCTGCGCGAGGTCATGGCCGAGATGGTGCTGTCCGTGCCGTCGGTGCATCTCTATGGCCCGGTGCTGGGGCTGCCCGCCCTGCGCGAGGAGATCGCGGCGCAGTGGTCGTCCACCTACGCCGGCGCGATACGGCCCGATCAGGTCGCCGTCACAGCCGGCTGCAACCAGGCCTATTGCGCCGCGGTTTCCACGCTTTGCGGCGATGGGGACGAGGTCATCCTGCCGGTTCCCTACTATTTCAATCACCGCATGTGGAACGACATGGCGGGCGTGGTCACCGTGCCGCTGACCTGCGGGCCGGGCCTGATTCCCGAGGCCGAGCGCGCGGCCACGCTGGTCAACCCCCGCACCCGCGCCATCGTGCTCGTCTCGCCGAACAACCCTGGCGGCGCCGAGTATCCGGCCGAAACGCTGCGCGCCTTTCTGGAGCTGGCCCGAACGCATGGGATCGCGCTGATCGTCGACGAAACCTACCGCGACTTCGATTCGCGGCAGGGGGCGCCGCACGACCTGTTCGGCGACCCTGACTGGGACGACACGCTGATCCACCTTTACTCCTTTTCCAAAGCCTATCGCCTGACCGGCCATAGGGTCGGTGCGATCCTTGCCGCTCCGGCACGGCTGGCCGGGGTCGAGAAGTTCCTCGACACCGTCGCGATCTGCGCCCCCCAACTGGGCCAGCATGCGGCGCTCTGGGGCATGCGGCATCTCAAGGACTGGGTCGCGGCGGAACGGCGGGAGATCCTCGACCGACGCGCCGCCATCGTCGAGGGCTTTCCCCGGCTTGCGGCCAAGGGCTGGGAGCTTCTCGGCTGCGGCGCCTACTTCGCCTATGCGACCCACCCCCTGGCCGAGCCCTCGGACACGCTGGCTCGGCGGCTCGTGCCCGACGCGGGCATACTGCTGCTCCCGGGCACGATGTTCATGCCCGAGGGCGACCCGGAGGGGGCGCGGGGGTTGCGGATCGCCTTCGCCAACGTCGACCGTCCGGGAATCGGCGCGCTGATCGACCGGCTCGACGTCGTGACCCCCTGACGCTTGCAGGCAACGGCCCGCCCGGCTAGGCAGGGCCCGCCCCGGCAGAGGGCGTAGCGGGGGGACCGGCATGGCGGCGCGCAAGGGCAAGGCGTGGATCTACTGGCTTATGGTGGTCGGGATCCTGTTGGGCTTCGGCGGCTGGTTCACGGGCGGCGCCGGCGGCCGCACCACGGCCATCGGCACCGTCGATGGCCTTGATGTCGCGGCGCAGGACTACGCGAATGCGCTGCGGAACCGGATGCGTGAAGTGCAGGAGCAGACGGGTCAGCCGCTGGAGTTCGCGCAGTTCCAAGCCCTCGGGCTCGACCGGGCGGCCTTGGCCGAGGTCGTCTCGCGCCGCGTGCTCGACGCCGAGGTGCAGCGACTGGAGCTGTCCGTGGGCGACGCGCGGGTGGCCGAGGCGGTGCGCTCTGCCCCCGCCTTCCAAGGCATCGACGGGGAGTTCGACCGCGATCTCTATCGCGAGCAGTTGAGCCGCAATGGGCTGAACGAGGAAGCCTTCGAGACCTCGCTGCGCGAGGACAGCGCCCGCGCGATCCTGCAGGCGGCCGTGCTGGGCGGCATGCCCGAGCCCACGACCTATGCCGAGGTCCTTGCCGCCTATTCCAACGAGACCCGCGCCGTGACCTGGGCCACCGTTACGCCAGAGGGCGTGACGGTGCCCGAGCCATCCGAGGAGGAGTTGCGGGCCCATTACGAGGCCAACCCCGATGCCTTCACCGCGCCCGAGACCCGGCAGGTGAGCTACGCCTGGATCACGCCGGAGATGATCCAGGGCGAGATCGCCATCGACGACGCCGAGTTGCGCGCTGTCTATGACGAGCGTCGCGACGAGTTCGTGCAGGAGGAGCGCCGCCTCGTGGAGCGCCTGGTGTTCTCCTCGGAGGAGGATGCGCAGGCCGCGCAGGCCCGGATCGACTCGGGCGAGGTCGACTTCGAGGCACTGGTGGAGGAACGCGGCCTGCAGTTGTCCGACATCGACCTGGGAGACGTGTCCCTGGACGAGCTGGAGGAGGCGGGCGAGCCGATCTTCGCCGCCGCGGCTGGCGATGTTGTGGGCCCCCTGCCCTCGTCGTTGGGCCCCGCGCTGTTCCGCGTGAACGCCGTGCTCGCGGCGGACGAGATCACCTTCGAGGAGGCCGCGCCCGACCTGCGGGCGGAGATCGCCAGCGACAGGGCGCGCGACATCATCGACGACATTCGGCCCCAGGTCGAGGACCTGACCGCCGGCGGCGCGACGATCACCGACCTTGCCGAGCGCACGGACCTTGAGCCCGGCGAACTGACCTGGTCCGAGGACGTCACCGAAGGCCCGGCGGCCTATGCGGAGGTCCGCGAAGCCGTAGCCGCCGCACAGGAAGGCGCCCTGCCGCAGATCGTCGAGCTGGCCGATGGCGGGCTGGCGGTGCTGCAGCTCGACGCGGTCACGCCGCCAGCCCTGCGCCCCTATGAGGACGTGGCGGCCGAGGTGCGGGCCTCTTGGGAGGCCGAGGCGCTTCGGGCGGCGGTTCTTGCTTCGGCCGAGGCCCAGGCCCAGGCCATCGCTGGTGGTGCGAGCTTCGAGGAGCAGGGTCTGACGCCCGCGGCCGAGGCCGCCTTGACCCGGCGCGGCGCTGTCGAGGGCACCCCGCCCGGCTTCGTCGAAGCGGCCTTCGCGCTGGAAGCCGGGCAGGCCCGTGCGCTGGCCACCCCGGACGGCGCCGTGGTGCTTCGCGTGGACGGAATCACCCCTGCCCGGGCTGATGATCCCGCCGTTCTGGCCGAACAGACGGCCATCGCCGAGCAGGTGTCGAGCAGCCTCGCCAACGACGTCTTCGGGGCCTATGCCACCCAGCTGCAGGCGAACTCCGAGATCCGCATCAACGACCAGGCCGTCCAGGCCGTCAACAACCAGATGAACTGATGGCCCTGTTCCCCGACTTCGAGACCTTCCGTGGCGGCTACGAGGCGGGCCGCAACCAAGTCGTCTGGACGCGCTTGGCGGCCGACCTCGACACGCCCGTGTCGCTGATGCTCAAGCTTGCGGGCGCGGCCCGGCACTCGTTTATGCTGGAAAGCGTGACCGGCGGCGAGGTACGGGGGCGCTACTCGATCGTGGGGATGAACCCCGACCTGGTGTGGGACTGCCGGGGTGCGCAAAGCCGCATCAACCGCGCTGCGCGCTATGACGACGAGGCGTTCGAGGACCTGCCGGGCTCGCCCATCGACACGCTGCAGGCGCTGTTGGCCGAATGCCAAATCGAGATGCCCGAGGGACTGCCCGCGGCCTCGGCCGGGCTGTTTGGTTACCTGGGCTATGACATGGTTCGGCTGGTCGAGACCCTGCCCGACCACCGCCCCGACCCGCTGGGCCTGCCCGACGCCGTGCTGCTGCGGCCCTCGGTCGTCGCGGTGCTGGACGGGGTGAAGGGCGACGTGATCCTCGTGGCGCCCGCCTGGACGGGGTCGGGTCTGCCCGCCAAGGCGGCGTTCGCCCAGGCAGCCGAGCGCGTCATGGATGCGCAGCGCGCCCTGGAGCGCGGCGTGCCGCAGGCGGCACGGGCGCTGGGCTCCCCGCGCGAGCCCTCGCCCCCGGTGTCGAACTTCACCAAGGCCGGCTACATGGCCGCGGTCGACAAGGCCAAGGACTACATCCGGGCGGGCGACATCTTCCAGGTCGTTCCGTCGCAGCGCTGGACCCAAACCTTCTCCGAGCCGCCTTTCGCGCTTTACCGCTCGCTCCGGCGCACCAATCCGTCGCCCTTCATGTTCTTCTTCAACTTCGGCGGTTTCCAGGTGATAGGCGCAAGTCCCGAGATCCTCGTGCGAGTCTTCGGTCGCGAGGTCACAATTCGCCCGATCGCCGGGACCCGCCCCCGCGGCCGCACGCCCGAGGAGGACCGTGCCCACGAGGAGTCGCTGCTGGCCGACCAAAAGGAGCGTGCCGAGCACCTGATGCTGCTGGACCTGGGCCGGAACGACGTGGGCCGCGTGTCGAGGCCCGGCACGGTGCGCCCGACCGAGACCTTCGTGATCGAGCGCTATTCCCACGTCATGCACATCGTCTCGAACGTGGTGGGCGAACTGGCGGAGGACCAGGACGCGCTGACCGCCTTCTTCGCCGGCATGCCCGCCGGGACGGTCTCGGGCGCCCCCAAGGTCCGCGCAATGCAGATCATCGACGAACTCGAGCCCGAGAAGCGGGGCGTCTATGGCGGCGGGGTGGGCTACTTCGGCGCCAACGGCGACATGGACATGTGCATCGCGCTTCGGACGGCGGTGCTGAAGGGAGATCAGCTCTACATCCAGTCCGGGGCCGGCGTGGTCTACGACAGCGATCCCGAGGCCGAGTACACGGAGACGGTTCACAAGTCCCAGGCGATCCGCAAGGCCGCCGAGGATGCCGCGATGTTCCGTCCCGAAGGGAACGGCTGACCCGAAGCCCCTAGGGCCGGCAGGCAGCCCGCCCTAGGCCGCAGCCCGGTCCGTCTGGACCGACGCGAGCGCCCGGAGCAGAACGTCGACCCCGGCGCCCGGCCGGTTCGCCTCCTCCGACAGGATGCGACGCCACCCACGCGCGCCGGGCCGCCCGGCGAAGAGCCCAAGCATGTGACGCGTCACCTGATGGAGCCGCCCTCCCGAGGCCAAGTGGGCCTCGATGTGAGGGATCATGGCGCGGGCGGCTTCCTCGGGTCCGGTCAATGAGGCCGGCTCCGCCCAGATGCGTAGGTCGGCGTCACCCAGAATGTCCCAAGGCTGGTCATAGGCCGCGCGGCCGATCATGACGCCGTCCAGGCCCTGGGCCAGCAGATGTTCGGCATGTGCAAGGGTCCGTACCCCACCGTTGATCGAGATGTGCAACTCGGGAAAGCGCTCCTTCATGCGCAGCACGAGGTCGTAGTCGAGCGGCGGCACCTCGCGATTCTCCTTGGGCGAGAGGCCCTGTAGCCAAGCCTTTCGGGCATGGACGGTGACGCGCCGCACACCGCTGCCCGCGACGGCCTCAAGGAAGCGGGGGAGCGACTCCTCCGGATCCTGATCGTCGACGCCGATGCGGCACTTGACCGTGATCTCGGCCGACGACGCCGTCCGCATCGCGCGCACCCCTTGGGCGACGAGGTCGGGACGTTCCATCAGAACGGCGCCGAAGCAGCCCGACTGCACCCGGTCCGATGGACAGCCGCAATTGAGGTTCACTTCCGTGTAGCCCCATTCGCCCCCGATCCGGGCCGCCTCGGCCAGTTCCCGCAGGTCCGATCCGCCGATCTGAAGAGCGACGGGCTGCTCAGCTTCCGCGAACCCGAGCAGGCGGTCGCAGTCGCCGTGCAGGATGGCCGCGGCGGTGACCATCTCGGTGTAAAGGAGCGCCCGGCGCGACATGGCGCGGTGGAAGGCGCGGCAGTGACGGTCCGTCCAGTCCATCATCGGTGCCACGGAAAGGCGGGAAGCTTCTAAGAGGCTGATCTCGTTCATCTTTCCCTGCTCGTCGCGGGCGGCTTTGGCAACTTTGGACTTTGGGTTGTCCCGAGGTTTCCTCAGGTTCGCCGATATGACCGGATGCCAAGTACTACCGTGTAGCACAACCACATCGGCCATGCGGCAAGGCATCCGGGAGCCCTCGATGCGCTCACGATGTCGTGACTTCATCTCCTTGATTTTTCGGCATCCCGACGCTCTCGGGCCCGTGGCGACGAACCGAACTTCCGATCGAACATCATTCCTAGGAGCTAGCAACGTGAACGAACATCTCGAAGAGCCATTTCGCGTCGGGCTTTCGCGTGACAACCGCACCAAGGCTGACACAGCGGTCACCCACGCCCTTAAGGGCAAGCTTGCGTCCGTCCAAGATTCGATTGCCATGCCCGTGCACGGCAAGAAGGTCAGGTCGGAGGAGCCCAACATCCTCGACCGCGTCAGCCCGACCGGGCGCACGACGTTCCGTGTCCAGATCCGTCGTCAGGTCGACGGCAAGATGCGGAGCTTGGGCAAGACCTTTCGGACGATGAGCAACGCCACGAAGTGGCGGAACAGGAAGCTCGCCGAAATCGAGTTCCATGGCTTCCCGGTCACGATCACGACCAACATCACTGGCGCCGATGTCATCACCAAGCGACTGGAAGTTCATACCAATCTAGAGCGCTCCGCCAAGCAGGTGCTCAACAGTCTCATGGGTCGGGAGTCTAGGAAGAAGCTCACTTCGACCCTCACGGCACAGTGCCTCTATAAACTCTGCGACAACCTTCTTGGTGAAGAGATGCTCCCCTAGGCGGCCGCAGGTGACCTGACCATGCTGGTGCGTACTCTGGACTGGGCGCAACGACGCGGCACGATCATCCCGATTAGAACTCTTCGGAATGCTATGTCGATCCTTTGGGGGGACTGACCTGCGGCTGTTTTGGACTGCGCCGAGTTGGACGTTTCCGGTTTGGGCGTGGGTCCGGGAGACGGAGAGGGACCATGAAGGGATCGAAGTTCAGCGAGGCC
>NZ_VDFV01000077.1 GCF_006152145.1 Rubellimicrobium roseum | reverse complement strand
GACCGGGATGGTGGCTGTGCCGCACCGCCCGGCGATGACGCTGTGACAGGTCCGGGCGTCGTAGGCGCCCTGGCCGTGACGGCGCCGATCGGCTGGGATGCATTAGCAGATCGAGCGGCACTGGGCTGTCGCCCTCGCGGCTGGGCGTGGCCTCGACGGCCCGGATGTCCCCCGTGGCCGCGTCCAGGGCCAGATGCACCTTGCGCCATTCTCTCCGACGGCCAGGACCCTGGCGGTGGACCTGCCACTCACCCCCGCCGCGCATCTCCATGCCGGTGCTGTCGACCCGCAGGCCCAGGTTGCCGCCTGAACGGACGTGGGGGATCTGACTGGCAACGGTCTGCCGCCGCCGACACAGCGTGGAGTGGGCCGGTACTGGCCAGTTCAGCCCGGCCAGCCTCAGCAGGCTCGCCGCCATCCCGCCTCGCCATGGCGAGCGCCACCCGCCCCGGCAAGGGTGGCTTGCGTGCGCTCAGCCCCGCGAGCCAAGTGCCCGGCCGGGCCGCGGCGTGAACAGGGCGCTCGATGATGACGCTGTGGGCCGCGAGAAGGAGCAACCGCCGCAAGGACCGTTCGCCCATCGTCGTGGTGGCGCCGAGCCGCGGCTTGCCGCCGGTGGAATGCTGACGTGGCGTGAGCCCCGGCCAGGCCGCAAAGTCCCTTGCGCAGCGGAACGTCCCGGGCGGGGGAGCCAAGACCGCGAGGGCGGTCGCGATCACCGGCCCGATGCCCGGCGCCGTCCTCAGCCGTCGGGCCACCTCGTTCTCCCTGGCACGCCGGGCGATCTCGCGGCCGAGCTTTCCGATCCCCGCCTCGAGATGGACGAGGGTCGTGACCAGCACCCTGAGCGTGGCGATCGCCTCGGCCGGCAGGCCGCTGTCGGGGGCCGCCACAAGAGCGATCCGCCGCGCGTCGTTGGCCACGCCTTGCGGCACAACCTGCCCGAACTCGGTCAAGGGGTCACGCAGGGCTTTGATCGCCTGCGTGCGCGGCCGGATCAGGAGCTCGCGGACGCGGAACACCGTCGCGGCCCCTTGGGCCTCCTCGCCCTTCACCGGCACAAAGCGCATCGAGGGAGGCTGGCTTCAGCGCCTTTCAACGATCCCCCGGATCGTTGGATTGCTGCGCAACCGGCTTGAAACCTCGCAGATGGCCTCCGCGTCGGCGGCATCAGACGTCCAGCGCTTCACGAAGCGACGCACGTCGGCCGGCGGGATGAGCCGCACCGCATGGCCCAGCCGGGCCAGCTCGCGACCCCCGAAAGGAGCACCGCCGCACGCTTCCATCGCGACCACGCCCCGAGGCAGCTGGCTGAAGAACGCCCGCACCCGTCGCGTCTCAGCCTCCTGCAAAGGACCGCTCGTCCCGAAGCCTCAGCCCCATGCGCCTGAACCACATTCTGCGCCAGGTCGAGCCCGGCCGTGGCCATCTCCCCCATGACCGCCCCCCATGTGGATCGTCGCAAACCCACCCGGGCACACCGATGCCGTCGAAGGCCGGTCACATCTTCAAGACCGCTGGACGCCACCGCCATCCGCTTGGATCGCACAATGAACAAGCTAAGCGCCTCGACCTCGCATTGCCGGTTTCACACCTTAGACGCATGAACCCTGCCGGCTCTGTACGTAATTTGGGCTATTTGTCGGAGAGAAACACCGCCTCAGGCATCCTGGAGCGGCGGCGACGTAACTTAGAGCAT
Organism: Rubellimicrobium roseum; assembly: GCF_006152145.1. Lineage (GTDB taxonomy): Bacteria > Pseudomonadota > Alphaproteobacteria > Rhodobacterales > Rhodobacteraceae > Rubellimicrobium > Rubellimicrobium roseum. The sequence goes on along the minus strand of NZ_VDFV01000077.1, from coordinate 9,965 downwards.
CTTCGAGATAGGGGCTCCAAGATCGGCTCCGGCCATTGCATCTTGGGAACATGCCAAAGGTCAGCTACCTCGACAGGGGATCGGGACTGGGCTAGGCCGCTGGCCTATGACCCAGGGGCTTGCTCAGGAACTCAGGAGGGGTTGGTTGACGGCCATGAGGCCGGACGGCTGGTCCTTGGCGGCCTTGTCGATCGCGACCTTGGTCCTGCTGCCGGTAGTGGCCGTGCTCTGGATCGCGTTCCAGGGCGGCCTCCAGATCTGGCCGCACCTCCTGTCCACGACCTTGCCACGCTACGTCGGTAATACGCTGCTGCTCATGATCGGCGTGGGAATGCTCACCGCAGCGGTCGGAACAGGGGCTGCCTGGCTCGTGACACTCTACCGGTTCCCAGGCCGGAATTGGCTGCAGTGGGCCCTGCTCCTGCCCATGGCAGTGCCAGCCTATGTGGGCGCCTACGCTCTGGTCGATTTTTTGGAGTATCCGGGCGTCGTGCAACGTGGGTTGCGAGCCCTGTTCGGATGGCAAAGCGCCCGCGACTACTGGTTTCCCGAGGTCCGGACCCGTGGAGCGGCGATCCTGGTGCTCTCGGGCGCGCTCTACCCTTATGTCTATCTGCTGACCCGTGCGGCCTTCCGCGAGCAATCGGGCGCTGTTTTCGAAGTGGCTCAGGCGCTAGGTGCGGACGCTTGGTCACGGTTCTTTCGCGTGGGCCTGCCGCTGGCACGCCCGGCCATAGCGGCCGGCGCAGCCGTCGTGATGATGGAAACGGTTAACGACTTTGGTGCCGTGGACTACTTCGCGGTGCAGACACTGACCACAGGCATCTTCTCTCTCTGGTTGCAGGCCGGCGACCTGCCTGGCGCGGCTCAGCTTTCAGTCTGCATCTTGGTGGTGATCGTGGTGCTGGTGACGCTGGAAAAGGCGAGCCGGCGCCATGCCCGCACACATGCTTCAGCCCGAGCCTTCCGCCCGGTCGTTCCCCAGCCGCTTCGGGGTTGGAAAGCCTGGTCGGCGACCCTGGCCTGCCTGCTGCCCTTCTTGGGAGGCTTCGTCCTGCCGGTCGGGGTTCTTCTGTCCAACTCCTTCGATGCCCAGCAGTGGGTCGAGCCAGGGCTGGCACTCGCCTTGATCCACAGTTTGGCCGTGGGCGGCGCGGCCGCGGCGATCTGCGTGGCCCTCGGCGTCGTCATGGTCTATGGGGCAAGGCTGTCCAGCCGACGTTTGCCGGTCCTTCTGCTTCCGGTCACGGCGATTGGCTATGCCGTGCCGGGGGCTGTCCTGGGGATCGGGGTGCTCATCCCGCTTGCGGCGCTCGACAATGCGGTCGCAGATGCCGTCCTCTGGATCACGGGGCGTGATCCAGGCCTCCTTCTGACCGGCACGGCAGCGGCCCTGGTGCTGGCCTATTCGGTGCGGTTCTTCGCGGTGGGGCAGGGGACGGCCGACGCCGCCATGGCGCGGATCTCGCCATCCCTCCCCATGGCGGCCCGTTCACTGGGGCGGTCGAGCGGCGGAGCGCTGGCGTCCGTGCATCTTCCGCTTACGCGCACTTCGCTGGGGGCGGCCCTCCTTCTCGTCTTTGTGGACTGCGTCAAGGAACTGCCCGCCACACTACTTCTGCGGCCGTTCAGTTTCGACACGCTGGCCACCCGCGTGCACGCGAAGGCGAGCCTTGAGAATCTTTCGGAAGCGGCTCCCGCCGCCTTGACCATCACGCTCGTAGGACTTGTTGCCACCGCGCTCCTGGCGCGGACAAGCCGCTGATCGGCCCGAGCGCTCCGTCTCCCGGGCAGGGTTGCACTGCCGCACGCCACCGCGTAATCGGTATGTCGGGCCCTCATAGCTCAGCTGGTAGAGCAGCTGATTTGTAATCAGAAGGTCGGCGGTTCAAGTCCGTCTGGGGGCACCAAGCAAGTCAGAGGCCTAGGTTCAAGGCGTCACGGTCGAGGCAGCAGCGCGCTACCCCTACCTACGACGAAGCGCAGAGTCATGCCTTCGCGCGAGCCGGCCTCCGTGCAGTGGCTCGGACCGAGACCAAGCAATTTTCGGGTCTTCCAGTCGACAAAAGGGAGCAGGCCACGAAGGATGGATGGTCGGCTCAGTTCCACCAGCTAGGCTTAGCTGCTCAACCTGAAATTGAAGATGGGTTCGTTTCGGCGATCAACTTCTCGCGTTTCGCACAACCCCCTGATGACGGTCTTGGTGCCGGCAGGGCGTGGGTAAAGCCGTCAACAAAGCCCTCTACTGCCGTCAGGGGCATTGAGGCAGCCTATCGAAGCTCGATGCTTATCAGCGGCGCCTAGGAGTGCATCGCTTCGAACGCATGATCGACGCCCTTGTCATACCCATAAAATAGGAACACTACTTAAAGCCTGCCGGATATGCATTAAACTGAATGCAAATCTCTTCAGGCCGCCCTGTCTGGTGCGCCCGGTCATCCAACGCCGCACTGTTATCGGGCTTGTGCGCTGAGTACGGCTTGGAGAAGACAGCCCGCGCCCGTTCGGTAAGGCCATAGCAATGAGCATACTCGGCCAGTGCCTCTTCTAACAGAAGTATGTGTGCCTCAAGATTGCTTTGATCGGCGGTTCTAGTCATAATGTACTCTGTATCGACGCAACTGGTCCGTTGTTGTTAGCCCTTTCGACTAGTCTTTTACACTCATCGTTCTGCTTTGCCTAGGCTGTCATACGTGAGCAGTCCCCCGTGCCGATCGTCGCAGCGCCATGCTGACACGTCGAGGGTGGTTATATTCGAGAGACGAAGAGCTGTGGCAAGTGAGGCTCCGATATATCAGACCTCAAGGATTTGAGCTACAATGTCGCGTTAAGGCCGCTCACATAGCATTATTCTGCCATATTCATCTGTAACCCTGGCTGCGAGCAGCTTCGACCCGAGGGGAGTCAGTCATGGGCTATGTTCTATTGGCGTCATTCCTGGGCATTTCGGAGGCAATAGTCGGCTTGGTGGCCTTCGATCTTGGATGGCTAGAAGCCCTCGGAGTATGGTCGCTAGGTGGCAATCTGTCTGCTATAGCCGTTGTGGCGATCTGCCGGCTCGCGCGCGTCGGCGCCCGGCGTAAACCATTGCTGCCGGAATTTCAGCCGGAGCTTTCTTCCTCTCGACCCGTCGCCTAAGCTTTCATTCGGGATTCTGTTGGGCCGTCGGAGTTGCAACCGGATCTCCTTTGAGGCGGTGGACGCATCATCCAATAGGCCTGTTCTCGCAGGATCCGAATGAGCGTTATCGGGCCTTCGAGTCGGCCAGGGAGGTACGCAGAGGCCAGCACGTTCGTCTGGGGGCATCGGGCTGAACTCATCCTTGCAGCCCAAGGCTGCGATTGGGTTCGTTCAGGTGGTCAGCCTTCTTGGCAGTCGGCGTGTACGCCTCATACTGGATCTCGGGCCTCCGACCACGCCGCCCCTTGATTGGGTGACAGACTGCGCCGTTCGGATAAGTGGGCAATCCAGTCAGAGAAGGCGCGATCGCGCCGACTTTGGGCCTCGCGCAGGTAGCGATGCAGAAGGCGCCCCTCCTTGTCGGCGCCGTTCTGCATCTTGGACTCGAAGCGAGCTTTCCGCTTGGCAAGCTGGGTCAGAGTATTGAGTCGCTTCTTGGTCGGGCCAAACTCGGCGGCCTCGAGTCTGAGCGTTTCTGCGACCTCCTCGAACATGCTGTCGAGTTGAAGGTCTCGGAACTTCGCGAGGGGATCTGTCCGATGGACGTCAAGGGCCGCTGCCGCCGCGCAAAGTCTTGCTTCCGCGTCCGCCAGAGCCAACGCCAAAGATGTTTCCGCATCCGATCTCAGGAGATCCGAGGGGAGGGCCCTCGGATTGTCGGTGATGACGCGATACCAGTCTGCGACGGTGGTGGGGGAGGGGGCGCCTGTGGCGCCGTGCCGACGCGCGTTCCGGGCCGCCGTTGCCCTGCCCTGGGGCGTGCGTGGCCCGGAGCTTGCCTCGGAGTTGCGCTGGTTGGCTGCCATCTGGGCCTTGGTCGTCACGAGGCGAGAACCTCGGCCTCGATGACTTCGTCAGTCTGTGCTTCGACCGGCCGCACCTTCTGAAGCCGGTCATAGTCCTCTTTCACGCTGCGGCGCCTGCGCTCAAGTTCCTGGATCTTCTCTTCATGATAGGTCACCGATCGGCCCGGTTCACGATAAGCCTCGCCCATCAGCTGCAACGGATGGAGGCCAAGCTTTTCGATCTCCGCATGAGCGGCTGTCTGAACTCCGAGATCAGGGTCGATGCACCGTTGCGCTAAATCCTCTCCAGTTGCAGCGGCCGCGTTCTGATCGAACGGCTCCTCCGAGAAGTCATAGGCGCGGTTACCAGCTGCGCACCACTCCTGCAGGGCTGCCTTCATCTCCGCCTTGTGCGCCGCTTTGTATTTCGCCACGACCGCGCCACAGACAGCGGTCTGAATGGCCGCCCGTATCGACTGGTCGCGCATGCGACGGTGCTGCAGGAGCTCCCACTCGATGGCGATCAGGTTTTCGGCAATCACCATCTCGTAGGGAGTGAAAGGCATGAGGGTCCGCATCATTGCGGCGTGAAAGCTTTCATGCGACCCGGGCGTTTCACCGGGGATAGAAGCGCGGTCGGAGAAAATCTGTGCGAACGTTGTGAAGCCAAAGTCCTGTGGCTTTGGGAGAGCTTTCCTGCGTGCCATGGTGGCTGCTCCGTTCTTTCGTCCAGGCCAAGCGCCATTGCCCACGAGAGCGCTCATAAAACTCTCAATCGAAACGGAATCTGGAGCCTAGCCCAAACTGTTCGTACTACATCTAGCGTTTAACGGCCCTATACGCAAGCTCGAAGCCATATAGGTAGATATGGGCGTGGTCGACTGCGGTGCCTTCCACGGTCTCTCGATGGCATAACTCCGGACAGTGGTCAGCCAGTGCGGTCGTGGCCACAGAGTTCGCGCGCCAGATCGACGTGCCCCCCCAACCGTGTCAGTCAGATCATCGCGGGCAAGCGGGGCATCACTGGCGACACGGCGCTCCGCTTCGGGCACGGGTTCGGCACAGACCCGCAGTTCTGGCTCAATCTTCAGGCGCAGTGGGACCTGATGCGGGCTGAACGCGAAACCGGCATGGCGATCCGGCACCTGCCCACGCGAGCGACGTAGCTAGCGCTGTCCATCAATCGCTTGGTAGGGCGCAGCCTGAAAGCCAACAGTGAGGACGTGCGACGAACTCGTGTCCCAGATCGCGAGTTTGGTGGAGATCTGCCTTGTTGACGTTTCAGAGCCTTGGCTCTGTAGTTAAAAACGGCCCCAATGAACCCCTCCAAACGTATCTCTCACCAGCTTGCGACCGACATAGGGGTGATCCTTCTCTGGATTTGCTCTACACCTCACATCTCGTGATCGGGTCGCCTCGTCGGCGACTTTCCTCAATGATGGGTGCCTCGGGTTCTCATGCTCGCGAGTGACGTGTCTTCCGTTCATCCTCTCGCCGCGAGGCTTGGGGCCTTGATCCAGCTATCGGACGGTGAGCGCACCGCTCTCGCAGCCTTGCCGACTCGGATGATCTCTGTCTCGGCCGGTCAGGTGATCCTCCGAGCCGGAGTCCCTTCCTCCACTTGGCTGCTGGTGCTGAAGGGCATTGCCAGCACCTCCAAAGACCTTGAGGGCGGCAAGCGCCAGATCATGGCCTTTCACCTCCCAGGCGATATGCCTGTCCTGATGTCGACCCCTGACCGAGAACTGGACATCGACCTTGTTGCTGTGAGCGCTTGCTCCTTGGCCTCGATGGACACGGTGGAACTTGTGGAGGCATGTCGCAGCATTCCTCGGATCGGTGAGCTGCTTTGGGAATGTGCGCTCACCATGACCTCCATACAGCGCGAGTGGATCGTCAACGTAGGGCATCGGACAGCGGTCGGCCGACTGGCCCACTTGCTTTGCGAACTCGTGACGCGGCTTGAAGCAGTAGGTTTGGTGCAGGACAAGGCCTGCGACTTTCCGTTGACACAGGTCCATTTGAGTCAAGCCACAGGGCTGACAAGGATCCATGTTAACCGGGTATGCCAGGAGCTCAGGAAGCGAGGACTGCTGACGTTGGAAGCTGGTCGGCTGATTCTCCACGACTGGGAGGGCTTGGCCCAACTGGGGCAGTTTGATCCTACGTACCTTCATCTACCTGCGACACGCGGTACGCTCGCCTGGATTGGAGATGCCGTAGCTTGATGTGTCATGGCCTTGGTTGAAAGGCGTCTGGGCCGGATCGCGAGAGGTGCCCAGTCGCGACATGATCTCGTCGCGGTCGGTTTTGAAGCAGTCGGCGCGGTGGCCCGACACGGCCCGAGGTCGAACTTCGCCCTGCTGCGATCCGGTTGTGAGTGCCAGTCCTGTGCCGCTGCGAACTGCCGCTCGAGAGATGGCCCCTCCAGAATGCCGGGATCAGTTGACGGCTACCCGAGACCATCGCTGAACATTGGTCGCGCCGCGGCCTGGATCTGCTGAGCGTTCCCCCAAAACCCCCTGACATACTCCTTCGGTCAGGCTGTCTGAATACATCGTATGTCCAAGTCGCCCGACTAGGGCTCAAGGAGTGTCATCCGCCGCCCTTGCCTCGGATCTCGGCGCTCCGTTTCACATCCTTAGTGCGCTCTCGCGCGAGAGCCTCACGAAAAGGCAGGTCGACAGCCCTGCGTCGACGTAGGAGCACGGTCTTGCAATTCAGAGTGGAACAATGATGGTCAAGCGACCCAAATCCAAGCTGCAGTACTCGCCGCCACAGCTCTCTATCGTGGGGTCGATCGCAGGTCTGACGGCGCGCACGCCCGAGATTGCGGCCGACCACGTAGGCAGCACCTGGTTTGATCTCATCTATGACGAGCCTGAAAGCCGCAATACTCAGGTGGTGCTGCACTAGCCAGTGCCTCGGGTTCGAGACATGTTGGCTGTGAAAGCTATTGCACTGGCTCGAGTTGTTGTCCGATCTCGATCAGCGCCTCTTCGAAGAACTGGCAGAGCTTGGCGATCTCCTCCTGCGAAGCGATACCCGCGCCGGCTTGAACAATCCTGTCCTGCAGGATCTTGGCCTGTTCGGTCTGGCGCAGGATCGACGTACGCAGGCGTTCCAACGTGGCACGCTCAAGGGAGTGGCGGTCGAGGTTGTCCCCAATCACTTGGCGAGCAAACCATTGGATCTGGCGAAGCTCGTCGAGTACCTCGAGTGAGTTGACGTCCGTCCCAAACAGGTCAGTCAGTCGCCTCCCTCCAACCGTTGCACCCCGGCGAGACGTGTCGGCGTAACCCTGCCCCATAGGGCTCGGCGCATCGGTGTGGTTGGTGGGCTGGCCGAAGAGCTCGTGCCTCTTCATCTGAGGTTCCGCTTCACAGAGGGTGACGGTGAGGTGTGCGGAATGTTACTACTCCTGACCGCGGCAAAGGTGAAGGGCTTAGGGCTGAAAAGAGGCGTGATTGACGCAATAAATTGCGCTGGCGCCTCAGCCGACCGAAGTGTGACCTTGCCGTAGACGATCCGAAGAATGTTCTGGACCGGTCTCCACATGGTTGTCGAAAGCATGTAGCTTCTACCTTTGCGGGTAGTCTCCCGTGGGGGGCCGAGAAGGACCGGTATGCCCAAGTACATCTTCGAGTTCCCAAACAGCCCCGATCTCGATCCGGTGGAGGAGGTTCTTAACGGTCCTGAGGAGGTTCTCGCAGAGGCAGCGACCCTTGCCGGTCAGTTGATGAAGGATCAGGCGGTCGACTTCTGGAACAGTCCTGACCGGCGCCTCTGCGTCACCGACGAGGACGGTTCGGTCGTCTGCACCGTACGGTTCATCGGCACGAAAGGCGACGGTTGAAGCCTGAAGACGGAGTTGTGCTCCGAAGCACGACTTCCAAGCATCGTTTCCACGTCGACCCAACACCCTGTTCCCGATTTGGGAAAGGTGTCCTTGACTCAGCCCGCTCGCACCATCATATTCCCAAAATGGGAAAACGGCTGCAGCCATGCGAATTATCGCCAGAAACACAATCACAGAGTTCGCTGAACTGCACCCGGAGACCCGCGCTTCGCTGGAACATTGGTTCCGGGTGGCAAAGGCTGCTTCGTGGAACACCCCACAGGAGGTTCAGGCCAGCTTTTCAAAGGCCAAGGTCCTGAACGCCGAGCGGGTGCGCTTCGAGGTGGCGGGGGGAAACTACCGCCTCGTCGTTGCCTTCGACTTCCGGCGCCAAGTCGCCTTCCTCAAGTTCCTCGGCACCCATGCCGAATACGACCGCATCGACGCTCTGACTGTGAACCGAACCTGACCCACTGACCTCAGACCTTAGAACCCCAGACCTCCCCAGCCCCCTCTGCTCATCTGATCCCTGACCCCCCGCTCAGAGACCCCCTCATGCCCATTCAACCCATCCGCACCCCTGACGACCACAAGACCACCCTCGCACGCATTGAAGTCCTCTGGGGCGCCGACCCCGGCACGCCCGAAGGGGACGAGCTGGACGTGCTCATCGACCTGGTGGAGCACTACGAGGAGCACCACTTCCCCATCCCGGAAGTCGAGCCGGTGGACCTTCTGCGCGCACATATGGAAGCGGCGAACCGCACCCAGGCCGATCTGGCCCGGCTCTTCGGCTCCGCCCCTCGGGCGTCAGAGATCCTGAACCGGAGACGCGCTCTCACGGTCGAGATGGTTCACAAGCTCAACAAGGAGTGGGGACTGCCGGCTGAGCCGCTGGTCCGACCTTACCACCTTCAGACAGACCAATCGGGATGACACGTCGCTATCTATTGTCTTGGCCGTCCTCAGCGGGGCATTCTTGGGTGGCTGCTCTCTGCCGGGTGCGACTCTGCCCTGAACATCAGAAGAACTGCCCGACCTTGCTGGCGTTCTTCATGACCAGCGTGCCCACGCCGCCCACGCCATTGGTGCGCAGCGCGCGGTAGTCCTCGCGGCTCTTCTTCAGGATGCGTTCCACCGAGCGATTGCTTTCGCCACCCACGCGCATTCGCACGAAGATCTTGGGCACGTGCACCGCTCGGAAGCCCGGCTGGCGAAAGTAGCGCAATACCGCATCATAGTCCGCAGCGATGCGGTAGGACGTGTCGAAGGAACCGTGGATCTCGATTACTCGCCGTCGCAAGAAGAGGGTGGGGTGCGGGGGCATCCAGCCCCGACGGAGCAGCGCCGGTCGGAAGGGCTGGGAGTTCCACGTGCGGATCACGCGCGCGGGGTCGTCCTTGGCTACATAAAGAAGGTCGCCGTAGACTGCGTCCACCTCCGGGTCAGCAAAGGCCGCGGCCACCGATTCCAGAATATCTGGCGCAGCAAAGAGGTCGTCCGAGTGGAGGAGGCCCACGATATCTCCGGTTGTGCGAGCAAACGCCCGGTTGAGCGCGTCATAAATGCCTCCGTCCTTGCCGCTTTCCAGCCGCGTGCGGTGGTCGGCGAGACCGTGCATCACCTCCAACGTGCCGTCCGTTGAGCCTCCGTCCTGGATAACGTGCTCCCAGTGGCTCCAGCTCTGCGTCCGCAGGCCTTCTATCGCGTCGGCTACGGTGTCAGCCCGATTGAACACGGCAGTGACGATCGAGATGAGCATGTCGGGCCTTTCCAAAGGGGGCAATCTTCAAAGAGAGCAGTGGCCACATGCGGGACCTGCAATTCGCATGCTCTCTACCGGCAGAGCCTCCAACATTGAAGGGCATCGATGAAGGCTGCGCGCCTTCAGCAGGCAGCCGGATGGAGCTGCGCGTCGCTCAACCACTTTCTAGCCTCGAGCCCGGCTCACGCTGAAGTCGGTGACCACGATGGGCGCACATCACTGGCAGAGCCCCAAGAGGTATGGTTCACTTGGACTTGAAGTTTGGGTCATATGGACTGACATTGTATCTGCAGTGGGGAGAAGTTCATGGCGGTTGCTGCCCAAAAGTGTTGATCAGCATGGAATAAGGACCCCGCTTCCGGGGTGATCGGCGTCCAAACGGGACCCCTTTGGCGCA
>NZ_VDFV01000076.1 GCF_006152145.1 Rubellimicrobium roseum | reverse complement strand
ACGTGCTTAGGGCTATGCCTAAGCCTCCATGGTTATGCCCAGGTGTCCGGTCGAAACAGGGGCCAGTTCAAGAACATCGTCTGACAGGGGAACGCCCGATGCCGCGGCTTGGTTCTGAGACCAAGCCCATTCGCTTGTGCTGACCGCAACAGGTGCGCAGGCTGGGCGGTGCCCTGGACAGCCAGGGAGCCGCTGCCTACAGGCGCCCGCCACGATAACGCCAGCAGATAGCGCCACCTCCGGGGAAAGCTCCCAACCAGCCTAGCCACTTGGATCGGTAGCTAAAGGTACGTCCTGAAAACTCGACCCGCCCGGTTCAGTGTCTCCGGCATCAAAGCTGGTCAGGATCGGCCCCTCAAAGGGGGCTCGTTCAGCAGGCCTCGCACGATGGCGTAGCATGCACCCAGCAGGACCACCGTGAACGGGAGACCCGTTGAGACGGCCATGGCCTGCAAGCCGGCGAGGCCTCCGCCCAGAAGCAGCGCAATGGCCACAAGCCCGCCGAAGCTGACCCAGAACACTCGCTGGGGCGTGGGCGCGTTCACCTTGCCTCCCGCGGCAATGGCGTCGATCACCAGGGAGCCCGAGTCCGAGGAGGTTACAAAGAACACCACCACGAGCACGAGGCCCACGAGCGAGCTCAGGAAGGTCAGGGGCAGCTGGGTCAGCATGGCAAAGAGCTTCAGCTCCAAGGGCGCGTCCTGCGCGCCGGTGAAGCCGTCGTTCAGCACCTGGCTGATGGCCGTGCCGCCCATGGCCGTCATCCAGAGCACGGACAGCACCGTCGGCACGAGCAGGACGGCCACAAGGAACTCCCGCACCGTCCGTCCACGGGACACGCGGGCGATGAACATGCCCACAAAGGGCGACCAGCTGATCCACCAAGCCCAGTAGAAGGCCGTCCAGCCGTGCCGGAAGTTGTCGTCCGTGCGCCCGAACGGATTGGAAAGCGCCGGCAGGTAGGTGACATAGGCCCCGATGTTGCGGGCGAACCTCGTCAGGATGTCGAGCGTGGGACCGGCCACGATGACAAAGAGCAGCAGGAGCGCGGCGAGGCCCAGGTTCAGCTCCGACAGGCGCTTTACCCCTGCGTCCATCCCCGCCACCACCGAAGCCAGGGCGATGGCCGTGATCACGAGGATGACGAGCGCCAGCGCGGGGTTCGACGTCGGAAAGCCAAGGAGGAAGTTGAGCCCACCGGCCACCTGCTGGGCGCCGATGCCCAGCGACGTGGCCAGCCCGAAGATCGTGGCGAGGATGGCCAGGATGTCAATCACGTGCCCCGGCCAGCCCCAGATCCGATCCCCCAGGATGGGATGGAAGCAGGAGCGCAGCGTGAGCGGCAGGCCCTTGTTGAAGGAAAAGAGCGCCAGCGCGAGCGCCACGACGGCGTAGATGGCCCAGGGATGCAGACCCCAATGGAAGATCGAGGCCGCAAGGCCAAGCCGCCGGGCGGCCACAGGATCTCCTTCCGCACCCCCGAGCGGCGCCCAGTCGGTGCGCGCGCCACTCGCGTCAGTGGTCACGCCCCCGAACGCTGCGCTGAAGTGGCCCAGCGGCTCAGAGACCCCGTAGAACATCAGCCCGATGCCCATGCCGGCGGCGAAGAGCATGGAAAACCAGGAGACGTAGCTGTAGTCCGGCGTGGCGTCTGGCCCGCCCAGCCGCACGCGGCCCAAAGGCGTGGCGATCAGGGCAAGGCAGAGCAGAACGAAGATGTTGCCCGCGAGAAGGAAGAACCAGTCCAAGTTGGCCGTAAGCCAATCGCGCAGGCCCTCGAACAGCGGCTCGAGTTCGTTCTGGAAGGTCATGGTCAGCACTGTGAAGGCGACGATCGCGAGGGCCGAGACGGTGAAGACCACTTGGTGGATGTCGAACGACAGCACACCGTTGCGGGCGATGTTGTCCTGCCCGATCTCGTAGGAGGTCTTGATGATCTCGGTCTTACCTTCGGGTGCCCGGAGACGCTCTGCGCCGGAGACGGTGGGCTGGTCGTCGGCCTGATCGGGCCAATGTGTCATGAGCTCTTTCCTTTGCTCCCTCGATCCGAGGGGCTGAGCGGATGGTCCGTGGTGGCATCGAAAGGGGAGCCGCTTCGACCAGATCACTTTTTATGTACTGCCGACGCGACACGTCGAAGCGCCAGGTCCACTCATCGCCGTCAACGGCTGGATCGGCCCCATAGGGTGGAGACCATATCAACATCCGCCCGCCGATGAAACCGTGCCTCAGCACAGTCCTTCAGGAGCAGCTGAGGATGAGGGCTACAAATCCGAGCGACGCTACGGAGGTCTGCGGAAAACCTCTGCCATTTCGCTTCGTCCCGTTTACCATCGAGCCATGAACCCGATGGGAGGGACGAATGGTCAGGAGTGTTCTGGGGCTTGGTGCGGTGCTTGCCACATTTGTGACCGGGGCCTCGGCTGAGGGGCTCAAGGTCGGAATGATCACCACGCTCTCGGGCGGGGGCGCCGGGCTCGGGCTCGACGTGCGGGACGGCTTCCTCCTGGCCGTGAAGCAGTCCGGGCGGGACGACATCGAGGTCGTGGTCGAGGACGACCAACAGGAGCCGGACGTCGCCGTGCAACTCGCGGACCGGCTGATCCAGTCCGAGGGCGTGGACGTGCTGACCGGCATCATCTTCTCAAATCTGGCGATGGCCGTCGTGCCTTCGGCGGTCAATCAGGACGTCTTCTATCTGTCACCCAATGCCGGGCCATCGCAGCTCGCCGGGGCCGGGTGCCACCCGAACTACTTCAACGTCGCCTGGCAGAACGACAACCTGCACGAGGCGGCGGGAGCCCACATGAACGAGGCGGGCTTTTCGTCGGCCTTCATCCTCGCGCCCAACTATCCGGCGGGGCAGGACGCGTTGACCGGCTTCAAGAGATTCTACCAGGGCGAGCTGGCGGGCGAACTCTACACCCAGCTTGGCCAGACAGACTATGCGGCCGAGATAGCTCAGATCCGGGCGAGCGCGGCGGACAGCGTGTTCTTCTTCCTGCCGGGCGGCATGGGCATCTCCTTCCTCAAGCAGTACGCTGATTCAGGGGTGGACCTGCCCCTGGTGGGCCCGGGCTTCAGCTTCGATCAGGACATCCTCGGGGCGGTGGGCGAGGCGGCGCTCGGGGCGCGGAACACCTCGCAATGGTCCAAGGATCTCGACAACGACGCGAACCGCGCCTTTGTCGAAAGCTTCCAGGCGGAGTACGGGCGGCTGCCCTCGCTCTATGCGAGCCAGGGGTTTGATACGGCGAACCTCATGATCTCGGCCATGGAGAAGGCCGATGTGGCGGACATGGACGCCTTCCGCGAGGCGCTGCGGGAGGCCGGCTTTGCCTCGACCCGCGGCGACTTCGAGTTCGGGCCGAACCACCATCCCATTCAGGACATCTACGTTCGCGAGGTGGTGCTGGAAGGCGACGTGCTCACCAACCGGATCATCGGCACAGCGCTCGAGGACCACACCGATGCCTATGCCGCCGACTGCGCCATGTGAACTGACAAGGGGCTGCCAGACCGGCGCCCCGAGTCCCGCTGCATGAGCCTTTCGCTCCTTCTCGAGCAGATCCTGAACGGGCTCCAGCTCGGGGTGATGCTGTTCCTGATGTCGGCCGGCCTGACGCTGGTCTTCGGCGTGATGGGACTCATCAACCTCGCGCATGGGTCGCTTTACATGATCGGCGCCTTTGCGGCGGCAGCCGTGGCTGGGGCGACCGGGTCGTTCCTTCTCGGACTTGGCGCGGCGCTGGCCGCCGCCGCCGTCGCGGGGGTGCTGGTCGAAACCCTCGTGATCCGAAGGCTCTATGCGCGCGACCACCTCGACCAGGTTCTCGCCACCTTTGCGCTGATCCTCATCTTCTCGGAAGGGACGCGTTGGCTGTTCGGCTCCTTCCCGTTGTACCTCGATATCCCTGCGCCGCTTAAAGGACCTGTCACATTTCCCGGTGGCTTCGCGTACCCAGGCTACCGGCTGGCTATCATAACAATAGGCCTCGCCGTGGCATTGGCGCTGTTCTGGCTGATCGCGCGAACCCGGGTAGGCGTGCGCATCCGCGCCGGGCAGGCCGACCGCGAGATGGTGGCGGCGCTGGGCGTGAACATCGCCCGGCTCTACACGATGGTCTTCGCCCTCGGTGCGGCGCTGGCGGGCTTGGCCGGCGCGCTGGTCGGTGCCCTCCAGTCGGTGCAGGTCGGCATGGGTGAGCCGGTCCTGATCCTCGCCTTTGTCATCATCGTGATCGGGGGGATTGGCTCAATCCGAGGCGCCTTCGTGGCTTCGATCCTTGTGGGGCTCACGGACACGCTGGGGCGGTTCCTGCTGCCGCTCGCCTTCGGTATGGTGATGGAGCCCTCCGCGGCCAACATTGTCGGCACGGCCTTGGCCTCGATGGCGATCTACATCCTGATGGCGGCGGTGCTCGTGGTGCGCCCGACCGGGCTCTTCGGTGCGGCAACATGATCCGGGAGCGGCACCTGAACGCGCTCGTCCTTGGGGCGCTGCTCGCGCTGCCGCTCTGGGGCTTCTGGGCCGAGGCGCCCTTCATGATCACGCTCGCCACGCGCGCGGCGATCCTGGCGCTGGCCGCCGTCGGGCTGAACCTCGCGCTCGGCCTGGGCGGACTGGTGAGCCTAGGCCACGCGGCCTTTTTCGGAGTGGGCGGCTATGCGGCGGGAATTCTGGCCTTACACGCGCAGAGCTTCACGCCGATGATGACATGGCCGATCACGATCCAGGGCACGACCTCGATGCCGCTGATCTGGCTCGTCGCGGTCGTGGCCTCTGCCCTCGCAGCGCTCGGCATCGGCGCGCTCAGCCTCAGGACCTCGGGCGTCTACTTCATCATGATCACGCTCGCCTTCGGCCAGATGCTCTACTACTTCGCCGTGGCGCTGCCGGCCTATGGCGGAGAGGACGGCGTGTCGATCTATGTCAGGAATGCCTTTCCCGGCCTCAACACGCTGCGGCCGCTCCCCTTCTTCGCCATCTGCTACGTCCTTCTCGGACTCGCGCTCCTGCTGTCCTGGCGGATCTCCGTCTCGCCGTTCGGCCTTGCGCTCTCGGCCGCGCGGCAAAGTGAGGCGCGGGTGAGAACAGTGGGGATCGAGCCCTACCGCCTGCGGCTCGTGGCTTTCGTGATCTCCGGCGCGATCACCGGTCTCGCCGGAGCTCTCTTCGCCGACCTCAACCGCTTCGTCAGCCCGGCAATGCTGTCTTGGCATCTGTCGGGCGAGTTCATCGTCCTCGTCGTCCTCGGAGGCGTAGGACGACTGCTGGGGCCGGTGGTCGGGGCCGGTCTCTTCGTGTTCCTCGAGCACTGGCTGGGCGGCGTGTCGGATCACTGGATGATCTTCCTGGGCGCGGCGCTCCTCCTTGTGGTGCTCTTCGCGCGGGGGGGATTGATCGGCGGGCTGACGGCCGGGAGCCGGTCGTGACCGCCCCGGTGGTCGAGTTGCGCGGCCTGTCCCGCCGGTTCGGCGCGGTCGAGGCGGCAAGGGCCGTGACGCTCGACCTGCGGCCGGGCGAGATCCATGCGCTGATCGGGCCCAACGGGGCAGGCAAGTCGACCCTGATCGGGCTCACGGCCGGGAGCCTGCGGCCGGACGCCGGAAGCGTTCTTCTCGGTGGCGAGGACGTGACGCGTCTCGACGCCGTGGGACGGGCGCGGAAGGGGCTTGGACGGACCTTTCAGGTGTCCTCACTCGCTATGGAGCTGACCGTTCTGGAGAACGCCCTGCTGGGCGCAGTCGGCCGGTCGGGCCAAGTGATGCGCCTGTTCCGGTCCGCCCTGTGCGACCGTGACCTCGCCCTGCTCGCGAGGGCGGCGCTCGAACGGGTCGGCCTTGTCGAGGAAGCGGACCGGCGGACGGCGGATCTGTCCCACGGCCAGCGCCGGCTCCTCGAGGTCGCCGTCGCTCTGACGCTGGAGCCCAGGGCGTTCCTGATGGATGAGCCCATGGCCGGGCTCGGTGCCGAAGGCTCGCGGCGACTGACCGGGTTCCTCGACCGGCTCCGCGAGGAGGCGCCGATCCTGCTCGTGGAGCACGACATGGATGCGGTCTTCGCCATCGCCGATCGGATCAGTGTGCTCTGCTATGGCGAGATCATCGCCACCGGCACGGCCGAGGACATCCGCCGCGACCCTCGCGTCCGCATCGCCTATCTCGGGGACGACGCGGCATGAGCCTGCTCTCGGTCGAGGACATCTGTGTCGCCTATGGCCCAAGTCAGGCGCTCTTCGGCGTCTCGATCGAGGTAGGGCCAGGAGAGGTCATGGCTCTGATGGGCCGGAACGGGATGGGCAAGACCACGACAATCCGCGCCATCTGCCGCCTGATTGGCCTTTCCGGCGGTGCTGTCCGCTTCGACGGGCGTGACATGGCGAGCTGGCCGGCGCACCGGGTCGCCCGGGCTGGCGTCGGATTGGTGCCGGAAGGGCGACGCTGTTTCGCTCCACTCACGGTGGAAGAAAACCTGATCGCCGCGGCGCGGCCGGGGGAATGGACGCTGCCCCGCACGGTGGCGCTCTTCCCTCGACTGGGCGAAAGGCTCGGACAGCGCGCCGCCTCGCTGTCAGGCGGCGAGCAGCAGATGCTCGCTATTGCGAGGGCGCTAATGACCAACCCGCGGCTCCTGATCCTCGATGAGGCGACCGAGGGACTTGCGCCGGTCGTGCGCCAGGAGATCTGGGCGGCCCTGCGCCGCCTCAAAGAGGAGACCGGGGTCGCCATCCTTGTGGTGGACAAGTCGCTTCGGGAACTCGCAACAATCGCCGACCGGGCGGTGGTCATAGAGCGAGGCTCCACCGTCTGGTCGGGGTCCATTCGGGATCTCACAGGCGAGGTGAGTGAACGCTACTTGGGTGTTTAACTTTCCACAGACAAGCGGGACACGTCACGCCTGCATCAGGTGCCTCCCGCGCGGGCGAGGAAAGTCAGCAGAGCCTACTTGGTAGGGCGGCGACCAGAGGCATGCGCGGAGGAGACTTCGGAGAGCTTCATGCCCGACAGTCCGCAGGCCCTCAGAGTCACTTGATCGCCCCTGCTTGGCACGAGGTCGCCCACGTCGCGGCACACGTTGCCTTCGCAGAGCCGCCAGTCCCCAGTCTCCCGTCCTGCGTCAGCAAAGATAACCTCGGCCTGTGGCGGCAGCGCGGGCTGGTAGTGCCAGGCTCCATCTCGCAACACTGCACCTTCTGGCACCTCCATTCCAGCGCCCGAGCCTGCGATGGAAGCGGACTCGATGACGAGGCCCACCTCGGTCACCCGCCATTCCTCGCGCCAATCGGTCCTCTCGACCGAATGCGCCCAGATCAACGAGAAGGTCTCGATGGCCAGAGCCAGGGTCACGCCCCCCGCCGTCAGGCAGAGGCTCATGGCGCAGGAGCGCCCGGTGCCCTGACCGAGCGGACCCGCCAGAGATGCACGCCGACCACCGCTGCGGCCAAGGCAAAGCCGGCCTGGTCGGTGAGCGGCACGGCCAGAACGAGGAGCGCGCCCGCAACGAAGGCGGCGGTCCGTTCCAGAGCGCTCATCGGCCGGAGGAAGAAGCCCACAAAGGCGGTCCCCCAGAGCGCGATGCCGAGGCAGGCCTTGAGCAGCACATAGGCCACCTCGACCGGATAGCCGTAGGCCTGCGCGATGGCCCCGCCGTCCTGAAGCATCAGGGACGGCGTGTAGACCGCCATGAAGGGGATCACGAAGCCGGCGGTGGCGAGCTTGGTGGCCTCGAGGGAGATCCGCAGCCCCGAGGTCTTGGCCATCGGCGCGGCGGCAAAGCAGGCCAGCGCCACCGGCGGCGTCAGGTCGGCCATGATGCCGAAGTAGAAGACGAACATGTGACTGACGAGCAGGGGCACCCCGAGTTCAAGGAGCGCCGGGCCCGCCAGGGACGAGGTGATGATGTAGTTGGGGATGGTGGGAATCCCCATGCCGAGCACGAGGCAGGTCAGCATCGTGAGCAGGAGCGACAGGAACAGGGAGTCGTCGCCGATGCGGATGATCGCGCCGATGAAGGTGGAGGCGATGCCGGTGAGCGTCAGGGTCCCGATGACCACGCCCACGATGGCGCAGGCGATCCCAACCGGAAGGGCGTTCTTGGCGCCTTCGGCCATGGAGTCGCGGCAGATCAGCAGGGTTTCCCGGCCGCCTTTGAAGGTCAGGGTTGCCAGAACGAGGCCGCCGATCACCAGTGCCAGGATGTTGACGCCGAAGCGCATGAAGGCCGCGGCGGCGAGGCCCAGCGCGATCCAGAAGACGATCCGGAAGGCGAAGGGGCCGATCAGAGCCGCGATGGGCGAACCGAGGATGAGAACCACGGTCAGCGCAAGGCCCATGGTGCCGGCGAAGATCGGGGTGTAGCCCGCCATGAGCAGGTAGACGAGCGCCGCAAGCGGCAGGACCAAGGGCCAGTGGGTCCGGATCGCGTCCCAGGGCCGGGGGAGCGCCGCCTTGTCCATGCCGGACAGGCCCGCCTTGCCAGCCTCCAGGTACACCATCCAGAAGCAGACCCCGAAGTAGAGCAGCGCCGGGATCAGCGCCGCCAAGACCACCTCCGCGTAGGGGATGTTCAGGGTTTCGGCCATGATGAAGGCGACCGCTCCCATCACCGGGGGCATGATCTGGCCGCCCATCGACGACGTCGCCTCGACGCCGCCCGCGAAGGCCGACCGGAAGCCGAAACGCTTCATCAGGGGAATGGTGAACTGACCCGAGGCCACGACGTTCGCCACGCCCGAGCCCGAGATGGTGCCCATGAGGGCGGAGGACAGGACGCAGACCTGAGCGGGGCCGCCCCGGACTCCGCCGACGAGGCCGAGCGCCACGTCGTTGAAGAGGGCGATCATGCCAGCCCGTTCGAGGAAGGCTGCGAAGACCACGAAGATGAAGATGTAGGCGGCGGAGACATAGATCGGCGTGCCGAAGATGCCCTCGGTTCCAAAGGCCATGTGCTCGACGATCTGGTCGTAGTCGTAGCCGCGATGGACGAGGGCGCCGGGCATGTGCTGCCCGAAGAAGCAGTAGGCCAGGAAGACGCCGGCGATGACGGCGAGCGGCAGGCCCATCAGGCGGCGTGCGCCCTCGAAGACAAGGACCAGCAGCCCGGTCCCGACCATGAGGTCGAGGGTGGTCAGGAAGCCCGTCCGCTGAAGCAGGGGCACGTAGTTGACCCAGTTGTAGAGCCCCACTCCGAACCCCGCCAAGCCGAAGGTCCAGAGCATGATCTTCGACCGCCTCGTCCGGGCCTGCAGGTTGGCCATGAGCCCGAAGCCGAGCAGGAGGAGGAAGCCCACGTGCATGGCGCGCACCACCTGGCTTGGCAGCGTGCCATAGGCGGCGGACCAGAGCTGGAAGGCGGTGAAGGCGAAGGCGATCCAGAAGGCCACGCGGCCGGCCAAGCCTTCGCCGAATCCTTCTGCCAGACCCTCCCCAGGAGAGCCGTCGCCCGCTGCGGCCTGGAGCGCGGCGTCGGGAGGAAGCTGCCGAACCCCGTCGAGGTCGGATGTCGACATGTTGGCCCTCTCGGTCAGGTCATGGGCAGGACGGATCGAAGCCGCCGGGCTGATCGAGCCGGAGCGGTCGAGGTGGCCACCAAGGCATCGAGCCGGCGCCCCGTCGCTCCGGCGCAGGGGCTCAGTTGAGCAGACCCATCTCGCGGTAGTAGCGTTCGGCCCCCGGGTGCAACGGGACCGGGCTCTCGTCCACGGCCGTCTCGACGGCGATATCGGCCGCCGCGCTGTGCGCGGCCGTCATGCGGTCGAGGTTCTCGAAGAGCAGCTTGGTCATCTGGTAGACCGTCTCCTCGGGCACGTCCTCATGGGTGACGAGGTAGTTGACGACGGTGGCGGTCTCCACGTCGGCCTCTTGGCCCTCGTAGGTGCCCGCCGGGATGATGCCGGGGGCATAGGGCGCCCCGATGCTCCCGACGAGATCCGAGGGGATCTCGACGATGGTGATCGGGTTGGTGGTGGCGAGGTCTTGGATGGAGGCGACGCCCAGGCCCGCAGACTGGAGCGTGGCGTCGAGCTGGCCGTTCTTCATGAGCTCGACCGATTCGGCGAAGGGCAGATATTGCACCTGGCCCATGTCGTCGTAGCTCATCCCGGCGGCCTCGAGGATTGCCCGGGTGTTGAGCTCGGTGCCAGAGGCGGGCGCGCCCACCGACAGCGTGCGCCCTTCGAGGTCGGCCAGTGTCGTGATGCCCGAATCCGCAGTGGCGACGAGCTGGAGGTAGTTCGGGTAGATGGCCGCGACCCGGCGCAGCTTGGTTAACGGTTCGCGGAAACCAGCCTCCTCGTTGCCCTCCCACCCCAGAACCAAGCTGTCGCCCAACGAGAAGGCGATCTCGCCTCGAGCTTCCTGTAGGAGGTTGAGGTTCTCGACCGAGGCCTTGGTGGCCTGGACCTGAGTGCGGACGCCTTCCATCTCCGTCCCGTATATCTCGGACAGGGCGACGCCGAGCGGATAGTACACGCCAGAGGTCCCGCCGGTCAGGACGTTGACGAACTCCTGCGCCTTCGCAGCGATGGGACCGTAGGCAAGCACCGCGGCGAAAGCGCCTGCTGCAACCTGGACCATATGCATGGACATTCTCTCCTCCTAGTCAGCTCGAGACGCATCCCAAAGGTCAGTCGCGCCTTCTGGCGAGCGGTCATTCAGCCAGCGTCGATCTTGGGCGACGGCTTCTGTATGCTGCAAACGAAAACGCCTTCCTGATCGAAGATGTCGTCAGGACGCAACTGCATCCCGTCCCGATACTCAAAGACACGCGACTGCGATGATGCAGTCAGCGTCAAAGGGTCGGTCTGGTCATGGCTGGATGAGCCTATCGTACGCTTAGCACACAACGAAGTCGGGCGACCTCAATTGCTCATGGAAGTGAGAGTACCTCGATGGCGCAGAAGGACCCAAACCGACCGGTAGGGTCGGTCTGGGCTGATCGCCGAGATACTCTTATTGGTCCACCTCGACCTCCTGCTGAGCGTCCAAGTCGCCCTCCGCATTTGGTTGGTCCTGCGTGGGGTCTTCGTTCTGTACCCCGCCTTGGCCTTGCTGGAAGGTGATGACCGGCTCGCCCGTCTGGCTGAACTGCACCTCGGCCTCGCCGACCTGCTCAACAGTAACGTTGGGCTCGGCCTGTTCGACCGTCACCACCGGCTCCTGCTGGGTGACCTCGACTTGAGGATCGCTCTGCGGTTGAGTCAACAGCACCTGGGCCTCTTCCGACTGCTGGACCTGCACGTCGGCCTGCCCGTCGCCGCCTTCGGCCTGCTCGACCCGCACCTGGGGTTCGGGCTGCTCGACGCGCACTGTCGGCTGCGCCTGCCGCACCTCGACCTGCGGCTCGGGGTTGGTCACCGCGACCTGCGGGTCGGGCATGGTGATGATGATCTCCGGCGGCGGCTGCTCGATGGTGATGATTGGCTGGGGCACCTGGACCCGCACATTGGGCGGTGCCTGCCGCACGAGCACCTGCGGCTGCCCCTGGTTCACCGTCACCTCCGGCGGGGGATTGGTCACCGTCACCTCGGGCGGCGGTTGGGTGACTTGGACCTCTGCATCGGGCTGGACCACGACGATCTCTGCCGCCACAGCTGCGCCGTCTTGGACCTGTTGTCCGGTGTCCAGCGGCGCCAGCTCGGCGCTCGCTTGATCGAAAAGCGCCTGGCACTGGGCCGCGTCGCCCGCCTCGATCACCTGCTCTGCCTCGGCAATCCACTCTTCGCGCAGGCGGTCGGCCTCTTCGGCCGTCAGGGCCTCCAAAGCCTCACATCCTTGGGCTCCGCCCTCGGTCTGGGCGGTCTGCGTCCCGACCTGCTCGCCAGTCTGCGGCTGGGCCTGCGCTTGCTGGGTCTGCTCGTCGCCCGTCTGCTCAGGCGCGCCGTCACTGCCGAGCTGCGCGAGCTCCGTCACCGCCTGGTCGTAGTAGGTCTGGCACTGGGCCTGGTTGCCGGCGTCGATGGCATTCCGCGTAATCTCGATCCACTCCTCGCGGAGTTGGTCTGAGGTGTCAATCGGCACGGGATCGGGACCCTGGATCGGCGTTCAAGAGGGACCCCGGTGTGGATGCGGCGA
>NZ_VDFV01000075.1 GCF_006152145.1 Rubellimicrobium roseum | reverse complement strand
TCTTTGCAGCTTTTGTGGTCCTACCGCGGCTGACTGAGCTTCTTCTAAGCCCTTAGTTTTGGTTTCTCCCTGCCTGACGGACTCGCGCTCTGATTAGGAGCAAGCCTCGTCCCCACGGCTCTGTCCCCGGGCAACACGGGCCCGCGCCTCGACGGCCCGCCCCAGCTCCCCCAGCACCCGCGCCAGCCGGTCGTCCTCGACCTCGACGAGCGACAGCTCGGAGAGGGGCAGGGCGGCCTTGTGCTCCCTGAGCCAGGCGGCCCGGTCCTCGCGCTCCTGCGCCATGTCGTCGGGCAGCGGCGGGGACGAGGACAGCCAGTGTCCGAGGAGCTGCGCCGCACGGGCAGGCAGGCTCAGCCGGTAGGCGTTGCTCACCTGGCGCACGCGCGGGCCCGGCGCGTCCTCCAGCACCTCCACTTTCTCGTGCCGCCTGAGCCAGTCGAGGAAGCCGTGCTCCCTCAGCGCGACCAGCGCCTGGTGCACCGCGTCCTTGGACCGCCGGAGCGTCCGCATGAGGTAGGCATACGAGGGCTCCAGCCGTCCGCTCCGATGGCTCACCAAGTTGGCGAGCAACTCCAGCACCTCCAGCGCCACGTGCCCAAGGGGGCCGCGCCTCCTCCCGGCCTGCCGCCCGGCCAGCTCGTAGCGCTTGGCCGCGAGCAGCACGCGCCTCACCTCGGCCCGCGGGGTGGGGCGCCACCACGCGCCCTCGCACGTCCCGGCTAGGCGCGAGCCGCGGCGCACGGGATCGCTCGCGCGCCGGCCACGGCCGGGCGCCCCTGGGCTTGCTCCGAGCAAGGCCCCGATCTGCTTCATCATCTGTCGTCCCTCTCAGCTCGCGGGGAGCCGTCGAGGGCGGGGCCGACACGGGGAGCCGTGGCCGGCGCACCAAGTCGTGCGCAGGCATAGCCTCTCCGTGGCAAGAAAAGCTCTTGCGAAAGGTCGGGGAGGCATGGGAAGCTGAAGACGCCAATCAATCAGTTTCCCGGCCTCGCCGGATATCCAGGCCCGCCCCCGGCGGGTCTTGGTGTTTCTGGGTGGTCGCTCCCCTGGTGTCGCGCTGTGCTGGGGGAGTCTCCCCTGCCGGCGCTTCCCCTCATCGTGCCGGACGCGCCGCTGGCCCGCAACGGCTTTCGCCCTATGCGCGACCTCCGATCCCACGCGGAGGGCCGGTCAAGGCCTCCCGCAGGCGCGCGAGCGCCGAGGACAGGCCTTGAGGGGACCGCAGCGGCCCACGCCCAAGCCCGTCCCTTCCGAGGCTCCTGGCATCGGAAGGGACTGCCCAGCGGCGAGCGTCCTTCCTTGGCCACCCCCTCAGCCTCCGCAGAGCCGCCCTATCGTCGCGTGGTGGACGTTGAAGCTGCGCGCGATGCTGCTGAGGCTCTCGCCCGCGTCCCGCCGCTCCCTGGCCTCGCGCTGCTGGTGCGGCGTGAGCTTGTGGGGCCGGCCCATCTTGCGGCCCTCCCTCTTGGCCCGGGCGCGTCCCTCGCCGGTCCTCGCCCGGATCAACTCGCGCTCGAACTCGGCAAGCCCCGCCAGCACCGTCAGCATGAGCCGGCCGTGCGGGGTCGTGGTGTCGGCCCAAGGGTCGGCAAGCGAGCGGAACATGGCGCCCTTCTCGGCCAAGGCCCCCAGCACGTTGAGGAGATCCCGCGTGGAGCGCGCCAGCCGGTCGAGCCGCGTCACCAGCACCACGTCGCCGGGCTCCACCTCGCGCAAGAGCTTGGCAAGCTGCGCCCGGTCGCGCTTCGCCCCGGAGACGGTCTCGCGGTAGACCGTCTCCGCTCCGGCCGCCTTGAGGCTTTCCACCTGCGGCCTGAGCGTCTGACCGTCCGTGCTCACCCGCGCGTAGCCCCGGATCACGATGCCTCCCCGAGGCCGGCTCCTGGCATAGTCCCGGGATCGCGGGCGGCGTGGCGCAGGCCGATGACGACCACCTCCGCCTCTCTGACCTCGTAGAAGAGGAGGTAAGGATAGGGCCGCAGCACCAGCCGGCGCAGCCGGGGGTTGGTGGTGCGCGCGCCTATGCCCGGCTGCTCGGCCATGGCGTCCAGCGCCGCGCGCACTCGGTCGCCGACGCGCTGCGCGCCTTGGGGCGATCTGGCCGCAACGTAGCTCAGGACCCCGTCGAGCTCCGCCAGCGCCTGGGGCGTGAAGCGGACCCTCACGCCCCGTGCTTGGCCCCGTGCTTGGCGAGGAGCGCTGCGACCTCCTCGTCGGAGGCGAACTCGCCTCGGGCGGCCTGGGCGAGCGACGGCGCGAGCCACGCTTCCTCTTCGGCCGTGAGCGGCACCGGTCCCACGTCCTCGCCGGCGAAGAGGAGCAGCTCACGCGCGATCTCGTCCTGCGCCTCAGGCGGGAGCTGGCGGGCGATGGCGATGGCACGGTCGAGGAGCTGCGTCATGGGGCTTCCTTTCGCACCGGACTTGCGCGCAATCTAAGCCCTTGCGGCGCTTGGGTCCAGCGACCGGATCGAAACTCACAAATGGCGCACCGCTGCCAAGACCTGCGGGGGCGGACGAGCCAGGCGCCCGCCCCCGTCGTGGCCAGAGCTACGGCCTCCGCATCTCCAGGTACTCCCCGCCGGTCTGCAAGGTGAGCGTCACCGGCGCCTCCGTGCGGTTCCTCCAGAACCAGCCGTGGTTGCCGGTGAAGGCGGCGGTGAGCGTGCCCTCCTGGGCGGGCACGGCGCGGCCCTCCTCGTAGGTGACGTTCTGCCCACCCCCGTCGCCGTGGGTGTCGTGGTTGACGACGCCGCCGTTCGCGGACCAAGCGAAGGTGGCGGTCTGGCCCTCCTCCATGGCGAGCTTGACCTCGATGCCCTCGCCGGGCGCGAGCGTCACCTCGTAGCTGTCGCGCCACGCCGGCTCGGCGGCCTCCGGGGCCGGCGCGGGCTCCGTCGTCGCCGAGACGACAGGCGCCTCGGCCACCTCGGCCGGTGCGGCCGCCTCAGCCGGCTCGGCCTCTGGCGCCGTTGACGCATCGGTGCCAGCGGCATCTCCCGGCAACGGCGCCTGCGCTCCCACCGCCGCCGCGATGGCGGCGACCTCGGCCTCGATGCGGTCGAGCCGGCCCAGCACCTCGCGCGGCAGCACCGAGGGCACGGGCGAGGCAGCCAGCGCCGCGTCGGCTTCCGCCTCGGCGCGAAGCTGCTGCTTGATCTCGCCCATCTCGGTCAGGCCCAGGACGGAGCCGAGGCCCGTGGGGTCCACGCCGTATTCGGCGGGCAGGTAGACGAGGACGAGGATCGCCGCGGCCACGCCGCCGGCCTTGAGAGTGGAGCGCAGGAGGCTCGAAGGGGTGCCGGCGATCCCCGTGGCGGGGGCCGCGGCGCGCGGCACGGGGCCGGGCTGCGCGGGACTGGGCGGGACGGCGTCCGGCCGGGCGGCAAAGGGCGCGCCCGGGCGCGGCTCGGCGCGCAGGGCGGGGCGGGCGGGGTTAGTCTGGGTCATGGCGGTCTCCCTCACGCGAAAGCCAGGCCGGAGAGCTGGATGCCCATGAGCACGAAGCCCACGGACATCATGACGACGTTGGCCGTGTAGGCCTGCCGAGCGAAGGCGGGGGAGGCCCGCCAGTGGCGCATGAACATCAGGATGCCCGCCAGCGCGAGGAGCTGGCCCACCTCCACGCCGATGTTGAAGCTGATGAGGTTCACGAGGAGCCCGTCCGGCGCGATGCCGTAATCGAGGATCTTCGAGGCCAGGCCGAAGCCGTGCAGGAAGCCGAAGATCAGCGTGGCCGCCTTGGGGTCGGGCTGCACGCCGAACCACGCGGGGAAGGCGCCCAGGTTGTCGAGCGCCTTGTAGACCACCGAGAACCCGATGATGGCGTCGATGACGTAAGGGTTGATGCCGAAGCCGAACCACACGCCCGCGAGCATGGTGGTCGAGTGGCCGATGGCGAAGAGGCTCACATAGGTGCCGATCTGCTTCATCCCGTGGAGGAAGAAGATCACGCCCGCCAGGAACAGGATGTGGTCGTAGCCCGTCACCATGTGCTTGGCGCCGAGATACAGGAAGGCCAGGGGCTTCGGCCCCGTGACCTCCTCGATGTAGCCCTTGTCGCCCAGCGTGACGTTGTGGGCCAAGGCCTCGGTCGCGAGGAACGCAAAGGCGAGAAGCAGAAGCAGAAGCAGAAGCGGCAGCGCGAGGCGCCCGGCCTGCGCGCGTCCTAGGCCCCAAGGCGGGGCGTGGGTAGTCATGGGATGGTCCTTCCGGGTGGGTGAAGCCTGAGGGGGATGCGGCCCGATCGGGGCCGCGACGCGCCTCAGGCTGCCCGGGGCGGCCGTCGCGGGCCCTCCCGCGCCCGGCTCTGGCCGAGCCGCGGCTCGGGGCGCGAACTCGGGCGCCGGCGTGCGACGGCCTGGAGGGCTCCGCCGGTCAGGATCGCCTGCATGGGATGCTCGTGGTCCGTCCCGTCATGGCTGCCGGGCTCGCCCGTGTCGTGCGAGTGCCCGTGGGCGAGGTCCTGGGCCAGCGTTGCGGCGGCCTCCAGCGCCGCGCCGGGCCCGTGCGTGGCCGCGATCACGGCCGGCGCGAGGAGGAGCGCCAGCGCGAGGAGTGCGCTCAGCGCGCGCCCCGGCCAGCCTCCGATTGCCTGGAACCTGTACATCCCGTCTCGACCTGCCCTCGCGGGCGGGCGCTCGTCCGGCGCCCTTGCCCATCCTCCCCGGGGGGATATCATGGCCCCCATGACCGACGCCACCCTTCACGCGAGCCACCCCCGCCTCCTGGCGCGCCTCCGCCGGGCCGAGGGCCACCTGAAGGCCACCATCGCCATGATGGAGGCCGGCCGGCCCTGCCTCGACCTCGCCGCGCAGCTCCACGCCGTCGAGCGCGCCATCGCCTCCGCCAAGCGCGAGCTGATCCACGACCACATCGACCACTGCCTCGCTTCGGGGCCTGCCGACCTTGAGGAGCTGAAGGCCCTCACCCGGCATCTCTGATGCTCGGAGTCCTGCGCCACCGCACCTACCGGCACCTCTTCGCAGCCCAGGTGGTGGCGCTCGTCGGCACCGGGCTCGCCACCGTGGCCCTGGGGCTCCTCGCCTACGACCTCGCCGGCGAGGACGCGGGCGCGGTGCTGGGCACCGCGCTCGCCATCAAGATGGTGGCCTATGTCACCCTCGCCCCCCTGGCCGCCGCGCTCGCGCGCCATGCGAGCCCACGCGCGCTCCTAGTCGGGCTCGACCTCCTGCGCGCGGCCGTGGTGCTGTTCCTGCCCTTCGTGTCTGCCGTCTGGCAGGTCTACGTCTTGGTCCTGCTGCTCCAGGCAGCCTCGGCGGCCTTCACGCCCGCGTTCCAGGCCACCATCCCCGACGTGCTCCCGGACGAGGAGGACTACACGCGGGCGCTGTCGCTCTCGCAGCTCGCCTCCGACTTCGAGACGCTGCTCTCGCCGCTCCTCGCCGCCGCGCTCCTGACCGTGGTGAGCTTCCCCGCGCTCTTCGGCGGCACGGTGGCGGGGTTCCTCGCGTCCGCGCTCCTCGTCCTGACGGTGCGGCTTCCGGCCCGCGCCGCGCCACCCGAGGAGGAGGGAACCTGGCGGGCGGCCACCAAGGGCCTGCGCGTCATGTGGCGCACGCCGCGCCTTCGGGGCTCATTGGCGCTGGAGTTGGCGGTGGCGGCCGCGGGCTCCATGGTGCTCGTCAACACGGTAGTGCTGGTGCGCGACCGCCTGGCCTTGGGCGAGGCGCAGCTGGCCCTCGCGCTCGGCGCCTTTGGGGGCGGCTCCATGCTGGCCGCACTGCTCACCCCCTGGCTTCTCGACCGCGCGCCAGGGGACGCGCCCGAGCGCATGGTGATGCTCGGGGGCGGGGCGCTGATGGTGGGCGGCGTGGCGCTCGCGGCCGGGGCGGGGAGCCTGCCCGCGCTCATGGCGCTCTGGGCCGCCGTGGGCTTCGGCTTTGCGCTCACCCAGACCCCCATCGGCCGGCTCCTGGTGCGCTCGGCGCAGCCCGCGGACCGTCCCGCCCTTTATGCCGCGCAGTTCGCGCTCTCGCACGCAGCTTGGCTCCTGGCCTACCCGCTCGCGGGCTGGGTGGGCGCAGGGCTGGGCCTCGGCGCGGCCTTCGCCGGCCTCACCGCGCTGGGGCTCGTGGGCCTCCTCGCTGCTCTTGCCGCTTGGCCCGCCCGCGACGCGGCCGCGATCCCTCACGCGCACCCGGACCTGG
Source organism: Rubellimicrobium roseum (assembly GCF_006152145.1). Lineage (GTDB taxonomy): Bacteria > Pseudomonadota > Alphaproteobacteria > Rhodobacterales > Rhodobacteraceae > Rubellimicrobium > Rubellimicrobium roseum. The sequence goes on along the minus strand of NZ_VDFV01000075.1, from coordinate 6,272 downwards.
CCCCCGACCACCCCCACCTGCGCGAGCACGGGCGCGCCCACGTCCATCCGCTCGTCATCGACGCGTTGCACCGGCACTGGCCCCGGCGGCCCGGCCGGTCGGTCGTGTAGAAGGCCTGCCCTGGCTCGGCGCAAGGATGGCCCTCCCGGGAGCGCCGTGCCACCGATCAAGCAACGCTGGCCAAGCCCGCCAAATGGAACAACAGCCCTAGGGCCGCGGCTCCCGCCAGCACCGTGGCCATCCCGAGCTTGAGCCGGAACACGGCCACGAGGGCCAGGACCGACAGGACCGCGGCCGGAATGTTCAACGAGGACCAGACTGGCAGGTCGAAGCCGACCGGACCCAAGATCACTGGACGAAGCTCGTCGAAGACGACGTGCAGCGCGAACCAGATCGCGAGGTTGAGGATCACGCCCACGACGGCCGCCGTGACCGTGGACAGAGCAGCGGACAGGGCCCGATTAGAACGGAGGCTTTCCATGTAGGGGGCGCCCAGGAAGATCCAGGCGAAGCACGGGGCAAAGGTCACCCAGGTCGCGAGCAGCCCGCCCAGGACCCCGGCGGTGAGCGGCGACAGGGCGCCGGCGTCGCGGAACGCCCCCAGGAAGCCCACGAATTGGAGCACCATGATGAGCGGCCCCGGAGTCGTCTCGGCCATGCCGAGGCCGTCGAGCATCTCGCCGGGCTGGAGCCAGCCGTAGGTCCCCATCGCCTCCTGCGCCACATAGGCTAGGACGGCATAGGCCCCGCCGAAGGTCACGACGGCCATCTGGCTGAAGAACACGGCGATGTCGGTGAAGACGCTGTCGGGCCCGGCCAGGAGCAGGAGGGCCGCGACGGGGAGAAGCCAGAGCGCTAGGGCCGTAACCCCGGCCTGGATCGCTCCTCGCCGCGCCTCGGGCGGGAAATCGGCCAGTTCCTCGCCCAGCAGGGTCTCGGCATCGGCCACATGGGTCCTGCCGACCGAGCCGTGCCCGCCTCCGCCCTGGAAGGCCGCAATGCCGGCCTTCGCGCCAACGTAGCCGATCAGCGCTGCCGCGAGCACGATGACCGGGAAGGGCACGCCGAAGAAGAAGATCGCCACGAACGAGAGCGCGGCCAGCGCGACCATGACGTCGTTCTTCAGCGCCCGCTTTCCGATCCGCACCACCGCCTGGAGCACGATGGCCAGCACCGCGGCCTTGAGGCCGAAGAAGATGCCCGCGACAACACCGACGTCGCCGTAGAGCGCATAGACGATGCTCAGCGCCATGATCGACACGACGCCGGGCAGCACGAACAGCACCCCCGCGATCACCCCGCCCCAGGTGCGGTGCATGAGCCAGCCGATGTAGGTCGCAAGCTGCTGCGCCTCGGGGCCCGGCAGGAGCATGCAGAAGTTGAGCGCATGGAGGAAGCGCCCGTCCCCGAGCCAGCGCTTCTCCTCCACGAGGATGCGGTGCATGACCGCGATCTGGCCCGCGGGGCCGCCGAAGGACAGAAGCGCGATGCGCGCCCAAGTGCGAGTGGCCTCGGCCAGCGAGGGGAAGCCTGTTCGAGAGGCGGGGGTGGCAGGACTGACAGTCACGCTTGCCTCGTCGGTGATCCTGATGTCGGTCATTGGGCCGCTCCCGCCTTGGCGCTGGGCCAGTTGTGGGTCTCGCCGGTGGCGTCGCGCGCCCAGCGGTAGAAGGCGTCGTAGAGCCCCAGGCCCGCCTCAAGCTGATCGAGGTCGCTGGTATACATACGCGAGAGCCCGAGCGAAGCCGCGAGCAGACCCGCCGCCTCGGGCGCGAGGTCGAGCCGATCCGTGTCCGCGCCCCGCACGATGGTGGCCAGCCGGTCCAGGGCGGGCAACGAGAGGCCGAACTCGCTAAGCAAGGTGTCGAAGGTGCAGAGCTCGCCTCGGTGGCTCCAGAAGGCGCCCTCGACGTCGTAAGGCATAGCGCCCCAGCGCTCGGCCACCGAGGCAACCTCGGAGGGGGCCACGTAGAGGAACACTGCCCGGGGGTCGATGAAGCGGCGGATGAGCCAGGGGCAGGCGATGCGGTCGATCTTGGGCCGCGAGCGTGTGACCCAGAGGCTGCGGCCCTGGTCGTCCTGGGCGGTGAGCTTGCCGGGGTCGATCAGCGGCAGGCCTGCGGCGCTCCAGGCGGCCTGCCCGCCTTCGAGATACTCGGCCGCGAGCCCCAGATGCCGTAGCCAAGCCGCCGTGCCCTGACTGCGGCCATGCCCTTCGGCGCAGACCACCACGACCGCTTGGCCGGCGAGCTCGGCCGCGAGGCGCTCCAGGGCGGTCGAGGACAGGTCCGCCTCGATCAGCCGTCGGGCTCCAGGCAAGAGGTGTGGGTCCGAGGCACGCAGGGCTTCCCTGCGGACATCGAGGATCACAGGGCACCGTGGGGTGCCGATGAGCTTGGACAGTCTCTCGCCATTGATGGCGTCAGGCGCAGGCATGTGCGTCCCTCCCGTCTTGGGTCATGTGGGTGGAAACGCGCGCTTCGGCTGTCGCCTCGTGGGGCGGCGCAGGCCCCATGGCGGAGAGAGTGACGGCGACAGCGTCCTTGTCAAGGCGTCAGCCGCTACGGTTCAGTCGTCGCACGCGAAGCTTAGGGCCAAGCCGGCAGCGCCAACCTCCTCGGGCAGATGGTGCATAAATCCTGATTTTGTGCGAGGGCCTGCCGGCGGGATCTACAACCCCCACCCATGGCTGGGCCCGCGCCGGAGCGCTTCCCGCTCGTGCTCTTGCTCGTGCGCCGGCCCCTCTCGCGCCGCCGGCTTCGCTCTCCCCAGCGCCTCGTCCAGCCGCTCGCGGATGCTCTCGTGGGTGCGCCGGTTCTCCTGCTCTAGGAGGCGCTCCAGCCGCTCGCGCATGTCACTCAGGCCATGCTCCTGCCTCGGCTCGGACTTCCTCGCCGCTTCCGCCGTGCTCTCCTGGCCCGTGCCCCGGCCCTCGCCTCGCCCCCGCAGGCGTGCGAGCTGCTCCTCGATGGAGCCCGCGTCCGCGCCATGCGCCCGCTCGGGGCCTGACTCCCGCAAGCGCGCGAGCCGCTCCTTGATGCTGTCCCTCGCCGCCTCGCGCTCGCGCCCCTGCTCGTGCCCGATCCCCTGCCGCTGGGCCGCGGCTCGGAGCGCGGCAAGGCCGGCGCTGATGCGGTCGGCGCCCTCCTCGCGGGCGTGGGCATAGGTCTCGCGCGCCGCCTCGGCTCTTTGGCGCACCTCCTCGCGCAAGGCCTCCCGGACCCGCGCCAGCTCCGCGAGGAGGCTCCTCGCCGCCCTGGCCTCGTGCACCTGGGCGCCGCGCTCGGTGACGGGCTCATACGCCCGCCCCTCCGCCTCGGCCGCGCGGCTCTCCCGGCGCTCGACGGCGCTGACCGCCGGCCCGAGCTTCGCCTCGGCCGGCCGGTCGAGCTGCTCGGCCGCCAGCTCGTCCCCGTGCGCGAGCGCCGCCTCGCGCTGGTGGACGAGGGAGCGATGGTCCACCCGGCTCTCGTGCCCGGCCCGCTCCAAGGCGTGGTTCTGCAAGCTCGCCCACCTCTCGCGCATGTGGGCGATCTCAGGGCCCCCGGTGGCCTTGGCGTCGAGCACCTTGGTCTTGTCGGTGAGCCCCTCGGGACCGAGCGCCCGCGTGGTGGTGAGCACGTGGGCGTGCCAGTTCCGCTGGTCGCCCTCCCGGTGGGGTGCGTGGATGGCCACGTCCGCCGCCACCCCGTAGCGCCCCACCAGCTCGGCCGCGAAGCGGGTCACGAGGACGCGCCGGCCCTCGCCGTCGAGCTCCGCCGGTAGCGCCAGCTCCCACTCCCGGGCCACGACGCTGTCGCGCCGTCCCTCGCGCGCCTCGGCCGCGTTCCAGAGCGCCTGGCGGTCCTCCGCCCAGGCGGGCGCTTGGTCCGGCAGGATCAGGAGACTCGCCTCCACGCCGCTCTTGGCGCGGTAGTCGTGCACGCGGCCCTCGCGCTCGCAGACGATGCGCGCCGCGTGCCGGTAGGCCGCGGCTGCCGTGGCCGAGCGCCCCGCCGAGCGCTTCACCGTCTTCACGCTGAGGTGATAGCTCGCCACGGCTGCCTCACCTCCGCCGGCGCACGACGGCGCGCGTGGTGAGGGCGGGGCCGTGGGCCAGCGGCGCGGGAGCAGGCGCAGGAGCGCTGCCGCGGCGCTCCGGGCGCCAGCCCGGCGGCGGGTGCGGGTGCCACCCGCTGCGAGGCAGGTGCCTCGCCCCCAGCGGCCCGGCCCAACGAGGTCCGGGGCGCCGGCGCGATCCAACGGCGCCCGTTGGCCGGGGAGGGTGCGGGAGGGCGGGACGCGCCTCCCGATCCGGCGCGGGGCGCCGGACGGGGTCGCTGTCGGCGGGGTGGTCCCCACCCCGGGAGACCGCACGGTGTCGGCGCAGCCGACACATAAGTGCGCTCTTCTCACCTTGTTCGGCGGGCCCAGGCATGACGCCTCCGGGGTTGTCTCAGGGATCAACCTAGGGGAGAGTTGGGGTCCGGGCTAGTGTCATCTGAGGGGAGTTCGTCATGACCGAGACCGAGCTGGAACGGGCGGAGAAGAGGTATGCGCAGGCCAAGGCACGTCTCCAGGCGCTGAGGAACCGGGCGGCCACCCAGGAGAGGAAGCTCGACACCCGGCGCAAGGTGATCCTCGGGGGTGCGCTGGTCGACTTGGCGGGGCGGGATGCGAGCGCGGCGGCGATGCTCGACCGGCTCGTGAGGAACCTGCCCCGGGAGCAGGACCGCCGCGCCTTCGTGGGTTGGAAGCCGGGGGACGCGCTGCCAGAGGATGGTCCTGCGGAGGGGGTTAACTCAGGCACGGGCGCGGCCACGGCCTCCGCTCGTCGGCCCGCCGCACCGTAGGAAGACCCTGCCCCATCGCCCTGCTGTCCTCCCCCCCTGACGTTCCGAGGCGCCCATGCCCATCCCCGACCGCGAGCTGCCCGAAACCCTCGACCTGATCGCCAAGCTGGTGGCCAGCGTGTCCGACCGGCTCGACAAGCAGGGCGAGGCGCTCGACCGCTTGGCCAAGGCGCAAGCCCAGACACAGGCCGCCGCCTCCCCCGACCGTGTGGCCGCGGCCACCGCCCGCTCCGTCCGCGACACCCTCGTCCCCGAGCTGCACAAGATCGTGGACACCATGGACGGGCTCACCGGGGGCAAGGCGCTGCTGCGCGAGCGCTGGCGCGCCTTCGATGCCGAGGAGGCCCGTCAGGGTCGCTGGCGCTTCCAGCCCTGGGCCGTAGTGGTGGGCATCCCCCTCGCGCTTGTCGTCGTCCTGGCCCTCCTCGTCCCGCGCGCCGCCGCCTACGCTTCCTTCACCTGCCGCGCCACGGGAGGCACCTGGTCGCCGGCCACCGAGCACTTCCTCTCGGGCTGCACCTACTCGGCCGACAAGCGGGCCGCGGCGAGCAGCTCGTAAGCAGCAGGAAGGACGCTCGCCGCTGGGCAGTCCCCTGCCATGGGCATGGCAGGGGACAGGTAGAAGCGTGAAGGCCCTCCGGCCGGGTCAAGGGGTGTCCTCTGCCCGGCCACGGCCGGGCCTGCGGGACCCCTTGACCCGGCCTCCAGGCCGAAGGGGTCAGGCGCGGCCGAACAGGCGCGCAAGGAAGCCGGCCGGCGGCTTGGGCGGCACGAGCGGCGCAGGGGCGACGGGTTCGACCACGGCCGTGGCCGGCACGGGAGGCTGGCTCGGCGGAGCCGAGAGCGCCAGCACCCTCTCCTCCGCCCGGTCCAGACGCTTGCGAAGGTCGGCCACTGTATCGCGCTCGCGCTCCAGAATCGTGTCGCGTTCCTGATCCCAACGGCTGCGCTCCCGCTCCCGCTCTTCCCGCTCCCGTGTGAGCTGCTCTTCGAGCATCTGAACGCGGAAAAGCGCGAGTTCCGCACTAGCGCCTTGGCCCTGTGTGGATGTTGCAGGAGCATCCGCGCCTTGTGCTGCACTGTGCAACGCACCATCAGGCTTGTGCGAGACATGTTGCAGGTCATAGGCCCGCGCGAGTTCTGAGGCATCCACTCTGTAGGTGCCATCATCGTCGCGCCGTGCCGATAGTCGCCCGGCCTTAATGGCCCTGAACAGGGTTGAGCGGTTGACCTTGACCAGCTTCGCAGCATCAACCAGCGCGTATTCCATAGCCTTCCTCTGACGTTGCAGGCTTGTGTTCACCTGTTGCAGCATCGTGCAACGCACTCGCTTGCATCACGGTCACAACGTTGCGCCGCACCGGATGGCCCCGGCAAGCCTCTTTGCAGCTTTTGTGGTCCTACCGCGGCTGACTGAGCTTCTTCTAAGCCCTTAGTTTT
>NZ_VDFV01000074.1 GCF_006152145.1 Rubellimicrobium roseum | reverse complement strand
TGCATCTGCTTGAGCATCCATTGCGCGGGCTTGTCGGCCCAGCGGGCCTGTCGCGTAGAGCCGATGATGAGGGCGATCTTGGGCTTGGTTGCCATGAGGGAAACTCTTGAAGCTGCGGCCCTGGGGCCGAGGTTGGGGTCGGGCCGGCCCATCCGCTGGGCATCGGCGTAGCGGCAAGTGAGGATCGGAAGAGGTCGCCGGATCGGAACGCCGCGTCTCCACGGGGAGACGGTCAGGGACGCCCCGGTGCGTTTCGTGCCGTCAGGAGGTCTGGATGCGACGATGAAGAGGCCTTCAGCCGGGGCCTCCGAGAGGCTGCATCCGTGGGGCGTCGAACGACCCGCGTCCCACGGATGCCATGCTCGCCACCGGAGGCTCGCCCTCAGTTGTCGATCCTGATGACCTGCCGGGCGACGGCCTGACCATCGACGAGAAGAACGGCCACGACCTTGTCGGTCGAGGACGGCGTGAGCGAGACCTTCACGTCGGTGTTGGCACCGGCCCGCACGACCTTGGAACCCAGCAGACGCCCTTCCCGGCCGGCATGGTAGTCATAGACCTCCACGAGGCCGTTGTCGCCCGCCACGACGGTGCCGAGCTGGATGAGGGTCTGGGAGCCCTGCACCTCGGAAAGACCGAAGGTGTTGCTGGCCGAGGCCGCGCCGGCGCCGGCGCCGAGCAGAAGGCCGATCGCGAGGGAGGAGAGGAGCTTCGTCATGATGTGTCCTTTCATGTGCCGGGTGTGCCCATGAACTACTTCTGGACAATCAGGCGCAGAAGACCGCCATTCTGGATGCCGCGTCTCCATGCAGAGACAATCATCCGGCCCCGCCGAGACGATCATCGGGCTGCCGCGGCGTGGATCACCGGTCTGGAGAAGCCGTCCTACAGAGGGAACGCCCTTCGGGGCACCTCCGCCGCGAGATGGTCGATCAGGGCCCGAACGGCCGGCACGAGCTGCTTTCGGGACGAGAACACGGCATGGATAATCCCGAAGGCCGAATGCCACTCGGGCAGGAGATGCACGAGCTGGCCAGAAGCGATGGACGCCCGCGCCGCGTGCTCGGGCAGATGCGCCACGCCCACGCCGGCGAGCGCGGCCGCGCGCAGGACATCGAAGCTCGTGCAGATGAGGCGGGGCCGGTGCTGGATGGTGCGGGTCTCGCCACCCGGGCCGATCAGGTCCCAGTGGACCTCGTCGCGCTCTCCGTCCATCGAAAGACAGGGCAGCTCGGTAAGGCGGTCGATGGTGATCTCGCCCTCGACGGCGGCCAGGAGCGCGGGGCTGGCGACCAGCACGAGGGTCGACCGGCCGAGGGCGCGCACGATCAGGTTGGGATCCGTGTCGAGGCTCGCCCGGGCGCGCAGGGCGATGTCCACGCCGTCCTCCACCAGATCGGCCCGGCGGTTCAGCACCTTCACCTGCACGCGCACCTTGGGGTGCCGGGACAGGAACCCGGGCAGGATGTCGATGAGGAGGTCCTGGATCAGCCCCTGCGGGCAGCTCACCCGCACCATGCCGTTGGGCTCGGCCTGGGCACGTGCGGCCACGGCCTCGGCCGCCTCCGCGCCGGCCAGCATCGCCTCGACCTGCTCGTAGACGCTCTGTCCCACATCGGTCAGGCGAAGCTGCCGCGTCGTGCGCTCAAGGAGCCGGATGCCGAGCCGCTCCTCCAGAAGCGCCACCCGCTTGCTCAGCGTGGCCTTGGGCAGGCCGGTCGCCCGCGCGGCGGCGGAGAAGCCCTGATGCGTGGCCACCGCATGGAAGAAGGCAAGGTCGTTCAGGTCCTGCATGGGGCCGCCATCCTGTCCCGTGTCGATGGGCTCGGACGATGATCGTTCCACCAGAGAGACGCAACTCGGCCAAGGGGAGGGAGATTTCTGCTCAGGCAAGCTGCGTGACCCGGGCGATACCCCGTCCCTGATGACTCCTACCCGGATGTGTCATCGGGACAAGCGCAGCGTCACTGATGGGGCGATGGATGTCGCTGTCCGCGTCCGCTGACTCCCGCACCCCGCCTCATGACGCCGGCGCGCTCGCAGCCATCGTTCCGTCGAAGGCATTCCGGGCGCGCTCCACCTCGGGCAGGTTCTCGGCCGTCCAGGCGTAAAGCGCCCTGAACGGGACCTGCAGGCTGCGACCAAGGGGCGTGATCGCATACTCCACCCCCACGGGGGAGGTCGGGATCACGCGACGCGCGACCAGGCCGTTGCGCTCCAGCCGGCGCAGGCACTGGGTGAGCGCCTTCTGCGTCACGCCTTCCAGGCGCCGCCTGATCGCGTTGAAGCGCTGCGGCCCGTCATCGAGCACCGCCAGCACCATCATCGACCACTTGTCGGCGATCTGATCGAACAGCACCCGGTTGGGGCAATCCGCCGCGAAGCGCGGGCAAGGGGACATCAAGGTTTCCTCCGGTATACCTAGGCGACTTCAGGTGCCTCATTGACACCAAGTATACACTATATACCTCAGGCCTCCCGATCGCAAACCGGAGCCTGTCCGTGACCACTCCCTCCACCGATGCCCTGTTCCGCCCCTTCCGCCTGGGCCCGCTCGATCTTCCGAACAGGATCGTCATGGCGCCCATGACGCGCTCAAAGGCCCCCGAGGGCATCCCTGGCCCGGCCAATGCCGCCTACTACCGCCGCCGCGCCGAGGGCGACGTGGGCCTGATCCTGTCCGAAGGCACCGTCATCGACCGCCCCTCGTCGCGCAACGACCCCGGCATCCCCTTCTTCCACGGCGAGGCCGCGCTCGCGGGCTGGCAAGGCGTGATCGACGCCGTTCACGCCGCGGATGGCCGAATGGGCCCGCAGATCTGGCACACCGGCTCGACCTTCTCGGGGTGGGAGCCGCCCGAGCCGGTCGAGAGCCCCTCGGGCCTGCTCGCGCCCGACAAGCCGCGTGGCCGCGTCATGACCGAGGAGGACATCGCCGACACCATCGACGCCTTCGCCCGCGCCGCGACCGACGCCCGGCGCCTGGGCTTCGACGTGGTCGAGATCCACGGCGCGCATGGCTACCTCATCGACGAGTTCTTCTGGGCCGGCACCAACCTCCGCACCGACGGCTGGGGCGGGGCGACGCTGCCCGAGCGGTCGCGCTTCGCCGTCGAGGTGGTCCGGGCCGTCCGTGCCGCGGCAGGTCCCGACCTTCCCGTCATCCTGCGCCTGAGCCAGTGGAAGCAGCAGGACTTCACCGCACGGCTCGCCGCCACGCCTCAGGAGATGGAGGCCTGGCTCGTGCCCCTGGTCGAGGCCGGGGCGGACGTGCTGCACTGCTCGCAGCGCCGCTTCTGGGAGCCCGAGTTCCCCGAGGTGGACGGACCCGAGGGCCTCAACTTCGCGGGCTGGGCCAAGAAGCTGACAGGGGCGGCCACGATCAGCGTGGGCTCGGTCGGCCTCACGGGCGAGTTCATCGCGGCGTTCGGCGGTGAAAGCTCCAAGCCCGCGAGCCTCGAAGGGCTGGTCCGGCGCCTGGAGCGGGAGGAGTTCGATCTCGTTGCCGTGGGCCGCGCGCTGCTGGCCGATCCGGCTTGGGTGCGCAAGGTTCGCGAGGGCGCGACCGAGGAGTTGCGCGACTTTTCCCCGGCCGCGCTGGCCGAGCTGGCCTGAGCAGGGACTGCCCTCAGGCAACTGCTCCGGTGAAACCATCGTCGCGGTTGAGGGGCTCTGGAGGATGTGGCCCCAGGTTCCAAAAGCCTGGGTCCCGCTCCTGACCGGTGCGCCCCGGCCGGACGCTGGCTTCCCCAGCCAGTGCTCCGGCCCGGGGCGCAGATCCGCAGCATGTGGCATCGCCAAGCCTCGGTGGTCGCGATCGCACGTCCGAGGTCGTCTCCCTTGCTGCCGATTGCGGACGCACATGCGACGCCTTCCAGATGGGGCAACCGCGGTTCATCCTCCCTGATCTCTCGGTCTCGCAGTCACGATGCGGCTGACATGGCCGGCCGAGGCGTCCTCAGGCGCGGATGCCACGCAGCCACGTCGACCGACACCCAGGCCGCTCAGAAGATGAAGTCGTCCGGGTCGAGGCCGGAGCGGCGCTCGTCGAGGAGCGTCAGCGTGCCTTCCTCGAAGCGGAACACCACGTTCGAGCCGCTCTGCACCGCCCGCGCCATCGCCTGGCCGAAGCTGTTGACGGAGGCGAGGGCCGACAGGTCGAGGTCGTCGTCGCCGCCCTCGAAGTCGAGGATGCGGTCCTTGCCGCCGTTGAAGACGAACCGGTCCGCCCCTTCGCCGCCCGCCAGCGTGTCGTGACCGCTGCCTCCGTTCACCACGTCGTTGCCCTCGCCGCCCGAAAGGCGGTCGTTGCCCGAGCCCCCCGTCATGACGTCGTTGCCCTCGCCGGCCACCAGAGTGTCGCGGCCGGTGCCGCCGGACATGCGGTCATCGCCCGAGCCGCCTTCCAGCCGATCCGCCCCGGCGCCGCCGTTCAGCACGTCGTTGCCCTCGCGCAGGCGGATCACGTCGTTGCCGTTGCCGCCATGGGCGCGGTCGTTGCCGCTCTCGTCCGTGATGCGGTCGTTGCCGTCGCCGCCCCACAGGCGGTCCTCGCCCTTGCCGCCCAGGACCGTGTCGTGGCCGGCGCCGCCGTAGAGCGAGTCCTCGTCGTCGTTGCCTTCGATCCGGTCGTTGCCGCCCTTGCCCTGGATGAGGTCGGCGCCGTCGAGGCCACGGATGACGTCGGCCAGCGACGTGCCGTTCAGTCGGTTCGCGCTGCCGGTTCCGGTGATGGTCGCCATGGTGGGGATGCTCCCTGTCGAGTTGCGCTCGGGTCTGCCGGGGGCTGGCGGGGATGGCCGGGGGTCCGGGGCAGACGCGCCCTTGAGAGCCGGGCGCACGGGTCGCGGCAAGCTCGGGGCCGGGCCGCCGCCGTGTTCTTCGCAAACTCTAACTTGGCTCTTGCCGTCCTCTCAACCTGACGGGGCGGCCGATGGCTGGCGGGTCATGGGACGGGGGCTCGCGCCGGCCCGGGAACGTTCCCATCAGCCATCGGCCGCGTCGTCCGGCCGGTCCGGGCCGGGGCCGATCCAGTAGCCCGCCCCTCGGGCGGTGTGGATCAGCGGCTGGGCCCTGCCCTCGTCCACCTTGCGGCGCAGGTAGCGAACGTACACATCGACCACCTTCGTGCCCGGGTCGAACGTCAGGCCCCAGACATTGTTGAGAAGCTGGGTCCGGCTCAGAACGACGCCCGCGCTCTCCATCAGGCAGCGCAGCAGGGCGTACTCCTTGGGCGTGAGGTCGATGGAGCGTCCGCCCCGCGTCACGGCCCGCGTGGCCGGGTCGAGCGTCAGGTCCGCCACCTGGAGGCGCGATTCGTGCCGCTGCATCTCGCTGCGGCGCAGGAGGGCCTCGATCCGCGCCACGAACTCGTCGAACGAGAAGGGCTTGGTGAGGTAGTCGTCGGCCCCGGCGCGCAGGCCGCCCACCTTGTCGCCCAGGGCGTCCCGCGCCGTCAGCATCAGGATGCGCGATCCGACCCGCTCCTGCCGGAGTTGGCGGCAGATCTCGGCTCCGTCCATGTCCGGCAGCATCCGGTCCAGGATCAGCAGGGGATAGTCGTTCTCGCGCGCCATGTTCAGCCCCTGCACGGCGGTTCCCGCCGTGTCGATCACGTGGCCCTCGGCCTGAAGGCCGCGCTTGATGAAGCTCACGATGCGGGGGTCGTCCTCGACCAGAAGGATGCGGGCCATGGGTCAGGGCGCCAGAGGAAGCCGGAAGGTGACGACCGTGCGCTCTTCGGCGCTGGCGATGTCGATAGCGCCACCGTGGGCGTCCACGATCCATTTCGCGATGGGAAGGCCAAGGCCGCTGCCCTCGGTGACGCCGCGCTCGGTGCGGCCGCGGTAGAAGCGGTTGAACACGAAGGGCAGGTCGGCCTTGGGGATGCCGGGGCCGCGGTTGCCGACCCGGAGGCGGGCTTCGGGTCCCGACCGGTCCAGCTCGATGTCGATGCGGCCGCCGGGGCTCGAATACTTCACGGCGTTGTCGAGGACGATGAGGACCGCCTGCGTCAGCCGCCCGGCGTCGCCCTCGACCCGCAGGATGGTCTCGGGCAGGCGGGCGTCGAGTCCGAGCCCCCTCTCCTCCGCGAGGATCTCGGCGTCCGCCAGGGCGATCTCGATCACCTCCTGAAGCACGAGCGGCTGCATCTCGAAGCGCACGGCGCCGACCTCCGCCCGCCCGAGGAACAGGAGGTCCTCGACCAGGCGCCCCATCTGCTGCGCGAGCTGGACGACGCGCCCCAGCGTCTCGCGATGCTCCTCGATGGTGCGGGTCCCCCGAAGCGCCACCTCGGCCTCGCCGCGCAGCACGGTCAGGGGCGTGCGCAGTTCGTGGCTGATGTCCGCCAGGAACAGCACCCGCATGCGGTCGAGCCTCTGAAGGCGCTCGTTGGCCTCCTCGAGCTCCGCCGTGCGCTGCGAGATGATGCCCTCCAGCCCTGCCTGCCGGTCCCGGACCTCGCGCTGCTGCGCCTCGAGCTGGCCGGCCGTCCGGTTGAACTGCCGGGCCAGGGCCGCGAACTCCTCGGGGTGGCTGTCGCCGATGCGATGGCCCAGGTCACCGCTCCCGATGGCGCGGGTCGCCGCGATGAGGTCCTGGATAGGACGGGTCAGCGCTCCAGCCAGGCGCGCGCCCGCCAGCGCCGAAACCAGAATGGCTCCCAGGATGACCGAAAGCACGAACGCGATGATCTGGCCTTCCAGCCGGTTCGTCCGCATCTGGAGCTGGCGCAGCTCCGCTTCCTCGTCCGCCAGCGCGGCCGCGATCTCACCGTCGAGCTCGGCGCTGAAGCCCTCCTCGATGGCGTCGCGGAACAGCGCCACGGCCCGTTCCTGCTGGCCCTGGTCGCGCAGGAACAGCAGCCTCTGCGTGGCCAGGTCGATCTCCTCGAAGAGCGACCTGACATGCCGGATTCGCTCCTGCTCGCCGGCCTCCTCGGCACGCTCCTCCTCGGAGCGGACGAAGTCGACCTCCTGGTCGGTGAGCTGCGACAGTTCGTCGAGGACCTCCTCCACGCTCTGGCGCGCGGCCAGGAAGTCGTCGAGCTCGGTCCGGCCCAGCAGGAGCAGCTCCGCGACGTTCTCGGAGTAGCGGTTGAGATGCGACGACAGCCGCAGCACCGTCTCCAGCTGCTCCTGGGCCAGCCGGTTGCGGTCGAAGTAGTAGTCGATCCGCTCAACCCCGAACCAGGTCGCGACGCCGCTGGCCAGGAGTGTCAGCGCGACCACCACCTGGTGCAGCGTGATCTTCGCCCGGATGCTCAGACGCCGGCGGAACTCGCGGCTCAGCAGGCTCGACCATCCGGCCCCGGTCCAGCGTGATGACACGTCCTGTTGCATGGATGGTCTCCGGTCGGTTCGCGATCGTCGCCTTGCTCATCGGCCGAGACGACGTCCAACCATGGCACTCCTGGACACCTGATGAAAAGAAAGAGGCCAGCATCACTGGCCTCCCGCTCTGGGTTCCGACCGACGTTGGCGCCGGCTAGGGCTCAATCATCGTCCCGGTCATCGTCATCGTCATCGTCATCGTCATCGTCGTCGTCGTCACGATCATCGTTCCGGTCGTCATCCCGATCGTCACGGTCGTCATCCCGGTCATCCCGGTCGTCGTCACGATCATCATCCCGGTCGTCACGATCACCATTCCGACCGTTGCTGCGGGTGTCGTCATCACGACCATCACGATCATCGTTCCGGTCGTCACGATCATCGTCCCGGTCGTCACTCCGACCGTTGCCGTTCCGGTCGTCGCCGCGATCGTCGTTCCGGCGATCGTCGCGATCGTCGTTCCGGCCGTCGCCGCCCGCGCGCACCTCGCTCCTGGACACCACACCGTCGCCATTCCGGTCGTTGGCGAGAATGACCCGACCTCGCGACCCGAAGACATAGCGCAGCTCCGCCTCGCTCAGGACGCCGTCCGCGTCCCGGTCGATGTCGTTGAACCGTACCTCCTGTGCGAGCGAGGATGAGGCACCGAACAGAAGGGCCGCTATCAGGGCCGGAGCGGCGACCGTTTTGAACTTCGTCATGAAAGCCTCCCAAAGGCTGATGGGGTCAGTCCGAGACGCGTTTGCGCGAGCCGGGTCCTCGGTGCGAGGCCATTCAGGGCTTCTTTCCGAATTCTAATCGGGCTCTCTCCGAACTCTTCATCTTGGCGAGTCGACAACGGCTCTGCGGCACGGACCGGCTGCCGTTCGGGGCTCCCCTTCCCTGGGCGGACCTGTTCCCCATCGCACCGGATCGTCAGCGAGCCGCGACGCCTCGTCGAAGGCTGGCCAGCTCCGGGTCCTGCAGGTCGGCGGTGTCGGTCGGCTCGGGCCGGCGACCAACCCGGACGCGCGGGACGAACCCATTTAAGCCCTTCGTCCAACAAAGCCGGGCCCCGCTGCACCAGCGTGGCATTCCGGCATCGACCTGAGCGAAAGAGGGCCGTCCCTTGCCGCGCGGCAGTTGTCTCACAGGTTAGAAGACAACCATAGCGAGAGGAGCCCGCCCATGGTGGATGACCAGCCTTCCGGAACTGCCCCGATGTCGGAACCGGGGCCCACCTTCCTGACCGGTGGTGGGACCTGCGGTGCCCTGATCGCGTCCCGGGACTGGTCGCGGACGCCGCTGGGGCCTCTTCACGCATGGCCCTCCGCCCTGCGGATGTACGTCTCCATGGTCCTGCGCTCGCCCGCTCCCATGGCTCTTCTCTGGGGCCAGGACGGCATCCTGCTCTACAACGACGGATATATCGGGATCGCCGGGGCCCGGCACCCGGCGGCTCTGGGCTCGGGCGTGCTGGAGGCCTGGCCTGAGCTGGCGGAGTTCCACGCCTCCGTGCTGGCCACGGTGCGGGATGGCGACGTCCTGTCCTACAAGGACATCGAACTCCAGCTCGAGCGCCACGGCCAGCCCGAGGCGGCCTTCTTCAACCTCGACTACTCGCCGGTGGCGGACGACGCGGGCCGGCCCGTGGGCGTGCTCGCCGTGGTCGCCGAGACCAGCGAGGCCGTGCGCGGCCGCAGGGCCGTCAAAGAGCGCGCCGACGCCGAGCGCCGGCACGACGCCCAAACCCTCGACCTGCTCGGCCAACTCACGGGCGGCTTCGCGCACGACTTCAACAACCTGCTCATGCCCATCGTGGCCGGGCTCGACATCGTCCGGCGCAAGGTCCCGGACGAGCGCTCGCAACGGCTTATCGCCGCGGGCCTGCAAGGGGCCGAGCGGGCCGCCACGCTGGTCCAGCGCCTTCTGGCCTTTTCCGGCCGGCAGATGCTCCGGCCCAGACCGGTCAGCCCGGCCGGCCTGGTCGAGGGCCTGCGCGACTTCATCGACCAGAGCGCAGGGCCAGGGATCGAGGTCCGGCTCGAAGTGCCGCCCGACCTGCCTGCCGTGGTCGTCGACCCGGGCCAACTCGAGGTGGCGATCCTGAACCTTGCGGCCAATGCCCGCGAGGCCATGCCGGCGGGGGGGCGCATCACGATCGCCGCCGAGCTCGTGGACACGGACGAGGATCCCCTGCCCGGGCTGAAACCGGGGCGCTACGTCAGCATCGCGCTCTCCGACACGGGCACGGGCATGGACGAGGCCACGCTCCGGCGCGCGGTCGATCCCTTCTTCACGACAAAGAGCCCGGGCCTGGGCACGGGCCTCGGGTTGTCGATGGTGCATGGACTCGCCCTGCAGTCGGGCGGGCTCTTCCGTCTTCTGAGCGAGAAGGGCCGGGGCACGGCGGCCGTGATGTTCCTGCCCCTGGCGCAGGAGAGTGCGGACGCCGGGCACGCCGGCGAAGAAGCGCGCCGCCCCTTGGTCCTGCTGGTCGACGACGAGGAGATCGTGCGGCTGTCCATGGCCGAGGGGCTCCGCGAGATGGGCTACGACGTGGAGGAGGTCGGAACGGCGGCGGAGGCGCTGGAGGCCGTGCGGACGGGCTTCGTCCCCGATGCCGTGGTGACGGACCACGTCATGCCGGGCATGCTGGGAGCCGATCTGGCCCGTGCGCTTCGTGAACTGCGACCCAAGCTGCCGGTGCTGATGATCACGGGCTATGCTCAGCTCACCCCGGAGCAGACGCAAGGCCTGCAGGTGCTCGCCAAGCCCTTCCGGCAGGCTGATCTGGCAAGCCGGCTCGCGGCGCTGCTGACCGAGCAGGCGGACAACGTGGTCCCGCTGCGCCGATGGGGCGGTGCCTCGGCCCAGTAGCCGGTCAGGCCGCCCCCTGGTCGCGAAGAACTCGTGGCGCAACTTGGGCGTGTGCCATATTGTTGTCGTTTGCCTAACGGTTGCGGCTCCTGTAGCCGGATTGGGCGCCAGGGAGGTCCCAATCATGGTTCATCACGCGACATCATCCCACCCTGTCGCAGGGCCATCGGCGGCGTGGGACCTGTGGTCGATGGTCGATCGCGACAGGACCGTCTTGCACGGTATCGTCCGGGTCGAGCCGGCCAACCTGAACCGGCCGTCGAGCCGCCCCGTGTCGAAGGTCGTGGCCCGCCTGGCCCAAGAAAGATCAAGGCGCGCCGCGCTCCCGAAGGTCGCGCGACAGGAGGCCCTGGGTGACCTGGATCCGGCGTTGCTCGGTCTGCTGCACTTGGCCTCGGGCGTCTACGAGCCTTCCGCCGAGGTGAAGCACGTGCTCGCGACAGCGATGAGTTCGAGCACACAGGCCGCAACTCCTTCCGAAGCGGGCCGATCACCGTTCAGGCCATGTGACGCAGCCTCTCCCATCCCCTGACAAGAAGCGCCCATCACGGCCAAGAGCGTCCGTTGGACGCCCCCCTGCGGACACGACGGGGCTGCTGCCCGGGTCGGCGACGTGAGCGCGACCGGTCCTTCCTGAGGATTCGTCCTGCGCCAGCCCACCACCATCCTGTGGGCGCCGCTCGGACGGGGATCGCCGTGGGAACGGAGCCGGAGCCATGGAGGACGGCCAGACCTGCGGGGGCCGCAGGGCAGCCTTCTCAGCTTGCAGCCACCTGCCGGGACCGCCACAGGGGGTACAGCACGCCAGCCGCAAGGCCGCCGATCACCAGCGCCGCGGCGGCGAGCTTCCATGCTGGCAGGGGCTCACCCAGCCACAGGGCCGAGGCGCCCAGGCCGAAGACGGGGATCAGAAGCGCCATGGGCGTGATGGCCGCCGCCGGGTGGCGCGCCAGCAGCCAGCCCCAGGCCGCGTAGCCGAAAAGCGAGTTGGCCACCGTCTGCCAGACCACCGCGCCCCAGGTCGCCGCATCCGCCGCCGCGAGCCCGGCTTCGATGGCGGGCCGGCCTTCGAGCAGGAGCGACAGACCCAGGAGCGGCGGAAAGGAGAAGAGGCTGCCCCAGATCACCACGGGCAGGAGGTCGCGGGCGCCGCTCGCCTTGGCCACGAGGTTGCCGCCGGCCCAGGACAGCGCGGCCAGCAGCACGAGCGCGAGCCCGAAGGGCGTGGTCGTTCCATCCGTGTTCAGGGCGATCACGACGACGCCCGCGGCCGCCACGGCGAGAGCCACGAACTGGTAGGCCCGCACGCGCTCGCCCATCCACCACACCGACAGCCCGATGGTGAGGAAGACCTGCATCTGGATGACGAGCGACGCGAGGCCGGGCGAGATGTGCCCCCGCATGGCCACGAACAGGAGGCCGAACTGCCCCGCCCCGATCAGGAGGCCGTAGGCCGCGAGGCTCCCCCAGCCGATGCGGGGCCGTGGGACGACCAGGATCAGCGATGCCGCCAGCAGGAAGCGCAGGCCCGCGAACAGGAGGGGCGGCAGGTCGTCGAGACCGATCCGAATGACCACGAAGTTGGTGCCCCAGACGGCTGCCACGAGGAGCGCGAGGGCGAGATGGGGCGAGGGCACGCGGTACATGCGGGCTTGTTGCAGCCTTGCCTGTTGCTCGCAAGCACCCACGTTCTTTCGAAGGGAGGTCTGGCGTCTCCCCCTAAGTTTGGCGCCGGTTCAAGCACATGAAAGACGAAGGCGGACCTTCGGCCGGCTGCACCTGACGAAACCGTCCGATCGGGTCGAGGCCGCTGCGGGCGCATCCCGGGAGGGCGAAGGCGACGTGGACGGCGGCGCGCCGCTCGCGAGCCGGGCTCCGCGTCCAGGGTGGGCGCCAACGGGAGGCTGCGGTGCCGGTTGGCCGGGCTCAGCCGGACCCCGAGTGGCGTGCCCCGGCGGTCGACCACAAGGAGACGCTTGCGTCGTCCGCCGTGCCGTGATCCGGCGGGGTCAGTCCCCCTCGTCGCTACGGAGGCGTCCGTCCGGTGCCCGGCATCCCCAGGCACTCGAGCCGCACGCAGTGAAGCCGGACCCGAACCCCGCCCTCCTGCCAGTCCTAGCCAGTCAGGACGGCTCGGTCGCCGCACGGGAGTCGCCCGCCCTTGGGCTCAGTGGTTCGGAGGGCGGCCGCGGCGCCAGAGCCACCCACACCTCGCCCGTCACAAGGGGCCTTCTCCTGGCCCCTCAACGCTCAGGGCCCGAATCCGTCAGGTGATCCAACGCACGACCTCCCCACGGGCACATCCTTGGCGCAAGCAGACCGCCGCCCTGACTCATCCGGCTGAAACGACGGATGCAGATTGGGAAGCGAGCGCTCGGGCCTTTCCCGCAGCACCATCGCTCTCGTTTCCGGTCGGGTATTTGAACCCACATCAGCAGGTTGGGTGCGTCTCGAGTTCCACACCACCCATGTCCCGCCCGTTCAGGCCTCCCGAAGACCTGCGTCCACGGCTTCCGCTAGACGGTCCCCGCCGACCTCCGGGCCGTCGTCCGCAAGATCGAGATCCGGCGCTCGCTCCACCCGCCAAGGCCGAGGCCCGCCACGCCGGGCAGAAGCACAAGCAGGCCTTGGTCCGGCAGGCTATGCGAGCCCGGCCCCAGCCCCGCACCACGACAAGGGCCCGAGCGACAGGACGGAGAGACACGTACCGCATGGTCCTGAGGCGGCCTTTCACGATGGGCCGGCGCAAGCTCCGCATCGGGCAGGACCCGGCTGCGGAGGTCGCGGTCAAGGCCCGGAAGGCCAGGCGAACGCGCTCCTCACGCCCGGGGCCGGAGACGATCCGGTGCTCCGGGCGGGACATGTGGGCAGAAAGGTGCGGGAGACGGTCGGGATTACGGTCGGGATCACGGTCGGGCGGGCCCAGCCCGATCACGCATGACGCTGCTTTTTCAAGAGGAACGCATCACGCCATTTGACCAACTCTCGCGGGCCTCTATAGAACATAAGGTGAACAAGAGCCCGAGAGGTGTCCGTGAGCCGCGCCGATCTCCTCGCGTCCCCCGCCGCCGAGCCGCGCCCCATCCTGCGCGAGCTCTTCGCCCCGACCCCCACCGATGGCGCCGCAACAGGCTTTCTGCTGTGCGGCCTCGGCCCGGCGCGCGGGCCGGTGCTGTGGGTGCAGGACCG
>NZ_VDFV01000073.1 GCF_006152145.1 Rubellimicrobium roseum | reverse complement strand
TCGCGGCGTCACCAACACCAGGCGGCCCAGCTCCCAGCGCAGCCTGAAAGAGGGTTCTTCAACAGCCCCCGCGTCCACTTCATGCGCAATGCCCTGGCCCATGTGCCCAAGGGGCAGCACACGGTCGTGGCTGCCGCGATCCGGCAGGCGTTCCTTCAGCCCGACCACAAGAGCGCTGTCGAGACCTGGAGGCACGTGGCCGACCAGCTCCGGCCCCGCTGGCCCAAGCTCGGTGCCCTCATGGACGAAGCCGAAGCGGACGTGCTGGCCTACATGAGCTTCCCCAGCCAGCACCGGGTGAAGTTGCATTCCACGAACCCACTGGAGCGCCTCAACAAGGAGGTGAAGCGCCGCGCCGACGTGGTCGGCATCTTCCCCAACGAGGAGAGCATCATTCGCCTGATCGGGGCCGTCCTGCTCGAGGCCAATGACGAGTGGCAGCTCCAGCACCGCTACATGCAGGTCGAGGCCATGGCCGAGCTCGACACGCCGCCCGCCGAAAACCCCGCTCTCATCTCCACCGAGGCCGCATGACCATGGCCACCCCAACTACACCCGAAATCTCCACCTCATTGACGGACGTGACCGAGCTCCACCAGCCGAGCGAGGAACCGGACATGGTCCAGCCCTTCGGCCGCGCACTGGCGGGCGAGCTTGTCGTATTCCCGCAGGACAGTCGGCAGCTTCAGGGTCTTGAGATGGTGGTCGAGCAGGAGCTTCGGAGCCTCGCTCATGCCGCGCCTCCGCTCATCAGGCACATGTAGCTGGCCGCGGAAGTGGCCCCCACCTTGGCCCGCGGCAGGTAGGGGTAGACGTCGAGATCGAGCTTCGGCGGCCGCCTCTCGACTTGGCACAGCACCAGGTGCTTGATCGCGTCGAAGCCCACGGCGCCCATCCGCAGGGCAGTCTTCACCGCCACATGCAGGTCGGCCAGATCGAAGGTCTCCAGGAGCCGCAGAACCTGCACATATTCCCGCCGCCCGGCCTTCAGGAGCCGCGCCTCCATCAGCCGGCGCAGGGTCTGGAACTCGGGCGGCAGCTCCCAGTCCACCAGTGGTGCGGCTTGGTCCAAGGCGCCGGTCTTCTTCTCGATGAGCGGCAGGTAGTGGACCGGATTGAAGACCATGTCCTCCCGGTCGTAGCTCCGGGGATGGCGGGCGATGACCTCCCCGCCAGAGCCGATGACCACCTGGTCGACATAGCCGCGGATCGAGACGTCGCGGTGGCCGTAGGCGACCGGCACCGAGTAGTCGTTGGTCCTGTAGCGCACCAGCGCCTGCGAGCTCACCCGGCCCGTCGCCTGGTCGCAGGCGTCAAACGGAGCCGGCGGCAACGGCATCATCGCCCCGAGGTCCCGCTGGAGCCGCTGCCCGATCGTCTCGCCATGGCCGCGCAGGACATCGGCGTGGCGCTTGCGGCATTGCTCCTCCAGCCAGGTGTTGAACTCCCCCCAGGTCGCGAAGCGCGGCAGCGGCACCATGAAGTTGCGCCGCGCCCAGCCGACAATGCCTTCGACACTGCCCTTGTCGTTGCCCTTCCCGGGCCGGCCGTAGCGGTCCTGGATCAGGTAGTGCGATAGGAACCCACTGAAGAGCGTAGCCCGCTGGCGTGTCCCGTCGGGCAGGATGCGGGCCACCAGGCAGCGGTCGTTGTCGTAGAGCACCGACAGCGGCACGCACCCGAAGAATGCGAAGGCATGGACGTGGCCGTCCACCCACGCTTCGGCCGTCGCTGCCGGATAGGCCCGGATGTAACAGGCATCGCTGTGCGGCAGGTCAAAGGCGAAGAAGTGCGCCTTCCGCTCGGTGCCGCCGATCACCACGAGCGCCTCGCCGAAGTCCGCCTGGGCGTGCCCGGGCGCATGATGCAGCGGCACGAACATCTCCCGGCCACGCCGCTCATGCTCGCGCAGGTAGTCCTTGATGATGGTGTAGCCGCCGGAGAACCCGTGCTCGTCCCGCAGCCGGTCAAAGACCCGCTTGGCGGTGTGGCGCTGCTTGCGAGGGCGGCCCATATCCTCGCGCAGCCACTGGTCGATGATGTCGCTGAACCCGTCCAGCTTCGGCCGCTTCACCGGTGCCGTCCGCCGGTAGCCGGGCGGCACCGAGTAGACGATCATCTTGTCCACGCTGTCGCGCGAGATCCCGAAGTGACGCGCGATCGCACGCTTGCTCATGCCCTGCCTGAAGTAGGCCTGGCGCACCTTCCGATACAGCTCCACGGTGAAAATGCCCCCGCCCTCCCTGCTGCCAGGAAGGACACATGTGGCCGACTATCGCGCCGCCCGCCGCGGGATCATCCCGCCGCTCCCATGGCAGACAATCTCACCGCCGTTCTCACCTCATCGACTTGACGCAAACCGAATTGCGTCGGATGCAAGTGCCAGACGTTGAAGACGTCAGGCTTTTGGTGTCGACCTCGACTCAGGAGGAGGTTGAGGGGGTCAGGCTCCCAGGTGCTCGGACCTCAGACCCTCGAGATCTTGCCGAACCTCGGCTAGCGTCCGGCTCCCGAGCTCCTGAAGCAGCACGGCCTCGGCCATGGCAAGGGCGCTGGCGAGCGAGACATTGACGGCCTGCTCGACGAGGCACTCCGGATGGTGCTTGGCCCAGGGCGAAGCCCGGGCACGCAAGGCGGAAGCCGCGGCCCAGGAGGCCTTAGGTGTCGGCACCTTCGAGCAGGACCCGATCACGCAGGAACTGTACTGGGCGGCCGAATGCAAGGCGCTCTTCGGTTTCCCCCTGACGCGGAGATCACGGACGACCTGTTCCTGTCTCGCGTTCATCCCAATGATCGCGCAGCGGTGGTCGAGGCCGTCGAGGAGGCCTTCGATCCCACCGGATTGGGTCAGCTCCATATCAAGTCTTGCGCGCTCTGGCCCGACGGCACCCTGCGCTAGGTGGAAGCGTGCGCGGGCGACGTTCGCCGAGGTAGCGGGGCTGCGCCGGGCCGTGAAGTTCATCGGCACTGCCTTTGACATCACCGATGCCAGGCAGAGGCAGGAGCTGGGGCCCAGGGAACGCTGAATCCTCGGCTTGATGCAGGCGCGCACCTTTACTCGCGAAAGATCTGCCGATAGACGCCGCCTCTGGCATCACGTGCCTCCGGTCGCAGCCTACCCGGTCAAAACAAGGACACCCGGACGAACAGAGCGCCTCGCGTCCCATGCGAGAGGCGTCTCTGCTGCCCTGGAGGCCTCATCGAGGTTCTCCCATGTCCCAGGATAGCATCTATTCCGGCCTGACGCAGCTCGGTCAGGCCACCCGCCTGCCCCAGAGCCCCGAGGAAGCCATCCTCGAGCGGGTGCCGAACCCGCAGAAGGACGTGGCCTATACCGTGCGCTTCACCGCGCCCGAGTTCACGTCGCTTTGCCCCATGACCGGGCAGCCCGACTTCGCGCATCTGGTGATCGACTACGTGCCGGGCGAATGGCTGGTGGAAAGCAAGTCGCTCAAGCTCTTCCTGGGGAGCTTCCGCAATCACGGCGCCTTCCACGAGGATTGCACCGTGTCTGTGGCCCGGCGGCTCGTGGACCTGCTTGCGCCGCAATGGCTGCGGATCGGCGGCTATTGGTATCCGCGCGGCGGCATTCCTATCGACGTCTTCTACCAGACGGGGCCTGCGCCCCAGGGCGTCTGGCTGCCGGACCAGGGCGTGCCGCCCTACCGTGGGCGGGGGTGAGAGCATGTCGATGATCCGATCCGAGCGCCACCATACGGCTCAACGGCTCGAAGGGTACGCGTACTTCGCCCTCTTCTGCGGCTGCATCCCGCTGGCCAACTGGCTCATCGGAAACGTGGGCACCGTTTGCCCTCCGAACAGCCCCTGCCTTATCCCGGTGTGGCCGGGCACTCTCGCGCCCAGCGGCGTCCTGGCTATCGGCCTGGCATTGGTCTTGCGCGACCTCGTGCAGCGGCGACTCGGCCTCGCCTGGTCCGTAGGCGCCATCGTGGTGGGCGCGGTTCTGTCGGGGCTTGTCTCGCCCCCGGCCCTGGTGGTCGCCTCCGTGGCCGCCTTTGTGCTGTCCGAGGTCGCGGACCTCGCCGTCTACACGCCGCTCCAGCGCCGAGGGCTGGTGCTTGCGGTGGCCGCGAGCGGGGTCGTGGGCATTGTGGTGGACAGCGTGCTCTTCCTGTCCCTGGCCTTCGGCAGCTTGGACTTCCTTTGGGGCCAGATGATCGGCAAGGGCTGGGGGCTCCTCTTGGCTCTACCCGTCGTGCGGTGGCTGCGCAAGCGTGACACGCAGCTAGGGTTTGGGGCGACGTAACGCTGCCCCAGCCAGTCGGGTCAAAACCATCCATCGAACCTGTCGATCTTCAGTCGCGTTGAGACGACAGGCTCCAGCAACAGAGAGTCGAATGAACCATGCGCG
Source organism: Rubellimicrobium roseum (assembly GCF_006152145.1). Classification (GTDB taxonomy): domain Bacteria; phylum Pseudomonadota; class Alphaproteobacteria; order Rhodobacterales; family Rhodobacteraceae; genus Rubellimicrobium; species Rubellimicrobium roseum. The sequence goes on along the minus strand of NZ_VDFV01000073.1, from coordinate 9,841 downwards.
TGGCAGCCGGCCCAACTTCCTCATTCACGAGGGGGGCCGCAGTTATGTGGCTGACCAAGGAAAGACCTCTCCAGTTCACCAGGCCTCGGAGGTTTCTCCCGCCGCTCTCCCCAAGATCGTAGATCTCGCACAGGTCAGAAGTCAGGCCCGGCCAGAGATGCCCTCGAGCGAGGCCAAACCTTGCTGGATTGCGGGACTGGCCGCCGCAGCCATGTTCCTGGCGGGCTTGGCCCTGTGGGCCTTACTGATCGCTTGGGTCGGTAGTCATCTTTAGGCCTACAAACGAACTGCGAGACGCAGATCTTTTGACGACGGCCAGAGCCGGATCTCGACCCGAGTGGCGTGCGGCTAGTTATGGTACGTGCTACCGCCTCACGATCACGCTTGATGTGGGACGGCGCCTTTCCCACCCCTCGTGTTCGAGAGTAGGGGTGATCTCTTCGGCTTGCGGATAGCCGATGCAGAGATAGCCCAGGAAGATCCAGTCGGACGGCACGTCAAGGGCCGCCTTGACGGGCTCGGGCTCCAAGATCGACACCCAGCCCAAGCCGATTCCCTCGGCCCGAGCCGCAAGCCAGAGGGTGTGAATCGCCATCACAACCGAATATTCGATCATCTCGGGCATGGTGTGGCGGCCCAAGCCGTGACCCTGGCGGGTGGAGCGGTCGGCGAACACCGCCAGATGGCAGGGCGCGTCATCGAGCCCGGCGAGCTTCAGGCGGGCATACTGGCCCTGCTTGGTCTCGGACTGATCCGAGAGAGCCGCCGCATTGCAGCGCTGGAAGTTGGCCCGGATGGCAGCGCGTCGGGAGGCACAGTCCACGGTCACAAAGCGCCACGGCTCGCTCAGGCCGACGGATGGGGCCAGACAGGATGTCTCGATCAGATGGTCTAACGTCCCGATCGGGAGGGGCTCGCGTCGGAAACGCCGGACGTCCCGGCGCCATGCAAACAGGTCGAGCAAGGACGCTCGGAACTCGGCTCCAAACGCCGGAGGAATCATCATCAGAGCGTCCAGACCTTCTCAGTACCCATCGATCCCCCGTCTACCTCCCCGTCCGAGTGATCCGCGCCGAGAAAACGACCCCAGTGGAGGTCAGGGCGGCACGATGTGCTGGCTGGGGGACAAGCCACCCACTCCTTGTGAGCAGGCCGCGTGCTATTGTCGACAGCCCAGCCCCTCAAGCTCAGACCCCGCGCTTGTTGCCCCAAAGCAGGACATGAAGCTGCGGCAGGACATGCGCATCGAACCAGCGGTCCGTCGTCACCTTGTCCACCAGCCAATGCAAGCGACGGGTGAGGCCATCCATGTCAATGAGGCCATCCTCCTCGTCGGGGTCGGGCGGAGTGTGGTTCCCCGGCTGGAGATAGACCGGAAGATCCGGGAAGCGTGCCGCGGCATCGCGGGCATAGGCATAGTCCTCCGCATCGAACACCACAAACTTCAGCACAGTCCGTGGCCCTTCTGCGGCACTCTCCTGACAGGCTTTCAGCGCCTCCCAGTCCGTTTCCATCCCGCTGGAGGGCGGCTTCGGACTCAGGACCAGCACATCGAGGTCAGCGAACCAGTCCCGACAGACCGTTCCTTGTGTCTCCAGCGCAAATCGGTAACCCGCCGAGTGGCCCAGGCGGATGAGACCCCCCAGCGGCTGGATCGCGGGGTTTCCTCCCGAAAGAGACACCATGAGCGGCCTATCGTCGGACAGACGGCGGACCTCTTGGAATATCTCCTCGGCTGTCATGGCCCGCCAGTCGGCGCGGAACCGGCTGTCGACTGCATGCAGGCTGTCGCACCACGAGCAGCGATAGTCGCAGCCACCTGTGCGCACGAAGACAGTGGGCAGGCCGATCAGCGCCCCCTCGCCTTGGATGGTGGGGCCAAAAATCTCGCTGATGCGGATTTTCTCCGCGTAGGCCTCTATCAAGGCCGGTACTCCGCCCAGGTCTTGGGTGTTTCGCTGACGCGAACCGCTACGGTCTCTGGCAGGCGCTCCTTGCACCAATCATAGAGATGCTTGGCCAGGTACTCAGCCGTGACGGCATCATGGCCCAGCACATCGTTCAGATGCCGGTGATCGAGATGATCATCGATGTAATGCTTCAGGGGGGCCAGTTCGTGGTAGTCGCGCACGAAGCCGAAGGCGTTCAGCTCCTTCGCCGCAAGCTCCACCACGACGACGTAGTTGTGGCCATGCAGCCGGGCGCATTGGTGGTCGGAGGGAAGCCGGGAGAGTTGGTGGGATGCAGAGAAGTGGAATTCTTTGGTGATCCTGAACATCAGGCACCTTTCCGCTGCACGGCCGCGCGCCAGAAGTCAGGATCCTCATACTCGGTCGGATCAGTAATGCCAGCCAGGTCGAAGGCTTCCCGTCGCTCCACACAGGTGCCGCAGCGCCCGCAGTGTCTCTCGCCGCCTTTGTAGCAGGACCATGTCTGCGCGAAGGGCGTGCCATACCTGGCACCGTCCACGACGATGGCAGACTTGGGCTGGTTCACATAAGGCGTGAGCAAGGTGATGCTGGCGTAGCCCTCCAGCGCGTGGTTCTGCATCGTCTGGAACGCATCGATGAAGCCGGGCCGGCAGTCCGGATAGATGAAGTGGTCTCCGCCGTGGACCGCGGTGGCCACGGCGTCCGCCCCGCGGGCCGAGGCCACCCCGAACGCAATGGCAAGCATGATGGCGTTGCGGTTAGGCACGACCGTGATCCGCATCGTCTCCTCGGCGTAGTGCCCGTCGGGCACCGTCAGCTCATCCGTAAGCGCTGAGCCCGTGAGGTTCCGGCCGACGTCGCGGAGATCAATGATCTGATGAGGGATCCGCAGGCGCTCCGCGCAGAGCGCGGCAAACTCCAGCTCCTTCCTGTGACGCTGACCATAGTCAAAGGAGAGAAGGCCGAGGAGATCGTGTTCCGCCGCAACCCTGTGGGCCAGCGAAACAGAGTCGAGTCCGCCGGAGCAGACGACGATGGTTCTCATAACGTGTCCTTGTTTTGTCCGGGTAGGCTGCGACCGGAGGCAGGAATGCCTGGGGGCGGCGCTTAGCAGAGGAAGGGCAGCCCCGTAAAGTCACTGGTTCGAGTGGTGCCGCAGGCGGTGGATCAGCCCTCGCGTCAGCCTGGTCGGGGTCTGTGAACGGGCAGGACACCACGCCGAACAGCGGTGTGTTGGCCACCTCGGCACTTAGCTCGAACAGGACGGGGTAGGAGCGCTGTAAGCTCAGTCTCCCGCCCTCGAGGCGTGGCCTCATCCAGAGCGAGCGCAGCTCCAGTCATCGGGCTGGCCACCCGCGCGAGATTGTTCCCTCCTGCCGCGTCCAAGCATACTCTGATGCACATAAGCCTTGGCGGTCGAGCAAGCCTCCAACAGCGGTCGTCCCAAGGCGAGTTGCGCGGCGATAGCCGTGGCCAAGGCGCAACCGGTGCCTCGCATGGAGACGGCCAGCCGAGGCGCACGGAGGTAGTGCGGCTGGTCTTCCTCGGTAAGGAGCACGTCGACCGAGGCGTCTCCCGTCCCGTGTCCTCCCTTCATCAGCACGGCTCGTGGCCCAAGTGCTCGCAGACGCTTGGCCTGGAGGACGAGGTCACGGTCGTTGCCGGCCGGCGCCTCGTTGAGGAGCGCGGCGGCTTCCGGGAGGTTGGGCGTCAGAAGCGTCGCAATCGGGAACAGCTCGGTGATCAGTGCCTTGCGGCCGGGCTCATCGAGAAGAGTGGCACCGGACGAAGCGAGCAGAACCGGATCGAGGACGACTGGCACCCCCTTCAGTCCACGCAACCTGTCGGCCACCGCCTCGACCACATCGCCCGTGCCCAGCATCCCGATCTTCACGGCCGAGATGGTCCGTGTCTGGAACGCCATCTCGATCTGATCGCGAACGAGCTCAGGCGGCATGGCCAGCACGGCTTGGACCCGCTGGTCCGACTGCGCGGTGACCGCTGTGATCGCGGTCACTGCACCGATGTTGAAGTCGGCCAGGGCCAGGAGGTCCCTCTGAAGGCCAGCGCCGCCGCTTGAGTCCGAGCCGGCGATAACAAGAACGGTCGGGCGGAGTTCCGGCATCAATCCCCCAGCGCGACCAGGGCCAGCTGGTCGAGACCGAGACCTCGGAGCACCTGGGCTGCCCGCAACGCGCGAAGGCCGCTGCGGCAGCAGAGAACGATGCGGCGTGGCCCCAAGCCCCGTTCCACTAGCTGCCCGATGTCCTCGACGGCGATCCGCTCCGCCCCAGGGCAGGCGAGGACCGGCGCCTCCTCGGGCCCACGGAGGTCGACCACAAGGTCGCTGTCAGCGAGCTCGGTAAGACCGACAAAGACCGGTCCGCCACCGGCAGGCTCGACGGCTGTGGCAAAGGAAAAGCCTCCAAAGCCCAAGGTCTGGAGGTCGACAGAGACAAGGCGGCCCAGAGGGGATGGGTCGGTCGCGAGAACGATCTGGAGCGTCATATGCGCCTGGAGCGCGCCCATGACGCCAACCGCCGTCCCGAGCACGCCAGCCGAGGCACAGCTGCCGAGCTGGGCCGGCACTTCGGGGAACACGGCGCGGTAGCTCGGGGCGCCTGCGCAGAAGGCACCGACATAGCCCGCAAGCCCGATGACCGAGGCGCTCACCAGCGGCTTGGCTTCCGCCCTTGCCGTGTCGCTCAGCAGGTAGGTGAGGGCGAAGCTGTCGGCTGCATCCACCACCACATCGGCTTGGGCTACCAGCTCCCGCACGTTCAGGGGGCAGACCCACGCCGCCACGGCCGTGACCGCCACATCCGGGTTCAGGGCGTGGAGAGCGTCGCGGGCCGCCTCGGCCTTGAGCCGGCCAATGTCGCCCATGCGGTAGAGTACCTGCCGATGCAGGTTGGTGACCTCCACCCTGTCAGGGTCAGCGATGACAATCCGGCCGACCCCGGCTCCCGCCAGGTAGCTGAGAACCGGGCAGCCGAGGCCACCGGCCCCGACCACCAGGACGGAGGCCGCCCGGAGCCGTGCCTGCCCTTCAGATCCGATCTCGGGCAGCACCAGCTGACGCGCATAACGGTCCATCAGGCTGCGACCTTTCGCGTGGCTTGGAGCCATTGCCGGACCCGGTTCTCGGGATCGGGGTCGAGCGTCACATCGGTGACCACGGCCAGGCTGTCCGAACCAGCCGCCAGCGCCCCTGGGGCGCGCTCGACCGAGAGGCCGCCAATGGCGACCAGCGGGAGGCCCTCGATCCGCCGTTTCCACTCAGCGATCCGCTCTAGCCCTTGCGGCGCCCAGGGCATGGCCTTCAGTCGGGTTGGATAGATCGGGCCCAGGGCGACGTAGTCTGGACGGACCGATAGCGCCTGATCCAGCTCGGCATGATCGTGCGTGCTGATCCCAAAACGCAGGCCAGCGCGGCGGATCGCGGCGAGGTCGGCCCCAGCCAGGTCCTCCTGGCCCAGGTGGATTGCATCGCAGCCTTCCTCGATGGCCAGGCGCCAGAAGTCGTTGACGATCAGCTGGGCACCGTAATGGGCGCAAATCGCGCGGGCCTCCCGCACCTGCCGGCGCACCTCCTCCTCGGGGCAGTTCTTGACCCGGAGCTGAACGAGCCGAACGCCCAAAGGGACTAGCCGAGCGACCCAGCTCACGTCATCGACGATGAGATAGAATGGATCGAGCATCATGCCTCAAGAGAGAAGGGCCATGCCCATCACGGGCGTCGAAGGTGCGGCCATGTCCCGCGGCTCCATGGGACCTGCCAGATGCGCCAGCCGCCCCGCTTCAACGGCCTGGCCAAAAGCCTCGGCCATGCGCACCGGATCGCCCGCTTTGGCCACCGCCGTGTTGAGGAGCACGCCGTCATAGCCCAGCTCCATGGCCGCCGCGGCCTGCGAGGGCCGACCAAGGCCGGCGTCGACGATGAGCGGAGTCTCGGGGAAGTGCGCCCGCAGTGTCCGCAGGCCATAAGGGTTGTTCAGCCCGCGCCCCGACCCGATTGGGGCACCCCACGGCATCAGAACCCGGCACCCGGCCTCAACCAGCCGGCCGCAGACGGACAGGTCCTCGGTCGTGTAGGGAAAGACCTCGAAGCCGTCCTCGGTCAAGATCCGAGCCGCTTCGACCAGCCCGAAGACGTCGGGCTGAAGCGTGTCGTGGTCGCCGATCACCTCAAGCTTGATCCAGGGGGTGCCGAAGACCTCGCGCGCCATGTGCGCCGTGGTGACGGCCTCCTTCACGGTGTGGCAGCCCGCCGTGTTGGGCAGCACGCGCAGGCCCAGGTTGCGGATCATCGACCAGAAGGCCTGACCGGCCCGTGAGCCACCGGCCTCGCGCCGGAGTGAGACCGTGACGACCTCTGATCGGGAGGCCTTGATCGCGTCCAGAAGGACCGCCGGCGAGGGATACTGGGCCGTCCCGAGCATGAGCCGAAACCGGAGTTCGACGTCGTAAAGCCGCATGAGCTCAGCCTCCCTGCATGGGTGCGAGCGCCTCGACCGCGTCGCCATCCTTCAAGGAGATGGACGACCGGGACGGGGCGGGCACGAAGCTGCCGTTCAGGGCCGTGGCCACGACCGCCGTGCTCAGGCCCAGCTCATCGAGAGCAAGGGCGAGGGTTGCGCCCGAGACCTCGCGCGGCTCACCGTTGAAGCTGATCTTCATCCATCACCTCTGGATAGTGAGTGCCATGGAGCACGGTTGCGGCCACCCGGCGGGCCAGCGCCGGGGCGAGCAGGAAGCCGTGCCGGAACAGGCCGTTGACATGAAAGGTCCGGCCACGCCGGCTGATGCGCGGCAGGTTGTCGGGAAAGGCGGGCCGCACATCCGCCCCGATCTCGATGATCTCAGCCTCCGCAAAGGCCGGATGCACAGCATAAGCCGCGCCAAGGAGTTCCAGCATAGCACGGGCAGTAACGCGCCCCCGCTCGCTGCTCTCGATCATGGTCGCCCCGATCATGAAGAGCCCGTCGTCGCGAGGCACGATGTAGACGGGGTGGCGTGGATGAAGGAGGCGGACGGGCCGGCTCAGCGTCACGTCCTTGGTGCGGACCAGGACCATCTCGCCTTTGACGCCGCGCAGGTCGGGAAGGGCGTCACGGGCTCCGAAGCCGCGGCAATCGACGATCGTGGGCGACGAGGGTGCCTCATTCTCGACCTCCACCCCGAAGCGGATGGAAATGCCCTGGCGGGCCAACGCCTCTGAGAGGGCGTCAAGGGCGTCTCTCGGGTCGAGGTGTCCCTCTTCCGAGAAGAACAGGCCCTTGCTGAAGCGTCCTGCGAGGTCAGGTTCCAGCGTTGCAATCCGCTCGCCGTCCACCCACCCGAACCGCTCGGTCCGGCGGGCAAAACGGGCGAGATCCGGCACGTCCCGGGCTGGTGCTACCACAAGGGTTCCCTTGCGCATCACCCCAGGCACCCGCTCGGCCCAGTAGTCGATCGCCTCCTCCCCGAGCTCGGCCACCAGTGGCTCGGCGCTCTCGCGCTCGCACCAGGGCGCGAGCATGCCGCCGGCATACCACGAGCAGGCCTCCGCGCCGAGCCGCTCGCCCCGGTCGATCACCTCGACCGAGGCGCCGCGCTCCGCGAGTGCCAGCGCGCAGGTCAGGCCCGCGACGCCAGCCCCGATGACGGTCACGTCTGCCACGGGTCAGGCCTGCTCCACCGGCATGTAGAGCTCGCCGCCCTCGCGATAGCGACGCGCCATCTCGGCCATGCCCTCCTTCTGGGCCTCGGCGCGGATGTCATGGGAGATGCGCATGGAGCAGAACTTCGGCCCGCACATCGAGCAGAAGTGCGCAACCTTGTGCGCCTCCTTGGGCAGGGTCTCGTCGTGGAAGCTGCGCGCCGTCTCGGGGTCGAGCGAGAGGTTGAACTGGTCCTCCCAGCGGAACTCGAAGCGGGCACGGGACAGGGCGTCGTCTCTGGCCTGCGCGCCTGGGTGCCCCTTGGCCAGATCGGCCGCGTGCGCCGCAATCTTGTAGGTGATCACACCCGTCTTGACGTCGTCGCGGTCGGGCAGGCCCAGATGCTCCTTGGGCGTGACGTAGCAGAGCATCGCCGTGCCGAACCAGCCGATCATCGCCGCACCGATGGCCGAGGTGATGTGGTCGTAGCCCGGTGCGATGTCGGTGGTGAGAGGCCCCAGGGTGTAGAAGGGCGCCTCGCCACAGGTGGCAAGCTGCTTGTCCATGTTGGCCTTGATCTTGTGCATGGGCACATGGCCCGGCCCCTCGATCATCACCTGGCAGTCCTTGGCCCAGGCGACCTGAGTGAGCTCGCCCAGGGTCTCCAACTCGGCGAACTGCGCGGCGTCGTTGGCGTCCGCGATGGAGCCGGGGCGCAGGCCGTCACCCAGCGAGAAGCTCACGTCGTAGGCGCGGCAGATGTCGCAGATCTCCTCGAAGTGCTCGTAGAGGAAGCTCTCCTTGTGGTGCGCGAGGCACCACTTGGCCATGATCGAGCCGCCGCGCGAGACGATCCCGGTGACCCGGTCGACCGTGAGGGGGATGTAGGCGAGCCGCACGCCCGCATGGATGGTGAAGTAGTCCACCCCTTGCTCGGCCTGCTCAATCAGGGTGTCGCGGAACACCTCCCAGCTGAGGTCCTCGGCCACGCCGCCGACCTTCTCGAGCGCCTGGTAGAGGGGCACGGTGCCGATCGGCACCGGCGCGTTGCGCAGGATCCAGTCGCGGATATTGTGGATGTTGCGGCCCGTGGACAGGTCCATCACCGTGTCTGCACCCCAGCGGATGGCCCAGACCATCTTCTCGACCTCCTCGGCCATCGAGGAGGTGAGGGCCGAGTTGCCGATGTTGGCGTTGATCTTTACCAGGAAGTTGCGGCCGATGATCATCGGCTCAAGCTCGGGGTGGTTGATGTTGGCCGGGATGATCGCGCGGCCCGCAGCCACCTCGTCGCGGACGAACTCGGGGGTGACGAACTCGGGGATGTGGGCGCCCCAGGCCTCGCCGTCGCGCTTGGCGGCCTCGCGCCGCTCAGCGCGGCCGCAGTTCTCGCGGATGGCAATGAACTCCATCTCAGGCGTGATGATGCCGGCGCGGGCGTAGGCCAGCTGCGTGACGGCCCGGCCGTCTCGGGCCCGGAGCGGGCGGGGGCGGACCGGGAACTCCGGCACGAGCCGCTCGCCCGCCGCAAAGCCGTTGTCCTCGGGCCTCACCAGGCGCCCGGCATACTCTTCCACGTCACTGCGCCCGCGGATCCAGGTCTCGCGGGGGCGCGGCAGCCCGGCGGTGATGTCAGTCGCCACCTGCGGATCCGTGTAGGGGCCGGAGGAGTCGTAGACCAGCACGGGCGGCTCCCCAGCCGTGGGGTGGACCGCAATCTCGCGCAGGGGAACGCGCAGGTCCGGATGGAGGCTCCCGGAGAGAAAGATCTTACGCGAGGCGGGATGGGGTCCCTGCGTGACGGTGGGGGTGACTGCATTCATCGGACGCTCCCTGGAATGGGCGGAGATCCAGGGTCAGCTGGTTAGAAACGCCCCACAGGGTCGGACAGGCCGCAAAGATCGCAGACTGCGCCATCGCTCGGGTTCCCTTCCTACGCCAGTGTGAACTGGATCAGGTTCAAGGGTCGCCATGCCGCGCGTGATGCGCTCAACAGCCTCTCAGCCCCTTGCCGGGACTCCCCTGGTAGGCCGGGGTTGTAGGGCGGCTCAGCTGGGCCGTCAACTCAAGCTGGGAGTCGATCCTGGATAGATCCACGTCCAGGTCCTCTGAGTGCAGGGCGAAGTGGCCGAAGCTGGTCAGCATCCATGACGCCTGAGCAAAGGCTCGCGGTTTCCACTACATCGGTGGGCGCTAACGGGGTTGTTGCACAACTTCGTGGCGGGTGGTCGCGTAGGGTCTCGTGGCGCCTATCTGGGCGGCCATGAG
>NZ_VDFV01000072.1 GCF_006152145.1 Rubellimicrobium roseum | reverse complement strand
AAAGCTTCAGCGCCTTCATCTCCTTGGCAGCCACCGTCATCCGACTGAGGTGAACGTCAACAAGCCCTAGTCCGGCGTGGTTCGGGTCTGAAAAAAGTCAGGGCTCCTTTTGGATACCTGACGCTGCCGGACCGCCATCGGGCAGAGGCTTCCAAAAGGTCGCCCAACCCTTGGGGGTTCCGGTCGGGGGTAGGCGCTCCTCAACCTCCCTGTTGAGGGCGGGGGACGTCCGCTGTTGGTGCAGGTGCGCCTTGGCGATTACATTGGCCGAGACGGGCGCGGTCACGAAGAGAAACAGCGTCACAAGCAGTTCCTGCCCCGACCAGTCGTCTGTGGCTCCGGCCAAGACCATCGAGGCCAGGAGGCAGCCGCCCACCCCCAGGGTGGTGGCCTTGGTGGGGCCATGCAGGCGCGTCATGAGAGAGGGCAGGCGCACTAGGCCCCAGGACCCGATCAGCGTGAAGAGCCCGCCCAGGACGATTAGGATGCTCGCAACGGCTTCGGCGATCAGGGCCATGGATCGTCACTCCACGATGTCGCCGCGAAGCAGGAAGCGACAGTAGGCCACCGTTCCCACGAAACCCACGGTAGCGAGGAGGAGAGCCGCCTCGAAGTAGAGGATGCTGCCCCGCGCGATGCCGAAAAGAACGATCAGCGCAATGGCGTTGATCGTGAGCGTATCGAGCGCGAGGATGCGATCCGCTGCGGACGGTCCGATGACCAGGCGCCAGAGCGCCAGCAGCAAGGCAGCGGCCAGGCAAGCGAAGCCGATGAATAGGGCAGTCTCGATCATTCGAAGATCTCCTTGAGGGGGGCTTCGTAGCGGCCCTTGATCCGGGCCACGGTCTCGGCTTCGTCCGACACGTCGAGCGCGTGAACGAGTAGCGCGTGCCCACAACCAGAAAGGTCCACCGACACCGTGCCGGGCGTGAGGCTGATGGTGCCGGCCAGCACCGTGATCGCCTCGGGCGACCGGACCTCGAGCGGGACCACCAGCCAAGCCGAGCGCAGGCGCGCGGAAGGACGGGTGAGGATGACCCAGGCCACCTCGAAGTTGGCAACCACGATGTCCCATAGGAGCACCGCAAGATAACGCAGCATCGCCCCACTGACGCGCAGCCGGGGCCGGTCGGGCCAGTAGGGCGCCGTCAGGAGGGGCACGGCGATCCCAATCGCTAGCCCCAGGACGGCAGCGCCGGCGCTGAGGTCGTTCACGAGCAGCAGCCAAACAAGGAGTAGCGTGGTGGACAGGACGGGGTGCGGGAGGAGGCGTCGGAACATGGCGCTATTCTCCGGGCCCGAGCACGGCCTCGACATAGGACATGGGTCGGGCCAGCTGGTCGGCTGTGGCACGAGCGTAGTCGGCGGCCGGGCCGGCGAACAAGGTCAGGGCGGCCAAGGCAAGGAGGAGCCCAGCCACTGGGCCCGCCACGCGGCCGAGCGGCTCGGGCGAGGCGATGGGTTCCCCATCCCGGCGGTTCCAGAAGAGGACACTTCCCGCGCGGGCGAGCGCCAGGACGCCGATCAGGGTGGTCATGAGGATCGTGCCCCAGATCCAGGGCCAGGCCGGCGAGACGCGCACCGCGTCGAGGATGAGCAGCTTGCCTACGAAGCCTGACAGGGGCGGCAGGCCCGCGGCAGCCAGCGCCGCAAGGAAGAAGAGGATTCCCAGTCCGCCAGCACCGGCGAAGGATGGTCCGGCCGCCAGCGCGTCGCCGTATCCGGCCCGACGCCGCGCGACCAGATCTGCCAGAAGGAACAGCGCGGCCGTCGAAAAAGTCGAGTGCGGCAGATAGTAGAGTGTTGCCGCCAGCGGCATGGGTTCGAAGAGCGCCGCCGAGGCGAGGAGAGTACCCGTGGAGCCCAAAACCGCATAGGCCGCCATTTCGCGCAAGTGATGGGAGGCCAGCATGCCGACAAAGCCCACCACGACGGTCAGCAGCGCCGCCGGCAGGAGCCCATATGCCGCTGGCGAGCTCACGGCGTCTGGTCCATCGGGAAAGATCAGCGTCCCGCTCCGCACCAAGGCGTAGACGCCGACCTTGGTCAGAATCGCAAAGAGTGCTGCGGCAGGTGCGGAGGTGCTCGCATAGGTCACGGGCAGCCAGAGATGGAGCGGCACGACCGCGGCCTTGAGCGCAAAGACCACCGTGAGGACCGCGGCCCCTGCTGCGATCAGCCCGCGGTCGTCCGGCGTCGCAGCGGCCACGCGCTCGGCCATGTCGGCCATGTTGAGCGTGCCCGTGGACCCATAGAGGAGTCCGAGCGCGATCAGGAAAAGCGTCGAGCCCACGAGGTTGACGACGACATAATGAATGCCTGCCTTGAGCCGTGCCGGCCCTTGGCCGTGCAGCATCAGTCCATAGGAGGCGATCAGAAGCACCTCGAAGAAGACGAAAAGGTTGAACAGGTCCCCCGTCAGGAAGGCACCGTTGAGACCCAGGAGCTGAAACTGGAACAACGGATGGAAGTGCCAGCCACGTTTGTCGAGCCCTGTCGCGACCGCGTGCCACAGCACCAGCATGGCGAGCAGCGCCGTCAGGCACACCATCAGAGCGCTCAGCCGATCAAGTACGAGCACGATCCCGAACGGGGCTGGCCAGTCGCCCAGCGCATAGCTTTCGACCCGTCCCGTGGCGGCCTGCGCGACAAGCACCAGCGCAAAGCCCAGAAGCGCAGCGGTCGAGAGAAGCGAAACCGCGCGTGCGGCTCCGAGACGGAAGCGCAGCGCCAGCAGGAGTATCGGGGCCATCAGCGCGGGCAGAAGGATGGGGGCGATCAGAAGATGGTTCACGCGCCGTCCTCCGGCCCGTCGCGGCGCCCATCCACCTGGTCGGTCCCGGTCTCGAGATAGCTGCGCAGGCTCAGCACCACGACGAGCGCCGTCATTCCGAAAGATATGACGATGGCTGTCAGCACGAGCGCCTGCGGCAGCGGATCGGTGTAGCCCTCGGCCGCCTTGTCGAAGATGGGAGGGCGATCCACCGACAGCCGGCCCGTCGCGAAGAGGAACACGTTGACTGCGTAGGACAACATGGCGAGACCGAGTACGACCGAGAAGGTCCGCGCGCGAAGTGTAAGGTAGATGCCTGCCGCGGTCAGGGCGGCCACGGCGCTCGCCACGAGGAACTCGAGGCTCATGGAGCCGCGCCTTCCCTGCTTGGGTCGATGTCCATGGGTTCGCGGTTCGTGGGTTCCTGCTCGGCGCGCTGCGCGGCGCGGGCGAGCTGTGCCAGGGCCATCAGGACGGCGCCGACCACGGTGAGCGCCACGCCGGTGTCGAAGAGCATGGCGGTGGCCAGCTCGAATTCACCCACGACGGGAAGTGTGAAATAGTCGAAGCCCGTGGTGAGGAAGGGCAGGCCGAGGAGGACCGCGCCCAAGCCAGTCAGGGCCGCCGCGAGGATGCCCGAGCCGATCAGTGCATAGTCCGGCAGGCGCCGGCGCTGCTGGGTCCAGTCCCAGCCCGAGGCCATGTATTGGACGAGCAGCGCTATGGAGAACACGAGCCCGGCGATGAAACCACCGCCCGGGCTGTTGTGCCCCCGCAGGAAGAGAAAGATTCCCACGACAATGGCCAGCGGCAGCATCAGCCGCGAGGCGACCACCAGCATCATTGGGTGCCGCTCGGGCGATTGCGGCAGTCCTTCGGCCCAGCGGGCAAGCCGCCGTCCGGCCGCGCCGCGCGCAGTGGTGTCGAGGAGCGCGAATATGGCGAGACCGGCGATCCCCAGGACGATGATCTCGCCGAACGTATCGAAGCCGCGGAAGTCCACGAGGATGACGTTGACCACGTTGGTGCCGCCCCCTCCGGGATAGGCGTTCGCCCAGTAGTAGTCGGGGAGAGCGGTGTCGGCGCCGCGCGTCAGGATTGCCCAGGCGCCTAGCCCAGCTGCGCCTCCTCCGGCAAGCGCCAGCGCCGCGTCCTTCCAGCGGCGCGGCGCTTGGTCGAGTGGCGGCGAGTCCTTGGGTAGAAGGTTTAGAGCCAGCAGCATCAGCAGGATCGTGACAACCTCGACAGAGATTTGGGTGAGAGCGAGGTCAGGCGCGGAAAGGTGGACGAAGCCCAGCGACACCCCAAGGCCAACTACGCTGATGAGCACCAGCGCGAGGAAGCGTTGCCGGTGCAGGGCGACCACGGCCGTAGTGGCGGCAAGGAGCGCGAGCCAGACCACCACGGCGGGAAAGGATGCGGAAATTTGTGCGCGGCCGCCGGTGACCGGCTCGCCCCCGGTCCAGGCAGCGGCGGCTAGCGCAACTGCCACTGCGAAGAGGGCCGCCAGCGTGCGCTGGAGCGACGGCGCATGGATGGCTTGAGTCAGCTGACGGCTGCCCCGCACCGCGCCATCCAGCGTGGCGTCGAAGATTCGTCGGGCCTCGGGCAGGGGTGGTCTCAGGCGTGAGAGCGCGCCCACGGCGCCAAAGGCCATGAGTCCCAGGCCTACGGCCAGTAAGCTGAGAAGCAGCGCCGGGGTGACGCCGTGCCAAAGCTTGAGCGACAGATAAGGTGCGGGGCCTCCGGTCACTGCCCCGGCCACGGCCGACACCAGCGACCCGAGCAGGGTCTGCGGGATGATCCCGGCCAGGACTGCGACAGCGACCAGCACCGCCGACGGCCCCCAAAGGCCCAGCGGCGCGTCGTGGGCGGGTTTGGGAGTCGAGACCTGGGGGCCGAAGTAGACATGGCCCACGTAGCGGAGCGAGTAGGCCACCGAGAGCGCCGCGCCCAAGGTGGCCAGCGCCGGCACGACCCAGTCGCTTCCGCCCCAGACGGTGTGCGCCGCCTCTTCCAGCATTAGTTCCTTGGATAGGAACCCTCCGAAGGGGGGCAGGCCCGCCATGGAAGCCCCGGCCAGCAGCGCCAGCATTCCCGCGATGGGCATCAGCCCCATCAGCCCTCCCAGGTGCCTGAAGTTGCGCGTCCCGGTTTCGTGGTCCACGATGCCTGCGTTCATGAAGAGCGCCGCTTTGAAGGCCGCGTGGTTGATGATGTGCAGAACCGCCACGATCGCCGCTTCGGGGGTACCGAAGCCCAGGAGCATGGTCAAAAGCCCCAAGTGGCTGACTGTCGAATAGGCGAGCAAGCCCTTGAGGTCGTCTTGGAACAGCGCCACCGCCGCGCCGAGAACCATGGTCACGAGGCCCGCCGAGGCGACGATCACGAACCACTCCTCGGTCCCCGCGAGCACGGGCCAGAGCCGGGCGAGCAAGAACACCCCTGCCTTCACCATGGTCGCCGAGTGAAGATAGGCGCTGACCGGCGTGGGCGCCGCCATCGCCTGGGGCAGCCAGAAGTGAAAGGGGAACTGCGCCGACTTGGTGAAGCAGCCGCCAAGTATCAGGAGAAGCGACGGCAGATAGAGCGGCGAGGCCTGGATCGCCTCGCGTTGGCCAAGGATCTCGGTCAGTTCGTAGGAGCCAGCGATGCTTCCCAGCATCAAAAGGCCTCCCAGCAGCGACAGGCCCCCGGCCCCCGTTACCACGAGCGCCATCCGAGCGCCCCGACGGCTCTCGGCGCGCTCGCCCCAGTAGCCGATCAGCAGGAAGGAGGTGAGGCTCGTGAGTTCCCAGAATACGACCAGGAGCAGGACGTTGTTCGAAAGCACGATCCCCAGCATCGCACCCTGGAACAGCAGCAGCACAACGAAGAATCGCCCCCAATCCTCACACCGGCCGAGATAGCTCCGGGCGTAGATCATCACCAGAAGACCGATCCCGAGGATCAGTCCGGCAAACAGAAAGCCGAGCGGATCGAGGAAGAGGCTCGCGTTGAGGTCCAAGGCTGGCACCCAGGCGATCGATGCCTGCGTCACTTGTCCCCCGAGCGCCGCCGGTGCGAGCGACAGTAGAACTGCGAGCGCCGTCGTCGTTCCCGCCAACGCCATGGCCGTTCCTGCCGCGCGGCTGCGGGAGAACGCGAACGCGGCAAGAGTGGCCGCGAGGAACGGGAGGGCGGCAAGAAGGGCGAGTGTCAGATGCAATTCTCCTGGCGGACCGCGCTCTGAAGGTTCGAGTGGAGGGTATGGACGCTAATGCCGGCCTGCAAGCAAGGACGGTCATGTTGGTCCGTGAAAGCGGCCGACTGTCGCGCAGGAGTAAACAGCCTCCCGAGAGACGGAGACACCCGTTAGCCCCGCAGGTTCGGAACTGTCCGACAAGGGACGCGCTGGAGCATCGAAGGCCCCGCAACGGAGGAGGGTGCTTTGATTGATCCGTTCAAGGGTTGAGGGGGAGTAGCGCGTGCTCGTGGTTGGGGCGCTGCCTTTGCCGGGGTCGTGCTGTGCCGCCGTTACGCCGAGCACTGCCGGCGGACGGCAGCCTGAGCGACGATTCACACAGACTAGGCCCGAGCGCCTCCCGGTGAAGTCCAAGGCCATCCCCGCCGTCTGGGCGGATAGGCACAGAGCCGTCATCAGGCCGATGAATGGCTCGCACCTTCGCCTGAGCGCCCTTCCCATCCTCCGGTCGCTCTGGTTCCGGCCGGAGTTCCGTGCCCTTCTGGCGCTCGCGGTAGTTTCCACTGCGACTTTCGTCGACCATCTCCTGCCGGACGGGCTGATCAAGTTCATTGGTCCCAGCGGCGACTACGGCCTCCTGGACGCGATTGCCAACACGCTTCTCGCGTTCGCGATCTTCTCCCTCGACATCATGGTCTCGTCGCTCCTCGCCTACTATGGCAGCACCATGCCCCGGGTGCGACCACTCCTCGTAGAGGACAGTACCGCGCGCGCTGTCACCTCGACCTTTGTGGGTTGCTCCGTCCCGGTCGTGATGGGATCCTCGGACTGTCCACGGCTCACTGTATCGAGGCGTCCAAAGTGGTGCTGTTCTTTGCCGTCGGTACCCTTCTTCTGGTGCTGATGGTGTCGCTGATCCGCTGGAAAGCTCAGTTGGGCGGGGTGGCCCAAGCTATCGAACTCTTGGAGGTGACCGCGCGCCGGTCGCTTCGGGGCCTCACCGACACTCCGCTTCCCGAAGAAACCCCGACTTTTTCGAACCTGCACGAAGGCATGCCTGTCCAGGGATCGTGCAAGCGGTGAGTCCGGACTGGCTTTGCCGCTTCAAGAGCGAGATCGAGATCGACCTACGCCTTCTCTCGCGGTCCGGATCCTTCCTAGATCTTGGACGGCCTTTGCTCCTCGTCTCACGCCATCTTTCCGACGAAGAGACTGCCTACTTGCGTGTGCCATTCCTCGTAGGCCGCCAGCGCACCTGCGCCAAAGATTTACGCTTCGCTCTGACCGTGCTTCTCGAAAAGGCGAGCCATCTGTCCTGCAGTGAACGAGCCAGGAACTGCTAGCTCCGTGATCGCGACCTCGACCGCGCTCATCTTGGATTGGTTCGACAGGTCGGCCTTCGCACGCCCGCAGGAGCGCTACGTCCGCCTCCATGTGGAACCGCTGCTGGATCAGGACTTGGTCCAGGACGCCTTCCGCGAAGCGGGCGGGGCGGGGCAGGAATGACCGAAGTGCAGCTCTGTATCCAGAGGGGCTGGCCATGCTGGTCGCCCAGAACGAGGTCCGATTCAGTTCGGCCGCCCGAGCGCTGGATCCGATCTGTCTGCCGTCTGCCGTCAGCCGTCGCGGGGTGCCCCATCGTGGCGGGCCAGCCACGCCGGACGCGGCTGAGGGCCGCTGCGCCGAGGCGGCCAGCCTTCGCGCTGCTGCCCGCGCAGGCCGTCCAGTTCTTCGGTTTGATCATGGAACAGGACGACTTGTGTCGGATACGGCATATCGATGCCAGCCTTGTCCAGCGCCGTCTTGATCGCCTCCACGACGGCTGCCTGCGCATGAACCACGTTGGAGCGATGGCTGTCGGTCCACCAGCGAACCTTGAAGACCATGGCCGAGTCCCCCAACGTCCACGGGAGCGCCTCGGGCGCGGGGTCCTTCTCGACGACATCGAGTGCGCTCATAGCTTGAAGCATCGTGTCGCGGGCCATGCCGACCATGTCGCCATAGCCAATGCCCACGTCCAATTCGGTCCGGCGCAGCCTGAAGGCGGTGTTCACCGTCACGGCGTTGGTGAAGACGTCGGCGTTGGGAATGATCGCCCGCCGCCCGTCATAGGTGCGCAGCATGGTCGCGCGGGTTTCGATCCACTCGACCTTTCCTTCGTAGCCGTTGACCACGATCTCGTCGCCGATCCGGAAAGGGCGCCTAATAAGCAGCAAGAGCCCCGCCAGCCAGTTCTGAAGAATGTCCTTGAAGGCGAAGCCGATGGCGACCGAGCCGATGCCCAGCCCTGCGATCAGGTCGCCGGGCTTGAAGGTGGGAATGACGACGATGAGCGCGACGAGTGCGCCCAAGATCACGACCACCCATTTCATGAAGGAGCCCAGGATTGCGCCTAAATTCGCGCGATCGTGCCGGTCGCCCCATCGGCGGATCGCCTTCTGCAAGCCCCAGCCAAGGCCCACGAAGACTCCGAAGAGCAGGAAGGCCACCACAAGGTTCGGCAGCAGGCGCTGGAATCCTTCCACCCAGGACTGGATCTTGTCGAGAAGAATGCCTGGGTCGCGCTGTACCGCCTCTGCCAGCGTATCGGGACTTGGATCGGTCTCGACTGGTGCGACGGTCTGGGCATAGGCTTCGAACATGCAGGACGTGATCTCCATTCACACCGGGGTGGGCGCAGAGCTCGCTTTGTCCTGATCTGGCCCGCCCGGCCCGTGCTGCCAGTCCTTCATCGCCCTCAGAGTGGCGGATCGCTTCCGCGGAGCGGCTTGTGCATGGCCTTGGATCAGAGGCACGCCGAAGTCGTTGCGACAGGAATCAGCGTCCAGGCCGAAGCGACGAGGGCCACCGTCGAGAGCCCCAGGCTCAGGGTCCGGACGAAGCCGGAGCACGAGGCAAAGCGGGTGGTCCGCAGCGCGAGGAGAAACGCGACCTGTAACCCCAGGACCAGCGATGCCGCCAGAGCCAACGCCATGCGTCCCGCCGCAAGGTCGAGCCCGGCCTCGGCCCACCGTGGCGAGCATATGAGCCCTTGAAGACCATAGACGGCGGAGAAGGCGGTCAGCCAGAGGGTAAGGGGACCCGAGATGCGGAGGATGTCGGTCATGCGACCGCCCCCGGAAGCCAGGCCGCGGCCAGAGCCAGAAGTCCCGTGCCGGCGGCGTAGTCCGTCCAGAGGCGGACGATGCGTGCCTCTCCGATCCGCCGCCCGGTGACGAAGCCCGCGGCGTAGCGGCAGGTCAGGTACAAGGTCATCAGGCCCGCCAGACCCGCGTGGAGCACCACGAAGCCGCCCAGGACCCACAATGTCGCGTTGTAGGCGTGGGCTGTGGGATCGGTTCCGAGGAGCACCATCCCCGCTGCAAGCGCCAGCGCGACCGATCCGGCAAGCCCCAAGAGAAACCCGAGCCAAGGTCCGCGTTCCTGCCGGAGCCGAAGGTCGGCGAGCTGGATGCCGGTCACCGACAGCGCGGCGCCGACTAAGGCAAGGGAGGGCGCAAGAAGACCGGGCTCGGCCCAGGTCGGCGGGGGCCAATTGGGAGCGACCGTCCACAGGAAGGCGTAGCCGAAGAGGAGCGATCCGAGCAGCGTGGCATCGGCCAGCAGCAGGAAAAGCGAGCCCCACCAGCCGGGCGGGTCCACCGACTCGGAGGCGAGGGCCAAAACAAGCCCGGGCCGCCCCTCGACCGGTCCTTCGTCCCGCGTCGCTCCAAGTCCCCAAGCCCAGCGCGCGGCCAGGGTCGCCACACCCAGCGCCGCGAGCGGAACGAGCCAGTAGAGCTTGAGCAGCATTCCGACGAAGATGCCCCCCGTCGTGACCGCCATGAGGAGCGGCAGCCCGGTGTTGCCCGGCAAGACGACGACCTGCGCCGGCTCGCCCGTGGCCGTTGCGACCGTTAGTGACTCGCGCCGCCCGCGCGAGGCGTCGCCCAGCCAGCCCTCGCCGCGGGCGATGCGGACGGGCAGGGCGGGGTCGTCGCGCAGCGGATCGCGCGAACGTATCTCGGGCAGCGAGGCGAAGTTGTAGGCCGCTGGGGGCGTGGGCATGGCCCATTCGAGCGTTCCCGCCTGCCAGGGATCGCGCGAGCCGCGCACTGCCACGGCGGCGTTCACAACGATATCCAGGATAACCAGCGCGAAGCCGATGGCCGTGACGAAGCCACCGATGGAGGCGATGAGATTGATGATTTCCCAGCCTTGCCCCTCGTCATATGTGTGGGTCCGTCGCCGCTGGCCGAGAAGGCCCGCCCAGTGCACCGCGAGGAAGGTGATGTGGAAGCCCACCATGATTAGCCAAAAGGCCGTCTCGCCCAGCTTGAAGAAGCGCCGGCGCCCGGTGACGTGCGGCAGCCAATAGTAGAGCGCCGCGAGCATCGGGAAGACGAAGCCGCCCACCAGCACGTAGTGGAGATGCGCCACGACGAAGTGGGTGTCGTGCACCTGCCAGTCAAAAGGCACGACGGCCACCATGACGCCGGTCAGCCCGCCGATCACGAAGGTCGCGAAGAAGGCGAGTATCCAGAGCATCGGCAGATGCAGTTCGGGCCGCCCTTTCCATAGCGTGCCGATCCAGGCAAAGATCTGAACCGCCGTCGGCACCGCCACCAGCGTCGAGGCCGCCGAGAAGAAGGCGAGCCCCATGTGCGGGATGCCGGTGGTGAACATGTGGTGGACCCAGATCCCGAAGCTCAGCACCCCCAGCGACACCGCCGCCGCCACGACCCAGCCGTAGCCCAGGAGGGTGGTGCGGGCCATGACGGGCAGGATCGTCGATATCACTGCGGCAGCGGGCAGGAAGATGATGTAGACCTCGGGATGGCCAAAGAGCCAGAACAGGTGCTGCCACAGCAGGCTGTCGCCCCCGTTCTCGACTTGGAAGAAGGGCATCCCGAAGGCGCGCTCCAGTTCCAGCAGGATGCTTCCCAGGATCATCGGCGGGAAGCCCGTGAGGATCATGACCGCCACGACCAGGATGTACCAGGCATAGACCGGCATCCGGTCGAGCGACATGCCCGGCGCACGGTAGCGCAGGATCGTGACCGTGATCTCGACCGCCGCCGAGATGGCCGAGATCTCCACAAAGGTGATCCCGAGCAACCAGAAGTCGGAGTTGATCCCTGGGCTCCCCAAGGTGGAGGAGAGCGGCGGGTACATGAACCAGCCCGAATCGGGGGCGATCCCGAGCAGGAGCGACAGGATCAGCAGCGACCCGCCCAGGACGTAGCACCAGAAGCCGTAGGCCGTGAGCCGAGGGAAGGCGAGGTCGCGCGTGCCCAGCATCTTGGGCAGGAGATAGACCGCGACCCCCTCGATCAGCGGGATCGCGAACAGGAACATCATGATGGTCCCGTGCATGGTGAAGACCTGGGCGTAGGTCTCCGGCGCCATGAAGGCCGAGCGGGGACTCGCGAGCTGGGCACGGATCAGCATGGCCAGAACGCCCCCGATCACGAAGAACACGATCGAGGCGACGATGAACATCCGTCCCAGGTCGTTGTGGTTCACGGTGGTGAACCAGCCTTTCCAACCCGGCTCCGAGGCCCAGATGCGCGTGAGCTCTCGGTGGAGACGCAAGGCAGTCATGGGGCCTCCCCGGCCAGAAAGTCGGCCCAGGCGGCCTCGTCATGGGCGCGCACGGTGAAGTCGTGGCCCGTGTAACCCGGCCCGTTATATTCGCTGCTCACGCCCGCATAGTCGCCAGGGACCCAAGCCTCTATCCGCAAGACGTTCACATGGCCCGGGATGGCGTCGAGCTTGCCCGCGAGGCGCGGCACCCAGAAGCTGTGGATCACGTCGGCGCTAGTGATCGCCACGTCCACGGGGCGCCCAGCCGGGATATGGAGCACCCCCTCCGTCATCCGTCCCGGTGCGTCGGCGTAGGTAAAGTGCCAGTCCCACTGCCGTCCTTCGGCCCCGACGTCGACGACCCCCGGCCCGGGGCGTGGCAGCAGCCGCTCACCGACCACCAGTCCGTAGGCCAGCAGCGCCGCCAGGACCGTCAGGGGAAAGGCGAGGCCTAGGCCCACGATCCACACCCGCTCTCCACTTGCCTGCCCAGGCGCGTCCCGCCGCCGCATCGCGAGCGCGAGGAGCACCATGACGAACAGGAAGATCAGCGTCGCGCCTCCAAGCAGCACCCACCACAGCGTGGCGATCGTCTGCGCGGCTGGCCCCGCGGGATGGACAGCCGACAGGCGATCCTCGCAACCGGCGAGCGGGACGAGCGTTGAGGCCCGGACGGCCCAACGGAGGAGGCGACCGGCATGGCGCAGGAGATGGTGCAGGAAAAGGGCGAGACGCTCGTGGACCCGATCGAGCAGCATCCGGGATTCGAGGACACCGAATCCAAGGTCGGGCTCTGGGGCCACCCGCTCCATGCCATGAGCGTGGCCTTCCCGGTCGCGCTCACCTTCTGCGCCTTCGGGGCGGACGGTCTGTACTGGCTTTCGGGCAATCCTGTCTGGGCCTGGGCGGCGCTCTGGGCCACGGGAACGGCGTTCCTCTTCGGCCTCGCCGCCGGGGCGACCGGAACGATGGAGCTTCTCATGGTCCCCGGCATCCGCATCCGCGCAGCGGCCTGGACGCATTTCGTGATCGCGGTGCTGCTCCTGTCGCTCCTCGGGGCGAACTGGGGCTACCGGCTCTATGGCTACGAAGCGGCCGTGCTGCCGTACGGAATCCTCCTGTCGGGTTTCAACGTGCTCGTGGTGATGGCGACAGGCTGGCATGGCGGCAAGCTCGTCTTCGACTATCGCCTGGGCACGTCAAAGGGGAGCTGAATCCCCCTCGGTTCGCTGAGCCAGCCCGGCATCGGGATCTCTCCAAGCTCGGGCTTGGCCAGCACGAGCGTCAGGATAGTCAGGACGGGAACCGACAGCAGGAGCGTCGGCATGAGCGGTTCGGGCGGGGTGTGGCTGCCTTCAGTCTCAGCCACGGCGACGATGGTGTGTCCGACCCAGGCGTGAAACGCGACAAGCCCCGCCACTGCGACAAGCTTGGCGAACATCCACAGCACGAAGACCTCGCGCAAGAAGATCAGGACGGTGCCCGAGGCAATGGCCAGCACCGCGGCGGGCGTGACGACAAACGAAAATCCATAATGAGTCGCGCGACGGATGCGCGCATAATCGACCTGGCCCAGCACCGGGTCGTGGCGCGACAGCATCCGGGGCAGAGCGAAGAGTCCCGCCGTCCAGAGCGCCAGCATTCCCACATGCAGCGCCTTGAGATGCGGCACGATCGGTCCGAGCCACTCCGTCATGCCGGCCGCTCCGAAAGGGTGCGCCAGCCGCGCCGCGCAACGAGGACGCCCCAGACGAGGAAGGGCAGGCCCGCAGGCACCCACATGAGAAGCCCTCCGAGTTGCTGGTCCGCGAGTGGCGACAAGCTCCAGGCCAGCGGCGCCGTGGCGTGGATCGCGTAGAGCGTCTCCGGCGCGAAGGTCAGGAGCGCGCCCAGAAGCGCCATCTGCATCCATGCGCCGAGAATGGCGAGAAGTGCGGAACCCTCGGCCTGCTGGGGATGCAGGACGCGCCGCCAGAAGACGACGGCCGCGACAAGTAGGGTCGCCTGCATGAGCCAGTAAGCGGGCACCCAGCCCAGCGCGAAATCGTAGGCCACCGGCCAGTGCCAAGCCCACAGGACAATCGTGAACATGACAAGGGCCGGCCCCGGCGAGCTTTCCTTGCGCGCGGGCCTGACAAGGGCCAGGAGTGGCGCTGCCACTGCCATGATCAAGACATGATGAACGACGCGGGCGGAGAAGAGCGCTGCGGAAAGCGCGCAGAGGGGCGACACGAAGGCTACGGCGAGCGCCGCCACTCCAAGCAGCCCCGACGGCGAGCGCCGCATCAGAAAGGCCATGAGCGTCAGCGCAATAAGGAGCCCCGGATCAAGGTTCCAACGCAGCCACAGTTCATTCGGCAACGGCGCCGGCCCGCAATAAATGCGTGTCCAAGCGTCCGATGTCATGCCCGTACCCTCACGGCACGGCAGTGTGCGAACGGCCCGTGCGGTTTGGGGAGTGCAGTCCGTCCTGCTAGGATGGAGCGGTCCTCGGTCATCGCGGCTCCGCTTATGTCATATGAAAAGAGCGGCCGGGCCGCCACGTCCCACACGTCGCGGCAACGTTCGGTCCGTTTCCAGGTTCCCTTCGTTAGCCCGAAAAACGTACCGCTCGCATCTGGGTGACCGCCCAGGTAACTACGTTATCCTTGTCCGTTGCAGCGCAAGCGAGCGAGACCTGGCATGCGATTGCCCCATCCTGGAGGCGCTCTGGCCAGCCCCCGATCACGGTTCCGGGGTCAATGATAGTTCGTGGGGGCAT
>NZ_VDFV01000007.1 GCF_006152145.1 Rubellimicrobium roseum | reverse complement strand
CGCCTCGCGCGACAACGCCGCATAGGCCGGAAAGGCCGCCTCCGCCGCCTGAACCGCCCGGTCGACCAACGCAGGGCTGCCTAGCGCGAAGTCGCGCCCCTCCCCCGTCCAGGGCGAGGAGCGGAACGTGCCCTCGCCTTCCACCCACTCGCCCGCGATCAGGTGCCGGCCCTGCGCCGGTCCCATCGTTGCGCCATCCGCCATGATGCGTTCCTCCGTCTTTGGGCCCGTTATGTCGCCTCCCGACACGGAGATGTCCACTGGTGGCCAACGGAAAGCCGCCATGCGCCGCCCTGAAGAGCCGTTGCGGTCACGCCACGTCACCCGCGGAGGCTCTCGGTCGCCCCACTTCCATCAAGTAACGGCAAGATCCTGCCTAACCTCACTTTTCCGCCAACCAATTTACAGAAGTTGTCTATCTGGGAGGCTCTCCTGTAAATTTTATGACATGATTGTAACAGAGTGAAACCCGTGAGCGACTTGGATTTCCGACTGTCGTATCGATCCTGTGGGATGGAGCGCCGGGAGGGGAGTCCTGGCGACCGCTGGGACCGGGACGTCCTGGCACGAGGAGGAGAGAACGGATGCTCGACAACGAGCTGCGGGGCGCCGCTGCGGCCCCCGATGACGTCAACTCGTCCGTGAAGGCGGTCCATGACGCCTATTACGGGAACTACGCGGCCTCCCTGGCCGACCCTGATGCCTTCTGGGGCGAACAGGCCAAGCGCCTGACCTGGATCAGCCCGCCGACCAAGGTGAAGAACACCTCCTTCGCCAAGGGCAACGTCTCGATCAAATGGTACGAGGACGGCACGCTGAACGTCTCGGCCAACTGCATCGACCGGCACGTGGCGACAGACCCCGAGCGCGTCGCGATCATCTGGGAGCCCGACAACCCCAAGGCCCCCGCCCGCCACATCACCTACCGCGAGCTGCTGGAGGAGACCTGCCGCATCGCCAACGTGCTGAAGAAGCACGGGGTGAAGAAGGGCGACCGGGTCGTCATCTACCTGCCCATGATCCCCGAGGCGGCCTACACCATGCTGGCCTGCGCCCGCATCGGGGCGATCCATTCGGTGGTCTTCGCGGGCTTCTCGCCCGACAGCCTCGCCAACCGCATCAATGACTCGGATGCGACGGTGGTCGTGACCGCCGACTTCGCGCCCCGGGGCGGCCGGACCACGGCGCTGAAGTCCAACACCGACGCGGCGCTCCTGCACTGCTCGGACCGCGTCAAGTGCATGGTCGTGCGCCATACCGGCGGCCAGATTCACTGGACCCCCGGCCGCGACATCGACCTGACCGAGGAGATGCGCAACGCCTCGCCCTACTGCTCCTATGCCGAGGTAGGCGCCGAGGACCCGCTCTTCATCCTCTACACCTCCGGCTCGACCGGCAAGCCCAAGGGCGTCGTCCACACCTCGGGCGGCTACCTGACCTATGCCTCGCTGACGCATGAGGTCTGCTTCGACTACAAGGCGGGCGACGTGTGGTGGTGCACGGCGGACGTGGGCTGGGTCACCGGGCACAGCTACATCGTCTACGGCCCGCTCGCCAACGGCGCGACCGTCCTGATGTTCGAGGGCGTGCCGACCTGGCCCGACGCCGGCCGCTTCTGGGACGTCGTGGACAAGCACAAGGTCACGCAGTTCCACTCCGCCCCCACAGCGATCCGCTCGCTGATGGCGCAGGGGCCGGAATGGGTGGACAGCCACGACCTCAGCTCGCTCAAGCTGCTGGGCACCGTGGGCGAGCCCATCAACCCCGAGGCCTGGAACTGGTACCACCAGCACGTGGGCAAGGCGAAGCTGCCGATCATCGACGCCTTCTGGCAGACCGAGACCGGCGGCCACATGATCTGCCCGCATCCCGTTGCCACGCCGCTCAAGCCCGGCTCGGCCACGACCCCCTTCTGGGGCGTGAAGCCGGTCGTGGTGGATGCGTCCACCGGCGCGGTGCTCGAGGACACCAAGACCGAGGGCGTGCTCTGCATCGCCGACTCGTGGCCCGGCCAGGCCCGCACAATCTGGGGCGACCACCAGCGCTACGAGGACACCTACTTCGGCCAGTATCCGGGCTTCTACTTCACCGGCGACGGCTGCCGGCGGGACGAGGACGGCTACTACTGGATCACCGGCCGCGTGGACGACGTGCTGAACGTCTCCGGGCACCGCATGGGCACCGCCGAGATCGAATCGGCCCTCGTCGCCCATGAATGCGTGGCCGAGGCCGCAGTGGTGGGCTACCCGCACGACATCAAGGGTCAGGGCATCTACTGCTACGTGACCCTGATGAAGGGCGTCGAGCCCACCGACGATCTGCGCAAGCAGCTCGAGACCTGGGTCCGCCAGGAGATCGGGCCCATCGCCAAGCCCGACGTCATCCAGTGGGCCCCCGGCCTGCCCAAGACCCGCTCGGGCAAGATCATGCGCCGCATCCTGCGCAAGATCGCCGAGAACGACGTGGGCACGCTGGGCGACACCTCGACCCTCGCCGACCCGAGCGTGGTCGACGACCTGATCGCCAACCGCGCGAACCGCGCATGACGTGACGCGACGGCCCCGGCCCGGACGCCCCCGGGCCGGGGACCCCCAGCCAACGACCCGCACCGACGCTCGGCCTTCCCTGGAGGAGGGGACTGCAGAGCCATGCCAGACGGAACGGGACGAACCAGCCGGCAACGACCGGCGACAAGGAGGAAGGAATGGCATCGATCGACTACGGGACGGAGATCAACCGTACCCGTCCCATGACACGGGAAGAGAAGAGGGTCATCGCGGCCTCGTCCGCGGGCACCGTCTTTGAATGGTACGACTTCTATCTCTACGGCTCGCTCGCCGCGATCATCGGCGCGCAGTTCTTCACGCCCTTCCCCGAGGCCACGCGGAACGTCTTCGCGCTCCTGGCCTTCGCCGCGGGCTTTATCGTGCGCCCCTTCGGCGCGCTGGTGTTCGGCGCCCTGGGTGACCTCGTCGGCCGGAAGTACACCTTCCTGATGACGATCCTCATCATGGGGGCCTCGACCTTCCTCGTGGGCCTGCTGCCCAACTACTACCAGTGGGGCGTGGCCGCGCCGGTCATCCTCATCATCCTGCGGATGCTGCAGGGCCTCGCGCTCGGCGGCGAGTACGGTGGCGCCGCGGTCTACGTGGCCGAGCACGCGCCCATCGGCCAGCGCGGCTACTACACCGCCTTCATCCAGACGACCGCGACCCTGGGCCTCCTGCTGTCGCTGATCGTCATCATCTCGGTGCAGGGCTACGTCAACGGCAACTACCCCGACCAGCCGGTGCTGGACGCGGCGGGCGCGGCCATGTCGAACCCCGACGGCACGCCGATGATGCAGAAGGCCTTCAACGCCTGGGGCTGGCGCATCCCGTTCCTGGGCTCGGTCATCCTGCTGCTGATCTCGCTCTACATCCGCCTGCAGATGCATGAATCGCCCGCCTTCAAGAAGATGAAGGAAGAGGGCACCGCCTCGAAGGCGCCGCTCAAGGAAGCCTTCGGCACCTGGAAGAACGGCAAGTTCGCCCTGATCGCGCTCTTCGGCCTCACCATGGGCCAAGCCGTGGTCTGGTACTCGGGCCAGTTCTACGCCCTGTTCTTCCTCCAGAACGTCGTCAAGGTGGACAGCTTCACCGCCAACGTCCTCGTGGCCTGGTCGCTGATCCTGGGCACCGCCGGCTTCCTGTTCTTCGGCTCGCTCTCCGACCGCATCGGTCGCAAGCCGATCATCCTGGCGGGCTGCCTCATCGCCGCGCTGACCTACTTCCCGGTCTTCGAGGCCCTGACCCGCGTCGCCAACCCGGCGCTGCACGCCGCCCACCAGACCCCGGTCACGGTGACGGCGAACCCCGACGACTGCTCGTTCCAGTTCAACCCGACCGGCACGGCCAAGTTCACCTCGTCCTGCGACATCGCCAAGGCGCAACTCGCCCGGACCTCGGTCAACTACACCACCGTCGAGGACCCGGCCGCGACCACCGCGACGATCCAGATCGGCGACACCGTCATCAACTCCTATGACGCCGGCGCCGTGACGGGCGACGAAGCCAAGACCGCCAAGACCGCCTTCGAAACGGGCGTGAACGACGCGCTCAAGGCCGCGGGCTACCCGCTGGTCGCCGCCGACAACACCAGCGTCGCCGTGGCCTCCAACTTCGTCGACATCTTCACCGGACAGAAGCTCGCGATCATCGCGATCCTGACCTACCTCATCCTTCTGGTGACGATGGTCTACGGCCCGATCGCCGCCATGCTCTGCGAGCTGTTCCCGACCCGGATCCGCTACTCGGGCATGTCGCTGCCCTACCACATCGGCAACGGCTGGTTCGGCGGCCTGCTGCCCGCCACGGCCTTCGCGATCTCGGCCCAGTCGGGCAACATCTACTCCGGCCTGTGGTACGCCATCATCGTCGCCGCGGCGACCGTGGTGATCGGGGCGATCTTCGTCCCCGGCGGCACCCAGAACAAGTCGATGTTCACCGACGACCCGAACCACAAGGTTCATCACTGATCGCCCAGCCCCCGGGCTGACGACGCAGGCCGCCCCCGGAGGACACTCCGGGGGCGGTTCGCGTTTTCAGGGCATGATCCGCAGCACCAGATGCCGGATCGCCATCACGAGCGCGAGCAGGACGAGGTTCGCCACCACGCCCAGCGCCACGGCCGTCCAGAACGGCACCCCCGACCCCGCCCCGATGGTCGAGGGCAGGATGAAGGCCACGAACAGCACGCCCAGCGCGAGCGGGACCCAGCGACCCGTGACCGCCTCGGTGCGCAGCATCGTCACCACCAGGGCCACGAGCAGCCCCAGGCGGAACGGGTCCGTGAGCTGCGCGAGCAGGATTTCGGAATTGGTCATGGCGGTCTCCCCTACTGGTCCGCCCCCAATCTAGAGAGGAAGGACCGCCCGCGCGAGCCGTCGGCTCAGAGGAGTCCGCGCGCCGCGAGCCCGCGCATCAGCGCCCCGGTGCCGAAGGTCCAGGGCGGCGCCTCGGTCGCGAGCCGCACCGTGTTGACGAGGCTCCCAAGCCCCGGCGCCGCGATGGTGACGCGGTCGCCCAGATGGTGCGTGAAGCCCTGCCCCGGCGCATCGCGGTCCTCGATGGGCGCGAAGAGCGTGCCGAGATAGAGCATGAAGCCGTCGGGATACTGGTGGTGCCGCCCGAAGGCCTGCGCGGCGAGGTCCAGCGGATCGCGGCTGATCTCGGCCATCGAGGAGCGGCCCTCCATCCGGTAGCCGCCCTCGCTCTCGACGGTCAGCCGCAGTTCCAGCCGCCGCACCTCGTCGAGCCCCCAGCGGTCATCGAGAAGCCGCACGAAGGGCCCGATGGCCGCCGAAGCGTTGTTGTCCTTGGCCTTGCCCAAGAGCAGCGCCGAGCGCCCTTCCACGTCGCGCAGGTTCACGTCGTTGCCTAAGGAGGCGCCCCGGACCCGCCCCTGCGCATCGCAGGCCAGCACCACTTCGGGCTCGGGGTTGTTCCAGCGCGAGACGGGGTGGAGCCCGACCTCGGCGCCCCAGCCGACGGCGGCCATGGGCGGGCACTTGGTGAAGACCTCGGCGTCCGGCCCGATGCCCACCTCCAGGTACTGCGACCAGAGCCCCTCGGCCTGGAGCAAGCGCTTGACCTCGGCCGCCTGCTCCGACCCCGGCACGAGGTCGCGGAGCCTTTCGCCCACCACGGCTCCGACCCGCAGCCGGATCTCCTCGGCGCGGGTGGGATCGCCCCCCGCGCGCTCCTCGATCACCCGCTCGATCATCGAGCGGGCGAAGGTCACGCCGCAGGCCTTGACCGCCTGCAGGTCGCAGGGCGCGAGCAGCCGCAGCGCGTCGGGGTCACGGCTTTCAGCGGCGTAGAGGCTCGCTGCGGAAATCTCTTCGAGGCTGCCCAGATCCTCGCCCGGCGCGGCGGCGGCGAAAGCCGCGAGATCCTCCCGCTCCAGAAGGGTGCTGACGGTCGGCGCCTCGCGCGAGGTGATGTCAGCCAGCCGTCCGTCGCGCACCGTCACGACCGATGGCCCTTGCCCGGGCCGCCAGACGCGCCCGACGAACAGTCCCTCGCCCGGCAGGTCGAGCGTCGCGTGATCCATGGTCCCCTCCCTCGGTTTCCGGGCACCCTGCCAGCCTCCCGCGCGGGGCGGAAGGGGGATCACTCCGCCGGCGCGGCGTGGTCTGGCGCAGCGGGAAACCAGCGGGACGCCCGCCGGCCCAGCGCGTCCATGTAGGTCAGCGCCACGGGCACCACCACGAGCGTGAGAAGCGTCGATGAGATCAGCCCTCCGATCACCGCATGGGCCATGGGCGCGTTCTGCCCACTGCCGTGGTGGATGTTGAGCGCAAGCGGGAGCATCCCGAAGATCATGGCCAGCGTCGTCATCACGATGGGGCGGAAGCGCGTCTGCCCCGCCTCGACCAGCGCGTCATAGAGGTTCTGCCCATCCCGCACCCGGTGGTTGGCGTTGTCCACCAGCAGGATCGCGTTCTTCACCACGAGGCCCATCAGCATGATGAAGCCGATGGCCGAGAAGATGTTGAGCGTGCTTCCCCCGATCAGGAGCCCGGCCAGCACCCCGATCAGCGACAGCGGCAGCGACATCATGATGGCGAGCGGTTGGAGGAAGCTGCCGAACTGCGAGGCGAGCACGAGATAGATGAAGACCACCGCCAGCACGAGCGCGGTCAGGGCCGAGGCCCCCGATTCGGCCAGTTGCTCGGCGTCCCCGCCCTGCGAGACCCGGTAGCCCGCCGGCAGGTCCAGCGCTTCGATGGCCGCGTTCACCTCGGGCAGCACCTCGCCCAGGGTCACGTTCGCCAAGTTCGCCGTCACCGCGACCGTGCGCGCCAGATCCTGCCGGTTGATCTCAGACGGCCCTACCGAGGGCGCGAGCGTCGCCACCTGGTCGAGCCGGATCAACTCGCCGCCCTGCGTGGCGACGGGCAGCGCGCCCAGGCTGTCCGCGTCGTTGCGCGCCTCCTCGGGAAGCTGGACGTTGAGCGAATAGCTCTCGCCATCGGGGGCGGTCCATTCACCTACCTCCTGCCCGCCCAGCAGGGTCGAGAGCGTGTCGCCCACCGAGGCCAGCGACACCCCCAGGTCGTCCGCCGCATCGCGGTCGAGCCGCACCGCCAGCGTGGGTTCCACCTCCTGCAGACTCGTGGTCACGTCGGCGAGCCCCTCGATCTCCCGCAGCCGGGCGGTCAGATCGTCGGCGATCTCGCCCAGCACCACGAAGCTGTCGCCCGAGAGCGTCAGCTCCACTGGGGCGGCGACGCCCCCCAGCCCCCCGGCCGCGCCGATGGTCACCTCGATGCCGGGCACGACGACCAAGGCCTCGCGCACGGGCTCGGTCATCTCCTGCGGGCGCCTCTCGCGCTCCTCGGCAGGGACCATCGTGACCTGGATCGTGGCCTGCGTGGCGCCGTTCGCGGTCGTGCCCGAGTTCACCGTCGCATAGGTCCGCGCCACCTCCGGAAAGGTCTTGAGCACCGCGTCCACCTGCCGGATCTTGGTCGCCGTGTAGTCGAGCGACGATCCTGCGGGCGTCTCGATCTCCACCTTGAAGCGGCCATCGTCCACCGCGGGCGCGAACTCGGCCCCGACCAGCGGCACCAGCGCGAAGCTGCCTACGAAGCTGCCCACCGCCACCAGCAGCGTCACCAGCCGATGCCGGAGCGTGAGCCGCACGAGCCGCCCGTAGCCGCGCCCCAGCGCCTCGAAGGCCCGGTCGAAGCGGTCCACCAGCCGCCAGACCGGCCCCTTGGGCGCCTGCGGATCGGCCGAGGGATCGTACCAGACCGAGGACAGCATCGGGTCCAGCGTGAAGGCCACGAAGAGCGAGATCAGCACCGCGACCGAGACCGTGACCCCGAACTGGAGGAAGAACCGCCCGATGATCCCCTCCATGAAAGCCACGGGCAGGAAGACCGCGACGATGGAGAAGGTCGTCGCCAGCACCGCGAGGCCGATCTCGTCCGTCCCCTCCAGCGCGGCGCGCTCGTGCCGCTTCCCCATGCGCAGGTGCCGCACGATGTTCTCGCGCACCACGATGGCGTCGTCGATCAGCAGCCCGATGGCGAGCGACAGCGCCAGGAGCGTCATGATGTTGAGCGTGAAGCCCAGCGCATAGAGCGCCGTCATCGTCCCGATGACCGAGATGGGCAGCGTGAGCCCGGTGATGAGCGTCGAGCGCCAGGAATTCAGGAACAGGAACACGATCACGGTGGCCAGGATCGCGCCTTCGACCAGCATGGTCTGGACGCTGGCGTAGCTTTCCTCGACCTCCACCGCGTTGTCGGACACGATGTCGATCGTGACGCCCGGCGGCATCTCGGTGGCGTTGAGGTCCTCGACGGCCGCGCGGATCGCCTGCGCGACCTCGACGGTGTTGGAGCCCTGCTGCTTGACCACGTCGATGGCCAGCGCCCGCCCGCCATCGAGCAGCGCCAGCGAGTTCGCCTCGGCCTCGCCCCCGGTCACGGTCGCCACGTCGCCCAGCGTCACCGGCAGGCCGCCCTGAGTGCCCACGGTGAGGTCGAGGAAGTCCTCGGCCCGCTCCACCCGGCCCTCGACCGTCACGGTCTGCACCGTGCGGCCGGTGTCGATCTCGCCTGCCGGCGTGTCCTGGTTCTGCGACAGGAGCGCCGCCGTCACCTGCTCCACCCCGATGCCGAAGGCGTTCATGCGGTCGGGGTCGATCAGGATGTCCACCTGCCGGGGCGTGCCCCCCACGACCGAGGCGCGCCCCACTCCCTGGATGGTCAGAAGCTGCCGCGCCACCACGTCCTCGGCCAGCGCGGTCAGGTCGCGCGCCTCGATCTCTCCGCTGAGGGCGAGCGACATGATCGGCTGCTCGGCCGGGTCGAAGCGGAGCACCTGCGGCTCCTCGGCCCCGTCGGGCAGGACGGCGCTCACGGGGGCGATCTTGTCGCGGACCTCCTGCGCGGCATCGGCCGACTGTACGTCGAGATCGAAGAACATGACGATGATCGCCTGCCCGCTCTGGGCCGTCGCCTGCACCTCGTCGATGCCGGCGATGGTGCTGACGGCCTGCTCGATGGGCTCCACCACGTCGGCCTCGACGGTCTCGGGGCTCGCGCCGGGGTAGCTCACCACCACCGCGACCACGGGAAAGTCGACGTCGGGCAACTGCTCGATGGGCAGGCGCGAGAAGCTCACCAGGCCCAGGATGGTGATGGCGAGCATCACCATCGTCGCGAAGACCGGCTGCGCGACGCTGATCCGGGTCAGGAACACGTCAGAACTCCACCAGCTCGACCGGCTGTCCGGGCTCCAGCCCCTCCAGCGCGGCGGTCACGACACGGTCCCCAGGCGCCAGACCCTCGACCTGCACGCGCCCGCCGGGCCATTCCTCGCCCGGCGTCACGTCGCGGCGAACCAGCGCATCGCCCTCGATCACCAGGACATGCGGCCCGCCCTCCTCCCGAATGGCGCCCTGCGGCACGGCCAGCGCGTCCGGCTGCTCGGCCACGACGATCCGGCCGGTGGCGAACATGCCGCCCAGAAGCGGCCCGCCGGCGTTGGGCACCTCCACATAGACGGGCAGCGCGCGCGTCCCCTCCTGCGCGACCGGCGCGATACGCTCCACGGTCCCCTCGAAGCTCTGGCCGCCCAGGCCGTCGACGCTCAGCTCGACCGCCTGCCCCGCGCTCAGCGTGGCGCCCGCGCCCACCGGGGCGACGCCCACCATCTCCATGCGCGTCAGGTCCACGACCGTGAGGAGCGGCGTCCCCGCCCCGATCACCGCGCCCGGCTCGACCGAGCGCGCGGACACCACGCCGTCGAAGGGCGCGCGCACCGTGGCCCCCTCGAGCGCGAGCTCCGCCGAGCGGATCGCATCCTCCTGCGCCGCCAGCGACGCGCGTTGGGCGGCGACGCTGGCGCGCAGTTCGGCCGCCGTGGTCGGGGCCGCGACGCCGCGCTCGATCAGCGCCTCCTGCCGCTGAAGCTGGTCCTCCGCCACAGCGAGTTGCGCGCGCGTGGAATCGGCGTTGCTGCGCGCGAGCTGCACGTCGAGCCCCAGCCGCTCCACGTCCACCTGCACCAGCACCTGACCGGCCGTCACGGCATCGCCGGGGCGCACCGCGACCTCCTCGACCCGCCCGCCGGTCTCGGCCGATAGGTCGACGCGGCGGTAGGGCTGGAGCGTACCGATCACCCGGACCGTCCGGCGAAGCGTCTCCGGCTCCAGCACCGCCCATTCGTCGTCGTCGATCTGGACGGCGCGCGGCGCCTCGGGCGCGGCGGCCACCGGCGCCTCGGCGGGAACGGCGGCCTGACGCTCGCGCCAGAGCCAGACGCCCGCGGCGGCGGCCACGACCAGGAGCGCCAGCACCACCCAAGGCCAGCGCCGCCGCGTGGCCCGCCCCCCGCGCGCGCGCTCCATGGCCCGCCGCTCGCGCCGGGTGAGCGCCCAGTCGGGCTTGGCGGCCGGCTCGGCCGCAGGGGTGTCCACGATGTCCTTGGCCATGTCAGCCGCCTTGTCCCGCGGCTTCACGCACCGCAGTCTCAAGGGTGGGCCCGCGCCCCCCTCGGTTCAAGGTCGGGAATCCCGGAGGGCGCGAAGAGGTGACCGGCCGGCATCTCCCGGCCGATCGGCCTATTGCGCGGCGATCGGCATCTGCACCGGCCGGCCCGCGGCGTCGAAGCGGTGCAGCATTCCCGGCCGGGGCAGCAGCGACACGACGGTTCCCTCGGGGATCGTGGCCTTGCCGGGCTGGCGCACGATCAGCGGCTCGCCCGATCCCACGTCCACGAAAAGGTAGTTGTCGCTGCCCAGGTCCTCGGTATGGACGACCCGGCCCTGCCACATCTCCTGCCCCTCGGGCACGATGTCGATGTGCTCGGATCGGATGCCCAGCGTCGCGCAGCCATGCGCCTCGGCGAAATTCCCTTCGAGGAAGTTCATCTTGGGGCTGCCGATGAAGCCCGCGACGAAGACCGAATTGGGCCGGTCGTAAAGCTCGGTCGGCGTGCCGACCTGCTCCACCTTGCCGTCGCGCAGCACGCAGATGCGGTCCGCGAGCGTCATCGCCTCCACCTGGTCGTGCGTCACGTAGATCATGGTCACATCGCGCATGTCATGGTGGAGCTTGGCGATCTCCAGCCGGGTCTGCACCCGCAGGGCGGCGTCGAGGTTGGACAGCGGCTCGTCGAACAGGAACACCCGCGGGTCGCGCACGATGGCCCGCCCGATGGCGACGCGCTGGCGCTGCCCGCCCGACAGTTGCCGCGGCAGGCGGTCGAGCAGGTGATCGATCTGGAGCATCCCGGCCGCGCGGCGGACCCGCGCCTCCATGTCGGCCTTGCTCGACCCGCCGAGCTTCATGCCGAAGGCCATGTTGTCGTAGACCGTCATGTGCGGGTAGAGCGCATAGCTCTGGAACACCATGGCGATCCCGCGCTTGCTGGGGATCACGTTGTTCACCCGCTCCCCGTCGAAGTACAGGTCGCCCGTGGTGATGCTCTCGAGCCCCGAGATCAGCCGCAGGAGCGTCGACTTCCCGCAGCCCGAGGGGCCCACGAAGACCATGAACTCCCCCCGCTTGATCTCTAGGTCAATGCCCTTGATGACGTTCACGGCCCCGTAGGTCTTGGTGACGTTGCGAAGCTGGATGTTGGCCATGGCTTACCCCTTGACGCCGCCGGCGGTCAGGCCCGCCACGATCTTGCGCTGGAAGATGAGGACGAGGGCGATCAGCGGCACGGTCACGATGACCGAGGCCGCCATGATCGGCCCCCACGGGATCTCCTGCTGGGAGGCCCCGGACAGGAGGGCGATCGCCACCGGCACGGTGCGCCGCGTTTCGGTGATGGTGAAGGTCAGGGCGAACAGGAACTCGTTCCAGGCCCCGATGAAGGCCAAGAGGCCCGTCGTCACCAGCGCCGGCCAGAGGAGCGGCAGGAAGACCTTGCTGATGACGACCCAGGGGCTCGCCCCGTCGACGATGGCCGCCTCCTCGATCTCGACCGGCAGGTCGCGCATGAAGGTGGTCAGCACCCAGACCGTGAAGGGCAGCGTGAAGATCGTGTAGCTCAGGATCAGCGCCCAGGGCGTGTTGTAGATCCCCAGCCAGTTCACCAGCTCGAAGAGCCCCGACAGCACCGCGATCTGGGGGAACATCGACACCGCGAGGATGGTCAGCAGCAGCAGGCCCCGCCCCCGGAACCGCACCCGCGCCAGGGCATAGGAAGCCGTCACCGCCAGGAACAGCGCGGCGACGACGGTCACGGTGGCCACGAAGACCGAGTTGACGATGCTGCTGACGAAGCTCGGCCGGGTGAGCACGGCCTCGTAGTTCGCGGGGTTGAGGCTCTGCGGCAGATAGTTCGGGATGAAGAGCTGCGTCCCCGTCTCCAGGCTGGACAGCACCGCGTAGTAGAACGGGAAGATGGCGATCAGCACGATCAGCGCCACGACGATCCAGAACACGATGTTCCAGAAGACGCCCGATGCGGTCCGCTCCCCGGATCGGTCGGCGCTGGACAGGACCGCGTAGTAGAAGGGGAAGACCACGGCCAGCGTGATCCCCACGAAGGCGGCGAAGTAGAGCAGGTTCCAGAAGAGGAAGGTCAGGAGGTCGATCATTTGCTGCGCTCCCCGCTCAGGTCCACGCGGCCCAGCCAGATGTAGAGCAGGACGAACAGGGCGATGATGAGGAACAGGAGCGTGGACTGCGCCGACCCCTCGCCGTAGTCGCCGAACTGCTGGAGCTCGCGGTAGCTCAGGATGGACATCGTCACCGTCGCCTCGGACTGCGGCGTCAGGACATAGATCAGGTCGAAGATCCGCAGCGCGTCGAGCACCCGGAAGATCACCGCCACCATGAGGGCCGGCTTCAGGAGCGGCAGCGTCACCCGGAAGAAGACCTTCATCGGGTGGATGCCGTCGATCTTGGCGCTCTCGTACATGTCGCGCGGGATCATCTGCAGGCCGGCCAGGATCAGCAGCGCCATGAAGGGCGTGGTCTTCCAGACGTCCACCATCAGCACCGCGATCATCGCGGTGTCGGCCCGAGCGGTCCAAGCGATGGGCGAGTCGATGAAGCCAACCGTCAGGAGCATGTCGTTGATGATCCCGAACTGGTCATTGAGCATCCAGCCCCACATCCGGGCCGAGACGATGGTCGGGATGGCCCAGGGGATCAGGATGGCGGCGCGGACGAGGCCGCGGCCCTTGAACTCTGCGTTCAGGACCAGAGCCACCAGAAGGCCCAGAACGGTCTCCAGCGCCACCGACATGAAGGCGAAGCGGATCGTGTTCCAGACGGCGTTCCACCAGTCGGCGTCGGCCAGGACCCCGCGCCATCGGATCGAGCCGTCGTCGCGCACGCGCCAGCTCAGGTAGTTGTCGAAGCCCACCCATTCCGAGCCGCCGGTGAAGATGTCGTTCGCCTCCGCGTCGGTGAACGAGAACATGATCGACCGG
Organism: Rubellimicrobium roseum; assembly: GCF_006152145.1. GTDB lineage: Bacteria > Pseudomonadota > Alphaproteobacteria > Rhodobacterales > Rhodobacteraceae > Rubellimicrobium > Rubellimicrobium roseum. The sequence continues at coordinate 48,174 of NZ_VDFV01000007.1, read as the reverse complement.
AACAGCGGCCAGGCGGCCACGAAGAACAGCATCACGAGCATCGGCGCCAGGAACCAGAATGCGGCGCGCGCGCGCTGGCTCTGGAGACTGGTCTCGCGCCCCCGCGATCGTTCGGGATTGGCGCTGATTGTGGTGGTCATGGCCCCGGCTCCTCCCTAGCCCTGCGGGCCGGCGCCCGACGGCAGGGGCGCCTCATGCCCGGTGCGGCCCGGCCGGCGCTTCGCCGGCCGGGCCCGTGGTCCAGGACCTTACTCCAGCACGTCCTCGAGGTCGGCCTCGAGATCCTCGAGCGCGTCGGCGGCCTCCTCCTCGCCCGAAAGCACGCTGTGGACGGCCGTGAAGAACAGCGTGGACACCTCGTTGTAGTCCCCCTGCGTGGGCGCCGAGGGACGCGGGACGGCGGTCTGGAAGACCTCCTGCCAGCGCGCGAAGTAGGGGTTCGCCTCCAGGATCTCGGCGTCCTCATACAGCGACTGGATCGTGGGCAGGTTGCCCTCGTTCAGCGCGCGCTGCTTCTGCGCCTCGGCCGAGCCGAGATAGAGCGCGAGGTCGATGGCGGCCTCCTGCTGGTCGCCGTAGCGCGACACGGCCATGTTCCAGCCGCCCAGGGTGGCGGCCGACTGCGCGCCCTCGCCCTCGCCCATGGGCAGCGGAGCCACGTCGAAGCTGCCGGCCACGGCCGAGTCCTCGCCGTTGCCCAGCAGGTAGGCGTAGGGCCAGTTGCGCATGAAGACGGCGTTGCCCGTCTGCCAGACGCCGCGCGACTCTTCTTCCTGATAGGCCAGGACGCCCTCGGGCGAGATGGTCCCGACCCAGCCGGCAGCCGTCTCCAGCGCCTGAACGGCCTGCGGGTTGTTGATCGAGATGGTGCCGTCGGGCTCGACGATCTGGCCGCCGCCGAAGGACTTGACCCATTCCAGCGCGTCGCAGGTCAGGCCCTCGTAGGCATTGCCCTGCCAGACGAAGCCCCACATCTCGCCGTTGCCCTCGGCGCGCTCGGCGTCCTGGATGAACTGCGCGGTCTCCTGCAGCTCAGCCCAGGTGGTGGGCACTTCGCGGCCGTGCTTCTCCAGGAGGTCGGTGCGGTAGAACAGCGCCGGGGCGTCGGTGAAGATCGGGATGGCGACCAGCTTGCCTTCCACCGTCTGGGATTCGATGATCGACGGGAAGTTCTGCTCGATCAGCCCGGCCTCGGTGGCGACCTGCGTGAGATCGACGAAATGCTCGGCCAGTTGCGGCGCCCAGATCACGTCGGTCTGGTAGAGGTCGATGTCGCCGTTCTGCGCCGCGAGCCACAGGCGGTACTGCCCGAACTGGTCGGTGGTCGAGGCCGGCATCGGCACCAGCACTGCGTCGTTGCCCGTCCGCTCCTCCCAGGGGGCGACAAGCGCGTCGAAGTTCGCCACCGCCGCGCCCACGGCGCCCGACACGACCGTGACCTCCACGCCCTGCGCCGAGGCGGCCGGAGCGACCAGCGCCGCCGCCATGGCCAGGGCCGACACCCGCAGCGCAGCCGCCTTCATCTTGTGGTTCATCTGTGTCCTCCCGGATGCCGGCGGTCGCCCGCCTGTCTCATTGCTTTCGGATTCGTTGATCCGAAACGTTTTGGACGATAGGCAGCCCCGGCGTGGCGCGTCAACAGGCCGCGTCTCGATCTCGGAACTAACTTACGCCGCCGGCCCGGTCCGTCAACGAACCGTTTCCCCGGCGACGTCACGAAACGGAGCGGACCGAAGCCCGCTCGACCAGCCCGACCTCGCCCTGGACCTGCAGCGCCGGAAGCGCCGCCCCGTCGACCGCCGCGGCCAGGATCTGGGCCAGATGCGGCCAGCCCAACGCGAGCGGCGACCATGTGGCGGTCAGTGGCGGATCGAAGGCCTGGGGGCGGACCCCGGGCAGTTCATCGTCATGCACCACCACCGACACGTCGCGCGGCACCCGCAGGCCCAGCGCGTCGAAGGCCCGCAAAAGCCCGGCCGCAAGCCGCGAATTCCCGCAGACGACCGCCGTGGGCCGCGGCCCGCCTTCGCCCCACAGGGCCACGCCCGCCAGAAGTCCCTCGCCTTCCGTCATCGGCCCGAAACGGTGGAGCCCCGCCTCCTCGGCCACGCCCGCCCGCGCCAGCGCCGCCCGATAGCCATGCAGGCGCGAGACGGCGTAGGTGCGCCGCTTCGGACCGTTGAGGAACGCGATCCGCCGGTGGCCCGCCGCAGTCAGCAGCCCCGTCAGCCGCTCGGCCACGCCCCGGTTGTCGATGTCGTAGAAGGGATAGTCGTGCGGCTCCTCGATCCGCCCGTGGATGACGAAGGGCACGTCCGCCGTCCGCAGGAAGGCCACGCGCCGGTCCCGGATCTCGGGGTCCAGCAGCACGAAGCCGTCGATGGCCCCGCTGGCCGTCAGCCGCCGGTAGGCGTCGAGGACATCCTCCGCGGGATCGGCGATATGCAGCACGAAGGGCCGCCCCATCCGGGCAAGATGCTGCGACAGCGTGCCGACGATCTGCACGAACATGGCGTTCTCGGCTTCGGCCGGGATGCCGGGCAGCACGAGTCCCAGCATGCCCGACCGCCCCGTCACGAGCCGCCGGGCCGAGACGTTGGGCTGGTAGCCCAGCTCGCGCGCTACCCGATGCACGCGTTCGCGCGTGTCGGCGGACACGTCCGCGTGGTTGTTCAGCGCGCGGCTGACCTGCGTGACCGACAGGCCGAGGTGCCGGCTCAGGTCGCGGAGCGTGGTCATGGATCCTCCCAAGGCCCGCCCGGTCGCGTGGCCCGCGACTCTCGGCCCCATCGGGAAGCTTGCCATCCCGAAACGTTTCGGACAAGCCATGGCAAGGATGAGGGAGGCGCTCATGAACGACGACTGGTGGCGGGGCTCGGTGACCTACCAGATCTACCCGCGCAGCTTCCAGGATTCGGACGGCGACGGCGTGGGCGACCTTCGCGGCATCACGCGCCGCCTGCCGCTGATCGCCGACCTGGGCGTGGACGCGGTGTGGCTGTCGCCCATCTTCCGCTCGCCCATGGTGGACATGGGCTACGACGTCTCGGACCATTGCGACATCGACCCGCTCTTCGGCACGCTCGCGGACTTCGAGACGCTCCTGGCCGAGGCGCACCGGCTGGGCCTCCGGGTCATCCTCGACCAGGTGCTCAACCACGTCTCGGTGGCCCACCCCCTTTTCCAGGAAAGCCGCCAGAGCCGTGACAACCGCCGCGCCGACTGGTTCGTCTGGGCCGACCCGCGCCCCGACGGCACGCCGCCCAACAACTGGCAGTCGGTCTTCGGCGGCCCAGCCTGGGAATGGGACGCCCGCCGCTTCCAGTATTACCTGCACAACTTCATGGTCGCGCAGCCCGACCTGAACTTCTGGAACCCCGCCGTGCAGGACTGGGCGCTCGACACGCTGCGCTTCTGGCTCGACCGGGGCGTGGACGGCTTCCGGTTCGACACGGTGAACTTCTACTTCCATGACCGCCTGCTGCGCGACGACCTGCCCGATCCCCGCGTGAAGGCCCGCCCGGCCTTCAAGACCTACGACATGCAGTACCATGTCCACTCGAAGAACCAGCCCGAGAACCTCGCCTTCCTGGGCCGCGTCCGGGCGCTCATGGACTCCTATGGCGCGACCGTCACCGTGGGCGAGGTGGGCGAGGCGCACCACCCCATCGAGATGATGGGCGACTACACCTCGGGCCACCGGCTCCACATGGCCTACAGCTTCGAGATGATGGAGGACCGCTTCTCCGCCGCCTTCTTCCGCGAAACCATCGAGGGCTTTCACCGCCTCGCCCCGGACGGCTGGCCCTGCTGGGCCTTCTCGAACCACGACGTGCCGCGCCACGCCTCGCGCTGGGCGGCGCACGCCGCCGACCCCGACCGCTTCGCCCGGCTCTGCGCGATGCTGCTCCTCAGCTTCGAGGGCTCGATCTGCCTCTACCAGGGCGAGGAGCTGGGCCAGACCCAGACCGAGCTCACGCTCGACGAGGTGATCGACCCGCAGGGCAAGGCGTTCTGGCCCGAGGACAAGGGCCGCGACGGCTGCCGCACGCCGATGGTCTGGGAGGGCGACGCCCCCGGCGGCGGCTTCACGACGGGCTCGCCCTGGCTGCCGATCAAGGTCCCCCAGCGCGACCGCGCCTTCGACCGTCCCGCCCCGCAGTCCGTGCGCGACACCTACAAGGCCATGCTGGCCCTGCGCCGGAGCGAGCCTGCGCTGCGCACCGCACGCACCGCGTTTCTCCACACGCCCGAGCCCATTCTCGCCTTCCGGCGCGGCGACCTTCTTTGCGCCTTCAACCTGTCGCCCGAACCGGTCGCCACCGATCTTCCCGGCGCGGGCGCGTCCCTTCTGTCCCAAGACGCGAAATGGGCCGAAGATCGCCTGACCCTCGGCCCGAACGGAGCGCTGATCGCGCGGGTGGGCTGATCGCCTAGCCGTGCCGTCCCTGGAACACGCCGCGGGGCAGGAACACCGTGAGCAGCCCCAGCGCCGGCAACCAGGCGCAGATCTGGTAGACGAACTCGATGCCCCGCGCGTCCGCGACCGCGCCCAGCACCGCCGCCGCGATCCCGCCCATGCCGAACGCGAGCCCGAAGAACACGCCGTTGATGAGCCCCACCCGCCCCGGCACCAGCTCCTGCGCGAAGACGAGGATCGCCGGGAAGGCCGAGGCGATCACCACCCCGATCACAAGCGTCAGCACGACCGACATCCAGAGATTGGCGTAAGGCAGCATCAGCGTGAAGGGCAGCACCCCAAGGATCGACACCCAGATGACCGCGAGCGGCCCGATCCGGTCCCCGATGGGCCCGCCCAGGATCACGCCCAGCGCCATCGCGCCCAGGAACACGAACAGCATGAGCTGGGACTGCTGCGCCGTCAGGCCGAAGCGCTCGATCACGTAGAAGGTGTAGAAGGACGACAGCGACGAGGTGTAGGCGTTCTTGGTGAACACGAGCACGCCCAGCACGACCAGCGCGCCCAGGACCCGGCCGCGGCTCAGGCGCGGCGCGTCCGTGCCGCGGGCGGCGCGCGGCGGCGGGGCCGGGCGGCGCTTGTACCAGTCCGACACGCGCCACAGCACGTGGATGCCCAGCATCGTGCCCAGCGTGAACCACAAAAGGCTCAGCCGCCCGAAGGGGGCCACGATGAAGGCCGCCAGCAGCGGCCCCGCCGCATGGCCAACGTTGCCGCCCACCTGGAACACGCTCTGCGCCGTGCCGAAGCGCCCGCCCGAGGCCGCGCGCGCGATGCGCGAGGCCTCGGGGTGGAAGATCGACGAGCCCACGCCGATCAGCATCGCCCCCAGCACGAGCAGCGGATAGCTCGGCGCGAAGGCCAGCGTCACGATACCCAGGAGCGTCGAGCCCATCCCCAGCGGCAGCGCCAGCGGCAGGGGCCGCTTGTCCGTGACCACGCCCACGAGCGGCTGGAGCACCGAGGCCGTCACCGTGAAGGCGAAGGTGAGGAAGCCGATCTGCGCGTAGCTCAGCGCGAATTCCTCCTCGAGCAGCGGATAGATCGCCGACACGAGGGATTGCATGATGTCATTGATGCAATGGCAGAGCGCCACCCCGCCCAGCACGGCCCAGACCGTGCCTTGGGTGGACAATGTCCCGCCCACGCCCCGAACTGTCGTCGTCATCGCCTGCTCCGATCGTGAACGCCTGCCGCGCTACGCCTCAGAACAGACCGGCGCAAGGGGGGACGGGAGGGGCCGGCCGGTCCCTCCCTTCGATGGTCAGGCCTGGCCGCCCTTGCGGCCGGCTTCCGCCGCGCGGGCGCGGTCATGGGCGAAGTTGCCGCCCGAGGCCTCGCCACCCTTGCGGCCCGCCTGCGCGGCGCGGGCGGGATCGTTCTTGAAGTTGCCCCCCGAGGCCTTGCCGCCCTTGCTCGCGATGGCGCGCTGCTTTTCGGGGTCCATCGCCGCGAAGCCGCGGAGCGGGGGGGTGGGGGTGGTCTGCTGGTTCGCCATGATGGCCTCCTCCTGAACGGTCGGCCCACCGAACCGGGTAAGCACCCGAATGTTCCCGGCCCACCGTTCGCTTTCCCCAGGCCCTCACGCGACGTCATCTGTCGCGGTCGGGCCTTCCGCGCCCCGAGCCATTGCCTAGGCTCGGGGAAGGAACAGCCGGCAGGGATGGCATGACCTACGACGACCACGACGCGACGGGCCTGGCGGGGCTCGTCGCCAGCGGGCAGGCAAGCCCGGACGAGCTTCTGACCGAGGCCCTGGACCGCGTCCGGGCCCTGAACCCGGCCCTCAACGCCGTCGTGCTGGTGCAGGAGGACCTCGCGCGGCAGGCGATCCGCAAGGGCCTGCCCCGCGGCCCGTTCCGGGGCGTGCCCTTCCTCCTCAAGGACCTGGGCGCGGAATCGAGGGATTTCCCCAGCCATTCCGGCTCGCGCCTTTTCGCGAACGAGACCTATCCCGAGGACTCCACCATCGTCGCCCGGCTTAAGGCGGCCGGACTGGTGATCTTCGGCCGGACCACCTCGCCCGAGGGCGGCATCGGTCCCGCGACCGAGTCCGCCGTCTACGGCGGGCCCACGCGCAACCCCTGGAACCTCGACCGCACGCCCGGCGGCTCCTCGGGCGGCTCGGGCGCGGCGGTGGCGGCTGGCATCGTCCCGGCGGCGCACGGCTCGGACGGCGGCGGCTCGGTCCGCATCCCGGCCTCGAACTGCGGGCTCTTCGGCCTCAAGCCCACCCGCGCGCGCCTGCCCGACGGCCCCTATGCGGGCGAAGGCTGGGGCGGCATGGCCATCGACGGCTATCTGACCCGCTCGGTCCGCGACACGGCGGCGCTGCTGGACGCGACCGAAGGCCCGGACCTCGGCGCCCCCTACCACGCCCCGCCGCTCGCGCGTGGCTACATGGCCGCCATCGCCCGCCCGCCACGCCGCCTGCGGGTCGGCCTCTGCGACACGAGCTTCACCGGCCAGCCCGTCCACCCCGACTGTGCCCAAGCCGCCCGCGACGCCGCCACGCTCCTTGAATCGCTCGGCCACCATATCGAGCCCTTCCGCCCCGACGCCGACCACGAAGGGATGATCCGCGCCTGGGTCGATATTGTCGCCTGCGGCACGGCCCTGTCGATCCGGGGCGACCTCGGCGGCCGCGACCCCAGGGACCTCGTCGAGCCCGTCTCGCGCGGCGCCATGGCCCATGCCGCCACCCTCTCGGGCGAGGACTACCTCCGCGCCATCGGCCGCATCCACGCCTATGGCCGCCGCATGGCCGCCCAGTTCGAAAGCATCGACGTCCTCCTGTCCCCCGTCATGGCCGAGCCGCCCGCCCGCATCGGCCGATTCGCCCACACGACCGAGGACTATCTCGCCTACCGCCTCGGCCCCGAGGGCGTCTGGCCCTACTCGCCCTTCTGCACGGCGTTCAACGCCTCGGGCCAGCCCGCGGCCTCGCTGCCCCTCCATTGGACGGAGGACGGACTGCCCGTCGGCGTGCAGCTCGCCGCGCGCTTCGGCGACGACGAAACGCTGATCGCGCTCTGCCGCGAGGTCGAGATGGCCCGTCCCTGGTTCCACCGGCGCCCGCCGCTGGACAACCGGCCCCCGGCCGAGGCAGCATCCTCCCAAAAGAACAGGGAGATGCAGGCGTGACCCAGGGCCCCGCCGTCGAGGCGCAGAGCGTCGTCAAGCACTTCGGCGACGGCCCGGATGCCGTGCGCGCCCTCGACGACGTGTCCGTCACCGTCGCGCGGGGCGAGTTCTTCACCCTCCTCGGCCCCTCGGGCTGCGGCAAGACCACGCTCCTGCGCTGCATCGCCGGATTCGAGACGCCCACGGCGGGCCGCATCCTCCTCGGCGGGCGCGACATCACCGACGACCCGCCCAACCGTCGGCGCGTTAACACGGTGTTCCAGAGCTACGCGCTCTTCCCTCACCTCACCGTCGCGCAGAACGTGGCCTTCGGGCTCCAGATGCTGGGCCGCCCCAAGGCCGAGGTGCGCGCCACCACCGACAGGATGCTCGCGCTCGTCCGCCTCGACGCCCTCGCGGACCGCCGCCCCGACGCGCTCTCGGGCGGCCAGCAGCAGCGCGTGGCGCTGGCCCGCGCCCTCGCCCCGCAGCCCGAGGTCCTCCTCCTCGACGAGCCGCTCTCGGCGCTCGACCTCAAGCTGCGCAAGGAGATGCAGTCCGAGCTGAAGCGCCTCCAGCACGAGACCGGGATCACCTTCGTCTTCGTCACCCACGACCAGGAGGAGGCGCTGACCATGTCCGACCGCATCGGCGTGATGTCGGCGGGCCGGCTTCTCCAGGTCGCCCCCCCGCGCGACATCTACAACCGTCCCGTGAACCGCTTCGTGGCGGACTTCATCGGCGAGACGAACTTCCTTCCGGCCACCGCCCATGCGGGCCAGATCCGCCTCCGCTCCGGCGAGGTCCTCGGCCCGACCACGGTCTCGGGCGCCATCACGGTCGCCATCCGGCCCGAGCAGCTCCGCCTGTCCGATCCCGGCGACCACGAGGCGATCCCGGCGACGGTCGAGGGCTCGACCTATCTCGGCACCGACAGCCACCTGCACCTACGCCTCCCGGACGGAAGCAGGGTCGTGGCCCGCATCCCCTCCCTGCCCCAGGCCGAGCCCGGCCCCGCGCCGGGGATGCCGGTGGGCCTGCGCGTGGCGCCCGGCGCCCTGCAGGTGCTGGAGGACTGACGCATGACCATGGCGACCCCGGAAATGACGGCGCGGCGGCGAAGGGCCCGCGCCGGCTGGCTTCTCTCGACCCCCGCCCTCGTCCTCCTGCTCTGCGGCGCGGCGGGGCCGCTCCTCGTGGTCCTCGTCTTCTCCTTCCTGACCAAGGGCGGCTACGGCGGCGTGGAACTGCCCTTCACCGCCGAGGCCTGGTTCCGGATCTTCTTCCAGCGCGACATCTTCGACGGCACGGTCAGCGCCGCCGACGCGCATATCCAGATCTTCTGGCGCTCGGTCTGGCTGTCGCTCGCCACCACGCTCATCACCTTCGTCCTCGGGCTTCCCACCGCCTGGTTCATCGCCACGCGGCCCGCCCGGACGCGGACGCTCTGGCTCTTCCTCATCACCATCCCCTTCTGGACCAACCTCCTGATCCGCACCTTCGCGATCATGGAGGTCATCCGGAACGAAGGGCTGCTGAACTCGGCGCTTCTCGGGCTGGGGCTCATCGACCAGCCGCTCCAGATCCTCTTCACGGACACGGCGACGCTGATCGGCATGGCCTACGTCTACCTGCCGCTCATGGTCCTGCCGCTCTACGCCGCCATCGACCGCTTCGACATGCGCCTGCTCGAGGCCGGGCACGACCTCTACGCGAGCCGCTGGGCGCTCCTGCGCCGGGTGATCCTGCCGATCATCCGGCCCGGCCTCGTGGCGGGCTGCATCCTCGTCTTCATCCCGGCGCTCGGCGCCTACGTCGTGCCGCGCGTGCTGGGCGGCGGCAAGAACATGATGGTCGGCAACTTCATCGAGCTTCAGTTCGGCCAGGCGCGCAACTGGCCGCTGGGCGCCGCGCTGTCCATGATGCTGCTTCTGGTCGTCATGGCGGCGCTCCTCGTCTACGTGCGCGCCATGGCGCAGGAGGGCCGGGATGACTGAGATCCGCGTCGCGGCCCCCGCCACCCCCGCCCGCGCGCCCGCCGCCCCCCGGCGCCGCCCCTTCTCGGCCGCGAGCCTGCCGGGCTTCACCGCCGTCGCGCTCCTGTCCTTCGCCGCGCTCTACCTGCCGATCCTGACGCTGGTGGTCTTCTCCTTCAACGCCAGCCCATCCATGTCCGACTGGGGCGGCTTCTCGCTCCACTGGTACCGCGACGCCTGGGAAAACGACGCCGTGCAGGAGGCGACCGTCCGCTCGCTGGTGCTGGCGACGCTCGCGGCGACCATCGCCACCGCCGTCGCCACCCTGGCCGCCCTGGGCACCACCCGCCAGGGCCACTTCCGGGGCCGCACGGCCATCTACGCCTTCATCAACCAGCCTCTGATGGTGCCCGAGATCGTCACCGCCGTGGCGCTCCTCATCGTCTTCGGCGTGGTGCGCGCCGCCACCGGATACCAGGGCCTCGGCTATCTCGTGCTCGCCCATTCGGCCTTCTGCGTGCCCTTCGCCTACCTGCCCATCCGGGCCCGGCTCGAAGGCCTGGACCGCCGGCTCGAACTGGCGGCGGCTGACCTTTACGCCACGCCGCTCCAGGCCTTCCGGCGCATCACGCTGCCGCTCCTCGCCCCCGGCATCGTCGCGGGCTTCATGCTGGCCTTCGTCATCTCGCTCGACGACGTGGTCATCACCGAGTTCGTCAAGTCCGCCGGGCAGGACACGCTTGCGACCTACATGCTGGGCCAGTTCCGCCGGACGCTCACGCCCGAGGTCAACGCCATCTCCACCGTCCTCCTCGCCTTCACGCTGGTGCTTCTGGCCGGCGTCTTCCTCGTCACGCGCAAGCGGGCCTGAGACCCGCATCCAACCCAAGGGAGTCCGAATGAAGACCATCCTCCTCTCCGCCGCCCTGGGCGGGCTGGCCACCGCGGCCGCCGCGCAGGACCGCCAGCTCCAGCTCTACAACTGGGGCGACTACACCTCCCCCGAGCTGATCGAGAAGTTCGAGGCCGAGACCGGCATCGCCGTCACCATCACCGACTACGACTCGAACGACACGGCGCTGGCCAAGGTCTCGGCCGGCGGCCACGGCTTCGACCTCGTGGTGCCCTCGGCCAGCTTCGTCCCCATCTGGGTCGAGCGCGGCCTAATCCAGGAACTGGACCTCTCGCGCCTGCCGAACCACGCCAACATCGCCCCCGAATGGCGGGACGTGGACTGGGACCCCGGCCGCACCCACACCGTTCCGTGGCAATGGGGCACGGTCGGCATGGGCGTGAACACCTCGGTCTATTCCGGCGACGTCAACACCTCGGACGTCGTCTTCGACCCCCCGCCCGAGCTTCAGGGTAAGATCAACGTCGTGCCCGAGATGATCGACATCATCTCGCTCGCCATCATGAACGTGGGCGGCGAGCCCTGCACCACCGACATGGAGATCCTCCGCCAGGTCCGCGACAAGCTCCAGGCCGCCAAGCCCCACTGGCTCTCGATGGACTACGACTCCGAGGCCAAGCTCGCGGCCAACGACGTCAGCGCCGCCGCGACCTGGAACGGCCCGGTGATGCGCGCGCGGCTCAAGAACCCGCCCGTGGTCTACGGCTACCCGGTCGAGGGCTACCCGATCTGGATGGACTCGGTCGCGCTCCTGTCGGACGCGCAGAACGTGGACGCGGCCTACGAGTTCATGAACTTCATCATGGCGCCCGAGAACGCGGCCCTGATCTCCAACTACGCCCGCTACGCCAACGGCATCACCGGGTCCGAGGAGTTCATGGACCCCGAGATGGCCACCGCCCCCGAGGTCGCCATCCCCGAGGAGCACCGCGCCAACGGCGTCTTCGTGCCCACCTGCTCGCCCGAGGCGACCGAGATCTACTCCCAGATCTGGACCGAGCTGCAGAGCTGACCGCGCGGGCGGGGGGCCACGGTCCCCCGCCTCACCCCTCGCCGTCCGAGAAGGCCAGCTCCGGCCCCGTGGAGACGGGCAACGAGATCGAGCAGCGCAGCCCGTTCGCGTCCAGCTCGTAGCGCGTCTGGGCCCGAAGCTGGTAGGGCAGCGCCCGCTCGATCAGCTCGCGGCCATAGCCCATGCGGGGCGGGTCGGACGGAACGAACGGCGCGCCCGTCTCGCGCCACTCGACCTGGAGGCGCCGCTCGCCGCCCGGTGCGGCGACCAGCCGCCAGTCCACCGCGAGCCGCCCGGCCGGATCGGACAGCGCCCCATGTTTCAGGGCGTTGGTGGCCAGTTCGTGCAGAGCCAGGGCAAAGGTCTGCACGGTGGCCGAGCGCAGCGGCACCCCCACCGGCCCCATCAGCCGGATCTGGCCGCCCCCCTCGCCGTCCAGCACCCCGAGCGCCGACAGCTCGGTCCGCAGGAGCTGGTCGAAGGTGATGCGCTCCCCTTCCTCCAGCCGCGACAGGAGCCCGTTCACCCGCCCAAGAGCATCCAGCCGGGCGCGGAAGCGGGCGCGGAACTCCTCCAGCGACGCCGAGGAGGTCAGGGTCCGCTCCGCGACCGAGCGGACCACCGCCACGAGGTTGCGCGAGCGGTGCTGCAACTCGGCCACCAGCACGCGCAGCCGCTCCTGAAGGTCCACCTCCTCGGTCGCGTCGTGGTAGATGCCGCCCAGCCGCTGCACCTGCCCGGCCTCGTCCAGCAGCGGAAAGCTCGTGTCGCGGACCCAGCGCAGCGCCCCGTCCGACCGGCGCACCCGGAAGGTATGCAACACATGCTCGCCCTCGCGCACGCGGCGGAGATTCTCGAGCACGCCCGGCCGGTCCTGGGGCTCGATCAGCGCCGCCCAGGGCCGGACCGAGCCCACCCCCTCCACCTCCGAGACCGGCAGGCCGTACAGCTCCTCGAAGGCGGGGCTCACGTATTCGAAGGCCAGGGTCCGGGCGTTGCGGATCCACAGCACGTCCCCGGCCGCGTCCCCGAACTGGCGGAAGCGCGCCTCGCTCTCGCGCAGCGCCGCCTCGGCCGCCCGCCGCGCCGTCAGGTCCACCGTCGCCACCAGAAGCGACGCCGGCCGGCCCGCGGCAGGCCGCAGCGGGGTGATGCGGCTGTTGGCCCAGACCAGGGTCCCGTCGGGACGGCGGTAGCGCTTGTCGAGATCGGCCCCCGCCCCCGTCCGAAGCGCCCGGTTCACCGCGGCCAGGCTCGGGGCCATGTCGTCGGGATGAGTCACGTCCCCGATCGTCAGCCCCAGGACCTCCTCGCGGCCGCGCCCCAGGATGCGGCAGAGTTCGGAGTTCACCTCCAGGAACCGTCCGTCGAGGCCCACCTCGGACAGCCCCACCGGGGCACTCGCGAAGATCGCCTCCAGCCGCTCCTGCCCTTCGCGCAGGGCCGCCTCCGACCGCCGGCGCGCGGTGATGTCCGAGAAGAGCACGGCCACCTGCCGGCTGCCCGGCCCGCCCAGCCGGAACACGTTGAGGTCGAAGACCCGCCCCAGGACCAGCTCCGGCTCCTGGAAGCGCAGGGCCTCGCCCGTTTCGGCCACCTTCCCGTAGATCTGCGCCCAGCGCGGGCTGGGCGTGCCCAGAAGCTGCGTCAGGGTGAGCCCGACAGGGTCGGACACGCCGCTGTGCACGGTGAAGGCCGGATTGACCTCCAGATAGCGGAAGTCGCTCCAGCGCCCCGCCTCGTCGGCGATCATCTCGATCACTGCGCAGCCCTCGTCCATCGAGGTGAAGATCGACCGATAGCGCGCCCCGTCTCGCCCGGTCACCCCCCCGAGTCCCGTCGCACGCAGCCCCCGGACCGCCCCGGCCCCGTCGCGCAGGGGCACGAGCGACAGGTCCGCGACCACCTCGGCGCGCCCCGTCCGCATCACCCGCTCGACCGCGGGGCCGGCCTCGGGCCAGAGCGCCGCCCAGGCCTCGCGCAGGGGCCGGCCGGGCGCGGCATGGCCGGTCAGGTCGCGCGCCGCGCCGTTGGCAACCTGCGCCAGCTCCGGCCCCCAGGCGACCCACTGCGGCAGCGGATCGTCCAGGATCGTCTCCACTGCCAGGCGCAGCCGCTCGGGCCAGCCCTCGGGCGCCCCGAGCGGCGTCTGCTCCCAATCGTGCTCCCGCAGGGCTGCGGCAACCGCCCCCTCGCCCAAAGGCCAGTCGGAGATGACGTTCGACGGTCTCATGCGCCTCCGTTGCCCCGTCGGCCGCGCCCCCCGGTCAGAGCCCGGCCAGCCTCCCGTAAAGATCGGGCCGCCGGTCCCGGAACAGCCCCCAGCCGCGCCGCATGACCGCCGCCTCGTCGAGGTCGAGCCGCGCCAGCACGATCTCCTCGCCGTCGCGGCTCCCCTTGGCGATGATCTCGCCCGAGGGGCCGGCGACGAAGCTCGACCCGTAGAAGAATACCTCGCGCCCGCCCTGCGGCTCCTCCCCGATGCGGTTCGAGGCCACCAGCGGCATCAGGTTCGCCGCCGCGTGCCCGCGCATGACGGTTTCCCAATGCGGCTGGCTGTCATAGCCGGGCGCCTCGGGCTCCGACCCGATAGCGCTCGGATAGAGCAGGATCTCCGCCCCCATCAGCGCCATGGCGCGGGCCGCCTCGGGGAACCACTGGTCCCAGCAGATGCCCACCCCGATCCGCCCGACCGCCGTGTCCCAGACCCGGAACCCCGTGTTGCCGGGCGAGAAGTAGAACTTCTCCTCGTAACCCGGCCCCTGCGGGATGTGGCTCTTGCGATAGACGCCCAGCACCCGCCCGTCGGCGTCCACGACCGCGACCGAGTTGAAATGCGCCTGCCCGGCCGTCTCGAAGAAGGGCACCGGCAGCACCACGCCCAACTCGCGCGCAAGATCGGCAAAGCGCGCGATCAGCGGGTTCCCCTCGAAGGGCTGGGCCAGCGTCAGATGGCGCAACTCCTCGGTCACGCAGAAATAGCGCGAGGCGAAGAGCTCCTGCAGCAGCACGAGGCCCGCGCCCTTCCGCGCGGCCTCGCGCACCAGCCGCTCGGCGGCGTCGGCGTTCTCCGCCGGCTCCTCCGAAGCCGCGAACTGCGGCGCGGCGACGACGAGCTCACGCATGATCCCCTCCGGCCGAACAGGCCCAAGCCCATACTCGGCTCGGGCCCGAGAGTTCCCGCCCCTCAGGCATCTTCGAAGCCTTCCAGCACGTTCACCGTGTTCACGCCCACCTGCTCGATGGCGTAGCCGCCTTCCATGCAGAAGACCGTGGGCAGGCCCATCCGCCCGATCCGCCGCCCCATGTCGAGGAAGTCCGGGCTGTCGAGCTTGAAGAAGCTGATCGGGTCGTCCTTGTAGGCGTCCACGCCCAGCGACACGACCAGCGCCTCGGCGCCCCAGTCCTTGATGCGCCCGATCACGCCGTCCAGCGCCTCGGCCCAGGGGCCATAGGGCGTGCCCGGCCCGAAGGGGACGTTGATGTTCGCCCCTTCGCCCTCGCCCTCGCCCGTCTCGTCGGCATAGCCCGCGAAATAGGGATACGAATCCAGCGGATCGCCGTGGATCGAGGCGAACAGCACGTCGCCCCTATGGTAGAAGATGTCCTGCGTGCCGTTGCCGTGGTGGAAATCCACGTCCAGCACCGCGACGCGCCCTGCGCCCCCGTCGCGCATCATCTGCGCCACGATGGCGGCGTTGTTGAGGAAGCAGTAGCCGCCGTACTGGTCCGAGGTCGCATGGTGCCCCGGCGGCCGGCAGAGCGCGAAGGCCGCCCGCGCGCCTGCCGCCACCTCGGCCTGTGCCGCCTGCGCACAGGCGAGCGACGCCTGCGCCGCGCGCCAGGTGCCGCCGGTGATGGCCGTCTCGCTGGCGTGGCAGTAGTATTCGACCTTGCCGTCGATGTTCCGGGGGATGCGGTCGTGGCGCTGCCGCCGCGTGGGCATCCCTGCCGCGATCACCTCGCCGCCCTGCCCGGCCGCCTTCCAGTCGTCGTAGGCCGTCTCCAGGAAGGCCAGGAAGCCCGGATCGAGCAGCTTGCGCGCAGGCTCCAGGTCCACCACGCCCGGCGCCACGATCTCGCCGACCTGCCGCTCCTTGAGCCGCGCCAGCACGTATTCGACGCGCGAGGGCCGCTCGTAGGGCGTGACGAACTGGCCCCCCGACAGCTCGGCCTGCGGAAAGTGCAGGCGGTGGTCCTCGCTGAAAAAGGTCTTCATCCGACTCCCCCGTGGTCTTTCGGGGACCCTGCCCGACCTCGGGGCAAAGAAAAAGGCCCGTCCCCGACGGGGGCGGGCCTTCGGACGTCATGCGCGTCGGATCAGCCGACCAGCTCGATGCCCGAGAAGAAGAAGGCGATCTCCTGCGCGGCGGTCTCGGGGGCGTCCGAGCCGTGGACCGAGTTCTCGCCGACCGATTCCGCGAACTCGGCGCGGACGGTGCCGGGGGCGGCGTCCTTGGGGTTGGTCGCGCCCATGACTTCGCGGTTCTTGAGCACCGCGCCCTCGCCTTCGAGGACCTGCACCACCACCGGGCCCGAGGCCATGAACTCGGTCAGCTCGCCGAAGAAGGGACGCGCCGAGTGGACGGCGTAGAACTGCTGCGCCTGCTGGAGCGAAAGCTGGATGCGCTTCTGCGCGACGATGCGCAGGCCCGCGTCCTCGAACTTGGCGTTGATCTTGCCCGTGAGGTTGCGGCGGGTCGCGTCGGGCTTGATGATCGAAAGGGTGCGCTCGATGGCCATGGCGTGATTCCTTGAGGCCCGGGCCCCGTGCCCAGGCATTCCGGCCGCGCCCTATCACGGGGCGGAGAGCCCGGAAACCCCCCTGTCCGGTTGACGCCCCGCCCCTCCTTGCGGCAAAGGTCGCCCGCCCGTTTCCAAAGGACAGCCTTGATGCTCCGCCTCGACGACATCTCCTACTCGGTCGAAGGGCGCCCCCTGATCGAGCACGCCTCGGCCACCATCCCCACCGGCCACAAGGTCGGCCTCGTGGGCCGCAACGGCACCGGCAAGACCACGCTCTTCCGCCTGATCCGGGGCGAGCTCACGCTCGACACCGGCAGCATCGAGGTCCCCAAGGGCGCCCGCATCGGCGGCGTCGCGCAGGAGGTTCCCGGCAACGAGGTCTCGCTCCTCGACACGGTGCTGGCCGCCGACACCGAGCGCGCGTCGCTCCTCAAGGAGGCCGACACGGCCAGGGATCCCCACCGCATCGCCGAGATCCAGACGCGGCTCGCCGACATCGACGCCTGGTCCGGCGAGGCGCGCGCCACCGGCATCCTCAAGGGCCTGGGCTTCACGGACGAGGAGACGCGCCAGCCCTGCTCCGACTTCTCGGGCGGCTGGCGGATGCGCGTGGCCCTCGCCGCCGTGCTCTTCGCCCAGCCCGACCTCCTCCTCCTCGACGAGCCCACGAACTACCTCGACCTCGAAGGAGCCCTCTGGCTCGAATCCTACCTCGTCAAGTACCCCCACACGGTGCTCATCGTCTCGCACGACCGGGAGCTCCTGAACCGCTCCGTCACCGGCATCCTCCACCTGTCCGAGAAGAAGCTCACCTACTGGAACGGCCCCTACGACCAGTTCGCCCGCCAGCGGGCCGAGCAGCGCGCCAACCTCGTCGCGCAATCCAAGAAGCAGGAGGAGCGCCGCGCCCATCTCCAGGCCTTCGTGGACCGCTTCAAGGCCAAGGCCTCCAAGGCCAAGCAGGCCCAGTCCCGCGTCAAGATGCTCGCCAAGATGGAGACGATCCGCCTCCCCGAGGACGACGCCCGCACCGTCTTCACCTTCCCCGAGCCCGAGGAGCTGAGCCCGCCCATCATCGTCACCGAGGACGCGGCAGTCGGCTACGGCAACCACATCGTGCTGCACGGCCTCAACCTGCGCATCGACCAGGACGACCGCATCGCGCTCCTGGGTCGCAACGGCGAGGGCAAGACGACGCTCGCCAAGGCGCTCTCCGCCCGCCTGCCGCTGGCGCGCGGACGCCTCACGCGCTCCAACAAGCTGCGCATCGGCTTCTTCGCCCAGCATCAGGTGGACGAGCTTCACGTCGACGAGACGCCGCTCCAGCACCTCCAGCGCCTGCGCCCCGACGAGCATCAGTCCAAGCTCCGCGCCCGCCTCGCCGGCTTCGGCCTCCTGGCCGCGCAGGCCGAGACCGTCGTGGGCCGCCTCTCGGGGGGCCAGAAGGCGCGCCTGTCGCTCCTCCTCGCCACCATCGACGCCCCCCAGCTCCTCATCCTCGACGAGCCGACCAACCATCTCGACATCGAAAGCCGCGAGGCCCTGGTCGAGGCGCTCGCCGCCTACAACGGCGCGGTGATCCTGGTCAGCCACGACATGCACCTGCTGTCGATGGTGGCGGACCGGCTGTGGCTGGTGAAAGGCGGGCGCGTGCGCGCCTACGACGAGGACCTGGAGGCCTACCGCGCCATGCTCCTCGCCGGCGACAAGCCCGCCGAGGCCAAGCCCGAGAAGCCCAAGGCGCCCCGCCCCTCGCGCGACGCGATCCTCGCCCTCCGCTCCGAGGTCCGCAAATGCGAGGAACGCCTCGCCAAGATCAACGACATGCGGGACAAGCTGGCGAAGAAGCTCTCCGACCCCGAGCTTTACGAGGACGCCCGCAAGGGCGAGCTGGAGACCTGGAACAAGAAATACGCCGAGGTCATGGACGGCCTCCACCGCGCCGAGGAGCTGTGGATGGCCGCCCAGGAGAAGCTGGACGCCGCCGAGACGGCCTAGGCACCACTGCGGGAGGGCGGCCCCGCCGGAACAGCCCCGCCCTCCCGGCGTTCCCGCCTCCGAGCCCCGGCCCGAGGTGCCCCATGACGGACGGTCCCGCCCCCCGCGACAGCGGACAGGCCATGCGGCGCGGCCTTCTGGGCCGCTGCCCCAACTGCGGCACGGGCCGGCTCTTCGCGGGCTTCCTCCGCATCAACCCCGAATGCCCCCACTGCCGCGAGCCCCTGGGCCGCTACCGCGCCGCCGACGGCCCGGCCTTCATCACCATCAGCGTGGTGGGGCTCCTCCTCATCCCCATCCTGGGCTGGAGCTACGTGGCGCTGCGCCCCGATCCCCTGACGCTCGCGCTGATCCTGACGGCCGCGATCACCGTCCTGACGCTCGCGGTGCTCCGCCTCTCCAAGGGAGCCTGGGTCGGCTATCTCTGGTCCATGCACGAGATGGACCGCGGCGCGTGACCCTGCTCCACCGTGGTCCGCCGGCCCGTCGCGGAGTGTTGCGCGAAGCGGGGCAGGACCGTTCGGTGCTGTCAGAAACCGTTAACCTCTGTCCCGCACCCTGATCCCGCACGCATCGCCACGAGACCGCCTGCGGGACATTGCTCTCCCGCCTTCGGACGACATCTTCGTGGCCGCTCTTTTCAGGAACCCGGCCCGCGTGCCGTCGGACCATCTGGGGCAGCCACCCCCCAGCCGCCGCGCGTCGAGGACGCGCCCCCTGCCGGCCCGGAGTGGCGTCCCGCCGGCAGCCCCGGAGACCGTCCGCCCCGTGCCCCCAGACGCGGCGGAGACGCTCCGCTCCCCTCGACCTCCCGCCCGCCGCACGGAACCGTGGCCCGCCGCACGTGACCCCTTTGTGGCGGGCGCTTTCCGCCCCATATTCGCCTCATGTCCGCCGACGACACCGCCAGCCTCCTTTACCTCGGGCTCCTTCTCGTCCTCCTGACGGGCTCCTATCTCGTCGTCTCGCGCGGGCGGCTGGGGCAGGTGCTCACGCAGGCCGCGCTCTGGGTCCTGATCTTCCTGGGCGTCATCGCCGCCTTCGGCCTCTGGCCCGAGATCCGCTCGGCGGTGGTTCCCACCCAGCAGGCGCTGGTCTCGCCCCAGGGCGGCCAGGCCATCGCCGTGCCGCGCGCCATGAACGGGCACTACTACCTGACGCTCGACGTCAACGGCACGCCGGTGGTCTTCACCGTGGACACCGGCGCGACCGACCTCGTGCTGTCCCGCGACGACGCCCGCCGCGTCGGCATCGACCCCGACGGACTCGCCTATCTGGGCCTCGCCGGCACCGCCAACGGCCAGGTCCGCACCGCGCGGATCACGCTCGACGAGGTCCGGCTCGAAGGCATCACCGACCAGGACGTGCCCGCCGTGGTGACCGAAGGCGACCTCGGCTCCTCCCTCCTCGGGATGACCTATCTCCACCTCTTCTCGCGGCTCGAGATCGCGAACGGCGAGATGATCCTCACCCGCTGAGCCGCTCCAGCGTCTTGGCCAGCCGGTGCAGCCGCGCCTTCTTCAGCAGCGTCCGCGCCGTCCAGGGCTCGCCCGACAGCCGCACGGCCTCGGCGACCGAGCGCCCGACGACCCGCGCCATGGCCTCGGGCGCCGCCTCGGCCAGCCCGGTCAGGAACTGGTCCGGGTCGAGCCGCTTCAGCCCCTCCTCCGCCAGCAGCCCGCGCGGAAAGTCCTTGGCGTTCATGGTCACGATCGCATCCGCCGACCCCGCCACCGCCGCCGCCAGCACGTGCACGTCGTCCGGGTCGGGCAGCCGCAGCCGTCGCTCCAGCCCCTCGAAGCCGCGCACCATCGCCTGAGGGAACGCCGCCTGCACCACCGCGATCTCGCCCCGCGCCACCGCCTCGCCCTCGGGCCCCAGCCGCGCCGCCGCCCGCGCCCATTCCTCCAGCAGCCGCTCGGACCAGAGCGGCCGGAACAGCCCCTCCGCCGCCGCGCCGAGCAGGATCTCCCGCATCACGGTCGGGTAAAGGACGCAGGCGTCCAGCAGGACCCGCTGCGGCGTCACAGCCGGAAGAACAGCGTCTTGAGGTAGCCCGACTCGGCCAGATGCGGCAGTGTCGGATGGTCCGGCCCGGCATAGCCCGTCCAGACGATCTGCCCCCGCCGCCCCGCGCGCCCGATCCCCCGCGCGCTCGCCGCCCGGAACTTCGACAGGTCCGCCGCGTGCGAGCACGAGCAGAGCCCGAGATAGCCCCCCTCGCGCACCAGCGGCGCGGCCAGCTTCGCCACCCGCTCATAGGCCCTCAGCCCCGCGTCCAGCGCGTTCTTCGACGGCGCGAAAGCCGGCGGATCGCAGACCACCACGTCGAAGCGCGCGCCCTCGGCGGCAAGCTGCTCCATCGCGTCGAAGGCGTCGCCCTGCCGGGTGCTCAGGCGCTCGCCCATCCCCATCGCCTCGGCCCCGCCCCTGGCGAGCGCCAGCGCCGCCGCCGAGGCGTCCACGCAGGTCGCGTGCTCCGCCCCGTGGGCCAGCCCCGCGAGCCCGAAGCCGCCCACATGGGAGAACACGTCGAGCATCCGCCCGCCCCGCGCCAGCCGCGCGCCAAACGCATGGTTGGGCCGCTGGTCGTAGAAGAGCCCCGTCTTCTGCCCGCCCAGCACGTCGGCCAGATAGATTGCCCCGTTCATCGGCACCGGCACCGGCCCCTCGGGGGCCGCGCCCCGCGCCATGACGATCTCCTCGGGAAGCCCTTCAAGCCCCCGCGCCCGGCCCGAGCCGTTCTTGACGACCCGGCTCACCCCCGTGACGCGCATAAGCGCCTCCACCAAGGGTCCGATCATCGCCTCGGACCAGGCGGCGTTGGGCTGCACGACCGCAAGGTCGCCCATCCGGTCCACGATCACGCCCGGCAGCCCGTCGGCCTCGGCATGGACCAGCCGGTAGAAGGGCTGGTCGAACAGCGCCTCCCGATGCGCCAGCGCCCGGCTCAGCCGCGACGCGATCCAGCCTTCGTCGATCACCGCGCCGGGATCCGCATCCAGCATCCGCGCGACGATCTTGCTTTGCGGGTTGACCGTCACGACCCCCATCGGCCGCCGCTCGGCGTCCTCCAGCACCGCGAGAGCGCCGGGCAACAGGTTCGAGGTCCGCCGGTCCATGACCAACTCGCCCGCATAGACCCAGGGAAAGCCGTGGCGGATGGCGCGGGCCTCGGCCTTGGGGCTCAGGCGCACGACGGGATAGGGCGGTTCGAAGAAATGCGAGGGCGTCATCCCGTCCCCATACAGCGCCCGCCCCCGCTTCGGAAGGTCCCGGCGGGATCTTCCGGTCGCAAGGGTTGTTAGCGCTAACAGCAGATGTTACATGGGGGCTACCGTTAGCGCTAACGACAGCCGTCGCCGGAAGGACCCGCCATGCTCCTCGACCCCGCCATCGCCGCCGTCACCGACCGCATCCGCGAACGCTCCCGGGCCGCGCGGGGCCGCTACCGCGACAAGGTGGCCCGCGCGCAGCAGGCCGGCCCCCGCCGCGCGCACCTCGCCTGCGGCAACCAGGCCCACGCCTACGCCGCCATGGGCGAGATGAAGGACACCCTCGTCGAGGGCCGCGCCCCCAACGTGGGGATCGTGACCGCCTACAACGACATGCTTTCGGCCCATCAGCCCTACGAGACCTACCCGCCCTTCCTCAAGGCCGCGATCCGGCGCGCGGGCGGCACGGCGCAGGTCGCCGGCGGCGTGCCCGCCATGTGCGACGGCGTCACGCAGGGCCAGAAGGGGATGGAGCTGTCGCTCTTCTCTCGCGACGTGATCGCTCTGGCCACGGGCGTCGCCCTCTCGCACGACACCTTCGACGCTGCGCTCTATCTCGGCGTCTGCGACAAGATCGTGCCGGGCCTCGTGATGGCCGCCGCCAGCTTCGGCCACCTTCCCGGCATCTTCATCCCTGCCGGTCCCATGACCTCCGGCATCCCCAACGACGAGAAGGCCAAGGTCCGCCAGCGCTTCGCCACCGGCGAGGCGACCCGCGCCGAGCTGATGGCCGCCGAGATGGCGTCCTATCACGGCCCCGGCACCTGCACCTTCTACGGGACCGCGAACACCAACCAGATGCTCATGGAGTTCATGGGCCTGCACCTGCCGGGCGCGAGCTTCGTGCCCCCCGGCGACCCCCTGCGCGAGGCCCTGACGACGGCCGCCGCCGAGCGCTCCGTCGCGATCACGGCCCTGGGCAACGACTACCGCCCCGTGGCCGACATCCTGGACGAGCGGGCCTTCGTGAACGGCATCGTCGGGCTGATGGCGACGGGGGGCTCCACCAACCTCGTCCTGCACCTGCCCGCCATGGCGCGCGCTGCCGGGGTCCTCCTCGACCTTCAGGACTTCGCCGACATCTCGGCCCGCGTGCCGCTGATGGCCAAGGTCTACCCGAACGGCCTCGCCGACGTGAATCACTTCCATGCCGCGGGCGGGCTCCAGTTCATGATCGGAGAGCTTCTGGACGCTGGGCTCCTTCACGGTGACGTGGTGACGGTGATGGGCGAAGGGCTGCACCACTACACCCGCGAGCCCCGCCTTGTGGACGGCGCCCTCACCTGGGCCGAGGGGCCGCGCCGGACCGAGAACGACCGCATCCTGCGTCCCGCGAAGGACCCGTTCCAGCCCCAGGGCGGCCTCGTGCAGCTGTCGGGCAACCTGGGCCGCGCGGTCATCAAGGTCTCGGCCGTCGCGCCCGAGCGTCACGTCATCGAGGCCCCCGCCCGCGTCTTCCACACGCAGGAGGCCGTCAAGCAGGCCTTCAAGGCCGGCGAGTTCACCGGCGATGTCGTCGTCGTCGTCCGCCACCAGGGCCCCAGGGCCAACGGGATGCCCGAGCTTCACGCCCTCACCCCCATTCTCGCCGTCCTGCAGGACCGCGGCCACAAGGTCGCGCTTGTGACGGACGGCCGGATGTCCGGGGCCTCGGGCAAGGTCCCCGCCGCCATCCACGTCGCCCCCGAGGCGGCGGACGGCGGCCCGCTCTCGCTCCTGCGCGATGGCGACATGGTGCGGCTGGACGCGCGGACCGGCCGGCTCGACGTCTTCGCCGACCTTTCGGGCCGGACGCCCGCGCTTCCCGAAGAGGCCGAGGACGACGGGCTCGGTCGCGAGCTCTTCGCGGTCTTCCGCCGGAACGTCGGCCCCGCTACGGAGGGCGCGTCGGCGGTCCTCTGACCGCCTCACTCCCATTCTCCCCGCCGGAGCCCGCCTCCGCCGGGCGCAACGCAGGACACCCCGCGATGACCCCTGACCACGCCTCCGAACTGACCGCCCGCGTCTGCGCCCTGGCTCCCGTGATCCCCGTCCTCGTGATCGACGAGGCGGGCTCCGCCGCCGACCTCGCCCGCGCGCTCGTGGCCGGTGGCCTGCCCGCGCTGGAGGTGACGCTCCGCACCCCCGCCGCGCTGGAGGCCATCCGCGAGATGGCCCGCGTCGAGGGTGGCGTGGTGGGCGCCGGCACGCTCCTGACCGAAAAGGACGTGGAGGCCGCCAAGGAGGCCGGCGCCACCTTCGGCGTCTCCCCCGGCTTCACCCGCCGCCTGCTCGACGCCGCCGAGGCCAACGACCTGCCGATGCTGCCCGGCGCCGCGACCCCCTCCGAGGCGATGTACCTCCTCCAGCGCGGCTACAGCGTCCAGAAGTTCTTCCCGGCCGAAGGCAACGGCGGCGTCGCCGTGCTCAAGGCCTGGGGGGCGCCGATCCCGCAGGTGCGCTTTTGCCCCACCGGCGGCGTGAGCCTCCAGAACGCGGCCACCTACCTCGCGCTCCCCAACGTCGCCTGCGTGGGCGGTTCTTGGGTCGCCCCCGCGGCGATGGTCCGCTCGGGCGACTGGGCCGGGATCAGCCGTCTCGCCGCCGAGGCCGCCGCGCTTCCCCGCTGAGGAGCCCTTGTGCGCGCGGCCCCGCCGTCCTATCTATGAGGCGTCCGGGCAACCGGACTATGGGCATAAACGCGCACGGAATAAGCGGTTCGGACCCGGGGGCGGTACCCGGCGGCTCCACCAATCATCCCTTGTTGGGGGACGGTAAGGGGCCGAAACAGGATCGACGAACGTGTAAAGGTGTTTGCTTTGTCCCGGTGAGGTACCACCGTTATCGGTCCACAACGCATAGTTGCCAACAACAACCGTGCTCCGGCGATGGCCCTCGCCGCCTAATTAGGCGGTAGAGACCAAAGCCAAAGTCCTGGGGAATAAGCCCCTCAGGCGGGGTTCGCAGGCACCTGGCAACAGAAGCCTGCACTTCCTACCCATCGTTTCGCTTGCCGCAACGCCCCGCTCTCGGGCAGCATGGGCGCGTGCTGCGGCTCGTCCTCGCCCTCTCCCTTCTGCTCGGCCCGGCCCCCGCCCGGACGCAGGAGGTCTGCGGCACGGCCCTCGTCCTCGCCATCGACGTGTCGAACTCGGTGGACCGGGGCGAATACCGCCTTCAGGTCGACGGCCTCGTGAGCGCGCTCAGCGATCCCTACATCGTCGAGGCGCTGATCCGCGACCGCGTGGCCCTGTCGGTGCTGCAATGGTCCGGCATCACCCAGCAGGAGGTCTCGATCCCCTGGCGGCGCATGACCACGCGCGAGGATGTCCTGGGCTTCGCCGCCGCGGCGGCCGCCCTCCCCCGCGCCTTCGTCCATTCCGGCACCGCGCCAGGCGACGCCGTCCTTGCGGCCCTCGCGCTCTTGGAGGAGGTCCCGGACTGCCGGCGCCACGTGATCGACGTCTCGGGCGACGGCCAGCGCAACATGGGGATCGACACGACCGAGGCGCGCGACGCGGCCCAGGCGGCCGGCGTCACCGTCAACGCGCTCGCCATCGAGCTCGTGGGCAACGCCATCTCGTTCTTTTTCCGCCGCCAGCTCGTGACC
This sequence comes from Rubellimicrobium roseum, assembly GCF_006152145.1. GTDB lineage: Bacteria > Pseudomonadota > Alphaproteobacteria > Rhodobacterales > Rhodobacteraceae > Rubellimicrobium > Rubellimicrobium roseum. The sequence goes on along the minus strand of NZ_VDFV01000007.1, from coordinate 23,062 downwards.
AGCGACGGCTTCGTGATGGCGGCGCGCGGCCATCTCGACTACCCACGCGCGCTCCGCCTCAAGATCCTGCGCGAGCTCACGCCGCCGACCGGCTGACCCGGCGCTGTCATCAGACTGTCGCTTGACCTCACCATGAGTCGCGGCCGATGCAGCGCCGACCGATGCGAAGGACCTTTCGTGACTCCACCGTCCCCCAGCCTGGCCGAACTGACGCGCGTCTTCCTTCGCATCGGGCTCCTCTCCTTCGGCGGCCCGGCCGCGCAGATCGCGCTGATGCACCGCGAGCTGGTCGAGGAGCGCCCCTGGCTGTCCGAGCAGGAATATCTCCGCGCGCTGTCCTTCTGCATGCTGCTGCCCGGTCCCGAGGCGATGCAGCTCGCCACCTTCGCCGGCTGGCGTCTCCACGGGCTGACCGGCGGCCTGATCGCCGGAGGGCTCTTCGTGCTGCCCGGCGCGCTGGTGATCTTCGCGCTGGCCTTCGCCTATGGCGCCTTCATCGACATGGCCCTGGTCCAGGCACTGTTCCTGGGGGTCAAGGCCACCGTGGTCGTCATCGTCGTCGAGGCGATCCTCCGTGTCGCCAAGCGCGCGCTCCGGTCGCGCGACCACTGGGTGCTGGCGGGCCTCGCCTTCGTCGCGCTCTTCCTCTTCGCCGTGCCCTTCCCGCTCGTGGTGCTGGCCGCCGGCCTCTACGGCGCCCTGACCGCCGGAACGGCGCCGCGCGACCTCGCGCCCCCGCGCCTCGACCCCCGCACGCTCGCCGTGACGCTGACCGCGGGGCTCCTGCTCTGGTGGACCCCCGTCGCGCTGACGGCCTTGGCCGGGCAGGGCTTCCTCACCGACCTCGGCCTCTTCTTCTCCAAGCTCGCCGTCGTGACCTTCGGCGGCGCCTACGCCGTCCTGAGCTACATGGCGCAGGAGGTGGTGAACGCCTACCGCTGGGTCGGCACAGCCCAGCTCATGGACGCCCTCGGCCTGGCCGAGACGACGCCGGGTCCCCTGATCCTCGTGACGGCCTTCGTGGCGATCGTCGCCGGGCTCAACCAGGGCAGCGTCGCGCTGGGGCTGGCCGGCGGCCTCATGGCGCTCTGGGTCACCTTCGTCCCCTGTTTCCTGTGGATCTTCGCCGGGGCCCCCCTCGTGGACTGGATCGCCGGCCAGCCGCGCCTCAGGGCCGCGCTGTCGGCCATCACCGCCGCCGTGGTGGGCGTGATCCTCAACCTGTCCGTCTGGTTCGCGCTCCATGTCCTCTTCACCGAGGCGCCGACCGTCCAGGCCGGCCCCTTCACCACCGCCGTCCCGGTCTGGAGCACCTTCCAGCCGGTCGCGGCCGCGCTGGCGGCGGTCGCGGGATGGCTCCTGCTGCGCCGCCATGTCGGCATGGTCCCGACCCTCGGCATCGTCGCCACGCTGGCCGTGCTGCTGCATCTCGCGGGGCTCGCGTGACGGCGCTCCGCCCCCTCTTCCCCCTTCCGCCGATTTCCCTATGCTCGGCGCCGTGCAACCGGAGGCAGGGCTCGTGACGCGTTCGATCGACTACGGCAACCTCATGCATCGCGCGATGCGCGGTCTGATCCACGAGGTCCTGGCCGACGTGGCCGCCAACGGCCTGCCCGGCAAGCACCACTTCTTCATCACCTTCGACACCCAGCACCCGGACGTCGAGATCGCCGACTGGCTGTCGGACCGCTACCCCGGCGAGATGACCATCGTCCTCCAGCACTGGTTCGCCGACCTGGAGACGGGCGAGGACGGCTTCTCGGTCACTCTGAACTTCGGCGACAACCCCGAGCCGCTCTACATCCCCTGGGACGCGGTCAAGACCTTCGTCGACCCCTCCGTCGAGTTCGGCCTCCGCTTCGAGACGCAGGCCGCCTCGCAGCAGACCCCCGAGCCCGAGCCTCCGCCCCCCAGCCCCAAGCCCGAACCCAAGGGCGAGCGTGGCGCCGCGCAGGTGGTCAGCCTCGACAAGTTCCGCAAGTAGGCCCGTTGCCCCCCTCCGCGCCGCAGGCTAGTAGCGTATGCGACGGTATACCGGGGAGGACAGGATGACCGCGACGAGGATCGAGACCGACAGCTTCGGCCCCCTCGAGGTGCCGGCGGACCGCTACTGGGGCGCGCAGACCCAACGGTCGATCCAGAACTTCCCGATCGGCTGGGAGCGGCAGCCCATCGCCGTCGTGCGGGCGCTGGGCTTCATCAAGCAGGCCTGTGCCGAGGCCAACAAGGCGCGCGGCGCGATTCCCGCCGAGCTGGCCGACGCCATGATCGCCGCCGCCGCCGAGGTCGCGGCCGGCAGGCTCGACGACCACTTCCCGCTAGTGGTCTGGCAGACCGGCTCGGGCACCCAGACCAACATGAACGCGAACGAGGTGATCTCGAATCGCGCCATCGAGATGCTGGGCGGCGAGATGGGCTGCAAGAAGCCCATCCACCCCAACGACCACGTCAACATGGGCCAGTCGTCGAACGACACCTACCCGACCGCGATGCACGTCGCGGCCGCGACGACCGCCCGCGACGTGCTGCTGCCCGGCCTGCGCCACCTGCACGCGGCGCTGTTGGCCAAGTCCGAGGACTTCGCCGACATCATCAAGATCGGCCGCACCCACACGATGGACGCGACACCCCTGACCCTGGGCCAGGAGTTCGGCGGTTACGCCCACCAGCTCGCCAAGGCGATCCAGCGGATCGAATCGGCGCTTCCGGACATCTACGAACTCGCGCAGGGCGGCACCGCCGTGGGCACCGGCCTCAACTCGCCTGTGGGCTGGGGCGAAACGGTGGCGGCGAACCTCGCCCGCCTCACCGGCCTGCCCTTCGTCACCGCCCCCAACAAGTTCGAGGCGCTGGCCGCCCATGACGCCCTCGTGCAACTCTCCGGCGCGCTCAAGTCGGCCGCCGCCGGCATCTACAAGCTCGCCCACGACATCCGCATGCTGGGCTCCGGCCCCCGCTGCGGCCTGGGCGAGCTGAAGCTGCCCGAGAACGAGCCCGGCTCCTCGATCATGCCCGGCAAGGTGAACCCGACCCAGGTCGAGGCCATCACCATGGTCTGCGCGCATGTCATGGGCAACGACGCCGCCGTGGGCTTCGCGGGCTCCCAAGGCCACTTCGAGCTGAACGTCATGAAGCCGATGATCGCCTACAACGTCCTGCAATCCATGCAGCTCCTGGGCGACGCGGCCCGTGCCTTCACCGACAACTGCGTCGTGGGGATCGAGGCCGACCGGGTCCGCATCGACCGGCTCATGCGCGAATCGCTGATGCTGGTGACGGCGCTCGCGCCCACGATCGGCTACGACAAGGCCACGACGGTCGCCAAGACCGCACACAAGAACGGGACGACCCTGCGCGAGGAGGCGATCAACCTCGGCTACGTCGACGCCGAGACCTTCGACCGCGTCGTGCGCCCCGAGGACATGATCGCCCCCGGCTGAGGAGGACCGATGACCGGCTCTGTCGTCAACCTCAACAAGGCCCGCAAGACCCGCGACCGCGCCGCTGACAAGGCGCGGGCCGACGCCAACGCCGTCAAGCACGGCCGCACCAAGGCCCAGCGCCTCCTCGAGGCCACGCAGGCCGAGAAGGCGCGCCGGGCGCTGGACCAGGCGAAGTTCGACGAGGAATGAGCGGGCGCCCGGTCAAGCGCTCGCTCACGCTGCATGGCCACCGCACGAGCGTCTCGCTCGAGGAGGCCTTCTGGGCCGAGTTCCGCCGCCTCGCTTCGGCCGACGGCGTACCGCTCAACCGCCTGGCCGAACGGATCGACGAGGCGCGGGGCGACGTGGGTCTCGCCTCCGCGATCCGGGTCTACGTGCTCGAACGGGCGCTCGGGGAACGCTAGGGGCGGCTCCGCCGTTCGACGGGGGAAGGAGCCCCCCGATGTCCGCCGCCCCCATCGCCTCGACGCGTCCCCTGCCCGGCGCCCTGATCGACGCCCGGCTCTGGCTCACCCTGTCCTGGGCCGGCGCGGTGGTCTTCGCCGCCGCGCTCGCGACCCTGGCGCTGCTCGGCCGCTGGGACGAGGTCCTCATCGCCACCTGCTTCTTCGTGCCCATGCTGGTCGTGAAGGTCCTTCCCCATGGGCTGCCGAACCTGTTCGTGGCCGTGATGACCGCCTGCTTCCTCATCAGCGCCGGCGGCTGGGCCTGGGACTGGTATGGGCGCTTCTGGTGGTTCGACGTCCTGCTCCATCTCGTGAACCCGCTCGTCATCATGGCGGGCTCCATGTTCATGCTGTGGAAGGCCGAGCTTCTCGCCCACGCGCCGTGCAAGGGCCGGTTCGTGCTCTGGTCCACCGTCATCGGCCTGGGGCTCGGCGCGGCGTGGGAGGTGTTCGAGTACACCTACCTGCCGCTGACCTGGCCCGACACGATCCTCGACCTCGTGATGGACACCGCGGGCGCGGCACTGGGCGGTTGGCTCGCCATCTGGCTCATCGAGCAGCGCGGCCTGCCGCCCGAGGGTCACCGCCGGCTTTCCCGCCTGCGGATCTGGGCGCTGCGCGGCCGGGTCCCCGCCCCGGTCCGCCGCTAGGTCAGCCGATCGTCGCCAGCGCCGGAAAGGTCTCCAGCAGCCACCACGAGAAGGCCGTGAACTGCCCCGTCAGCATCAGCAGCCCCACCGTCCAGAGCAGGAGCCCCGAGCTGCGCTCGATCCAGCCCATGTTCCGCTTCATCGCCGCCATGACGCCGCCCAGTCGCGGGAAGAAGGCTGCCACCAGCAGGAACGGGATGCCGAGCCCGATCGCATAGGTCGCGAGCAGCGCGGTCCCGCGCGCCAGATCCGCCTCGGTCGCCGCGAGCCCCAGGATCGTCCCCAGGATCGGCCCAAGGCACGGCGTCCAGCCGAAGGCAAAGGCGAGCCCCAGCACATAGGCCCCGAACGCCGAGCCCCCCCGGTCCCCCGCCTCGATCCGCGCTTCTCGCGCCAGGAACGGGATGCGGACCACTCCCAGGAAATGCGCGCCGAACAGCATGATGACCAGCCCCGCCGCCGGCACGAACCACCCCTGCCACACCAGCATTGCCCGCCCCAGCGTCGAGGCCGCGGCCCCCAGCAGCAGGAACACGGTCGAAAGGCCCAGCACGAAGAACGACGCCGCCAGCAGCGCCCGCTTGCGTGCCGCCCTCGCCTCGGCCATCTCGGTGACGGACACGCCCCCCATGTAGGCCAGGTAAGGCGGCACGATGGGCAGGACGCAGGGACTCAGGAAGGACAGGAGCCCCGCCACCAGCGCGACCAGCATCGCCGGCAACAGCGTCGCATCGAGGATCATGTCGGAGCTGAACATCGCGGTTCCCTGGCTGGCCCGTATCTGGTCTACCCTGCCGCTGCGACGCCGTCACCGGGGCACGGCGTCACAACCCCTGGAACGGTCTCAACCGTTCCTTAACCCTCTCGTGCCATGCTGACGGCAAGCCGCTCGGGGGCCGCCACCCCCGAGGCATGCGGGACCCGTCCCGCGGGGTCGGGCCTCGTTGCGCCTGCATCCCAACGGGCCTACCAAGCCGCGACCCGCTGCTGGAGCCCCGGATGCCCACGATGGAAACCCTCACCGACCTCTTCGTCGACGTCCTGCCGATGCTGGTGGCGCTTTTGGCCGCCGGGACGGTGATCGGATTCCTGGCGGGACTTTTCGGGATCGGCGGCGGAGCCATCTCGGTCCCGGTTTTCTACCAGGCCTTCGGTGTCATCGGCCTGTCCGACGAGGTGCGGATGCCGCTCGCCGTGGGCACCTCGCTCGCGGTCATCATCCCGACCTCGTTCCTCTCGGCGCGCGCGCATCTCCGGCGCGGCACGGTAGACACCGCGCTCCTGCGGGTCTGGATCGTCCCCGTGATCTTGGGGGTCGTCTTGGGCGCGTTGATCGCCCGCATCGCCGACCCTTGGGTGTTCAAGGTCGTCTTCGTGGGCGTGGCGGGCGTGAACGCCGCCAAGCTCCTCCTCGGGGGCGAGGGCTGGCGGGTCCGCGACAGCCTGCCGGGCAAGTGGGCGCTTCGAGCCTACGGCGCCATCACCGGGGTCCTGTCGGCGCTCATGGGCATCGGCGGCGGCGCGATCACCAACCTGATCCTGACGCTCCACGGCGTCCCCATCCACCGCGCGGTGTCCACGGGCGCGGGCGCGGGGGTGCTGATCGCGTTCCCCGCCACCCTGGGCTACGTCTATGCCGGTTGGGGCAAGCCGGGCCTGCCGCTCGACGCCACGGGCTACGTCTCCTGGCTCACGTTCTTGGCGACCGTGCCCACGACGCTCGTGACCACGCGGCTCGGCGTGGCGCTCGCCCACCGCCTGAGCCGCCGCCAACTGGAAACGGCCTTTGGCCTGTTCCTCCTGTTCGTCTCGGCGCGGTTCCTGTGGGACCTGCTCTGATTCAGGCCCGCGCCGGCACCAGCGTCCCTGCCCTGCCCGCCTCGCGTCCGTAGCGCGCGATGCCGAGGTCGGCCGTCTCGATCTCGGACCGCCGGCCCGACACGATGTCCGCCAGCACCCGGCCCGAGCCCGCCGCCATCGTCCAGCCCAGTGTGCCGTGCCCGGTGTTGAGGAACAGCCCTGGCACCGGGGTCCGACCCACCACCGGTGTCCCGTCCGGCGTCATGGGGCGCAGCCCGCACCAGAACTCGACCCGGCTCAGGTCGCCCGCGCCGCCGAAGAGTCCGCCCAGCGAATGCTCCAGAGTCGCCCGGCGCGCGGCCTTCAGCGACAGGTCGAAGCCCGCGATCTCGGCCAGCCCGCCCACCCGGATGCGGTCCCCCAGCCGGGTGATCGCCACCTTGTGGGTCTCGTCCATGACGGTGGAGACCGGCGCGAGCGCCTCGTCCACCACGGGCAGCGTCAGCGAATAGCCCTTCACGGGATAGACCGGCAGGTCGAGCCCCAGCCCCTTCACCAGCGCGGGCGAGTAGCTGCCCAGAGCCACGACCACGGCATCGCCCGTCACTATGCCTTCCGAGGTCACGGCCCCGCGCACCCGGCCGCCTTCGACGACCAGCCGCTCGACGCCCACGCCCCAGCGGAACTCGACGCCCTGCGCCGCCGCCAGATCAGCGAGCCGCGTGGTGAACTTGAAGCAGTCGCCCGTCTCGTCGCCCGGCAGCCGCAGCCCGCCCGCGATCGGCCCCCTGGCGGCGCGCAGCCCCGGCTCGGCGGCCCGGCAACCCTCGGCGTCCAGCACTTCGAAGGCCACGCCGCCCTCGCGCAGCACGGCAATGTCCTTCCCGGCCGCCTCGACCTGCGCCTCGGTGCGGAAGAGCTGGAGCGTCCCCTGCGTCCGCTCGTCATAGGCGATGCCCGTCTCGGACCGCAGCCCTTCCAGGCAGTCGCGGGAGTACTCGGCCAGCCGCACCATCCGCGCCTTGTTCGCCTTGTAGGCCTCGGGCGTGCAGTTCGCGAGCATCCGGGCCAGCCAAGACAGCTTCGCCACATCGGGCCTGAGGCCCACGACGAGCGGCGCGTGCTTCTGGAACATCCATTTCATCGCCTTGAGCGGGATGCCCGGCGCAGCCCAGGGGGCCGAGTAGCCGGGACTCACCTCGCCGGCATTGGCGAAGCTCGTCTCCCGCGCCGGAGCGGGCTGGCGGTCCAGCACCACGACCTCATGCCCCGCCTGCGACAGGTACCAGGCCGAGGTGACGCCGATGACGCCCGCGCCAAGGATGACGATCTTCATGGCCCTGCTCTCCCGCAAACTCCCGTGACGCCACGGGATTTATTACGGCGGGCGCGGAATCGGCTCGCAAAGTCGAGCGTGCCAAAAGAACGAAATGCAAGGACGTTGCGCGACTGAGCTGTCAAGTGCGAATTCCTCCCTAGATGAGAACTTTCAGCCGCAGATTGTCCCGGAGGCGCGACGAACTCTTGCCCGATCCGGCCCGGCGAGCCACTTGCCACCCGCCGGCCCGCGGCGCTACGCCTAAGGGACAGGACGGCGCCCGGAAAACAGGGGGAGGCGCGTGGACGACGCTCATTCCGCACCGCTCAGACGCTTGCCGCTCCACGACCTGCATGTGGCGCAGGGGGCGCGGCTCGTGCCCTTCGCCGGCTGGGAGATGCCGGTGCAGTACGCCGCCGGCGTCATGGCCGAGCACCTGCACACCCGCGCGGGGGCAAGCCTCTTCGACGTGAGCCACATGGGTCAGGTGCTCCTGCGCCCCCGCGACGGGATCGACCAGCTCGCCCGCTGCCTCGAGGCGCTGGTCCCCGCCGACATCTGCGGCCTGTCCGAGGGTCGGCAGCGCTATGCGCTCTTCACCGACGACGCGGGGGGCATCCGCGACGACCTCATGGTGGCCCATCGCGGGGACCATTTCCTCGTGGTCGTCAACGCTTCCATGCGCGAGGCCGACCTCGCCCATCTGCGTGATGGGCTCGCGCGGGCCGAGGTGATCGAGGTCACCGACCGCGCGCTCCTCGCGCTCCAGGGCCCCGGCGCCGAGGCGGCGCTCGCAGCGCTCCTGCCCGGCGTGGAGACCCTGCGCTTCATGGACTCGCGCGAGATCGGGCGGGACGGGGGCGCGTTCTGGATCTCGCGTTCGGGCTACACCGGCGAGGACGGGTTCGAGATCTCGGTCCCGCTCTCGGCCGCCGAGGCCTTCGCCACTGCCCTCCTCGCCCAGCCCGGCGTGAAGCCTGCGGGCCTGGGTGCCCGCGACTCGCTTCGTCTCGAAGCCGGGCTTCCGCTCTACGGGCAGGACATCGACCGCACCACCAGCCCCGTCGAGGCCGGGCTTGGCTGGTCCATCGGCAAGGCCCGCCGAACGGGGGGCGCCCGCGTCGGCGGGTTTCCCGGCGCCGACCGTATCCTGCGGCAGATCGACCTCGGCGTGCGGCGCGTCCGCGTGGGCCTTCGCCCCGAGGGCCGTGCCCCCATGCGTGCGGGCGTGGAGCTGTCAGGTCCCGAGGGCCACGCCGGACGCGTCACCTCCGGCGGCTTCGGCCCGTCGGTCGGTGCCCCCGTCGCGATGGCCTACGTGGACGCCCAACTCGCGGCCCCCGGCACGACCCTTACCGGCGAGGTTCGAGGCAAGCCGCTCCCCGTGACGGTCGCGCCCCTTCCCTTCGTTCCTTCCTCCTTCAAGCGCTGAGGCCCCTGCATGAAGTTCACCGAAGACCACGAATGGCTCCGCCCCGAGGGCGACCTGATCGTCGTGGGCATCACCGAGCACGCCGCCAAGGAGCTCGGCGACATCGTCTTCGTCGAGCTGCCCGAGGTCGACGCCATGGTCGCGCAGGGCGACGAGGTCGTGGTGATCGAGAGCGTCAAGGCCGCCTCGGACATCCTCGCCCCCGTCGACGGCGAGATCGTCGAGGTCAACCCCAAGCTCACCGCCAACCCCGGCCTGGTGAACGACGATCCTCTGGGCGAGGGCTGGTTCTTCAAGATCCGCGTCGACGACATGACCGTGCTCGACGACTTCATGGACGAGGACGAGTATCAGGACCAGATCGCATGACCGCCTGGCAGCCCACGGCCTACGACCCCGACGACTTCGCGAACCGCCGCCACATCGGCCCGTCGCCCTCCGAGATGGAGGAGATGCTGCGGGCCGTGGGCGCCCCCAGCCTCGACGCGTTGATCGACGAGACGGTGCCGCCCTCGATCCGGCAGGACGCGCCCCTGTCCTGGGCACCCCTGACCGAACGGGAGCTGCTCGGGCGGATGCGCGAGGTCGCGGGCCGGAACCGGGTGATGACCTCGCTCATCGGCCAAGGCTACCACGGCACCTTTACGCCGCCCGCCATCCAGCGGAACATCCTGGAAAATCCCGCCTGGTACACCGCCTACACCCCCTACCAGCCCGAGATCGCGCAGGGGCGTCTCGAGGCGCTCCTGAACTTCCAGACGGTGGTGGCGGACCTGACGGGCCTGCCCGTCGCCAACGCCTCGCTCCTCGACGAGGCCACCGCCGCCGCCGAGGCCATGACAATGGCCGAGCGCAGCGCCAAGTCGAAGGCCCGCGCCTTCTTCGTGGCCGACGACCTGCACCCGCAGATCAAGGCCGTGATCCGCACCCGCGCCGAGCCTTTGGCGATCGAAGTGATCGAAGGGCCGGCAGAGGCGCTCGATCCGTCAAGGGTCTTCGGCGCGATCTTCCAGTATCCCGGCACCTTTGGCCATGCCCGCGACCTGTCCGCCGACATCGCCCGGCTCCACGAAGCGCAGGCGCTCGCCGTCGTCGCCACCGACCTCCTCGCGCTCACGCTCCTCAAGGAGCCCGGCGCGATGGGCGCCGACATAGCTGTCGGCTCGGCCCAGCGCTTCGGCGTGCCGATGGGCTACGGCGGCCCGCATGCCGCCTTCCTGTCCTGCCGCGACGCGCTCAAGCGGTCCATGCCCGGTCGCATCGTCGGCGTCTCGGTTGACAGCCGTGGCAACCGCGCCTACCGCCTTGCGCTCCAGACGCGCGAGCAGCACATCCGACGCGAGAAGGCGACCTCGAACGTCTGCACCGCGCAGGCGCTCCTCGCCGTCATGGCCTCGATGTACGCCGTCTTCCACGGCCCCAAGGGCCTGCGCGCCATCGCCGAGCGGGTACACCTCCAGACTCAGCGCCTGTCGCGCGCGCTGCGCGCCGCCGGGGCCAAGGTGTCGCCCGAGCACTTCTTCGACACCCTGACCGTCGAGGTCGGCGTGGGCCAGGCCGGCATCCTCGCCGCCGCGCGGGCCGAGGGGCTGAACCTCCGCCGGATCGGCACCGATCGCGTGGGCATCTCGCTCGACGAGACCACCGACGAGAACGTGCTCCTCCGTGTCCTGCGCGCCTTCGGCATCGACGCCGCCGCCCCGCACCGGGGGATGCCTGCGATCCCCGAAAACCTGCTGCGGTCAAGCGATTACCTGACGCATCCGGTGTTCCACATGAACCGGGCGGAATCCGAGATGATGCGCTACATGCGCCGCCTCTCGGACCGCGACCTCGCGCTCGACCGGGCGATGATCCCGCTCGGCTCCTGTACCATGAAGCTGAACGCGGCAGCCGAGATGATGCCGCTCACCTGGCCCGAGTTCGCGCACCTCCACCCCTTCGCGCCGCGCGACCAGGCGCAAGGCTACCACGAGGCGATCGAGGACCTGAGCCGGAAGCTCTGCGAGATCACCGGCTACGAGGCTTTCTCCATGCAGCCCAACTCCGGCGCGCAGGGGGAATACGCGGGGCTCCTGACCATCCGCGCCTATCACCGCGCGAACGGCGACCATGACCGGACGGTCTGCCTCATCCCCGTCTCGGCCCACGGCACCAACCCTGCCTCGGCGCAGATGGCGGGGATGGAGGTGGTGGTCACGAAGACGGCCCCCAACGGCGACATCGACCTCGACGACTTCCGCGCCAAGGCCGAGGCCGCCGGCCCCCGCCTCGCCGCCTGCATGATCACCTATCCGTCGACGCATGGCGTCTTCGAGGACACGCTGCGCGAGGTCTGCCAGATCACCCACCAGCACGGCGGGCAGGTTTACCTTGATGGCGCGAACATGAACGCCCTCGTGGGCCTCGTGAAGCCCGGCGAGGTCGGCGCGGACGTCTCGCACCTCAACCTCCACAAGACCTTCGCCATCCCGCACGGCGGCGGCGGCCCCGGCATGGGCCCGATCGGCGTCAAGGCGCACCTCGCGCCGCATCTCCCCTCCGATCCCCAGACCGGAGAGGCCGGGGCCGTCAGCGCCGCCCCCTACGGCTCGGCCTCGATCCTGCTCATCTCCTGGGCCTACTGCCTGCTGATGGGCGGCGCGGGCCTCGCGCAGGCGACCAAGGTGGCGATCCTGAACGCCAATTACGTAGCGGCCCGGCTCCGGGGGGCTTACCCGATTCTCTTTGCGGGCAATCGGGGCCGTGTGGCGCACGAGTGCATCCTCGACACCCGGCCCTTCGCGGCCCATGGCGTTACCGTGGACGACATCGCTAAGCGCCTCATCGACAACGGCTTCCACGCCCCCACCATGAGCTGGCCCGTCGCCGGCACCCTGATGGTCGAGCCCACGGAGTCCGAGCCCAAGGCCGAGATCGACCGCTTCCTCGCGGCGCTCCTCGCGATCCGCGAGGAGATCCGCGCCATCGAGAACGGCGACCAGAAGGCCGAGGAATCCCCCCTCCGCCGCGCCCCTCACACCGTCGAGGATCTGGTGGCCGACTGGGACCGCCCCTACACGCGCGAACAGGGCTGCTTCCCGCCGGGCGCCTTCCGGGTGGACAAGTACTGGCCGCCCGTGGGCCGGGTGGATAACGCCTACGGCGACCGCAACCTCGTCTGCACCTGCCCGCCGGTCGAGGAGTATGCGCAGGCGGCGGAGTGATCCGCCGCCCCGGCCTTCAGCGCATCAACTGGGCCACGAGGAACGGCGCCGCAAGGATGAAGACCACGACCCAGACCCAGAGCGTCGGCTGTGTCGGATCGTAGTTCGCGGCGATCTCGGTCCAGCTCCGCCCTTCCGTCCGACCGACCCCGGTCTCGAAGACCAGCGTCCCCACGACCCAGGCGGCCCCGATCCCCCAGAGAGCACCCGCGGAAAGCGGCCCCTGCCATCGCAGGAAGACCCAGGTCAGACCAAGCACGACGCCCACAAGCATCGCAGCGCTCAGGGGCCGTGCCAGGCCCGCGCCGAGGGCCGGAACGAGGGCGGTCTCCCGCAGGATGCCATTGGCGACGGCACAGACGGCCATCGCGGCCCAGATCGCCAGCGCGGCAAGGATGGTCGAGGTGTTCATGGCCCGCGGCTCCCGTCGGACGACCCGTCACGCTCCTTCTAGGACCGCCCAGGCAGGCCCGCCTTGATCCAGCGCAAGATCAGGCTGCCGGCAGCGCGACGCTGTAGAGTCGCTCCGCGTTCCGGTATCCGATCATTTCCTGCTCGTTCGCGGACAGGTCGCCCAGCACGGCCCGGGTCACCGACAGCCACCCCTCCATCCCGAGCCCCAGGTTCGCCACCGGCCAGTCCGATCCCCAGACCATCCGCGCGGGCGTGAAGGTCTCGACCACATGGTCGATCCACGGCCGCAGCGACTCCAGCGAGGCCGTGCCCGGCGCGGCATAGGCGCTGATCCCCGACAGTTTCACGTTCACGTTGGGGCAGGCCGCGACCTCCCGCAGCCCCTCTGCCCATATGTTCCACTGGCCGCCCGCGATATCCGGCGTGCCGCAATGGTCGAGCACGAAGGTCATGTCGGGGCAGGCCCGCGCGAGGTCGCGCGCCAGATGAAGGGTGCGCCCCAGAACGTTGATGTCGAAGGGATACCCGGCCCGCCCGATCCTCCGCACGTTGGCACGGAAGCCCTCGTGCAGCGACACGTCCTCGGCCACGTCCTCGTGCAGGATGCGCCGCCAACCCACGACCCCGAGATCGCGCCCTTCCTCCAGCCAGGCCTCGAAGCCCTCGTCCGTCTCGGGCCGGCAGTTGGCGATCTGCCCCAGGAGCCGCCCCTCGCGGATAAGCGACGCGACCCAGCGCGACTCGGCCTTCCAGTCGAGCGCCGCGACCTCCATGAAGATCGCCCCCCTGACCCGCCCGCCGTAGAGATCCAGCGCCTCCTCCAGCGGAAAATCCCGCTGGAGCGGCGGCACCCGGTGCGTCCAGGCGTGGCCCGTGACGCTCCGGTCGATCAGGTGCAGGTGGGTGTCGATCAGGTCCATGGCTGCGCGCCCTCAGGCGTCCGGCTCGCAGACCTGCCGCTGCTCGCCCAAGCCCCTGATGCCCAGTTCCACGACGTCGCCGACCTTCAGGAACTGCGGCGGCTTCTGCCCCAGGCCCACGCCCGGCGGCGTCCCGGTCGAGATCACGTCGCCCGGATGCAGGCTCATGAACTGGCTCAGGTAGCTCACCAGATGAGCCACGCCGTAGACCATGGTGCGGGTGGAGCCGTCCTGCTTGGTCTCGCCGTTCACGCGGCACCACATGGACAGGTCCTGCGGGTCCGCGACCTCGTCGCGCGTCACAAGCCAGGGCCCGAGCTGGCCGAAGTTGTCGCACGACTTGCCCTTGGTCCACTGCCCCGCCCGCTCGGCCTGGAAAGCCCGCTCGGAGACGTCGTTGGCCACCGCGTAGCCCGCCACATGGGACAGCGCTTCGTCCTCGCTGACGTACTTTGCGTGCCGGCCGATGATGACCGCCAGCTCGACCTCCCAGTCGGTCTTCTGGCTGCCGCGCGGGATCAGGATCGGGTCGTTGGGCCCGCAGATGGCCGAGGTGGCCTTCATGAAGATCACGGGCTCGGGCGGCACCTGAAGCCCCGACTCGGCCGCGTGGTCGGCGTAGTTGAGCCCGATGCAGATGAACTTGCCCGTGCCGCCCACGCAGGGGCCCAGGCGCGTGGCCGCATCCACGACCGGCAGGCTCGACGGGTCCACGGCCCGGATCGCCTGCAGCCCTTGGTCGGACAGCACCGCCCCCGCGATGTCGGGGACCACGCCCGACAGGTCCCGGATCGTGCCGTCCTCATGCACAAGGCCCGGCCGCTCCGAGCCGCGCTCGCCATGGCGCAACAGTTTCATGCCCGCTCTCCCATTCCTTCAGACATCGGTCGGGCCGTCGATGATCGCCACGACCGATGGGCCCACGCCGACCGGCGCCCTTGTGACGGGTCGCCGCCGGTTCCTCCCGCCTTCACAGGATTGTGTCGCAGGCTTCCCCAAAGGATGCAACGCCTTCCGCCGCTGTGGCGAGCCCGCCACGCCCCGCAGGCTCACGTAAACATGGATCTCCGCAGACCGCCCGACACACCCCACATTGCAAGTCAAGGCGAGGAAGCAAGCCTTGTCCGGAAACCACCAGATCGGGAAGACAGCCCGACCCACACGAGCAGAGGACGACCCATCATGTCGAATGCGCAGATCGCCGCGCAGCCAGGCGCCGAACAGGCCGGGGCCGACCAGTCCGGCGCCTCGGGCGCGCGCCTGTCCCAACCCGGAGCGTCCCGTTCCGCCTCTCCGCGGGCTCCGGTGCAGGCCGCCTTCGGCGACGGCTCGGGCGCGGCGATCGTGTTCCGCGACTACGCCAGCATCTGACCTTCTGTCCCGGACCCACAGCGGCCCGCCTCTCCCTCGGGCCGTGTCCGGGATCACTGGCGGCCGGGGCGACGACGCCCTCGCAACGGTGCCGAGCGCCGGCCATCCCTTTCCACCCTCACGAAGGCGCCCGCATGAGCGCGATCTCCTCCCTGCGCAACCTGGGGCCCGCCACCGAGGCCGCGTTCCGCCGCGCCGGCATCGAATCGGCCGAGGAGCTTTGCGCTCTAGGCGCGGACGCCGCCTATGCCCGGCTCCTCGCGACCGGCGAGCGGCCTCACTTCATCGGCTACTACGTCCTGCACATGGCCCTGCAGGACCGGCCCTGGACCGATTGCCAGGGCGACGAGAAGGCCGCTCTGCGCGCCCGCTTCGACGCGCTCAAGGCGGCGCGGGCCGGCGATGAGCGGATTGAAGCCGAACTGGACGCCTTGGGCGTGGGTCGGCGCCGCTAGGCCGCTTGCGCGCTGACCGTTCTTGGTTAGCGTCCGCACCGGACAGTCAAGCGGAGCCTCCATGAATTCCTTCGCCATTCGCCGGGCGGCGCTCGCCCTGGCGCTCCTCCCCCTTGCAGCCTGCGGCACGGGGCGCGACGCGGCGAAGGCACCCCAGGCGGTCGAGATCGGCGGCCCCGCCGAGATGCGCTCCCTGATCGAGACGACCGCCGAGTCCCTCGACATCCCGCCCGAGCTTCTGGACCACGTGGTCCGCGTCGAGAGCGGCTATAATCCCGCCGCCCGCAACGGCACCTACCTGGGACTCATGCAGATCGCGCCCCAGACCGCCCGGACGATGGGCTACGAGGGACCCGACTCGGGCCTCCTCGACGCCCGCACCAACCTGCGCTGGGGCGGCGCCTACCTGCGCGGCGCCTGGATCGTCGCCAATGGCAACCTCGAGCGGGCCTACGACTGGTATCGTCGCGGCTACTACTACGAGGCGCGAGACCGTGGCCTTCTGGTCGAGACCGGCCTCGCCAAGCGCGAGCTGCGCTAGGAACGCCTCTGACCCGACGACACCGCCCGATTCCCGGCACGCCGCCTCGCCCCGGTCCGTTCGGGCCCGCCGTCACGCATGCACCAGCTCTGATCCAGCCGGACCGTAATCACGGACCCGGAGCTGCGCTGCACGGCCCTTCGTAGTCCCGCCTTGGACAATTCATTTCCACTCCGATTGTGACGCTCAGGTCACATTCCTGTGGATAAGATTGGGGACGGCTGCCGTAAGAATCGGAGATATCCACACGGACTCGGATCTGGTCTTGAGTCAAAGCCTTTCTGCGACTTTTCCACAACAGAAAGAGCATTGCGAGCGGGAACGGGATACATCAGTCTGTGTTCTCGAAGCAGTTGCCCACTAGATGTGGTGGGACAGAACGGACAAACGCGAAGCAAGGGACCGGGGCGGAAAGCACTCGAATGTCGTCCATTGGACGGCAGCGTCTCTCTTCGTTTTCCATGTTTGGAGGACAGGACGATGCAAATCGAACGCGCATTCACCACCGAGGGTCGGGATGCTTATGAGGGCATCTCTTTCCGCACCACCGCCTCGGAGATCCGCAATCCCGACGGCACCACGGTCTTCAAGCTCGACACGCTCGAAGTGCCGGAAGCTTGGTCGCAGGTCGCGGCCGACGTGATCGCCCAGAAGTACTTCCGCAAGGCGGGCGTCCCCTCGGCCACCACGCCCGTCGAGGAAGAGGGTGTTCCCCTCTGGCTCCGCCGCTCGGTCCCGGCCAAGGACGCCACTCTCGGCGGCGAAACCTCGGCCCGCCAGGTCTTCGACCGTCTTGCGGGGGCCTGGGCCTACTGGGGCTGGAAGGGCGGCTACTTCACCGCCGAAACCGACGCCCGCGCCTATTACGACGAGATGCGGCACATGCTGGCCCGCCAGATGGGCGCGCCGAATAGCCCGCAGTGGTTCAACACCGGCCTGCACTGGGCCTATGGCATCGACGGCCCGGCGCAGGGCCACTACTACGTCGACTTCCAGACGGGCGAGCTCGTCCGCTCCCAGTCGGCCTACGAACATCCGCAGCCTCACGCCTGCTTCATCCAGTCCGTGCAGGACGACCTCGTGAACGAGGGCGGGATTATGGACCTCTGGGTGCGCGAGGCTCGGCTCTTCAAATACGGCTCGGGCACCGGCACCAACTTCTCCTCGCTCCGCGGCGAGGGCGAGAAGCTGTCGGGCGGCGGCCGCTCCTCGGGCCTGATGGGCTTTCTTAAGATCGGCGACCGCGCGGCGGGCGCGATCAAGTCGGGCGGCACCACGCGCCGCGCGGCCAAGATGGTGATCGTCGACGCCGACCACCCCGACATCGAGGCCTTCATCAACTGGAAGGTCATCGAGGAGCAGAAGGTGGCGTCCATCGTCGCCGGCTCCAAGATGCACGAGAAGCGCCTCAACGGCATCTTCGCCGCGCTCAAGGCCTGGGACGGCGAACCGGCCGACGCCTACGAGCCCGCCAAGAACGCCGCCCTCAAGGCCGCCATCCGCGACGCCAAGCGCTCGGCCATCCCCGAGACCTACATCAAGCGCGTGCTCGACTACGCCCGCCAGGGCTTCGACTCGATCGAGTTCCCGACCTACGACACCGACTGGGATTCCGAGGCCTACGCCTCCGTCTCGGGCCAGAACTCGAACAACTCGATCCGCGTCACCGACACCTTCCTGCGCGCGGTCGAGGCCGACGGCGACTGGCAGCTCAAGGCGCGCCGCGACGGCAAGGTCACGAAGTCGATCAAGGCCCGCGATCTGTGGGACCAGATCGGCCACGCCGCCTGGGCCTGCGCCGATCCCGGCATCCAGTTCCATGACACCGTGAACGCCTGGCATACCTGCCCGGCCAACGGCCCGATCCGGGGCTCGAACCCCTGCTCGGAGTACATGTTCCTGGACGACACGGCCTGCAACCTGGCCTCGCTCAACCTCCTGACCTTCTGGGACGGCGAGGAGTTCGACGCGGCCCGCTACATCCACGCGGTCAAGCTCTGGACCCTCACGCTCGAGATCAGCGTGACCATGGCGCAGTTCCCCTCCAAGGAGATCGCGCAGCTTTCCTACGACTTCCGCACGCTGGGCCTGGGCTACGCCAACATCGGCGGGCTCCTGATGAACATGGGCCTGGGCTACGACTCGGCCGAGGGCCGGGCGCTCTGCGGCGCGCTGACCGCCATCATGACCGGCACCGCCTACGCCACCTCCGCCGAGATCGCCGCCGAGCTAGGCCCCTTCGCGGGCTACGAGCGCAACCGCCAGTCCATGCTGCGCGTCATCCGCAACCACCGCCGCGCCGCCCATGGCCAAGCCGGGGGCTACGAGAACCTCGCCGTCAAGCCCGTGCCGCTCGACCATGCCAACGTGCTCGACGCCCGCCTCTCGGAACTGGCCATGCAGGCCTGGGACGAGGCGCTGACCCTGGGCGAGGCCCACGGCTTCCGCAACGCCCAGACGACGGTGATCGCGCCCACGGGCACCATCGGCCTCGTCATGGACTGCGACACCACCGGCATCGAGCCCGACTTCGCCCTGGTGAAGTTCAAGAAGCTCGCCGGCGGCGGCTACTTCAAGATCATCAACCAGTCGGTCCCCGCAGCGCTCGACAAGCTGGGCTACGCCCCCGCCGAGATCGAGGAGATCATCGCCTACGCCGTTGGCCACCGCACGCTCGGCAACGCCCCCGGCATCAACCACACGGCGCTGATCGGCCACGGCTTCGGCCCCGAGGAGCTGGAGAAGATCGAAGCCGCCCTGCCCCAGGCCTTCGACATCCGCTTCGTCTTCAATCAGTGGACTCTGGGCGAGGAGTTCTGCACCAAGACGCTGGGCATCCCGGCCGCCAAGCTCAACGACCCGGGCTTCGACCTCCTGCGCCACCTGGGCTTCACCCGCGCGCAGATCGACGCGGCCAACGACCATGTCTGCGGGACGATGACGCTCGAAGGCGCGCCCTACCTGCGCGAGGAGCACCTTTCCGTCTTCGACTGCGCCAACCCCTGCGGCAAGAAGGGTCGGCGTTTCCTGTCGGTTGAGTCGCACATCACGATGATGGCCGCGGCGCAGAGCTTCATCTCGGGCGCCATCTCCAAGACCATCAACATGCCGAACGGCGCGACGATCAAGGACTGCCAGGACGCCTACATGCTGTCCTGGAGCCTGGGGGTGAAGGCCAACGCGCTGTACCGCGATGGCTCCAAGCTCTCGCAGCCCCTCGCCTCCGCCCTCATCGACGGCGACGAGGAGGCCGAGGAGATCCTGGCCAACGGCTCGGTGCCCGAGAAGGTCGCCGTGATGGCCGAGAAGATCGTGGAGAAAATCGTCGTCCGCGAAGTCCGCACCCGCGAGCGCGAGAAGATGCCCGCCCGCCGCAAGGGCTACACCCAGAAGGCAATCATCGGCGGCCACAAGGTCTATCTCCGCACCGGTGAATACGGCGACGGCCGCTTGGGCGAGATCTTCCTCGACATGCACAAGGAAGGCGCGGGCTTCCGGGCGATGATGAACAACTTCGCCATCGCCGTCTCTGTCGGCCTTCAATACGGCGTGCCGCTCGAGGAGTTCGTGGACGCCTTCACCTTCACCCGCTTCGAGCCCGCGGGCATGGTGCAGGGCAACGACTCGATCAAGTCGGCGACCTCCATCCTCGACTACATCTTCCGCGAGCTGGCGATCTCCTACCTCGACCGCACCGACCTCGCCCATGTCGCCCCCAAGGGCGCGAGCTTCGACGAACTGGGCCAGGGCGAGGCCGAGCGCAACGTCTCGCCCGTCTCCGACCGGGTGGCGACGCAGTCGATCAGGCTCCTCAAGGAGATCAGCTCGACCGGCTACCTGCGCAAGCGCCTGCCTCAGGACCTGATCGCCGCCGCGACCAGCATGGCCGAGCCCGCCGCGACCTACGAGCCCTCGACCTCGGCCACGGCGCTCGCCACCGGCACGATCAGCGCCCGCGACAAGGCCCGCATCCAGGGCTACGAGGGCGACCCCTGCGGCGAATGCGGCAACTACACGCTGGTGCGCAACGGCACCTGCATGAAGTGCAACACCTGCGGCGGCACGAGCGGCTGCAGCTGAGTGTTGACTAAAAGTGCCGGGTTGCCAACGACCTATAAGCATGCACAGTCGGCGGCTTTGCATGCACACCCCCTGTCAAGAGTTTTCCTTCAGGTGCTCTGACCGGGGGCCAACTACCACAACAGGTGACAGAGCGCTGGTGCGGCGCTCCGGACCTCACGGCCTCGCCCGGGCTGGGCAGCTCCAGCCTGGGCGGAGCGGTTAGAGCCCATTCCGGGCGGCCGCTTCGGACATCAACAGTTATGGAGAACGCGCCTCTGACGGTTCTTGGATTCAATCTCAGAAAAGGGGAGCTGCATTACTGCTCCCTTGGCGGGTCGAAATCGCAGCCAATCTACGTCGCCCATGGCCGCGATCCGTTCGACCCGAGCCAATCCCGAGCGGCGCTCTCCCACTTCTTTCGGCAGACGTTCGGCGAGGTAATCGGGGCCAACAACCCCGACCAGCTCGCTTACCGATTGTCGATGGACGCCAAGAGCGCCGACCAGATGGCCTATCTGGTGTTCCCGTTCGGAGTGCTCAACCTGCTGGGCTTCGAGAAGGGGCTGCCGACTCACGAGTTCACATCGCAGTCGTTCACTCCGAAGGCGCTGGGCTACAAAGGCGACAAGCTCGCGGCCTGCGATGAGCTCATCGCCTGCCGGCCGAATAGCTGGCCTGACGGGGCCAAATATGCGGCCCTTGCAGCTTGGATGGTCCTCTGATGTTGGCACTCGCTCCTGTAAATCTGCAGGCCGGACAGGCTATCCCGAACAAATACGAGGTGGTGCGTCCGCTCGGTCGCGGCGCATTCGGTGAGGTATACCACGTCCGGAACCTGCACCTGGGTCGAGACTCGGCCTTGAAGCTGATTCGGGTTGAAGATCCTTCTTCGTACCGAGAGATAGTGGAGGCCCAGGCCCAATACCTTTGCACGCACGATCATGTGGTGAAGGTGCTCACAGCCGACGTGCTTAACGGTGCGGTCCTGATCGAAATGGAGCTTCTGGAAGGCGGATCACTGGGTGATGCGCTGATGCGCGGCTTCGTGCCCGCGATCGACTCCATGGTCTACATGAAGCACGTCCTGTTCGCGCTTGAGCACGCCCACGCTAAGGGCATTGTTCATCGCGACGTGAAGCCCGGCAACATCATGCTTTCCGGCTCGGTAGCGAAGCTCTCCGACTTCGGAACCGTGATCCACCCCGAGAGCGGGATCATGGCGTCGGCTTGCTTCTATCATCCACATGCCTCGCCCGAGGCAGCGAACGGTTACGAGTTCTCAGCGGCCAGCGATGTTTACGCGGCCGGGGTGACGTTGCTCCGGGCGGTGAATAACCAGCCGAGCTTGGGCGCAGTGCTCGCTGATCCCGAGTGGCCACGCCTTGTCAGCGAAGGCAGGCTGGCCGCCCGGATCGGCTTCGCCGACCACGTGCCCCCCGCGCTAAAACGTCTCATCAACAAAGCAACTCACGCGGACATCGAGCAGCGCTTTCGCTCGGCCAAGGAGTTCCGGCAGGCTCTGGAGCGACTTCGGCCGGCGCGGCCGTGGATCCGCATGAGCGACGACAGATGGACGTGTAGTTATGGCGGCAAAGAGGAGATCGCTCAGGTGCAGCCTGGGCCTTGTCCGACGGTCATTTACACCGTGGACGGGCGACGTCGTCGTGAACACTGCGGAAGCTACAGGACGGAGCACGAGGCTCGGCACCAGCTGGCAAGGATCATTGCCCAAACAACTCTCCACTGAGGAGGCCCGCTTCTTGGTACCGCCATTCCGCCCGCCGCAGCGCCAAGTCAAGAAGCACGAAATCTGACCAGTGAGGTCGGTAAAATTGAACTTAGAAGCCGCCCCTAAGATCGTGGATGGCGGACACGACAAGCTGGTGGTCCTCGACATCCGGGATCCCGCTCACCGTTGCAACGCCCACCAGACCCACGTCGCGCACAAAGATCGGCACGGCCCCGCCGCTGGCCACGAACTCCGTCTCGGGGAGGCCATACCGCTCGCTGAGCGTCACGCCTTTGCTCTCGCAAGCAAGCCGCATGTAGAGCGAGCTGTGGTGAAAGCGCAGGGCAACGGCCCGCTTCCGTCGGATCCACTCGCTGTTGTCGGGCGTGGCCCCGGGCAACAGCGCAAAGAACACGGGCGCGGTGCCATGGAAGACCTCAACAGCGATGGGCAAGCGCCGCTCGGATGCCACGCTCCGGATGCGCACCCCGAGATCCCAGGCGGAGGCATAATCGAACCGGTCAAGGACGAGGCTCGCCTCCTCGGCCAGCAGGTCTTCCATGGTTGGGGATGAGCTCATCGTGGGTCCTGCTCCGTTGTCTGTGGTCGGCCTGCATGGTGACTGTCTGTCCCGGATCAGCGCCCATGAGACATACTGGGGTGTTTTGTGAGAGGAGGATGTCTGGTTCATCGCAGCCGCCAAGGAGCGAAGATGAAGCAGACATCCGGGCCAACCAAGAAGGCTCCTGCTGAAGCCGTCCTGAAGGACATCCGGCGCGCCACCCGCCGCCAGTTCTCTGCCGAGGAGAAGATCCGCATCGTGCTGGAGGGCTTGCGCGGGGAGGACAGCATCGCCGAGCTGTGCCGGCGCGAGGGGATCAGCAGCTCGATGTACTATGGCTGGTCCAAGGAGTTCCTCGAGGCCGGCAAGAAGAGGCTGGCGGGCGACACCGCCCGGGCCGCGACCTCGGACGAGGTGAAGGAGCTCCGCCGCGAGGCCAGCGCCCTGAAGGAGGTCGTGGCCGACCTCACCCTCGAGAACCGCCTGCTCAAAAAAAGCATGAGCGGGGCTGGGGGCGACGACGCATGAGGTACCCCGCATCCGAGAAGGCCGAGATCATCCGCCTGGTCGAGCAGTCACACCTGCCGGTCAGGCGCACCCTGGAGAAGCTCGGGATCCCGAGAGCCACGTTCTACCGCTGGTACGAGCTCTACCAGACCGGAGGACCTGAGGCGCTCGAGGACCGCCCCTCCCGGCCCAGCCGGGTCTGGAAC
>NZ_VDFV01000006.1 GCF_006152145.1 Rubellimicrobium roseum | reverse complement strand
CCGGGCCAAGGTGATCGCGCTGGCTCTCGAGCAGCCGGAGCTCTCACCTCGAGAGTTAGCCGTGCGCTTCACCGACGAGCAGAAGTACTTCGTCTCTGAAGCCTCAGTGTATCGCCTCCTGAAGGCCCACGACCTCATCACCAGCCCCGCCTACATCGTCGTGAAGGCCGCCGACGAGTTCAAAGACAAGACCACGGCACCCAACCAGCTTTGGCAGACCGACTTCACCTACCTGAAGGTGACGGGCTGGGGCTGGTACTACCTGTCCACGGTGCTCGATGACTTCTCCCGCTTCGTGGTGGCCTGGAAGCTCTGCGCCACGATGCAGGCCAGCGATGTCATGGAAACGCTCGACCTGGCTCTGGCCGCCTCCGGGCTCGACCAGGTCAAGATCCGGCACCGGCCGAGGCTTCTGAGCGACAATGGCTCCAGCTACATCGCCAGCGACCTTGCGGAGTGGCTGGAGGACCAAGGCATGACCCACATCCGCGGCGCGCCTCGTCACCCGCAGACCCAAGGCAAGATCGAGCGCTGGCACCAGACCCTGAAGAACCGCATCCTGCTCGAGCACTACTACCTGCCCGGCGCCCTCGAGGAGCAGGTCTCAGCCTTCGTCGAGCATTACAACCACAGCCGCGCCCACGAGAGCCTGAAGAACCTCACCCCCGCCGACGTCTACCACGGCCGGGGCGAGGCCATCCTCGCCGAACGCGAGCGGATCAAGAAACAAACCCTGACCCACCGGCGCTTGCAGCATCACGCCGCAGCCGCCTAACCTCAACCCCCAGATGGACCAGACCCTCCGATCCTGAGCGACGCCATCAGTCTCAAATCACCTGACGACGGACACCTCGCAGGGGCAAGCCCCAGTGAAACGATGCGGAATTAACTCCTAGAGACCGAACTGCACCATGCCGTGCTCATCTATGGTCCAGGCCGGGTTCCACGCGATCTCCCAGGCATGGTCGTCAGGGTCGCTGACATAGCCACGGAAACCGCCGTGCGGCGGTGCATCGGCCTCCCGGAGCACTCGACCTCCCGCGGCCACCAGCCGCTCCATCAACGGCTCGACGCCCTCCCGGGTGGCGACGTTGTGGGCCAGGGAGAACGCGCCCGGGGTGAGGAGGCCAGAGCGGTTCATGTCCAACTCGAGCGAGGGCTTGCTGAACGTGCCCAGCACGAGGCCGTTCATCTGGTAGAAGACGATCTCCTCGTTCTCGAACACGGGCGTCCAGCCGAACCCCTCCACGTAGAACCTCCGCGACCGGGGAAGGTCGGTGATGCCGAGCGTGATGACCGAAATCTGCTGATGCATGTCCAAGTCCTTTGCTGCGCCGCGCATTCCTGCGGGGCGGTGAAGGTCTTGGGCCGTCACGGAATGACGGAAGGACCCACTTGCGCGGGGGCCGGGCCAACCGCACCGACCTAACCTGTTTCAGACGAGGTGGAGATTGCCGGTTTCGGGGAGAGAAGCAAGGTCATGTGAGACAGGTATGGCGGAGGAGTTGTCCGCCGCGCTCTCACCACGAATGAGCCAGACAACTTTTCGAATGACCATTTTCCTTACCACACGTCATCGCAATGCTGTGGCCCACAACTACGGGTAAGCTCAGACCAGTTCGCCAGAGCTGGTGTCCCCGAGCGTCGGTCAGACGGATATCGTGAGAGGCTGACGAAACGGCAGGCCAGACGGCCTTCATGGCTCCTGCTCCCAGCCAAAAGAAAAGGCGGCTGCCCGGGTCATCGGGCGCCGCCGTGTCGTCTGGAGAGGTGGCTCAATGGTAGGGAGCAGCCCCTGACCAGACCGTCTTAGGCCCGGGAGGCAAAGCCCCGGGCAACGTCACCGATGTTCGCGCGGTGGATGCCGATGTCGGCGAGTTCGTGGTCGCTGAGCATCGAGAGCTCGTTCAGGGTCCGGTGGTAGGTCCGGAACTGGGTCCAGCGCCGGGTGAGGCTCGCCTTCAGATTGGACAGGCTTTGCCCGACCGAGATGCCGCCCGAGGCACGGTCAGTGTGGGAGAGGTAGGTCATAGGGATCGTCCTTTGTCAGTGCTCCAGGCCCGGATGGCCCAGACTCGCTTCAGCTTTTGTTGCTAGTGACCCCTAGGTAAGCAGCCGCACCTTCTCCCGCATCAGCCCTCAGAAGAAGGCCGGCATGCAGCTATGTCATGAGCCGCCCAACAATCTCGGTCCGGTGCAGCGCCGCTTTGAAGGGCAGAGATCTCAGGCTGCAGATGGCGATCCGATGTTGCACGAGCCATGTCCGCCAAACGTTCGGACACTGTTGGCGAAGTCGGAGCCGGGTGCCTATCAAACGTTGATGTTGCGGCTCTGGAGCCCGCTAGCCGGTTCCATGCGCCTACTCACAGCTCGTGCTTTATCGCGCTCGCTGCCTCATCCTGACTTCGCCAACAGTGTCCGTTCGTATGATGGACATAGGTGGCCGGACTGCTTCAGGCTCCTCTTTTAAGGCACTTTCCTGTCCGAAATCTATGTCAGGAAATCAGTCGTCCGATATACCTTAGTGCGCCGATATTCTGACGTGCTGATAGGCTACGTCCGCGGATCCGCCAGCATACAGAACTTGGACCTGTAGGGAGGATGCCCTCGCTCGGGCGGGCTGCGAGTGGATCTTCGAGGAGAAAGAGTCTGGGGGAGCTGGCAGCAAGTGCCTAGGCCCCGAACTTCTCTTGGAGATGACGCGAATCCGAGGCATCGTCCTCAAGGCAAGGTGGCGCATTTGGGAGCCATCCATGAGGCGACAGCGCACCGACACGTCCGACGTCTGGCCCCGCATGACGCGGCGCGCGGCGCTCCTCGGCACCGCGCAGCTCGGGCTCATGGGCGTGCTGGGCTGGCGGATGAAGGAGCTTCAGATCGACCAGGCCGACGAGTTCGCGCTTCTGGCCGAGGAGAACCGCGTCAACATGCGGCTGATCCCGCCCGCGCGCGGCCTGATCTTCGACCGCAACGGCGTGCCTCTCGCCACCAACGAGCCCGTCTACCGCATCGTCATCGTGCGCGAGGCCGCAGGCGAGCCGCAGCAGGCGCTGGCCCGGCTGGCCCGCGTGATGCTCCTCACCCCCGAGGAGATCGAGGGCGCCATAAGTGAGATGGAGCGCATGGCCTCCTTTGTGCCCGTGACGGTCAAGGACCGCGTGACCTGGGACGATGTGGCGCGAGTGATGGCGAACATGCCCGCCCTGCCTGGTATCACCGCCGAGGTGGGTCTGTCGCGCCACTACCCCGAGGGTGCCGACACCGCACATGTGGTGGGCTACGTGGGCCCGGTCAGCGACTACGACCTGAGCCTGATGGAGGACCCCGATCCGATCTTCCAGATCCCCAAGTTCCAGCTGGGCAAGACGGGGGTCGAGGCCAAGCTCGAGGACCAACTCCGTGGTCAGGCGGGCACCCAGCGGATCGAGGTCAATGCCACAGGCCGCGTGATGCGGGAACTCTCGCGAGACGAAGGCATCCCCGGCACCGACATCCAGCTCACCATCGACGCGCACCTGCAAGCTTACGTCGAGGCGCGGATGGCCGGCGAAAGCGCGGCCTGCGTGGTCATCGATTGCGCGACCGGAGATCTCCTCGCCGTGGGCAACGCGCCCTCCTTCGACCCCAACCTCTTCGTGCGGGGCATCTCGGTCCTGGACTGGACCAGTCTGAACGAGAACATCTACCACCCGCTGGCGGCCAAGGCGGTGCAGGGCGCCTATCCGCCGGGCTCCACCTTCAAGATGGTGACGGCCCTGGCCGCGCTTGAGGCGGGGGCGATCAGCCCGGAGGAGACGGTCTACTGCCCGGGCGTGACCAACGTGTCGGGCATCAAGTTCCACTGCTGGAAGTCGGGCGGGCACGGCAATGTCGACTTCCACGACAGCCTCAAGTTCTCCTGCGACTGCTACTACTATGAGGTGGGCCAGCGGGCGGGCATCGAGGCCATCTCGGCCATGGCCAAGCGGCTGGGCATCGGTGTCCGGCACGACGTGCCCATGTCGGCGGTCTCCGAAGGCATCGCGCCCAACGCCGAGTGGAAGCAGGCACAGCACGATGATGTCTGGCGCGTGGGGGACACGGTGAACGCGTCCATCGGCCAAGGCTACGTGCTGGCCACGCCGCTCCAGCTGGCGGTGATGACGGCGCGCATCGCCACGGGCCGGGCGGTCAAGCCGCGGCTGGTCAAGACTGTGAACGGTGCCGAGCAGCCCTCGGGCGCGGGCGAGCCGCTGGGCCTCAACGAGAACCTGCTTCGCCGGGTGCGCGCCTCCATGTTCGACGTGGTCAACCACCAGCGGGGCACCGCGGCGCGCTCGCGCATCGTGACTGAAGGCATGCAGATGGCCGGCAAGACCGGCACGAGCCAAGTCCGCCGCATCACGCCCGAGGAGCGCGCGCGGGGCGTGACCTCCAACGCGGACCTGCCCTGGGAACGGCGCGATCATGCGCTCTGGGTGGACTTCGCGCCCTTCGACAACCCGCGCTATGCCGTCTCGGTGGTCGTCGAGCACGGATCGGGCGGGAGCACCGCAGCGGCGCCGATCGGCCGGGATGTGACCCTTCAGGCGCTCTACCGGGGCTTCCCGCCCATCGAGGCCTACCCGGAGGACCGGCGCGAGGAGGCTCAGCAGATGCAGGAGCGCGTCCGCGCCATCATGCAGGGTCGGCCCATCCCCGCCCTGGACCGGGCGTGACGCCCAACCGGGGGCCAGGTCAGCCCAAGAGCGGTGAGTGCCTTAAGGGGGTGTCCCGGCCGACGACCATCCCGGTCCTCCCTCACGGCCCATCGTACCCGGTCGGGGGCAAGCCACTCACCATCGGCAGGCTCAACTCGCGCAGCAACTTGGCCCGCATGGCCCGTTCATAATCCTCGTAGCCGTCGGCCTCGATCCAGAAGGCGCCAGAGCCGTGCAGCATCTCGGCCTCGAACCAACTCACCAGCGCCTGCCTGGTCCGGGGCGTGACAATGATGAGGGCGTTCACCGTCACGGTTTCGAACAGCGGGACAGCCTCGTAGATAGCCCGGGGCGAAGGTCCGTTGTTGCTGATCCCGTCCCCCGCGACATCCACCGTCCAGGCCCGGCACGCCGGGGCAGCCTCGAGCGCGCCCGCGGCATGGGCGAGCGCGGATCCGAGCGCGGTCTGACGGCTGCTGCCAGGGCGTCGGCTCGTGGCGATCGTCAGGGCGATACGGGTCAGGTCGTCCTCAGATCGGACCATCTGCCAACTTGGCAACAGCGAGGATTGCGTGGTCTCATCCGACCACTCAAAGGCGTAAAGCGCCACCGGATCCCCGGTCAGGAAGGCTCGCCTTACCTCTGGAGCCACCAGGGCTTGCGCCAGCCCGCCACGTTGAAGCCGGTCTTCATGCACATCGACAGATGAGGACACGTCGAGCGCAAGAACCAGAGCCAGGCGGCAGCCCTGTGCCGTGGCCGAGGTGGCCAATCCCAACAGTGTCACCAAACACCAGGTTGCACGGATGGCCATTCGCGGCCTCCAAGATCGTCTCTAGAACGATATCACGAGTCTGCTCGCGGATCACAGGACGGGCTCGGCACATGGAACGGGCACGGAACTACGCTAAGCGCCGGGTGAGCTGGGTGGGCGTCGCCAAACACATGTTTGCCGTCACCCTTGGACAGGCTGCCTCCCATCCCTTCCCGGATCCGGCGTTTTCTGCGCGACAAACCCTGTCGGTTTGGTATGTTGCGCGGGTACTCGCGATGAGAGGTTTTCCGTACATGCTGGTCGGCTACATGCGCGTCTCGTCTGCTGATGACCGCCAATCGGTCGACCTTCAGCGCGACGCGCTGATCGCGGCAGGGGTCGACGACCGACATCTTCACCAGGACAAAGCCTCCGGCGCTCGCGACGACCGGCCGGGATTGAGGGTGTGCATCGAGTATCTGAAGAAAGGCGATACCCTCGTGGTGTGGAAGCTGGACAGGCTCGGCCGCTCGCTTCCGCACCTGTTGGAGATCGTCACCGACCTGAAGTCACGGGGCGTGGCATTCCGCTCTCTGACGGAGCAGATGGACACAGCCACCCCCCACGGAGAGCTGCTGTTCTCGATTTTTGGCGCGCTCGCCCAGTACGAGCGGGCGTTGACCCGTGAACGCGTCATCGCCGGCCTTGCGGCCGCCAAGCGCCGTGGCCGGCGTCGTGGCCGCCCGCCCACGCTCACGGCTGAGCAGATCGAGCAGATCACGGCCACGCTCGACGGCGGCGCGAGCAAAGCGTCGGTATGTCGGAGCTTCAGAGTGCCGCGTTCGACGCTGCTCGACACCCTCAAGCGGGTGGGCTGGACCGCTCCGGCCAAGACCTGATTGAACGCCGTGGTTTGGCGGCAGCTGTGAAGGAAAGTCCGCAGCCGAACCCGGCAGCAAAAACTCGCCTGCATTGGTGTAACAAACGAGATGCCCGGCAACCTTGGCGCTCCGTGGCCGGTTCCTCCTGGGTCAAGACGAGAGGTGCGCAGGATGAACATCCTGATCGTCGAGGATCACAAGCTCATCGCTATGGATTTGGAGGAGATGCTGAGCGCCCAAGGGCACACGGTCGAGGGCACCGTGGTCACGGCATGCGACTGCCTTGCGCGATGCGCCGAGAGCCCGCCTGACCTGGTCGTGACCGACCTCAACCTTGCCGACGGACCAACCGGTCTGGGGCTGGTCGATGCCTTGGCCGAGCAGGGCATTCCCACGGTGATCGTGTCGGGCGACGCAGGATCTGTTCCGGCCGGCACTCCTGCCAAAGCTGTCGTCAAGAAGCCGGTCCATGAGTGTGAGTTGGAGATCGCCGTGGGACGGTTGGGGTAGCTCCAGGGTTTGCCTGCCGGGGCTCCGCGACGCCGAAGGATGAACGGAGGAAGGCGCCATGACGTGGGCGTTTGTGGCCCTTCAGCTTGCCTGCGGTGTTCTCCTGCTGCTGACGTTCATCGTCTCCCGTTCCAGCAGAAAGGGCATCTGGTCGCTCCTGATGCTCCTGGCCGCCGTGGGCATCCTGCTCTTCGGAGCGCTGGCCTACCTGCGTCCGCTCCTTCCCTACGTCTGACCGACACCCCAGCTTTGGAGATCAGTGAAGCTCACCGGGCGACAGGCTTTCTGAATTGCCAGAAGGTCCGCAAAGCCTCCCTTCAATGAGACGATCACCGTACCAGCTATGTGAGACAGGTTTTCACCTGCTATAACAAGGGACGGCCGGAGAGGTCGAGACTGTCCGTTCAGCGATCCCCTTGCGGACACGCCAACCTTAGGACAAAGGCCAGTACGCCCAAGCGAAGCCACCGTAGTGCGATGGATCGAGGGCGAGGACATCGGGATGGCGCGCGGCGCGAACGAAGGCTGGACGGCGCTGGCCTGACAGCGGTTTTGGCAGAAGCCGGCATCAGCTTGCGTTGCGATCGCGGGGGGTCATCATCGCCGAAACGGCGACGGCCGGCACGGCATCTCGGGCGTAGGTGAAGGTGCCGTGGTCACGCACCTCCTCGGCCGCGCGGATCAGTGCGCCCAAGGCGGCGCGGGCGAAGGAGCCGCCGACGCTGATGCGCTTGACGCCGACTGCGGCCAGTTCCGCCACGCTCCAGGTTGGCCCCGACAGGCCCTGCACAACGTTCACGGGGCGATCGACCTCTTGGCACAGGGTACGGATCGCGTCCAAGTGCGGCAGGCCCGGGGCATAGAGAACATCCGCTCCGGCCTCTTGGTAGCGTTGGAGGCGGTGGATCGTGTCGCCCAGGTCGGGACGGCTCCAGAGGAAGTTCTCGGCCCTGGCAGTGACAACGAAGTGACGGCCTCGAGCGATCTCGGCGGCCGCGGCGATGCGCTCGGCCGCGAGCCCCGCGTCGAGGATCGGAGCGGCTGGGTTGCCGGTCGCGTCCTCGATGGAGCCGCCGACGAGACCCGCGAGGGCGGCCATGCGGATCGTCTCGGCGCAGGTCTCGGGGCTGCGTCCAAAGCCGTCTTCGAGGTCAGCCGAAACGGGCAGGTCGGTGGCGGTCACGATCTGGGCGGCGTTCCTGAGCACCGTGTCGCGGTCGAGCGCAGCGGATGAGTCGCGGGTGCCCAAGGCGAAGGCCAGGCCGGCGCTGGTGGTGGCCAGCGCCTCGAAGCCCAGGTGCGTCAGGATGCGCGCGGTGCCCGCGTCCCAGGGGTTGGGGATCACAAAGGCGCCGGGGCGGGCATGGAGCGCCACGAAGCGGGCGTGCTTGTCCTGCTGGGATGTCATCGGCGCCTCCTCCAGCATCGTGACTTCAGTGCGGAACTGGACCGCTTCGGCAGAGCCATGTTTTCGCCCCGAGCGCGACCCGTGATCCGCTATTCGTCCAAGAACCCGGTCAGGAGTTGGCCCACCCGCTGGGGCTGCTCCCAGAACATATTGTGTCCCAAGCCCTCGAACGCTTCGAACCGCGCCTGCGGCAGAGCCGCCCGCAGCGCCTCCTGCTCCGGAGCCCCGAAGAGGCTGTCCTGGTCGCCCCACAGGATGAGCGTCGGCGCGGTGATCTGGGGAGCTAGGGCCGACCAGTCGGTGATGCTCAGCGCGTTCAGCACGCCCATCCAGACCTGCTGCGGCACCGCGGCGCTTTCCGTCCGCTCACGCGTGAGGAAGTCCTCATCGACAGGAGTCGGGTTCCAATACCAATCGAGCATGAACTGGCTATCGGGATCGATGGGGTGCTGGAGGGCAGGCACGTTCTCTCGAAGCCAGTCGCCCGATCCCTGCGGCGTCTTCATGGCCGAGGAGATCAGCACCAGCTTATTCACGCGCTCGGGCTCAGTCGCCGCAACGATGGCCGCCGTCATGGAACCCAGCGAGTGGCCCACCAGGTCGGCCTTCTCGATGCCCTTGGCGTCCATGAAGTCGATCACGTCATGGGCAAACGAGTCGAGCCCGTAGCAACACTCAGGCGCCTCCGAGGCTCCATGACCTCGCAGGTCGAGAGCATAGATGGGCCGATCGCCCAAGTAAGGCGCGGGCAGCGACCAACTGCGGCTGTTGTCGGTGTAGCCGTGCAGGAGAATCAGCGGCACGCCCTCGCCGGTGCCCAACTCCACATAAGCCAGGTCGAGACCTTCATCCGTGGTGATTGTCTGGCGCGCGGCGTCCCAGTCGGCCTGCGGGGGCACCGTAGGTTCAGCCTGTGCAGTCACGGCCGCAATCAGGCCGGCCGCGAGGGCAAAGGGAGCAAATCTCATGGAGGACACCTATGTCGCTGCTGCGTTTGCGCCAGCGTAGGTGCCGTTGAGATGCTTCACGCGCCAGAAACGGCCGTCCGGCGCCGGAAAGTGACAGATCTGAGCATGTCCGCTGAGCGCAATCACCGAGTTTCGTGTACGTCCGCTTGACCGCGTTGGTCTTTACGACCTGCGCCAATTCCGATCCTTGCGAACGCAGTTGAGCACTCGCCGCTGAGCGACCCTCTGCGATGGCAGAGGAGCAACCCTCTGCGATAGCAGAGACACGCAGTGGACAGGCGGAAGCGTAGGCACGCCTAGCGGCCTCAACCCCCTACCCTCGGCTCGCACTTTGGGGGCTTGCCCCTTCCAACACTAGCGCTGTTCACCGCAGTCTAGAGCTCTCAGGGCTGGGCGCCGCGTGCCGCCCATGCCGCCATCTCGCCGTCAGCGATAGTCAACGTCACTCGCCAGCGGTCAGTGCGGCGCAGGAGGTAGACGTGCTCCCACTCGGCAACCGTTTCGGCACCCTCGCCCTTCATGCGGTAGGCCATGCGGGCCTCAGCCACGTGCGGGAAGAGTTCGGCCGTGGAGAGCAGCTCCCCCACCGGGCGAACGACGCCTTGTTGGCGGTAGAAGTCCATGAGCGTTGCGCAATGGCCGCGAAACGTCTGCCGATCCATGGCGAAGTTTCCGCCGGGCGAGGGAAAGAGCCCGACCGGCTCCCACAGATCGCAGACCGCATCGGCATCCCAGCGCGCGAACGCATCGATGTAGCTGTCGAAGAACGCCGCGATCTCATCCTGGAAGGTCATGACGGCTTACTCGATGGGTGCTTGCATCGTTCGTTCCTCGGCCACCGCCTGCTGAACGGTGACGAGCTCCGGGTCGGAGACGAGGCCGTACTCGGACAGCGGGCCCTCGGGACCGGCCACATCATCGGAGACGAAGAACTCGGCGAACTCCTTGAGCCCGGGGATCACGCCGATATGGGCCGTCTTGAGATAGAAGAAGAGCGGGCGGGAGACAGAGTACTCGCCGCTCGCGATGCTCTCGGTCGAGGGGGGCACACCCCCCATGGTCGCGACCTCCAGCCGGTCGGTGTTGTTCTCGTAGAAGGCCAGGCCGAACACGCCGATGCCGTCCGGGTTGGCCTGGAGCCGGGCCAGGGTCTCGTTGTAGTCGCCGTCGATGTCCACCGAGCGGCCGTCGGTGCGCAGCTCCAGGCAGGCCGCCTCGGCCGCGTCCTCGTCACCGGCGTGGGCCGCCAAGAACGCGTCCCAAGCGCCAGACGCCTCGCAGCCGGCCAGGATCACCTTCTCCTCGAACACCTCGCGGGTGCCATGCTTGGTGCCAGGAATGAAGGCCAGGATCTCCTGGTCGGGCAGCGCGGGGTCGATCTGCGACCAGAGCGTGTGGGGGTTGTCCAGGATCTGGTTGTCCACGGGCAAACGGGCGGCCAGGGCCTTGAACCAGTGCTCGGGCGTGAAGGCGAAGGTGGGGGCGTCCTCGGGCGTGGCGAAGACCAGACCGTCGTAGCCGATGCGCACCTCGAGGATCCCGTTCACGCCGTTGGACTGGCACTCCTCCCATTCGCCCGGGCGCATGGGGCGGGACGCATTGGCGATGTCGATCTGGTTCTCGCCCACGCCGTCGCAGAAGCGCGACAGGCCCGCCCCGGTGCCGCCGCCTTCCACCACCGGGGTGCGGAAGTCGGTGTTGTCGGCAAAGGCCTCGGCCACGATGGACGCATAGGGCAGCACGGTCGAGGAGCCCGCCACCTGAATGTTCACCCGCGCGATGGCGGGCGCTGCGGCGAGGGCGAACGCGACAGACAAAAGCAAGCGCTTGGTGATGGACATGGGACCTCCTCGGCAGTGAACCCGGCTGTGACACGAAGACTGCCTGACGGCTTTCGCTGACCTGGACCGGCTCCGAGAAGCAAAGACCATAAGGACAACTCAGGAAGCCTCAAGACGGTGCAGCTCGTGCGACCATTGATCCGATGCCCCGGCGCCTCGCGGATGCCTTCGCCCACCATGGCGTGAGCATTGAAGACACCATGGTCCACGTTCTTGGGACAACGAGAACCTGACCGAGCCTTTGGTCTTGTGTGATCGTGGACCGGTTGACCGTGACGGCGTACAGTTCGGGCAGTTGAGGTTCGACCCGGCCGATCTGAGCCGTGACATGCCTCAAGGCGCATGACTTGCCCGGCTCGGGGATCGACCTCTGAAGGAGGTGGTCTCATGCTCAGAACGGTGAATGTGATCCTGACCGAGGACAAGCGCGACGGGCCGGCCCTGGCTGCGGCCGTGGGCCTCGCACGGCGACTCGATGCGCATCTCGACGTGATCTGTCTGGCTTTGGAGCTCATGCCGATCTACGCGATCGAGGCCGCCGCGGTGGCCTACCAGGTGGATCGGACCGATGCCCGGAAGCGAACGGACGGGCTCTGTTGCAAACTGCTGAGGAGGTGCGCAGAGGTGGTTGAGCGATGCCGTTAGGCCGCTTGGATCTCGAGCCGCTCACTGACGAACTGCACGGCATCACTTAGCGCGCAGGTACCAAGTCCGAAGGCACGCTCGATGAGGCGCGCTTCGCCACGGATGTCGCGCGAGATGTTGAAAATGGCCGCCTGGCCTTTTCTGAGGGCACGCATCACCTCGAAGCCTTTGATCGTGGCGTAGGCCGTCTTCAGCGTCTTGAACCCACGCACGGGACGGATCAGCTGCTTTAGCTTGCCGTGGTCAGCTTCGACGACGTTGTTGAGGTACCTGACCTGCCGGTGCAGAGTGTCGTTTGGACACTTACCTTTCTTCTTCAGCTCGGTGAGCGCAGCGGCGTAGGTCGGTGCCCTGTCGGTGTTGATGACGTGCGGCTTCTCGTAGTCCTTGAGGCCCTTCAGCGCTTTGCCGAGGAAGCGCTTCGCTGCCGCAGTGGTCCGGGTCGGTGAGAGGTGGAAGTCGATGGTGTTCCCGTGCTTGTCGACGGCACGGTACAGGTAGGCCCACCGGCCCCGGACCTTCACGTAGGTCTCGTCTACCCGCCAACTTGTCGAGCGCGGCCGGCGCCATTGCCACCGCAGCCGCTTCTCGATCTCGGGCGCGTACCTCTGGACCCACCTGTAGATCGTGGAATGATCGACGCTCACGCCGCGCTCGGCCATCATCTGCTCGAGGTCGCGGTAGCTCACCCCGTAGCGGCAGTACCACCTGACCGCCCAGAGCACGATCTCGCCCTCGAAGTGACGTCCCTTGAAGCCCGACACCGCCCGGCCCTCCCTCTCGTCCGGGCCCCATCCAGCCAGCCCGCGGCAAAGGATTGCAACAGAGCCATCTCGATCGGGTTGAGGTCAGGGCTGTAGGGCGGCAGGAACAGGAACCAGCAGCCTCTGCCCTTCAGAGCCGCTGCGGCGCGCGGGCTGCGATGGGTGGACAGGTTGTCGAGGATCACCGCCGTGCCCGGGACGAGAACGGGGGCAAGCTGGGTTTCGACGTAGGTGTCAAAGGCGAGCTGGTCCATGGCTCCTGGAATGATCCACGGGGCGATCAGCTCATCGCAGGTCAGGCCCGCCACAAAGGTCTGGCTGTGCCATCGCCCGAACGGGGTCGAGCCGTAGAGGTGCTCGCCTCGGGGGCAGCGCCCCCGCAGTCGTGTCAGACCAGTCCTGACGGACGTCTCGTCGAGAAACACCAGGCGATGCAGGAACTCTCGCATCCAGCGCTGCCGCCGTGCCCAGTCCTGGCGCCGGCGCCGCACCTCAGCTTTGGCGCGCTCTGTCGCGATCAGCCCTTTTTTTATATGAGGTGCCGGCCCGCCGGAGGGCGCGATGCAAGGAGGACAGCTGCACCCGGACTCCGCGTGCCTCGGCCAGAGCTCCGGCGAGTTCCTTGAGCGTGATGTCCGGCTCGGCCCGGACGATCTCCAGCGGAAACGCCTGGTGCCCGGCCAGCTTGCCGGTAGTCCCTGGCGCTCGGCCCTGCGGCTTGGGGCTGACATCGCCATGCTCCCGCTGCGCCGCAGCCAACCGCACCGCTGTGCTCGCACTCACGGAAAACAGCCGCGCTGCCGCGCGACAGGAGTGGCCCGCCTCCACATAGGCCACAATGCGCTCGCGCAGGTCCATCGAGTAGGGCTTGCCCATGATCCACCTCCCCAGGGAAGTGAATCACAGCACCAGGCGCGGTCGAAGCCCTCCGATTCAGGTCAAAGGCAAACCGCTTTAGGCCCCGTCCGTGATCGCGAGCGCCCGTTTGATCCCGTCGACCAAGCATTGCCGCTCGCGTTCATGCTCGAACGGGTAGCTCGTTCGGGCGAGATGGACGAAGTCCTGCCCTGGAGCCAAGGCCTGTGCCTTCGCCACGTGCTGTCGTGCCAATTCCCGTTCGCCCATGAGGGCGTAGGTCGCGGCAAGCCTGACCTCCTGGCGCGCGCTGCGCCAGGGGACCCGGCTCAAGAGCCGGGCGGACTCTTCGTAGTGGCCCAGGTGGAGGAGGGCCATGGAGTGCTCGTTGTCGTAGTAGCTCGGCCACAGCGGATTGATGTCCTTGGCGCGCTCGAACCAGTCGAGGCTCTCCTGCGCGCGCCCCCGGATCATAAGGACATTGGCCACGTTGAAGAGGCTGTCCGCGTCGCAGGGGTTGAGCGCCACGGCCCGGCGCGCCGCAGCCTCGGCCTGCTCGAACTCACGGAGCCAGCCGTGGAAGTAGGACAGGATGCCGTGACAGCGCGACTCCTCGGGCGAGAGCTGCACGCCCCGGAGCCCCTGGGCGTAAATGCGGTGCTTCACCTCCAAGGGCGCCATGTTGAATTCGTGCAGCGACGCATCCGCCAGCCCATGATACGAGTAGGCGACCCCAAGCGAGGGGTCCGCCTCGATGGCGGCGGCGAAGTGCGCAAGCGCGGCCTCGTTCACCCCCGGACCGAAGGTGCGAAACAAGGCTCGCCCCTGCGCTAGGCGCTCAAAGGCGGTGAGGGACGCCGCGGGCCGGCGCAGGCTGCCGCGAAGCCCCGCCTCCTCGATCGAGGTGAAAAGCCGGGATACGATCTGCCGTGGGATCAGGTCCTGGAGCGTGAGCCAGCCCGTGCCCTCGCAGGTGAAGCTCTCCCCCCAGAGGACCTCGCCGGAGCGCACCTGATTGAGCGCCATAGCCAGCACGAGGCGGCCCTCCACCAGGCGGGCCGAGCCGTCCACGATATAGTCAGCCTTGAGCCTGGCCCCGATACCCTCAAGATCCAGGCTTCTGTCGGCGGCGGCTGCGAAGGCGGAATGCCGGGCGATCACCGTCAGGTTCCGGAAGCGCGCTAGCCCTGTCGTGATCTCTTCAACGAGACCGTTGATGATCGGGAGGAGGTCTGGGGATCCCGTGTGATCGGTCAGGGGCAGGAGCGCGATGCGCGGCCGATCCGAAAGCGCATCCGATCTGATGGGCCGAGCGGGAGTCGCCTCTGCGGCCAGCGCTGTCAGGCAGAGCAGAAACCCTCGCCGGGCTACAGTGCGCAGGATCTGCCCGTCCTCATCGTTCAGGGCTTTCCGCACATCCCGAACGGCTTGGCTGAGCGACGCCTCTGTCACGATCACGTCCGGCCAGACTGCATTCAGCAGTTCGTCCTTGGGCACCACTCGCCCGGGCTGGCACGCTAACTTGCACAGGAGCTGGAAGGCTTTGGAGCGGAGCGGGACCACTTGGCCGTCCCGGGTCAGGGTGCCGCGACCGAGGTCGAGCACCGCGTCGCCAAGCTGGATGACCGTCGCGCCAGGGTCCTGGGCCACCGTGCTCCTCTCCATGCTCCCGAGGAGCGTGGAGAGGGGTGGCCAGGCGTGTCAAGCCCAGCCGCTCCGCAGCCGCTCGGCCCGCTCGAGGAGTCCCCAGTCGGTGACGCAGCCCTCGCCGGACAGAAGTCCCAACTCATCATGGGTGCGCAGGGACAGGCGATCCAGGTCCGCTTCGGTCTCTCGAGTGACCATGCGATCCTGCCTGCGGGCGGATGCCACAAGAGGCGGGAGCCTGAAGGCTTCGATAGCAGTCCTGAAGGGCTCTCTGCGGGTCGTGGCGTTCGCGAACATCGGATCTCTCCCAGGACGCGCGCTCCTCCGGCGCGTCTTGGGAGAGAGTGGGCCAAGGCGCCGTTCCTGTCTCAAAGCGGATTTGAAACTTTCTTGAAACTGCGCTGACCCCAAGTTGGGCGGCATGGCTCAGCAAGCTGAGGTCGAGAGGTGGCTCGCGCGCCCGGCGTTTGGTATGTTGCTGGGTAGGACGCGGCCTTGGAGTGAGGTCCTCGATGCCTCGTGTTCTGCGCCTGACCCGCGATCTTGTGGACCGGCTCCCCGCCCGGGTGGACGAGCGCGGCCCCGTGCGCTGGTCGGCGCCGTCTGATGCGTATTACCCGGAGACGGCGGCGACGATCCTCTCCCAGTTGCCCGAGGACGGCCAGTTCTGGGTCTTTGCCATTGGCTCCCTGATCTGGAGCGGCAAACTTCCGGCTGTCGAGCGTCGCCCTGCTGTCATACGGGGATGGCACCGCGCGTTCTGTCTTGGCCCGGACCGACGCTTTCGAGGCAGTCCGGCCGCACCAGGGCTGATGATGTCCTTGGACCGGGGTGGGCAGTGCCAGGGCATCGCCTTCCGCTTGGATCCCACCAACCTGCCAGCCTCGCTGGAGGCGCTGCTCCGCAGCGAGCCGCCAATGCCGCCGCGCTGGGTCACGGCCCGAACCCCGCAGGGCACGGTGAAGGCCATCGCCTTTGCCTTGGAGCGCCGCCACTTCATGTATGCGGGCCGGCTGTCGGAGGCCGAGGTCGCCGACCGCCTGGCCAGTGCGGTGGGCCACGTGGGCACCATGGCGGAATATCTGCTCAACACAGTGATCCACCTCGAGGAGGCGGGGATCCACGACCGCGCACTCTGGCGCATGCAGGCCATGGTGGCGGAGCGGCTGGAACGGCTGCCCGCGATAAGCCCTGACAACGGTCTCACTAGCGGGGTCTGAGCCCGCCCCGCTACAGCCTCCGATTGCCGCACGATCCGCTATCAGGCCCGCCGGCCTTATGTCCTGATCGCGCACTCAGTCAGGTGATCAGGTCTGCTGGACCTCGGCCACCACGTGCCCGCGCACCCAGTCGATGCTGAAGCTGTTGGGGCGGTCCCGCCCAGCTGTGCCGACATCCGCAAAGGCGAAGACATCGAGCATGAGCTGCATGGGGTAGTCAGGTGACTGGGCCACGTGGCGCAACACCTCGCCATCGAGGAGGAACGACACGCTATCAGGGGTCCACTCGGCCGCGTAGACATGCCAGTCGGCCACGTCGAACGGCACGAGCGGGTCGGCGAAGTCGGTCACCAGGCGTGGGTCGGTGATCGCCTTGATGCCATGCCCGAGCTGCGCGCCTTCCTCGGTGATGCTCCGGCCGAAGACTTCCATGACGGTGATCTCGCCCGAGTCCTCGGGGCGGTCCTCCCAACCGATCAGCCAGAGCGCGGCCATGCCGTCGGGGCCGAGGTCCGCGCGGGCGCGCATCTCGATCGCGCCGTAGTGCGGCAGGTAAAGCCGCATCGGGGCGAGCGCCTCGCGCACCCGGAGGCCTGGCTTGAAGCGGTGCTGACCCTCGGTCGAGCCTAGGGGCCCGGACCGATGCCCGGTTTGCACGTGGGACACGCGTGTTGCGGGGTCGAGCTCGGGGCACCAAGAACCTTGGTCGCGATCAACTCTCAGCGTGAGGCAGCCGTCTGCAACCACGTAGCGCGCCTGCGACTGCGCGCGAGAGCTCCAATGGGGTAGAAAGTGGGGGAACCACCGGTTCTGATCGAGCGCATGTCCTTCGAAGTCGTCCTCGAACTCCAGGCGATAGCGACGGCACTGGACCGAAGGGAAGGATGAGAAGGGCCTTGAGGTCATGTCGGAAGCACGTCCCGAGAAGATGAGGAAAGTCTGACCCCAGTGTCGGCGAACCGGCAGGTCGCGCCAAGGGCCGTGCTTTGGACCCACAGCGCACACCGAACAACATCGCGCATTCTTCGTGAAATACGCACAACGCGAGGCGTCATGTCTCGCATGGGTATGGTCGTGTGAGGCAGCAAAGGACTGGGTTCGTCTCGGGCCGGTTCAGCCCAGAGCCTGCGCGACCAAGGCATAACGGTGGTGGGCACCTCTGATCGGCTGAGCTCGCCCCCGCCTCATCATCGTGCCAGTCCCTACAGGCTCGAGACCGTGCTCGGTCAGAAAGGGGCTGAGACCGATGCCGTCATCCGTCAGGTCCACGCGCAGGAAACGGCCAGCGGACACGTTGAGCAGCATTCCGAGCATCGCGCGTGCCTCGGTTTCCGAGCGGGCCACAAGGGGGCCGACGAGGTCGCCCCGGCCGAAACGACGATGGGCAGCAAACGCCACGACCTCGCCCCTCTCTCGCTGGATCAGAGCGCGACCGTCGCGAAGCAGCGCCTCCATGAGCCAGCTGCGGTCCATGCCGGTCGCCGCTTCGTCGAGAACAGCCAGATCAGGAGCGTCGGCGTTCCCGGCCCAGTCCTCGGGCAGGTGACCCGGAGCGGCTCGCGCTAACCCCTGGTGCTGCTGCACTTCCCCGCAGGGCTCGAAGCCGAGCTTCCGGTAAAGCGGCAGCCCCTCCGGCGTCGCGACCAGGCGCCACTCCCGGGGCGCGAGCTGTGCCATGGCATGCTCCACGACCCGCCGCCCGAGGCCGCGTCCGCGCAAGCGCCTGTCCACGAGGATCATGCCCAGGGTGGCGACGGAGCCGAACGGGATGGCGATCGCGGTGGCGACCACCTGCTGTCCGTCGATGGCGACCACGCCCTGGGACTGCGACAAGATCAGTTCCCAGTCCTCACGCCGATGCGGCCAACGTTCCGCCAGGGACAGCGCCATGGCCCCGTCGAGATGCTCTGGGCCCATCCGGACGAGGTGAGGTGCTTCAGCTTGCATGATGAGCCCTCCTCCCAAGGATCGGACCTCCCAGCAAGTGGCCAAGATGCGGACGCGAGGGCCTGCCACCCTGTGCGCAACGAAGAGGAGCGCATTCCAAACGCCAACGTGGTTATGCCTGTGACAGAGCAAGCGCCAAGTTGCGGAGTGGAAAGGGTCCTGCGAGCTGCTCGTCTGTGCGTATCTCATGCAGACCGTGTGAAAACGGAGCCTTCGCCGAGTGACTGGCGGCTTTGAGCCGTCGAGAACGGATGTTGGTCTGCTTTGGGCTGCTATGGGACAGATGGGCCGAAGGAGGCGCTCAGGAACTGCCCTGGACCGATATCAGCCAAGGTGATTTCGGCCGCGCCCTTACGCCTTTGCCGCTGCAATCAGGCCAGGCACTCCGATCAGGCTGATGGCACGCCGGATGTTGTAGGCGAGCGCCGTCAGGCTGAACTCGCCCCGCACGTTCTCCAGCCGCCGCATGAGGAAGGCGCCCTGGTTCATCCATTGCTTGATCGAGCCGAACGGGTGCTCGACGCTGGATCGGCGCTGGCCGAGGACCTCGGGGCGGGCAGCGAGCCGCGCGGCCATGCGGTCGAGCACAGCCTCGTTCTCCAGACGTGAGACATGCCGGTAGCTCTTGGTGCAGCGAGACCTCAGGGGGCACGCCAAGCAGGCCTCGCGGTTGCTGTAATCGATCTTGACGTTCTCTCGCGATCGTCCACGTCGGCACGGCCGCAGGGTCTGGCCTCCGGGACAGATGAAGGTGTCCGTTCCAGGGTCGTAGCGGAACGCTTCCTTGGGGAAGAAGCCCTCGCGGACGGACGAGCCGCGCACCGGCTTGGGGACGTAAGGGGTGATCCCGGCTGTCTCGCAAGCCTCGATGTCCTCGATCTTGAAGTAACCTCGGTCGGCCACGGCCTCGATCTTCTCGACGTCCAGCGCCTGTATGGCGGCCTTGGCCGTCGTGGCCAGCAGCCCCATGTCGACCACCTGACTATGAACCTGCTGTTCGACAATGAGCTTGTGCTTGGTGTCGACGGCGACCTGCACGTTGTAACCCACGCCGACCTTAGTCATGCGCGCCATGGCTCGGCTGTCGGGGTCCGTGAGCGAGATCTGGTCCTCGCCGGTGCGGTCCAGCTCCTCCAGGAGCGCCTGGCGGCGCTCGCGCCTGCCCCGGACGGCCGCGATCTTCTCGGCCAGCCGGGGGTCTCCATGAGAAGAGCCACCGCTGGTGCCGGCCTTGTCCTCATCGGCATCGCCCTCGTCCAGGCGCTTCAGATACCCGGCCAGCTTCTCGTCTGCCTGCTGCACAAAGGCGGTGAGTGAGGCGCGGGTGAAGTTGCGGTCCTTGTTGTTGACCGCCTGGGATCGCGCGTGCCGTCCACGGCCAGGAGCTCGCGGCCGAACAGGTCGAGCTGTCGGCAGAGCACCACAAAGGCCCGGAACACGGGCCGGAAGGCGGCGCGGTTGTCGCGCCGGAAGTCAGCGATGGTCTTGAAGTCAGGCTTGAGGCCTCGCAGGAGCCAGATCACCTCGATGTTGCGGTGGGTCTCGGCCTCCAGGCGCCGGCTCGAGCGCACGCGGTTGAGGTAGCCGTAAATGTAGAGCTTCAGGAGGTCGGCCGGATCGTAGCCCGGCCGACCCGTTGCCTTGGGAACGACACGTGCGAAGCCGGCGGCCGCAAGGTCCAGCTCGTCCACGAAAGCCTCGATGAAGCGGACCGGGTTATCGGGACCCACGTAGTCGTCCACCGCCTCCGGCAGAAGCAGGAGCTGCGAGCGGTCATGTCCAGACAGATGTGCCATGGCCGAGGATACCACGGCGGCTCACCCGCCCGAAGTATCAGCTGGGTTCTCACACGGTCTGCTTGAAATACGCACGGAGTTCTCGACCTAGGAAGATCAGCAGGTTAGTCTGTGCGTATCATATGTGCGCAATATGGGGCTGATCCGGTGCCGCAGATTTACGGCTACGCTCGCGTCGGCACCGACGGGCAGACCCTCGACGCCCAGGTGGCCTGCCTCCCGAGAGCGGATCCATCTGTGATGTCAGCTGAGCTGACGAGGAGGATCCATGCCGAAGAAGCGACACAGCCCTGAGGAGATTGTAGCGAAGCTGCGCCAAGTGGACGTGATGACGTCGCAGGGGCGCACCTTGGCTGAGGCGATCCGGGCAATCGGAGTAGCCGAGGCCACCTATCATCGCTGGCGTAACGAGTATGGCGGGCTGAAGCTCGATCAGGTCCGACGGCTGAAGGAGCTCGAGTTGGAGAACAGCCGGCTGAGGCGTGCGGTCTCCGATCTCACGCTCGACAAGCAGATCCTGGCCGAGGCTCTACGGGGAAACCGACCAGCCCTTCGCGTCGCCGGCAAAAGGTCGAGCAAGTCTGCGCAGAGCTTGGCGTGTCCGAGCGCCGAGCCTGCCAGGCCCTTGGCCAGCCGCGGTCGACCCAGCGTCGTGTGCTGAGGAAGCCAGACGATGAGGAGCGGCTCACAGCCGCCATCACCGAGTTGGCAACCATGTACGGGCGCTACGGCTACCGCCGCATCACGGCTCTCCTGCGTCAGGCAGGTTGGGTCGTGAACAAGAAGCGGGTCGAGCGCATCTGGCGGCGCGAGGGGCTCAAGGTGCCAAGGAAGCAACCCAAGAAGGGCCGGCTCTGGCTGAGCGACGGCTCCTGCCTTCGGCTCAGGCCTGAGCGGGCCAACCACGTCTGGGCCTATGACTTCGTCCAGAATCGCACCCACGACGGACGCAAGTTCCGCATGCTTTGCGTCGTGGACGAGTTCACCCGCGAGGCGCTGGCCATCCGCGTGGACCGGAAGCTCTCTTCGGCCGAAGTCATCGAGACCTTGGCCGAGCTGATGCTCGAGCGCGGCGTGCCCGAGCATATTCGTTCCGACAACGGGCCGGAGTTCGTGGCCCAGGCTGTTCGGAACTGGATCGCGGCCGTGGGCTCCCGGACGGCTTACATCGAGCCGGGCAGCCCCTGGGAGAACGGATATGTGGAAAGCTTCAACTCCAAGCTCCGAGACGAGCTGCTCCACCGCGAGATCTTCTACTCGCTCAAGGAGGCCCAGATCCTGATTGAGGGC
This sequence comes from Rubellimicrobium roseum, assembly GCF_006152145.1. Classification (GTDB taxonomy): domain Bacteria; phylum Pseudomonadota; class Alphaproteobacteria; order Rhodobacterales; family Rhodobacteraceae; genus Rubellimicrobium; species Rubellimicrobium roseum. The sequence continues at coordinate 65,524 of NZ_VDFV01000006.1, read as the reverse complement.
TGGCGCAAGCACTACAACGCCGTCCGCCCGCACTCGGCCCTGCGCTGGACCCCACCGGCCCCGGAGGTTCGGCTCCCCACATTCCGGGTCTGGCCCGCCAGGACGCTAGCCCACCATGCCCCGACGAACTACCATTGACCCTGGAGCCGTGATCGGGGTCCAGCCAGAAAGGGTCGGCCACGGCTTGTCGGCCTCGCATCAGATGGTTGTCGATCCCTCCCCAAACGCGCGGGACCGATTTCAGTTAGGTTCTGGCTTCACAGCTTCTCGGTCAGTTCCGGGACGGCGGTGAAGAGGTCGGCCACGAGGCCGAAGTCGGCGACCTGGAAGATCGGCGCTTCGGCGTCCTTGTTGATGGCGACGATGAACTTGGAGTCCTTCATGCCCGCGAGGTGCTGGATGGCCCCCGAGATGCCCAGCGCGACGTAGAGGTTGGGCGCGACCACCTTGCCGGTCTGGCCCACCTGCCAGTCGTTGGGGGCGTAGCCCGCGTCGACGGCCGCGCGGCTCGCACCCACGGCGGCGCCGAGCTTGTCGGCCAGGGCCTCCACGATCTCGAAGCCCTCCTTCGAGCCGATGCCGCGTCCGCCCGACACGACGACCGGGGCGGAGGTCAGCTCCGGACGGCCCGAATGCGCCGTGCGGTCCTCGATCCACTGCGACAGGCCCGGGTCGGTGGCGCCGGGGGCGGCCTCGATCGGGGCGGCGTTGCCCAGGGGGGCGGCGTCGAAGCCCGCGGTGCGGATGGTGGCGACCTTGATCGCGTCCGAGGAGGTCACCGTCTGGATGGCGTTGCCCGCGTAGATGGGCCGCTCGAAGGTGTCGGCGTCCTGGATGCCCGAGACGTCGGAGATGACCATGACGTCGAGAAGCGCGGCCACGCGGGGCAGCACGTTCTTGGCGTCGGTGGTCGCGGGGGCGACGACGTGGCTGTAGCCGGAGGCGAGGCTCACGATCAGCGCCGCCGTGGGCTCGGCCAAGCGGTGGCCCAGCGCGGGGTCCTCGGCGACCAGCACCTTGGCCACGCCCTGGATCTGGGCAGCCTGCTCGGCTGCGCCGCGCGCGGAGGCGCCGGCGCAGAGGACATGGACCTCGCCCAGCTTGGCCGCCGCCGTGACCGCCTTGGCGGTGGCATCGAGGCCCAGCTGGCCGTTCGTCACTTCGCCGATCAGAAGAATAGCCATCACACCACCCCCGCGCCCTTGAGCATGTCCACAAGCTCATCCACCGACTTGGCCATCACGCCCGCCTTGCGGCTCGCGGGCTCGGTGGTCTTCACGACCCGCAGCCGGGGCGTGACATCCACGCCGTAGTCTCCGGGCGTCTTCTCCTCCAGGGGCTTCTTCTTGGCCTTCATGATGTTCGGGAGCGACGCGTAGCGCGGCTCGTTCATCCGAAGGTCCACGGTGACCACGGCGGGCATCTTGACCTTGATCGCCTGGAGACCGCCGTCGACCTCGCGGGTCACGGTGGCCTCCTCGCCCTCGACCTTCAGCTCGGAGGCGAAGGTCGCCTGCGCCCAGCCGAGAAGGGCCGCGAGCATCTGGCCCGTCGCGTTCATGTCGTTGTCGATGGCCTGCTTGCCGCAGAGCACCAGCCCGGGGCTCTCCTCCTTGACGATGCCCGCCAGGATCTTGGCCACCGCGAGTGGCTCGATGTCCTGGTGGACGTCCTCGGAGGCCAGCACCAGGATCGCGCGGTCGGCACCCATGGCGAGCGCGGTCCGAAGCGTCTCCTGCGCCTGGCGGACGCCGATGGAGACGGCCACGACCTCGGTCGCGGTGCCCTTCTCCTTGAGCCGGATCGCCTCCTCGACCGCGATCTCGTCAAAGGGGTTCATCGACATCTTGACGTTGGCGAGATCGACGCCCGAGCCGTCCGCGCGCACGCGAACCTTCACGTTGTAGTCGATCACGCGCTTCACAGGCACAAGAACCTTCATGGGCGCTTTCCCTCAGCAAGCAGTCCGGAACCGCTCAACCATGACGTCGAGCACCTCGTCCGGATCGCGTTTCCACCAGTTGTCGGCCGAGAAGATTTCGACCTCGCAGGGGCCACCGTAACCCGCCCCCTCCATCGCTGCGCGGAGACCGCGCAGGTCGGCTACTCCGTCCCCCATCATGCCGCGGTCAAGGAGCACGTCCCGTGTGTCGGCCAGCCAGTCACAAAGGTGATAGCCGAGGAGGCGCTCCGGTCCCGCGCGCCGTAGTTGCATCGAGAGCTCGGTGTCCCACCAGACATGATAGACATCGACGGCGACACCCAGATTTGGGGCTCCGATCCGATCGCAGATGTCAAGCGCATCGCGCACGGTGGTCAGACAGGAACGATTGCCGCCGTAAACCGGGTTGAGTGGTTCAAGCGCCAAGCTCACGCCGCGCTCGGCCGCATAGGGCGCGACCTCGGCAACTCGATCTGTCACCAGGTCAAGGCTCGGGCCAGCTCCCTTCGTGCCAGGCTCGACGCCGCCTGTGACAATTGTGAGGATCGGTGCCCCTAGGTCTGCAGCCATGTCGATCGAGGACCGGAAGTCGTCCATTATCTGCTGTCGGCTCGGCAGTGCCAGGGGACCCGTCAGGAACGGCGTGCGGCAGAGGCCGTCTACCCGCAAACCCGCTGCCCGGGCACGCGCCCCGATCTCAACGGCCCGGGAACCAACTTCCCGGCGCCAGAACACGATTCCGCCGATGCCCCGTTCCGCGCAGGCGTTGATTACCCTCTCGACCGGCCAGCCGGCTCCGTGGCCGTCGAGGTTGTGCCCAAGCGTCGCCGTGTTAAGGGCAAGCTGCGATGTGTCGTTCGAGAAATCCCGCATCACACACCGTAAAGTGCGAGGAGGCGTTTCATCCGCGCGACGGCCATCTCAGGATCGCGAAGGAGCCCGCAGCCGTCGGCAAGGCGGAAGACCTCGGTGAAGTAGGGGAGCGGCCGCATCGCCTGCGCGCCGTTCAGCATGATGAAGTGGTCCTGGAACCCGTTGAGCCAGGCCAAGAACACCACGCCTGTCTTGTAGTGCTGCGTCGGCGCCCGAAAGATCAGCCGCGCGAGAGGCACGGTCGGGTCGAGCGTCTCGCGGAAGCGTCTCGCATCCCCCTGCCCCAGCTGATTGACGGCCTGGGCCGCGGCAGCGGCAAGTGGGTCGAAGATGCCAAGAAGGGCGTGGGAGAAACCCTGTTCGTCGCCTTCGATCAACTCGGGGTAATTGAAGTCGTCCCCCGTGTACATCTTCACCTCCGCCGGCAGGCGGCGGCGCATTGCGATCTCCTTGTCCTTGTCTAGGAGCGAGATCTTTATGCCGTCCACCTTGGAGGCATTCTGCTTGATGACGGCGAGAGCGGTTTCGAGCGCCCCCTCGAAGTCCTGGGCCCCCCAGTATCCAGCCAGCGTTGGATCGAACATTTCGCCCAACCAGTGGAGGATCACCGGCTGGTCACAGCTCGCGAGCACGTCGCCATAGACCCGGATATAGTCCTCTGGCCCTCGGGCGACGCGGACGAGCGCCCGTGAGGCCATTAGGATCAGCCGCCCGCCTACTCCCTGGATCGCTTCCACTTGATCGAAATAGGCCCGTCGCACGTCGTCGAGCGACCGCGCTTCTTTTGGGTCGAGGTGGTCAGTGCCACAACCGTTGGCCACGAGCGCCTGGGGCAGATCAGCCTTAGTCCGACGGATCAGTTCAAGAGCGCCCGGCCAGTCAAGGCCCATGCCGCGCTGGGCGGTGTCCATGGCCTCAGCGATCCCAAGGCCCAGCCCCGCCAGATAGTGGCGGAAAGCCATGGTCCGCTCCCAGTCGATGGCCGCCGGGCCGGAAGGATCCCTGTCACTGAAGGGATCTGCGACGACGTGGGCAGCCGAGTAGATGACTCGGGTCGGGCTCGGACCGAGAGGGACCGGCGCGATAGGACTGCCGGTCAGCGTATAATCCGTCATCTGACCGAATGCGTCGGGGAGCGCGATCTTCATGGAACGACCTCAGAAGCGAGGAACCAGCATCCCGGCATCCGCCGAGATCGCCTGTCCGGTGGTGTAGGGGAGTTTGCCCCCGGCTAAGGCGGCAATGATCGCACCCATCTCAGCAGGCTGGCCCACGCGGGGAAAGAGCGTGAGTCCCTCAGCCGCCCGCCGGGCGTAGCTCTCGATCACTGGCGCCGTCAGCTCGGTGGCGATCAGGCCCGGCTGCACGTCGTAGACGGCAATGTTCTCGGACCCGAGCCGCACCGCAAAGGTCTTGGAGATCATCGCCGCGGCGGCTTTGGAGGCGCAGTACTCGCCCCGCTGCACCGCCACAGCGACGGCATTTGAAGACGTGACGTTGACGATGGAATGGAAGAGCGACGGATCGCGTTCGCGGGCGAGAAGCCGCCGCGCGAAGGCTTGGCTCAGGAAGAACATGGCCTTGGCGTTGACCGCGAGGCAGCGGTCGTAACTCGCTTCCGTCACGTCAAGGAGGTCGCCCCGGCTCATCACTCCGACGCCGGCGTTGTTGACGAGAGTCGTGAGGGGCCCGATCGCCTCTTCGATCCGGGCGAGCATCGACTCGTATCCAGCCAAGTTGGTCACGTCGAAGGGCGTGGCGACGACTGGTACGCCAAGGGCGCGTATCCGCTCCGCTGCCGCGGCAAGTTCCGCGTCGTCGGCAGGGCCATTGACAGCAACGGCAAATCCTTCGTGCGCGAGAGCCTCGGCGACGGCTAGGCCGATGCCGCGGCTGGAGCCGGTGACAAGTGCGGCCTGTCTCATACCCGGGCGCCCTTAGCCAAGAGCTCGCGGGCGATGATCATCCGTTGGATCTGATTGGTACCTTCGTAGATCTGGCAGATCTTGGCGTCGCGGTAGAGCCGTTCGACTTCGAACCCGCGGATGTAGCCCGATCCACCGAAGACCTGCACCGCGTCGGCTGTGCGCGCCACGGCCATGTCGCCCGCAAAGCACTTAGCCATGGAGCAGGCCTTGGTCGCATCCTGCCCAGCATCGATTTTCATGGCGGCAGAATGGACAAGGAGCCGGGCCGCCTCGATGTCCTTGGCCATGTCGGCGAGGAGCCACTGTACACCTTGGAAGTCCGCAATGGGCTTGCTGAACTGCTTGCGAGTTGCGGCGTAATCTACTGCCGCCTCGAGGCCCGCCTGCCCTATGCCTACAGCCAGCGCGGCGATTCCCACACGACCCTTGTCGAGTACCGACATCATCATGTGGAAGCCGCGCCCCTCTTCGCCGAGGAGCATGTCGGCGGGCACGTGGACGTCACTGAAGTTGAGCGCGCCGACTTGGCTCGCCCGCTGGCCCATCTTGTGTTCCTTGGGGCCACGCTCGACGCCCTTTGCGTGTAGGTCCACAATGAAGATGGACATGCCACGGTGGCCCTTGTCCTTGTCTGTCCGGGCAAGAACGAAGGCGAGGTCGGCCACCGGCGCATTGTGGATCCAGACCTTACCGCCGTTGAGGATCCAGCCGCTCCCGTCGCGGACGGCTGTGGTGCGAATGCCTGAAACATCGGTGCCGGCCTCGGGCTCAGTAATGCAGTAGGCCACCTTGGTTCGCATCCCAAGGATGCTGGGAAGCAGCGCCCGTTGCTCGTCGGTCCCATGTCGGACAAGCAGGGTCGAGATGAGTTCCACCAATCCGCACTGGTCAGCGATGCTGGCGTAGCCACGCGACAGCTCTTCCATGACCAAGGCATAGGTCAGCGAGTCGAAGCCAGGACCACCCATCTCTTCGGGCACGCCGACCCCGAAGAGGCCGAGCTCAGCCATCTGCTCGAAAATCTCGCCCGGAAAGCGCTCGTCGCGATCGAGGGCCTCGGCGATCGGGCGCACGACGCCGTCTGCGAAGTCGCGCGCCATCTCGCGAACCTGGAGATGTGTTTCGTTGAGATACATGGCAGGTCCCCAAGGGCTGGTTCGCCCTGTCCGGTGTAGTAACTAGATAGTTACATCTGACACCCGTTTCGCCCCTAGTCAAGCCCGAATCAGGCTCTCACAGGTCCCGAAAGTACTTGCGGGGAAGGCAAAGGCGGCGCTACGATGCACTAAATAGTTACTTATCACCTGGAGGTCGCGATGCATCCTTCCACACGGCGCAAGTTTGGCCGGGTCGATCTTGAGGTCACGGCCTTCGGGTTTGGCACGGCGCCTGTCGGCAACTTCCTCCGCCCCATTGACGAGGCGACCTCGGCGGCAATGTTCGACCACGCCTGGAATGCAGGTGTGCGCTTCTTCGACACCGCACCGATGTACGGCCACGGTCTTTCGGAACTGCGCACGGGTCAAGAGCTGCGCTGGAAGCGACGTGACGACTTTGTGCTTGCAAGCAAGGTGGGTCGCCTTCTGAGCCCGGCCAAGCGCGGGACGATCAACTTTCAGCCCTGGGTCGATGCCGCGCCTTTCGCGATGCGCTTCGACTACAGCTATGATGGAACGATGCGCTCTTTCGAGGACAGCCTTCAGCGGCTGGCGCTCGAGCGGATCGACATGCTTTTCATCCACGACGTTGATCGCTTCACCCGTGGCGACGCCCAGCCTGAGGTCTTCGAGGAAGCGATGGACGGCTGTTGGCGCGCACTCTCCCGCCTGCGCGACGAAGGCCTGGTGAAGGCGATCGGTGTAGGCGTCAACGAGTGGGAGGTATGCCTCGCCGCGCTCGAGCGGCGTGATTTCGACTGCTTCCTCCTCGCCGGTCGCTACACGCTCCTCGAGCAGGAGGCGCTTGATCGCTTTCTGCCGCTCTGCGAGGAGCGCGGGGCCGCTGTGGTGGTAGGCGGGGGCTTCAACTCCGGGATCCTCGCGACCGGCGCAGTGCCGGGCGCCAAGTACAACTACTCCCCTGCCCCGGCGCACGTGATGGAGAAGGTTGCAAGGATCGAGGCCGTATGCCGCGACCACAACGTTCCCCTGCCCGCCGCCGCGCTCCAGTTCGTGGTCGCCCATCCGGCAGTGCCCAGTTTCATGGCTGGTACCCGGACTGTGGCGCAGCTCGACCAGAATCTTGCCTGGTTCAGCCACCCGATCCCACCCGAGTTCTGGGCTGACCTGAAAGCCAAGGGCCTCCTGCGCGAGGATGCGCCGGTTCCAAACCCCGAGAAGCTCGACCAGGCGCCAGTGTGACCGTGCCTTCAATTGGACGACGGCTTCCGCCCGGGCACCACGCCTTCGACGACGTGGTGCCGGGCGACCAGATCGAGACGGGCGAGACAGAGATCTCGGCTGCCATGGTCGACGCCTTCGCGACGCTCACCGGTGACCAGTTCTCTATCCACATGAGCGAGACGGCCGCCCGGGACTACGGTTTCCATGGGCGCGTTGCCCACGGGCTCCTCGTCCTCTCGGTCGTGGACGGGCTCAAGAACCAAGCTGACGCACAGTTCGACGCTGTGGCCTCGCTAGGCTGGGACTGGTCCTTCCGACGGCCGGTGCTGGCAGGCGACCGCGTGCGCGCCATGATTACCGTCCTTGATAAACGCCAAACCCGCGCAGCGGGGCGTGGAATCCTCCGGCTCGGCGTCACAGTGACGAACCAGACAAATGAGGTAGTCCAAGAAGGTACGAACCTCCTGATGGTTCGCCGCCTTAGCGGACCAGGATGGCCCGAAAATCGTTGACGTTGGTCCCGGTTGGACCGGTGACGAAGAGGTCCTCGAGCGCGTCGAAGGCGCTCCATGCGTCATTCGCGGCTAGAAGAGCTGCGGGATTGCGTCCCAAGGACCGCAGCCGCGCCGTCGAGCCACCGTCGACGAAAGCGCCGGCGTTGTCCTCGCTCCCATCGATCCCGTCGGTATCGGCCGCAAGCGCCGCGAAATGCATTCCTTCGGCCGCGAGCGCCAGCGCCAGCGCGAACTCTGCATTACGCCCACCCCGGCCTCGGCCACGCAGCGTCACCGTGGTCTCCCCTCCAGACAGCATCACTACTGGTCGGGCAAAGGGCCGATTCCGCAGCACCACTTCCCGCGCGAGGGCTGCATGGACCCGCCCCACGTCGCGCGCCTCGCCCTCGATGGCATCCGACAGGATCACAGCAGGCACCCCGGCCGCCTCCGCCACCCGGGCCGTCGCTTCGAGCGATAGCCGAGCTGAGGCGATCACCCGAACCTCGTGCTCGGCGAAGCGGAGGTCATCAGGAGATGGCGCCCGTCCCTCATCCCCGGCAAGCCAAGCCGCAGCCCGTTCGGGCAGGTTGATCCGCCAGGTAGCTGCCATGGCTCGCGCCTCCTCGCGCGTGACGTGGTCGGGCACTGTGGGCCCCGAGGCCACCTGCGCAGGATCATCCCCCGGCACGTCAGACACGACGAGGGACACTACCCTGGCGGGATACGCCGCCAGCGCGAGCCGCCCACCCTTGATCCCCGAGACCTGCTTGCGGATCGCGTTCATCACCGAGATGGGGGCCCCGGATGCGAGGAGCGCCCGGTTGAGCTCCGCCTCATCTTCCAGCGTGAGGTCCCCCGGCGGGCAGGGCAGCAATGCCGAACCGCCTCCGCAAACCAACGCTATAACAAGGTCATCGGGTGTAAGATCACACACTGCCTCGAGGAGCGACCGCGAGGCCACGAGCCCCGCCACGTCGGGCACCGGATGCGAGGCCTCTAGAACTCGAATGCGCTCGCATGGAGCGGCGTAGCCGTAGCGGGTGACAACAACGCCTTCCAGGGGCCCGTCCCAGAGTCGTTCGAGGGCCTGCGCGAGCTGTGCGGCACCCTTGCCGGCCCCAACCACGACACAGCGTCCCCGCGGCCGCTTGGGCAAGTTGGCTCGCAACGCAGCTTCCGGATCCGCCGCGCGCACGGCAGCCTCGAAAAGACGGGTAAGAAACGTGCGATCTTCAGAGGACATCAAGGATCGAAACCCATTGCCGTTTCGCTTGGAGTGTGCGCCGAACGGTTGCTTGGAGCGGTCACTTCCTGGGTCTTCACCGGCGACCGATGGAACCACGATTTATCGATCGCGCAAGTCATGGCGCTTCACCTGATGCAAAGCGAGGAGCACGTTTCTCGCGGAAGGCGGCGAGACCCTCCTGCAACTCCGTAGAGCCGGCGGCGAGAGCACCTGCGAGCGACTCAAGCACACGCTCCCGTTCTTCGCCCTCAGCAGCATTGATGAGCATCTTGCACAGTTCCGTGGCGCGACCCGATCGAGCCAGTAGACGCTCCGCCACGCGTTGCGCCTCTTCCGCTCCCTGACCTGTTGGCACGACGGCGTCTACAAGGCCTAGTGCCAGGGCTTGCTCCACGTCGAAGACCTCGCCGAAGAGCGCCATCCGGCGGACCACCTGTGCGCCGAAGCGGCGGATGGCCCGCTGCGTGCCGCTCCAACCCGGAATGATGCCCAGCGACGTCTCGGGCAGCCCAATCCGGACATGCGCCTCGGCGAGGCGAAAGTCAGCGCAAGCTGCGAGTTCAAGCCCTCCACCAAGGGCTGGCCCATTCAGCACCGCGATCACCGGGATTGCGAGTCGCGCCAGCGCATCGAAGGCGTCATGGCCGTTGCGGAGCCAGTGACGACCGAAGTCCTCGGGTACTTTGGCGCCCCATGCCGCGATATCGCCCCCAGCGCTGAACGCTTTTTCCCCCTCGCCCGAGAGGATCAGCACCCGGGCCGAGGAGCGCTCGACTTGGCGGCAGATCGGTAGGAGCGACTCCACCATCGCTGCGTCGAGCGCGTTGAGCTTGTCACTTCGCCGGATCACGAGCCGGGCAACCGGCCCCTCAAGGGAGAAATCGAGGCGGGGATCGGTCACAGCGGCAGCCCGACGGGCTCAGGCCGGAACAGCGCCTCGTCCATCACCTTCAGGTTCGGAGCGACATGCAGGGGCGTCGCTGCCTGAGCCAGCACATCGCGCTCGAGGTCGAGGCCCGGCGCGATCTCGGTGACGATGAGACCGTCATCAGCGAGACGCATCACGCATCGCTCGGTCACATAGGTGACGTCCTGCCCTTGCGCGCGGGCGCGGCGTCCCGAGAAACTTACCTGGTCTACCTTGGGCACGATCTTCGCAATCTTGCCTTCCTTATCGATAATGAGGCGACCGTTCTCGAGTCGCATCTTGGCCCCAGCGTTGAAGTTTCCAGAGAAGACGATGCGCTTCGCCCGCGCGGTGATGTCCACGAAGCCACCGGCTCCGGCCGTTCGGTGCGGGGTCGCGGCCAGGCGCGAGACGTTGACCGAACCCTCTGCATCGATCTCAAGGAAGGACAAGAGCGAACAATCGAAACCGCCCGCCTGGAAGTAACTGAACTGGTGCGGAGAGGCCACGAAGGCTTCCGCGTTTGCGGCGCAGCCGAACTTGAAGTCGAGGAGCGGAACGCCTCCCACGGGACCCTGCTCGATGACCCAAGTCACTTTGCCGTGGTGCCCTTCCTCTATGAGGATCCGCGGCACGTTTGCCGAAATACCGAAACCGATGTTTACCGCCCATCCAGGGCGGAGTTCCCGCGCCACGCGGCGGGCGATGACCTTGCCTATGTTGAACTCCGCGTGGCGGAAGCTGGACAAGGGCCGGAACAGCTCGCCCGAAATCGCGGGATCGTAGGCCGTTGCCGTCGTCTGAAGTTGGTCGGGAGCCTCCACAACGATGTCTACAAGGATGCCGGGCACCTTGACGTCATGAGGGCGCATCGTGCCATTGGCGGCCACACGCTTGACCTGGGCTATGACGATTCCGCCGCAGTTCCGTGCGGCCAGAGCCATCTCCATCGCGCCCAGTGTGGCCCCCTCCTGCTCAAAGGTCAGATTGCCATTCTCGTCTGCAGTCGTGGCTCGGATAATCGCGACGTCCGGCGCCAAGGCAGGAAAGTGGAGCCACTCATCGCCGTCGAAATCCACACGCCGGACCATCGGCGACTGCCGGGCGCTCGCGTTCATGGCGCCACCTTCTTGCTCGGGGTCGACGAAGGTGTCCATGCCAACCTTGGTCAGAACGCCTGGCCGCTTGGCCGCGCCCTCGCGAAGCATATCGAAGACGATGCCCGAGGGGATGTTCCAAGCCGCGACCTCCTCGTTCTGGATCATCTGCCAGATGCGCGGCGGTTCGGCGTTGCTCGGCCCTGAAGGGTAGGACCCTCCGATGATCCTTGTCAGGAGGCCGGGTCGGGCGATGTGGTCCACTCCCTTGGTGCCGAACATGTCACCCGCAGCGATGGGATGAATGGAGGTGAGCCCGCGGGGCGCCCCCTCTGACTCGAAGCGCTCACCCAAGGCTTGAAGAACCGCATCCGGACAGAGCAGCCCAGAAGACGAGTTGACGGCAACCACAGCTCCATCGCCGATCAGCGCGACTGCCTCGCGGGCGGATCTGACCTTTTTCATGGGACGGGCCCTCCAAGCTTGCCTGCAAGTAACTAACCAGTTATGACAATAAGCATGGTTGGGCTGAGCTATCAAGAGGGGATGAAGGGCCGCCCTGCATCATGACCCCACCTGGCAGGACAACAGGGAGCTTCCATGAACATCTACTTTCAGAAGACGCATCAACGCGGCTTCGGGACCTGGCCCTTGAAGGGGGAGGTTCTCGCCCAAGCCATCGCGAACGCTCTTGATGCAGGTTATCGTGCCTTTGACACAGCCCAGTGGTACGGCAACGAGGCCGAAACTGGTGCGGCGCTCGCTGCAGGCGGAGTCCCTCGCGAGGACCTTTGCATTACCACCAAGGTGGCGCCGGACAATTTCGGCGAGGACAGATTCCTCGCTTCGGTCGAGCAGAGCCTCAAGGATCTGCGGGTGGACCAGGTAGATAGCCTCTTGCTGCACTGGCCTCCGGCGAACGGTGACATCGCACCTTCGCTACTGCTACTGCAGACGGCCCTGGATCGTGGCCTTACGCGTAACATTGGCGTTTCGAACTATACCGTCGCCATGATGCGCGAAGCGCGCCGCATCGTGGATGCCCCGCTCGTGACCAACCAGGTCGAGTTCCACCCGCTTCTGAACCAGGACAAGCTCCTGACCGCAGCGAACGAAACCGGGATTCCACTTTCGTCCTATGCCTCGGTCGCGCGAGGCGAGGTGTTCAAATACCCGCTCCTGGAGCAGATCGGCCGCGGCTACGGGAAGTCTGCAGCTCAGGTCGTCCTCCGCTGGATCATTCAAAAGGGCGTTCCGCTGAACACCATGTCCACGAAGCCCGAGAACATCCGTGCAAACTTCGACATCATGGACTTCACCCTGTCCTCGGTCGACATGGCGCGGATCGACGCGATGACGCGCACCAACTTTCGGGTCGTAACCAAGGAGTCGGTGCCAATCGCCCCGGAATGGGACTGAGCACAAAAAGGGGGCGGCCCGAGGGCCGCCCCAGTCGCTCGGGAGGAGCCCTTCAGGCGTTGCCGCGGACGAGGTCCGAGGCTTTCTCGCCGATCATGATGCTGGGCGCGTTCGTATTGGATCCCACGAGGCTCGGCATGACCGAGCTGTCACAAATCCGCAGGCCATCGATTCCGTGGACGCGCAAGGAGGAATCCACCACCGCCAACGGATCGCGGCCCATCCGGCAGGTGCTGACCGGATGGTAGGACGTCCGGCCATACTGACGCGCATAGGCCTCGTAGTCGGCTTGGGTGCGCACGTTGAAGTCGGGGAATCGAATTTCCTTGATGTGCCTCTGCAGAGAAGGCTGTTGAAAGATCTCACGGCTGATCTTGACCCCCTCCACCGAAACACGCAGGTCGTCGGGCTCGGCGAGAAAGTTCGGGTCGATGATGGGTGCGGCGTTCGGGTCTGCTGAATGGAGCGTCACCGAGCCTCGGCTCCGCGGGCGCAACGTATAGGAGTTGAGCGTGATGCCTGAGGCGCCCTTGGGCACCGACGGGACCCCGGCCTCCGCGCCTGCGCCGGCTAGGAAGTGGAACTGGAGGTCCGGGCAGGACTGCGAACCCGGCCCGTCGGCATACCAGAAGGCGCCCCCCTCGACGACGTTCGAGGTGACCGGCCCCGAGCGGAAAAGGGCATACTGAAGGCCGGCCCAGAGCATCCAGTGGGGCCGGTTGTACTTGTCGAGGCTGACATGCTCCTTAAGCTCGGCCACAATGTCTATGCCGAAATGGTCCGTGAGGTTTTGACCAACCCCCGGAAGGTCTTGGACCACGGAGATGCCGAGCGAGCGCAGGTGGTCGGCCGGCCCGACGCCCGACAGCATGAGGAGCTTGGGCGAGCCAATGGCGCCGGAGGTAACGAGGACCTCGCTCTCCGCCCGGGCCGTATGCCGCTCCCCCTTGACGGCGTATTCGACTCCAACGGCCCGGCGCCTCTCGAAAACGAGTCGCAGGACGAGCGCGCCGGTAACGAGCGTGAGGTTCGGTCGTTTCAGCGCAGGGCGCAGATAGCCGACCGCCGCCGAACAGCGTCGGCCATTTCGGGTGGTAGTCTGGTAGACTCCTGCACCCTCCTGCACTGGGCCATTGAAGTCGGGATTGTACGGGATGCCGAGTTCTTGGCAGCTCTGAACGAAGGCGCGGGTCGTCAGTTGGGGATCGGGAATGTTCGACACGCCGAGCGGACCATCGGTGCCGTGCCACGAGCCGGACAAAACCGTATTGCCTTCGGAGCGTAGAAAGTACTTTTGGATCTCCTTGAAGCTCCAGCCGTCGGCTCCCTCCTCGACCCAGCGGTCGTAGTCGCTGGGATGACCTCGGGTGAAGATCTCGGCGTTGATCGAGGAGCCCCCGCCGAGGACGCGCGCCTGGGCGTAGGGGATCTCTCGATTATTAGCGTGCCGCTGGGGTGCCGTGACCAGACCCCAGGTCATCGGGCCGGACGTCATCTTGGCGAAGCCCACCGGCATGTGGATGTAGGGATGGGTGTCGCGCCCGCCGGCCTCGACCAGGCAGACCCGGGTGGCCGGATTTTCGCTCAGCCGCGCAGCAAGCACGCAGCCCGCCGCGCCACCCCCGACGATCACGTAGTCAAAAGCGTCGGCCATCATTCGATCCAGGGCGTGCGCTTGCCAAGCTCGATATGCACCGACTTGATCTGCGTGTACTCCTCGACCCCGTACATCCCGGCCTCGCGCCCCCAGCCTGACTGTTTGAAGCCGCCCAAAGGCATCTCGGGCCCGCCGGCCATCATCGTGTTGACCCAGAAGCGCCCGGCTCGGACCCGCCGCGTAACAGCAAGTGCTTTATCAAGATTCTTGGTCCAGACGCTGGCAGAAAGCCCGTAGACGGTGTCGTTCGCGAGCCGGATCGCTTCCTCCATCGTGTCAAACGGCATGGAGGAGAGGACGGGGCCAAAGATTTCGTCTTGGGCGATGGCCATGCCCCGCGTCACGCCCGCAAAGAGCGTGGGCGCGATATACTGCCCGCCACCGAAGTCGAGCGGGGTGCCGCCCGTGACCACACGCGCACCCTCGGCCTGGCCGCGGGCGATGTAGTCAAGGATCGTGGTGTTCTGGGCCTCGGTCGTGATGGCACCGACCTGTGTGCGCTCGTCCAAGGGATCACCTACGCGGATCCGCGCCATCTTGTCTGCGAGACGCGCCTCGAACTCCTCAGCGATGGAGCGCTCGACCATCAGCCGGCTGCCCGACACGCAGCACTGTCCGGTGTTGAAGCCGATTCCGAACGCCACCCCGTCCGCCGCCTCGTCCAGGTCGGCATCCGCGAAAACGATCATCGGGTTCTTGCCGCCAAGTTCCAGCCCCAGCTTCTTGAAATTGCTGTCGGCCGACGCCCGCACGCAGGAACGTCCCACGGCGGTCGAGCCCGTGAAGGACAGCATGTCAATGTCGGGATGCTCGGTCATCGCCTGACCGATGGTCCGGCCCGAGCCCGTCACGACGTTGTAGACCCCAGCGGGAAGCCCGGCCTCGGCGAGAACCTCTGCCAGGATCAACGTTGTAGCAGAGGTCACCTCCGAAGGCTTGGCCACGATGGTGCAGCCCGAAGCCAGGATGAAAGGGACCCGCTCGCAGAGGATCAGGAAAGGAAAGTTCCAGGGCGTGATAAGGCCCACAACCCCGATGGGCTCGCGTAGGACCATGCCGAAAAGGTTGTCCCCTAGCGAGTTGAAACTGTCCCCGTGCAGGAGCCGCGCCGCGCCAGCCCCCATTTCGAAGCAGGCAATTGAGTGGTCAATCTCGCCCCGGGCCTGGGAAATAGGCTTGCCGTTCTCGAGCGTTTCCCAATAGGCAATCTCGTCGCGGCGGCGACGCAGGCCCTCGGCCGCGCGCAGAAGAACACCAGCGCGTTCGCCCCCGGAAAGGCCAGACCAGCGGCGATCCTCGAAGGCGGTCCTGGCAGCCGCGACGGCGTCTTCGAGATCCTTGTTCGTGCAGCGCGGAATGCGCGTGACCACGGCTCCGTGGCCCGGCGAAGCGCGGTCGAAGAACTCGCGCCCTCCCCTCCATTCGCCGTCGACGAAGAAGCCGAACTCGCGCGGGGAGGATGGCAGCGAAAGGCGGTTGCTGGATTGGTCCATAGGTAGGCCCCTTTCCGGGATCGAGGCTGAAAGCCTGATTGCGACGTTGCAGCACTGTAACTTTGTAGTTTTTTTGCAGATCTCGGTGCCGACTCAGGCCAGCACGATCTGCGTCTTGAGGTCGCCCGGCCTGTCTGCAAGCGTGTCGAAAGCCTGCTGGATGTGGTCGAGCGGATACTCTGACCCAATGAAAGCGGAGATCTGGAAGCGGCCGTGCGCGAGCAGCGTCATGGCGTCGTGCATATCCTCGCCCATGCCGGCTACTGAGCCCTTGAGACTATTCTCCTCGAGGATGGTGCGTAGGATATCGACACTCACCGTCTCGCCGGGCCCGGTGAGACCGAAGAAGGCCACGTGCCCGCCCTTGCGGATCAGGTCGAAGGCAGTTGCATAAAGCCGCGGGCTGCCCACGCTCTCGATCACCAGGTCTGCGCCTCGACCGCCGGTCCGGGCCAGGACAGCCGCCTTGAGTTCGGCGGGGTCAGAGATGGCGACATCGGCCCCGACTTCAAGCGCCTTCTGGCAGCGCGCCTCGGACAGGTCCGCCACGATGATGGGAGCGGCTCCAATGAGGCGCATCATCTGAACGTGCAGGTTGCCGACGGGGCCAGCTCCCAAGACTACGATCGACTGCGCGAAGCTCACTTCCGCCTTGCGCGCCGCACGGACCACGCAGGCCACTGGCTCGGTCAACGCCAGAACTGCATCTGGCACACCTTCCGGCGCCGGGAACACCAAGCGTGCAGGCACTGCTACGTAGTCGGCGAAGGCGCCATCCCGGCCGATGCCCACCTGCGTTACATCAGGGCAGTTCAGGACTTCGTTTCGACGGCACCAATAGCAAGTGCCGCAGCCGATGTTGATGTCGGCGACAACCCGGTCACCTTCCTTCAGATGTCTGACGTCCCGCCCCGTGCCAGCCACTACGCCCGTGAATTCGTGCCCTGGAATCAGAGGAAGCCGGTCCGCTGCGTAATGGCCGTTGAAGATGTGGATGTCGGTGCCACAGATGCCGGTTCGGCTAACCCGGATCAGGACTTGATCTGGGCCAATCTCCGGCCTGGCAACCTCGCGCAGATCGAAGCGCCCCGGGTCTGTCAGGACGGCCGCTCGCATGGTTTGCATTTGCGCCTCCTACTTGACCGTGCGCAGTTTGGCGCGGTCGATGGTGAGCGCGATGGCCGCGATCAGGACCAGCCCGAAGACCATCTGCTGCTGGGTGGCGTCGATCCCGAAATAGACCATCGAGGACCGGATGACGGCCACAATCAGCACGCCGATGGCCGTGTTGACGACACCCCCGACCCCGCCCGTCAGGGGGGTGCCCCCGACCAGCACGGCCACAATCGCCGGTAGCAGGAAACCGTTGGCGATCGTCGGGGCCCCGCCCGAAAGTTTGACCGCAAAGAGGAGCCCCGCCAGTGCCGCGAGCATCCCCGAGATCGCGAAAGCCAGCATCTTCACGCGCGCCACGTTGAGGCCCGAGGCCGTCGCCGCCAGCTCTCCTGCGCCGACTGCCTTGAGCGCCCTCCCAAGCGTTGTCCGGCGCTCCACAAACAGTGCGATTAGCAGGAGCGCCAACGCAATGAGGAGCTCGTTGGGGATGCTCGCGGTCGTCCCGATCATCCAGCCAAAGGTCTCGTTACGTTGGGCTGCGTCCATGTAGAGGGCCCGCTGGCCCGAAAGCCACTGCGCCAGCGAAAAGGCCACCCCTCCCACCGCAAGGGTCGAGATAAAGGAAGGCACGAGCAGCCGTGTCGTGACGTACCCCGACAGCATCCCGAGCCCGAATCCCGCCACGGCGCAGAGCAGCGCCACCCAGGGGCCGAGCGTGACAAGGTAAACCGAGGCGATCACGGTGATCATGTTCGCCATGGATTGTGCGGAAAGATCGATACTTCCGATGTAGATGACGAACGTGAGCCCGAGGGCCATGATAAAGAGCGGCACGATCTCGGCCGCCATGCCGAGTAGGTTCGCGGGCCTCAGGAAGTTGTCATTCATCACGCCTACGACGGCGACCAGCGCGAGGAGCGTGATCCAGGGTAGATGCGGCTTGATTGTCTCAAAGGTCATGTCCGCCCCTCAGATCATGTGATGGAGTAGGTCGAAGGGCGTGGGTTTGACGCCCGATGTCGCGCCGAAGGTCTTCTGTATGCGACCGTCCTTCACGACGATGATTGTGTGCGCGAGGCCTATTGCTTCTTCCAATGTGTCGGCCACGAGAACGATGCCCACGGCCGCGTCCGACATGTCTCGGATCATCTCGTAGACATCTTCCTTTGCGCCGATGTCGAGGCCGCGCGTCGGATGGTCGAGGAGCATGATGTCCGACCCGCCCGAGCGCCACTTGGCAAGCACAACCTTCTGCTGGTTACCCCCTGACAGATTTCCGCAATCGGCATGTTCGGAATGCGCCTTGATCGAGAGCCGCTTGATCCAGTCACGAGCCAACGCCTTTTCCTCGGCGAGCTTCAGAACGCCACCGCTCGAGTGCCGACCGAGTTGGCTCAGCGTCATGTTCTCGTAGACAGACATCCCAGCGACGATGCCTTCGATCTTGCGTTCACGCGGGACGTAGCCCACGCCCAAGGATGCGGCCGTGCGCGGGCTGAAGGATGTGACCTCCTGCCCTTTGATGAGGACCCGCCCCTCGACGGGTGTCCGCATCCCGTAGATGGTGCGCAGGATCGCCTCGCGCCCCGAGCCCTCGGTGCCAACGATGCAGAGAACCTCGCCTGCGTGGAGCTTGAGGGAAATATCCGTCACGCGCCCGGGCAGGCTCACCCCATCGAGTTCCACGAGAGTCCGGCTCGAATCGAAGGGTTTCTGCCGCTGCTCGCGGTAGTATTCCTTGTTAACGTTCCGACCGACCATTTTGTGCTGGATGGTTTCGGCGCTGGACCCGCCCCGCGAAACAACGTCTACCACTTGGCCGTCCTTCAGGACGTAGATCCGGTCGGAGATCTCCATGACCTCGTCCATCCGGTGGGATACGAAGATGAACGAGGCACGCGCAGTGAGTTCGCGGATCAGCCTGAAGAGGAGCTGGACCTCCTCGGATGAGAGCACGGAAGTCGGTTCGTCGAGAAGGATCACCAAGTGCCCCTCAACCCGCTCCTCGAGAGTCAGCACCTTCGCGAGTTCCACAAGTTGCCGTTGGGCGAAGGAGAGAGACGAAGTGACGGTTGCAGGATCGATGTCGAGCTTGACCTTGGCGAGCTGATGTCGCGCCGCCTCGGCCATCTCGCGCCAATTGATGACACCCCAGCGGACGAATTGCTGCTCGTAACCCAGGAAGATGTTCTCCATTACCGTCAGGTTGGCGATGAGCGACTGCTCCTGGAACACCATCCCTATGCCCCGCTCCATGGCCTGGCGCGGGTTGGCGAAGCGCACCGATTTGCCGTCGACTAGGATCTGGCCGCCGTCAGGCTGGTAGGCGCCGTAGATTACCTTCATCAAGGTGGACTTGCCGGCGCCGTTCTCGCCCACCAGGCCCACGATCTCACCCCGGCCCACCTGGAAATCGATGGCTTTGAGCGCGTGGACGCCGGGAAACTTCTTGTCGACCTTCTGGAGCGCGTACATCGCGGGGCTCCTATTTGACAAAGGACACGGACCGGCGGTCCGTCGAAAGGACGACGGCGACGATCACAAGGAATCCGAGCACGCCATCCTGCAGGAAGTCGGGCAACCCGATCACCACCATGCCGTTGTTGATGACGTTGACGATCAGGACACCGACGAGAGCGTTCCAGACGCCGCCAATCCCGCCCCAGAGCGCCACGCCGCCTACGACCACGGAGGTGATCGAGACGAACATGAAATTGGCCCCCGAGACCGACTCGGCGACGCCGAGGCGGCCGACGGCAAAAAGAGCGGCCAAGGCATAGAACACGCCGGCCAGCATAAAGCCCATGACGCGAACGCGACGGACGTCGAGACCCGAGGCATGGGCCAGCTCCTCGCCCCCGCCCACAGCGTAGAAGTTGCGCCCAAGCCGCGTGTAGGACTGGATGAACCAAGCCACGACGAGCGCGGCCAGCGCGAGGTAGACCATGATGGGGAAGCCCAACACCCGGTAGGTGACGAGCCCCCGGAAGACCTCGTCCTCGATCAGGAACTTTTCGCCCCGCGTGATCAGGATGGCGAGGCCGATACCCACAAAGCCCATGGCGAGCGAGGCCATGAAGGACGGGATCCGCAGGAGCACATGGACAAGGCCGTTGAGCAGCCCCAGCACCGCGCCGAGAAGGAGAGTGAGCGGGATCGCGACCCAGGCGGTCGAAAGCAGTGTGCCACCCCATGATAGGAAGAAGTAGGCGAAGACGCAGGCACAGACCGCAATCGTGCCCTCCATCGACAGGTCGATCGATCCCATCACGATGATGAAGGTTACTCCGATCGCCACCATGAGCGCCGGAGTGGAGGCGATGGCGATGCGCCCAAAGTTTCGGAGCGAAAGAAAGGCAGGATTGATCGCCGTGAAGACGACAACAAGAGCGATCAGGACCAGCAAGGGTGCCCAGCGGATCAGGGTTTCGCGGCTGGGCCGGCGGAACGCTCGAGTTTGCTGCATCGCAACCCGTCCCTGGGCGGCCGTGTCGGAGGCGGATGTCGACATTGCGCCGTTCTCCTCGGCGAGGGAAAGATGGACGGGCGGGCGCGTGGCCCCGCCCGCCGGGTCGGTCAGTTGGAAGCCGGGTACTGGATCTGGCCGTTCGTCGGCCCCCAGAAATCGGTCCAATCGTAGGTCGGCGTGGCGTCGATGAACTCTTTCTTGAAGTTCTCGGCGTCCGCCTGGGTGATGAGGATCGTCGGACCGTAGAACTCCCGGTGCTCCGGCGGCTCCTCGGAAGGTTTGAAGGTTCCGATTGCGGCATGGTAGGCGAGCGCAGCAGTGATTCCGCCACCCCAATGCGGGTTGGTGAAGCAGGTGCCCAGGAGGTCGCCCTTCATCACGAGGTCCACCGCTTCAGGGTTGCCGTCGTACGCGGTTACAGGGATGCCGCTGATGCCTTCGGCCCGCATGGCCTCGAGCGCGCCATAGGCCATAACGTCGTTGGCGCAGTGGACGCCTTTGATCTGGTCGCCATAGCGCGTGAGGAACTGCGACATCACATCGGCGGCTTTCTGGGTGTCCCAGTCGCCGGGCTGGGCGTCCAGAAGCTCGATATTGGGGTAGTCGACAAGCGCGTTCCTGAGGCCTTGGAGCCGCTCGATCGCCGGGTTGTTGGCGGGGATGCCGCCGATATGGACGACGCCGCCCTCGCCGCCCATCGCATCGAACAGCGCGCGCGCGAGGTCCTCGGAGGGCTTCAGGTCCGACCAAGTCATGTGGCTGACGTAGTTGTCGCCGAAGTCCCAGGGGTGCAGGTCGTCCGTCTTGTTCCAGATGGTCGAGATGTAGGCACCCGCGGCCGCGACCGCTTCCACTATGGGCCGCGCGTTGGGACTGTCGTTGGCGTCGCAGGCAATCGCGCAGTTGCCCCCGGTAGCTTGGAGAAAACTCACGATGTCGGCCAGCGACTTCTCCGACGAGCCCTCGTTGATGAGGTTAACAAGTGAGTCCCTCGGCCGACCGATGCTCTCGACGAAGGTCTCGCCACCCGAAACGATGGCCAGCCAGTAGGGGCTCGCGCGGTCACGGTAACTCCAGGCAATCTGTGGGTCGACGAGCTGGGCCCGCGCCCGGTCAAAGCCAAAGGCGGATGGAATCACCAACGACCCCATGCCCGCGGCTGAGGCGAGCAAGAAGTTGCGGCGGTTCATCTTCTCCCGCTCGATGAAGTCTCGGATGAAAGTCGACATTCTGGTCCTCCCCGTCCTTGTCAAGATCACGTCCGGCAGGTGGCACTTCTTGCTGCAGCCACTCCCAAACTTGGGAGACGACCCCGGCTTTCCTCCGTTAACGCACTATCTAGTTACTTCCTTGCACCACGCGACGTCAAGCCTGTTGTTAGGGATTGACTGTCGCAGTGTGACGCCTCTCTTTGCAGGAGACGCCCGCCAGTGGCTGGGAGGGGAGATGTCGATGTCATCACTAGAAAAGATCGAGAAAACGGCGGAGCGGCCGCGGACCCGCGACTCCGATGCGACGCGACTGCGGATCCTCGAAGCGGCCAAGAAGGAGTTCGCCAAGAGCGGGCTTGGCGGTGCCCGAGTGGACGACATCGCGGAGCGGGCCAAAGCCAATAAACGCATGATCTACCATTACTTCGAGAGTAAGGAGGGCCTGTTCCAAGCCGTTCTTGAACAGGCTTATCTCGACATCCGGACAGCCGAACAGAAGCTCAACCTGGATCACCTCGACCCCAAGTCCGCGCTTGAGAGGCTCGTCCGTTTCACCTGGGATTACTATCGCAAGAACCCCGAGTTTCTCACGCTCGTGAATAGCGAGAACCTGCACCGGGCGCGGCATCTGAAGAAGTCGGAGGTGGTGAAGGTCGCGAACCGGCGCTTCGTCGGGATGGTTGCTCAGATCTTGGAACGTGGTGTGCGCGAAGGCGTATTCCGCGACGGGATCGACCCCGTCCAGCTGAACATCACCATCGCCGCTGTCGGCTACTACTACCTGACCAACCGCTTCACCGGCTCGATCGTATTCGAGCGCGACCTCATGGCTCCAGAGGCGCTTGAGCAGCGGCTTCAGTTCAACATCGACACGATCTTACGCGTGGTCAGCGTTTGAATGGCCGTTCCTCAAGCTTCCCAGGCCAGGCCCTCGGCCGCCAGCGTGGCCTCTGCGCAAGCGACGTCCTCATGATCCCTTGCACCGGAGATCCCGATCGCCCCGATCACCTGCCCGTCGTGGATGATCGGGAGGCCCCCGGCCCAGGTCAGTAAGCGTTCGCGCGTGGCTAGGCCCAGCCGCAGCCCCGGCGAACTGTCCATCCGCTCGGCAAACGCCGCCGTTGTCCGGCGCATAGTCGCGGCCGTGAATGCCTTGTCGAAAGCGAATTCCAGGATCGGCGGCGCGACCCCATCCATCCGGGCGGAGGCAAGGATGGCACCATTAGCGTCTGCCACCGCGACAGCGATTCGCCACTGATGATAGGCAGCCTCATCAAGGGCACGGCGGACCAACGTTAGAGCCGTTTGGCTGCCCAGGCTCGAGATGACAATGACAGACGGCATGGTTGAGGGCAGCTTAGTCGGATCGTTCACTGGCCGTTTCCTTTGAGATATGTGTCTAACTACTTGTCGCGCCGGCCTCGGATCTGGTTATATGCAACTCGCCACTGATGGGCACATACCGATCGGCAAGCTCGCTTTGGTCCGTGACCGTTTGGCTGCACATATCAGCCTCCCCGAACGGGGACTGTTTACCGAGCTTCGCGCACCAGATCGCCGTCGAGCCCTGCCGCGGGCCCATTGGACGATGTCCCCGACCTTGTCGCTGGCGTCTTGTTTGCCCAGTCCAGGACAATTAAGGGCTCCTCAATGGTCCGGTCGATGATGCGTGTATAAAGAGCTTGGGGATCATCCGGCGCCTCAACCCGGACGAGACCGTCGAGTTGAATGCGCCCCTCTGCCAGCCAAGACAACGCGAGTTCGTATCCGCTGAAGCTGCTATGGGGCGCGTTGTTGTAGCCTTGATGCAGCTCTTCCCAGATGAACCCACGAGAATGCAACGGAAGTTGCCATTCCCACCCCGACCGCACTGTGATCAGACCAAAAAAGACGGCATTGAGAAGCTCATGAGCAGTTTTGTCAGTGTATTTCCGCCATGGCACACCAATGAGGACGACCTCGCCCAAGCGTCGTAGAATTCGGCAGCCCTCGACGACTGCCGTCTCGTGCCCTGAGCATTCGACAACAAGCGCCACGCGCCCCGCGAGATCTGGATCATCGAGCGGCATCGCAGCCAGCGCATCGTGAAGGCCTGCCTTCGCCGCTTGACTCCGACGAAGCAGGTCGGGGTCCACGACCGTCACTCGGTAGCCGCCAATCCTGAATAGTTGTGCCGCCAAGAGGCCGACCGGTCCTGCGCCCGTCACGATCACCCGGTCGCCGGGGCGCGCGGCCGTGGTCATCAGGGTGGTCATCGACACGCCCATCAGGCGGGCGATCACCGCGATATCCGGCGGTAGGCCGTTGGGAACGGGCAACGTGTCCAGAACGGCATGGGTCTGGCTCGAGCGATGCGGTCCCATGGCAAATCGGAGCTCTCCCTTTCTGACCCCGGTCACGGCTGACCCAATCTCCTCCACGCAGAAGATCGCTGCGTAGCCTGGGCGAACTGGATAAATTCCGCCATCGGCCCAGCCGATCTCGGTTCCTTGACTTACCAATGTTACGACCGTGGGTCCCCGGATCTCGCCCGGCGCGAGCGGGCTGTCTTGACAATCGACCAGTTCAAATACCCGTCGTCCTGAGATCATGATCTCTCGAGGCATCGGTCAGTCCTCCCGAGTCGGTTCATGAGGCACAAGATGTCTGCCGAACCATAGAACGGCTTGCCTCGAGGAATCGCAGTACCTTCAACGATGCAATCGCTTCTAGAGACATGCCCTGCAGCGAAGCCATGGCCCGGATGCTGCATATCCAAAAAATGCTCGTCCTAGCTGTTGGTCACTGGCGACCATTGCTTTGGGCCTCCATCATGCTCATGCCCAAGCGGGCCAGACATGCTTACGATTTCGAGGAACTGTCCCCAGGGGGCGCGCAGATAGAGCCAAGTCAGCCCTGCCATCGGACCCGACTGCACGTCCGTCGGTCCATCCAGGACATCGACACCGGACATCCGAAGCCTTTGCGCCGCGGCGTATGCGTCGTCCACCTGGAACGCGAGGTGGAACCCACCAGGCTGGCTGTTTCGCTTTAGCGGCTCATAGGAGGCGGGTTCCCCGGAATACTGGAAAAGCTCGAGGTTGCTGCCGTTTCCTACGCGCAGGACCTTGATATCCTGGATGCGCCGGTTGCCCGGAACCCCGAGCCGCCGCTGCATGAACTCGTCATCCACGTCGATCAGTCCGGTGGACAAGACGGTGACGCCGCCGAAGACCGTTTCGAAGAACCGAACCGCCTCCTCGAGGTCAGGCACGGTGAAGCCGACATGCTGCATTCCGTAGGTCTTCATGCATCCTCCCTGATGCGAGGGCTCACTGATCGTGATTGTCCGGTTGATCCGGAGCCTCCCAAGTCGGACCCAAGTCACAACGAGTATGTAACTAGTCCGTTACATATGACGGATGGGATATGTGCTTCGGGTTGTCAAGGAAATCTTTGCGCCACAGGAACGGTTCGGATGCTGTAGAGGCTACCTACGGCCACAACCTGCCAAGGCTGGCCGTCGCATCACCGTCCGTTAAGAACACCGGACTGACGTCCACCGGTGGTCCTCTTACCGGTGCGTTTCCTCATCCGCTGGAACTATGTCCAGCGAGGTTTTCTCCCGATTGCCCCGCCCTATGCGACCGAGGTCGAGGACGTCGCAAGCTGCTCGCGATGGATTTGTTCACGAAGCGAGTGCAGATCACATAGGCTCTCGACCTTCTTGGTTTCGCTCTGTAGTTCTTGTTCATGCACGATTCGTCTATTCTCTCCCTTGGCCGACGCCAGCAGATCGCCCAGCGCTTAGCTCGCGGTCAGGCCGTGGTGGCCACCGCCCTTGCGCAGGAGTTTGGCGTGTCCGAGGACGCTGTCCGCCGCGACCTGCGGGCGCTGGCGCAGGAGGGGCTCTGCCAGCGCGTCTACGGTGGTGCGCTGCCGCTCTCGCCGGCCTCAACGCCGATCGAGGTCCGCTCGGGCGAGGACGCTGCGCGCAAGCGCGCCCTGGCTCGAGCCGCTGTGGGCCTGATCGCCAAGGGGCAGACAATCTTCCTCGATACAGGGAGCACGGTGCTCCAGCTGGCCGGGCTGCTGCCGCGCGACTGGGGCTTGCGGGTGGTCACGAACTCGCTGCCGGCGGCGGCGGCGCTGATGACCCGCAGCGACCTCTCGCTGATCCTTATCGGCGGCCGCGTGAACCCGGTGGTTGGCGGCTGCGTCGATGCTCGGGCTCTGACCGAGTTGGGGCGCTTCCGGTTCGACCTTTGCTTCCTAGGCGCCTGCGCCCTGTCGGCACAGACTGGTCTCGCCGGCTTCGACATGGACGACGTGGACATGAAGCGCCGCCTCCTCGAGGTGAGCGCGGCCACGGCGTTGATGATGACCAACGCCAAGCTGGAGACCTCCGCTCCGTTTGCCATCGGCCCTGTCTCGGACATTACGCACGTCGTCCTTGAACATGACGCGCCCCTCGAGGTTGTCTCCACCCTTCGCACGGAAGGCGCTGACCTGCGGATCGCCGAGGCCCCGAACTCCTGACCCTTCCGTCCCTTTCCTCGAGCCCTGTCATGACCTCCTACGCTGAGACCGAGCCCGTATCGGCGGACACAGGGGCCACCCGCCTCGCCACACGCCTGTCGTTCTTTGCCGCTGGCTTCGTGATGGCCTGCTGGGCGCCCATGGTGCCCTTTGCCAAGGCGAACGTTGGCGCCGATGAGGGCCAGCTTGGGCTCCTTCTCCTCTGCCTTGGCCTGGGCTCGATCCTGGCCATGCCGCTCACCGGCTGGATCAGTGCTCAGGTGGGCAG
Source organism: Rubellimicrobium roseum (assembly GCF_006152145.1). GTDB lineage: Bacteria > Pseudomonadota > Alphaproteobacteria > Rhodobacterales > Rhodobacteraceae > Rubellimicrobium > Rubellimicrobium roseum. The sequence continues at coordinate 39,541 of NZ_VDFV01000006.1, read as the reverse complement.
CAAGCCCATGATCCTGACTGGGGGCCTTGGGCTGGTCCTGATCCTGCCTTTCCTGTCCGTGGTCAGCAGTCCGCTCCTGCTCGCCGCCGCGCTTCTTCTCTTTGGGGCCTCGCTCGGGACCATCGACGTGGCGATGAACGTCCATGCCACGGAGGTCGAGAAGGCCGCCGGCGTGCCGCTCATGTCGGGGTTCCATGGCATGTTCAGCGTGGGCGGCTTCGTGGGCGCAGGCGGCATCACGCTTCTCCTGTCTCAGGGCGTGTCGCCTCTGGCCAGCTCGCTCTGCGGCAGTGCATTGGCCCTCGTGGCTATCCTGCTGGCGTGGCCGCGCCTGTTGCAGGTCCAAGGAGGCGAGGCCCCGGCCTTTGTCGCCCCGCGCGGGATCGTGCTGCTGCTCGCGGCCTTGTCTGGGCTCATCTTCCTTGTCGAGGGCGCCATTCTCGACTGGAGCGCGCTGCTTCTGCTGGGCCGCGATCTGGTCGACTCCGCAGCCCAGGGCGGCTTGGGCTACATGCTCTTCTCGGTCGCCATGACCGTGGGCCGGCTCACGGGCGACCGGGTGGTCAGCGCCTTGGGAGACCTGCGCGTGCTCGTCTGGGGTGGGATCCTGACCATCGCGGGCTTCGTGCTGCTGCTGGCTGTGGACTGGACGCCCGTGGCGCTCCTGGGCTTCCTCCTGATCGGCCTAGGAGCGGCGAACCTGGTGCCCGTGTTCTTCAGCCGGGCTGGGCGGCAGACCGTCATGCCTGCGGGTTTGGCGGTCGCGGCGGTCACGACGACCGGTTACGCGGGCATCCTCGCCGGCCCGGCCCTCATGGGCTTTGTCTCGGACGCGACCAGCCTGTCGGCCGCCTTCTGGCTCCTGGCGGCGCTGGTGCTGCTGGTGCCGATCACGGCGCGGGCCGTGACACGAGGATGAGACAAAGTCTCGGCTGCAAATGTCGTTTTCGCTGATGTGGCCGGCGGGGGAGTCCAGATCAGCATGCCGACAACGACCTTAAGGACACGCAAGCTGATCAGGCAGCTATCCTGGGCTCTATCATCTCGGGCCAGTATTGCTGGACGCTCTTAGGGCAGCCTGAGTTCCTGCAACTTCGGGTCCTTGAGGGGCGCCAGCAGAGGCAGGCGGAACGGCTCAGGATCCTGCCCCGTCCGACCTGAGCAGTCCCTCATCCCGGTAGGCCTCGGCCGCGGCGCGGATGTAGGCGCCGGTCTCGGGCGCGTCGTGGAGCGCGGCCATCTCCTGCGCGAGGGTGAGGAGTTCCACATAGCTCGACCGGCGCGGACGGAGGCGGTCATAAATCCCGGCGAGCATCGCGTCGGGAATGCGGGTGAGCTCGGCTGCGCGGCGGTAGTTCCGGGCGAGCTGCCGGTAGCCCCGTTCCTCCGCAATCCGGGCTTGGCGGAGCAGCGTCTCGGCGTGGATTGCGAGGTCCGAGGGAGCGACGGTGCCGGCGCGCAATGCTTCGACGGTCACGTCCTCAAGGGGGCGGCCCGAGCGGGTCCGGGGTGGGTCTTCAGCCATGATCGGGCGCGACTTCCATAGGCGGGGCGTCGGGGAGCACTGCAGCAAGCTCGGCCTTGTGCATGAGCAGGGTCGGCACAATGAGCCGGAGCCGCGCCATGTTGTCCACGCGCACCGGGACTGGCGAAGGCGGCTCGCCCTTGGCGTGCCGGGCGGCGTTGCGGCCGATGGCGGCATAGCTGTCGACCGTGAGGGCGGGGGCTTGCGAGAAAAGCTCAAGGTTGTCGAGAGGCGCAAGGCCATGGCGATGGATAACAGCCGTGCCCTTCGACTGGAGGCCGATTCCGATAGCGGAGCCTGCGAGCCGCGAGGCCTCGTGCCCGAGTGCGCCGCAGTCGGCGGTGGCGCGCACGCGGACGAGGCGGGGAGTGAGGCCCTCCTCGCGTATGCCGCGAGTCAGGGCGGCAAGGACGTCTTGGTGAGAAAGCTCGCCGATGGTGCGGCCCAGCCGAGCTCCGAAGGCGGGGCCGAGGGCGACGACGACGTCCGAAGGGTCCGAGGAGGAGAGCGCGGGTCGACCATCAAGAAGTCGAAAGCCGGTGTCGTCTGTGGACCGCGACAGCATCTCGGAGGGCTGCTTCGCCTGGGGAAGGTCGGCGATCCGGTCCCAAGTTGCGCCCTCGGGGCGGTAGCCGGTGCCGGGGCCACGGTAGTCGTTCGGGTCGGTGAAGGCCGAGAGGACCCGGAACTCCTCGTCGAGCACAGCGGAGGGCTGAAGCGTATCGCCTTCCACCCGCGCCCGCTGGAGCCGCAGGAGATGCTCCGCGAGGCCGGAGAAGCCACCGGCGTCGAGCGCAAGGATCACGTCAGCCACGCCGTGTGGACCGTTCAGGAGCGCAGTGGAGGCGGCTAGGTCGGCCACGAGGTCGCGGTCGGGCATGTCATCTGAGGAGTGAGCGAGGGCGGCGGCCTCGATCTCGGCATCGGTGATCAGGGGGAGGCCGAGGTGGGCAAAGACCGCCTGCAGGGCGCGGGCGGCGCGGTTGCGGACCTCGATCACCTCGACCTCGCGGACGGGGACAAGGCCCGCGTCCACCTGCATATCGCGCTGGAGCACGAGCCAGTCGTCGAGGTCGTCGGCATCGAAGTTACCGCCGCCGAACATGTTGTCGCGGCGAGGCATCACGCTCTGGCCGGAGGTCACGAAGTCGGTGCCGGGCAGGAACTGGAGCATGAGCTTGGCGGCCTTCCGCATCTCCGAGTGCGAGGCCATAGCGTCGTTGCCGGACGCGCATTCGAGGCCGAGGGCGCAGGCCAGCAGGTTCTCGGCCAGCACGCCGCGCACACCGCCGGGGAGCGCCATGGGCAACGCGATGCAGGAGATGGACCCGTTCTGCACGCCCTGCGAGCCCGCGCCCTTGACCATCAGAAGGCAGCGCGCTTCGAGGTAGAGCATCGATTTGCCCTCGTCGTGGCCCATCAGGGCTTCGGAGCCCCCGCCAGACGTGAAGCGGATCTTGATGCCGCGCGAGGCATAGGCCGAGGCGAGAAACCCCTTGGACCAGGGCGTGTCGTCGCCATCGCGGAACGCCCCGGCGGTGCCGTAGACCGACAGCGTCTCGGCGTAGGAGGTCAGGCCCTTGAGGCCGAGCCGCAGGTTTACCCCTTCCTCGACCGCGCATTGGGTGAGGACCCCCGGGCGCCCCGCCTGGGACCCCACAAGAAGCGCCATGGCGTTCATCGCGGCCATGGGGGCGACCCGGACGGTGGTCTCCGCTTCATCGAAGCCCCGAAGCGCCGCCTCGGCCGCATCGGCGGCCAAGAGGACCGGGTTCTCCTTCCAGTTTGTGACGTGGGCTTGGTTACCGGGCGTGCGCCGGCCACGCATCTTGCGCAGCGCCATCATCATCTCGAGTACGTCGAGATGGCCCGCGACGTCTGCGAGCTTCGCGGGAGTGAGGCCGCCAAACAGACGCACGATCTCCTCGCGCCCCACATGGATGTCCACGAGCATCCGCGCGAGGTCGAGCGATGGTATCGCCATTGCTTCGGCAGCGACCTCGAGATCCAACGCCTCGGTTGCGATGAAACGGTCGACCACGTCGAAGTCTTCGGCCTCGCGTCCGTCCATCTCGACCACGCGTCCTCCCACGAGGGTGAGGCTGGGAGTGGGGTCATTCGGGCTACCCATGACGCAAAGGCCAAGCGAAGCATCGGGGTGGACAAAGCGGTCCCGGGCGATGGGACGGGCGGCACGGGAGCGGAAGCGTCCCGATGCGGGCTCGGTCATCGGAGTCTCCTGCAGCCAGTCGAGATGCTCAGCCTGCCACCATCATCGGGAAGCGTCGAAGGCAAGGCAAGCTGATCGACACTGCCGTGATCGGGAATGGGCTCAGGACGTAGCAAGGTTTGGCGAGCTACGCGGTCCTCCCCAAGAGAGCCAGAGCGGCCACGGAACGGACGCCTCCCGCCAAGGATCAGATCCATCCGCCGTCGACAACGAAGGTCTGGTTGGTGATCATTTGGCTGTCGTCCGAGGCCAGCCACGTCGCCATGCGGGCGATGTCCGCGGGCTCCACATAGCCGCCAAGGCACTGCCGCTCCGCGATGAGCTTGCGGGCCGCGTCGTCCACCCAGAGCGTGAGCTGCCGCTCGGTCATCACCCAGCCGGGCAGGATGCAGTTCACCCGGATGCCGTCTGGCCCCAGATCGCGTGCCAGCGCCCGGGTCAGCCCTTCGATGCCGGCCTTGGCCGCCATGTAAAGCGGCATGCCCCCGAAGCCCGCGCGCCAACTGATCGAGCCGGTGTTGACGATCACGCCCGCGCCCTTGGCCCGCATGCCGGGCGCAACCGCCTGGATCGCGAAGACCAGATGCCGCAGGTTCACCGCGATGCGCTCTTCGAAGTACTCGGGGGTGATCGCGTCGAGCTCGTGGCGCTCGTCGTGGGCGGCGTTGTTGACCAGCACGTCGACCGCGCCGGCCTCGGCGGCAAAGGCTGCGATGGCCGCCTGCAGCGCCGCAACATCGGTCAGGTCCGTGCGTAGGAAGCGCGGCGGCTTGTGCCCTGCGGCGGTCACCTGCTCAACCAACTGGCGCGATGCGTCCTCCGCCACGTCGAGAAAGCCGACCGTTGCGCCTTGGGCACAGAACTCGGCGACATGAGCTGCGCCGATGCCACTGCCACCCCCCGTCACCAGGACGACCTTGCCGGCCAAGCTGGGATGGATCGAATTCTTGGTCACATAGCTCTCCCAAAGGCTTGGACGGCTCCGTGACGCGCACGGAACCCCGCTCCTCCTAAGTTTCATGACGGTCAGGGCCAAGCCGCCGATCTGACTGGCCACGTGACGCTGAAACACATGCTTCGCCAGATCCAACCCGATCACGCTGACTTCGCGGATCGACGCCTCCCAGCGGTGGTTCAGGAACCCACCCTGGCACACAGAGGCCGCAGGGGGGCGTCACATCATCAGAGCCGTTCCATCCTCAGAGAGGATTGCCGCTGACGAAACCTCCATCCACCTCCAAGCAGACGCCGGTGACATAGGCGGCAGCCGGCGAGCACAGGAACAGCGTTGCGCCGACCAGATCCTCAGCCGCCCCCCAGCGGCCAAGCGCGGTCCGCGCCTCGACGGCCGCCGCCCCCGCAGGGTTGGACCAGATCGGCCGCGTCATGTCGGTCCGGTGGTAGCCCGGGGCGATAGCGTTGACGCGGATCCCTTCCCGTCCCCAGCGGTGGGCGCAAGCCCGGGTAAGCCCAAGGATTCCTGTCTTGGAGGTCCCGTAGGCCGGCACGGAGGCATCAGCAAGAAAACTCAGCATCGAGGCTACATTGACAATGGAGCCTTTCACTTCAGCCAGACGAGGATAAAGGCCATAGGACAGCCGCATCGCCGCATTGAGGTTGACTTCCATCACGTCGAGGAATCCGGCCTCGTCCCACTCCGCCTCGGGCCTCGCGATGCCAGCAGCGTTGATCACGATATCTGCGCGGGATACGCCGGAACAGAAGGCCTTGACGGCGTCACTGTCCCGCAGTTCCAACTGGCGGAAGACAATCCCCTCCGCCGCCAGCGTGGCGAGCTTGGCTGCCGAGCTCCCGAGCCCCGTCACGCTTGCGCCATGCGCCGCAAAGCCCTGCGCAATCGCTAGTCCAATGCCGCTCGTTGCTCCAGCGACCACAACATGCTTTCCGGTAAACAGATCAGGCCGAAACGTGTCCATCAGCGCAATTCCTTCAGTGCGGCCACGACCATGTCCGGGGTTACGGTGATCGGCTCGTTGTGCATGATTTCGCCGGGGCGACAGGCACGCTCGGCGACGATGCGGAGCTTTTCGTCCGTGGGGTCCTGAATGCCTATGTCGGCAAGCTGGATGGGCAGTCGCACGGCTTTGCAGAATGCGCGAACCCTCTCGAACTCCGCCCGGTCCCCATGGATCAACAGGCTGGCCAGCACCCCGATCGCGACCTTCTCGCCATGAAGGTGATCGTGAACGTCGTGAAGTTCGCAAAGGCCGTGATGGATCGCATGAGCGGCTGCGACGCCGCCCGACTCGAAGCCCGCGCCTGAAAGCAGGATGTTGGCCTCGACTACCTTCTCGAGAGCCTCGCCCGGAGTTCCGGCATCGCACTCTTCCAAGGCGTGAGGGCCGTATTCGAAGATTGTATCGCGACAGGCCTCCGCAATGCGGAACGCGACCGAGGCGCCGAGCGTCCCCCAGCAGTTGGGCGCACTCGCCCGGCGGGAGCTTTCCGCCTCGTAATAGGTTGCCAGAGCGTCGCCGATCCCCGCCGCCAGGAAGCGCGCCGGCGCCTGGGCGATAATGGCCGTGTCGACCAGAACGAGGTCGGGGTTGCGGGGCAGGAACAGGTCGTAGGCGACCGTGCCGTCCTCGCGGTAGACCACCGCGAGCGCAGAGCAAGGCGCGTCTGAGGCAGCGATGGTCGGAACGATAACGGTGGCCGCGCCGAGCTGGTGGGCCACCGCCTTGGCCGTGTCCAGCGTCTTGCCACCGCCCACCCCGATCACGAGATCGGCGCCAGCTGTCTGGCCGGCCGCGACGCCACGCTCGATCTCGGTTTCCGAGCACTCGCCTCCATGACTCAAGGTCGTGATCCCGATCGGACCCGCACCATCCTGGACCATCGTTTCCAGCTGGTCGGCCAGGCGGCCATCGAGGATGGCCAGAGCCCGGGTTCCGAGCGGAGCGGCCTCCTGCCCCAGACGGGCAATGAGGCCCGGGGCTTGGATATAGCGCCCGGGAAAGCGGGCCCCGCGGGGACGGATCGGTGTCACCAGCATGTGTAGCCTCCATCGGCCAGAACAATCGAGCCGGTCATCAGGCTCGCTGCGTCTGACGCAAGAAAAAGAATGACCGCCGCCACTTCGTCGGGCCGTCCCATCCGGCCCTGGGGCGTGCCGCCGATCCAGTGCCGCATGAGGTTCTCGTCCTCGTAGACGTAGGAATTCATCGCGGTCTCAATGTACGTGGGCGCGACGGCATTGACGCGCACCCCGCGCGGGGCCCATTCGGCAGCCAAACTGCGCGTCAGCTGGTGGACCGCTGCCTTGGAAGCGTTGTACTGCGCTTGCTCCTGCGGGCGGTTGACGATGAAGCCTGACATGCTGCCCACGTTGACGATGGTGCCTGCTTGGCGATCGAGCATCCGTCCGCCGAAGGAGCGACAGCACCAGTAGAGACCGTTCAGATTGATGTCGACGACGGATAGCCATTCGTCGTCCGTCATACGCTCCGCCGGGATGTTGGAGCGCGCAATGCCCGCGTTGTTGACGAGGATGTCGACCTCGGGATGCCTGTCGGCCAGCGCATGGACCTCGGCGGAGCTAGTCACTTCGAGCCGGTCTGCCACCACGTCGTGGCCCTGGCCCTTGATGCTCTCGGCGGCATCCTGGGCCGCCGCCTCGTCCCGGTCGGTTAGGATTACGCGTGCGCCGGCCTGCGCAAGGGCTTCGCAGGTCGCGAAGCCGATGCCACGGGCGCCCCCGGTCACCAGCGCGGTCCGTCCAGTCAGGCGAAAGCGGTCGAGATAAGGCGTCATAAGGTGTTTCCGGTCAGATGATCGAGATCGTCGTAAAGGGCCTGCGACTGCAGGTAGAGCTTGTCGAACACGGGCTGCATCACAGCGTAGCGGTCGGCCCAGGCGGGATCAGGCACGACCTCCCGGCCGTGCCGGACGGTGCGCGAAACCGCTTGCGGCAGGTCGGCTGCCTCACCCAGCGCGACCGCGCACAGCGCGGCGCAGCCCACGAGTCCGCATTCGGGCTCCTCTGGGATCAGAATCGGACGGTTGTAGATCGCTGCCTTGATGCGCAGCCAGAGGTCTGCCTTGGCTCCACCCCCGCTGGCGATCAAGACGTCCGGGCGGGTTCCAGTGGCGTTCTCCATGACTCGCAGGTGGCGGTTAACGGCGAACCCGACACCCTCAAGGACCGCGCGATGCATGTGCGACAGCGTATGTCCTGCCGCCAAGCCGAAGAATTGCGCCCGGCTGTTGCGATGCGCGCCAAGCCGCTCGCCCGATAGATAGGGCAGGAAGAAGAGCGCATCGGCGCCAGGCGGCGCCGTCTCGGCCATCGCAACGATTTCTGCATAGCCGAGTTCGTTGCCGTGAAAGGCGCGCCGCGCCCAGCGGGCGGCATCCCCACCTGACTCTAGGAGCACGAAGGCGCCCCAGTTCCCTTCGGGCGTGCCCACGTTGCTGATCTCGGGGTCGAGGACCGGGGCGTTCGCAATCAGGGTCACGATGCAGGACGTCCCTGCCACCTCGGATGCCATGCCGGGCCGGCAGACGCCCGAGCCCAGCAGGGCGACGGGATAGTCCGCTCCGCCGACGAGGACAGGTGTGCCCCGCGCAAGGCCCGTTGCTTCTGCGGCCTCGGCCGTCACCGCTCCAAGTATCTCGATGGGCAGCCGGATCGGCGCGAGCTTCTCGCGGTCGAGACCCAGCCGGTCGAGCACCTTCTGCGACCATTCGCCTGTCGCGGCGTCCATCAGGAAGGAACAGGCAGCGTCAGTCCAGTCCATCGCCCGTTCGCCCGTCAGGCACAGGTTCACATAGTCCTTAGGCATGAGCACATGGGTCGTGCGGGCCCAGGCCTCGGGGTCGTAGTCGCGCAGCCACTGCAGCTTGAAGGCCGGCCAAGCCGGGGTGGGTGGGTTCGCGGTGATGGGCAGCCAGTCCGAAAGCCGCTCCTCGGCCTCGAACCGGCGCACGTGGTCGAGCGTGCGCTTGTCGTTCCACAGAGGCGCCGTATCCCGGGTCGGGCAGCCCTCTGCGTCGACTAGGACGGTGCCGTGCATCTGCCCGCAGGCCGCGACGGCTTGGATGCACCAGCCTTCGGCCCTGGCCTGCGCAGTGACCTGCCGGAGGGCGGCACAAGCGGATGCCCACCAATCCGCCGGTCGTTGCTCAGACCATCCGTAGGTCGGCACGATCTGATCGTAGGCCTGGGCGGCAACCGTCAGGACCCGCCCGTCCGGCGACATTGCGGCGGCGCGGGTGGATCCCGTGCCGATGTCGAGCGCGATCGTGCAGTCCATCAGCGCCGGCGAAGAATTTGGCTGGCGTGCTGGAGAACCACGGCCACCACAATGATGGCGCCCAGATAGACCTGCTGGTGGTAGCCAGGGACGCCCGCGAGATTCATGATGTTGCCGATGATGCCGAGGATCAGGACACCTAGGAACGTGTTGATCACGCCCCCCTGCCCGCCCATCAGGCTGGCCCCGCCGATCACCACGGCTGCAATCACATCGAGCTCGGCCCCTTCGCCCACGCTTGCCGAACCGACGCCCGAGCGGGAGGTCACCACGACGCCGGCAATGGCGGCCAGAGCACCGGAGATGACATACACGGACATGACGTACCAGCCAACCGAAATGCCCGACAGGCGCACGGCCTCTTCGTTCGATCCGATGGCCTTCACCAGCCGACCGAAACGCGAAAAATTCAGCACGATCAAGGCAATCACGAAGACCGCGAACATCAGGAGCGCCGGCGCCGGAACGCCTAGGGCGAAGGACGTGCCAAAGGTCGACAGAGATGCACCCGGCTCGCCCAGCATGATGGGCTGGCCGTTCGACAGGATAAGCGCCATTCCCCGGGCCGCGGTCATCATGGCTAACGTCACGACGAAGGCCGGCAGGCGCAGGAAGGCGACCAGGAAGCCCGACACCGCCCCGCACGCGCCGCCGATGCCGATGACCATGGCCAGAGCGGCCCAGAGGGGCCAATCCTGCACCAGGATCGCTGTTGTGACCGCCCCTAGCGCCGCGATCGAGCCCACTGAAAGATCGATGCCGCGCGTGAGGATCACATACAGCATCCCCACGGCCATGATCCCCGTGCCGGCGTGCTGGCGGAGGATGTTCATCACGTTCCGCTCGGTCAGGAAGGCATCCGACTGCAGCGAGGCTAGACCGAGAAGGATCAGGAAGATGACAAAGGTCCCGAACTGCCGGAACAGCTTCCCGAAAGACGTTCGCCGGCGCCGCGGAGCCTCTGCCTCGCTTGCTGCCGGCTCACCGAAACCTGCCGTGTTCGATGTCATGCCAATACCCTCTCCTCGGCTCCGCCCTTTATCGAGAGCGTCAGCAGCTTTTCTTCAGTGTAATCTTCGGGCGCGAGCTCGCCGCGCAGCCGTCCCTCGCCCATGACCAGAACCCGGTCGCAAAGGCCGAACAACTCGGCATGCTCGGAGGAGATGACGAGAACCGCCTTCCCCTCGGCCGCCATGCGGTGAATTAGCGAGTAGATTTCCGTTTTGGCGCCCACGTCGACGCCGCGCGTGGGCTCGTCCAAGATGACCACGTCGCTGCCCGTGTGGAACCACTTGGCTAGCACGACCTTCTGCTGGTTCCCTCCTGAAAGGGAGGAAACTGGGTCACCCATGTCGCCCAGTTTGATGCGAAGGTCCTCGATCAGGCCCCGCACCACACCTCGCTCCTTGGCGCCCGAAAAGAAACCCAGGCGGGTGACCGGGGCGGTGTTCGCCATGGTGGCATTCTTGCGGATCGCCATGTCGAGGACGACGCCCTGTCCCTTGCGGTCCTCAGGAACCAGCGCCACCCCTTGGCGGACCGCCTGCTTGGGCGACCTTGGCCGGAAGGCCTCGCCCTTATAGGTGATCCGTCCCGCGGCAATAGGATCTGCGCCGAAGATTGCACGGGCAACCTCGGTCCGGCCGGAGCCGACCAGCCCCCCGAGGCCCACGACCTCGCCCCGACGGAGGGAGAAGGACACGTCCCGGACGAAGTTCGGGAGCGTTAGGTGCTCGACCCGCAGCAGCTCTTCGCCAATAACGGTCTCCGGCTTGGTTCCGAAGAGTTGGCTAAGCGGGCGGCCAACCATCATGCGGATGAGCTGATCGACGGGCACGGCGTCCGGCGTTACCGTATCCACGTTGCGGCCGTCCTTCAGCACCGAAATTCGGTCGGCGATGGCATAGATCTCGTCGAGGCGGTGCGAGATGTAAACAATGCCCACCCCCTCGTTGCGAAGGCCGCGGATGATGTTGAGCAGGCGCTTGGCGTCGCCCATGGACAGAACGGCAGTAGGCTCGTCGAAGACGATGACCCGCGCCTTGCGGGACAGGGCCTTGGCGATCTCGACCACCTGCTGGTGAGCGACCGAAAGGTCGGACACCGTGGCCCGGGGAGAAATGTCGAAGCCAAGCCGTTGGATCAGCTCGCGCGCACGGGCATTAAGCTGGGTCCAGCCGATGCGGGCCGGTAGCTCGCCCAGGAAGATGTTCTCGGCCACCGACAGATGCGGGGCGAGAGCCATTTCCTGGTGGATGATGCTGATGCCGCGCCGGATCGCGTCGGTCGGGCCGCTGAGTCGCGCCGTCTCGCCGTTGATCTCGACATGGCCGGCATCGGGGCGGAGCTCCCCCCCCATGACGCGCATCAGGGTGGACTTGCCGGCGCCGTTTTCGCCGACCATCGCATGGACCTCGCCGGCATGGACGTCGAAATCGACCCCCGACAGCGCGTGAATGCCTGCAAACGACTTGCCGATGCCGCGCAGGGCGACCAGGGGGGTCATCGGCGCTCCTCCTTGAGACTTGAAAATTGGCCGCCCCGAAGGACGGCCACCGAACCGGATCAGAACAGCGATTCGGGATCGAAGTAGTCGGCGACGTTCTCTTGGGTGATCACGGCGGGATCGGTGTAGATCAGCTTGGGCGTATCCTCGGGCAGTTCGCCGTTGAGCGCCTGAAGGCCGGTCTCGACCGCGCGGCGGGCGATCTCATTCGGGTTGTTTAGCCCGGTGGCGCCGTATTCGCCGGCCTGGATCAACTCGTAGGCTTCCTTCTGGCCGTCAGCGGCGGCGACAAGGATGACCTCGTCGAGACGACCTGCGGCTTCCAGCGCCTGCCGGGCGCCCAGCACCATGGAGTCGTTCTCGCCCAGTACGACGTTGATGTCGGGATGCGCGGTGAGAAGATCCTCCATCGCGGCCAGCCCGCCCTCGGTCGACCAGTTGCCCCAACCTTGGCCCAGAACATGGATTTCCGCGTGGCCCTGATTGGTGAGCATCGCGTCCATAAGGCCCGACAGCACGCCCAGGCGACGCTCACGTCCGACGAGGTTGCCCTGCGAGCCCGAGAGCAGCGCAATCCGGGCAGGCTCGCCACCCAGTTCCTGCGCCAGCCATTCGCCCACGAGTTGCCCATTGGCGCTGTTGGAGGACTGGATCTGCGTGATGAACTCTGCCGAGGGGTCCAGCGTGGAGTCGATGGCAACGACATGCACGCCGGCTGCCGAAGCCGCGTTGACGGCCGGAATCAGACCCTGCGCATCGCGCGGGTTGACGATCAGTACGTTCACGCCCGAGGCGACCATGTCCTCGATGTCGGCGATCTGCTTGACCATGTCGTTCTGGCCGTCGGCCGAGCGGACCTCGCAGCCGGCCGCCTCGGCGGTCTCGCGCGCCGTCGCTTCCTGCGCGGCGAAGTAGGGCGCCCCCAACGTGTACATGGAGATGCCTACAACGCAGCTCTCCTGGGCATAGGCGGCAGTGGTGGAAAGGAGTGCCGCGGCCGCGGCACCCGTGAGGGCCTTGAAAGTCATTCTACATCCTCCGCTGTGTTCCCGCCCTTCCTCCGGGGCGCGCGGCTCGAAACCGCCGAACACTTTGGAGCGTAGCTACAGCATTTTCTTGCGTCAACAACAAAAAGCCCGTTTTCTGCGCCGCAGCGGGACTTTACGGTTGAGAGTCTATGCATTCTGCGGATAGATACACCTGCTCATGTAGCAATACTACAAAAATGTGAGGGAGGACGACGTGGCCTTTCAGGAACCCCGTCTGTGCCAAGTGTCGGTCGAGACCGGCCTTTTGGGCAACGCGGACGGTCACTATCAGAAGCGCTTTGCCGATCTGGCCGGGCTTTATGCCGATTCCGCAGCCTTCGACCGTCTCATGGCCGAGCGCGGACAGGAGGTCGCCTACGAGGTGACATCCTACACGCCAGGACAGCGCGTGAGCGACCTGATCGTGGGCGTGACCCGCATGGAGCCCGGCAATGTCGGGGGCGAGTACTTCCTGACGCGCGGCCATATCCACGCGCGGGGCGACCGGCCCGAAATCTACTACGGGCAGGCGGGCCGCGGCCTCATGCAGATGGAAAGCCCCGACGGCGAGGTCCGCATCGTGGAGGTCGGGCCGCAGAGCATCTGCTACGTGCCCCCCTACTGGATTCACCGCAGCATCAACATCGGGTCGGCCGACCTCGTGATGATGTTCGCCTATCCGGCCGACTCGGGACAGGACTACGGGATTATCGAGCGCTCGGGCGGGATGCGGGTCCGCATCCTCGATGACGGGCAAGGCGGCTGGAAGCAGGTAGAGAACCCCGATTGGCGACCCCGATCCAAGGACGAGATCGTCAGCATCCTGGGAGCGGCCGGATGAGCAATCCCTTCGATCTGACCGCACGTATCGGCGTCGTTCCCGTGATCGCCATCGAAAGCGTGGACCACGCCATCCCCCTGGCTGACGCCCTCCTCGAAGGGGGCCTTCCCACGGCGGAGATCACCTTCCGCACCGAGGCCGCGGCCGAGGTCCTGGCGCGCCTCCACGAGCAGCGGCCCGAACTCCTTCTTGGGGCGGGAACTATCCTGTCGCCCGAGGCCGCGCGGCTCGCCGTCCAGTGCGGTGCGGCCTATGGCCTAGCTCCGGGTTTTGACCCGGCGGTCGTGGACGCCGCGCAGTCGGCGGGGCTGCCCTTCGCGCCGGGGATCATGACCCCCTCCGACATCTCGCTTGCGGCGGCAAAGGGATGCCGACTGATGAAGTTCTTTCCGGCCGCGCCGGCGGGCGGCCCTTCGATGCTGACGAACATCTCCGCGCCCTTCGCGCATCTTGGGCTGCGATTTATCCCCACCGGGGGGGTGAAGCTTGAAACTATGGGCGAATGGCTGTCGCTGCCGGTGATCGCGGCCGTGGGTGGCACCTGGATCGCCACCGCCCGCGACATGCGTGAAGGCGACTGGGCCGGAATCACCACCCGTGCCCGAGCCGCCGTCGCCCGTGCCAAGGAGCTTCGCCCGTGACCTACGTCCCCTGCGAAAAACCCACGTTGCACTTCATCGGAGTGACGACCGGCAAAAGCAGCATCATGAAGGTCTTTCCGGCCTGGGCCAGACACCTCGGCCTGGGCGACGTGGCGATCCGCGGCATCGATTTCGCGCCGCACTCGGACCCGGCCTCTTATCGCGAGGCAGTGGCGTTCATCCAGGACGACTCGCTTTCGATGGGCGCGCTGGTCACGACCCACAAGATCGACCTGTTCCACGCCTGCCGCGACATGTTCGACGAGGTGGATCATTTCGCCGGGCTGATGGGCGAAACCTCTTGCATCTCCAAGCGAGACCGACGTCTGGTCTGCCATGCCAAGGACCCGATCAGTTCGGGCCTCGCTATCGACGGCTTTCTGCCTCCCGACCACTTCGCGCGGACGGGGGGACAGGTGGTGTCAATGGGGGCCGGCGGGTCCACCATCGCACTGACCTGGCATCTCATGCAGGCCCGCCAAGACCGGCCCTCGGGGATTGTCGTGACGAACCGGTCGCAGCCGCGTCTGGACGAAATCCGGCATGTCCACGAGCAGATGGGCAGCGACATTCCAGTCGACTACGTTCTCGCGCCCGATCCCACTGCGAACGACCGTGTGCTGCAAGAACTCCCGCCGGGATCGCTGGTGATCAACGCGACCGGCCTGGGCAAGGACGCCCCCGGCTCGCCCCTCTCCTGGGATGCGCGGTTCCCCGAGCAGGCCGTCGCTTGGGACCTGAACTACCGGGGCGACCTTGTCTTTCTGGACCAGGCGCGGGCCCAGGCGGCCGAGCGGCGGCTCCAAATCGAGGACGGCTGGACCTACTTCATCCACGGATGGACGCAAGTCATTGCCGAGGTCTTCGATATCACGATCGACACAAGCGCGGAGAACATCGACGAACTGACCCGCATCGCCAACGCAGCTGCCAAGGGATGAAGCGATGGACCGCATCCTTGTCACCCCCCGCTCGCTGACCTCCGCACCTCCTCCCGCGCTGGATCGCCTAGTGAAAGCCGGATTCGAACTCGTCTTCAGCACGCCCGGCGCGACGCCGTCAGAGGCGGAGCTCTTGCGCCTGGTTCCCGGCTGCGTCGGCTGGCTCGCCGGCGTAGAGCCGGTGAGCGAGGCCGTGATCGTCGCCGCCGACCGCCTCCGGATCATCAGCCGCAACGGTACCGGCGCGGACAACCTTCCTCATGCCGCCCTGACGGCCCGGGGTATCAAGGTCGCCCGGGCGATGGGCGCGAATGCCACCGGCGTCGCCGAGCTCGCCGTCGGGCTGATTTTGTCCGCATGCCGCCATATCCCGGAGACGGCGGCCGGCATCCACTCCGGCGGCTGGCCCCGGCTGAAAGGCCGGGAGATCGAGGGGACGACGGTCGGGATCGTGGGTTTGGGCGCCATCGGCCACCGGGTGGCGCGGGCCATGGATGCCCTGGGCGCGCGCCTTCTTGTCCATGATCCGTTCCGTCCCGATCCCAAAGGGCTGAACATCGAGTTCACAGACCTGGTCGGGCTCCTAGAACGGGCCGAGATTGTCAGCCTGCACTGCCCGGCGCCTGAAAACGGGTGTCCTCTTCTGGACGCCGAGGCGCTTGCCCGGCTGCCACGCGGCGCGATCTTGGTGAACACCGCACGTGCGAACCTTGTAGGGGCGGAGGCGCTTCTTGCCGCGCTCGATGAAGGCCGGATCGGGACCTACGCGACCGACGTCTTCGCCGTCGAGCCCCCGGCAGGGGATCGCCTGGCCACGCATCACCGGGTCCTTGCTACCAGCCATATCGGCGCCCTCACGGACGGAAGCGTGGCCCGCGCGACCGAGGCCGCAGTCGAGAACCTTCTGCTAGCCCTGCACGCCCCGGCCGATGCGACTGGTTGAGCATCCCCTTCCGGGGCCGCTATCGGCTCACCTGGCCCAGCCGCCCGCAGAAGCCATAAGTCTAGTTTGGCTGGGCCAGGCCGGCTTCGTCGTCGACGGAGGGGGGCATCGCGTGGTGATTGACCCCTATCTCTCTGACAGCCTGAGCAAAAAATACCAGGGCACGCGCTTTCCACATGCAAGACTTATGCCCGCCCCGGTGGCGCCGGAGGGGATCACGCATGTCACGGCGGTGCTCGCAACGCACGCCCATACCGACCACCTCGACCCTGGCACCCTTCCGGCGCTACTGGGTGCAAACCCCGGCGCACTCCTCGTCGCCCCTGCTTCGGCCACGGATGTGGCCCGGGCCCGGGCCGGGATCAGCCAGGACCGTTTGCGGCCCATTGAGGCGGGCGAGCGCCTGGCGATCTGCCCCGGCCTTGAGGTGGTCGCCACGCGGGCCGCCCACGAGCTTCTAGAGCAGGACGCCCAGGGCCGGCACCGGTTCCTAGGCCTTGCCATCCGTGTGGCCCGCGCGACTATTTTCCACTCGGGTGACACCATCCCTTTCGAGGGGCAAGTCGAGGAGGTACGGGCGCTCGGCGCCGACCTCGCGCTCCTTCCCGTTAATGGACGGGACGAAATGCGGCGGGCGAACGGCATCCCCGGCAACCTGACTGTCGAGGAGGCGGTCACGCTCGCCCGTGCGGCGGGTGTCCCGTCGGTCATCGCCCATCACTTTGGCCTCTTCGACTTCAACACGGTCCCCCGCGCCACAGTCGAGGCCGCGGGTTCCGCGGTGACGGACCCGCATCTTGCGGCAGCCCGCACGGGGGCCATCTATCGCCTCGAACAGGAGGCAACATGACTGTCAACGACAGCGACTTGTCTGGCATCCGCAACGTGCTCGAGCTCGTCCGCACCCTGCTGGGCGAATTGCGCAAGTCGGACCGCCGAGTGGCGGAGACGGTCCTCGCCGACCCGCAGCGCATCCTGGGCGCGACGGTGGCCGAAACGGCCGAGCTGGCCGGCGTCAGCCAGCCGACCGTGATCCGCTTCTGCGTGGCCATTGGCTGCGAAGGCTTCCAGGACTTCAAGATCCGCCTCGCCCAGAGCCTCGCGCTCGGCACTTCGGCCACGCATTCGGCCATTATTGAAGATGATCCTCCCGAGGAGGTCGCCCGCAAGATCTTCGACTACACGATGACGTCGCTGGACTGGGCGCGGCACCGGCTTGACATGGCGCAGATGAACGCCGCTGTCGACCTCATCCTCGAGGCGAGCCATATCGAGTTCTTCGGCTTCGGCGCGTCTGCGATCGTGGCGCAGGACCTCCAGCAGAAATTCCCACTCTTCGGCATTCCCTGCAACGCCACCATGGACAGCCACCAACAGCTGATGGCCGCCTCGATGATGACACCCGGGGCGGTCGCCGTGGCAATCTCCAACACCGGCGGCACCCGTAGCCTCATCGAGCTGGCCCGTCTCGCTCGCGAGCAGGGGGCCAAGGTCATCGTCATAACGGGGTCGATGGACTCGGCTCTCATCAACTACGCGGACGTGGTCGTCAACGTGGAGACACTGGACAACACCGACGTCTTCACGCCGACGACCAGCCGCATCGCCGCCCTCGTCGTGGCGGACATCTTGTCCACCCTGGTCGCCCGCCGCCTTGGCGCGGCGCACAACCAGCGCCTCGTGCGGATGAAGCGCTTCCTCAGCCAGATGCGTCGGAACGAGGCGTTCTGAGCGCAGCCACCTGCGAGGGCAGGTCGCGCATGTGGTCGACGATCTCCAGCGCACCTGCCTCTTGCAGGAGCTCTCCGTGGCCCGGATAGGTATGGCGTCCGCCGGTGAAGCCGATCGCCCGCATTCCTGCGGCCAGCGCCGCGGTCACGCCCGCCACGCTGTCCTCGATCACGAGGCAGGCCTCGGGCGCCACACCCGCCTGCGCGGCGGCGAACAGGAACACGTCCGGCGCGGGCTTGCCGCGGGCGACCTGGCTCGCCGAATACACATGGGGATCGAAGACATGGAGGAGACCGCACCGCTCCAGCGACCGCCGGAGCTTGGGAAGCGCCGAGGAGGACGCAACCGCCAGCGGTGGATCGATCTGCCGGAGCGCCTCGGCCACCCCCTCGACCGCTCGAAGCTCGGTCTCTATGGCACAAAGCAGCCGAGCATCGGCCTCCTCCAACAGTCCCTCGGGCCAGGCAACACCGCGCTCGGCGGCGATGGCCGCCCAGATCTCGCGCTTGGGCCTGCCGATCCAAGTTCGGATCAAGTCCTGCGCGGTGATCGGGTGGCCCGCCCCTGTCATGAGCTCGGCATCGATGGCGTTGGACAGGATCTCGCTGTCGACTAGGACGCCGTCGCAATCAAAGATGATCATTCGCCGTAAGGCACCCAGACATTCTTGACCTGCGTGGCGCGGTGCAGGAACTCCCTGCCCTGCCCCACGGGCCCGAACCAGTCGCGTGCCGCCCCGTCCTCCGTCCAGGTTTGCTTGAGATTTCCCGCCGATGCGGCCTCAACCATCTTCGCGCCAGCGACCGTTCCGAAATACCACATCCCGGCCACGTCGTCGTGCTCGGCCAGGGTCCTGGCCAAGACCTCCCGTTCCCCGGTCACAATGTTGACCACGCCGCTTGGCAGGTCGGAGGTGTCGAGGACCTGATAAAGATCCGTCGCGGCCAGCGGGTTGGTCTGCGAGGGGATCGCGACCACCGCGTTACCCATTGCAATGGCCGGCAGCACGAGGCTTACGAAGCCCAGCAGTGGCTGAGCGACGGGACAGGCGACGCCGATAACTCCCAGGGGCTCGGGCACGGCAAGCGTGACATGCTCCGTCTTGGTCTGATGGACAGCACCATCGAACTTGTCCGCCTGCGCGGCGTACCAGAAGCAGCGCCGGACCGAAGCGTCGACTTCCGCTTTCGCCGCCGCCCGGGCGATGCCAAAGGAGGCCAGCCGCCCCTCGAACTCGGCGGCACGAGCAGAGAGGTTCTCAGCGAGGAAATAGAGCACCTGCGCCCGGTTATGGCCGGTGGTCTTGCCCCAGCCGGACACCTTGTGCGCCGCCTCCACCGCATTGCGGATGTCTTTGCGGTTACCGAGTCCCGCGAGGCCGCCAGGTACGGCGTAGACATAACCTGAGTCCGGTCGGGCCTGCTTGCCGCCGATGTATAGCTTTGCCGTCCGGTCGATCCCTGGAGCGGTCGAGGCCGCGCCTGGCGTCGCGACCGGCGCCTCCGGCTCGACCTCGGGGCGGGACGCAACAGGACCGGGGTGGGCGAGATAGGCCGTCATCCCCTCCCGGCCGCCCTCGCGGCCATAGCCGCTCTCGCGGTAGCCGCCGAACCCTGCCCCCGCATCGAAAATGTTGGTGCTGTTGATCCAGACAACGCCGGCCTTCACCTTGGCGGCCACATCTAGGCATAGGTTTACGTTCTCGGACCAGATCGAGGCCGCGAGGCCGTAGCGCGTGGCATTGGCCAGCATCACCGCGTCCTCGGGCGTGCGGAAGGTGGTGATGGTCGCCACCGGCCCGAAGATCTCCTCAGTCGCAAGCGTCGAAGCCGGTTCGACATTGCTCGCGATGGTCGGCGGGTAGAAGCAGCCCTCGGGCGCCTCGCCTTGCGTCAGGGTCGCTCCCTCGGCTTCCCCCCTGCTCACCAGCTCACGAATTCGTTCGAGCTGGACGGGATGCACGATCGCGCCCATGTCGGTGTTCTTATCGAGGGGATCCCCCACCCGCAGCGTTCTCATGCGCTGCGCCAGCTTCTTCTCGAACTTTGAAGCGACAGCCTCGGCCACCAGGATGCGGGCGCCCGCGCAGCAGACCTGGCCCTGATTGAACCAGATCGCGTCCACGACCCCCTCGACAGCGGCATCGATATCCGCGTCCGAGAAGACTACGAAGGGCGACTTGCCGCCCAGCTCGAGCGTCAGCGGCCGGCCCGTCCCGGCAGTCTGGCGACGGATGATACGGCCCACCTCGGTCGAGCCGGTAAACGCGATCTTGTCGACCCCCTCGGCCGAAACCAAGGCCGCACCGGCAGAGCCATCGCCGGTCACGACGTTCAGCACGCCTTCGGGGAGGCCGCATTCGGTGGCGATCTGGGCGAAGGCCAGCGCCGTCAGAGGGGTGTACTCGGCCGGCTTCAGCACCACCGTGTTGCCGGCGGCCAGCGCGGGCGCCACCTTCCAGGCCAGCATTAGTAACGGGAAGTTCCAGGGGATGATCTGCCCGCAAACGCCGTGGGGCCGGGCCCCTGGGAACTCGGTGTCCAGCACCTCGGCCCAGCCTGCGTGATGATAGAAATGCCGGGCGACAAGCGGCACGTCGATGTCGCGGCTTTCCCGGATGGGCTTGCCATTATCGAGCGTCTCCAGCACCGCCAAGAAGCGGGAATGCTGCTGGACGTGCCGCGCCAAGGCATAAAGGTGCCGGGCGCGCTCATGCCCCGAGAGCCCGGCCCAGCCAGGCTGAGCCTTGCGGGCGGCCGCGACGGCAGCAACCACATCTTCGGGAGTCCCCTGCGCCACATGGGCGATCACCGACCCGGTCGCCGGATTCCGCACTTCGAAGGTTTCGTTAGGCGCGGTGAAGGCGCCCCCGATGAAATGGCCGAACCCTTGAGGGAACCGCTCGAGCCAGTCGGTCACGATGCGGGAATCCTCCGGAGCGGGGCCGTAGTCCATGGAGGCCAGGATGTCGGTAACGGTGGTCATGGATCTGTCCCTCAGGCCGGGGAATGGCGATGCGAGGCGGCGTAGCGCCCGGTGATGTGGTGTTCGAGCTGGCGCTCGATGTCGCCCAGCATGGACGAAGCGCCGAAGCGGAAGAGATCGGGTTCAAGCCAGTCCCGTCCCAGTTCCTCCTTCATGAGGATCTGCCAGGCAATCGCCTCCTTGGCGCTCTTCATGCCTCCGGCGGGCTTGAAGCCGACTCTGTGGCCCGTGGCCTCGCCGTAGTCGCGCAGCGCCCGGATCATCACTAGGCTCACCGGAAGGGTGGCGTTGACTCCCTCCTTGCCGGTTGAGGTCTTGATGAAGTCCGCTCCTGCCTGCATCGCCACCACTGAGGCCGCGTGGACATTGCGGAGCGTGCTCAGGTCGCCCGTCGCGAGGATTGCCTTGAGATGCGCAGGCCCGCAGGCCTCTCGCATAGCGGCGACCTCATCGTAGAGGGCCGACCAGTTCTGGGTCATCACGTGCTCGCGGGTGATGACGATGTCGATCTCGTCCGCGCCCTGGTCCACGGCCCAGCGGATTTCTTCCAGCCGCAGATGAAGCGGCATAAGCCCGGCCGGGAAGCCCGTCGCGACCGAGGCCACCGGAATGCCGGTTCCGCGCAGCGCCCGCGCGGCATGGGGCACCATGGTCGGATAGACGCAGACCGCCCCGACGGTCACCACGCCCAGCCCCAGCGCCTCGACGATGTGCTGCGCGAGCGGCTGACGCGCCTTGGCGCAAAGTCGCCTGACCCGCCCCTCGGTGTCGTCGCCCGAGAGCGTCGTGAGGTCGATGCAGCGGATCGCGTTCACGAGCCAAGCCGCCTGGTGCGCCTTCTTAACGCTGCGCCGGGTCGTCAGCGACGCCGCGCGCCGCTCGGCGGCGGACCGATTCACGCCGTGCCCCTCAAACATCGCGGGATCGAGGGGGATACCCGGGTTGCGGGCGTGGTTCGACCCGGCGGCAGTCGCCGCGGCGAAGTCAGGCTTTCGTTCAGCGGTCATGAACATGCTCCAAGGCATAGGCGGCCGTCTCCTCGTCGGTGACGACGACGTTGACCAGGCCTGCGCGGAGCGCGGCCAGGGTAATTCGGTGTTTGTCCTGGCCCGAGACCACGCCGATGGCGCGTGCGCTCGCCTTCAGGTCCGAAAGCGAGAGACCAATCGTGCGGGCGTCCAAGTTCTCGTCCACGATGTTGCCGCGTGCATCCACGTAGCGTCCAAGGACGTCGCCCACCGCTCCGGCGCGCGCAAGCGCGGCGATCTCAGCAGCCGTCACGTTGCCCGACTGCACGAGAGCTGCATCCTCGGTGAGGGCCCCCATCGAGAAGCACAGGACAGGCGCGGATCTGGCAAGGCTCAACACGTCAGCCACGATGCGATCGCGCTCGAGCACTTCGCGCGTGACCCGCTCGCCCACGACGGCGGGCACCGGAAGGGGAACGAAGGTGCCGCGCCCTCTGCGGGCGAAGGTCTCAGCGACCTCGTTGTGCCCGGTCGCCTGCGGGATCGGAGCCACGGTCCCGTTGATCTGCACGACCTGCACGCCGTCGGCCCAGTCGGGCGGCAGCCAATGCGCGATCGCGGCCATCGTGCGACCCCAGCTCACGCCGACCAGCCGGGGTTGGGGCTTGATGGCGGCAAGATACTGGCCCGCCGCTTGCGCCACGGCGTCGGGCCCGGCCGTGGCCGGGACGACCATCGCATCGCGAAGGCCGAAGGCCTTGACGAGGGTGGCTTCGACGTCGGGACGGCGACGCAGGCGCGGAACGATTTCGATCCTCACGATGCCGAGCTCGCGTGCTTCCTGCAGCAGGCGGCTCACCTGCCAGCGGTTGAGGCCCGTTTCGGCAGCGATCTCGGTCTGGCTCCGGTCTTGCTGCCACGCCATGCGCGCGACCTGCACCATCAGGTGCTCACGCCCTTCGTCGACCGGCAGGCGCGGCGGCTGGCGATCCTCCACCATTAGGGACGCGCCCCCGCTTCGCCCGACAGCGCCCGCAGGATCGGCGCCAGCCGCTCCGTGGCATAGCGGTAGTCTTCGAGTAGAGCCCGATAGTCTTGGTGGAGGTCCATGTCGGGCTCCCGGACCGTCACCGGGGCGCGGTAGATCCTAGCGGCCTCCGTCAGAGAGCCATGCAGCCCCAGCCCAACCGCCGCCGCCACCGCTCCTCCGTAGAGCGACAGGTTGTCCTCGCGTGCGATACCCACCGGCATTCCGAGCGCATCTACCGTCGCCTTGAGCCAGAGCGGGTTCCGCATGATTCCGCCGGCTAGGACGATGCGGTCGATGGCCACCCCCTGCCGCGCAAGGTCAAAGACCACGTTCGCCGACCCCAGAGCGACGGCATTGACGCAGGCTCGATAGATGCCTGCCCGGTCGTGCGACAGCGACAATCCCAAGATCGCGCCCCGCAGGTTCGGATCGCGGTAGGGCGTGCGGTTGCCCATCCAGTAGTCGAGCGCGAGCAGCCCCGTCGCCCGCGGGGGGATCGGCCCGGCCGCCTCGTTGAGGGCGGCAAAGCCCGTGCTGTCAAGACCGTAGATGTCCCGGACGAGCCAGTTGAGGATCGATCCGGCCGAGACCTGCCCGCCCTCGATCATCCGCAGCCCCGGGGTCAGCGCGTGAGGATAGGGGCCCCAGACGCCGGTGATTGGCGTCCCGTCGTCCGGCACCTGCGTCAGGTGGACATTCGATGTCCCCCCGATCAGCAGCATCGACCCCGGCGCGACCGTGTCCGCGCCGAAGGTTCCCATATGCGCATCGATCCCACCCTGCACGACCAGAGGCCTCCCCGAAAGACCCAAGGCCGAGGCGGCCCGATCCGTCATCCGCCCGATTGGGGCACCGATGTCGAGAATGACCGGCGGGAGCCTGTCCATCAGCTCGGGAACGCCGAATTCCTCGTAAAGCTCAGGGCAGAAGCAGCGGGCCCGGCTATCATAGTTCCACTTGCAGGTCGCGTTCATCAGCGACCCCACCCAGCGACCCGTCAGCCGGTGGTTCATCCAGTCCAGAGCCTCGCAGATCACGCTGGTCCGCGACCAGACTTCCGGCTCGTGAGCCTTCAGCCACATGGCCTTCGGCACCAGCCATTCGACGGCATTCGACCCGCCGGAATAGTCCAGAACCGGATGGGAGACCTGGGCCGTCCGCGCCGCCTCGGCCCAGGCCCGGGCGTCCATCCACAGGATCGCCGGACGAAGCGGTGTCCCCTCGCGGTCGCAGACCACCACTGTCGAGGAGAAGGCTGCAACCGTCACCGCCTCGATCAGGGGGTTCCCCGCAGCGGCGAGCACCCGAGGGAGCAGCCGCCGCGCCGCGCTCCACCAGTCGTCCGGGTGCTGCTCCGTCCGGTCCGGCGGGATGTGTGCTGTGGGGTACCCTTCCTCACCAGTTGCGAGCATCCGCCTCGCCTCGAGGTCAAAGACCCCCGCGCGCGCGCCGTTCGTTCCGAAATCGAGGCCGAGAACGATGGTCATGGACCGAACCTGCCGATCACGCAATCAGGGACGGAAGAGAACTTTGGAGAAGTGAATGTCGCGCGCGTCGAACCGCGCGAAGATCCCAGGCAGTTCCGCAAGGTCGAGATCGTGTGAGATCATGAACTCCCACTTGAGTTCCCCGGTCCCGAACTTCTCAATTGCAGTGGTCCATTGCGGTCCGGGGAACGGGGCCCCGAAGCTGTTCCAGGATCCGTGCAGCGAGAGTTCCTGCCGCAGGAAGGTCTGGAACGTCGCGTTCGAGAGCGTCACATCCGGTACCGGGATTCCGATAAAGCTGACATGCCCGCCGGGCGCCGCGAGGCTGATGGCCGAGTTGATCGTGGCGTCTAGCCCGACGGCTTCAACGACGACGTTCGCCCGGGCGCGGTTCTGCGCCAGGTCCCTGGACAGGATGCAGACCGAGGCTCCAGCCTCGCGAGCCAGTTCCAGCTTCTGCTCGCTCACATCGACAGCGATGACCTCAGAAGCCCCCATCATCCGCATCCACTGAATCGCGAACAGACCAATGGGGCCGCAGCCGACCACGGCGCCGGTCTGTCCCACGGTCATTCCGCCCGCCTTCCAGATTGCATGCAGGGCGATCGAGGCCGGATCCGTCATCG
This sequence comes from Rubellimicrobium roseum, assembly GCF_006152145.1. Lineage (GTDB taxonomy): Bacteria > Pseudomonadota > Alphaproteobacteria > Rhodobacterales > Rhodobacteraceae > Rubellimicrobium > Rubellimicrobium roseum. The sequence continues at coordinate 14,783 of NZ_VDFV01000006.1, read as the reverse complement.
CAATGGCGCGGGGGTCTACATGCTGCGGGGCTCTGAGGAGGTTCTCAGTCGGCACGGCCACGTATTCGGCATAGGCGCCGTCACGACGCGAGCCAAAGTAATCGTAGTCGCGGCAGCGCGAGAAGTTGCCCGTCAGGCACTGGTCGCAGACCTTGCAGGGCAGCAGCGGCGCGACTGCAACGAGCTCGCCCTCGTTCCAGCCTTCCACACCATCCCCAAGCTCCACGATGTGACCCGAGAATTCATGCCCGGTGATCAGGGGCATCTTCCATGCGCCTTTCACCAGCATGCGCGGCAGGTCGGACCCGCAGACTCCGACCGACGCCACGCGCAGGACTACCTCGCCGGCGCGGGCTACGGGGCGTTGCCGCTCCTCGAGGCGAATATCCTTGGGAGCGTGGAGGACGATCGCGCGCATAACTTCTCCTGTCGGCAGATTACATATGTGACGGTCGATCACATATGTGTCGTAGATGGATTGTGTTGCAGCCGTTTGTCAAGGGCTCCCCGGGGGGCCCACCAGTCTTACGAACGTTGTCGGTGTGGGGACGGCGTAGGAAAACGTGTTTGGGTGGCCCCGTCGCGTGGCCAGCCGGCGTGACCCGCACCCTCCAAGTACTGGGCACCACACGGGGTCATTGGTCATGGGCTGCGGCGTAAGCGGGCTGGCGAGGCCACTGCAGCCAGCGTCAGAAGCGGACCCCGGCGCGGCGCGCGAGGCCTACGCGTCGGCTCAGGCCCATCTCGCCACCATGCCCGGCGCCTGGAGCGTGGAATCCTTGGCGTCCGGCCGGGGCAGCGCGCAAGGCACCCGCCTCCCAATCCGGACCGCCCGGAATCAGGCCGAGATGCGGTTCGGGAAGAGCCCGAAGATCCCGTTCCAGGGGCGGCCGGACTTTCGCAGTACCATGACTCCGTCCACGACCACCACAAGGACGAGGACCGCCCCGATCACCACGGCCTGCCACTCCGACGGCACAGAGAGAAGATTGAAGGCGTTGGTGAGCAGCGTGACGAATAGCACACCCGCTAATGCACCGACATAGCTGCCCTTCCCGCCCGCGATCGAGCCTCCGCCGATCAGGCAGGCGATGAAGATTTGCATTTCGAGTCCCTCGCCCATGTAACGGTTCGCCATTCCCACGCGCGCGGTCATCAGGACGCCCGCCAACGCCGCGAGTCCCCCCGAGAGCACGAAGCACCAGAATTCCGTCCACCGCCGACGGATGCCGGTCGCCTCGGCCGCCTGCGGGTTGCCGCCAAGAAAGAGCAGCTTCCTCCCCGGCAGCGTGAGCCGCAGGAAGCTCTCGAAGACCACGCAGAGCAGGAGTGCAAAGAGGAAGAGAGCCGAGACGCCGGCGAACTGCAATTGCCCGATCAGGCTGAAACTCGGAGGGAAGCTTGTGAACCCAGCGAGCTTCTCGCCGGACATCGCGACCTCGATCACTCCGCGCGTCATGTAGAGCACGCCTAGCGTGACGATCAGATGATTGATTCCGAGCCGCGCGACCATGAACCCGTTGAACGCTCCAATGAAGACGCCAGTGGCGATGCCCGCGAGGAAGGCCACAGGAACCGGCAACCCGGCATTCAGCGCCATGGCCGAGGCGATGCCGGAGATTCCCATCACGGCTCCGACTGAAAGGTCGAAACGGCCGATCATGAAGAGCGTCATCATCCCAATCGCGACGATCAGGTTCGGCGCCAGCGCAGTCTGGAGCGAGGCAAGGTTGTTCGGATCGAGGAACGCCGGCGAAACAAAGGACAGCACGACCGCCAGCAGAACGACAACGCCGAAGGTCAGGCTCTCCTGCTCGAGCCGGGTGGAGCGTATGAAGGAGATCTTGCGAATTGTGTCAGCCATCTCTGCCTCACTTGGCACGGCGGTTGAGGACAGTGTCGAAGGTCACGGTCGCGATCAGCAACGCGCCGATAACGAACTGCTGGAAGACGGGCTCGATGTCGTACATGATCATCCCGTTCAGCACGAGCGCGAGAAGCAACAGCCCGAGCGCCGAGCCACGCAGGTCGCCCCGGCCGCCGTAGAGGCTCGCGCCGCCGATGATCGCGGCGGTGACCATCACGAATTCAAGGCCCATTCCCATCTGCGTGTCCGCATGGGTGATCCGCGAGGCGGTGAAGATGCCGGCCACGCCGGCGGTGACGGAGCTCGCCATGAAGGCCAAGATCTTGATCCGGCCGACGCGTATGCCGTGAACCAGAGCAGAGCGGACGTTCTCGCCGATAAAGCACATCTTGCGGAAAAGCGCCGACTGACGCTGGAAGACCCACGCGCCCAGGATCGCCACGAGCATGATGATGATGGTGATGCGAATGTCGAAAAGATCGGTTCGCGCGAACTGCCGGAACGCCCGTGGATAGGTCTGGCCGCCGAGATTGTTGGCGAGCACGTTAGCGAGCCCGCGGACGAGGAGCATCGTTCCGATCGTCAGCATCAGCGAGTTGATGTTGAAGCGAACGACGAGGAAGCCATTGACGAAGCCGATCAGCGCCGCGACTGCCAGAGCGACGAGCGCCGCGGGCCAGAAGGACCAGTCCGCGACCAGAAGCGAACCCGTCAGCATTCCCGTCAGGGCGAAAACCGAACCCACTGAGAGGTCGATCTCCCGGGTCACCATCACATAAGTGAAGCCGATGATTGCGAGGAAATCTATCGACACCCCGAACAGGATCGAGCCGAGGTTCGAGGAGGTCGCAAAATTTGGCTGCGTCACCGCGAGAAACGCCGCAACCGCGACCGTGATGGCCGCGAGCGGCAGGATGTTAGATCCGAAGCCCCCTGTCCCACCGGCGCGAAACCTGCGTACGGGGCTCACGCCCTCCGCCACCTGCTGGCTTGGCGTCATTCCATCCTCCTCACCGGTCTCCGGCAGCGAGCGCCATCACCGCCTCCTCGGTCATCTCCACGCCCCGGATCTCGCCTGCGAGGCGGTTGGAGCGCATGATCACTATGCGATGTGCGAGCCGCAGCAGCTCGGGCAGATCCGAGGAGAAGACGAGGAGCGCCTTACCCTTCGCCGCCTCGGCCCGCGCCGCCTCATGCACCTCGGCCTTGGCGCCGACATCCACTCCGCGCGTGGGCTCGTTGAGCACGATCACCTTCGGGTCGGTGGCGAGACAGGCCGAGACCATCACCTTCTGCTGGTTGCCGCCCGAGAGTTGCTGTGGCAGTCCTTCGGGCCCCGGCACCCGGATCGCGAAGCGCCGGATGTCTTCCTGCGCGCGTTCTAGGACCTTGCGCCTGTCGACCAGCCCCCACCGGGAGAGTCGGTCGAGGATGGGGGCCGAAATGTTTTCAGCGACGGAGCGCTCCATGTACAGACCGGCTTCCTTGCGGTTGCCGTTGAGATAGGACATGCCGCTGTGCATCAGCGACGCGGGGCTGAGATCGCGAATAGGTCGGCCATTCAGCTCGATCCGGCCCGAGCTGGGCGGCACGATGCCGAATATGGCCTGGGAGAACTGCTCAGCCCCCGAGCCCTCGAGTCCGAAGACGCCCACGATCTCGCCTTGGCGGACTTCGAGCTGCATGTCGTGAAACTGTCCGGCCATCGAAAGTCCGCGCACGGCGAATGCCACCGGTGCATCGGCCAGCATGGCGCTGTTGGCGGCCACGCCCGGCCCGAGGTCCCGGCCCACCATCCGGCGAATCAGGTCGCCCTCGTTGATTCCGTCATTGGCGAGCGTCTCTACGTACTGCCCGTCGCGAAGCACGGTGATGTGGTCGGCCACGTCGAGGACCTCGTGCAGCCGGTGCGAGACATAGAGGATCGTATGTCCGCCGTCGCGAAGCCGACGGATGAGTGACAGCAGCGTCTCCGCTTCGTGGTTGTTGAGCCCAGAGGTCGGCTCGTCCAGGATGAGTAGGCTGGCATCGCTTTCGACGGCTCGCAGGATCTCCACAATCTGCTGCTGGCCGGGGGTGAGGCTTCTCAGAATCTCGCGCGTATCGATGTTCAGACCGAAGAGGCGCAGGAGCTCCGCCGCCCGCGCATGCAGCCGGGCGATGTCTATCCGCCCGTTCCTACGCGGCATCCGGCCCACGAAGATGTTCTCCGCGACCGACATGTTGGAAAAGACCGCGAGCTCCTGGTGGACCATCGCAATGTCACCCGCCTTCCGGTCCCGGGCTAGGGTCACCGCTCCGCCCACGAGAACCTCGCCTTCGTCCGGCTCGATCTCGCCGTTGATGATCTTGAGCGTCGTGCTCTTTCCGGCGCCGTTCTCACCGAGGATTGCGTGGATCTCGCCACGGGCAACGCGGAAGGAGACGCCGCGGAGCGCACGGACCGCTCCGTAGGACTTGGAGACGTTCCGAAGCTCGAGGATTGCGCCTGCGGGCTTGGCGCCCTCAGCACGGGCGGGTTGAGCAATCGTCATAGCATCTTCCCTCGCGAAGACCTGCCCGGCGGCCATGCGCCTCCGGGCAGGCCTGACGGTCAGAACTGCGGCAGGGCTGCGCGCTCGAACTGCTCCACGTTCTCCGCATCGATCACCTCAGTCCCCATATAAATCGCTTGCGGGAAGGGGTTGACGCCCGCCACGGCGTTATCCGCCGAGATCGGGACCGTGGCGAGGCCGACGGCCTGGTCGTTGTAGGCCTCCAGCATTTGCACCGCGAGGAAAGCCTGGAGCGCGGTTTTGTTGATGATCGAGGCGTCGATCACCCCGTCCGCGATGCATTCGAGCACGGGGTCCTCACGGTCATGGACGATGACTGTCAGGTCCTCGATATCCAGTTCGAGTTCCTCGGCGGCCAGGCAAATGCCCGTCCCGGAAGAGCTGTCGAGTCCGATCACCGCCGTGATGTCGGGATAGGTATTGAACATCGTCTTGGCCGCCTCGATTGCGGTCGAGGTCGTGGCCTTGTCGTCGATCCGGCCCGCGAGTTCCCACTCGGAGTTCGCCTCGAGATAGTCGGTGAGCCCCTGGAACTTGGCGTCGGTATTGGATGCCCCCCAGTTGCCGGACGCGACGTAGGTGCCCGTGGTGCCCGCCCGCTCGATTAGTTCCTTGGCCGTGTCGACGCCGGCCTGGTAGTTGTCCAGCCCGATGAAGGTGAGGGCGCCGCCGTTGTCCGGGGTCACCGCCTCGATCACCACGACCGGGATCCCTTGCTCCATCGCCCTGCGGATGCCCGGAACGGCGCCCGGCTCCCAAAGAGTGGTGATGATCCCGTCGGGCTGGCGCGCGATCGCCTGCTCCACCGCCTCCGCACCCGCGACTGGGTCCCAGCCCTGCGGCCCGAGCGGCTCGATTGTCACGCCAAACTGCTGCTCGGCGTAGTCCATGCCGAGAAGGCTGTCGAGCAGGTAGGGATGCCCCTGGAGTTGCGACGCGTAGATGTATGTGCGCCCTTCTTGGGCGGCGGCCGGGCCCGCGAACACCGCCGCGACAGCAAGCGCGACGGCGGTGGCGGACGCACGGGGGGCGGCAGTCTGTGCGATCATTTCTCTCCTCCGTTGTCCCGGCGCTGGCATCGGCCACCGCGCTCACGGCGATGGTCCTCCCGGCGCAGCGTCCGAGTGATAGGAGGCTAGCGGCGCAGAAAATCTCTGTCCATAAAATTCTCTGCCTTGAAAGAACCTTTCTATGATGCCTAATTTCGGAGGGAAGCGCGCCGCTCTCCGGGTGCGATGGAAGGCAGAATATGACGGACGACATCGGCATCCTTCAGCATATTCAAAGCCTCAGGGGCAGCCTGAAGCCGAGTCTTCGGACGGTCGCCGACGCGGTCCTTGCCCGGCCTGCAGAGGCGCGGAGCATGAACATCAAGGAGCTGGCTTCGTCCTGTGGCGTCTCGGAAGCCTCCATCAGCCGGTTCGTGAGAGGCATCGGGCTACCGAACTACCGCGCCTTTCAGCTCCGGATGGTGGAGGAAGGCGCGAGCGGGACCCCGACCCGCGGGCAGACGCCCGACGACGGCCTGATTTACGAGAACATCGGCCGCAACGATACGGCCGCCACGATCCTGACCAAGGTCGCGCACCGTAACGCGGACGTTGCGCGCGCCTGCCTTTCGACGCTCGATCCCGTGGTGCTCGAAAAGGCGGCGCGGATGGTGGAGAAAGCCAAGACTCTCTATTTCTTCGCCGCCGGGCTCTCCGCTCTCGCGGCTGAAAACGCGCTGCTGCGCTTTGCGCGGATCGGAAAGCCCGCCATCTTCCACCGCGACCGCAACAACCAGATCCTGCTTGCGGGCTCGCTGCAGCCCGGCTCCCTGGCGATTGCCATCAGCGACTCGGGGCGCACCAACCAGACGGTCACCGCTCTCTATGCCGCCAAGGCGGCCGGCGTACCCACGATCGCCATCACGGCGTTCGCCGAGGCGCCGCTCGCCAAACACGCCGATCTCACGCTCATCACTCCGGCCGGCTACCAGCCCGCTGGCGACGAGCCTCTTTACTACGAGAGCATGGTTTCGAAGTTCGGCCAGCTTCTCGCCATTGACGTGCTCTACTCGTTGGTCGCGGTTCACGACTACGAGGCGTCGACCGCTGCGGTTCGCCGGGGCAACCAGTTCATCCAAGCCAGCCGAACCGCGAGGCGCCAGAATGACACGGACTGAGCTCACCGATCCCGGCATGCCGCGAATGATTCCCGCAACCAATTGGCGCTGGCCGTATCGCGGCAGCACGTTCGAGGAGTTCCTTGGGAGCCGACCGGAGGAGGCACCGGTTCCGGTGCCCGGGCCCGGGGAGGTGATCGCTCGTGTCGAGGCGGTCTCGATCTGCTCGTCGGACATTAAGGTCGCGCGGATGGGGTCCGATCACCCGCTCTTCCGGGACGGCGCCACCGCGGACACGGTGCTTGGCCACGAAGTTTCGCTTCGGGTACATGCTGTGGGCGCGGACCATCGTAACCGCTTTCACCCCGGCCAGCGACTCGGGCTCCAGCCGGCGATGCGGATCGGTGGGGAGCGGCGGATCATCGGGATGGACCTGCCGGGCGGGTTCGCCCAATACCTTGTGCTCGGTCCCGAAGCGCTTGCCGACTATGTTTTCGAGGTCCCCGACAGCCTCAGCGCCGCGGAGGTCGCGCTACTCGAGCCCTATGGGTGCATCGAGCGCGCTTGGAGGCCGAATGCAAGGACGAGCTTTCTCGACGGTGGGCGGGCGCTCGTCGTGCTCGGTCCCGGAGCCGAAAAGTTCTCCCTTGCCGAGCGGCCCGGCTGGACCGAGGTCGCCGTCCTGGGCGACGGGACGCATCCGGCCTTTGGGTCGGACGCGCAACGGATCACGGAGATCGGCGCGGCGCGGTTCGACGACATCATCGCCCTGGGGGATCTCGCCGCCTCGGAGCTCGGAGCACTATTCGACGCGCTTCGTCCCGGCGGCCTCCTGCTCCAGGCGCGAAAGGGCCCCTCGCCTGGGCCGGTCCCACTCGACCCCGCGCGCATTCACTATGAGGCGCTGAGCCTCCTCGGGACCACCGAGACGGACATCGCCACGGCCTTGTACCCTGACCGACGACGCTTCGACGTCCGCCCGGGCGGGGTGGCGCTCGTCCATGGCGCCGGCGGCGCGATGGGGCGGATCCATGTCCACCGGCTCCTCGAGCTTGAGCGTGGGCCGGCGACGATCTTGGCCTCCTCGCGAAAGGGCAAGCGCCTCGCCGACCTCGAATCCGACTTCGGCCCCCTCGCCCGCGCGCGCGGCCGGACGCTGGTCGTCGTCGAGATGGAGGCGCTCCTGCAGGCCGTCGCGGAACATGCCCCACTCGGGCTCGACGACGCCGTGGTGGTCGCCCCCGAGGCGCAGGCGATCGCGGCCGCCGCAGGCCTGCTCGCGCCCGATGGGCTGCTCAACGTCTTTGCGGGCTTTCCCTTCGGGCGCAGGATCCCGCTCGATCTTGCCGCCGTGGCCATCTCCGGGATGAGAATCACGGGCTCGACCGGCTGCTCGGTCTCCGACATGCTCGGCGTGATGGACCGGGTCCTGTCAGGCGATTTGGACCCTTCGACGAACATCAAGGCCGTAGCGGGCCTCAGAGCGCTGCCGTCCGCGCTGGAGGCGGTCGCGAGCGGACAGGTTTCGGGCAAGGTCGTCATCTATCCAGGCCAGCCGGAGATACCGCTCACCCTTCTGAAGCAGGCCTGGAGCCGGCAGGCGGAGCGGACCATGCTGCCATGACGAGGGCCGCCGTCCAGGGAAACAGCAGGTTATACCAAGGAGGGAAGCCGCGGCGGTGGCGCGCAGTTTCCTATGGTTCTTCGGGAGGAGCCAATGCAGGACCATGTCATCGGTGTCGACATCGGCACCACGGGGACCAAGGCCGGGATCTACGACCGCGACGGCCGGCTTAAGGGAGAGGCCTTCGAGGAATCGATCCTCCATTATCCGCAGCCCGGTCTCGTGGAGCAGGACCCGGAGGACATCTTCACCTCGGTGGTGAACACCGTCCGAACAGCCATGGAACGTGCGGGCCTCGCACCCGAGCGGATTGCCGCGTTGGCTCTGGACGGACAGATGGCGGGGCTCATGGGCATTGACGCGGACTGGTCGCCGGTCACTCATTATGACAGCTGGCTGGATACCCGTTGCGCTCCCTGGCTTGCGGAACTCCGCCCTTACGAGGAGGAAATCATCCTGACATGCGGGATGGCGCTGGCCTTCAATCATGCGCCAAAGCTGCTCTACTGGCGAGATCAGCCCGACGTGTGGAACCGGGTAGCGAGCTTCATCCAGCCCGCCGCCTATGTCGCCGGCAAGCTCGCGGGACTCAAAGGCCGTGACGCCTTCATGGACCGCACATACATCGTCTTCTCGGGTTTCGGCTCCGGCGAGACCTTTACCTGGAACGAGTCTCTCCTGGCACAGTTCGGGCTCACCACGGAGAAGCTTCCCCGCATCTGTGAGCCTTGGGATATCGTGGGGCACCTGCTCCCAGACTGGGCGGCGAAGATGAATCTTCCCCCAGGCTTGCCCATCGCTGCCGGCTGCGGGGACCAGAGCGCGAATGTCCTCGGTGGCGGGCTGGTCGATCCGGGCTCCGTCTTCGACACGTCCGGCACGGCTGCGGTCTTTGCCACCGTCATTGACCGCTTCGGAACCGATACCACCTACCGCTGCCTGATGACCTGCCCGCATGTCGTGCCGGGGCTCTATTTCCCGATGGCCTATGTCGCGGGCGGCGGGCTTAATCTCCGCTGGTTCCGGGATGCTCTTTCGCCCCTGGAGAAGGCCGAGTGGGAGGAGCAGGGAGCAAACCCCTACGACGAGCTTGCCAAGGCTGCGGGGGAGATTCCGCCAGGCTCGGAGAAGCTCATTTTCCTTCCCCATCTGTCTGGGCGCAACACGCCCAACGATCCCGACATGCGTGGCGCTTTCCTTGGCCTCACATGGCGGCACGAGAAACCCCACATGGTTCGCGCGATCATGGAAAGCATTGCCTACGAATATGCGCTCTATCTCCGCGCTGTCCGCGAGATCGCCCCGGGCTACGACCCGAAGTTCGCGGTGAACATCGGAGGTGGCGCGAGGTCGGAGGTGCTGCGGCAGATCAAGGCCGATGCGCTCGGGCTCGAGTACCGTTGCATGGACCGGGAGGAGTTCGGTACGCTCGGTGCGGCAATTGTCGCCGGCCATGCCGTGGGCTTGTTCCCGGACCTACCCGGGACAGCGCGCCGCTTCGCCGGCGAGACTCGACCTGTTGCGCAAGCCAGACCGGAGCGGACCCGCGCCTATGAGGCCTACGTCGATGCCTATATTGATGCCCTGCAATCTCTCTCGCCGTTTTTTAGCCGTATGTCCAGCAGCTTGCCCGACGCCACTTACAACATCTAACAAAGCCGTCTGATCTGGCTGAGGCAGATGAGGGCGCAGCCGTGGACGACGAAGGCTTGGTGGATGTCCGCAAATCGTTCGTAGCAGATGGCGAGGCGGCGAAAGCGGTTGAGCCAAGCCAGCGTGCGCTTGATCACCCAGAGGTGACGCCCCAGCTTTTCACTGCTGTCCACCCCACGTTGGGCAATGCGAGGTCGTATGGAGCGGGCGCGGCACTCCTTGCGGCATCGGCGATGGTCCTAGGGGTGTTGATGATGTGACCGCCCCCGACGGCCTCGGTGTGCCAGGATGGGTCTGCGCCGATCCACAGAGGGAGCGTCAGGACGTTCGTGCGGCGCGGGTCGGGCCCTGGGTCACAGCCTGTCCATTGCGCGTCTCCTCCGCGGCCTCTTGGCCGTCCTCGATCTTCTCCTCCGCCTCGTCCAGGTCGACGTAGTTCGGCTGGGGGGTGTCCTGACGCGTCTCGGCGCTGGGCTCGAAGTGCAGCTCTACGAGGACCGGGAAGTGATCCGAGCCGATGTCAGGCAGCCGCTCCAGCCGCACCAGCGTGAACGAGGCCTCGTGGAAGACGTGGTCCAGGGGCCAGCGGAACATCGGATAATGGGCGTGGAAGGTGTTGAACATGCCCCGGCCCCGGCGGGGGTCCAGCGTGCCGCTGATCCGCTGAAAGAGCCGCGTGGTGTGCGACCAGGCCACGTCGTTCAGGTCCCCCGCCACGATCGAGGGCCGGCCATCGGCCCGGATCTCCCGCCCCACCATCAGGATCTCGGCGTCGCGCGTCTCGGTGTCCGCCTGCACCTCCGGCGGCCGGGGGTGTAGGCCATAGAACTCGATCCAGTCGCCCGACCGCAGGCGCACGCCTGTGCGGACGGACGGGATGTCGTTCTCGAGCAGAAAGCGCACCTGCGGCGAGCGAAGCTCGAGCTTCGAGAAGAAGTTCAGCCCGTAGCAGTTGCCCTGCGGCTGCTTGAGCCGGAAGGGGTAGTCCCGGTCCAGCACGGCCAGCTGCCCGGTCCACCAGCTGTCGGTCTCCAGGGCCAGGATGAGGTCGGGGTCTTTCTCCCGGATCAGCGCCAGAAGACGCTGGGCGTCGCGGTTCTGCATCAGGACGTTGGTCGCCAGGATCCGGATCGACCGGGCCCGGTCGCCCGATGGGGCGTCCATGACCTGCTTGGGCGCAAGGACCGTGTAGGGGAAGATCCGCCATCCCTGGTAGAGCAGCGCCGCCGTGACCGCGAGGGTGAAGACGACGTCGGCCCGGCTCTGCCATCCGAAGACGACCGCATGCAGGGCGAGAACCGCGGCCAGGCCGGAGGCGATCTGCATCCGCGGGAAGTCGGCGAAGCGGATCCACCACCGGGCGCTTCGGACACGCGCAAAGGCGCTCAGAAGCACCAGCAGGCCTCCGAGGCCGAACAGGACAACCTTCATGTCTCTCCCGAGGACGTCACCATGAGCCCAGCCAAAACTGAGCCTACTCTGGATCCACCTAGTCCGTTCCGCTCGATTGCCGAGCGCCCAAAGGTCGGAACTATGGTCCACAGCTCCTCTACCTTGGGATCGGGCTGCCGTCGGCACGCCGGCGCTGACCTGCGGCTATGAGGGCGCCGCTCTCACGAGAGGCGCTCTCGATATCAGTCCGGACGCGGACAGTGGCCGCAGGTGCGCACGGACGAGCTGCTGGCGACTTTAGATACGCTTGACTGGAACACGGACGGACGTGCGACCGGAGGCAAGCGATGAGCAGCCGAGACTTTCGTTCTACTTTTGTTCTTGATCGATGATCCCGATCCGGGCAGCATCAATATATGCCGACTCAGCAGCTCATACGAACGGTCACCCTGTGACGCCCCGCTCCCCGGGGACCGTTCGTGCGCGCTGGCCTGCCTCGTCCCCTAGCTGATCCCGGCCCTTCGCGTCGATCTTCTGCATCGGTCCCCTCCTGCGCTCCTGCAAGGATCACGACCCATGCCAATGGCGTTCCACTCCGCCTCGAAGTGGCCCCTCTTACCTGTCAGCCAAACCGATCTCTTGAGGCGCCCAGGCGACGACCACCTGATGCACACCGCCGATGCCGCCTGTCACGCCCGACAGCAGGGCCAGAGCCGTCCAGCACCTCTGAAGGCCTACGGGCCCGATCCCAAGACGGGTCGCACTGCTTCGTCTACCGGAGGCCCCTGCCCCGGCTGTGAGCCGACCCGGGCGGGGCTGTCCCGTGCGACGGGACATGAACTCACGACTTCGGGGCTGCATACCCTCGTGGCGCCTGAGCCAGCCCGGCGTAGGTCGAGCTTCGGAGCCCTGCAGCCTCGTCCCTCCGGCCCGGGCCTACGCCTGATGGGTGACACTTCACTGGGGCCGCGTGCGGTCGGACATGGGATCGATGATGCGGTCACATCTCGGAGGATGCACTGATGCCGAGCCGGCGGATCATGAGGAAGGCTGTCGAGAACAGCCGCAGCAATCCGGACCTGCATCACCCGAGCGATAGGTTAGGCGCCACTCCACTAATCGGGCAGGTAGGCACGGCGTCCATCACGAACGCCAGCTGGCCGGACCTGCCGGTCTATCTCGGTGAGCGCCCCACTCCGCTCTGGATGCAGGCAGCGATGCAGCTCATGGTGCTCGGCCGACTTCGCCCGGTCTCAGAGCGGGAGGCCGATCGTAACGACCAGTTCCAGTTCGCGGCCGAGGTCGACGGAATGGTCTACGCCTGGACGAGAGAGGAGCCGGGCCGCTGGGAGTTGGTGTTCGTGTTCAACGAACAGGAGCAATCCTGAGGATGGCGTCGAGGACAGCACGCGGGCCGATACGATCCCTTCGTCTATGAGGTCCGTTGCCGTTCTCGTTTGCGGCTGCCGGATCGGTAGGTCCGAAGACGGTCAATCCAAGGTCTCTTCTACCCAACCCGTGCATGCGGCAAGAAGTAGAGGACGACCTGGAGATCGCCATCGTGGCTGCCCTCAGACTAACTGTTCCTCTCGGATCAACCGAGCCTCTGTGGTCGTTTGCCTCGCGTCTTGGGCGACTGAATGGCCGAAGGCTGACATCGTTCTTGGGCGACTTCAAAGTGCTGCAGGCCCAGGTCCGAACTGGCCATGACGCTGCAGTGGCCAAGCTGGCTGACCTGGGCGGAGCAGACGCAGAGGCGCTGCGGCGCTTCACGCCTGAGCAACGTCGACCTGGTCACATCACGCTCGCTGGAGAGAGTCTTCCCACCGGCATGTGCGTCCGTAGCGAGGTCCGTGTCTGCCCGGCTTGCTTGCGGGACGACGTTCGATCCAGTGATCTCAAGGCCAGTCTGGCCGTACACGGACGGGCACCCTGGCTGCTCTCCTATCTCCGGACCTGCCCTGTCCACGATCTGCCACTGGTCAGGCTTCCAGTCGACCGAGGCCACGAAGCCCTCGATTTCAGCAACGTCGTGGCGCCGCAGCCCGATCGACTCCACCCATCTCTGGACGCTGACAATGACCCCCCGCCCCGCAGCGCCAGCGATCTGGACCGCTTTGTCGTCCGCCGGCTCACCCACGGCAAGGGAGCGGGAGCGACTTGGCCTGACACCCTGTCTCTCCATGCGGCTGCACGCTTCTCCGAGGTTTTGGGCGTCACCCTGATCCGGGGACGTATGGGGGCGCTGGAGACACTCTCGGAAGCCGAGCTCGCGACCGCCGGTGCGCGTGGGTTCGAGATCATTGCGCAAGGGCCAGACGCTCTGAGCGAGACCCTAGAAGAGCTGCGCACCAGCCGCGGTACACCGCAGGACGGTCCACAGGCGCGCTACGCCCCGCTCCACACCTGGGCCACGAGCCAGGCTGGTAAGAGTCCGGAGTTCGAGCCGCTCCGGGCTATCCTGCGGCAACACATTCTCGACCGTTGGCCGCTTCGGCCCGGCACCAGGGTCTTGGGCCACAAGGTCACTGAATGGCAGCGGCACTCCATCCGCACAGCCAGCATAGAATGGGGGATCCACGCCCGGACTCTCCGTCGCATCCTGGCCGCGGGGGGCTTGGTGGCAGAGAGCGCAGACGAGCGGGGTGACGCGGCCGAGATCTTCTCGGTAGAAGACGCTCTGCCCCTGGTGGCGGCCCATGTGGGGGGCCTGACTTTTGAGAAGGCCCGAGCACGCCTCGACATGTCCCGGTCACAGATGGACGCGTTGATCCAGGCCGGACTGCTTGTGCCCACTCGTGCCTCAGCCGGTATGCGACCGCGGTTCAAAGAAGCGGAAATCGCGCGCTTCGAAGCCGCGATCGAGGCCAGGCTTGTGCCCTATGGCGAGCGCCAAGCCGGGGTGTCTATCCCGCTGGCGGTGAAGATGGCCAAGGCCTCAGCTGCCGCAGCTCTCAGCGCCATTCTGGACGGCAAGCTGCCGGTGTCACGTCGGCCGGGCGCAACAGGGTATCTCAATCTAGTCGTGAATGCAGAGCGCCTGCGTCAGATCGTTCACGGTCCACCTCCGACGCACTACTACTCGTACTCGGAGGCCTGCACTTACCTCGGACTTCCGGCAAAGGCCCTCAAGCGGCTCATCGATCTCCGACTTCTAAGGTCGCAAGCAGGACAGGTGCCGAATACCTCGCTGGCCATGACGCAGATCGACCGAGCCTCGGTCGAGGCGTTCCATAAGGCCTACGTCTCCCTTGCGAGGCTCGCGCGGGAGTTGGGCCAATCGAAATCTGAGCTCGCCGCAGCGCTGACCACTCATCGGATCTGGCCCGTGTCCATCCTGTCCCTCCGCGCCACACCCATCTACCGCAGAGCGGACCTCCAGCGGCTTCTTGAGATCTGAGGCGTACCATCGGTCCGAGGTAGGCCCGGTCGGATGACTGCCATACCGTCGCGGACGCCGTCGCCTGTAGAGGCAGACTTGCCGGGACCCGTCCTGCACCATGGCCCGGCCAACGTGTTGATCAGCATGGAATAAGGACCCCGCTTCCGGGGTGATCGGCGTCCAAACGGGACCCCTTTGGCGCA
>NZ_VDFV01000071.1 GCF_006152145.1 Rubellimicrobium roseum | reverse complement strand
CCCCTCAGACCGGGAGCTTGAATCACACCGTCACAGCGGGAGCGAGCAGATCAATGGGTCCTGAACCTAGGCCGAGGCGGAACCTGGTGCCTGCAAGGTACTTTGGTTCAGCCGATCGTATGCTGAACGTTCATGACGAACATTTTTCGCTACGCTTCGCGGAAGCCTTTCATGAGTGGCAACAAGTAATCGAACCCCCGCCACTCGGCGTGACGGGGGTTCGGACTTGGTTGCGGGGGCAGGAATTGGACTTTGGCGAACGGAACCATTGGCATGTTCATCGGTTCGCCGGCACACGCATTGGCCGCTCCATGTGCGGTATCTGTGATCCGAAATTTTCGCTGGAAAGTTTGCCCCCTAACGGCTGAGCTCCCGCGGAGGCTCTCCGCTCCGCTCCGAGCCGGGGTGCGGAGTATCGTCTTTTCAGACGAGGCTCGGCGTTGGCAGGCGACCGCCATGATCCCATGATCAGCCCGAGCGCCACGCGCCTTCATACGCTATGGCCTTTCACGATCATGATCCCCGGCGAGACGGTCATCTTGTTCGAGAGGGTAACGCCTGGCGGTCAGCAGTCTCGCGGGCTCACCCCTGTGCCGTGGGACGCAGGACGATCTCGCCGATGCTCACGCCCTCGGGCTGGTCGATAGCAAAAGCCACGACTGCGGCCACCGCCTCGGGCGGCATGGCGATGGCAGCGCCGGCGGCGAGTTGGGCGCGCAATCCGTCGTCGCGAACATGATCGGCGAAGTTGGTGGCCGTGTAGCCGGGGAAAAGGGTAGTGACGCGGAACTCGCCCGCCACCTCCTGCCGCAACCCTTCGCAGATGGCGGCCACCGCTGCCTTGGTACCTGCATAGACCGCCATGCCGGGCACGACCTTGCGCGCCGCCGTCGAGGCCACGGCGATGAAGTGCCCCGAGCCTTGCGCGCGGAACACCGGGAGCACTGCGGCAATCCCCCAGAGCACGCCCTTGATGTTCACGTCCACCATGAGCTCCCAATCATCCACGGCGAGAGCGTCTAGGGGCCCGATCGGCATGGCCCCGGCGTTGGCCACGAACACGTCGAGCCGTCCGTAGGTCGCAACCGTATGGGCGACCAGTGCGCTGACCTCGTCACGCCGCGCCACGTCGGTGAGCCGCCATGTGGCCTCGCCACCAGCGGCGCGGATCTCGCCCCCGACGCGGGCCAGCGCGGCTTCGCCGCGCGCGCCCAAGACCACCCGGTCACCCCGGGCGGCGAGGGTCCGCGCGATGGCCTCGCCCATGCCGCTGCTTGCCCCGGTAATGGCGACCACCTTGCTGCCTTGCATGTCCGTTCTCCTTGTCACTGCCATATGAGGTTCTGCCGCGGCGCGGCGTCACCGAGCCTCGCCCAGGCGCATGCCCACCAGTTCCTCCGATAGGCTCCACAGCCGGGCCGCGACGGCCCCGTCCCGAGCGCCCGCGGGCAGGCGGGCCGGCGCGGGGTGGCCACGCGTCTCGCCCAGTCGGTCCGGGCCATAGTAGCCACCGGGCTGCGCTTCGGGCGCAGTGGAAGCGAAGAGCGTGGGCCAGGCGCCTTGGGCTGCGGGCTGGAAGAGGAAGGGCAGGAACCGGCGCACGAGACCCGGGACGCTCCGGGAGCCCGCGCCGTTGGGCAGCAGCTCGGTGCGGGAGACGCCAGGATGGGCCGCGATGCTGGTGATCCCCCAGCCTGCCTCGTCGCTGCGGCGCTGCAACTCCGAGGCAAAGAGGAGGCACGCGAGCTTAGAGCGCCCATAGGCCGTCATGGGCACGTAGTCCCTCTCGGATTGGAGGTCGCTCAGATCCATCGCGGCCCCGCGGGCAGCAACGCTCGACAGGCTCACGACGCGCGGCACTGGGGCCCGGTGCATGAGCGGCAGGAGTTGCGCAGTGAGCGCCACATGGCCCAGGTGGTTGGTGCCGAACTGAAGCTCAAAGCCGTCCTGAGTGGTGCGCCGCCTGGGCGGCGCCATGACGGCGGCATTGTTGATGAGGAGGTCGATGCGGTCGCGCGTGTTCCTCAGCTGGGCGCCGAATGCAGCTATGGAAGCTAAGCTGGCGAGGTCGAGGCGTTCGAAGTCGACCCGAGTTCCGGGTGCCTCGCGCCGGATCCGCGCCAGCGCCGCCTCGCCCTTAGCCGGGTCGCGCCCCGCTACGATCACCTCGGCCCCGGTGCGGGCAAGGGCCACTGCCGTCTCTAACCCGAGGCCGCCAGTCCCAGTGACCACAGCGGTGCGGCCCTCTTGGGAGGGCATCAGGGCTGGGATCCAGCGCTGTTTCACACGACCTTCAATCGTGTTGTTCGTAGGCGCAGTTGGCTTTGTCGTGGCCGAGCGACTGAAGTTCGGCTCGGGATCGTGGGTCATGGTCATCGAGGTCTCTCTGTCAGGGGTGAAGTAGGAGGGACGAAGGCTTGGGAGGTGACCGGACGCCCGCCCCTGCGGTCACCGGCATGGGTTTGGGGAAGCCGATCAAGGTCGGCGGGGCTATCGATGTCGAAGCGAACGCCACCCGCCTGGGTGGGCAGGCGGAGGACGCCTGGTTGGCTCGCCAGGGCACGCCGGAGTCCGGCGTCGCCGGTGGTCGGGCCGTGGCGGTCCCAAAATGTCCGGCTCAGGGCCACAGGGTGGCCATCGCGTCCCTCGAAGCTCGGCAGGGCCGCGGGTGCGCCGCCGAGCACCCCAAGGAGGAACGCCGCGCCGAGGTGCGACGGAATTGCTGGCATGTCGCCCAGCACGACAAGGAGGGCCGTCCAGTCCGGCGGCAGGCTTGCCACGCCGTCCGAGAGTGATCGGCCCATCCCTTCGGACCACTGCGCCGTTCGAAGAAAGGTCAGCCGGTCGCAGCACCAAGGCGCCAAGGCCGCTTCGACCGCATCGGCCCCGCAGCCCGTCACAACCGTCACCCGTTCGACCGGGGCAGCGAGCGCCGTCTCGACGGCCCAGGCGACGAGAGGGCGACCCCGCCAACAAGTGGTGAGCTTGCCGCCCCCGAAGCGCCGTCCGGCGCCCGCCACCAGCACGATGGCATGGCATCGCGGAAGGCTCGGCGTCCTCATCGCAACAGGCTCCCCCGCACGTCGGGCCGGGGTGTCACGGCCAGCGCCGCCATCGCCTGAGGTGCGAGACCCCCCGGCTGGAAATAAGCCAAGAGAGAACGACGGGCCTCCTGAGCGACCTCGGCCATTACCGCCAGGGCTACCTCGCGGGGCGAGGTGCCCCCAAGAGGCAGGCCGATGGGTGCGTGAAGACGGTCGATCGGTTGGGCTCCGAGGCCCGCCTCCTGAAGCCGTTCACGCCGCTCGACCAAGCGGGAGCGGGAGCCCAGGGCGCCCACATAGAAGGCGTCCGACCGGAGGGCTGGATCAAGTGCCTCGACCTCGGCCTCGGTGTCGTGGAGGGCCACCGCGACGGCGGTCCAGCGGTCCATATGACAGGTGGCGAGCGCGCGTTCGAGCCGACCGGTGACGACACGCAGGCCCGCCGGCACCCTGTCCGAGTCCAGCGCCCCGACCAGCGTCACCTCCCACCGGGTCCGCAGGCCCAGGGCGGCAATGGCGCGAGCAAAGGCATCGGACCCCACCACGATCAGGTGCCGGCGGGGCTCGAAGACCACGCGGGCGGCCCAGGGTTCGCCATCGGACGGCTCGTCGGTGAGTTGTCGGCACGCACGCGCATGGCCGTCGCTGAGCCAGACCGCGCGCTGTCGCTGCTGACTGAAGCGTTCCAGCGCATGCACAGCAGGGTCATCCGGCTCGATCCTTTCCACGAGCACTTCAAGCCGGCGCCCGCAGGGGAGCGCCAAGTCCAGGAACGGGCTGCCGCGGCCGTAGACGAGGCGGCGCGGCCCATCGCCGGCCAGGACCTCGCGGGCGTGGCGCGCGACGTCCGCGTCGATGCAGCCTCCCGAGAGGACGCCACGGCGCATGTCGGCCGTCACCACCATCTGCGCGCCCACCGGCCGAGGCCCACCGTCGGCGGCGATGATCGTGCCCAGCCCGACGGCCTCGCCGGCCCGCGCCGCCGCGAAGAGTCGGGGCCGCACCTCGTCGTCAAGGTCGTCGTCCCAGTCCATCGTGTCGGCCCGTCTCATCTCAGGCCTCCTCGGCTGCGGGCAGAACGGTGCGGGTGCGCCGCTCGCCGATGGTCTCGACCTGGGTGAGGGGCAGCGTGCGAAGCCGCCGACCGGTCCCCGCGAAAATCGCGTTGGCCACCGCGGCGGCGGTAGGAACGTTGCCGGGCTCGCCGGCGCCGCCCGGCGGCAGGTCACTGGTCACGATCTCCACCTGGATCTCAGGCGCGTTATGGAGCCGCTGGACGGGGTAGTCGTGGAAGTTCGACTCCACCACCGCGCCGTCCTCCAGCGTGAGCGTGCTCATCAGCGCCGCGGTCAGGCCCCAGACGATCCCGCCCTCCATCTGCGCGGCCACCGCGTCCGGGTTGACCACCGTGCCCACGTCCACGGCGCAAAGCACCCGGTCCACCCGGACCGCGCCGTCGGCAGCCACGCTGACTTCGGCCACCTGGGCCACGACGCTCTCGTAACATTGCTCCAGAGCGATGCCGCGCCCGCGTGCCGCCCCCTCGGTCCCAGGCCGCAAAGGCCGGTCCCACTCCGCCAGGGCCGCCACCCGGTCGAGCACGGCGAGGTGGCGGGGGCTGTCCCGCAGGAGCGCACGCCGGTAGGCCAGCGGGTCCTGTCCCGCCGCATGGGCGCACTCGTCCACGAAAGACTCGGTGAAGAAGGTCCCGAAGCTGTAGCCATTCGAGCGCCAGAAGGCGATGGGCAGGTGGGAGGGGACGTGAACGCTCCTCACCCGGCGGGCAGGCAACGCATAATGCGCCTTGTCGAGGCCCTCGACGGAGAGGAAGTCGCCGTCGGGGCTCGGGGCGAAGGGCAGCCGGCGGGTGGCAACCGACAGCGTGAGCGATTGCGCCGCCACCAGCGCGTCGAATGCCAGCGGCAAGCCGTCGGGCCCGAGCGCGGCGCGCATCCGGCCCGCGGCGGCGCTGCGGAACATGCCGCGCCCGATGTCCTCCTCGCGCGGCCACAGGAGCTTGACGGGACGCCCGGGGTGGCGCGCGGCAAGGAACGCCGCCTGCGCCGGCACGTCGGGTTCGCTGCGCCGCCCGAAGGCACCACCGTTTATGGTGACATGGCAGGTGACCTCCCCAAGCTCCACCCCAGCCCATTCCGCGCCCGTCATGACACCCGAGCGCAGGAAGGTGGGGGACTGGCTCGGCATCCAGGACTCGGCGGTGCCGTCGGGACGGATCAGCACGGTGGCATTCATCGGCTCCATGCAGGCATGGGTGAGGAAAGGCACCTCGTAGGTGGCTTCCAACACCCGATCCGGGCTTGCGGTGATCGCGGCTTCGACATCCCCCTCCTCCAGCGTGGGATAGGGCTCGGGGACGTCGAGCGCCGCGCGGACGCGGTTGCGCAGGTCGGCGCTTGAGACTGCGGTCCCCTCCGCGCCCGTCCATTCAATGTCGAGGCGCCAGGCCGCCGTTTCCGCTGCCCACCAGGAGTCCGCAACCACCGCCACGGCCCGTCCATCGACCACCGCCACGTCCACTACGCCCGGCTCGGCGCGGACCTCGGCCTCGTTGCGAATGCGCGCGACACTCGCGCCGAAGACAGGCGCCTGCCGGATAGTAGCGTGCAGCATGTCGGGCAGGACCACATCGGCCCCGAAGACGGGCTCGCCCCTCACCTTGGCGGGCAGGTCCACGCGGGGCTGCGCCCGGCCGATGAGGTGCCACTGGTCGCGCGGCTTGAGCGCGGGCTCGTCCGGAGGCGCCAGGAACGCCGCGTCGCGCGCGAGTTCGGCGTAGGGCAGGCTCCGGCCCGTGCTCGCGTGGCGGACGGCCCCCTCAGCAGTTGTGAGTTCGGCCACAGACACGCCGAGGCGCGCGGCAGCGGCCGCCACCAGCATGTGACGCGCGGCGGCCCCCGCGACCCGCATGGGATGCCAGAGACTCATGGTGGAGTTGGAGCCCCCAGTGGCGATGAGCGGGATCGCTGAGATCGCCCGCTGACCGGCCCAGGCCAGCAGACCCTGCGCCTCCTCCGGGCGCATGCCCATTGCACCCGACCAGTTGGCGTAGGCGGAAGCCAACTCCACGGGGAACTCGACCGTGATGCGGTTGTCGAAGGGGATGTCGAGTTCCTCGGCCACCACCATGGCGAGGCCGGTATGGATGCCCTGCCCCATCTCGGTTCGAGGAACCTGGATCGTGACGCGTCCATCATCGTGGATTGTCAGGAAGGCGTTGAGCACCGCGCGGTCGCCGTCGATGTATCCGTCGGGTCCATCGACATCGACCGTGGCGAGGTACCCTACGCCGCCCACAGCGGCGACAAGGGCGGTGCCACCCAGAGCGGCGCCGGTGAGGAGGAACGAGCGGCGGGACAGGAGACGGGTCATGCTGGTCTCCTCAGCCTTGCGCCAGGGTAGCGGCGGCGCGGTGGATGGCGCGCCGGATGCGGGGATACGTGCCGCACCGGCAGATGTTGGTGATGGCCTCATCGATCTCGGTGTCGGTGGGCCGAGGGTTCTGCGAGAGCAGCGCCGTGGCGGCGATGAGGAAGCCGGGTTGGCAGTAGCCGCACTGGGGCACCTGCTCGTCGAGCCAGGCCTGCTGCACCACCGAAAGCCGCCCGTCGGCTGCGGGCAGACCCTCCACCGTGACGACCTCGCGGCCCGCTACGTCGCCCACTGGCACGATGCAGGAGGGTGTGGACTCGCCGTCGATCAGCACGCGGCAGGCGCCGCACTGGGCCATGCCGCAGCCGTATTTGGGGCCGAGCACGCCGAGGTCTTCACGGAGCACCCAAAGCAGGGGCTTGGTCTCGTAGGCGGCGACGTCCACCCCAGTGTCGTTGAGAAGAAAGGCGACCATGATGCTCTCCGAACCAGTGTATACTCTACGGTATAGTATACCTGTAGCTGGTCAAGAGGAGAATCTTCGGGCATGTCGGGTCCGAAGCGCGACGACGGAGACGACCATGAAGAGCACCGACAGCCTGCCCCTACCCGTGGCCATCCTGCACGCGGCTATGGAGACCTTCATGGAACGGGGCTACGACCAGACCTCGATGGATGAGGTGGCCGCCCGCGCCCGCACCACCAAGCGCACCGTCTACTCCCATTACGGGAACAAGGAGGCGCTGTTCCGTGCAGCCCTGGGCCAGGCGGTCGAGCTGTTCTTGGGCAAGCTCCAAGCCCCTTCAGACCTCCGCGAGCCCGCGGACGAACTCGAGGCCTTCGCGGCGCGCTTTTGCGAGCTTTGCACGGTGAGGGGCTCCGTGCGCCTTCAGCGTGTGGCCATGGGTCTCGCCGAGCGGTTCCCGGACATTGGCCACATGCTGCACCGCGACGTGATCGAGCGCGCCGAGGCCATGATGGCTGGCTATCTCGCCGCTTTGGCTCGGGATCGGGATCTTGTGGCCGGCGCCGAAGCCGAGATCTGGGGGGCGAAGGCGGCGCGCCTGTTCCTCAACCTTGCCACTGGGTCGCAGCGGTTCCAGACGCTGCTCGGCGCCCGCGAGCCGCTGGACGGCCCGCCGGGGCCGGAGACCTCGCCTCAGGTGGACCGCGAGCCGATCGCCCGGGCCGTAGCACTCTTCCTCGCGGGCATCGGCGTGGAGGGAGGCCAAGAGAGAGGCTGAGGATACAGGTCCGCGCCTTGCCCTCGCCCGGACATCGAGACTGTCGGCATCGGGGGCAGGAATTGCACTTTGGCGAACTGAGCCCCTGGGATGTTCGTCTTTGCGCTGACCGACCGGCATCGCCCACGCAACTCTCCCGCGAAACCGATGGCCTGCATATTGCTGAGCCCCGAAGCTGCCTTCGGCTACAAGCGAGGCGCACAGCGTCGTCTTCGAGAACCTGATCGGGCGGCAGACTACGACCAGCACGACCTCGATCCACCTACGGACCTGATGCGGGAGCCAGTTGTCTGTGAGGTGCCGATCAGGAGTTGATGTTGTAGACGCCCGCGACACTGATCGTTGTTGCCTGCGAGGTCCGGGCAGAGCCCCCATCTCCCGTCACGGGTAGAGCACGCCGCCGGTGGCGCGCTGCGGGGCGTCCTGCCGGTCGGGCAGCGGGATGAATTCCGCCTCGTCGCCCGGGACGGTGTCGAAGCGGCCCCTCGCCCATTCTTCCTTGGCGGCCGCGATGCGTTCGGGCCGGGAGGAGACGAAGTTCCACCAGATGTAGCGCGGCCCCTCCATGGGAGCGCCCCCGAACAGCATGAACCGCGCCACGGTGGTGGCCCGGACGGTGATGGGATCGCCCGGGCGAAGCACGAGGAGCTGCCCCGGCTCGAAGCTGTCGCCGGCCACTTCGATCGTCCCCGCAATGGTGTAGAGCGCCCGCTCCTCATAGCTGGGCTCGATGGGCAGACGGGCGCCGGGCGCAAGCTGCACGTCGGCGTAGAGCGTGTCGGACGCCGTGACGAGGGGCGAGGCCAGTCCGAACGCCTGCCCGGCGATCAGGCGGGCCTGAATGCCATCCGCGTCGAGCAAGGGGAGTGCGTCAGCGCCATGGTGGAGGAACGCCGGATTGTCCTCCTCCCGATCCGCAGGCAAGGCCATCCAGGTCTGGATCCCGAAGAGTTTCTGGCCGTGGCGCTTGCGCTCCTCGGAGGTGCGCTCGGAATGCACGATGCCGCGCCCGGCCCGCATCCAGTTGACCGCGCCGGGCTGGATGGCCTGCTCCGTGCCCAGCGAGTCCCGGTGCAGGATCTCGCCTTCAAACAGGTAGGTCAGCGTGGCCAGGTTGATGTGGGGATGGGGGCGGACGTCGATGCCCTGATCGGTCAGGAACTCCGCAGGTCCCATCTGGTCGAAGAAGATGAAGGGGCCGACCATCTGGCGCTTGGTGGAGGGCAGCGCCCGGCGCACAATCATCTCGCCCAGGTCGACGGCCCGGGGCACGATCAGAGTCTCGATGGCGTCGGCGGTGGATCGGTCGCCCAGGACGGGGTCGGGACAGGGGCTCCAGCTCATCGGCGGTCTCCAAGTGGTTCAGGGTTGTTCAGGGGCTGACTCATAGCGCTGCGATCGAGCCGCTCACAGCGGCTTCAGCCCGCGCTCGATCTGCTGCCGCTGGCCTTCCAGGAACGGTGGCAGCGAGAGGCTCTCGCCCAGGGTCTCGAGCGGCTCGTCCGTGGCGAAGCCCGGGCCGTCGGTCGCGATCTCGAAGAGGATGCCGCCCGGCTCGCGGAAGTAAAGGCTGCGGAAGTAGAAGCGGTCCACCGGGCCACTGGAGGGCAGCCGGAGCGTCCTCAGCCGCTCAGCCCAGGCCTGGTAGTCGGCATCCGGAATGCGGAAGGCCACATGATGCACGCTGCCGGCGCCGGGCTGCGCCACGGGCAGGTTTGGCTCGACGGCGACGTGAAGCTCGGCCGCGGGGCCGCCCGGCCCCATCTCGTAGACATGGGTGCGCGAGCCGTCGTGGCCCGGCGTGGCGTAGTCGCGGACCTGCCGCATGCCGAGCACGCGGGTGAGGACGAGGTCGGTCCCTTCCCGATCCGGCACGCTGATGGTGATCGGCCCCAGGCCGCGGACCTGATGCTTGGCCGAAACATGACTGCGGGCCCAAGCGTGCGCCTCGCCGGCGCCACCGTCATCGATCAGGCTCAGACGCTGGCCCTCGAAGTCCTCGAAGTCGAGCGTGCGGCGACCGTCGCGGAGGACGATGCCGTCGTGCGTCACCCCTTCGGCCGAGAGACGCTGCTTCCACCATTGCAGGCTCGCCTCATCGGCCACGCGCAGCCCGGTGCGAATGATGCTGTGGGTCCCCCGGCGTTCGGGCCCGACCGGCCAGTCGAAGAAGGTCAGTTCCGATCCGGGAGTGGCCTCCCCGTCGGCGTAGAAGAGGTGATAGGCGCTGGTGTCGTCCTGGTTCACCGTCTTCTTGACCAGACGCATGCCCAGCACGCGCGTGTAGAAGTCGTGGTTGCGCGACGCCTGGGCGGTCACAGCCGTGAGGTGATGGATGCCGGTGAGTTCCATGAGAGCAATCCTTTGAGGCGGGCCCGAAGGCCTCAGCGTTGATCGAGCCAGGCTTTGGTGAGCATCAGGTCGGCTTGCGAGAGGTTGTGCCCGGTGGGCAGTGTGCGGTGGTCCACTGCCGCGCCGGCTTGGCCAAGAGTTGCGGCCAGCCGAGCGGCGTTCTCGTCGGGCACGATGGGGTCCAAGCCCCCCGACAGGATCAGGACCGGGGTGCCGTTCAGGTCCGCCTTGGGAGCAGATTGGAGCGGCACCATGGCCCGCAGAAGGACCGCGCCGGCCAGTGCGCCCGGCCGAAGCTGAAGCACCGCCGCAGCGATGTTGGCCCCATTGGAGAAGCCGAGCGCGATGGGCGCAGCCAATCCGTAGCTCTCCCTCGCCTCCTGGACGAAGTCGGCAAGGTCGTTCGCGCGCCGGATCACGTCCTGCTCGTCGAACACGCCCTCGGCCAAGCGCCGGAAGAAGCGCGGCATGCCGCCCTCGAGCACCGGACCACGCGGCGAGAGAAGCGCCGCACCGGGCGCCACGGCCCGCCCAAGGGGCAGCAGGTCGTGCTCGCCCCCGCCGGTGCCGTGCAGGAGCAGGAGGGGAGCCCGGTCGGGATCCGTCGCCGGCACGAACTGGTGGATGTGCGACAGGGTCGTGGACGTCGTCATAATGGCCTCGCCGATCGTGGCTTCGAATGGCAATGGAGTGCTGTGGGCTTGGCCCGCCCCACGCCTCAAGGACGTGGGACAGGGCATGGGCGGCTCAGTCCGCCAAGGCCGGCAGTACAGCCTCGATCCGGTCGCGGCGTGCCTCGTACTGGGCCGGCAGCTTCAGTGCGGTGCCGAGTGTGTCGAGCGGCTCGTCGGCCGTGAAGCCCGGGCCGTCCGTCGCGATCTCGAACAGGACGCCGCCCGGCTCGCGGAAGTAGAGCGACCGGAAGTAGTTGCGGTCCTTTTGCTCGGTCGTGTGCAGGCCGTGGTTCTCGACGAGCTTGCGCTGCATCGCGAAGGCGGCCTCGTCGTCGGCCGCCCGGAAGGCGATGTGGTGAACCGAGCCGCCGCCTTGGCGGGCCCGCAGGAACTCACCGGCCTCGCGGATGTCGACAGTGCCGCCCACCTCGGTGCCCTCGGCCTTGAAGCGGACCGTGGTGCCTTCACGCCCGACTTCCTGGAAGCCGAACACGTCGGTGAGGATGGCGCCGGTCGGCGCAACCTCTCGCAGCAGCAGGCTCACGCTGTGGATGCCCCGAAGAGCAACATCGGCCCGGACCTCATCAGTGCTCCAGGCGGGCTCGCGCTCGATGCCGGGCAAGGCGACAAGCGCGATCCGCATGCCGTCAGGGTCCCTGAAGGCGAGCACCGTCTCGCCAAAGCGCTTGGTCAGCTTCTCGTGCGCCACCCCCTTTGAGAGCAGGCGGTGGGTCCAGAAGCCGATCGAGCCCGCAGGCACGCGGAAGACCGTCTCCTGCGTCTCACCAATCCCGAGGCGGCCGGGCGCCACATGCTCCCAAGGGAAGAAGGTCAGGATGGTGCCGGGGTCGGCGGTGCCGTTGCCGTAGTAGAGGTGGTAGGTGCCGGGGTCGTCGAAGTTGACCGTCTTCTTCACGAGGCGCAGGCCCAGAGTGCGAGTGTAGAAGTCCACATTGCGCCGGGCGGGACCCGAGATTGCGGTGACATGGTGAAGTCCGTTGCGGCTCATCTGGATCCTCCATCGGGCGCCCCGGCCCGGGTTTGTGATCCCTAGATAAGCAATGAAGAACTGCACGCTACGTCTTTCCGCTTGCGTCTGTGCAAGGATAACATTGCGGGGGATCGTTCGGCTGTGCTTGGATCTGGGACACTTCCAAAGATCGGAGCAGTCGGATGACCCAGCCGTTGAAGCCGCTCGCCTGGGACGACTTCCGGCTGGTCAAGGCTCTTGCGGATGCCGGAAGCATGGCCAGCGCGGCCGCGGCTCTTGGGATCAACCATTCCACAGTGTTCCGCCGGCTGGGGCAGATCGAGGAGGCCCTCGGGGCGCCGCTCTTCGAGCGTCATAGGAGCGGCTACGTCCTCACTGCGGCGGGCGAGGAGATGGTCGGTCTGGCGCAGCGGCTCGACGCCGATATCGTCGCCTTTACGCGCAAGATAGCCGGCCAGGAGGTCAAGCCAGCGGGCGAACTGCGGATCACGACCAGCGACTCGCTCCTTCTTTATCTGCTCACGCCCATGTTCGCGAAATTCCAGCAAGCCTGCCCGGACGTGCGCCTCGACATCGTGCTCGCAAATCAGGCGCTGAACCTCTCGAAGCGTGACGCGGACGTTGCGATTCGCGCGACCGATACACCCCCCGAGACGCTTGTGGGCCGCCGCGCAGCCCGTATCGCCTGGGCGCTTTACGGGCGCAGGTCCGAGTTCGGTGGGACTGAACCAGTGGATCAGGCCAGGCTCGCGGACCAAAGGTGGGTGGCCTTGGGCGATCACCTCGCCAGCCTGAAGGTGGTGCAGGCCGAACGGCGTCACCTTGCGCCGGAGCAGATCGTCTACAAGCTCAACGGCGTGCTGGGTCTGGCCGAGGCCATCGAGGCCGGCATCGGCATCGGGCACCTCCCGTGCTTTGTCGGAGATGCACGGCCCGATCTGATGCGCCTCGAAGCTCTGCAACCCGACTTCGCTGTTGACCTTTGGCTTCTCACCCATCCCGACTTGCGCCAGTCCGCGCGGGTCCGGGTCTTTCTGGACTTCATGGCCGCGGAGATCAGGGCACAGAGGCACCTGGTCGAAGGTAGCGTGGTGGACCGGCCGGCCGAGAGACGGGACAGCGACGAGCCACCAGCCAAGCCAGCGGAGATCTAGGAGTCGGTTATCCGTCCAGAGTACCAATCAACCATCACCAGCCCGGGCGGATCAGGACCACGCTCCGGTGCAATGACCCTATGCCATACAGGACAAGCATATGACCTCACTTATCGGGATCTCCGGCAGCCTGCGCCAAGGCTCCTTCAACACGGCGCTTCTGCGGGCGGCCCGTGATCTCCTGCCGGACGGCACGACCCTTGAGGTCCGATCCATTGCCGAGATCCCGCTCTACAATGGCGACCTCGAGCAACGCGACGGCGTTCCTGAGGCGGTGACTGCGCTCAAGGAAGCCATTGCGGCTGCGGATGGGCTTCTTATCGCCTCGCCAGAGTACAACAACTCCATTCCCGGCGTCCTGAAGAACACGATCGACTGGCTGTCCCGCCCAGCGTCCGACATCCCGCGCGTGTTTGGAGCCAAGCCCGTGGCCCTGATGGGCGCCTCGCCCGGTCCGTTTGGCACCATACTGAGCCAGAGCGCCTGGCTGCCGGTGTTCAAGACCCTGGGCGCCCAGCTCTGGAGCGGTGAACGGCTTCTTGTATCGCGGGCGCGCGAGGCAATCGGCCAAGACGGCTCGCTCACCGACGAGAAGATCCGGGAGCGGCTTCGGGCCTTTCTACAGGGCTTCAGCATCTTCGCCCAAGCCGCTCGACCACGCTGACGCCGACCAGCAATTGGCTCGGCCGCGGTGCCAGCACGGCTACCACCGCCTTTGTTGGGCCGCCAGGTGGGCATGGATCTGCGCGACCACCGCCGCGCCCTCGCCGATGGCGGCGCCCACCCGCTTCACGGAACCCGCACGCACGTCGCCGATGGCGAAGACGCCCGGCACGCTGGTCTCGAGCGGCGCCGGTCGGCGATGACTCCAGATGATCCGCTCCGCCAGCGCGTCGGACGGGATCGTGTCGCCTGTCGCCACGAAGCCGCGTTCGCGCTCGACGCCGCAGCCGTCGAGCCAGCCTGACGCGGGATCGGCTCCGATGAACAGGAAGAGGTGTCGGATGGGCTCCTCGACCTCGCCCTCGGGGCCGGTCGAGCGCACCCGCTCGAGCGTTTCTCGCCCGGCAAGCCCTGTGACCGAGGCGCCCACGATCACCTCGATGTTGGCCGTCGCGGCGATGCGATCGATCAGGTACTGCGACATCGTCTCCTCAAGGGGGCGTCGGACCAGAACTCGCACCCGCGCGGCATGCTCGGACAGGAACACCGCCGCCTGCCCGGCCGAGTTGCCGCCGCCGACCAGCATGACCTCCTGCCCGAGCGCCATGCGCGCTTCGATGGGCGACGCCCAGTAGGAGATCCCGCGTCCTTCGAACCGCTCCAGACCCTCGACGTCCAGCCGACGGTAGCGCGCGCCGGCCGCGAGCACCACCGCGCGAGCCTCAATGGATCCGCCGCCCTCGAGATCGAGCCGGAGTCGACCCTCGTCGGCGTCCTCGCAGTCGAGCCGGCCCACGCTCATGGGCACCGCCATCTCGGCGCCGAACTTGAG
>NZ_VDFV01000070.1 GCF_006152145.1 Rubellimicrobium roseum | reverse complement strand
GCCGCATCCACACCGGGGTCCCTCTTGAACGCCGATCCAGGGTCCCGATCCCGTGCCGATTGACACACACCGTAGGTCCGCACCGTGTTGGCTGCGTCCGCGCCACGGGCGTCGTACTGCGCCTGCTCGGCCCGTTGGCGGAGAATGTCGTCGGAGAGGATGACCGCCCCGGCGTCGAAGGGATAAGCAGGAAAGACGGAGGGGAGGCTGGTCATGCTATGTGCCCGCTAACCGGAGTTATCGGTCACAACAGCAGGGCGGCCCTGTCGTACCGTAAGGTAGGCATCGTTGGGCCTGCTCTTGCAGTCGATCTCTAGTCAGTCAGCTTTGCATGTCTTTGCTAATGAAAACAACTCGGAACCAGGGCTGGTCACCTAATGGCCACTCACAAAGCTCGTTGCTCTGGAGGCACAACTCCGGCACGATGATGTGAACCGCTGTCCGGGCACCGAGTCCGTGCGGCGCGAGGAGCAACCTTGGGGAGGGCACCCGCCCAAACATAAAGAAGCCCGCCAGTGGCGGGCCTCGATATCCGGGAAGAAACCGGGAATGCTGTGTCTTGACAAACTCAGCTTCCCACATCTTCCCGGCCGATCGCAAGAGCTTTCTTGCCACGGGAGAGCTTTGCCCTCGCGCAAGTCCGCGCCGGGCTGAGCGCCTCCCGGTGGATGGCCCCGCCCTGTCGGTTCCCCGCAACCGAGAGGACCACAAGACATGTTCACCACCATCAGGGCCGTCCTGAGCGGAGCCCCAACTGGGCCAGCCTCTCAGCCGGTCCGCCGGGGCTCCCGTCTGGCCGGGCGCTGCGAGGGCACGTTCTGGCGCGCGACCTGCCGCCAAGAGGTGGGCCGCATCCTGCTGGCCGCGCGGCGCTTTGATCTCGTGGGGCGCCGGGCCGGGCGGCGCAACGGCCCTCTGGGCCATGTCGCCCTCGAGGTGCTGGAGCTCCTGGGTCATCTGGTCCGCTACAGAACCGGCCGTCTGGAGCCCTCGCTCGACTACCTCATGCGCACGCTCCGGCGCTCCCGGGACGCGGTCGTCCGGGCCTTGGCGGCACTCCGGGCCCACGGCTTTCTCGACTGGCTCCGCCGCTATGTGCCCACAGGGCGAGAGGGCAGGGGGCCTCAGCTGCGCCAGACCAGCAACGCCTACCGCCTGAGCCTGCCCGCACGGGCGCTGCGCCTCCTGGGCACCCAGGGCCAGCCGGTCCCGCTGCCCGACGACGTCCTCCACGCCCAAGCGGCCCGGCAGCAGGAGCAGGAGACCCACAGGTCCAGCCTCTCCCTCGACGCGTTGGCTGTTATCGAGGTCGACGACACCCAGCTGGGTCAACTGCTCGCCCAGCTCGGACGCCGCGTGCAGGAACGTGAGTCCGCCAAGCGGTCGGAATCCAGATCTACCCTTCTCTCCTAGAGAAACTGCGCCCGGGGCGGGCGTCAGAAGGGCTGAGAACAGGTCAGAGCAGGCGGCAGCCGCCGTGCCTGACGGGCAAGTCTATACCCACCCTGAACCCGCCGCAGGACCGCGAACCGGCCTATGTCTGAAGCGCTCCAGCCCGTCGACGCACCTCAGCGCCCCAAGCCTCGCAAGCTCCCCTTGAACCGATCCGCCGAACGCACCCGGAAGCCGCCCAGAACCAGTTCCACAAGCGCACCGTTCTCTCTCGACACCACCTCACACCTGAACCGGCTGCGCAATCGCCTCACCAGGGCGGCCTCGACCTCGGTACGTCGGCGCTGCCGTTCTATCAAAGGCTCCGCACTCTCCGGCAATCAGCCCCGAAGGTCCGCCAACCAGAGCTCCAGCCCATCCACTATCGCAAGAAGCTCCGAACGC
The DNA here is from genome assembly GCF_006152145.1 of Rubellimicrobium roseum. Classification (GTDB taxonomy): domain Bacteria; phylum Pseudomonadota; class Alphaproteobacteria; order Rhodobacterales; family Rhodobacteraceae; genus Rubellimicrobium; species Rubellimicrobium roseum. The sequence continues at coordinate 12,959 of NZ_VDFV01000070.1, read as the reverse complement.
TCTGGTCCGCTTGCGGTGACGTCGTCCTCTCGTCAGATCCGTCCGCCACAGAATACCCCTTCATACCCCTTCCACTCGCCACAGCAGGCCCAGGAGTCTGATGCTGCAGGACAGGCAAGCCCAAAGACTTGAGCTCCACAGGCCCTATGCCGATGATGGCAGCCCCAGCGATCAGAACGTAAAGGAAGTCAGCTACGTAGCGGAACGCACCGTTGCCACGACACGTCAGGTGGTAAGCTGGCGCGTCCAGCCATGTTCTAGGCGCATACCAGAGATTCATGAAGAGCGCTTCTGCACGTCTCGCTTCGGCTGTAGAATGAAAGGTGAACATTGGCAGCGTCATGCTGCTTGTGAACTCAACAGGAGCGCGTCTCCCTGCGCGCGGAACAAGCAGGGGCATCTCGCCGGTCGGTTGGAACATGACAGTGGCGTCGGGATGCAAAGGCCTACCATGGGGCGGGGTCACAGGCGAAGCGCAGTCCGAACGGCCGAAGCGCGACCCCCGGTGCCAGACGCGGCATCGCAAGTAGCGGCCAAGCTCACAGGGCGCGTCAGGCCGCTGTGAGAGCTCTAAGCGGCGGTCGGCTCCGGCCAACACGGCACGCGACGGGCAGCGGGACCAACCCGGGCATACGCCGGGGGCTGGTCGTCCTCTGCCCGTCACAACGATCTCACCAACCAACACAGACCTCTGTCCTGCAGACCGACACTTACAGCTAGAGAGATACACGCGAGGCTCATGACCGTGGCGACCCCACCTCCGATCCTGTCGAACCCCGGCGACCCTAGGAGTGGCCCAGCGAGTTCTCTCAAGGCAGCCGACCCTTCCCCTCCTTCGTCCGGTCCATCTGGCCAACCCGCCCAGTCCGACCTCGGCGTAAAGGTGAAGGGCTCCCATGAGGAGGGCCACAAGGTCATCGGCACCCACAAGGCGCTGGGCATCATCTTCGGCACCGACGCCCCCGAGCAGTCGAGCGCCCTGCTGCACCACTGCTTCAAGGTCCTGAGCAAGGCCGAGGCGGGCGGCGGCACCGAGACCGAGGACGAGCGCGTGTTCATGCTCTCCATCGTCAATGACCTCGCCCCGCGTGACGCTGTCGAGCGTATGCTCGCCGTTCAGATGGCCGCCACCCACGTGGCGCTCATCCGGGCCGGCGGGCGCATGGCGACCTGCACGCTGCTGAACCAGCTCGAAGCCCACACCACCGCCTACACCAAGCTCGCCCGCACCTTCGCCGCCCAGGTCGAGGCCCTGCGCAAGCACCGCTCGGGCGGGCAGCAGAAGGTCACGGTCGAGCACGTCCACGTCCATGCCGGCGGGCAGGCCATCGTCGGCCACGTCGAGACGGGAGCGAAGGACCGGGGGGTGGGTCAGCCATGAAGGATGGCGCTGACCCCATGCACCCGGACTGGCGCACGGCGCTTAATCAAGCCAACGCCGCCCCGCGCTGCCACGCCCGCTCCAAACGCACGGGCGAGCCCTGCCAAGCGCCCGCCGTCACCGGCTGGCAGGTCTGCCGCATGCACGGTGCAGGAGGCGGGCACCCGGCCGGACCCGCGCACCCGCGCTGGGTTCACGGCCTGCGCTCGCAGGAGTGGACCGAGACGCGGAAGGCGATCAACGACCTGGCCCGCGAGGCCCGCGAAATCGAGGCGCTGATCGGGGAGGGAACCAAGGCGTGAGCCAGACCGCCGGAGGCTCGTTGATGACCGGGGCTGAGCTGCGGGCACACCGGCGTGCAGCAGGCCTGAGCCAGGTGGAGCTGGCCCGGCAAGCGGGCGTCACCCGCGACACCGTGCGCTACTGGGAAGCCAAGCTCCGCGTGAACCTACACCAGATGGCGCCCCAACGCTTCATGGAAGTGCTGGGTCTTGGGGGATTACGGAACGCTAACGCGCGCGCGCGGGGATGGGGTCTTACTCAGAACGACCCCATCCCCGCCTACATCGCAACGCGCATGGCGGCCGCAGCGGCTCGCCAGAAAGCACGCGAGGCCGAGCGGGCGGCGCGCGCCCACGTCCCCTGTGGCGCACGGACCCGCAAGGGCCATCCCTGTCGCCTTCTCTCCGAGCCGGGCCAGCGTCGCTGCAAGTTCCACGGCGGCAAGAGCACGGGTCCCACAACCCCCGAAGGCCGCGCCCGCATCGCCGAGGCGCAGCGCCGCCGCTGGGCCGCCTGGCGGGCCGCCAAGGCAGCGGAGCCGGACGCATGAAACCAGCCAAGGCCCCCCGGAGATCAAGCTCTCCAGACCAGTTTGGATTGCCCGGAAACCCCTGACCTGGGCGGCCTTGGATGAGGACGATCCGGCTGGAAGCCGAAGGCCGAGGACATCCACTCCCCCGACGTGAACAAGCTCCGCCGCGCTGGATACCTAGAGCCCGGGTATCGGCGCTCGCAGGAGTGGGTTGAGACATGCCAAGCGATCAACGTCTTGGCTCGCGAAGCCCGCGAGATCGAGGCGCTGATCGGATGAGCCATCAACTCCCACCCATCCCCGACCATGCACCGCTCAAGCCCTGTTCCTTCTGTGGCCATTGGAACCGAAGAGCACCGAAAAACCCTAAGAGCGACCAGCCTTTGTGCCACACCGCAGAAGCCGGATGCTGAGCGGAAAACAGCCATGTCCGGCTCGCTGTCTCGGCAACCCTGATCCTGTGGTCGACGCCGGGCACCCGTTCCTGCCAGTATCGGATCAAGCCCTTCAATCCGCCTCCGCAGAAGGCGTGAGAGGGCCAAGGGAGGGGCGCTGCTCATGGTTCTTGCTCACCTGCTCGTGGGCCTCCTGGCTGGTGGCCTTGTCGGCATGGTGCGACTTATGACGGCTCCGCAAGTCTGGAGCGCGCTCGGCTCCTACGCCCTCGCTGGCGGCCTGGCCTTGCTGGCCAGCGCGCTGCTCTCGCTGGCCGCCCAGCGCGACCCCGATGACACATGAGGAGCCGATGCTGACGAGCCGCCAACGGCTGGCCCTTCCCTCTGGGGCTCTGCCGGACCGCACGGATACCGAGGGGGCGTCCGTGGCGGCGTCCGTGCCCCCGAGTGGCTGCTTGTGGAGGGGCTCCACCCTCCGCCGGCGATCGCCGTCCGGGGGCGCGGCAGCCGCGAAGCCCCCACCTTCCTCCCGAGCGTGGTGTGTGAGAGCGCGAACCCTCTGCCGCGGAACTTACCTAAGGGGGACAGAGGCAAGGCCCATGGCCAGTCCCAGCCCCAGCAAGGCAGCACTAGTGGTTATGATCTCGAGGTTGAACCCTAGCGCGTCTGCGGAGCCCAGCGCCACGCTGTGCACAGTGCCATTGTAGCCGCCCATCAGGGCCACCGTGGTAATCACCTTCCGGAACGGCAGACCGAGGGGGACCACGAAAACCGCCGCGATCAGGAGAACTTGCAGGGCGAGCCAGGGGCCAGAGTTAGATCGCGGTTAGCGGGACCAAGGCTCGCTTAAGTCGTACTGCTTTTGGACTGCGACCGCAGTTTGAGGTTGAACGCACGAGACCTGTACCTCAGTGATGGCCGTGGTGTTCATGCACGAGGGCATGGCCCCAGCCCCGGACAATGAGCCAGCGGTTGACCGGGAAGGCGGCCGCCCCAGCGATCAGCAGGGCCACAGCGAGGCTGCCCCAGAACAGAAGACTGCCCAAGCCCGCGTGCATGGCGCCGGGGATCAGGAGCATGATGGCGTTGTCCACGATCTCCATGATGGTGATGGACACGGTGTCGGCCGCCAGCGCCGCGCCCAACGCCGCCCCGAAGGCCAGGCCGGACCGCAGCAGCGGCAGCATCGTGAGGGCGTAGCCGAAGAGAAAGGCCAGCACGACCGCGAGGGCGATTGTGGCGCCGTTGCTCCAGCCCAGGGCCGTGCCGATCACCATCCCCAGCACCTCGCCGATGGCACAGCCGGTAAGGCAGTGGACGGTGGCGCTGAAGGCCAACTGGTTGAGAGAGACGCTGGTCGCTTCTGATGAAGCACGATGGGATTGGGCGTGGTGGTCAGGATGGGTCATGACAGCCCTCCGAAGATGAACTGCCGTGCAAGCTGCTCCTTCCTATCATAGGAAGGTCAATAGACTTTGTCGAACCGAGCCGACCACTCGGATTAAGATTGCCGTCCCACACGAGCTTGCCCCGTGAGGCGTCCCAAGCGGCTGCAAAAGGCGGCTTTGGGGAGTGTGGTGGACAGGGGCTCCACCGAACGTCGTCATAGGTCTCCATATTTCATTGGGTTCCCTGCTTGCTAACGGCACCTGTCCCAACATTCGACCCATCGTTGGCGCGTGGGATTGTTAGTTTTCGGGGTCGGGAGATCTCGCGTGAGGCTTGAGCGAACCCCCGGGGCTGCACATGATCTCGACCGGAACGACTTCCGCGGAGCGCGGTTGATCCTCCAAGGGGTCGGGCTGCACACCTTCGCGTCCCTCATGTCCCCTGGCCACGACCGTGCCCACCTGGGCCCGGGGACAGCGGCCCAAGATCCCCTCCCCGCGCCGCTCCGTGGCTTCGGCAAGCGCGGGGAGGCGGATCGGCGCTCTCCGTCGTCCTGGATCTGTCCGCGCGAGGTCTGATGTCTGACTACCCGCTCGATGAGCTTGCCGCCCTGAGGGACCTGATCCCTCCCGATCTGGGCCCCGAGGTTCTGGACACCTGGAAGCGCACCGGAGCGGCAGCCCTGACCGAACGGGGGCAGTTCTCTCCGAACGAACTGGAAGGGGATGGTGCGGCTCAGGACTACAGCGCTCTCGATCGCTTGGACGCGCGCGCCGAGGCCGAGCTGGTGGCCGCCTTTATCGTGGCCGCAGGTGTTCACGGGCGCCGCGAGGCCTGAAGGCCAGCCCGCACCCGAGCCGGCTTGTCTGTCCCAGCTTGGAGGCAGAAGCCGGGAGGAAGGTGGAGGCCTCGCAGCGGCCGCGCCCCCGGACGGTGATGAGCGCAGCCGGATACCAGCTCCCTCCTGCGTCGCCACTCGGGGGCACGTGACGCCGCACCGGACGCCCCCTCGGTATTCGCGCGGTGTGGCCGGGGCTACAGGAGCGAGCGCACGACCACAGGCGACCACGTAGGAGTGAGCCCGGCCTAGCCGGGCTCTGTTGCTGGCCCGGCAAGCCGACCTGACCAGAAGGCTCAAGGTTACCGGCCGCTCCCCAGCCAGACGTAGAGCGGCACCGTGGAGGCCGCGCCGAAGCCTGAGCACCTCGTTGTAGGCGGGCCAGTTCCGGGTCTTGTAGGCGGAAGGTGGGGGTCTGCTCATACACTCCAGCTATCTCGCTGGACTCACGAGGTGAATCCCCTCAGGCGATTTGCATAATAAAGCCGCCCCGCTCCAACCAACAGGTTGGACGAACGGATGGACCAAGCGCCGTCTCAAGTGTCACATGCGGCGCAAACTCCCCAGGGCGTGTCGGAGCGGGCGGACGATGCGTCCTACCAAGCTGGCCTGTTTCTGCCTGAGGAGGAGGTCGGCCTCGGCTAGGCGCTTCTCCCGTTGGTCGAGCTGCTGCCGAAGCGCCTGGATCTGAGCGTCTTTGCGCTTCCGCATCTTCCGCATCTTCTCGTCCTTCGTCCGCAGCCTGTCCTCGATGCGGGCCAGTTCGGCCTCCTGCTCCTCGCTCCTGCTCTGAAGCGCAAGGACCTCCTGAGAGCTGGTGACGGGAGGGACGATATCGTGAGATAGCAGGGACAGGTCGAGACAGGACAACTGCGCGGCTAGGCCGGAGGCAAAGTGCTCGTCGGGCTCGTACAAAGGCTTCTGGCCCAGCGCGGCCCGAATATCCGGGACCGAGACGTCCAGTGGCACCTTGGCTAGGTAGCGCTCGGCGTTGCCGGTCATCACGGCGTGTGGAGCGAAGCGATCCAGCGTTGCCTTATGGAAGCCGGGGCCGCGCAGGTAAAGAATGTCCCGGAACACCGGAGCCAGGAACCGCAGGCAATCGCGGAAGAAGCTGTCGCCAATCACGGCGAGCCGCAGAGGTGTGGCAGAGCGGGGGCTGTGCATCAGCACGATGTTCAAGTCGTTACCCGGCAGGAACTTCCGGTTGTCCCAAGTCTTCGGGTTGAGACTCTTGTCGCGGAGGACAACCCGGGGGCGCGGGTCTTTCTCGCCCAGCATACTGGATAGGTCGCCCTGATAAGTCCCGCTTTCCCGCTCGAAGTAATCATTGATTGCATAACCGAGATTCCAGCGGGCCAGCGCGGCTTGCGCCACCAGGGCGCGGCCAAGATCGGTCAGATGCGTGTCGGTCTCTAGGAACGGAAGATCAGTGCCGTCGAGCTCTCGGAGCTCCTCGACCGGATAGAGTGCCCAAGTTGCGCCGTGAAGCGGGGCTGCGGGGAGAAAGCTGCGGACATAGAGGCTCTGCACCCGCTCGCGAAGGGTAGCGGGCAGGGCGCGGGTCATGACCACCGGCTTCGAGGGGAAGACCACGTGGAGGTAGGGGAGGCGTCGCTCGCGGCAGTAGCGCGCGCGGTTTTCTAGATTGGACCAGAAGGCGTGCACATGGGCGGGGTCGGGGGTCTCCTCCGCCTGGAGATAGGCAAACTGGTCCTGAGCCCCGCTATGCAGGAAGAGCCAGCCGTTGGGAGCGACAAGCACGTCGCCCCGGATGGTCAAAGCTTCCGCTATGGTCTGCGAGGCTGCGGCCCCAGGTTCTTCTGACGCGGTGTCGGCCACGGTTTCCTCAGCAGATCAAAACGTGCTTGTCCCTTGAAGACTCGACCGCAGCGCGGGGGTCGCGGCGCGAAGGCGTCACACAGTTGCCCGGGATAATCAAGCACTTGAAATTTCTTCCCGCCTACGAATGCTAGAACTGTTTCAGTGCGGGAGGCTTTGCGTCAGATCGAACGTAAATCGCTTAATTACAATCCGGTTAAGCCGTAGCAGCAAGTTGAACTCTGTACGGACGTAGCACGCTTGATGAAGCAACCTAAGGGGTTGACGGAGGTGGGCTCCACCTACCCAACAGCGACCCTGATCTCCCGCCTGAGCACGTTCCGTACAGTCGTCGCGTGCCACTGTCCGCCCTTGGCCGTCCTGACCCCGCGCGCATTCAGCTCGGCCGCGACCTGGCGCAGGAACGCCCTACGGGCGCCCCTCTGCGTCGTCTTGGCCGATCAGCCTGCCCACCTCCCGGACGGACACTGCGCCCCGCCTTCGTCGCTTTCTATCGTCCTGCGGGGTGACGGCACGGGCTGAACTGACTGGGCGCGAACCGTAATCCCTCAAAGGTCCACGCGGGGTCTCCTGCCTCCCGAAACCGGACGTCTCGGGGCCACGATGGGGGATGTCCTGGGGGAAGACTTGCCCGCGTCGGTCCAGCCATCCACGACAGCAAGGGATGCGATGCCCCATGATGGCGCATGGCGCCCGCCATACCCTGAGGCGGGCCGTTTGGCTGTCTTGGGGCTGACCCACGCCGAAGCCCTCACGATCCGCCGCTGCCTGGCCAGCTGTGCCCAGCCGACCTGCCGGCCAGGCGCCTTGTGGCGCATGACAGAAGCCGCTCTAACATCCACCCGCGTCGCCCAGGGGCGGCCATTCACAGCGTTCCGGCCTTATCATGATCCTGCGTCTCGTTCCTGCCCTGATCCTCGCTGCCGCTGCAGGCGCCGCATCCGCTCAGGGCACACTCGAGGATGCTTGGGCCACGGTGGCGGGCCGAAGCTCAGCCAGCTTGGCTGCCTCCGGTTGGACGGTGATCGACTCCGCGGGTCTGTCACTTCCGAACGGTGCGCAGGCGGTTGTGAGCTTCTGGGAGCGTCATGTCTACGGCACGCAGGAGGTGATGCGGTGCGTCACGATCTTCGACATGGAGTTCAACCAGACCAGTGACACCTGCGCTCAGGCTTTGCGCCGCATAACGCAGCCTTGAGCCTCGATCCCTGTCCGGCCGCTGCTGAGTAGGCGGAGCCCCCCTCCGCTGTAGCCGTCCGAGGGGTCTCAGAGATAACCAACATTGAGGTTCGGGACACCGTTAAGGCTTCTGGTGGCGCCAGATGTGCCCCTCGTGTCCGCTGGCCGTCCGGTCGGCCCGCTCCGGAACCGCACCGAGACGGCGCGCGACGGCCTGCGAGGCGTGGTTGTCGCGGTTGATCCAACTCATCAGAGGGCCATGGCCAGTCTGGTCGTAATACCAGTCGCGCGCGGCGGCGGCGGCCTCGGAGGCGAAACCCTGGCCGTCAAAGCCCTCGAACAGATGCCAAGCCAGTTCGGGCTCATCGTTGTGGTGATGGAAGATCGGGCCCGCGCGGCCGACGAAGCGGCCGGTGTCGCTCACCTCGATCGAGAAAAGGCCATAGCCGCGCAGCACCCAATGCCCGATATCCGCCAGGAGCGTCCGCCACTGGGCGTTCGCGTCGGCCAGGCCGCCTAGGAAGCGGGTCCGCTCCTCGGACCGGCCGAAAGCGCACAGGGCGTCGAAGTCGCTCTCCCGTGGAGGGCGGAGCGTCACACGCTCAGCGGTAAGGGTTGGGCCAAGGATCATGCGTGCGCTTTAAATCGGGGCGGTGTTGCGCTGTTGGCCATACCCGCTCGCTGCTGCAAGACCCCAGGCGGCCCGTTCCCGTCTCAACAGGCTTAAACCGTGGGAGCCGTCCTAAATGGTCAGTCCTGTGTCGTGCTGGGACCGAACGTGCTGGGGTGCACGGAGCACCGCGTCAGAATCTAGGCGGAATTTAGCCCAAAGTGTGTTTACAGTCGGCAAGAACCTGCTAGCTCTTGGACGTGACCCGCAGCGGTCGACTGAAACCAACAGCAGGACGCTCTCCATGTTTGACACACTGAAGGTTGCGGCTTTTGCCGCAGCAATGGCGCTTGTGCCGGCGGTTGCCTCGGCGACGACAACGCTGGCGCCTGGGGGCAGCTATGACCTGCTGGCGGACGACTTCTTCTTCGATGGCCAGTTCAACATCGGTGATGCTGGCAACACCTATACCATTGCGTTCACGAACAGCTCGGACAAGTTCGCGGCGATCAGCATCCTCGGAGCGACGGTCCAGCAGCTTTCGGCCGCGTTCACCGATGGCGTGACCTTCACATTCGGCAGCCTTGACCCGGTCAAGATCGCTCAGGACGTCAGCTCGGGCTTTGAGACGTCGCTGACCGTAGCTGCCGGAGAAACCGTGAACTTGAGTGTTCAGTTCGGACAGGTGGTCGACACGGGCGTTCGCAAGGGCGGTGTCGCTGACATCGACTTCGCCGTCGAAGCGGCGGTGGTCCCAGTGCCGGCCGCTGGCTTGCTGCTGCTGACGGCCATGGGTGGCCTGGCCGCGATGCGCCGTCGCAAGACGGTTGCCTGACACGCAGGTCCTAATGCTGGCCAGGTGTTCGACTACACGACTGGCCCGCTTCTCCTGAGCGCCTTGAGCGGTTTCGATCTGGGCGGCAAACATTGGTCGGCCTGACCTCACGAGGCCGGAGGAAGTCTCTTCCGGCTTCTTGGAAAGGGCGTGAACGCCGTCATGGTTATACGCCTCAATCGCGACGGCTCCGTCATGGCGGTTAACTAAGGCTTTCTCCCGTAGCGCAGGATTGCAGATGCAGTTGGCAGTGATGATGGTGGTGGCCGGGGTGGGTGTGGGCGCTGCTCTTGTGAGCCTGCAGGCCGGCTATTCTGGTTGGGTGGCCTTCAGCATCTACGCTCTGATTGTTGATGTGGTGGCCCTAGCCTGCCTGATCGGAGGTGCCCTCATCAGGAAGCTAGCCGCACTCTGGACTGCACTGGCCCCTAACACCCGGTCAGGGCTCGCACCAAGCTCGCCGGAGCTGTCCCGCTAATCCGGATTCGAGAACGGGAAGCCGCTGAGAGCAGTCAGGCTTTCATACGTCTAGGAGAACATGCTGCTAGGGCACGTTCCACGGATCCTTTCGCAAGATCTACTGAGCCGGACCTACCATCGGAGGCGTCGCTCGGACGGCTACGGCGGAGGGAGGCTCCGCCATTGATGGCGTTAAATCCCTTTATTTTATGAGCTGGACGGAGCGACATGGGTGATCGTTCCGCCGCGCGTCCCCCCACCTGTGCTCTGAGGAGTCAGGTTTCGGGGCTCAAGAGACCCTGCGCCAGGCGTGAGGAAGGCGCGGACCACACCCGGTCCTAGCGTGGCCGAGATCCCGCACCTTGCGAGCCATGCCTGCTACGCCCCGTCCAGCCGTTGACCGGCGGTTATGTGTCCGGTCATCGGTCCGGGCATGACCGAGACCATGCTCACCCCAAGACAATCGGCCAGGCGCATAGGTTGATGACCCACGAGCACCTCTTGGCGGGCATCTTGGCAGTCGCCGTCCTCATCTAGCCAGTGTGGCCACGCGTCCCGGTCGTAACCGCGGGGCCGCTCGGGCTTGACGCGAACACGATCAAGGAACGCAAGGGCCTGCACCACGGCAGTCGTTTCGGTTCCGTCGTGGGACGAGCCATCATTCCCTATGCGTGGACCACTAGCCTTCTCCAAATCGTGCGCCAAGGCGTCTAGCCACGCCTCCGTCTCCTGCACGGCCGTGGCCGCAGGTTCGGGCCGCCGCTCCCTTGGCCGACATTCTCACCGCCGTTCTCAGTTTGGGCTCCCACAGGCGCATACTGCCCTTTGACTTGCGACAGATGCTTTCGGCGGCTATCTTACCTTTGTCTTACCTGAGGAGGTAGCCATGGCTGCGTCTGATCCGCTCACCACCACTGTATCGACTAAGGGCCAGGTGATCCTGCCCAAGACGGTACGTGAGAGCCGCCGCTGGAATGCGGGCACGCGCCTTGTGGTGGAGGACACGCCCGAGGGCGTGCTCCTGCGTCCCGCGCCTGTCTTCCCGCCCACTCGTCTCGATGAGGTGGCCGGCATCCTGCCTGCCTCGGGACCGGCCCGGACGATCGAGGAAATGGATGCCGCTGTTCTCAGGGAGGCGACACGGCGGCATGGTCGCGATTGACACCAACGTCCTCGTCCGCCTGCTTACGAACGACCATCCCGAGCAGTCGCCCCGGGCCCGCGCGCTCCTGGAAGGCCACCAGGTGTTCGTGAGCCTCACGGTGCTGCTCGAGACCGAGTGGGTGCTCAGGAGCGCCTACGGGTTTGCGTCCGAGCGCATCTATGCTGCGCTTCGAGCCGTGGCCGGGTTACCCCAGGTGCAGGTCGAGGCTCCGAACCGCCTGGCCCAGGCGCTCGAGCACGCCGAGGCCGGGCTCGACTTCGCAGATGCCCTGCACCTCAGCGCCAGCGAGACGACCGAGACCTTCGCCACCTTCGACATGCGGCTCATCAAGGGCGCGCAGCGGCTGGGGCTCACAGCGGTCCGCGAGCCCTGACGAGATTGGCCAACTCAGCGATCAGCCTACAGGCGCGGCACGCTCGTTGAGGGCGGGTATAGGGAGAGCACCTTGCACCGCGCTACAGTGGCGCGCTCTACCCTTGATGTGCCCCTTGATGTACCGCATCGGTCAACGTGCCTTCGGTGCGCCTGGCCTGGGTGATATCAAGGACAATACCGCCGAAGTGCACAGCCCGGTGCAGGCCGGCCACCTCCTCGAATGTCACGGTGCCTTTCGCGCGCATCCAGTGCACGGTGCTATCGGGCCAGAGCACGCGATACTGACTGCTGTATCTACCGGGACCAGATGGATCGAGCGCACGGTCAATCCGTTCAAGCACCGCAGACCGGTCCTCGGGATGCAAGCGAGACTGGAACACTTCGTCTGTTTCCTCCTCATCCGAAGGCAAGCCGAAGGCGGCTCTGCACTGAGCCGACCAGTAAAGCTCTTCCGTGATCGGGTCCCATTCGAAGGTACCAAATTCTGGGAACTGCTGCGCCAGCCGAGGTCTCACTCCCCCGTCCGGAAGCCCTGTTTGGGCTGCTCGCGCAGCAACTTCGGCCATCTTTTTATCGTGGATGTCCTCAAGGGTCCCAAACCAGTAGCGGATCTGGCCCTTGTCATCGAGCTGAGGCGCAGCGCGCCTCCGAAACCATCGGGCTTCACCATCGGCTCGGCGGAAGCGGTACTCAACTTCGAGCGCTGCGCCTAAATGAAGAGCGCTAATCCACGATGCGGCCGCTTGCTCGCAGTCCTCAGGATGGATCAAGGCTGCCCAGGCGTTCCCCCTCAGCGCATCAGCCGGCAAGCCGGTGTAAGCTTGGTACGGCTGGTTCGAATACAGGGTTGTGCCATCCGCATCGGTGACAAAGGCAGGATAGGGGAGCGCGTCCAGGATGGTCCTTGTGGACGGCTCCAGACGCCTTACCAAACCACTTCGACCCACCAATTGCAAAAGCTCTGTTAGCATCCCACGCTGACCTGATTGCACGCACCGTCGGCCCAAGGTCACTTAGGAACTTTCCTACTCCAGCAAACCCCCGAGGCGCCAGACACACTGGTTGTCACGACAGACTGCTCTCGTCAGGACGTTCCAGAAAACGACCGTTTACAGGTGAGGCGCGGGAATGAGAGCCGAAGGGCTTGCGGTCCACTCGGAAACCCGTTCCGGTTGCTGTGTGCAGAAATGCGGTGCTAACGCATGTTTCCGAGTGGGTCAGGTCGGAGCCAGGTGGGTGGACTGGGCAGGTTGAGGGAGGGATCGAGATGGCCGATGTGCGGCTGGGCTACATGCGAGTGTCCAAGGCGGACGACAGCCAGACGCTGGACCTCCAGCGCGACGCCCTCCTGGCCGCGGGCGTGAAGCCCGGCCGCCTCTACGAGGACCTGGCCTCGGGGCGCCTGGATGCCCGCCCCGGGCTCACGGCCTGCCTCAAGGCGCTCCAGCCCGGCAATACGCTGGTCGTGTGGAAGCTCGACCGGCTGGGACACGACCATCCTCATGGAGATGACCACTCGTAACTTCTGCTCCCGCCCGAGACGGTGGACGACTACCTGGGCCCGGACATTCTGGTCCGGTCACGTCCGTCAATGAGGTGAAAGACCCTTACGCTCAGGACTCATAGCCAGAACATGACGGTTGCGGCCAAGGCGATGGCCGAGAGAAAGACCTTGGG
>NZ_VDFV01000069.1 GCF_006152145.1 Rubellimicrobium roseum | reverse complement strand
CAACGAGGCGGGCGGGCGGACGCTCTTGGCCGACCTGCAGGCGGATGCGACGGTGACCTACGCCGACATCGCGCTGGTGTGAGGGCGGAGCAGCCACGCCGTCCCGCCTTGGACGGCGCGGCGTGCTGGTTGCGTGTTGCGGGAGGGCGCTCACGGTAGGCTGGCTCCGCGCCACTGGACGGAAAGGACCCAGAAGGGTCGCGGCTGAGGGCTGCTAAAGGTCTTCGCGTCCGGTCCCAATAAGACTCTCACCTTGTCTCGCGACTTGGCCGATGATCATCGAGCTCTGTAACACCCATACCTCGCGAAAATGGCGCTTGTGACGATCTCCAAGCTGCCCACCGCAGCGCCTCGGCAATGCGGGACCGGCCTTCTGCCGTCCTCGGTCCCGTGCTCTTGCCCCCGTGGAACTTACAGCGGGTGCGGCCAGGCTCAGGCTTGTTGCGGCAGGGCACTCCCTTGCGAGTCCGAGCACTGCAGCGGACCGACTGCTGGGTGACGTCCCAACTAGGTTCCTCGCGCTACTTATCAGATACCCGGTGCGATCAGCCGCTTCTCAGGTCTGCTGCCTGTTGTGGACACGATCAGCGGCTTAGCTTCTCAATGATCGGGTAGTCCGGATCGTTGCGCGTAAGTCTGGTGGTAAAGATCACGCGCGGTCGCGTCAGGGCTCTCCGATCCTCAGCGGTCATCTCGCCATTGATCGCGCGCTGAATGTTGTCCGGGATTTGATCGACGGGCACTGCAAGCGTCGGGCCGTCGGCTTTGGCATCGACATCCTGTTCGCGACGTTCGCTATCGACGGGCATCACAAACATAGGACTGTCGGCTTTGCGATCGACATTTTGATCGCGGCGTTCGTTCAGGCGGCGGGCAACGACGTCAGGATGGAATCCGTAATTTAGGAGGGGGAATGGCGTTTCGGCGCCACCAATAACTAAGCGGGTAATATCGGATGGCGCGGGCAGTTGGGGCGGGGTGACCGTCACAGGCCAACAAAGGATCGTCGAAAGCGGCATGAACGAGGCGCGCCAGCGACTCACTTTCTTGTCTTTGCGTTGACATTTGGCACTGACAACCGGCGCGACCAAGTCAGCGAAGACGAGGTTGACTCCTTCGATCGCAGGCAACCTGCCGGTCGCTGGCGCTGTTGCCGAAGTAGCGTGGTAGAAGACATACAGAGGTAACGTCCCTGGCACACTAGCAGCGTGACCGATTAGCGTTTGCGCCTGCGACCCTGGGGGACTGCCATGATCCAAATGCTGATAATACCAGTAACCACCTGCCCGGTCGTTGTATCGCGCGCGCTTCGCCTGGAGGATCAGACGCAGGTAACGGCCACCACCGAGCTCAAGTGGAGCCGCGTAGATCCACTCCATGTCGCCACCGGTGATCGGTTCATTTGGAAAGTCGACACGAACTCCGAGGGATCTAAGGCCGACCAAGCTTGCCATTAATAGGTCAGTAACAGTTTCCTCGCGGAAGTTCCTGGTGAGGTTGCGGTCGCGTTCAAGTAGCTCGGCAACGAGCTGAGGAAAGGAATGAGCTAGTTCGCAGAGCATTGGCCGCCGATGAAATGTTCCTCGTCCGACCTATTCAGCGCTTTTGGCTGGTAGCGCTACTGTTATTTGTGAATGCCGTCGCGAATCACATGGAGTTGATAGGTCGTGCAGCCGGCGCGGGACGACATGGACGACCTCGCCCTCGCGCTGCACCTCGCCCTCGACCCCGAGCAGACGAGCGCCCAGCACGACTCGGCGGCTCGCCTCGAAGAGCCCAGGCCAGATCACCAGGTTGGCCACGCCGGTCTCGTCCTCAACGGTGACGAAGGCTGGCTCATGCCAACCTCCTTTCCTACGCTGCTTCAGCGGCCTGCACCCTCGGCGACAAAACCGACAGAACCGACAAAACGTCGTAGGCGCACCGTGAGTCAGGAACAGTGGATGCTGCTCTAAGAGTTCTGTCGGTTTTGTCGGTTTTGTCGGGACGGAATGAGGCGGCTGAAGCCGCCTACCGTTTATGCGTTATGCCCTCGTCCGGTGCAGGGCGGGGTTGACGTTGAACAGCCGTTGCGGACGCCCACCTTGCGGCCCAGGGGGTACTCCCACGGTGTGAATGATGTCCACTTCTTCCAGCACATTCAGGCCCGGGTTCAGGTCTTCGGCCGTCGCGAGCCCCGCGCGCTCGGCCCTCAGCACCTCGCGCGACGTGAACTGCCGCCAGCCCATGTCCCGGATCAGGGCCACCAGCCGCCGTGCGGCCCGCTCGCCCTTGCTGTAGGCCGCATCCGCATAGGCGCGCCGGGCCATGGGCAAGAGGTAGCGCTCCACCAGATGCATCGCTGAGTCGAAGTGCGCGAGGGTAATTTCATAGGGTTCGTCCGCCTCTCCGCTGGCCCAGGCCATCATGCCCAGCACCAGGGACACGCGGACAGCCATGCCTGGCAGTTTGCCGATGAAGGACAAGAGCAGTCCCTCGGCTTGGCCTTCCCACTCCCGAGCCTGCTTGCGGAACTCGTCCAGCATGGCCCGAGCCTCCTCCGAGAAGTGGACGAACCAGGGCCGGAGCGTGTCGCTCTCATCCGTTGCCATTCTGAGTGTCAGCATCTTCTGAAGAGCGGACTTGATAAACGCTTCATCGTAGGGGGCCGAGGGACGCCGGATCGGGGCCGGCTGCGGCCAGATCGGCAAGAAGCGGGCCAGCAATCCGTCATCGTCGGATCTGAGGAGAAGCGTCCGGAGCCGGTCGGGCTGGATGCCGCCCAGGACACCCACGGTCAGTCGATCAATATAGACCGGATCGCGCCCCATCCGTTCTACGGCATAGCTGCGTCCCCCGTAGGCTTCGAGCCAGAACGGCCGATCCGATCCGCCGCCCGAGTAGCGGCTCATGCCTTGCAGCCAGCCGGCCAATTCGTCCCGCGACAGGAGCGCCCCGCGCGGCTGACCGGCGAGAATGACGGCCAGCTTCTCCACGGTGGCATCTTGCGTGGCGAGACGGGGCATGACGGGCTCCGGCCCCGGGTTGGCCTCCTTGGGGCGGGGCGGGGGCGCGTCCCCCGCCTTGAGGGCAGCTTTGACGGCCTCCTTCCAGGTGCTCTCCACGAGTCGCGCCACGTCGGCGCTGGCCTTCCAATCCGTGAGGGCGGACTGCACCTTGTCGCGTTCGGTGCGCTCAACCTCCTTGAGGGGCACGAGGACCGCATCCAGCCCCGGGGACTTGTTCATGGACGGATTGCCAATGGCGATGGTCCACAGGATCGGTGGCTCGGCCCAGCCCTGCCAGGGCGACGCCCAGCGAGTGTTGCCCACGAGCGAGCCACACACGGACAGCAGGGCCCCAAGGACGTAGTCCGGGGGGGCGGACTTCGCCTCTGCCGCGCCCCGCACCCAAACCGCCCAGCGCGGTGTCAGGACCTCATCCAAGGGCGGCGAGGGCGGCGGGGGTAGCTCGTCGCGCAGGAAGCGGGCGGCGGGCTCGGGCCAGTCGGGCACAAAGGGAGTCGGCTCGGGCATCGCGCTCATGCGGGGCCACCTTTCGCGATCAAGATGTCGTTCCAGTCGCGCCCCTCGGGCGCGGGCAGCAGGTCCACCCGCCAGCCCAGGGCGTGCGCCCGTTCGGCTAGCGCTTGTGCGGCTGCGTGCCCGGCGGCGTCGCCATCGGAAGCGATGGTCAGCTGCCCCGGCGTGACGGGCAGACGCAGGCTCCGCATCCCGGAGGTGGAGAGCGCCGCCCAGATCGCGACGGGGCCGCTCAGGAGCCCCGAAGCGAGGGACAGGGCGGTCTCGATGCCCTCGGCCACCACCAGCCGCCCCGTGCTCGCCGAGAGGCGCACCGCCCCTCCGGCCGTGCCGCCCAGCATGGCCTTGGCGGGCTCCACGTCAGCCTTCCCCGACCCGTCCGCGCGCAGGTAGGTTCGGTGCACGGCAATGTCGTCGCAGCCCTCCACCAGCGCCACGAGGGCGGGCAGGGGACGCGCGATGGCGCCGTGCCAGCAGGCGGGATGGAACCGCAGCGTCGCGGGCAGAGCGCAGGTGATCCCGCGCCAGCGCAGGTAGGTCTCGGCCGGGGTGCCCGCGAGGGGCTGGGCCTCGCGCCAGCAGGTGAGGGCCTGACGCGCCCGCCGCTCCGCCTCGGCCCGCCGGTCGCGCTCGCGCTGGGCGAGGCGGGCAGGATCGGGGGCCGAGGTGCCGCCCGGCGTCACGCCCGCCGCGGCGAGGATATTGGCGAAGGCGCAGTCCAGCTTCTTGCAGTGGGCGAGCAGTCGGCCGTCGTCGCCGTTCCTGAGCGTGAGGGCATTCTGCTTGGGGCGCGGCTCGGGCTGGCACACGGGGCAGGGGCACTTGCCATAGCTGCCATACCAGCGCCCGCCAAGCTGGAGGGTCAGTTCGCGGGCATCCATCACGTGACCTCCTCGACCAAGGGGGCGTCGATCGCGCCCATGTTGGAGCTGCTCGAGGGGCAGTGGCCCGTGTTGCGGAACGTGCGGAAGGGATCGGCCAAGAGCCGGTACTGGTGGAACATTGCCGTTTCCTTGAGCAGTTGTGCCAAGGAACGGGGACGGCTATCTTAGCCCAGCTAAGAGAGTGATAGCCTGGACCCCGTCCGTGTGGCGGGGTCTTTTTTCAAGCGGCGTTGCTGTTGCGCTTGGCCGTCTGGTCGCGTTCGGTCATGCGCTCGGCGAGCCAGCTATCCAGATCGGTCTCGATCCAAGCGACGGCCCGGGTGCTGATGCGGATCGGGCGCGGGAAGGCGCCGCGGCTGATCAGTTCGTAGATGGTGGACGTGGCGAGACCAGTGCGCGCGCGCACATCGGGCAGTCGGACGAGGTTGACGGGCATTCTGGGACCTCTTCGGGGAAGAAGATATGCCTCCGGAAGTTAGCGAGTGTCCTCGGTCCGTTCGTCAGCACAAAAAACCCATTTATGATCTTTGCGTAGACGTTTACTGCTATTCGTCTCGCGGCGCCTCTCGCCAAGCTCTTAGGGCAGAAGCAGCTGACACGATCTCGCCCTTAGCGCCTTCCACCTCTAGGACCTCTAAGACGTCTTCCAAGAACCGGCCAAACGGCCCGGGTGTAGCATCCTTCTCGTGCTTGGGTGCGAAGTCGCGCAGGTGTTGCTGATATCGCTCCTCCTCGTCAGGAGGACGAGCCAAGAACAGTGGACCTGACCAGTTGCCAACTGCCCAAACCTTCCGGCACTCCTGTGCAACACTCGCGGCGCGCCAGTTGCGTTTTTGGTGCGGCGTTGCCTGAAACATCTTCCTGTTGCGCAGCGCACCCACAGCCTTCCCCAAGCGTCCCAACTGGTCCTTGCAGGATGCCAAGATCGAAGTGGAATTGCGTTCGCGCCAAGCGATCTTCTCAAATTCTATGTACCTGCGCGTGTCCGGTGACAAAGCATCCAGCGCCTTGTCCAATTTTCGGCAGAGCCGCTCGACCTTTTCGAGCATCTCGACATCTGGCGATGCACCGAAATTGAGGGAAGCGCGCTTAGCAGCGTCTACAATGGGCCCGGCATGCAAGCTGCTTAGCTTCTGCTTCCACACTGGGCTGCTTAATACTTCGACCTCTTGGGTTAGCGAAGGAAGGTGGCGGTCGATCACTCCTTCGACAGCTTTGATGCGTGTCAGATCAACCACGCGAAGGTCGTCCTGCATGGGGGTAAGGGTTCGAGGCAGACGTCGAGAAGGGGGGCGATCGCCTGCCATTAATTGTCCCCGTATGGCGTTGCGGCCGTTGCGGACCGGGTTCCTTGCAGCATCTGTCCCCAGTCCTCCATCATCTGTCGCCGCTTCTCGAGCTGGTCTCCGCGTCGGTAGGCTGCCTCGACGGCGTTGCTGATCTTGTGCGCTAGGGCGACCTCCGCCATGTCGCCGGGGTAGCTCGTATGCTCACTCACCCAGTCGCGGAACGAGGAGCGGAGCCCATGGGGGACGGCGGGGCGCTTTGAGCGCGGGTCTAGGTAGCCCCGGGATGCTGTGGAGGGCTTGCGGCCCGCTTTGCGATCCACCTCGGTTAGGCGCCTCTCCTCTGCCTCCTGCATCCGCCGCATCACGGCCGAGATGGTCATGTCCGACATCATGCCTCCGCGCGGGGCGAAGAAGACGTAAGGCGAGCCATCAAGGCGGGGCAGGGCGCGTAGAACCGCGACGGCCTCGTCCGTGAGCGGCACCCGGTGTTCCCGGCTCATCTTCATGCGGGCGGCGGGCACGGTCCAGAGCTTGGCCTCAAGTTCCACCTCGTCCCAGGTCATGCCGCGCACCTCGCCCGAGCGGGCCGCCGTGAGCGTGAGGAATTGGAGCGCGCGGGCCGCCATGCCTTCGCGGGTCCGAAGATCCGCCCACCAGCGTGGCAGGTCGGCAAGCGCGAGGGCAGGGTGGTTTCCCTTGGCCGCCACCTTGCCCGGCTTGGGCAGGAGCTCGGACAGGTTGCCCGCCCAGCGCGCCGGGTTGTCACCCATGCGGTGCCCGGCCACCGTCGCCCAGGAGAGCACAGCCTCAATGCGGCCCCGAAGACGTGAGGCGGTCTCGGTCTTCGTCTCCCAGATGGGCTCAAGTACCCGCAGCACATCCAAGCGAGTGATGTCGGCCACGCGCTTCGGCCCGATCACCGGGCCCGCGTAGGTGTCCAGGGTCGCGCGCCACTGCTTTCGGTGCTTGTCGTTGCGGAACTCGGCGCGCTTCTTCTCAAGGTAGCGCTCCACCGCCTGCGCGAATGTCAGCACCTCCCGAGCCTCGCGCTTCTCGTGCAGGGGATCCCCGCCCGAGCGCGCTAACCGGCGATTGGCTTCGGCCAAGCTTCGGGCTTCGGCCAAGGACACCAAAGACACCGGTCCGAGCCCCAGGTCCGTGCGCTTTCCCTGAATTACCAGCCTCTGCACCCAGCGCTTTGCGCCCGAGCGGTCAACGAAGAGATAAAGGCCATGCCCGTCTGCGTACCGGCCGGGCTCCTTCATGTTGCGCACAAACACGGCCGAGAGCGCCTTCTCAGGATGGGCGCCCGACTTCAGGCGGCGGTTGTCCAAGGGCACCTGTTCCAGCACAGACTTCCGCTCCACATTCCATCCCACATCCTAAGCAGGATGTAGGCGGAGGCCGGCGGATGTCGACGGATGCTAAAGCCGTTATTTCTATGGCTGTTGGAGAGTTTGGCGGCTGCTCTCGGACGACTAGATGGCAGTCACCTCCTCCGCCACTTGACCTTGCGAAAGCGTTCTCCCGATCTGACTGCGGCCCGATTTTATCGCTGTTTTCGAGGGTTATGCCGGAGGGGCTGAGCACTGGCCGGGTCGCCTGGTAGCCCGAGAGCGTTCTCTCAGGGCCGATATTCTCCGAACCTGTTGCCTGCGTCGATTCGGTAAATTTCACTTAGCCGACTGATAATACGTGACAGTTTCAGAGGCATGTCTCGGCACTTCGACGTCAGGGGCATTTGCCGCGTGTGGGACAGAAATCGAACTTTGCCGGGTGGCCGCAGCGAAGAACCCGGATGAGTTACTCGCGCATGACCTTGTCCATTCGCCATGCGCAGTATGAACACATGCCGGCGTCATAGTTGAAGTCGTCCGGATTGAACTCCTCTCCGCACATTGAACATGTCAGATCAGCGCCCGGGCAGAGGACACAACCTTCTCCGTTCACCCAGCTTTCACGATGGCATTCGGGACAGGTGGTAACTGGCGGTTCTCCGCCGTCTTTCATGGCGATGTATGCGTCGCTTGCCGAAGACTCGCCGATTGCAGCCTCGAAAAGATCCTCATGATCCAATGCCTCGCCGCACTCCGCGCAATCGATCTCCATTGCCTCGAAGCTCTGGTTGTCGGGATTGATCTGCCTAACCAGAGAGGATCCACAATTCGAGCATCTGAGTTCTGAGACCGCTTCGGCGAGGGTCTCAAACCCCCAGTTTATGTTCTGGAACGACTCAATGCATCTCGCCTGCTGCTGATCAAAAACATCCTTGTTCGCAAGAAGTGCTTTCCAGACACCATCTTTGAAGAGATGTGCGGGCTCCTCCTGAAGGTGCCCCACCAGCAGCTGCTCGATGACTGGCATGGCTGAAGCAAGAGCTTCTTTCGCAATCGCGGGCTTCACCGTCATGAATAGATGCTCGACATCATTTCTGATCCGAGCAAGCTCCTGGAGCTTTGACCAGTCGAGATTGAGCCCCAATTCCTTGAATCGCTCCTCGATCTGTTGTCGGTCAACCGTGTTGCGGTGTGGCTTCTTGGGCACCATGAGAACGGAGCCATCGATCTTTCGCGGAACGAGATCTTTGTAGATCAGGGAGCCATTTGTCTTGGGTGGCGACTCGTTCCAGAGCACCTGTTTGCATAGCAGCAGGACGCCGGCGTAAAGGTTCCGGATGGCGGACAACACACGACGCTCGTCGCCTGTTTGGTAGTCCTCAACTCCGAGCTCGATCGAAAGCACCGCATTGTCTAGCAGTTCCTTCATGTTCAGTAGTACTCGCGAATGTAGCCGTACGCCTTCTCGAACAGCTCGGCGTCCTGATGCAGCTTGTAGCGGAAGAGCGTCTGGCGAAGCGCCTTCTTGACCTCGCGTTCACCCGCATGCGTGGCCTGCCAACCGTCGAACCTGACCGCGCGCACGATCTCGTCGATGTCGTCCACAACCCGCTTCACCATGACAGGCGTGTCGCCGTTCCTTGCCTCCTCGAGGAGCGAGGTCAGGGCCGCTTTACCTCGGTCGATGTCCTCTTCTTCCGGCCTTTCGCGCTCGGTCTTCACCACGTCTTTCGCTAGGGCCAGAAGCTCTTTCAGGAAGTCGATCGACAGAAGCAGACCCTGCTGGTGCCGGTTCTTCAGGTCCTCCAGGCGCTCGCCCAGCGCTTTGAACTTCGGACTCCCCGCATGCTTCCGCAGCCTACCCGCCAGTTTAACTGAGATTTCCTTGGCTTTCTTTTCCGGGTCCGGGTTGCCGAGGACTGCTTCGAGCAGTTCGGCATCGAGGATCAGCGTATCGAGATCGTCGCGGACCGCGTCGACATGGACGTTCTCGTGAATCAGCTCGATGGTCTTGGCGCCCAGCCGATGCCAAAGCAGCCGCCCTGTGCCACTGGAGGGCTTCAGCGACTCGTAGACCTGCGCCAGCCAGCGATAGTCGGTCTCGTACTGCGTCAGCACCGGATCGGGCGACAACGCCTCCCAGATCCGCGCAAGCACGCTGAAATCGGCCGCGAAGGTATCACGCAGCTCATTGTTCGGGATGCACTCCTGCGCGGCGATCAGTCCCTCGTAGCCGGTCAGGCTGCGGTCCACGCCGGCGAAATAGGCCAGGCACTTCTGCAAGGCAGTGGGCAGGGCGTTGATTAACTCGGCGATGTTCGACACCGCCTTCTGAACGCCCGCCTCATCGAACTTCAGTGCCTGCGCGACGTCGTCGAAAATGCCCAGGTAGTCGACGATCAGACCATGTGTCTTCTGCTCACCATAAGGGCGGTTCGTCCGGCAGATCGCCTGCAGCAGCGTGTGGTCACGCAGCGGCTTGTCCAGGTACATCGTCTGCAGGATTGGCGCGTCGAAGCCGGTCAGCAGCTTCGACGTCACGATGATGATCTTCAGCGGGTCCTTCGGATCGCGGAACCGGTCAAGCAGCTTCTCCTCGGCGTCCCGGTCGCGCTTGTAGGCCGAGTAATCCGCCTCACCGCTGTTGACCGAGATCACCACGTCTGAGACCTCGGGCGGCAAGTGCCCGTCGAGTTCCTGCTTGTAGAGCACACAGCTTTGACGGTCGAAGGTCACCACCTGCGCGCCGAAGCCGTTCGGGGTGACCTTGTCCTGGAAATGCTTGGCGATGTCGCCGCAGATCGCACGGATGCGTTCGGGCGCTTTGACCAAGATAGACATCTTGGCCGCGGCCTTGCCCAGTCGATCCCGGTCCTCGTCGGTCAAGCCCTGCGTCAGCTCGGCATAGGCTTCCTCAATGGCCTTCTGGTCGATATGCAGGTCCACGAGCCGGGGTTCGAAATGCAGCTCCTTCGTAGCCCCATCGCGGATCGAGTCGTTCAGGCCATAGCGGCTCATATAGCCGCCTTCGTCCGTGTCGGCACCGAAAGCGTAGAAGGTGTTCTTGTCGGCGCGGTTGATCGGCGTGCCGGTCAGGCCGAACAGGAACGCGTTCGGCAGCGCGTCGCGCATCTTGCGGCCCAGATCGCCTTCCTGCGTGCGGTGCGCCTCGTCCACCAGCACGATAATGTTGTCGCGGTCGTTCAGAACGCCGTCAGCTTCGGCAAACTTGTGGATCGTGGTGATCACCACCTTCCGCGTGTCCTTGCCCAAGAGATCGGCCAGTTCCTTGCGGCTTTCCGTGCGCACCATGTTGGCCATGTCGGCGGCATAGAAGGTGCCCGAGATCTGGCTGTCGAGGTCGATGCGGTCGACCACGATCAGCACCGTGGGGTTCTTCAGCGCCGGGTGCAGCCGCAGCTTGCGCGCGGCGAACAGCATCAGCAGCGACTTACCCGACCCCTGGAAATGCCAGATCAGCCCCTTGCGCGGCTGGCCCGCCACGACGCGCGCGACGATCTTGTTGACGCCGTCCACCTGCTGATAGCGGGCGATGATCTTGATGCGGTGCTTGCCCTTCTGTGTCGCGAAGGCCGTGAAGCTGTCGAGCATGTCGAGCACCATCGCCGGGCGCAGCATCGAGGTGGCGGCCTTCTCTACCGCGCCCATCGTCTGCGGCCCATCGCCGTCGCGCCAGGGACCCCACATGTCAACTGGCATCCGGACCGAGCCATAGCGGAACTCCTTGCCCTCCGTCGCCACGGAAAAGACGTTGGGCACGAACAGCTCCGGCACGTTCTTCTCGTAGTCGTCATAGACCTGAATGGCAGCGTCGAGCCAGCTTTGGCTGGACCGCACCGGCGTCTTGGCTTCGATCAGCACCAGCGGAATGCCGTTGACCAGCAGCACCAAATCGGCGCGCTTCTCGGTCTTGCCCGCGCGGATAGTGAATTGCTGGGTGACGACGAAGCTGTTCTTCTCGATCTCGTCGAAGTCGACCAGGTAGATGGTGACGTGTTCGCCATTCGCGCCGAAGGGCATCGACCGCTCACCGAGCAGCCACGCGGTGAATTCCTCGTTTGCCTTCACCAGCCCGTCCGACCGCGCGCCCATGACGATGGCGCGCAGGCGGTAGAGCACGTCATCGGCCCGGCCGGGGTTGGCGGCGATGGCAGGGTTCAGGCGGATCAGGGCGTCGCGCAGATGGAGTTCGACCAGCACCTCTTGCGGCTTGCGGGGAAGGTCGGCGGGGGCGACGTAATGCCAGCCGAGGCCCGCGATCTTGCCGCCGGTGCGGGCGAGGCCGGTGGAGTGTTGCGCTGGGCGGGCCAAGGCCGCGCCCGCGAGAAGGTCACGCAGAAGGGCTTCGACGGTGTTGGCTTCGGTGAAGGTCACTGGCACACCTCAGAAACAATGTGATTTCTGACACCCTTGATCCCCTCAAAGCGACCCGACGCTCGCTGAAATCCAGAAAGCAAGTCGTCAAAGCGCTTCGATATTGCATGTTGCACAGCAAGTTCCGGCACTGGGGTCTCAATCGCTTCAAAGGCAGACTTGTTGATAATCGGAACAGCAGTAGTCCCGCTCCTCTTTCGAAGCTCTAGCCCACACTCGAGAAGTGAAATGAACAGGAACCTTGGCTGTACATGCTTCGGAACAAGCGCGTTGATCTGCTGATTGAAGGCCATTCTCTGTTTGCACATCGCGACTTTCCCAATTGTCGATCCAATGCAAACTACGAGGCTGCTCCCTTCAGGAACAGTGCGCGAAAATCTTGCCCCCTCCTCCGAGATATGTCTCTCGCAATCGATCAAATATGGTTCACGAAACCCGAAGTCACCTGGCGTGGCAAATGGAACTGCTCCGTTCCAAAGAGCTTGATCTGCCGTTGATGGTGTTTTCCCCGTAATTACGTCAGATATCTGACCAAGCGACACTTGCCGGACACCCGAAGCCTTCATCTGCTTAACTGTTTCGCGCACGAATGACTGAATCAGAACATCGGAAGCACCAACCAGCCCTGACAATTCCACGAAACAACTTTGAACGATGGTAAGAGCTTGAAGCAATCGCGCTTGCTCCTGGATGGGCGGAAGCAGGAACTCGAAGGCTTCAAGGTCCGAGAAGTTGATGTAGGGGTTCACGGAGCCTTTCGAGTGCTTGATCGAATAACTGTGGAACGCCTCGGTCTGCATCAGGAAGGGAAGCAGGTCGGGCATCAGTCGGGCCGGGTCTTTCGTTTCGAGCACGAAGGTCGTGTTCGCCGTGATCCCCTCGAAATCCGCTAGCGCCACCTTGCGCAGATAGGTCCGGCGCGAGCCGTAAAGCACATGTCCCGGCTTGAACCGCATGTGGAACGCAGGCCCGAGGTAATCGTCCCCGATCAGGCCCCAGCGCCGGATACGAAGATCGTCGGTGTCCATGTGTTCCCCGGCGACATAGCGTTCCAGCCCGGAGTCCCACGGATCGACTTTGTCGTTGACCTTGCGCACGACGTCGCCAAAGGCCACGCGCGTCCACCCCGCCTTGGAAATCGGCCGCTCAAGCATCGGCATCCTCCGCAGGCGTCAGGCCATCGAGCATGTCCACCAGCGCGTCCATGCCCGACCAGAACTCGCGCCCTTCCGCGTCGAACGCCGCCCAGGTAGCCGCCAGCGTGGCGCCACCCCCCGCCACCGCCGCCTTGGGCCGCTTCACATAGCGGGCAATCGACAGGTTGCCGTCGGCCGCCAGCACATCGGCCACATCCGCCACCGCGGCAAAGCCGGGCTCAGCCGCAAATGCCTGATATGACGACAGGATGCGTGCCTGATGATCCGGGCGCAGAAAGCTTTGCGCCCGTTCGCGCGCAATCTCGGCCACCGCGTCGATGAACAGGATGCGCCCCTTGCGCGGCGTAGGCTTCTGCGATCGGCATACCACCACGCAGGCCTCCATTGGCGAGTTGTAGAACAGCCCCGGCCCCAGCCCCAGCACGCATTCGATCCGGTCGGATTCGACCAGCTTGCGCCGCATCTCGGCCTCTTCATTGCGGAACAGCACGCCATGCGGAAACAGGATCGCGCAGCGCCCGGTCTTCGGGTGCATCGACGACAGGATGTGCTGGAAGAAGGCGTAATCCGCCCGCCCCTGCGGCGGGGTGCCAAGGAAGTTGCGCCCCCAGGCATCCTGCTCCCACGCTCCGCGGTTCCACTTCTTGATGGAATAGGGCGGGTTGGCCAGGACCACGTCGAAGGTCCGCAGCCGGTCGCCCTGCACGAAGGCGGGCGTGGCCAGCGTGTTGCCACTGGCGATGTGAAAATCGTCCACCCCATGGATCACCAGGTTCATCCGGGCGATAGCGGCGGTGATGGTGATCAGCTCCTGCCCGAACAGGCCGGTGGTGCGAATGTCGCCCCCGCGCCGCTTCACCTCGGCGAGGCAAGAGATCAGCATGCCGCCGGTGCCGCAGGTCGGGTCATAGATGCTCTCACCGGGCTGAGGCTCCAGCATCTGGGCCATCAGATGGACGAGAGTGCGGTTGGTATAGAACTCCTGCGCGGTATGGCCGCTGTCGTCGGCGAACTTCTTGATCAGGTACTCGTAGCCGTTGCCAAGCTCGTCCTCTGGCACAGCGGCCAAAGTCAGGTCGTGCTTTGAGAAATGCTCGATCAGGTTCTTCAGCGTGCTGTCCGGCATCTGGGCCTTGTCGGTCCAGTTCGCATTGCCAAAGACGCCCTGCAGGCGCTCGGGGTTCGCCGCCTCGATGGCGAGAAAGGCCGACAGCAGCGCCCGCCCCACATCGCGCGGCGCGGCGCGCACATCGTTCCAGTGCGCGCCTTCAGGGATAACGAAGCGGTCGTTGGCGGTGTCGGTGGCATATCCCTCATCAGAGGTCTCATCAAGCGCCTGCTGGAAATCCTCGTCCCAGACGTCGGACAGGCGTTTGAAGAACATCAGCGGGAAGATGTACTGCTTGTAGTCGCTGGCGTCGACGAGGCCACGCAACAGGGTCGCGGCACCCCAGAGATAACTTTCCAGTTCTCGCTGCGTTAGCCCGGTCATTGCAGCCACCCTCCTTCGACCAACACCTTGCGCAGGTGATCCTCGGCCGCTCGGGCGTCGGCCAAGGCGGTCTTGAAGGCGTCAACGGCCTCGGGCAACGGCGGGATGTCCTGGCCGATGGGCGGGAGGACGTAACGGGAGATGTTCAGCGTCCAGCCTTCCTTCTTGATCTCGTCCAGCGTGGCGACCTTGGCGCGATCCTCGACATTCTCGAAGCCGCGGTACCAGGCGACGATCTGATCGCTGTGCTCCTGATCGAGGAAGTTCTGTGCTCGGCCTTTCCGGAATAGTCTGGATGCGTCGATGATCAGGACCTTGTTCTTTCGAGCTTCCGGTTTCTTATGGCGCAGGACCACCACGCATCCGGCCAACTGCGTGCCGTAGAACAGGTTCGGTGCAAGGCCGATGACCGCCTCAACTAAGTCCTTCTCGAGCAGTGCTTGGCGGATGGCCCCCTCAGCCGATTTCCGGAACAGTGCCCCTTGCGGTAGCACGACCGCCATGCGGCTACTGCCGGTGGAGGCCATGGACGTCACCATATGTTGGACGAATGCGTAATCGCCGTAGGCCTCAGGCGGGATGCCGAACTGCGCACGTCCCCAGGGGTCCGCCTCCCAGAGATCTCGCCCCCACTCCTTGAGGGAGAATGGCGGGTTGGCGATCACGCAGTCGAACGTGGCGAGGCCACCAGTGCTCGGGTCGGTGAAAGCAGGGTTCCTGAGTGTGTCTTCACGTGCGATCTGGAAGTCCTCGATGCCGTGGAGAACAAGGTTCATCCGCGCAATCGCTGAGGTCGTCAGGTTCTTTTCTTGGCCGTAGATCCTCCCGTAGAAGGTCCTCGGGTCGCCGCCTTTCCGCACCACATGCTCGATCGCTCCGAGCAGCATTCCACCAGTACCACAGGCGGGGTCATAGATGCTCTCTCCCGCCTGGGGATCGAGGATCTCCACCATCATCTGGACGACGCTGCGTGGCGTGTAGAACTCGCCAGCCTTGTTCCGGCGCGTGACATCGGCGAACTTGGCAACCAGGTACTCGTAGGCGTCCCCAAGAACATCTGTACTGACTGCGGAGTTACCCAGCCGTATCTGCGAGAACCCCTCGATCAAATCCTTGAGCAACTCATCGGAGAACTTCTCCTTGTTCCCCCAGTCTGCTGAGCCGAACACTCGAAAGAGGGTGTCTGGGTTCGCGCGTTCGATCTCCTGCAGCGATTGCTGCAATGCCGTTCCGACGTTTACCGCGGCTTGACGAACATCGTTCCAGTGGCACCCCGCCGGCACCAGGAACCGGTGGATCTCGGGGAAATGCGACGGGTCCGCTTCCCCGTGGCGTTGTTGCGTAACCCATGAGCGAGGGGGCTCGCGCGGCGGGTCTGCCTGCTTATCTGGGCGGCCATG
>NZ_VDFV01000068.1 GCF_006152145.1 Rubellimicrobium roseum | reverse complement strand
ATGGCGGCCCAGATAGGGGCCACGAACCCCTACGCGACCATCCCCCACAAGATTGGGCAACAACCCCTCTTAGAGTGGCACTCTCCGAAAGTGGGACCACGGACCGCTCGCGGCGCCGCGCTCGGGAAACTCTCTTTAGCACCCGTCAGCTCCTCTCGTGCCTCGTCCAAATTGCCGTGATCCTGGCCACCCTGCTTGCCGCTTGACGTCCTGCCTTGAACGAGAGCCTGCCGGACACCGAGGTTCGAGGCTTAGCCTTCGTAGACTTCAAGGCCGCCAACCTGCATCTGACTTTCGCCGACTCGGCCGAACCCGGGACGCGCATCCTCGATCCGCACCTCGGCCGTAGGTTCGTCGGCAAGGCGGTGCAGCCAGAGCACGGTCCAACCCACGGCCACGCCAAAGGCGATCTCCCGGGTCTCCAGGACCAGAGAACGCGAGGCCGCGATCGCCGGGAGGGACTTCCGTCGCCACCGCGTCCAGCGCGTCGCAGTGGATTACGAGAGCGGTGGCGTCGCGGCGGAAGCCTTGGCTATCCAGTCCAGAGGGAGGTCGTGGAGGAGCCCCAGGCGGCGGGCGACGGCCAGAGGACTGACGAGAGGTCCGGAAAGGAGGCGACGGCGCCCAGCACGACTCTAATTGCCCACGGGAGGTCAAGGGCGCAATTCGACACTGCCGTCGGCGCGCTGGCCAGCACGCAGCCGACCGGTAAAGGCAGGCTGGGGCAGGTTCTATTGGAATCCGCGCCAGCTCACGCCCAAGAAACAGAGGAGTGGTGGCAGGAGAACAAGCAGATCCGTTCGGGCTCGAGATCGACTCGCGGGAAGCTGGGCGCGAACGAGGCCGCGATGCCGGCGCCCAGCATCACGAGCGACAACGGGCAGCCTAAACGCTGCGTCCCTAAGCGGAGCACCGCGGTCAGCAGGACCTTGGCAAGGGCAAGCACGATCGGAGCGAGGCACATAGTGCCCGACCTCGTTGCCCCGAGGGCGGCCATGGAAGGTCCTGGGTGCCGAGTGAAGCATTGCCGGAACATCGACCGCATCGGCGGGAGAGGAGCCTAGCAGGAAGGTCGACGGTCCGTCGGGTGCCCTGCGGTCCGTTCAGCCGAGCGGGAGCGGCTCGCGGTCGGCATATACCCAGTCGCCGTTCCGCACCTCTGCGCCACCGATCTGCAGAAGGCCCCCCGAGGTCGAGTGGTTCGGGCTCCAGCCCCGCCGCGCGGTGGTGCCGAGCGCCCGGACGCCGAAGTCGAGAACATCGATCCCCGTCGAATCCCGGACCGCGCCAGCGATGACGATGCCTCGCCAGCCGTTGGCCACCCCGATCCCGGCAAGCCGGTCGCCCATGACGCCGACCCGCAGGGAGCCGCCCGCGTCCACGGCGAGCACCCGCCCCTCGCCGGGCGTGGACAGCCACTCGAGGACCGGCGTGTGGTCCTCGAGGACCTGAAGCGTCGCGAACGGGCCGAAGAAGGAAGCGGGCCGGCCGAAGCAGCGGAACTGGAGGTCGATCACCTCCACCCGGTCGTGGTGGAGGTCGTAAAGGTCGGCGGTGACGACCGGGGGCTGCGGCGGGAGCGTCATGCGGCGAGCGCGTCCACCTTGGCCGCGA
This sequence comes from Rubellimicrobium roseum, assembly GCF_006152145.1. Taxonomy (GTDB): domain Bacteria; phylum Pseudomonadota; class Alphaproteobacteria; order Rhodobacterales; family Rhodobacteraceae; genus Rubellimicrobium; species Rubellimicrobium roseum. The sequence continues at coordinate 14,085 of NZ_VDFV01000068.1, read as the reverse complement.
GGTCCGCGAGGTACGGCGCAGGGTCGAGCGGGCCTCCCGTCGCGCGGCGCAGCGTCTCCTCGGGCGTCGAGGCGCGGCCCCAGCGCCAGACGTTCTCGCGCAAGTAGCCTGCGAGGGGGGCGTAGTCGCCGGAGTCGAGCCCCTCGGCCACGCCGGGCGATTGCTTGGCGGCGGCGAAGAGCTGCGAGGACATGACGTTGCCCAGGGTGTAGGTCGGGAAGGAGCCCACGTAGCCGTGGGACCAGTGGACGTCCTGCAGGACCCCGCGCGCGTCGTCCGGCACATCGAGGTCAAGGAGGTCGCGCATCCTCTCGGCCCAGGCGGCGGGGAGGTCCCGGACGTCGAGCTCGCCCGCCATGAGCCCGGCCTCGATCTCGGAGCGCAGGATGATATGCATGTCGTAGGTGAGCTCGTCGGCTTCCACGCGGATGAAGTCCGGGCGCAAACGGTTCACGGCGCGCCAGTACTCCTCGTGCGTCACGTCCGCGAGCTGGTCGGGGAAGGCGTCGCGGAGCTCTCCGAAGTGCAGCTCCCAGAACCGCCGGGAGCGGCCCACGCGGTTCTCCCACATGCGGGACTGCGCCTCGTGCATCCCGAAGCTCGCGCCGCCCACGGCGTAGAGGTTGACGAGGTCGGTGGCGAAGATCGTTCGCGAGAACTCGGGCGCGACGTTCTGCTCGTAGAGCCCGTGCCCGGCCTCGTGCCAGAGCGCGAAGGTGCCCCCCGGGTGCCAGGTCTCGCGGAAGCGGCTGGTGATGCGGACGTCGGCGCGGGTGAAGGAGATCTCGAAGGGGTGGACCGTGTCGTCGAGCCGCCCGCGCGAGAGGTCGTAGCCCATGCGCTCGGCCATCCGGAGGCCGAAGGCCCTCTGGGCGGGGATCGGGAAGGGGCGGGTCATGAAGTCGTGGCGCGGCTCGCCCGCCTCGCGGGCGCGGCGGATCAGGGGGGCGATGCCGGCCTTGAGCGCGGCGTAGAGCGCCTGCAGCCGGTCCCAGGTCATGCCGGGCTCGAACTGGGCGACCATGGCGTCATAGGGGTGGGCGGCGCCGATCACGCCGCCGATGGCCTCGGCCACGCGGCGCTGCATCCTCATCATGCGGTCGAGGAGCGGCGCGAAGGCCGCGAAGTCGTTGTCCGCGCGCGCCTCCACCCAGGCAGAGTGGGCGCGGGTCTTGAGCGCGGCCATCTCGGCCGTGATCTCCGGCGGGACCGCGGACAGCATGGCGATCTCGCGCTCGGCCTGGTCGAGGGCGCGGAGCCGGAGGTCGCCGGGCTCGGCGCCCGCCAACTTCTCGCGCGCGCCGTCCATGGCGCGGGCGAGGGCGTCGCCCGTGGCGAGGTCTCGGGCGATCATGGTGAGGGTGGCGACCTGCTCGGCCCGGGCGTCCACGCCGCCCGGGGGCATCATCGTCCGGCCGTCCCAGGCCAGGAGGTTCAGCGTGCAGAGGATGTCGCTAATCCGGGCGATCCCGGCCTGGAAGTCGGCGGTGCTCATCGGGCGCTTTCAAAGCGGGGGGCGGCCAAGTGGCAGGCCGCGACATGGTCTGGCCCCCGAGAGGTGAGGAAGGGCACCTCGGCCGGACAGCGGTCGAAGGCGTGAGGGCAGCGGGTGTTGAACGGGCAGCCGGGCGGCGGCGCGATGGGGCTCGGCAGCTCCCCCCTCGCGGCGGCCCTGCGGCTGCGCGAGCCGGGATCGAGCGAGGGCGCGGCGTGGAGCAGCGCTTGGGTATAGGGGTGCCGCGGGTCGTCGAAGAGGGTGGCGGTCGGCGCCACCTCCACCACCTTGCCCAGGTACATGACCGCCACGCGGTGCGAGATATGCCGCACGAGGCGGAGGTCGTGGGCCACGAAGACCACCGTCAGCCGCAGCCGTTCCTGCAGCTCCAGAAGGAGGTTCACCACCTGCGCCTGCACCGAGACGTCGAGCGCCGAGACCAGCTCGTCCGCGACCAGCACCTCGGGCTCGACCGACAGGGCGCGGGCGATGCCGATGCGCTGGCGCTGGCCGCCAGAGAAGGCGTGAGGGTGACGGTCGGCGGCATCCGAGGGGAGGCGCACGAGGGCCAGGAGCTCGGCGATGCGGTCGGGGATGCGGGCGGTGGGGACCATGCGGTGGACCGATAGGGCCTCAGCCAGAATCTGGCGCACGGTCATGCGCGGGTTGAGGGACCCGTAGGGGTCCTGGAAGATCATCTGGACCCGGCGGTTGAAGGCTCGACGTTCGGCCCCAGTGAGGGTCGCGACGTCGGTGCCCCCGTAGGTCACGCGGCCCCCATCTACCTCGTGCAGGCGGACGAGGCAGCGGGCGAGCGTGGACTTGCCGCAGCCCGACTCGCCTACGATGCCCAGGGTCTCGCCCCGACGCACCTCGAGCGTCACGCCGCTCAGCGCGTGGACCGCTCGGGCGGGGCGTCCCGCCAGGCGGTCGGACAAGCTGCGGGGCAGCGGGAAGTCCTTGGACACCCCCTCGGCGGTCAGGATCGCCTCGGTCATGCCGCGAGGCTCGCCTGGGCGACGCGGTCGCTGTGGTGGCAGGCGGCGAGGTGGCCGGGCGTCCGGGGGGACAGGTCGGGCCGAACCTCGCGACAGACGGTCGTGGCGAAGGCGCAGCGGGGGTTGAAGGCGCAGCCCGGCGGAATGGCGGCGAGACCCGGGGGCGTTCCCTCGATGGAGCGGAGCGCGGAGCGCTCGGTCCCTGCGCGGGGCACGGAGCCCAGCAGGCCCAGCGTGTAGGCATGGCGGGGCGAGGCGAAGACCTCTCGCACACCCCCTTGCTCGACGATGCGGCCCGCGTACATCACCGCCATTCGGCTGCAGGTCTCGGCCACGACGCCCAGGTCGTGGGTGACGAGCACGACGCTCATGCCCAGCCGGTCCTTGAGGTCGAGGATCAGCTTCAGGATCTGGTCCTGGATGGTGACGTCGAGCGCCGTGGTGGGCTCGTCGGCGAGGAGGAGGCGCGGCTCGCTGGCCAGCGCGATGGCGATCATGGCGCGCTGCCGCATTCCCCCGGAGAACTGGTGGGGGTACTCGTCGAGCCGCCGGGCGGCGTCGGGGATGCCCACGAGGTCGAGCAGTTCACGCGCCCGGGCCCGGCGCCCGGCGCGGTCGAGCGCGGTGTGGGCGCGGAGCGACTCCTCGATCTGCACGCGGACGGGCAGGACCGGGTTCAGCGCCGTCATGGGCTCCTGGAAGATCATGGAGATCGCGCCGCCGCGCACTCGGCGGAGCCGGGCGTCGGGCATGGCGACGAGGTCGCGGCCCTGCCAGAGCGCCTGCCCCTCGACCCGGGCGCCGGAGGGCAGGAGCCGCAGGAGGCTGCGGAGCGTGACGCTCTTGCCCGAGCCGCTCTCGCCCACGAGGCCCAGCACCTCGCCCTCACCCACGTCGAAGGACACGTCGTCCACCGCGGTCACCTCGCGCCCGCCGGCGCGGAAGCGGGCGGTGAGGCCGCGGACGGAGAGGAGCGGCGCGCTCACCGCCTCACCCGGAGGAGCGCGGCCAGGCCGTCGCCCAGGAGGCTGAAGCCCAGTCCGGTGACGACGATGGCCGCGCCGGGGAAGACCGAGATCCACCAGGCGGTCGCCATGAAGTTCTTGCCCTCGGCGATCTGCACGCCCCATTCGGCGGCGGGAGGCTGGGCGCCGAGGCCCAGGTAGCCGAGGCTCGAGCCGAGCAGGATGGCGAGGGCCATGTCGGTCATCCAATAGACGATGGCGGGTGTGATGGCGTTGGGGAGCAGGTGGCGCAGGACGATGCGGGCATGGGTGTAGCCCATCGCGCGCCCCGCCTCGGCGTAGTCGAGCCGCTTCTGCACCTTGACCTCGCTGGCGACGATGCGGGCATAGAACACCCAGCCCACGAGGCTCACGGCGATGTACATGTTGATGAGGCCGGGCCCCAAGACCGACACGATAGCAATCACCAGCACCAGAAAGGGGAAGGTGATGACGGCATCCACCACGCGCCCGAAGACCGTTTCGGCCAGGCCGCCCGCGTAGCCCACCACGGCGCCGACCAGGGTGCCCAGGACGAAGGGCACGACCGTGGCGAAGACGGCAATGCCCATATCGATGCGGTAGGCGTGGATCACGCGGGACAGGACGTCGCGGCCGAAGTTGTCGGTGCCGAAGGGGTGGGCCGGGGAGGGGGGCTGGAGGATGGCGCCGTAGTCGAAGGCCAGGGGGTCGTAGGGGGCCACCAGCGAGGGCGCCGCCGCGAGGAAGAGGCTCAGCCCCAGGATGGCCCCGCCCCAAACGAGCGGCCCCGGCGGCCGGGCGCGGCGCGGGCGCCCGGCCGCGACCGCCGCCTCGAGATGGGCGGCGTCGGTCATCGGGCGATCCTCGGGTCGAGCCAGGCCTGGAGGAGGTCGGTCAGGAGAAAGGTGAGCGATACCAGCACGGCGAGCGCGAGCGTGAGCCCCTGCACGACCGGGTAGTCGCGCCCGGTGATGCTGTCCACCATGAGCCGCCCCGCGCCGGGGATGGCGAAGACCGTCTCGGTCACCACGGCGCCGCCGAGCAGCGTCCCGATCGACAGTCCGAACAGAGCGACCGTGGAGATGAGCGCGTTCCGGAGGACGTGGCGGAGAAGGACGAGGCTCCCGCGCAGCCCCTTGGAGCGGGCGAAGGTCACGTAGTCCGCGTCCACCACGTCGATGATGGCGGCCCGGAGATTGCGCATCAGCACCGCCGCCAGCGAGAGGGCGAGCGTGATGGCCGGCAGCACGAGGTGGTAGAGGAGGTCGAGGAGCCCGTCCCCGTCGCCGCCCACCGGGAACCAGCCGAGCCGGGCGCCGAACACCGTGAGCAGGATCAGGCCCAGGTAGAAGACGGGCATGGAGAGCCCCACCTGGAAGGCCCCTCGGATCATGCCGTCGGCCAGGCGGTCGCGGCAGAGCGCGGCCACGAAGGCGAGCGGCACGGCCAGCGCCACCGAGATCAGCGCGGCCATCAGCGTCAGCAGCATGGTGATGGGCAGCCGTTCGGCGATGAGCTGCGCGACCGGCACCTTGAGCGAGGTGGAGTCGCCCAGATCGCCCGTCAGCACCTGCCTCACGAAGATGCCGAACTGCACGGGGATCGGGCGATCGAAGCCATACTCCCGGTTGATCCGCTCCACGTCGGCGTCGAGCGCCCGGTCGCCCAGGATCGCGCTCGCCGGGTCGCCGGGCAGGAGCCGGACAAGGGCGAAGACGACGACCAGGATGGCGATCAGCGTCGGGACCAGCTGCAGGAGCCGGCGGGCGAGGTATTCCGGCGTCGACACGGGTGGCCTTTCGAAGGGGGAGGCGGGCGCGGCCGCGGGTCGCGCCCGCCGTTGAGCTTACTGGTCGAGCCAGGCCGAGCGGAAGATGTTGTTCCCCAAGGGAATCTGCACGAAGCCGTGCACCCGTTCCTGGAGCGCCACCGGATAGGGGGTCTCGTAGAGGGGGATGGTCGGTCCGGTGCTGTTGAAGATCTCCTGGATGCGGGCGTACTGCTCGGCCCGCGTCGCCGGGTCGGTCTCGCTCTGCGAAGCCTCGAAGAGCTGGTCCACCTCCTCGTTCCTCCATCCCGAGTGCAGCGCGTCGATGGTGGGCGAATAGGCGAAGTACGAGGTGATCTGGCCCGGATCGGCGATGTCGTTCGTCCAGGCGGCGACCCGCATGTCGAAGGTGCCGTTGCGGTATTCCTCGGTGCGGGTCGCGTTGTCGACCTGCTGCAGCTCCAGGTCGATGCCGATCTGCGACCACATCTGCTGGAGCGCCGTGCCGATGCCGATCTCGTCCTGGTTGCCCGCGAGCACGAGCAGCGTGGTCGAGAAGCCGTCCGGGTAGCCGGACTGGGCCATGAGCTCCTGGGCGCGGGCGAGGTCGTAGGGGAAGAGGGGCTCGGTCCCGGTGTGGAGCGGCGTCGCCGAGGACATGTAGGAGGTCTGGGGCGTGCCCACGCCGAAGGTCACGACCTGGACGATGGCCTCCTTGTTGGCCGCGTAGTTCATCGCCTCCCGGACCAGGGGATCGGCGAGCGGGTTCGCCTCGCCCTCGATCTCCGGCCGGACGTTGAGGGTGATGTACTCGACCCGGGTCGAGGGGAAGAGCTCCATCTGGATGCCGGGCGCGTTCTGCAGCTCGGCCACGCGGGCGAAGGGGATCAGCTCGGCGCCGTCGATCTCGCCGGACTGGAGGCGGAGGATGCGGGTGGCGTCGTCGGGGATGACCTCAAAGGTCACGCCGTCGAGGTAGGGCAGGGGCTGCCCGTCCTCCCCCGTGGCCCAGTAGTGCTCGTTCCGGACGAGGCGCATGGTGGAGCCGCGCTCCCAGGACTCGAGCACGAAAGGTCCCGAGCCGATGGGCGCCTCGGAGAAGGCCTGCGCCTTCTCGGCGTCGGTGGCGCCGGCCGCGGCCTCGAAGGCGGCCTTGGGCAGGATCGCGCTGTTGAACACGGTCAGCGCGGGCAGGATCGCGGGGTCCGGCTGGCTCAGGGTGAGGGTGACGGTCTTGTCGTCGGTGGCCTCGACCGAGGCGATCGAGGCCAGGAGGAAGTTCCAGATGCCGTTCTCCGGGTTACGGGCCCGGTCGAGCGACCAGACCACGTCCTCGGTGGTGATGGGCGTGCCGTCCGAGAACATGATGCCGTCGCGCATCGTCAGCGTGACGGACAGCCCGTCCTCGGCCACCGACCAGTCGGTCGCGAGCCCGGCCTCGACGCCCTGCCCGTCCTCGGTCGGCAGAAGCAGGGTGTCGTAAAGGTTGGACAGGATCCAGATGTCCACGTTGGCGTCGTTCAGGACCGGGTCGAGGAACAGGCTGTCGGCGTAGCGGCCGTAGGTCATGGTGCCGCCGCGCTCCTGCGCCTCGGCCCCAAAAGCCAGGGCGATCAGCGCGGCCGCGGACGCCCCCGTCATCAGAAGCCTCGTCATGGTCACCCTCCTGCTGGTGCAACTGTTCTAGTTCGATAGACCGTTTCATCGTAAACTGTATACGTTAATGGAACAGTTTGCTGGATTTCGCCAAAATGCTTCGCTAGGATGAGGTCAGGTCGGTGTCGTCGAGCAAAGCGTAATACTTATGCAGAACGGAAAAGACGTGGCGGAGCCGCCGGGCCGGCGGTCGGGCGCGCCGGTTCGCCAGCGGGTCAGGGCGCAGATCGTTCAGCAGATTGCCGAGGGGCTCCTGCCCGCCGGCGCTGCGCTCCCGTCAGTCCGCGAGTTGGCCGAGGCGGCGGGCGTCGCGCCGATGACGGTGACCCGCGTCTATGCCGAGCTGAAGGAGGCCGGGCTGGTGGAGGCGCGAGCGGGCTCGGGCACCTTCGTGGCCGACTCGCCGCTCTCGCGGCCCGGGCCCAGGGCGGCTGCGGCGGCGTTGCGCGCGGAGGTCGATGCCTTGGTGAACCGGGCGCTGAGCGCGGGGTTGCGCCCGGAGGACGTGCTGGCGCTGTTGACCTCTCGGGCATTGGAGCGACTGTCCGAACGGAAGCGGCCCTCAATCGTCATGGTGGGCCTCTTCGCCGCGGCGACCGAGAGCTACGCCGCACGGGTCGCTGCGCAGGTGGCTGACGCGGCTACGGTGGCGCCGCTCGTGCTCGGGCCCGATCCGGTGGCGGATGCGGCCATGCTGGGAGCGGCGGACCTCGTCGTCACATTTCCCACGATCCAGACCCGGGTCGCGGCGCTTGTGCCCGGGGCTCGGATCGTGCCCATCCGCTTCATTCCGGCAGAATCGACCCGCATGGCGCTCGCGGTCATCGACCCCCTCGCCCGTGTCGCGGTGGTGTCGCGCTTCGCCGACTTCCTGCCCGTGCTGGAGCTCGGCGTCCGCCGCTTCGCCCCGCACGTCTCGGGCGTGACGGCGATGGACATGGAGGCGCCTGGCCTGGCCCACGCGGTGAGGGAGGCCGACGTCGTCGTGCTGTCCACGGGCGCCGAAGCAGCGGGCGACCTCGCCCGGCCGGGCGCGGCGCGGATCGAGTACCGCCACATCCCCGACCCGGGGGACATCGAGCGGCTGGTGTTGCCCTGGCTCCGCGGCGAGGCCGAGGCCGAGGAGCGGAGAAAGGAAGCCTCATGAAGATATCCGAGATGTCCTGGACGCAGGTCGAGGGCTACCTCAAGCGGTCGGACCTCTGCGTCCTGCCGCTGGGGAGCACCGAGCAGCACGCCGGGCTGTCGCTGTCGGTCGACTCGATCCTGGCGGAGCGGGTGGCGGTGGAGGCGGCCGAGCCGCTGGGCGTGCCGGTCTTCCCCGTCGTGCCCTACGGGGTCACGCCCTACTTCCTGGCCTATCCCGGCACGGTCAGCCTGCGGGTCGAGACCTATGTGGCGCTGACCCGCGACATCCTGGGCGGGCTCTACCGCCAGGGCTTCCGCCGGATCGTCATGGTCAATGGCCACGGCGGCAACGCTCCGGCAGGGAGCTTCGCCGTTGAGTGGATGGCCGATCATCCGGGAACGCAGGTCAAGTTCCACAACTGGTGGAGCTCACCCGCGACGATGGCCAAGGTGCAAGAGACCGACCCGGTGGCGAGCCACGCCTCCTGGATGGAGAACTTTCCCTGGACACGGCTCCCGGGGGACCTGCCCACGCAGCGCAAGCCGATGATCGACCTGAACCGGATGCGGGCGATGGACCCTGAGAAGGTGCGCGAGTACCTGGGCGACGGCAACTTCGGCGGGCTTTACCAGCGCGACGACGCGGAGATGCAGGCGATCTGGGACGCCGGCGTTGCCGAGACGCGGGTCGTCATCGAGGGGCCCTGGGGATGAGCCCGATCCTGATCTGGGGCGCAGGGGCCATCGGCGGCTCGCTCGGCGCGGCCTTCCTGCGGGCGGGGCACGAGGTGGCCTTCGTGGACAGCGATGCCTCCCACGTCGCGGCGATCCGCGAGGGGGGCCTGCGCATCGAGGGGCCGCTCTGGACCGGCACCCTGCGGGCTCCCGCGATGACCCCGGCCGAGGTCGAGGGACGGTTCGACCGCGTCTTCCTGTGCGTGAAGGCGCTGCACACCCGAGGGGCGGTGGCTCAGCTCGCCCCGCACCTCGCGCCCGGTGGCTATGTCGTCTCGGCGCAGAACGGGCTCAACGAGCTCGAGATCGCCGAGGCGGTAGGGGCGGACCGGACGGTCGGCTGCTTCGTCAACTTCGGCGCCGACTACCTGTCGCCCGGAGTCGTCCATCTATCGGGGCGCGGCGCGGTCGTGGTGGGTGAACTCGACGGTGCGGACAGCCCAAGGCTCGGCGCCATCCTCGCGCTGATGCGGACGTTCGACAACCGGGCGACCGCGACGGACAACATCTGGGGCTATCTCTGGGGCAAGATGGTCTACGGTGCTCTCCTCTTCGCAACCGCGCTGACCGACGACTCCATCGCCGACGTGCTCGACGACCGGGCGGCGCGGCCGGTGCTGGAGCGTCTCGGGCGCGAGGTGGGGGCGGTCGCGGCGGCTCAGGGGCATCGCACCGAGGGCTTCGACGGCTTCGACCCGGCGGCCTTCCGGCCGGGCGCGGCGCAGGGAGACCTCGACCGGTCCTTCGCCGACATGGTCGCCCACAACCGCCGTTCGGCCAAGACACACTCGGGCATCTGGCGAGACCTCGCCGTCCGCAAGCGCAAGACTGAGGCCGAGGCGCAGCTCGGCCCGATTGTCGCGGCGGGCGAGCGGGCGTGACTGCCGGTGCCGCTGACCAAGCGGGTGATCGCGATGATGCGCGAGATCGAGGACGGCCGGCGGCCCCTGGCGGTCGCGAACCTGACCGAGCTCGCCCAGGCCGAAGGAGCGCCCGCATGATCGTCACGTTCGAAGGCAAGCGCGCCGTCATCACCGGAGCCGCGCACGGGATCGGACGGGCCATCGCGCTGGCGCTGGCCGAGCGTAGGGCCGAGGTGCACGGCCTCGACATCAACGCCGAAGGGCTGGCCGAGACCGCGCGGCTGGGACCGGTGCGCGCGGTGCCGGTGGACTTGGGCGACCGCTCCGAGGTGCAGGCCGTCGTGGCGGGACTGCCCGGCGACGCCCAGATCCTTGTGAACTGCGCTGGCGGCGTGCGCGGCCAGGTGGGCCGGCCTCTCGAGGAGATCACGCAGGAGGACTGGCAGGCGATCTTCGACGCCAACCTCGCCGGGACCTTCTTCGCGACCCAGGCGGTGGCGCCCGGGATGAAGCGGCTGGGCTATGGCCGGGTGGTCAACATCTCCTCGGGCGCGGGGCGGACGATCAGCCTTACCGGCATCCAAGCCTATGCGAGCGCCAAGGCCGGACAGATCGGCCTGACCCGACAGCTCGCGCACGAGCTCGGGCCCTTCGGGATCACGGTGAACTGCGTGGCCCCGGGCTTCGTCCGGTCGAACCCTACGACCGAGCGGCAGTGGGAAGCGATGGGCGAGGACGGGCAACGCGCGCTGATGGAGCGCATCGCGCTGCGGCGGCTCGGGACGGTCGAGGACATCGCCAACGCCGTGATGTTCCTGGCCTCCGATCACGCGGGCTGGATCACTGGCGAGACGCTCGGCGTGGATGGCGGCAAGTGAGTGCGGCGGAGGAGTGGGTCGCGGCCCACGAGGCCGAGGGCCTCGCGATGGTCGAGGCATTCTGCCGCATCCCGTCGGTCAGCGCCGACCCGGCCTACGCGGAGGACATCGCGCAGGCGGCGCGCTTCGTCGCGGACCGGATGCGTGAGGCTGGCATCCCGGTGGTCGAGCAGGTCGAGACCGGAGGCCACCCGGCCGTGCTGGGCGAGTGGATTGTCGACCCGGCCGCGCCGACCGTGCTGATCTACGGCCATTACGACGTGCAGCCGCCCGACCCGCTGGAAAAGTGGCGAAGCGCGCCGTTCGAGCCCGAGGTGCGGGACGGTCGGCTCTATGCGCGCGGCGTCTCGGACGACAAGGGCCCCCTGTCGGTCGCGATCCTCGCGCTCCGCGCCTTCCACGAGACGACGGGACGCCCGCCGCTCAACGTCAAGCTGCTGGTCGAGGGCGAGGAGGAGAGCGGCAGCCTGCAATTCGCCCCCACCGTGGAGCGGCTGCACGAGAGGCTGGCCTGCGACCTTGTCCTGTCGGCCGACGGGGCGATGTGGCGGGCGGACCTGCCCTCGGTCACCGTGGCGAGCCGGGGGCTCGTGGCGCTCGACGTGACGGTGACGGGCGCGGCGAAGGACTTGCATTCCGGCCGGCATGGCGGCTCGGCCCCGAACCCGATCCGGGCGCTTGCCGCGATGCTGGCCAAGCTCCACGATGCCGATGGGCGCGTGACGGTGCCGGGCTTCCACGACGGGGTGCGCCCGCCCGACTCCAAGATCCTCGACGCGATCCGGGCGTCGGGCTTCGATGCGGCCGATTACTTCAACTTCATCGGCGCGCCGCGCCCCGATCCTCTGCCCTCCGGGGAGGAGCTCTTGGTCCGGCAATGGCTGGAGCCGACGCTGGAGTTCAACGGGATCTCAGGCGGCTATGCGGGGCAGGGGACCAAGACGGTAATCCCCGCCAAGGCCTCGGCCAAGATCACCTGCCGCCTCGTCGCCGGGCAGGAGCCCGAGCGGGTCGCGTAGGCCATCGAGGCGCAGCTTCGCCGCGTCCTGCCCCAAGGTTACCGGCTGGAGGTCGTGCGGCACGGGCCGGGCTCGGCGGCCTTTGCCCTGGACCCGGACCTGCCCGGCCTCGCTCTCGCCGAGGACGTGCTGGAGGAGCTGCTGGGGCGACGGCCTCTCCGTGTCGCCATGGGAGCCACGATTCCGGTCGGCGAGGTCTTCGCCCGGCATCTCGGCGCGGGCACCGTGTTCTTCTCGTTCTCGACCGCCGACGAGGATTACCATGCCCCGAACGAGTTCTTCCGCCTGTCGAGCTTCCGCACCGGCCTGAAGGCCTGGGTGCGGCTTCTGGAGCGGTTGGGGCGGGAGCTGCGATGAGCGCCGAGCTGCGGGACGTCCCGGCGCTCGGGGCGGCCTTCCGGGCAGGGACGCTGACGCCGCGCGAGGTGGTCGAGGCCGCGCTGGCCCGGATCGCTGAAACGGAGCCCATCCTCAACGCCTTCGCCGACCCGATGGCCGAGAGCGCCCGGGCCGAGGCCGATCTGGCGGGCGAGGCTCTGCGCGCGGGGCTGGACCTCGGCCCCCTTCACGGCATTCCCGTCGCCATCAAGGACCTGATCGAGGTCGCGGGCGCACCCACCGGCTGGGGCACCAAGGTCGAGTCGCCTCGGGTTGCTACCACGGACGCTCCTCTCGTCGCGCGGCTCCGGGCGGCGGGGGCGGTCATCCTCGGCAAGACCAACTGCTTGGAATACGCCTACGGCGTGCCGCACCCGGAGATCGGGCAGACCAACAACCCCCACGACCTCTCGCGCACCGCCGGGGGGTCGAGCGGCGGGTCGGCGGCGGCCGTGGCGGCGGGGATCGTGCCGCTTTCGGTGGGCACCGACACCGGAGGCTCCATCCGCATCCCGGCCGCCTATTGCGGGATCGTCGGACTGAAGCCGAGCTACGGCCTCGTGCCGCTCGACGGGGTCTTCCCGCTGTCCTGGTCGCTCGATCACGCAGGACCCTTGGCGCGGAGCGTCGGCGACGCCCGGCTCCTCTTCTCGGCGATGTCAGGGCGGGACATGGCGGCGCCGACCCCAGGGCGGATGCGGCTAGGCGTGCTCCGTCGCCACTGGCCGCGCGAGGACGTGAACCGGGAGGTCGGAGCCCGCGTCGACCAAGCCCTCGAACAGCTGGGCGCGGCTGGATTCGAGGTCCGCGAGATCGACCTGCCGGGCCTGGGCGCAGCCAACGCGACCCTGGTGGATATCCTCAAGCCCGAGGCCTCGGTGATCCACCGGGACCTTCTGGCCCGGAACGCGGCCGGCTACGCGCCCGGGACCCGGGCCCAGATCGAGGCGGGGTTCGAGGTGCCCGCGACGGCCTACGTCGAGGCCATGCGGCTTCGGGCTCGGCTGCGCGCCGAGGTGGAGGCCATGTTCGCCGAGGTGGACGCGCTCGTCTCGCCCGCCGTGCCCTTCGTGGCCCCGCACGAGGACCCGCCGATCAGCGGGGAGAACCACGACGACGAGATGCTGGCGAGCGGCTTCGCCAACCTGACCGGGCACCCCGCCCTGAGCCTGCCGTGCGGCCAAGTCGGCGGCCTGCCGGTGGGTCTCCAGCTAGTCGGGTCGTTCGGGGGCGACGCACGACTCCTCGCGCTCGCAGAGGTTTGTGAGGGGGCCTTATCGGGACAGAACGAATGAGCTTCCCATGCATTCGGGCTACGGGCCGAGGTAACGTCTTCGTTCGTTCGGATATCGGTAAGATTGTGACGCTCGAGATGCTGAAGCGCCGACCAACCTGCCACTTGAGATCAGAGCGGAAAAGCACGGCTCTGATTGCGAGGCTCTCAATCGCTCCTTAGAGCCTTAAATTCCGGTCGAGGAGCAATCCGTAGGAGATCGGAACGCGAGAGTATATCGTGCAGGTCCGGCATGACGTCACAGATAGCGCGGCCGGAGCTAATCCGTTCCCCAGATTTCAGATCCTGGCCCCGCAGCCAGTTTCAAACCTCTGTCACGGGCTGTGACGAAAGTTCGGATGCTAACGCGGTGACGTATGGTGTCATGTGCTCTCGAAGAAGAACTTACCGCTTGGCGTGAGCTGACAGGACGGCAGCCACCTTGACACCCTGCGACCATTTGGACGCATCAGTACCGCCGCATCGCGTCGTGGCCCCGCCGCCTTGGCGTCCGCATCGCACGGCCAGACATGCAGAGGCAGGTTGCGCTTCCCGGCCCGGCCTCGGAGTTCTGGCCCGACCTCCCCATACACCTGTCAAGTGACACGCGAACTTGCGGCTGTCCCGACTCTTGATCCAGGGCAGCCGATCGCACGCCGCGAGCCGCCTCGACCGCTCCTCGGAGAGCCGACTTCGCAAAAAGAAGACTAACTCCGTATGTTCTTGTGTCCGATGGCCGTTTCTCCGTTTCGGAGGTGGACAAGAATATCGACAAATCCGGTTATAAGCGCGCGGTGCTCGTCACCCTTGCGGTAAGCGATCTTATGCATGGAGGTGAAGGGCGTTGTTGCGTAACCCATGAGCGAGGGGGCTCGCGCGGCGGGTCTGCCTGCTTATCTGGGCGGCCA
>NZ_VDFV01000067.1 GCF_006152145.1 Rubellimicrobium roseum | reverse complement strand
CCCCTCAGACCGGGAGCTTGAATCACACCGTCACAGCGGGAGCGAGCAGATCAATGGGTCCTGAACCTAGGCAAAGGCTTCAACTCGAATGAATCTTGAAGCCGATTGGCCCTCCATCATCCTTGTAGTGCTTTTAGGAGGCGTGCTTCTGCGTTGGAGGTATCATCGTACCCGAAGCTACCGGGAACTCCATTGGAGCCTTGTCTTGCTTGTGCTGGCCGTATGCGCCTTCCCGATGCTCGCAAGCATCACTCTCCTCATGCAATTTGAAAGCTGACCTTGGGGTCAGGATTTATGAATGTTCGAGGTAGCGAGCGGCGGGACGGGCATCTACGGCTCTCACCGCCGTCCTTTACCTCGTAATCAGCCCCGCGCATCCATGAGCGTGTCGCCCATCAGAGATCACCCATGCCTTGGCTTCCTTTCTACGCCAGCAGGTCCGACCTGCCGCTACTGCGGGACATGCTCACCTCGGACGCTGATCTGGCGCTCTTGGTGCCTGTAGAAGGTGACCTCTGGAAGGCCACCCTCGATTTCGCCTTGGGCCAGGACGGCCGCTTTGCCCTGTGGCACGTACCCAGCGGACCCTTGCCTTTGATGCCCGACGGTGTGGGCGAGGCCATAGGGATGATCGAGAACCCCTTTGCAGGCTGGAGGCACCTCCGGTTCGCGGACGGGCGGCCCTTCTTCGGCAGCCCTCCCGGGCTGCTCTGGCTTGAGCTGCATGTCCAGGCAAAGCAACCCGCAAACAGCCTGGGCTTGTCATGCTTCGAGTGGATCGGGAACTACTTCGCCGGGCTTGGAGACGTGGCGCCTAAGGTCACCGAGAAGCGCTGGGCGAAGCTTCGCGGCAGGTTCTCCAAGCTTGCTCCGCGGGTCCCCCGCGGCGCCATCGATAGGGATCGGAAGCCGGAGGTGTTTGCTTTGCCCGGTGCGCTGGAAATGTTGAGGGCAGGCGTGAGGGCAGACACGTTTCCAAAATAGAAGCTTTATGGGTCCGTCCGTAGAACGGACAGCTAAGAGCAACTCACAAAACCCTCTGATCTGGTTGAGGCAGATGAGCGCAGCCAGGATCATGAAGGCTCGTAGATATCGGCGCGCTGCTCGTAGCGGATGGACAAGCATAAGTCCTGGCTGACGTTGTGATCGCTCACGCAGGAACAGGCCAGTAGAGGGGTCAGTGTTTGCGCTTCGGATTGGATGCTGGCCGATGACCGACAGGGATGCTGTGACTGTCGACCAGGGACACGTTTTAAACAACAAGGTGCGCGGGCACGTTGAGCGCGACTGGGAAGACTGGCGCACCAATCATTTCTTTGGCGAAACAGCGGACATTCCTCTCACCGCCACACGCGCTTGGATAGCGAGGGCAAAGCTCAACTATCGCGGGGTTGGTAGGCGGACGGCGCTGCGCCATCTCATCGCCACCAATGTCGACCAGTTCTTTCTGGATGAGATCAGCCAACTGGATGAGCTTGAACGGCTGGAGTTGGAATGGCCGATGGTGGCGGACAACTTGGCGCCTTTGCTTGGCCTCAGGCGTCTCAGGTTTCTCAGTTTGGATAGCCCGCGCAAGATCACGGACTTCACGCCCCTCTTGCAGCTTCCTGCTCTGCGGACGCTCCTCATCACCAATCCCAAGCGGATGGCTAGTCTCGACTGGCTACGCGATGCCCACCACTTGGAGGTGATCGGGATCGAAGGGGGCATGTGGAGTCCATACAAGATACCCAGCCTCAAGCCTCTTGCGGGTCTTCGATCGCTGCGCGCGTTCCTGGGCGTCTCCACAACGTTGGCCGACAAGCAGCTCATGCCGCTAGCGGATTGCCCCAACCTGGAGTTCCTAAAGATCGCCCGTGTGGCGCCTCGCGAGCAGTTCGAGCGCTTGCATGCGGTCAAGCCAAACCTCGTCTGCACTTGGTTCCGTTCAGACATGTGGCGATGAGCGGCCCGGCGGTCGCGCAGAATGTCCCTGTTTCCCTTGCGTGTAGGAGGACAGTGCGCCTGCGGCAAAGGCTGAACCGACCGCATGTGACGGATTATGGCTTAGCAAACTCACCGTGCACCCCGATATGTGCTGTTACACTCTCACATCCCGCCATGCGGCAGCAACGTTTTGTCTCCGCTATGCTGCTGATCTTCCTTATTTTCCCTGCTTTGCCCTGCCAGCGTCATCCTGCAGCCCCTGAAGCCCCTCGGCTTCCGGTCATCGAGGCTGCGGCCACGAGTAGGAGGGGTTATCCCGTGACTGACACACCCGGGGACGGAGCGATGTCGCCTGAGGCCAAGGCGGCCCTTCTTGTGATGGCTGACGAGCTGGAGCTCTGGTCATCTGATCTTCTGGGCTGGCTCCCGCAGAGCCCGGAGCCCTTGGAGGCGTTTCAACGCCGGCGCGCCTGGGGTGAGGGCGCGCTGGTGAAGCGGCTCCGTGAGTTGCCTGGGTGCCATGTGACCGTGAAAGAGGATGGCGCGCTGGTTGAGCTGATCTTGGGCGGCATCCGGGTGCGTTCGGCCGATCGGCTCAAGGGCGCGTGCGAGGCTTGGATCGCTGAGGCGCGCAGACGGGCAGGAGCTGCCGCCAGCTCATCCCAATCAGCCGGGGTGAGGCCTGTTGATCTTTGACGAACCGTTTCAGGTCACGCGGGACGGCTGCCGCCTGTTCTGCCTTGTTCTCAGCCTCTTTGGCCCCGCCTCGGGTGCATCATTGTTTGGGAAAAGGTAGTAGATCCAGATTCCGATCGCCTGGCGGCCTCGTGTTCCTGCACGCGCCGCCCGAGTTGTGCGAGGAGCTGACCCAGCCGGGTGTCGTCGACCTCAAGAACGGCGAAGTCCTCGGGGGCAGACTGGCCTTGTAAGCCTCTTGCTCCTGCTGTCGGGCGTTGTGCGCGTGGAGGACGTCGTCGGGCAGCGGGACCGGCTGGCCTCGGGTGCCTAGGAGATGCCGCGCCCGCACGGGCAGGCTCAGGCGGTAAGCGCTGCTGGTCTGGTGCACCTGGGACCCCTACCCTCTCTGGGCACGTAGCAGCGCAGCCAGTCGAGAAGGCCGTGGGCCCGCAAGGCCTCCAATTTCTGGGCTCAAGCCCAGAGGGCTTCCTGTTCCCAAGCCGGATCGCGATCGCGGGACAGCCTAAATCGGCTGAACAGTTTGTTGGCCCGGACTTCAAGAAGACTATCCATGCCGATACTGGTCTCAGGAACTTTCCTCATATCCTGCGCCGCTTCGCGGCCACCCTGTACATCACCAACAACCCCGAAGGCGTCGAGGTCGTGCACCATGTGCTGAGACATACGAGTGTCGACATGACGCACCGCAGCTACGCCGGCGTGTACGATCTGGTCGCGGTGTGCCGGTATGACGAGCTTACTCTCGGCATCTGCGGAGCCATCCTGAAGGAAGTCAGCTATGGCTGAGCCGACCGACGATTCAACCTCAAGGCAGAAGTCCCCCCAAACGTAAGATTTGGTGTCGATGATAGTCCCTCTCGATCTGAGTCCGGCTCCTTTGGGTCATCTAAGCTTACTTTTCGGGGGATCTCGCGAGACTGTACTCTCGTAGCTTCTATCCTTGGTAGCTCTCTGTCTCACTGTCGTGGCCGAGTTATCCACAAGCTGAAAGCTAGCGCGTTCTTCTTCTCTTCTTCACTTTCTTCTTTCTTCGTAGAAGATTTTACAAATAATTTCAATCACTTGATCAGGAAGATCTTACGTTTTGGGGGATGTTGGCTTACATATTGGGGGCTTTATCCTTACGTATCGGGGGAGATACTCTTACTTTTGGGGTGACTCTCATTGCCTGCCTTGCGGACCGGAGTTGCTCTTGTCCCGAACCTTACAATTACATAGCCTATCTCGTAAGGTAAGGTTTGGAGCAGCCCTAGTGGATACAAGTCCCCCCGAAAGTAAGGTTTCGGAGCGGTCGCTCCGTACGCTTGAGCTCATCCCGGCAACCGGTGAGATGCTTAAACCTGCCGAACTTATTGATATCGATGGAGCGACTGGCCTGACCTTGGCGGCGAGGCGACTTTACAACCAGCTTATCGCCCATGCTTTTGGGCCTCGTATGGGCGAGGAAGGCCAGGAATGGACGATCCGCCTCTCCGAGCTTCGTGGGCAGCATAGGGGCAATGAACGCATTGAAGACAGCATCGTCGCACTCATGAAGACGATCGTCACCGTACGCCTTCCGGGCGGGGCAACCCGGCGGGTGGCACTCCTCGGCGGCAACGACATGGGGGATCCCGAAAGAGCCCATGGTTGTCTTACCTACTCGTTTGACAAGCGCCTGGTCCCACTCCTTCGCGAGAGTTCGGTCTTCGGGAAGATCGAGATCGAAGTCATGCATGCCTTTACGACCAAGTATGGCCTGGCGCTCTACGAGGCTCTATCCCGGCGGGTTAGGCTCACAACCAAGTTCTATGAGGACTTCGACCTCGAAGCCTTCCGCGAACTCCTCGGAGTTCCATCTGGAAAGCTCACCACCTTCTCGAACCTGAAGCTCCGCGCAATCACGCCGGCGGTCGAGGAGATCAACGCGATCGCGTCGTTTGGCTGTCAGGTCGAGCCGATCAAAGTCGGCAAGAGGGTTGAGAAGGTGCGCGTTGCCTGGTGGCGGAAAGACATCGATGGGCTCAAGGAGGCCTATGCCGAGTTGCAGCGTCCAAAGGTCGGCCGAAAGGCCCGGATTTCTGGTGATGCAGAACAGCTCGTAGAGCTTCCCTCCCTATTTGAGGAGAAACATAAGAAGCCTTGAAGCTAGGAAGCTAGTTTCTAGCTCTATGATCAGGACCTATAAACGCCTAATCCTCCGTTTCCCGTGCAGGCGACATTCTCTTCGTTGCCGTAGATCACCGGAAGCCTGGAGCTGATGGCAAGCGGGTCTCCTAGCAGCCGAGGACGACGTGCGTGGCGAGCCGGTCGGTACGGTCTCGATCATGCGGTAGCCGAGCTCAGGCAGGTCCAGGCCTTCGAACATCGCCTCATCCCGTCCGAGCAGGACCGGACAGAAGGCGAAGTACGCCTCGCTAATCAGGCCGGCCTGCAGGTACTGGCGGACCATGGACACGCCATCGCCGATCTTAACGTCGCGGTCATCGGCGGAGTCGCGTGCGCGCTCCATCGCTGCATGTATCTCGCCCCTCACAAACTGGAAGGTGGTGCCCCCCTCCATCACGATCGGGTCGCGAGGGTGGTGCGTCAGGATGAACGTCAGCGCGTGATAGAGCGGGTTCCCGCCCCACCTCCCCGTCCAGCTGTCCTCCAGCCATGGTCACGCACCCAGTTTGGGCTGCTCAAGGCGGTCCTATGCGAAACTGCACGGTACCTGTCACTTTCAATCTACATGTTCATAGGAACTTGGCTTCCTACGAGATTACTTCTCGGTAAACCTATGGAGATAGGTCATGCTCTCCTCAAGAAGAGGCACGAGCAGGAGTGCGTCATGAGCATCATCACCGTCGCCACCAGCAAAGGTGGTGCAGGAAAGACCACGCTCGCTCAGATCATCACTGGCACGGTTGCCAAGCGAGGCCTTCGGGTGGCCGCGATTGATGCGGACTACAATCACTCCCTGACCGATTGGGTGCGAACCTTCGGTCGTTATCCGATCTCGGTCGAGACCGAACTCAACGAGACGAAGATCATTCCGCTCGCCGAGAAGCTCGCCGAGACACATGACCTCGTGGTCATAGATACGGCTGGAGCGGCGATGCAGGCGACTGTGTTCGCGATCGGCTGTGCCGACTTGGTCCTCATCCCATGCCAGCTCTCCTCAGCCGATGTGGTCGAAGCGGCAAAGACGAGCCAGCTTGTCCAGAGTGCTGCGGCAATGACGCGGCAGGAGATCCTGACGCGGGTTGTTCTGACGGACTATCAAGCGAAGACAGTCGTTGCCGGCCACGTAGAGCGGGAACTTGAGGCCTGTGGTCTTAAGATCCTTGAGACGCGGCTTCACCGCCTGGTTGCTTTCAAGGAGATGACCTTCACTGGCGAAGTGCCAGGGGAGGGGGCAGCCGCGGCCCAGGCCAATGCACTACTTGATGAAGTCGCCGCGCTCGGAGCGTTGCCACTCATACCTATAGAGCTGGTTTCCTAGTTTCCTGTCTAGTCCGGAATATAGGGATCTAAGAACCTGACAATAAGAGGGCAGGGGTATGAAGAAGAACCTTCAAAGTGTTGCGGCGTCCTTGAGCGCGGTTGCCGCACAGTTGCCGACGCAGCATGTTCAGCCTGCGGCGGCGGCGCGACCGGTACCGGTTGAGGCATCAGCGTCGACCGAGCTGGTGGTTCAGTTCTCATTTGGCCTCCGCAAGAGCCAACGCCGCGAACTCCAGCGCTTGGCGGCAGACGCCGACATGACGATGCGTGCCTTCATCCTGAGCGCCCTGAAGGAACGAGGGCTGACAGTGACGGAGGAAGATCTCTTAGACTTGCGACGCAAGGGATGATGAAGAGGGCTCACTCAAGGCGTGAGGTGCGAGCCACGGCAAGCCCGCAAGCTAGGTTCATAGCTTTGTGTCTTCCTACCGACATATACGGTCAGCATTGTTCACCACGACAATACGGGTCGGGCCATGCTGGAGCAGTCGGTCCTGTATGGAGTTGGCCACGTTTGGTCGGGGGTTTGGGCCTCCCATCTTGTTCAGGTGCAGTTCAGGCCACCAAGCGTGCGGCACTCCGGGACCCGCGGTTCTTGAAGAGGAGAGCGTCGAGGCTCCAGACGCCGCCGCCGGCGAACACCAGATAGAGAAAGACAAAGCAGTAGAGGATCGCCGCATCCCCGCCGTTTAGAGCCGGGAACGGGCTCTGGGGCGCGTGCGCCAGCCAGTAGGCGAATGCCATCAACCCTGACAACACGAACGCCACTGGTCGCGTGAACAGCCCCAGAATCAGCAGGGCCCCTCCCACAAGCTCAAGAACGCCCGCGATCCAGGGCAGCGACAAGAGTTCGGGCGAGAAGTCCGAGGCCGGAAAACCCAGGAGCTTCTGCGTGCCGTGCGCAAAGAAGATAAGAGCGGCCACGATGCGTAGCACGGACAGCATCCGGGGCGCATTGGTGTCGAGATGACGGGTCATGAATATCCTTTGAGGGCAGGGCAGGCGAGATGCGGGAGCGCTTGACCCGACCTAGGGCAGCAAGTCGCCTGCCGCCATGCAGCTGACGCACAGGCCTTGTTCAATCAAGTCGATGCCTCTGCTCTAGCCGCAGCTCCGCCCGGGACACTTCCACTCGGCCACCAGACAAGCCCCACCCGCTTTCAGATGGTCGTGTGCACACCCCGGATGCGAGATCGGTCGTGATGGATCAGCTTGCAGGGGACCGCGCCTTCTAACGGCGATCTGCACACGGGTTCACGGTCTAGACGCCTGGGCGCTTCAGTCGAACAGGTCGCCCAAGGCACGGAGCTGGACGACCTTGCTCCACCTCCGCCTCCGATGTTCCTTTCCGTCGTGGAGCATGTGGCACCTCTGGCAGAGCGCGGCGAGGTTACGGAACCGATTGTTGCTGGGGTTGTGATCCAAATGCGCGCTGGCCAAGACCACGCGGGTGACAGGAAGACGTGGGGCAGGGGGGATGCCAGCAAGCCCAAGCTGCCCTGCTTCAAGCGCGTCCGGAGGTGGAAGCTTGCGCACCCGCCGGCCTTGACCGTCACGCCAGGTGCCGCGCTCGGCATCCCACCAGACCCCGTTGCCCAAGTGCGTGACGTCCTGCCCGTGAGGGCGGCCGCAGCGCTCGCAGCGGCCCTTGGCCCGGATGAAGCGAATGGCATGGGACAGCTCACGCCAATCGATGGGGTAGAACCAGCGGTGCTCCGGCGCGATCGGCATGATCAGAGTCTGGGGCCGGCCCTGGTTTGTGGCAACCCGCACCTGCGTCTTGGATCAACAGCTGTGCTCCTTGGGAGGTCGTGTCTGGGTCGACTTCGAACCACCACGAACGGGAAGCTCTATGTCGATGCCACATCTCAGTTCGCACGCCCCATCCATATGCCGATCAGGGCGGTCGCGGCGACCAGCGCCAGGAACACGTTCACCGCGATCAGCACCCAACCGGGCAGCCGATCGATGTCGGGCGCCTCCGGCTCGACCTTGAAGAGCTGTCGCCAGACGCCCGCTACAAAGCAAAAGATCGCAAACAGCATCAGCACCGTGGCTTGGGCCATCACCATCCAGCCGGGCACCAGGCCCTCCAGCAGCGCCCGCGCCCCGATGCCGCCGGCCAGTCCCACCAGCCCGGTGCGCACCCAAGCGGCATAGGTGCGCTCGGCCGCGAACACGGTGCGATCGCCAGCCAGCTCGGTCCGTCGCTCGGCGCTGTCCTTGGTGAGCACCGCGGCCGTGGCCGTGGTCCGGGCGGCCTGGGCCGTGGTGTCGGCGGCCGCCGAGGTCCGGCCTGCCGCCTGCGTGGTCTGCCGTGCGGCGGTGCTGGCGCTCTCGGCGGCGGCCGAAGCGTTCTCGGCCGCCGCCTGCGTCTGCTCTGCCGTCACTTGGGTCGCGACGGCACCAGCCTCGACCTTGCGTTCGTCCATGTCGGCCTCATTCTCACCCTGGACAGACGTCAGCCCGACGTCTGCCTAAGGCCCATGATGCGGCGTTCCTGGTCTGGATGGGTAGCCCCATGCAGAAGTGGCGCACGTTACAAAGACGACCCGCAGCAGGATCGCCTTTGACGCCGTCAGTGAGGCTAAGTTGGCCCACTGGAAGGAGCGTGAAGTCCAGCGCAGGGCCCGTGCCCACGTCCCCTGCGGCGCCCAGACCCGCAAGGGCCACTCCTGTCGTCTCCTCTCCGAGCCAGGCCAGCGCCGCTGCAAGTTCCACGGCGGCAGGAGCGCGGGGCCACGGACACCCGAGGGCCGGGAGCGCATCGCTGTCGCTGGGCCGCTTGGCGGGGCAAGCAGGTTTCATAAGCTCGGCCAAGCTATACTGCCGCGGAATTAGCACGAGTTTGCCAACATAAGGACAGCCCTGGCCGAATATCCTGACGCGAAGAGCGACCTATTCGCCCCAGGAGCCGTGTCGTGATCCGCGTTCTGCTCTGCCTTCTTCCTTTCCCTGCGCTGGCAGGAACTATTGCTCCAGACCTCGATGACTCTCCTATAGATCTGTGTCTGGTGCCCGATCCCGTAGCGATCTGGCACATGTCATATGATAAGGCCGAATTTTCAGAGATCTACGAAGCCCGTGCCGAGCTCTATGAGGCGAGTTGCCCCGGCCAAGAGGCCCCGCCGACCCCGCCCCTACTGGATGGTGAGCTGCCACCTTGCATTGAGGCTCGCTTGGACGATTTGGCCTGCCTTGATACGCTTAAGCATCAACCTGGCTTTGTGAAGGTGTCGACAGGATTACCAGAACCGCTGCCGCAAATTCCCTTGCCCCCCACGGCCGCTCTCCTGCTGGGAGCGATAGGACTCGCCGGAGTATTGGCGCGTCGATAGATAGAATTACTGGCATGCAACCTGCCTTGTGCCTTTCTTCAAGGTATTTCTATTTGCGACACATTTCCGCGCCAGATCGCGGTCGAGCTGAGGGACAGTCTGTCACGAGGCCTGAAACAGCCACGACGTCCTTTGTCATTGGGTATGAGGATGTAGACCGGTAAGCATGGGGCGGGACGAAGAGCGAGGCCATCTTGTGCAACGGTATGTAGCCTACCTGCGGGTCAACTCGCAGGATGAGGGGCGCTCGGCCCTCGGGCTCACGGCACAGGCTCGCGACATCGAGCTGTTCCTTGAGACCCACGCGCCAACGCCGTACGAGGTAATCGCTACTTTCCGGGAGGTGCAGACCGGCCCTGATCACAACCGGCCGCAGCTTGAGGCCGCGCTCGCGCTGGTGGGCCGGACGTCCGGGTGCGAGCTCCTTGTGGCAAAGCTGGATCGGCTATCGCAACACGCTTCGGTGATCTCGGCGTTCATGGAAGACCAGCAGGTTCGCTTCAGGGTGGCATCCATGCCCCAGGCCGACAACGCCCAACTTTATGTCTATGCGGTGCTGGCAGAGCAGGAGCGTGCCTTCATCAGCATGCGGACCAAGGCGGCGCTCGCGGTGGCGAAGGCACGGGGGGTGAAGCTGGGCGGGCTGAAGGACAAAACGGGTCGACGCAACGCGGCGGTGCAGGATCAAGCGCGTCTGCGGGCGTCCGAAGTTGGACCCATGATCCGCGCCATGCACAAGGACGGTAAGCCGCTCCAAGCGATTGCGGATCAGCTCAACAGCGCCGGGGTACCCACAGCGCGTGGCGGTCTGTGGCATGCGTCTCAAGTCCGTCGGGTGTTGGCGCGCCTCAGGGAAGTCGGCCTCTTCGCTTAACTGCACCTAACAAAGCTGAGGCTTGAAGGTTGAGTGGGTCCAGGCTCCAAGACCTTACTCTGACTGGTGCTACCAAGGTATCGGGAAACGTAACTGGCAAGGCTCGTGGGGCCTAACGGAAGTGCAAGTCGACTGCGTTGCCACACTATGAGAGCACGACCGCAAGCAGAGTAGAACGAGTGGAATGATGAAGTCCAAACCGATCCCCGCCAAGCTGGTGTATTCACCACCGTCCTTGACCATTGTGGGCTCGATTGCAGGTCTGGCAACACCCGCCCTGGAGCCCGGGCGCGACGACTTGAGGATCGTTTACTGGGATGAAGCGTACCCAGACCCCGAGGTCAGCGGCACACCAGTCACTCTGCACTAGCAGAAAGTTCGGCTCTTTCAGGCTGGCGCCGTCTTCTAGTGAGCCGGCTTGAGCTGACGAGCGATCTCGGCACGCGCCTCCGCGAAGAACTCACGAAGTTCGGCCAATTCGTCCTGCAAGGGCCCACTAGTGCCGGCCTGAATGAACTTGCGCTGGAGCAGTCTCACCTGACCGGCTTGGCGCAGGACGGAAGCTTCCAAGCGCTCGAGCATGCTGCGGTCCAGAGATTGACTCCTCAGGTTGCCGCCGATCACCTGGCGGGCTGATTGATGGATGCTGCGCAGTTGTTCGAGCAGATCCGGTGCATCGACACTGAGGTCAACAAGGTCTGCAAGCCGCCATGCTCCCGGCGGAGCTATGTCATGAAGGGCGCCGTTCCCCTGCGGCATCTGCTTCGAGATGCTGCCATTGTCTGAAGGGGTATATGGGAGCTTCTTCGTCATCGGGAAGTGTAAGTCCTGGATTAGGCCAAAGGAGTGCGACCACTGGGGAAAACACTATCAGCCAAGCCTTGTTCATTGAAGGTCAGCGGCGTGGTCATCCGGGTAAGCATGGCTATTCTTTCGGATAGAGAGTACTTTTCTGGTTCTTGTGCCTGGCCCTGAGGGTTCAGCAGACCGGTTGGTCCGACAGCACTTGGTCCAGAGCCGACTGGTGAGCGAGAACTTTCTCACGCGTGGCAACCCAGATATCGAGCAGAACCGCCATTTCCATGCACAGCTCTTGGTTCTGCCCCAACTTCAGGCCTTTCTCGATTTCAAGAAGTGTCGCCCTGAGACGGAAAGCTCCGAAGATCGCGGCAGCCCCTGCAAGCTTGTGCACGTCGAGGGTTGCGTCTTCAGGGTCGCGCTCCCCGGCGATGATCCGGGTCACTGCGGCTTCGCCGCTGCCCAGAAATTCCGCCACAAGTCGACTGGCCGTGCCGTTGTCCAAACTCCGACAGGTCTCCTGAAAGGTCTTTGTATCCAAGATCGGCGGCGCGGAGCTCTCGTCTTTCGCTTCGTCAACGGGACGGGCCAGCGGTGTCTTCGAAAGCATGCTGCGCAAGCTCTCACGGGACACCGGTTTAGTCAGCACATCGTTCATTCCGGCTTTGTGGAAGGCCTGGATCTGGTCAGGAAGTGCGTGAGCGGTGACAGCGATGACCGGCACATCCCGTGAGAGGCCTGTGCCTGACCGGATAGCTCGTGTAGCGGCAACCCCATCGAGATGCGGCATGCTGATGTCCATTAAGATGATGTCGAACTCTAGGTCGTCAGCCATCGCAACAGCGGCTTCGCCGTCCTGTGCTTCCACCACCAGATGGCCGTCGCTCTCGAGCATGCGGCACAGAACGGTGCGGTTGATGGAGTTGTCCTCGGCGACCAGCACGCGCCGGCTGCCATGCAGGGTTTCGGCTGCCAAGCGGTGAAGCACATCCGCTGGAAGTGGCTCGGCCTCATCGGCAGGGTCGTCCAACTCCCCACGCACTGGATTGAACGGAAGATACACCCAGAACTCGCTGCCCTCACCCGGCACGCTGCTTACGCCAACCTCGCCTCCCAGTCGTTGAACAAGGCGCCGAACGATGCCGAGCCCAAGCCCTGTGCCGTCGACCGGGCGCGCATACGAGGTGTCGAGAGTCACAAAATCGTCGAAGACCCGGGCCAGATCCTGAGGGGCTATTCCCAAGCCTGTATCTGTCACACGGAACTCGAAGCGCCCTTCTGCGATCTGCTTGACCGCGAGCTCGACCTGTCCCTCCTGTGTAAACTTCAGAGCATTGCTCAGTAGGTTCAGAAGGATCTGCTGGAGCCGGACGGGGTCGCCCATCACACGAGGCAGTGGCTCCGAAAGCACTGACAGGACAAGACGATTGCGTCCCGCCTGAGCAATGGCGTCCTGGCTTGCGACGATCTCTATAAGCAGTTCCGTGATGTCGAACGGGTGATGCCCGATCGGAAGCAGACCCGCGTCGTCGCGCGAGATGTCGAGCACATCGTTGACATGGCGCAGGAGCAAGCGTCCCGACCGTTCCATAATATGGAGAAGATCCACCTGAGACAGGTCCAGCGGAGTATCGGCCAGGAGTTCCATGGTTCCCAGAAGCCCGTTCAGAGGAGTCCGGATCTCATGGCTCATGACCGCGAGCAGCCGAGCCTTGGCGCGCTCCCCTGCCATCGCCTTATCCCGTGCTTGGACCAGATCGCGTTCGGCTGCGACCTGCGCCGACATATCTTTGAAGAACGCGATAAAGATCGGCCCCTTCCCAGACTCGGCCGTAGTGATCGACAGTTCCGCCGGGAACAGAGAACCGTCCTTCCGTCGCGCCTCTCGGCGCACCCGCCCGAGTCCTATGATGCGCCGCTCTCGCGTGATCAGATAACGGGCCATGCCGGCGCGGTGCGCGTCACGCACGTCTTCAGGCAGAACGAGGTCGGCGATGTCCTGGCCGACCGCTTCGGTCTGGCTGTAGCCAAACACCTCCTCAGCTGCGGCATTGAACTCAAGCACCCACCCGTTCTGGTCCGTTACGATGATGGCGTCGAGCGCGGTGTCAATGACGGCCTCTAGGCGATTCAGGGCCCGCCGAAGCCGCTCGGAGCTTCGGCGGGCCTTGGCCTCAAGCCACAGCATCCGTGCAAGGAACCCG
The DNA here is from genome assembly GCF_006152145.1 of Rubellimicrobium roseum. Taxonomy (GTDB): domain Bacteria; phylum Pseudomonadota; class Alphaproteobacteria; order Rhodobacterales; family Rhodobacteraceae; genus Rubellimicrobium; species Rubellimicrobium roseum. Next base: position 2,902 of record NZ_VDFV01000067.1, on the reverse strand, counting down.
AGAAGGACCACGAACAGAACGGCCGTAACAAGCGCAAGATGCCCAAACGTCTGAACGACATCGCTGCGATGACCCTCCTTATGAGCGGCAATTGCGCCCACGCTGACAAGGGTCAGGTTGCGTACGGCAGGTGAGATGGCTCTAGCCTCGTCCGCCAATCCTGGCAGGGCTCTTCGGAGTACCTCGTCTTCCCCATCGATCAGCGGCATCGCATCATTTAGGAAGCTCTCGATGTCCATAAGCAGTGCATCGAAGTCTTCCTCCGCTCGGACCTCGGCAAAGACATTGCTCTGCTGCAGGATCATGATGCGGCTATACAAGACATCGAACTGCCGCCGAACTTCGATGAGAGGTACGGCACCCGCACGAGCATCTGTGATTGTCATTGTGAACCGCAGGTGATCGACCTCGACCTGAGCGATAGACCACTCGACATTGTCCAGGCCGGCCGTGCGATGATGGTAGACGCGCCCCCGCAACTCAAAGGCCACGAGGCTGATCATCAACGCGCTCAGCGCCAGACCGAGCAGAACAACCATCATGGTCGCCTGCCGGTTCATCCACCTACGGGTGCCCCTTAGGTGGCCCTTATCATGAATATTCATCCGTCGATCTCAGGGCCCGCTCTCAACCTCGATGCGGACCAGCTGCCAAATGCTCCGCGAGTAGATCACCTCGCTGCGATAGTCGGGGTTGGCGTCAAAGGGGTAGATGAGCCAGAGCGGCCCTTTGTCGCGCACCGACATGGGCGCGCTATCAACATCGAAAGCCACGACCGGTCCCCCTTTGATGGCATCCGAGACGGGGATCTCGACGGCATAGTCATTCAGAGCTGTCGCGTATAAGGCCCCCTCCTCGACACCCAGATGATCGAGCAGCGTGTCGAGGGGCACGCCCGTGTAGGCATGCACGCCATCAGTCCAGACTGTCGAGGTTTCGATTGTTTCGGCCCCTAGCGCCTCCAGCATGGCACGGTCAAAGAGCGCGGCGTCCTCACTGTTCTTGATGGCAATGTCGCCCGTCACGGTGAGAAGGACGTCTCCCGCGGGCTCGGGCAGACTTGAACGTGGCTCCTGGGCCAAAGCGATACTCGCCAAAAGCAGGAACACAGCAGTCAGCAAAGTCATAGCACCAAGCACAGGTGAGCCTCCCGACGCAAATGTCTCAGGCCCCAGCCCTAGACGACCCCCTCGTAGCGGGCACGATCCCTGAAGGGTAGCAGCTTACTCATTCGGGTGCTTCTGAAGTTCAGGCTGGGAAGGAGCATAATAAATGGTCTGTGCAAATTGGGGCTGACCAAATTCCGTCACACTAAACGCTGCTTACAATTTTGCGGCTGGGTCGATGACCAATGGGTTCATCTCGGATGGCACTGTAGAGCAACAGTGATCTGGTCGTAGAAGGCAAAAAGGCGGATATGATCCATCATAGATTGATAAACGAGAAAGGGTGTGGCAAAGAACGGTTTCGCGTTGCTGGCTTGGGCGGGCACTCTTGAAGTTCGCGGCGGGTCACGAGTGGCCCCGCCTGTCGGAAGGGAAGGTCCTCGTGCGCATTCTCTTGGCTGACGATCACGATCTTGTACGCGAAACCATCGCTGCCTTCCTCAGGCATGAGGGGCTGGGCGAGGTCGTCACAGCGGGCAGCCTGAGTGAAGCGGTAGAACTGACCAGGAAAGCTTCGGGCTTCGACCTCGTTCTCCTAGACCTTGTTATGCCGGGCATGCAGGGCCTTGAGGGCCTCGCCCGCATGGTCGAGGTCAACCAAGGTCGCCCCGTCGCCTTGCTGTCCGGCAGTGCCTCGTCCCAAACGGTCGAGCGCGCACTTGGGCTGGGTGCCGCCGGGTTCGTGCCCAAGACCCTGGGTGCACAGGCCATGATGGCGGCCGTGCGCCTGATGGCGGCCGGCGAGGTTTTCGTTCCCTATGGTCTGACGGCCAGTTCAGCTCTGGACCGAGACACTTCGCTCAACGCCCGTGAAATGGACGTGCTGCGCGGCATCTGTGCCGGCAAGCCCAACAAAGGAATCGCGGCCGATCTCGGCCTCCAAGAGGCCACGGTCAAGCTGTATGCCAAAAGCCTGAACCGCAAGCTTGGCGCTCGAAACAGAGCCCATGCTGCCATGATAGGTCGAGATCGCGGGCTGGTCTGACCTTCGCTCTCAGCCGTTGCGCGTCTGAGCCGACGTTTTGTTGGCTGCAGCCAGAAACAGGGCTTGGGTTGAGGGTTGAACTGACCAGTTCGGTCCCAGGAGGCTGTCTGGCGCAACATGCAGGGTCTACCTCATGAGCAGCTTGGTCCGGCACGGCTAAGGTGACCGCGTGCACATTGCTCATGCTCGAAGAGGCCGCGACTACCCGAAAGGAGTGAAGATTTACTCGAAAGTTTCGTTGTGAGATGAAAACGACCGCGGCATTGCTTGAGCTCAAGTCGACTTTTCTGATGCTTGGTGAGGGCGGTTGTTGTGTTGGACGGGGCGGAGCGTACACTACAGTTTCAAGCCATCGCCGATATTTTGGAGGAGTGGGCCGATAACTTGCCCCGTTGGGACCAATCCTCCGTGCCGTGGTATGTTCACCTTGACCAGTATTGTGAAGCTGAAGACCGGCTGGCGGAAAAGCTGCGCCGCTTACCCACGTGCCGCCTGTTCATCAGTGCCAATCGCAGACGGGTCTGTTTTAAGTTGGCAGAAGTGCAGGTGAAGTCTGCTCAGGGGCTTGCAGCCGCGTGTCACGCCTGGGCCGCAGAGATAAGACAGTGCCTGCTGTTATCAGCATCAACGCCGCCCCAAGGATGAATCCGCCCCTCCAGCCGAGGGTCGAGCCGCTTCTCCTTAGGTTCAGGACCCATTGATCTGCTCGCTCCCGCTGTGACGGTGTGATTCAAGCTCCCGGTCTGAGGGG
>NZ_VDFV01000066.1 GCF_006152145.1 Rubellimicrobium roseum | reverse complement strand
AAGACCTCGACCGCCTGATAGGCCCGACCGCTTGCTCTCGGCCCTGTCGAGAGCGCCTCTCGCGTGTGGCCGTCGACGACGGTCAGGATCCGGAAAGGACGTCCGTCGAAGAACTGGTCGGAGCCGAAGTCCATGGCCCAGACCTCGTTGGGTCCGCCCACCTCAGGCCGGCCCTGGCGGTGGCGGCAGGCCCGCTTGCGCCGAGGTGTCGTGGGCCGAATGGCCAAGCCCTCCTCGCGGTAGAGCCGGCAGGTTTTCTTGTGACCCATGGCCCAACCTTCCCGTCGACGCAGGATGTGGAGCCGGCGGTAGCCATACCGAACCCGGCTTGCGGCCAGTTCCTTGCGCCGCATACGGAGAGCCACCTGCGGGTCCGAGCGCTTCAGGGCCGATGAGGCCGGCGACATGACGCGGGGACATGGCCCGCCGCGCCCAAGGGTCGAACTGCGCCACAGTCGGATCGAGGCTTCGGTCCCGCTACGCCCTCCTCTGCCATTATGTCGCAACTCACCACAGTGAAGTTAGCAAGGAGGTCAGACGCTTCCGGTCAGAGTGCCATGGCAGTGCTGGGCGTTTTTCCAGACGATCCGAAGCGGGTGTCCGAGAGCTTGGTGACGCTGGGCAGTTCCTTATGCTGTTAAGCCCAAGGGATTTGCTTGGTGCTGGGCATCGCACGCCGCGTTGTCCGACCCATGGTCGGGGCAGTGAGCGATCCGTGCCCGGGCCTGCTCCTGCCACGACATTTGAATCGCAACCCCGATTGACCGTGATTTGCTGGCCGACGTGGCGCGGCTCCGGGCGGCCGGAGGCTACGAGGTGCTCACCAAGCCAGTGACTCGAACCGCCTTGCGCCGGCCTCTGGCCGCCGTCGGGGCGGCTGAGGAGGTGCCCGACGGGACGGAGGTTGGACCGGCGCTGGGTGACATGAATCCTTGTAGCAGGGCACCCGAACCAGGGGCCGGGGGCCGGGCGGCGGAGCCAACCGGCCGGGTCGGGAGCGAGGTCCTGCCCCTCCGTCAGGCGATTCCCTCACCACCAGTCACGCCATAGACTTCACCCGTGATGTAGCTACCCTCCTGCGAGGCGAGCAGCACGTAGACCGGCGCGATCTCGACCGGCTGGCCGGGGCGGCCAAACTTGCTGCCTTGGCCGAACTTTTTGACCTTCTCCTGCGAGGAGCCGCCCGAGGGGTTGAGGGGCGTCCAGAACGGTCCCGGCGCCACGGAGTTGGCACGGATGCCCTTCTCGATTAGTTCGCTGGCCAGGGCCTTGGTGAAAGCCACGATTCCCGCCTTGGTGGTGGCGTAGTGCATGATCGTGGTCGACGGGTCATAAGCCTGGATCGAGGCTGTGGTGATGATGGCGCTTCCGGGCGGCATGATCTTGGACGCCTCCTGCGTCGTCCAGAACAGGGCCGACAGGTTCGTCCGCAGCGTCGTGTCCCAATCGTCGGTCGTGATCCGGTCGAAGGACTCGAAGAACTTCTGGTGTCCGGCGTTCACCACGAGAATGTCGAGGCCGCCCAGCTCCTCGACCACCTTTCGGGGTAGATCGCGGGCATGGCTTTCGTCGCTGACGTCGCCCGGCAGGGCCACGGCCTTGCGGCCTGCCTCGCGGACGAGGCGCAGCACCTCATCGGCGTCCGGCTGCTCGGAGGGAAGATAGCTGATGGCGACGTCGGCCCCCTCGCGGGCATAGGCGATGGCAATGGCCCGACCGATGCCCGAGTCGCCGCCTGTGATCAGGGCGCGGCGCCCCTGGAGCCGGCCGGAGCCTTGGTAGCTCTGCTCGCCGTGGTCCGCCGGAGGCTCGAGTTGGCTCGCGAGGCCGGGCGCGGGCTGCGGCTGCTCGGGGAAGGGCGGGGCGGGATACTGATGGCGGGGATCCTGCATCTTCAGGCGGTCGGACATGGGGAACTCCTAGGCTGTCGGGCGTGCCCGGCCTGCGGGGCCGCCCACGATCGACGGCCAACGGACAACTGCGGGAATGGTTCAGGCCGATGGGCCGGAATCGGTCGGCTCCCGCCGATGCGCGGGGGAAGGACCTAGGGGTGAGTGCCCGCTGAAGGAAACCTCCCGAGTGAGCAGGAACAGGAAGGGCCGCGCCATGCCGGTGCGGGTCATGACGCCCATGACGCGATCGGGGTCGATGCGCCCCAGGTGATCCACGATAGGCTGCCGGTCGTAGACCAGCGCGAGGCCGCGGCGCCCGCGAAACTCCCGGAGATCCAGGCCGGCGGCCGGGCCCTGAGCCCGCAGCGCTGGCCCCAACGTCCGGAAGGCGCTGCGGACCAGGGCGCTTCGGGCGGCGGAAGGCCAGCGCAGCGCCAGCGCAGTCGGCATCCAAGCCGGGTCGAGCGAGGCGATGGCACCCGAGGGCGTGCGGAACAGCAGGGGATGCGCGCGGCCGTCCGGCTGGATCGCCTTGCCGTACCATCCCAAGGCCTCCAGCAGCCCGTCCAGGGGATGGCCGGTCGGCAGGCTTCGGCCCCGCCAGAGACCGGCCATGTGATCGGGCGCCACGGAGGCGAGCGAATCGAAGCGCTCGAGCGCGGCGCCTGTGTCCGGGGGCGCAGCGGCCCAGGAGGCGAGCCAGGCGGGCTCGGGGAGGTTCATTGACCTTCTCAGGTCGGCTCCGGTGTCACGCCGACGGGGTTTCCTCGGAGGGTTCCTTGCCGTTCGCGCTGCGACGTCGGCGGCTTCCAGTGCCGGAGGTTTTCTCGCCGCTGGCTTGGGTGCGAGGGCGTGACGGGGCCTTCGGAGCGGCTTCAGGGGTCTGGTCCGCCTGAGCGACTGTCGCTGCCTTGCGGCGACGGGCAGGCTCGGCCGGAGCGGCCGTGGCGGCGGCTCCGGAACCCGCAGCGGCGCGGCGCCGGCGCGCGGGGGCCGGCTCGGCAGGGTCGAGCGAGGCGCCCCGAAGAGAGTCCATCTGGGTGGCCTCTTGGAACTCGCGGTCGATCTCCTCGGTGGCCAGCCGCCAATGCTCGTCGTGCCGTCCCTCGGGGCGGCCCTCCCGTTCCCAAATCTCGTGGGCGCGTTCGCGGATCCGGTCTTCGCGCGGAATGGTCATGGCTGTGGGTCCTCGTGGCGCAGTGGCGTGTCGATCGCCACGGGATCAAGATAGAGGGCCGTCCTGGACGCGCCATCCCAAACCTCGGTCCGTCAGGCATCTTGGAGGCCTTCCGGCCCGATCAGCCTGATGCGCGTAAAGGTCCGCTCGACTTTTGCGCACCTCTCCGGGCGGCTGGCGAAGAAGCAGGTCGGTCCTGCGCGAAGGGAATTCCACATCGGCCCGGAGATCATCGATGCGGCCGAACAGCGGGGTGGAACGGGTCCGGGATCATGGGCAGGGCTCCTCTCAGTCGCGGGTGGCCCCCTTCTTGTGCCCGAGGAGTCCTAAGTAACCGTTGCAGCAACGCGCGGTGCCCTAACGGAATAACAACGGATCGTCGGGATGAACCTGCGAATCACGCGCGCACGCATCGCGCAACCCGTGCCGGGTCAGGGACGCATAGAAGCGCGAAAATACTGGCGAAACCGCCGACCTTCCCTATAGTCAGCGATGTAGAACGCGCCCCGATCCAACGGGGCGCCTCCAGGGAGGAAACCACATGACGACTCGCTCGACCCTTTGGGCCGCCGCTTCGCTGCTGGCCTTGTCCATGCCGGCCGCCGCGCAGGAGGCGACCGAGGCCTCGGCCGAAGGGGGCGCCGGAGGTCCCTACGACATCGCGACCGTGGTCAAGATCGCGGGCATCCAGTGGTTCAACCGCATGGAGGAGGGCGTCCAGCAGTTCGCCGCCGACACCGGCAACAACGCCTTCCAGGTCGGGCCCGCGCAGGCCGACCCGCAGCAGCAGGCCGCGCTGATCGAGGACATGATCGCGCAGGGGGTGGACGCCATCGCCGTCGTGCCCATGAGCCCCGAGGCGCTGGAGCCCGTGCTGGGCCGTGCGCAGGAGGCGGGAATCGTCGTCGTCTCGCACGAGGCGGCGAGCCAGCAGAACGTGTCCTATGACATCGAGGCCTTCAAGAACGAGGATTTCGGCGCCACGCTTATGGAGAACCTGGCCCAGTGCATGGGGGGCGAGGGCAAGTACGCCGTCTTCGTGGGTTCGCTGACCTCGCAGACTCACAACCAGTGGGTGGACGGGGCCATCGCCCATCAGGAGGCGAACTACCCCAACATGGAGCTGGTGGGCGACCGCAACGAGACCTTCGACGACCAGCAGCAGGCCTATGCCGCCGCGCAGGAGGTGCTGCGCGCCCATCCCGACATCAGGGGGATGCAGGGCTCGGCCTCGACGGACGTGGCGGGCATCGGCCTCGCCGTGGAGGAGCGGGGGCTCGAGGAGCAGACCTGCGTCGTGGGGACCTCGCTGCCCTCGATCGCCGGCCAGTACATCGAGACCGGGGCCGTGGACATGATCGGCTTCTGGGACCCCTCGCTGGCCGGGTACGTCATGAACACCGTGGCGCAGATGGTGCTGAACGGGGAGGAGATCACCGCAGGCATGGATCTGGGCCAGCCGGGCTACGAGAGCGTCACGCTCGACGGCAAGGTGATCTACGGGCAGGCTTGGGTCGAGGTGACGGCGGAGAACCTGGCGGACTATCCGTTCTGAGTTGATGAGCCGGGGGCGAGATCGCCCCCGGACCCTCCCGACTGGGTACTCCTCATGGCCGACGATGCGCCGCTGGTCGAGATGACCGGCGTGACCAAAACCTATGCCGGCATCACCGCGCTGGACGATGTCGACTTCCTGATCCGCCCCGGCGAGGCCGTCTGCCTCGCGGGCGAGAACGGGTCGGGGAAGTCGACGCTCATCAAGCTGCTGGCGGGGGTGGAATGGCCCGACCGGGGGGTGATCGCGCTGGATGGCTTGGCGCAGGCGGCGATGACGCCCACGACGGCGGCGGCAGCGGGGATCGCGGTGATCTTTCAGGATTTCTCGCTGTTCCCCAACCTGTCGGTGGCCGAGAACATCGCCTTCGGAGCCGAGCTGGCTGAGGGCGCGCGGTTCTACCGGGGTCGCCGGGTGCGGGAGATCGCCAAGCGGACGCTGGAGCGGGTGGGCGTGCTCATGGACTTGTCGGCGCCCGTGGAGACGCTGCCCGTGGCGCACAAGCAGCTTGTCGCGATCGGGCGGGCGCTGGCGTCGAACGCGCGTCTGATCGTGATGGACGAGCCGACGACCGCGCTGACAGAGCGGGAGGTGCGGGCACTTCTGGGCATCATCCGGCGGCTCAAGGCCGATGGGGTCGCGGTGATCTTCGTGAGCCACAAGCTCGCGGAGGTGCTGGAGGTGTCCGAGCGCGTCGTGGTGCTGAGGAATGGGCGCGTGGTGGCCGAAGGGCCCGCGTCCGGGTTCGATGCGCGGAGCCTGACGCGGCACATGACGGGGCGCGACCTCGCGGAGACGGGGCCCGCGCCGCTGCTTGCGGGCGCTCCGGTGCTCCTGAAGGTCGAAGGGCTGAGCAAGGCGGGGGCGTTCCACGGCGTCGACTTCACGCTGCGCGGGGGCGAGGTGCTGGGGATCTCGGGGCTTCTGGGCTCCGGGCGGACGGCGCTGGCCAAGGCGCTGTTCGGGCTCGTGACGCCCGAGGCGGGACGCGTGGTGCTCGATGGGCGCGACGTGCCGCTGGGCGATCCGCTGCGCGCGGCCGAGGCGGGGATCGGTTACGTGCCCGAGGACCGGCTGACCGAGGGGCTGTTCCTCACGCAGTCCATCCTGCGGAACGTCGCGGTGGGGCGGGTGGCGTCGCACGCGCGGGGGCCGTTCCTCGACCTCGGCGGCCTCGCGGCCGAGGCGCGGGACTGGCTCGCGCGGCTGCGGGTCAAGGCGCCGGACGCGGAGGCGCCGGTCAGGTCGCTGTCGGGCGGCAACCAGCAGCGGGTGGTGCTGGCGCGGTGGCTCGCCCGCGCGCCGCGGGTGCTGGTGCTGAACGGGCCGTCGGTGGGGGTCGATGTGGGGTCGAAGGCCGAGATCCACGCGATCATCGCCGACCTCGCCGCGCAGGGGCTGGGGGTGATCGTGATCTCGGACGACCTGCCGGAGCTGCTGGCCACCTGCCACCGCATTCTCGTCATGGTGGAGGGCCGGATCGTGGAGGATATCGCGGGCGCGGAGGCGACCGAGGAAGGGTTGGCCCGGAGGCTCGCGTCGTGAGCTGGCTGTCGCGGAACGAGACGCTGGTCGCAGGGGTGATCCTGGCCTTCTGCGTCGTGGGGGCGGCCCTGGACCCGAACTTCCTGTCGATCCCGACGCTCATGGACCTTCTGCGCGCAGGGATCGTGCTGGGCATCCTCGCGGTGGGCGTGCTGGTGGTGCTGATCTCGGGCGGGATCGACGTGAGCACGACCTCGCTCGCCATCGTGGCGCTCTATGTCACGACGCTGCTCGTGCAGGGACTCGCGCCGGAGATGGGATGGCCGGCGGCCTTCCTCGTGGCTGTCGCAGTGGGGGCGGCGCTGGGGGCGGTGAACGGGGTCTTCATCGCGGGGCTGGGGCTGCCCACGCTGATCGTCACGCTGGGGACGCTGTCGCTGTTCCGGGGCTTCCTGCTGACATTCGTGGGGGACGACCTGATCTCGAACCTGCCGCGGGGGCTGCGGGACTTTTCGCGCGCCATGATGATCCGGGGGGAGAACGCGGACGGGTCGTTCTATTCGCTGCCCTGGGCCTTTGCCTTCCTCGTGGGGGTCGTCGCGCTGACCTGGGCCCTGCTCTACCGGACGATGCTGGGGCGGCAGGTCTTCGCCATCGGTGGGTCGATGGAAAGCGCGCGACGGATCGGGATCCCGGTGCGGCGGGTGCAGTTCCTCGTGTTCGTCTATGTGGGGGCGCTGGGAGGGCTCGCGGGGATCATCCATGCGGCGCTGGCACGGGTGGCCAATCCTCAGGACCTTCTGCTGAACCAGCAGTTGTCGGTGCTGGCGGCGGTGGTGCTGGGCGGCGCGCGGCTGGAAGGGGGCACGGGGACGCTGACGGGGACGCTGCTGGGCGTTGCGCTGATCGTGCTGGTGTCGAACAGCCTGATCGTGCTGGGCATCCCCAACACCTTCCAGAGCATCGCCATCGGGCTCCTGATCCTTCTCGGCACAGGGTTGCCCGCTTGGCAGGCGCGGCGCACGCAGCGGAGGGCGGCATGACCGCCGCGCCCGCACCGCGCTGGGGTCGCCTGCTCGCGCAGCCCGAGGCGCGGCTGGCCCTCATCATGGTCATCGTCTTCGCGCTGATGGCGGCGCTGGCCCCGGACCGGTTCCTGACGGGGCAGAACGCGACTTCCATGGCGTTCCAGTTCCCCGAGTTCGCGATCCTCGCGCTCGCCATTACCATCACGATGCTCACGGGGGGGATCGACCTGTCGATCGTCGGCATCGCCAACTGCTGCGCGATCATCTCGTCGCTGATCCTGACGCGGCTCGCGCCGGGAGTGGACGCGGGGATCGGGTGGCTGCTGCTGTCCTACCTCGCGGCTCTGGCGGGAGGGGCGGCGGCGGGGCTCTTCAACGGGGTGCTGATCGCGTATCTCGGGTTGCCGCCGATCCTCGCGACGCTGGGCTCGGGGCTGATCTTCACGGGGCTGGCGGTGGCGTTCACCGGCGGAACGGCGGTGATGGGATTTCCGGCCTCGGTCGCGTGGCTCGGGAACGGGAGCCTCATGGGCCTGCCGGTGCCGCTGATCGTCTTCGGGGTCCTCGCAGCGGGGCTCTCGTTCGTGCTGTCGCGGACGGGCTTCGGGCTGAAGGTCCAGATGTTCGGGGCGAACCCGCTGGCCGCCCGCTACGCCGCCGTGGACATCGAGCGGCTGCTGCTTAAGGTCTATGTCGCCTCGGGGATGCTCGCGGCCGTCGCCGGCCTCGTCATCATGAGCCGCGCCAACAGCGCCAAGGCCGACTACGGGCAGAGCTACACGCTGCTGGCCGTGCTGATCGCGGTGCTGGGCGGCGTGAACCCCTATGGCGGCTACGGGCGGGTCATCGGCGTGGTGCTCGCGGTCCTCACCATGCAGTTCCTGTCCTCGGGGCTGAACATGCTCCAGGTGTCGAACTTCGCGCGCGAGTTCATCTGGGGCGCGCTCCTCATCCTCGTCATGGTCATCAACACGCGGAACTGGCGCCGCCGCCGCGCGCCTGCCGCCGCGCCCAAGGGAGAGACACGGTGAAGAAGATCCTGAACACCCCCGCCGACTACGTCGACGAGATGCTCGACGGCCTCGTGGCGGCGTATCCCGAGTTCTACCGCCTGCACGGCGACAGCCACCGGGTGGTCGCGCGGGCGCAGGCAGGGCGCGCAGGCAAGGTCGGGATCGTCTCGGGCGGGGGCTCGGGGCACCTGCCGATTTTCACGGGCTATGTGGGGACGGGGCTGCTTGACGCCTGCGCCATAGGGGACGTGTTCGCCTCGCCGTCGTCGGAGCAGATGGCGGACGCGATCCGGGCCGCCGATCAGGGGGCGGGGGTGCTACGTCTTTATGGGAACTACGGCGGCGATGTCATGAACTTCGACATGGCGGGCGACCTCGTGGAGTTCGACGACATTCGCTGCACGACGGTGCTGCTGGCGGACGACGTGGCCTCGGCCGCGCCCGAGGAGCGTGAGAAGCGCCGGGGCGTAGCGGGCATGGTCTACGCCTTCAAGATCGCGGGCGCGGCGGCCGAGGCGGGGCAGGACCTCGATGCGGTGACGCGGGTGGCGCAGAAGGCGGCGGATGCGGTGCGGTCGGTCGGGGCGGCGCTGTCGTCCTGCACGGTGCCGCAGGCGGGGCGGCCCACCTTCGACATCGCTGAGGATGAGATGGAGATGGGCATGGGCATCCACGGGGAGCCCGGCGTCTGGCGCAACAAGCTGCGACCCGCCGACGCCATCGCGGGGGAGATGATGGACCGGCTGCTGGCCGACATGCCGGTAGGGCAGGGGGACCGGGTGTCGGTGCTGGTGAACTCGCTGGGGGCGACGCCACCGGAGGAGCTTTACATCCTGTATCGCGTGGTGAAGGCGCGGCTGGAGGGGGCGGGGGCGAGCATCGTCATGCCGCTGGTGGGGCGCTACGCCACGTCGATGGAGATGGCGGGGGTGTCCTTCACGCTGCTGAAGCTGGACGAGGAATTGGAGGGGCTTCTGCGCGCGCCCTGCGACTGCGCGTTCTGGAGGGTAGGATGATCGACCGGGCGGCGCTTCTCGGGGCCATCGGGCGGCTGGCGGCGGCGATGGAGCGCGAGGCTCCGGCACTCAACGAGATCGACGGGGCGCTGGGGGATGGGGACCTTGGCATCACCATGACGCGGGGGATGCAGGCGGTGCAACAGGGGATGGCGGAGATGCCGGCCGACCTGGGGCAGGCGCTGCTGCGCTGCGCGCAGGCCTTCACCAAGACATCGGGGTCGTCCTATGGGACATTGTTCGCGACGGGGCTGATGGCGGTGGCCAAGGCCGTGAAGGGGCGGGAGTCGTTCGAGGCCTCCGAGGTGTCGGGGCTGATCGCCGCCGCCCGGGACGCGATGCAAGCCCGCGGCAAGGCGGAGCTGGGCGGCAAGACGGTGCTGGACAGCTTGGATGCCATGGCGAAGGCCACGGCGGGGCTGTCGGACCCCGCCGAGGTCGCCTGCGCGGCGCGCGAGGCGGCGCGGGAGGCCGTGGAGGCGTTCCGCGAGAGGCCCGCCACGGTGGGCCGCGCCCGCATCTTTGCCGAGAAGAGCCGGACGATGCGTGATCCGGGGATGCTGGCGATGACGCGGATCGTCGAGGCGGTCACGGGAGAGGCATGATGGACTATCGGTATCTGGGGCGCTCGGGGCTCAAGGTCTCGGCGCTGGCGCTGGGAACCTTCACCTTCGGCGGGCGCGGGCCCTTCGGGATGCTGGCCGACCAGCAGGTGCCCGAGGCGCGGTCGCTCGTGGATCTCGCCATCGAGCATGGCGTGAACTTCATCGACACGGCGAACATGTACTCGCTGGGTCTGTCCGAGGAGATCCTGGGCGAGGTGATCGAGGGGCGGCGCGAGGACCTCGTGATCTCCTCCAAGGCGCGGATGCCGGTTGGGCCCGGGCCGAACGACGGAGGTACGGGGCGGCTGCATCTGCTGCGGGAGTGCGAGCGGTCGCTGAAGCGGCTGCGGACCGACCGGATCGACGTGTATCACCTGCACGAATGGGACGGGTCCACGCCGGTCGAGGAGACCGTCGAGGCGATGGACACGCTCGTGCGGCACGGAAAGGTGCGCTACTGGGGCTTCTCGAACTTCTGCGGCTGGCAGGCGATGAAGCTGATCCAGGCGGCGGAGAAGCTGGGAACGATCCGGCCCGTGACACAGCAGATTCATTACACGCTGGAGGCGCGGGACGCGGAATACGAGCTGATGCCGCTGTCGGTCGATCAGGGGATCGGCGTCACGGTGTGGTCGCCGCTGGCGGCGGGGCTGCTGACCGGCAAGCACCGGCGCGACCGTGATCCCGCTCCGGGGAGTCGGCAGGCGAACGGCTGGACCGAGCCGCCGATCCGCGACCGCGAGCGGCTCTGGCGCATCGTGGACGTGCTGGTGGAGGTCGCGGAGGGGCGCGGCGTGCCGGTGCCGCAGGTGGCATTGGCTTGGCTGCTGGGGCGGCCTGCGGTGGCAAGCCTGATCGTCGGCGCGCGGACGCCCGAGCAGTTGCGCGAGACGCTCCCGGCCGTGGGGCTCGCGCTGACGGCCGAGGAGCGCGACCGGCTGGACGAGGTGAGCCGCCCGCCCCTGATCTATCCGCATTGGCACCAGAACCAGTTCGCCAAGCCGACATTCGGCGAGGCCGACTGGGCGCTCCATCGCGGCCAGCCCGAGACGTCTTGGGGATGAGGGCGCTTCGGCTTAGTCAATGGGGAGACCTCGAAAAGATTGTCGTTGCGTAAAGGCTCCGGGCTGTCAGGATGACGACGGTGCGGGCCGACCGGCGGAGGAAACCCCGGCGGCCCCGACCCGCAGGCGCGGGCCTGCGCGGGGAGGATGCCCAGGGGAGGACCACCATGAGGACCCTAACGAAAATGGCGTTGTCGGCGGCCGTCCTGGCGCTGGCGGGACCGGCGCTGGCCGACACCGCCGACAGGCGGATCGCGCTGTCCAACAACTACGCCGGCAACTCGTGGCGGCAGGCGATGCTGCAAAGCTGGGAAACTGTCACGGGGCAGGCCGTCGCCGACGGGGTCGTGGCCGAGGCCCCGGCCTTCACCACCGCCGAGAATCAGGCGACCGAACAGGCGGCGCAGATCCAGAACATAATTCTAGAGGGTTATGACGCCATCGTGCTGAACGCCGCCTCGCCCACGGCGCTGAACGGGGCGGTAAAGGAGGCTTGCGACGCCGGGATCGTGGTCGTGTCCTTCGACGGGATCGTGACCGAGCCCTGCGCCTACCGCATCGCCGTGGACTTCCGCGAGATGGGGCGCAAGCAGGTCGAGTACCTGTCGGGGCGGCTGCCCGAGGGGGGCAACCTGCTGGAGATCCGGGGCCTCGCCGGGGTCTTCGTGGACGACGAGATCAGCGCGGGCATCCACGCGGGCGTGGAGCAGTTCCCGCAGTTCTCCATCGTGGGCTCGGTCCATGGCGACTGGGCGCAGGACGTGGCGCAGCGGGCGGTCGCGGGCGTCCTGCCGTCCCTGCCCGACGACATCGTGGGCGTGGTGACGCAAGGGGGGGACGGCTACGGCGCGGCGCAAGCCTTCGCGGCGGCCGGGCGCGAAATGCCGATCATCGTCATGGGCAACCGGCAGGACGAACTCCTGTGGTGGAAGGAGCAGCGCGACGCGAACGGCTACGAGACGATGTCCGTCTCCATCGCGCCAGGGGTGTCCACGCTGGCCTTCTGGGTGGCGCAGCAGGTGTTGGACGGGCAGACCGTGCCGCAGGACCTGATCGTGCCGTTCCTCGAGATCCAGCAGGACGGGCTCGACGCCGCGCTGGAGACGACGCCCGAAGGGGGCGTGGCCAACGAGGAATATACGCTGGACGACGCCAAGGCGGTCATCGCCGCGGCAGCGAACTGAGGCGGACGGGGGCGGCATGGACCTGAGCGCCGCTCCCGCCCCCATCGTCGCACTGGCCGGCGCGGGGCGGTCCTTCGGGGCCGTCCGGGCGCTGGCGGGCGTGGACCTGTCCATTGCGCCCGGCGAGTGCCTGGGCCTCGTGGGCCACAACGGCGCGGGCAAGTCGACGCTGGTGAACCTCGTGACCGGCGCGCTTGCGCCCTCCGAAGGGAGCGTCCGCCATGCCGCGGGCGACCCCCGGGCCAGCGGCGTGCGCTGGGTTGCGCAGGAGTTGTCGCTCGCACCCAACCTGACCGTGGCCGAGAACCTGATTCTGACGCAGCGCGACCTTCGGGGCCTGGGCTGGCGGAACCCGGCGCGGGCGCGCATCCGGGCGGCGCTCGACCGAGTCTTTCCCGATCACGGCCTCGACGCCGATGCCACGGTAGCCGACCTGACGCTCGCGCAGCGCCAGATGGCCGAGATCGCCATGGCCTTTGCCGAGGGCGGCCCGGACCCGCGCCTGGTCATCCTCGACGAGCCGACCTCCTCACTCGACGCGAGCCGGGCGGGGCAGCTTCTGGAACACGTGCGCCGCTTCCGTGACGGGGGCGGGGCGATAGTCTTCATCTCGCACATACTGGGTGAAGTCTTCGCAGTCGCCACACGGATCGTCGTCATGCGCGACGGACGGATCGTGGACGACCGGCCGGCCGGAGGCTTCACCCGCAGCGGCCTTGTCGAGGCCATGGGCCATGTCGTGCGTGGCGGGGACCGGACGGAGCGGCGCAACGACAAGGGGCCCGAGGTGGTCGCGACCGCCGAGGGCCTGCGCGCCCATGCGGGCGAGGTCGTGGGCCTCGCGGGGCTCGCGGGGCACGGGCAGGCCGAGGCGCTGGCACGGCTGTTCCTTGCGCGGACCTCGGCCTGGCGGGGCAGGGGGCCGGTGCCGGTGGCCTTCGTCGCCGGGGACCGGGCGCGGGACGGAGTCCTGCCGCTCTGGTCCATCGCGCGGAACCTGTCGCTGGCAGGCCTGTCGTTGCTGACCCGCGCGGGACTCGTGGATCGCGGGGCCGAGGGCGCGCTGGCCCGCGACTGGCGCGGGCGCATCGGCATCCGTACCGACGACGTGGACCGGCCGATCCTGTCGCTGTCGGGGGGCAACCAGCAGAAGGTGCTCTTCGCCCGGGCGCTGGCGACGGAGGCGCCGATCGTGCTGATGGACGACCCCATGCGCGGCGTGGACGTGGGCACCAAGGCCGAGGTCTACGACATGATCCGCGCCGAAGCCGCGCGGGGCCGCACCTTCCTGTGGTATTCAACCGAGGCCGAAGAGATGACGCTTTGCGACCGCGCCTATGTGTTCCGCAACGGACGGATCGCGGCCGAGCTGGCCGGGGCGGAGATCACCGAGGAGCGCCTGCTCGCGGCCTCGTTCGAGATGGGCGAGGTGCCGGGGTGAGACGGCTCGACGCGCGGCTCCTGCTTCCGGTTCTGTCGCTGGCACTGCTGCTGGCCGCGGTGTTCTGGGTTCAGCCGCGCGCCATGAGCTATACGGGGCTGAACCTGCTCTTCAATCTCGCGGTGCCCATCGCTCTCGCCACCATCGCGCAGATGCTGGTCATCATGGTGGACGACATCGATCTGTCCATCGGCACCTTCGTGAGCTTCTGCGCCTGCGTCACGGCGACCGTCCTGCACGACTCGCCCCTGCTGGGCGTCTTGGTCCTCGGGGCAGCGGTCGCGGTCTATGCGGCGCTGGGCGCGCTGATCGAGGCGCGCAAGCTCCCCGCCATCGTGGTCACTCTGGGGATGTCCTTCGTCTGGGCGGGCCTTGCGGTGCTGATGCTGCCCGCTCCGGGCGGGGCCACACCAGACTGGCTGCGAACGCTGATGACGGTGAAGCCGCCGCTGCTGCCCATGGCGATCCTGGCCTGCGTGCTGCTGGCGGTCGTGTCGCACCTCCTGGTGACGCGCTCGGCCCTGGGGACGCGGCTGCGCGCCGTGGGCGGCAACGCGCGGTCAGTGGCGCGGGCGGGCTGGTCGGTGGTGCGGCTCAAGGCCGTGGCCTACGGGCTTGCGGGGGTCTTCGGCGTGCTGTCGGGGATGGCGCTCGTCGGGCTCGCCACCTCGGCCGACGCCAACATCGCGCTGCGCTACACGCTCCTGTCCATCGCCGGGGTGATCCTGGGGGGCGGCGAGTTCACGGGAGGCCGCGTCTCGCCCGTCGGGGCGGTGATCGGGGCGCTGACGCTGACGCTGGCCGCGAGCTTCCTGAGCTTCCTGCGCTTGTCGCCCGACTGGCAGATCGGGGCTCAGGGGGCGATCCTCGTTCTGGTGCTGGCCGCACGCCTCCTTGTGCGTAGGAGGGCCGTGGCATGAGTGGCCTCGTTCGGCCCTGGTCCTGGGCCTTTGCAGCGGCGGGGCTGACCTACGCGGCGACCGTGGCGCTGACGGGCGTGCAGGGGGCGCCGGGACTGCTGGTCGCCACGCTGACCTTCGCCTCCTTCTCGGTGCTGGTGGGCCTGGGGCAAATGGCCGTCATCACCCTGGGGCCGGGGAACGTGGATCTGTCCATCCCGGCGGTGATGACGCTGGCTGGGACACTGTCGCTCAAGCTGATGGACGGGGCGGCGGGGACGGAAGCCTGGGGCCTTCTCGCCGCGCTCGGGATCGGGCTCGGGGCGGGGGCGGCGAACTACGCGCTGATCCTGCTCCTGCGCATTCCGCCCATCATCGCCACGCTGTCGGCCTCGTTCATGTTCCAGTCGCTGGCGGTCTGGTCGAACCGGGGCCTGCGGATCAAGCCGCCAGACACCCTTGCGACCTTCTCGACCGGGGCGACGCTCGGGATGCCGAACCTTGCCTGGATCGCGCTGCTGGCGGCCGCCGTCTTCTGGGTCCTGATCGAGCGGAGCGCCTATGGCCGCCGCCTGTCCGCCATCGGGCAGAACGCCCGCGCCGCGCGGTTGGCCGGGGTGCCGGTCGAGGGCGTGCGGGCGGCGACCTATCTGCTGTCGGCGGTCATGGCGGCGCTGGCCGGGTTCTGGCTGGCCTGCTTCTCGGGCGGGGCGGCGTTGAACATGGGGGCGGAGTACCTCCTCATGTCGATCGCCGTCGTGGTGATCGGGGGCTCGTCCATCGCCGGGGGGAACTCGAACGTGCCCGGCATCTGGGGCGCGGCGATGTTCATGTTCCTGATCGTGTCGATGCTGAACTCCTACGGGCTTGGCGCGGGGGTGCGCCTGATCCTGACCGGGGCCGTCATCATCGCCATCGTCGCCGCCGCGAGCGGGCGGCGCGCGGCGGCCTGAGGTCGGGGCAACCCGTGATGCCTCCGGGTGTTCGCTCAGGACAGGTCGAAGCCGTGCAGCGGCTTGGGCGGGTCCTGTGGCACGCCGGGCAGGACGCAGAGCATCTCGAACAGCAGGTTCGCGGCGGTGAGCGCCGTGGTGCCGGAAGGATCGAAGGGGGGCGAGACCTCCACGAGGTCGCAGCCCACGAGGTTCAGGCCCGCCATGCCGCGCACGATCTGGAGCGCCTGCCAGTCCATGAGGCCGCCGATCTCCTGCGTGCCGGTGCCGTTGGCGAGACCGGGGGACAGGCTGTCGATGTCGAAGGTGAGATAGACGGGCGCATCACCGATGAGGGCGCGGACCTGATCCATGAGGCGGTGAAGGGGCCTGCCGTGGATCTCTTCGGCCGTCACCACGCTCCAGCCCTGCTCGCGCCCCCAGGCGAAGTCGCCCGGTGCATAGCCGGTGCCGCGCAGGCCGATCTGCACGACGCGGTCGTTGAGGAGGCAGCCGTCCTCCCAGGCGCGGCGAAAGGGGGTGCCATGGGCTTCCTTCTCGCCAAACATGGTGTCGTTGACGTCCGCATGGGCGTCCACATGGACCAAGGCCACGGGGCCGTGGCGGTCACGGATGGCCCGAAGCACGGGCCAGGTCAGCGTATGGTCGCCGCCGAGCGTCAGGGGGATCACGCCGTGGGACAGGATCTCCGTATAGGTCTCGGTGATGATCCCGCAGGACTTCTTGAGGTCGAAGGTGTTGATCGCCACGTCGCCGATATCGGCCACCTGGAGATGCTCGAAGGGAGCGGCGCCGGTGGCCATGTTGAAGGGGCGCAGCATCCGGGATTCGTCGCGGATGGCACGGGGCCCGAGCCGGGTGCCGGGACGATTCGAGGCGCCGATGTCCATGGGGATGCCGACGAAGCAGGCGTCCAGGCCCTCGGCGCTGGGCTGCGCGGGCAGGCGCATCATGGTGGCGGGGCCGCCGAAGCGGGGCATGTCGTTGCCTCCGAGCGGCTGGTTGAAGCGGGCCATGGCTGCTCCTGCGACGTGGGTCCTGCGGGGACCTTGGAAGCACGATGGGCAAGAGGCTTCAAGCGCGGGCCGCGCCTGCCTTTCTGAGCCGCTGGTGAACTGGCCCCTGTTTCGACCGGACACCTGGGCATAACCATGGAGGCTTAGGCATAGCCCTAAGCACG
>NZ_VDFV01000065.1 GCF_006152145.1 Rubellimicrobium roseum | reverse complement strand
GACAGTGGAGGCCAGCGCCTTCTGCACGGCGTGGAACTGGTGATAGCCCGCGAGCTTTTTCGACTTTACGACGCCGTCGATGACCTCGAACGCCACGTAGTCGGTGATGAGGTCGAGGAAGCGATCGGGGGCGAACGCGCCCCGGATCACTACCTCCAACTCGGGACGACCCGTGTCGTCGACGGTCGAGCCGTCAATGGTGCGCCAGGGGGCGAAGCGGTCGAGCCCTGCCGTCAGGGAGCCAATGCGGGCTTCGATGCCATCGCTGATGACGACGATCTGGTTGAGCCGCAGCAGCTCCGGCACCTTGGTGCGGTAGTTGCCCACCTGTGTGTGCGCCCGTTCCAGGGTGGCTTGGGCATCGGCTGGGCTCTTCAACTCCAGAAGCGCGAGAGGGAGGCCGTTGACGAAGACGACCACGTCGGCGCGGATCACGTCGCGGTCATCGGGACCTTGGACGATGAACTGGTTGGCGACGAGGAGCCGGTTGGCCTTTGGGTCGGCACGGTCGATGAGGTGGACGGCGACTGTGCGGGTCTCGCCGTCGCTCACCACCTCGACCGGGACACCCGTCACAAGGAAGGGGTGGAAGGCGCGGTTGTTCTCGACGACGTCCTGGGTGGGTGTGGCCAGCACCTTCCGAACGGCCTCGTCGATCATGTCTGCGGTGGCGTCGGGGTTAAGGGTCGCCAGCGCGCTGCGCAGCTCGGGCTCCAGAATAGCTTGCTTGTAGCTCGTGCGGGCGCCCATAGGGCCATCGGGGGCGAGATGGTCGCCCGGGACCGTGCGCCAGCCGGCCAGCTCGAACCAAGAAAGGGCGGCCAGCTCGACGGCCTCCTCCTTGAAGCCGGTTGGAGCCGGCGCAGGCGCATTCGGGAACGTCACGCAGCCTCGTCCTCGTTGTCTTGGTCCAGCATCTGCTCCGCCTCCCACTCCACACGAGCCATGTCGTACTGCGTGCGGTCCAGCAGGTACAAAGCTCGGCTGGCGGACAGCGTCGAGCCCGCCACAACGACTTCATGCTCATCATCGAGGTAGCCGTTGAACGCCGCGTAGTCGGGGTAGAGGTCTGGATCGGAGTCGGCTGCTGTCGTCACAGGCCGACTCCAGGCAGCGTCGAAGAGGAAGGCGATCAGCGTGTCACAAAGTCCGCCGAGCATGACGGCGTGCCGTCCTTCGAGCATCGCCCAGTCCAGCGACCCGCCGTGCCTGAGGCCCGGAACGTTGCTGAGCTCGCCTAAGGCACCGATCGTACCGTTGATGCTGCCGATCAGCTTCTTGATCGACCGGTCGATCCTCTCCGCTTCGGGGTGGCCTGCCAGCTTGAAGTCCAGGGCTTCCAGCAACTGCTTGTTGCGCGCCGCGAGGTCGCCCGCATCCTTGAGCGTGACGCCAAGCTGGGGAGCAATCGTTAACTGAGTCGCCTCGAACAACGCCCGGACGCGCTCCAAGCAGCGCGAGGGCTCGTCGTTGATCGTGACCTCCAAGGCGTCGACATGCGTCCTGAGTCTCTCGGCGCGGTCGGGATGATTCTCGATCAACGCGCGCAGCATCTGGAACACGAAAGGCATCAGGCGGCCGTAACCTCGGCGGTGGCATCAGCGATGCGCAGCTCGCCGGAAATGAGCTTGGGGAGGAGGGTATCGCGGAGGGCGGCCAGGGTAGACGCTTGCTGCCTCGCTTGGTCGGCTCTTTGACGAAGAGGTGTCACAGCCCTATCGAATGCCGCCCCGACCTCAACACTCGGCACCAAGATACGCATTCGACCTACACTCTCCCGAGGCAACTCGGTTTGTCCAGTCGATCCCTGAGCCAAGGCCTCGATCGCATTCTCTAAGTCCATAATAGCCAGACCCAGATAGTTGGCACTCACGACCGAGGCCTTCGGTCTGACGATGGTTACATGGCTGTCAGCCGTTGCTGGCTCTGGCAAGGAGGTGACCTGAGCAACGCGCCCTAGTGTTCCGACCCCAGTGCTGTTGATGAGAATATCTCCTATCGCAAGTGCTTTCGACTCGGAGACCGACTTGATCTTAGGATCGTGCCTGCGAGCCTTGCTGAAGTCGATCTGCGACTCTCGAATGCACTTTTGGTTCACGACCAATATGCCTTCGTCCGCATAAGCGGGCGACAAGCCGCGTGTCACAAACTCGGCCAAGTTGGGCAAGACAGGTTCAACGGACCAGCCGTCTGGCACCGCATCTCCGCCAAAGATATTTGGGAACAGCGCCGCGAGATCGTCAGGTAAGCCCGTGGACCGTCCTTCGGCCTTGGCTCGCACTGGGTCAAAGTCCACGAACCAGCTCCTGAACAGCGCCCGCGCCATCGACTCCAGCGTCCCCGCTGTGCGCCGGTTCAGCTCGATCTTGTCGTCGAGGGCGCCGAGGAGTTCGGCCACAGCCTTTTGCGACCCCATCGAAGGTTTCGGCACTCGTAGACGTTCAAGATCGCTCTTCGTCAGTGCGTTACGCGTGGCACCGGAAGCTGCGATCGAAAGCATGAGCTGTTTAGTGGCGGGCGCTACAAGCGCGTAGAATAGGAACCTCTGCTCGAAGTGTTTAGGGTCAGCCCTTACGATGGCGACATGTTGGTTCACGCGCGCCGGCAGAACGGCAGCATCCACCATGCACACGCGCGCGACGGAATCTCCCGTAATGTTGACGAGTATGTCTTTATCCTTGACCGTTACTCCGTCGAGAAGTCGCGCTTGTTCTTCGTCAATGAATGCAAGTCCGCCGTGCTTGAACTGGAAGTCGAGGACGTTCTGACTCCGAATGAGTGCAAAAGGTCCTTCAGCCAAGTAGGAATCGGCCCCACCTCGTGGGGTGGCGCCGCTTCCAATCTTGAGAGTGTAGGCGCCTAACGTGACTTCTGGCCACTCACCACCCATGCCCGACCCCCGCCAGCGCGGCCCTGATCCGCTCGTCGACCCTTGCTCCCTCTTCCATCTGCCCACGCAGCTCGGCCGTGAGCCGCGCCATGCGCTCGGCGAACGGTTCCTCCTCCGCCTCGGCCTCGGCCGTGCCGACGTAGCGCCCCGGCGTCAGCACGAAATCCTGCGCCGTGATATCCTTCGTCGTCACGCTCGCGCAGAAGCCCGCCTCGTCGGCATAGCGTCCGCCGGTCTCTCGCCAGTTATGGTAGGTGTCCGCGACCTTTGCGATGTCCGCTTCGGTCAGCACCTTCAGCGTCCGGGTCT
Source organism: Rubellimicrobium roseum (assembly GCF_006152145.1). Lineage (GTDB taxonomy): Bacteria > Pseudomonadota > Alphaproteobacteria > Rhodobacterales > Rhodobacteraceae > Rubellimicrobium > Rubellimicrobium roseum. Next base: position 13,761 of record NZ_VDFV01000065.1, on the reverse strand, counting down.
CCATCGAGCCCAAGGTCCGCGCGTCGATGAACAGCGTCTCGCCCCGCCGGTCGCGCAGCTTTACGTCGCGCACGAGGCCGTTCGACTTGTCGCGCGACAGGAACCAAAGGCAGACCGGGATCTGCGTGGTGGAGAAAAGCTGCCCTGGCAGGCTGACGATGCAGTCGACGAGGTCCGCCTCGACGATCCGGCGGCGGATATCTCCCTCACCCGACTGCTGGCTAGATAGTGACCCGTTGGCCAGGACGAAGCCTGCTGTGCCATGAGGCGCGAGGTGGTGGATGAAGTGCTGCACCCAGGCAAAGTTGGCGTTGCCCGCCGGAGGGACGCCGTAGGCCCATCGCTTGCCCTCCAGCACCGTCTTGCTCGACCAGTCGCTGTCGTTGAAGGGCGGGTTGGCGAGAACGAAGTCGGCCTTGAGGCCGGGGTGGAGGTCCTCGTGGAAGGTGTCCGCCCACTTGGGCCCGAGGTTCGCCTCGATGCCCCGAATGGCGAGGTTCATCTTGGCGAGGCGCCACGTCGTCGCGTTGCTCTCCTGCCCAAAGATCGACACGTCGTTGCGCCGGCCGTTGTGTGCCTCCACGAACCGTTCGGACTGCACGAACATGCCGCCCGACCCGCAGCAGGGGTCATAGACCCGGCCCTTGAAGGGCTGGAGCATCTCGACGAGCAGGCGCACCACGCAGCCGGCCGTGTAGAACTGCCCACCGCGCTTGCCCTCAGCGATGGCAAACTGGCCCAGGAAGTACTCGTAGACGCGTCCCAGCACGTCCTGCCCGTGGTGGGCATCCTTGAAGGTGAGGTTGGAAAAGAGGTTGACGACCTCGCCGAGCTTGCTTTGGTCCAACTCCGGACGGGCGTAGTTCTTGGTCAGGACGCCCTTGAGGCTCGGGTTCTCGATTTCCAGGTGGAGCATTGCCATGTCGATGAGGGCGCCGATGGTCGGCTTCTCACTCGTCGCCCTGGCCTTGAGGAACCCCCAGCGAGCGGACTCGGGGACCCAGAATACGTTGTCCCCGATGAAGAGGTCGCGAAGGACCTCGGGGTCCTCGATGAGTTGCCTTTCCTCAGGGTCGGCCTCGGCCTGCTCCTGGCGCTCGTCGAAGCGGTCAGAGATGTACTTGAGGAAAATAAGGCCGAGCGCGACGTGCTTGTACTCGGCTGCGTCCATGTTGCCGCGGAGCTTGTCGGCGGCGGCCCAGAGCGTTGTCTCGATGGAAGGCTTCGCCTTCGTGGCCTTCACGACCCCGCTGCTTCCAGCCTTACGCCCACTTGCCATGCTCCGCGCCCCCCCGATTGTTGTCTCCTCCAGTCAAGAGGATTTTCTGGGAAAGATGCCCCGCTAGCAGAGGTGCTGGCAATCCTCCATACGTGGACGGCAGAGTCTGCAAAATTCGTGAGTTTGTGACCGCTGGCTGGACCCAAGTGCCATAAGGGGTTACGTCGCGCGTATGTCCCGCGCGAAAGTCACCCCGCCGCAAGCCCCCGTTGCCCTCGCCCATGGCACCGTTCCGAGCGGCCGGCTCTTGGGTTACGCGAGGGTGTCCACGGACGGCCAGACGCTCGCGCCGCAGGTGGAGCAGCTCCACGCAGCGGGGGCTCGTCCCGTGTTCCGCGAGACGGCATCGGGAGCGAAGCAGGACCGGGCGCAGCTCGCCAAGCTCCTCAAGGAGGTGGAGCCCGGCGACGTGGTGCTGGTGACCAGGCTTGATCGGCTGGCGCGGAGCACGCGGGACCTCCTGAACGTGCTGGGCTCGCTCGCGGAGAGGGGCGCCATGTTCCGCTCGCTGGCCGACCCTTGGGCCGACACCACCACGCCGCACGGCCGGCTCATGCTCACGGTGCTCGCGGGCCTCGCGGAGTTCGAGCGCGAGCTGATCCGCGCCAGGACGGGCGAGGGACGCGCCAGGGCCAAGAAGGAGGGGCGGAAGATGGGCCGGCCCTACAAGCTCACCCCCCACCAGCAGCGGGAGGCGCGGGAGCGCAGGGACCAGGGCGAGAGCCTGTCGAGCATCGCCCGGAGCTTCAACGTCCACCACGCCACCATCGCGCGGCTCTGCGCCGACGGGGAGCCGGTGGGGTGAGCCGTGAGCCCGAGCAGCTCGACCTCCTCGACTGGATCGCCGCTCAGGAGGCGAGGGAGACTGTCCCGCGGCCCCACCCTGCTTCCGCCCCGTTCAGGACCGAGGAGGACCCCGCACCCGTGCTCCTGACCCGCGTGGACCCGGCCTGCAACATGCGCCGCTTCTACAGCGTGGCACTGGCCCGGAGCCTGTGGGGCGAGTGCGGGGTCGTGCGCCACTGGGGGCGGATTGGCACCCCAGGGCAGCGGCGCACCGACTGGTACGACGGCGTACCGGACGCAGAGCGCGCCCTTGGCAGCCTGCTCCGGGCCAAGCGCCGGCGGGGCTACCGGGCCTGAGAGCCAAAAGCAGCGGCCCCGAGAGCAGCCCGGCCAAGGCCCAGTCCAGACTCCTGGGAGAGCCGCCGAGCCCTAGCCTCCCTGCTGGAGAACCCGACCCGGGGTGCGAAGCGCCGGCTGCGTTGCGCCATAGGTCCAGTGCAGCTCGGCTTGCGCCAGCGCCTTGGCCCAGCCCCGGCCCCAAGCGGAGGCGAGCGGGTCGCCGTCGGCGTAGGGGCTGGCCGACGCGGGCTGGCCGTCACGGGCGGCGGCGTAGCCCTTGCACCAGGCGTCCAGGAGTGTGTCGTGCGCCATGGGAGCGTTTCCTCAGGCCAGCGGCCCTGCCACGAGAACCGGCCGGAGCGGGAGGGGGTTCCAGGAGCCCCTCAAGGCGGCCCACGGGGAGGGCCGAGTGATGCCGACTGGGCGCGCTCCCAATCGGGCTTGGCAGGGGCAAGGAGGCGGCGCTAGGCTCGGCGCACCGGGGCCTGAGCATGTATGGAAGTAACATGGACCTCTTGTCCTATGATCCCCCGACCCCCTCGAGCTCCAACCCCGCCCTGCAAATTGGAGAGCTGCTCTTTCACCCGTCTCTAGGTGTCGCCGGCTGGCTGGCCGCGGTGCGGAGGTGGGCAAAGGCGCAGGCTCGCTAGGCGAGGCTGGTCCGTTCAGGCAGGAGCAGCTAGGGCCGAGTCGGTACAGGTCCCCAACCTGATCCTGGACCTTCAAGCGGCATGCCATAGCCGAGTCTGGGGCCACAGCTTGGAGCGACGGCCCCCCAAGCTAGGACGGAACGGCTCACCCGTGCACATGACTTGCGCACAGGCTAGGCCGCTGATCTCTCGAGGTCCGGCCTGCCGCGCTTCACTCACGAATGGTGCACAACTTAGGCCATCTAATTGCCTGAGAGTGAACCAAGGCTTGCGGCTCATCGACAGTTCGTGACGCAGGCATTTACTCGCCCCGGGACAAAGCGCGACTGCGCTTGCTCCTGTGATCGGCTCTGCACATAAGACCGCAGGAGGTCGGAAGGCGGCGAGTTGAAGAAGTACCTTTCAGACGGTTCGGCCCTCCGGCGCAGCTCCTGGCTCGGCTACGCCTTTGGACTGGCTGCATTCGGCTTGGCACTTGCGCTGCGCTTTGCGCTCGACAGCAACTTGCCACCCGGCTTTCCATACCTGACCTTCTTTCCGGCCGTGATCCTGACGACCTTTCTCGCCGGCACAGGGCCTGGGATCGTCTGCGCGCTGCTGTCGGGCTTGGCCGCGTGGTACTGGTTCATCCCGCCGTTTGGTTCCTTCGGGATGACCCAGAACACCGCAATCGCGCTTGCCTTTTACGTGTTCATCGTCGGGGTCGATGTCGCGGTGATCGATGCGATGGTGCGCGCTGCCGATCGGCTGGAGACGGAACGGGCGAAGAGCGCCAAGCTCGCCGAGCAGCACCGCACACTCTTTGAGGAGCTGCAGCACCGCGTGGCGAACAACATGGCGTTTGTCGCCTCATTGCTCATGCTCCAGAAGCGCACGGTGGCCGCGGACCCAGCGTGCGCATCCGCGGTGTTCGACGATGCCGCACACCGCTTGCAGGTGATGGCGCGGCTCCACCGCAAGCTCCACGACCCGGTATCGCTGGAGCAGCCGATAGGTGATTATCTACGTGGCTTGTGCGCCGACCTCGTCGAGGCGAGTGGCGCCAAGGGGATCGTTTGTCTTATCGACGCTGACGAGATGCGGCTCGACCTGACGCGGCTGACCGCGTTGTCGCTCATCGTCAACGAGGTGATAACCAACTCGCTGAAGCACGCCTTCAAGGGCCGCGAGGGCGGCACGATCACGCTCGATCTGAAGCGCATCACAAGCGATCGCGTGGCGCTGATGGTGGCTGACGACGGGCCAGGGCTGCCCGCCGCAGCGCCGAGTGCGACGGGTCTCGGCCTCAAGATCGTGCAGGGCCTCGCCGCGCAACTTGGCGGTGAGGTATCGACACCACCCACCAAGGGCATGGCAACGCGCATCGAGTTCGCGGCCTGAATGGGCAAGCGTCGATGGCTTGGACAGGCTCGGGCTCGCCTACCTGCCTGAGGATTTAGGAACGCCGACACTCGGCAGGACCTGCTCATGCCCGTTCTCACCGACTGGTGCCGACTCCGGCCGGGATACCACCTCTATCCGAACCGGCGGGAGCCCTCGGCGGCCTCCGTGCTCGTGATAAAGGCGCTGCGTCACCAAGACGACTCTCGTGATGTTCATTAATCTTAAATAAAGCGAAGGCGACCTGCGTATTAGCATGCAAGGCGTCCGCTAGGACGCTGGCCGCCAGACTGCCTCTGCCGATAGGCAGTGCGATGGCCGGTGCCGAGCCTCTCTTGTATGACGGGAGGGATGCCGAACTTGATCACGGGCCGGGCCATGCGCTTCTATCGCGAACATCGGGGCTTTGAGGTGCATCTGGGCGAGGCCCCACGGACCTCGGACGCCGGCGGCGTGACCTGGTTGGTTCGAGGCTACGGCAAGGACCGGGCGAACGGGGTGGCTCCGTCACGCCAAGAGGCGTTCACGGCCGCCAGCGCGGCGATCGATCGGATCGAGGACGACCCTTATCGCTTCCCTGTCAACCTCGTCGGCTATCCAAGGGAGTCAGAGGGCGATGTCGTTACCCGGGACGGGGAAGTGCTCGGGCGCTGGCGCATGAGTGATGATGAGGCGCTGGAGATGGTCGAGTTCATCCCGGAGGGAGCCGACGACGTCCTGTTCAGGGACCACTTCATCGGCGTCCTCTGCGCCACCATTCAGGATTGGTATGAGGGGCGGGAGTCTCGGTAGAGCGCTGTCGGTCTCGCAAGGCGTCCGCTGAGGACATGCAGAGAAGGAGCGCTCGCCGCTGGGCAGTCCCTTCCGATGCTCTGGCATCGAAAGGGACAGGCGAGAGGGTGGACCACTGCGGTCCCGTCAAGCCTTGTCCTCTGCCCCCTGCGGGGGCCTGCGGGAAGGCTTGACCGGCCCTCCGCGTCGGCGGCCGAGACCCCTGCCCCGTCCCCGCAACCCTGAAACAAGTTGCCTGCCTGTTCCCGCTCCGGCACTGTGGCCGGAAGGCCGCCCGGACTCACGGAGCGGCGCGAGGCGTAACCTAGGGGAGCAGCAAGCCCGAAAATACGAAGACCCGCCAGGGGCGGGCCTCATATCCGGCGGAGACGCCAGGAAAGCTTGTGACTTGACACCCCAAGCTTCCCACGTCGCACCGCCCTATCGCAAGAGGTTTCTTGCCATGGCGGAGCCTTGCCCGCGCACAAGTGCGTGCTAGGGCCACGGCTCCTGTCCTGGAGGCCCCGCCCCTGTCGGCTTTCCACAGCCAACAGAGGGACAGACAGAGATGATGAGAGAGATCGGGGCCGTCCTGGACGGAGGCCCAGGCGGGCGCGCCGCAGGCGCCGGCCGCCGAGGCCGCGCGCGCGACCCCGTGCGCCGCGGCTCGCGCCTGGTGGGCACGTGCGAAGGCGCATGGTGGCGCCCGGTGGCGCGGCCCGAGGTGCGCCGCGTGGTGCTCGCCGCCAAGCGCTACGAGCTGGCCGGCCGGCAGGCCGGGCGCCGGCGTGGCCCCTTGGGGCACGTGGGCCTGGAGGTGCTGGAGCTCTTGGCCAACCTGGTGAGCTACAGGAGCGGGCGGCTGGAGCCCTCGATCCTGTACCTCATGGGCAAGCTCCGGCGGTCCAAGGACGCCGTGGTGCGGGCGCTCGCAGCCTTGCGCGAGCACGGCTTCCTGGACTGGCTCAGGCGGCACGAGAAGGTCGAGGTGCTGGAGGACGCGCCCGGGCCCCGCGTGCGCCAGGTGAGCAACGCCTACCGGCTGAGCCTGCCCGCGCGGGCGGCGCAGCTCCTGGGGCACTGGCTGTCCTCGTCCCCGCCCCTGCCCGACGACGTGGCGCAGGAGCGGGAGGACCGCGCGGCCTGGCTCCGGGAGCACAAGGCCGCCCTGCCCCTCTCCGAGCTGCCCTTGGCGGAGGTCGAGGACGACCGGCTGGCGCGGGTGCTGGGGGAGCTGGGGCGGGCCGTCGAGGCCAAGGCCCGAGCGGCTCGCGGCGCCCAGGCCGACCGAGGCGAGGAGCGCGGCAGACCAGCTTTCTCTTGAGAAGGAGTGCGAGTCCGCCAGGCAGGGAGAACCCCAAGCTAAAACCTTAGATAGAGCCCAGACGGCGGCAGAGACGATACAGAGAGGCAGGAACGCGCGTCCCTCGCAGGGCGCGCCACCCGATCCCTGTTCCCGGAGCCGCCGTCGCGCGGGGTCCGAAGCCGGAGCCCTTGTGCCCGCAAGGGCGGGGCGCGATTCGCGGCCCGGGACCGCAGCCACGCGCAGCCGCAGGAGCTGGAGCGAAGCAGTGCGCAGCGGGCCGGCGACGAGGCGAGCATGGCGAGGACCCACCCCTTGCGGGAGGAAGGGCGGAGGCTATCCCCGCAGGCAAGACGGTGGATTCGGGAGCAGGGATCGACAGCCCCTGTTCCGGGTGAGCCAGAGCCTTTTAGGCTTCGACGCCTCTTAGGCGCTGCCACCAGGAGCGCTGGGGAGGCCGAGCTTGGGCCTGAGGAGCGGGCTCGGAGACCGGAGCTGGCGTCGGCTTCTCGGGCTGGTAAGTCAGGAGAGCCGTGAGACGCCGCCGCTCCTCGGCCTCCGCATCGAGGCGGGCGCGCAGATCGCTCACCTCATCTGAGAGCCGCTCGTTCAGAGCCTGAGCCGACCGAAGCTTCTCCTGCAAAAGGTCAACTTCACCCGTTAAGGGGGTAGAGTTTCCTGGGGTTTCCTCGGGTCGAACCTTGGGGGTTTCTTCAACCTTGCCGGCAACCCTAGGCCATACTCGGAACAGCTCGGCAGGTTCGATGCTGTAGGGTCCCCCTTTCGGGCCGTTCGCGGAAAGCTTTCCAGATTGTATGGCTTTGGTGATCGTCGGAAGGCTCTTGCCAACCTCCTTGGCCGCCTCTGATGCGGTAAACCCCATGCCCTTACCTGCCCCTTTCCTCCGGTCGAAGTTGCCGGGTTTCAGAAAGGGTAACATAGGAAACCCCCTACAAGAAGAGGTCGCTCATCTGGGACTTACCCCACCCACTACTTACGCAGCCCCACCTATGGCCACTCGAACCGGCAGGAGGTGCCATCTCCATAGGTGGACCAGTCGCGCCAGTCCCCGCCCATGAGGCGGCACCCCATCGGGTGAGAGGCTATGACGCGCGGCATGAGGATCAGGAGAGCCAGCACCAGGAGGAGGGCGGCGAGGCCGATCCCTGGGAGCCGCGCGCGCCAGAGAGCGGCGCGCTCGCGCGCGAGGCGGAGGTCGCGCGCGAGGTCCATCACCTGGCCCTGGAGCCTGCCGGTGGCGCTCCGCTGCTCGTCCATGTGGCTCAGGCGCGCGACGGCGCCTGCCAGTTCGTCCAGGCGGGGCAGCAGGGCCTTGTTGAGGGCCTGCCCGACCTCGGCAGCGAGCTTGCCGGGGTCGGCTTGGGCGCGGGCCGCGAAGGCGGCCTGGCGCGTCTCGGCGGCGGTGCCCGCGAGCTTGCCCAGGGCGTCGGTCTGGCCATCCACGCGGTCGGAGACGCTGGCCACGATGGTGGCCAGCACGTCGAGGGTGCGGGTGAGGTCGTTCAGCTCGGCCGCGAGCGCGGCCGTGCCGTCCGGCGGAGCGGCAGCAGCAGCACCAGGAGCCCCGGTCGGGACGAGGGCGCGGCTTGGGGACCTGTCTGCGTCCCTGCTGGCCGGCGCGGACGTACCGGCGGCGCCGAGGAGGTCACTGACCTTGCGGGGCGGCATGGAGGCCTCCGAACTCGGGATCGGCGAAGTAGCGGAGCTTCTGGGCGAGGATCATGGGCTGGCCTTGCACGCGCAGGAGCCAGACGGCGCGGACCGGGGCGGCGGCGAGGAGGGTGCTCCAGCGGGTGAGGGCGCGCAACGCGGAGGCGACGGCGGCCATGGTCAGGCGCCCTGACCAGGTTGGGCAGAGGCCGCAGCCGAGCCCAGGTCAGCTCCCGCGCCAGCGCCGTCCTGAGCCCTATCCTCGGGCAGCGCGTCCCCTGGCGACCACCCCACGAACGCGCGGCGGTCCTGCTCGCGGGGGAGGTTGCGCACGAGCCGGTCCAGCATGGCGGCCGCGCTCGCATCGCGTCCGGCCAAATCGACCAGCGCTCCTCCGAGGATGACCTTGCGCCGGGTGTCGAGCTTCCTGGCTTCCGTGGCAGCCCGGTTCCTCAGTGCTTGGAGCCTGGCCTTAGCTTGGGCGTAGCGCTTCTCCGCGCGTTCCAGCTCGGTCTCGGCCATGGCGCACTCTCCTCAGATGACACTAGCCCGGACTTCCACTCTCCCCTAGGTTGATCCCTGAGACAACCCGTGGAGGTCGTGCGTGGGCCCGACGAGCGACAGTGAGAAGGGCGCACTTTCGCAAACCCTGCGGGTTTGCCGTGCGGTCTCCCCGGGGCGCTGCCCCCGCCGACGGCGTCCCCCTGTCCATCGCACCGCGATGGATCGGGAGGCGCTCCCCGCCCTCCCGAACCCTCCCCGGCCAACGTGCGCCGTTGGATCGCGCCGGCGCCCCGGGCCTCGCTGGGCCGGAGCGCTCAGGGCGAGGCTCCTGCCTCGCCGCGGGCCGCGCCCGCACCCGCCGCCGGGCTCCTGCCCGGAGTGCCGCGGCGGCGCTGGCGCGCCTGCTCCCGCGCCGCTGGCCCTTGGCCTCGCCCTCACCTCGTGCGCCGCCGTGCGCGGGCGCGGGTGAGGCGGCCATGGCGAGCTACCACCTCAGCGTGAAGTCGGTGCGCCGCTCGGAGGGACGCTCCGCGACGGCCGCCATCGCCTACCGCCAGGCCGAGCGCATCGAGTGCCAGCGCGAGGGGAGGGTGCACGACTACCGCGCGAAGGCGGGCGTGGAGGCCTCGTTCATCGTGGCCCCGGAGGACGCCCCCACTTGGGCCCACGACCGCCAGGCGCTCTGGAACGCCGCCGAGGCGCGGGAGACGCGGGTGAACAGCGTCACCGCGCGGGAGTGGGAGCTGGCGCTGCCGCACGAGCTGGACGCGACAGGCAGGCGCGAGCTGGCCCATGCCTTCGCCCGCGAGCTGGTGGCGCGCTACCGCGTGGCGGCCGACGTGGCGATCCACGCGCCGCACCGGGAGGGAGACCAAAGGAATTGGCACGCCCACGTGCTCACCACCACGCGCAGCCTCACCCGGGAGGGCCTCGCGGAGAAGACCCGCGTGCTCGATGCCAAGCAGACGGGCGGCCAGGAGGTCGAGCACATGCGGGAGAGGTGGGCGGAGCTACAGAACCGAGCGCTGGAGCGGGCGCACGTCGCCGAGCGGGTAGACCACCGCACGCTGGCCGTGCAGCGGGACGAAGCGCGCAGCCTCAGCCACGAGGCTCGGGCCGACAACCTGGACCGGGCGCCCGAGGTGAAGCTCGGGCCCGTAGTGAGCGCCATCGAGCGGCGCGAGCAGCGGGCGGCCGAGCGGGAGGGGCGCGAGTACATCCCCGTCACCGAGCGGGGCGCCCAGGTGCATGAGGCTAGGGCGGCGAGGAGCCTCCTTGCGGAGCTGGGGCGGGTCAGGGACGAGCTGCGCGAGCAGGTGCGCGAGCGGGCCCAGCTCGCGCGCGAGATCTACGCGCACGCCCGCGAGGAGGGCACCGACAGGATCAGGGCCGGGCTCGCGGCGCTCAGGGCTGCGGCCCAGCGGCAGGGGATCGGGCTGGAGCGCGGACAGGGGCAGGAGCGCGGTCCGACCCACGGCATCGCCCATGGGCCCGCGCCAGGCGAGGAACAGGGCCGCGACCCGTGGGCCGAGCGCCAAGCCAGCCGAGACAGCATTAAGGAGCGGCTGGAGCGCCTTCGCACGCGCGAGGCGCCCCACCACGCTCAGGACGGGTCGCAGCACGAGCGGGTGGCGGGCCTCTCGGCAGGCTTGTCAGCCCACGGGCTGGACCGACAGCACCAGGAGCGCAGCCTCGGCACCGAGGCCATCCGCGAGCGGCTGGAGGCCCTGCGGGACCGGGCGCAGCCGGCAGCGCAGCGCGAGGAGCCGGCGGTGGGCCTGCCGGCGCACGGGCGGGAGCCGGAGCAGGCCCAGGAGGGGCACCGGGCGCGTAGCGCCGAGGCCATCCGCGAGCAGCTCAGGGGCGTGCTGGACCGCGCTAGGCCGGTGGCGGTAGAGCGGGAGGGGATCGGCCACGAGCGCGAGGGACTAGCGCACAAGGAGCAGGCGCATGGGGACGAGCGGGAGGAGCACGCGCTCAAGCACAAGGACCGCGGGATCAGCTATGGTCTATGAGTGCTATTCACCTTGACGATTGACGTATATCGTCAATATGGCTACCTCTGTGACCCATGATCCTGGGCTACCGCGACAAGAGGACGGAGCGGTTCGCTATGGGCGAGTTCGTGAAGGCGCTCGGCGGCATTGAGGCACAGGCGGCCAAGCGGCTCGCGATCCTGAACGCCGCGCCGTCGCTCGACGCCTTGCGGGCCCTGCCCAGCAACCGGCTGGAAGCGCTCAAGGGGGACCGGGCGGGGCAGTGGTCGATCCGCGTCAACGACCAGTGGCGCGTCTGCTTCGAGTGGCCGGACGGGCAGGCAGGCCCGAGCGGGGTCGAGATCGTGGACTACCACTGACGAGGAAAGGCCGGAGAGGAGAGCCAGCCATGTTCATGCGAGCCGTTCATCCTGGGGCCGTCCTGAAGGACGAATTGGACGAGCTGGGCATCACGCCCACGGAGTTCGCGCGCCAGATCGACGTGCCCCCCAACCGGGTGAGCCAGATCATCGCGGGCAAGCGGGGCGTCACAGGCGACACCGCACTGCGTTTTGGACATTGGTTCGGAATGGACCCGCAGTTCTGGCTCAACCTCCAGGCGCGGTGGGACCTCGTGCAGGCCGAGCGCGAGGCGGGAGACGCCATCCGGCACCTGCCGAAGCGGGCGGCCTAGCTGACGATGGCCGATGTGGGTGAGGGACCGATCAAGGTCATGCGCGACACCGGCAACGTGTTGAACCCCACTGGCGAGATGCCTGAAGCTTAGTCCCAGTTAGCCGCCAGCGTTTGCGCCTGCTTGATAACCAGTTCGACGGCTGCTTTCTGAAGGTCAGGCGGGTAGCCATAGCGCATGAGGAGCTTGCGGACCTCAATCCGCATCTTTGCCCGCACGCTTTCCTTGCGTGTCCAGTCGATGCTGGCCGAGCCGCGGATGGTCTGCACGAGAAGCTGCGCCAACGTGCGGAGTTGCTCGTGTGCCATGAGAGCCTTAGCAGAGCCGTTCTCAGCTAGAGCATCATAGAAGGCCAGCTCCTCCTTGCTCAGGCCCAGTTCGGCGCTTCGCAGGTTCGCAGCGCTGATGTCCTTGGCGAGGGCAATCAGCTCCTCGATGACTTGGAGGCTGTCGACGGCACGGTTGTGATAGCGGCGCAAGGTCTCGTCGAGTCGGTCGCTGAGCCCTTTGGCCTCGATGATGTTTGACCGTGACCGCGTCTTAATCTCGTTGGCCAAAAGTCTTCGCAGGGTTTCGACGGCGAGGTTCTTCTCCCTGGTCTGACCGACCTCGGCCAGGAACTCCTCCGACAGGATGGAGAGGTCCGGCTGCTCTAGGCCAGTCGACTGGAACACGTCCAGGATGCCGTCGGCCATGACCGCCCGAGAGAGTAGCTGCCGGATGTTCCGCTCTACACTGTCGCGCCTTTGACCCGAGCCGGCCGTGTACTTCACCAGGTTGGCGCGGATTACTGCTACCAGCGCGATCTCGTCCCGCCGAGCGGCCACGTGCTCGTCGCCGGCACTGAGCGCGTAAGCCACCTCTAGCTTGGTCGCGGCGTCTACGAAGCTCTCTCTGAGGTTGCCGGCTAGGAGGTGCTCCAAGCACTGCTTAAGGATCGTTAGGCGTTCAGCCGGTGAGCCCCCAAAGAACGCCTGCCAGGGCGAGTTCTGCAAGAGGGCAAGAGCGGACTCGAGGTGCAGGAGGGTCTGTCGCACAGCCTCGTCCAGGTCGAGCCTGACCTGATCGCGATCCCTCGCCGTGTACTGAGCCAGCGCCGCCCTGAGCTCGGCGCCAATGCCCAGGTAATCGACTACAAGGCCGCCGGGCTTGTCGCCCCACACGCGGTTCACGCGGGCGATAGCCTGCATGAGGCCGTGCCCCCGCATGGGCTTGTCTACGTAGAGCGTGTGGAGCGAGGGCGCGTCGAACCCCGTCAGCCACATATCGCGGACGATGACGAGGTCGAACCCGGAGGCGGGGTCCTTGAACCTGTCCGCGAGGTCTTCGAGACGCCTCTTGGTTCGCAGGTGGGGTTGGAGGGGCGCAGGATCGGCATTGCCGTTGCCGGTGATGACAACCTTCAGGAGGCCGGCCGTATCGTCGCGGGGGTCGGCCGAAATCCAGCCGGGCCGCAGCTCGGCGATCCGGTTGTACAGCTCCACCGCCACGCGCCGACTGATCGTGACGATCATGCCCTTGCCACCCGCGAGGCCCTCGCGTCGGCGATCGAAGTGTTCGACGATGTCGGCCGCGACCTGAGCTAGCCGGTCGGGGGCGCCCACAACCTCCTCAAAGCGGGTCAGGTCGCTCTTGCTACGCTCAGTGGCCTCGTCGCCTTCCGCCAGCTCCTCGGCCAAGGCGTCCAGTTCCTCGCGCTCCTCCGCAGTGAGGTTCAGCCGCAGGCGAGCTAGGCGGGCGGTGTAATGGATCGGCACGGTTGCTTTATCGGCAACGGCCTGGGTCATGTCGTAGGTATCGATTACCTCGCCGAACACGCCCACGGTGCTGCGGTCCTTGGTGTCGATCGGCGTTCCGGTGAAGCCCACGAAGGTGGCATTGGGGAGGGCCTGCCTTAAGTACTCCGCGAAGCCCACCTGCTCGCGGACCTCCTCCTCGCCGACCACAAAGTGCTTGCGGAAGCCGTACTGAGTGCGGTGCGCCTCGTCAGCGATGACTACCACATTGCTGCGGTCCGTCAGCAGGGGGTGCTCGCCATCCCCACCGCGGAACTTCTGGATCGAGGTGAACACAAGGCCGCCCACATCGATGGTGAGTTGCCGGCGCATGTCCTCAACGTTGTCGGCTCGGGTGGCGCGCATCCGCAGGGCAGACCCATGCGCGCTGAACGTCCCGAAGAGCTGGTCGTCGAGGTCGTTGCGGTCGGTAACCACCACGATGGTGGGATTTCTGAGAGCCTGAGCGAGCTGGAGCTGGCGCGCGAAGAACAGCATGGTGAGCGACTTGCCGGACCCTTGGGTATGCCAGATCACCCCGCCTCGGCGCTGGCCGTCCAGTCGCGCCGCCTTGACAGTGGAGGCCAGCGCCTTCTGCACGGCGTGGAACTGGTGATAGCCCGCGAGCTTTTT
>NZ_VDFV01000064.1 GCF_006152145.1 Rubellimicrobium roseum | reverse complement strand
CCCCAAGGTCTTTCTCTCGGCCATCGCCTTGGCCGCAACCGTCATGTTCTGGCTATGAGTCCTGAGCGTAGCAGAACGCTAGCCCAGCGATGGCTACAGGCTCTCTCCCGTTCATAAGCGCAACTATCGAGCACCTGTGCAGGCATTTCGAGCTCTTCATGGACGCCTACAATCAAGCCGTATGGCTCAAGCCCCTCAACAGGCCCACCTCTGCCCAGTTCATCTAGAAGGAGGGCAGCCGAAACCCACATTTCTCCATGAAGAACCGCACTAGTTCATGGTCGAACGGCCAGATCAGACTGTCAGGTTACCTGGCATGGCAGTGGATCTTGCGCAGCGGTCAGTTCACAGGCAACCCGGATTACCGCTGAGCGTACAAGCATGTTTACATGGTTGCACTTAGAAAGTGCCTGAGGACTCTCGAAGGTAGCATGAAGAGCTCGGGGAAGGTGCAGCCCATGCGCATTCATTGGTCTTTCCGGTCTGCCCCGATCAACCCTTCCACGTCGGCCTTCATGTGGATCTGAAGCACGTTCGAGGCGAGGCTGCGAAAAAAATTGCCACTATCAGCCTTTTGCAGCGCCTCGATCAGCTCCATCCTGTTGTAGGCCATCGGACCATCAGGTCCTCGTGGCTGCAGTGGAGGTGGACAAGTCCACCTAGCTGCACATCCCGATGAATGCCTCCAGCACCACCCGAAGATCCACCTCCTTGGATGCTAACGCCCCACACAAGGGGAGCCCTTTGCGGACGCTCTCAGCCGACGGGTCTGGTCGTCTGTGTCCTGCTGGCCGCTCATCCCGGCGCTCGTCTGGGACACTGCTCATCCGCAAACTTCCATCCGGCGGCTGCCCCCGTGTCCTGTTGCCTATCTTCGAGTGGGGTTAAGCTCGTCCACCGTCAGTAAGGCCTGCCGGTGCAAGGGGAGCCGACATGGGCGTGATCCTTTTCATCATCGGCCATGAGGCCACGACGCTGCCCGAGGTCTTCGTGAGTCTGCGGACCGCGGGCGTGCAGGTCGTCGTGGACGTCCGTGCTGTGCCGGCCTCCCTTCGGGCCGGGTTATAGAAAACGGTCCTGTGGACCTCTCTGCCGGCCGAGGACGTCGGCCACGAGCGTCTGCGGGGGCTCGGCACGCCCAAGCCGGGGCGGGAGCCGGCAAGGACCGCATCGTGGAGATGGAGGCGATCTTCACCGAGCACTTGCAGCTCACGAGTCGGCGTCCGGGGACGCATGGCGCGAGTGACCGTCAGTCTTCAGCCACGAAGACCTCCTCGCGCTTACGTCGGATCCGCGGCATGAGCATCACCGCGATCACCCCAAGCGTCAGGGCCAGAAGCGCGGCCGAGATCGGGCGCGTCAGGAACACCGAGGGATCGCCACGCCCCAGGATCATCGCTCGGCGCAGATTCTCCTCCAGCAATGGACCTAAAACGAAGCCCAAGAGAAGGGGGGCGGGCTCGCAGCGGAGCTTGAGGAAGACGTAGCCCAAAAGGCCAAAGGCCGCGACAGCGAAGAGATCGAAAGCGTTGCCCTTGACCGAGTAGACCCCGATCGAGCTGAAGGCGATGATGATCGGGAACAGGATGTGGTAAGGCACCTTGAGGAGCTTCACCCATATCCCGATCAGCGGGAGATTCAGCACGATCAGCATGAGATTGCCGATCCACATGGAGGCTATGATGCCCCAGAAAAGGTCGGGCTGCTCTGTTGCCACGTTGGGTCCCGGCACGATCCCCTGGATGATCATGGCCCCCACCATCAGCGCCATTACCGGGTTGGCCGGGATGCCAAGGGTCAGGAGCGGGATAAACGAGGTCTGCGCACCGGCATTGTTGGCCGACTCCGGACCCGCCACCCCGGCGATGGCGCCGCGCCCGAACTCCTCGGGCGTGGCGGAGAGCCGTTTCTCGATCGTATAGGAACCGAAGGAGGCCAGGATCGCCCCTCCCCCGGGCAGCACGCCAAGGATCGATCCGAGCATCGTGCCGCGGAGCATGGGCGCAACCATGGCTCGCAGGTCCGCGCGCGACGGGAAGAGTCCGCCGAGGCGTTGGCCTAGCACCTCACGGCTCCCCTGGCTGCCTTCGAGATTGCGCAGGATTTCGGCGATGCCGAAGACCCCTACGGCCAATGCGACAAAGTTGAACCCGTCGGCGAGTTCGGGCAGGCCTAGGGTGAAGCGGGGTGCTCCGGTGTAGATGTCCGTCCCGGCAAGGCCAAGAAGCAGACCTAGCACGACCATCGCCAAGGCTTTGAGAAAGGAGCCGTGCGCCAGAGCCACCGCACAAACCAGCCCTAGTACCATCAGGGAGAAGTACTCAGCTGCGCCGAACTTTAACGCCACGGTGGTCAGTGGAGGCGCGAAAAGCGCGACAAGCAGCGTCGCCACACTGCCCGCGAAGAAGGACCCCAGCGCCGCCACTGCCAAGGCGGTACCCGCTTTGCCGCGCCGCGCCATCTGGTAACCGTCGATGGCGGTCACGGCCGAGGAGGACTCGCCCGGCATATTGATGAGGATTGCGGTGGTCGAGCCGCCATACTGCGCGCCATAGTAAATCCCGGCCAGCATGATGAGCGATGACACCGGTTCGAGCTGGAACGTGATGGGCAGCAGCATGGCGATGGTCGCCGTGGCCCCGATACCGGGCAGCACGCCGATCAGCGTGCCCAGAATCACCCCGATCAGGCAGAACAGCAGGTTTGCCGGCGAGGCGGCCGTGGCGAAGCCGAGGGCCAGGTTGGACAGCAGGTCCATGGGAGTGCCTTGTCACTGGGCCAGCCAGGGGCCGAAACGCCGGAACGGCAGACCCAAGGCATAGGAGAACACGATCGTCGAGAAGGCCGTGACGGTCACGGCGAGCGCCAGTGCCTGCCACGGCTTCATCCGGGGCGAGGCAAAGGCGGCCAGCAGCGTCGCCAGGAACAGCGCTGGCACGAAGCCCAGACCCCGGACGGTCAGGCCGAAGAGGATGGGCGCTGGCAGCAGGAAGGCCGCGCCTCGCCAAGCCAGGGGACCGATCGCTTCGTCCGGGTGCGACCGCAGCCCGGAGGCGAGGATCAGGACGCCCAGCAGCGTGAGCACCCCGGCGAGCACAAGCGGGGCATAGCCCGGGCCCATGCGGAGGGAGGTTCCGATCTCGAGCCCGAGCGCCGAGAACCCGAAGGCCAGGCCGAGAAGGATGAAGATGACGCCAGCGGCAACATCGGTGGGGTCGAAGGTACGGTCGCGCATGGGCAGCCCCGAGCTGAGAATGAGCGGATCGGCAGCAGACGGTCTCCGGCCCCGGCTCGGGCCGCATCGAGCGGGAACCGGGACCGGGCGCGGCTCAGTCGGCGTAAACGCCGGCGGCCTCGATGATCGGACGCCAGCGCTCGATCTCCTCGTTCAGTCGGGTCTCCAGCGCGGCCGGCGTCGCGTCTTCGGCAGGCGAGGGTGCAGTGCCGAGTTCGGCCAACTGCTCCGCGATTGCCGGGTCCGCCAGAGCCGCCTGCAGCGCGGAAGACAGCCGGTCGATGGCCTCCTGCGGGGTGCCGGCGGGAGCATAGATGCCGTGCCAGACCGTCACATCCAGACCCTGCAGCCCTGCCTCGGACGCGGTGGGCAGATCGGGGAAGAGGTCGAGCCGCTCGGGCGTCGTGACAGCATAGGCCTTGATGGTGCCGCCCTGGATTTGCTCGGTCGTGTTGGTGGTCTGGTCGCACATGATGTCGATCTGTCCACCCACGAGTTCGGTCATCGCCGGGCCCGTGCCGCGATATGGAACGGTGACGATGGGAGCATCGAGCGCCTGCATGAGCAACATCCCGCACAGATGCGACGCCGCGCCAATCCCCGCGTTGGCCATGGTGATCGTGTCGGCGTTCTCCTTTACGTAAGCGACAAAGGCGGCCATGTCCGCGGGCTCGAAATCCGCCCGCGCCACCACCGTCATTGGCACCTCGGTCACGAGGCCAATGGTCGCAAAGGCTTCAAGCGTCTCATAGGGCAGCTCGCGGTAGAGCGTCTCAGAGGTGGCCATGCCGATGTGGTGCAGCAGAATCGTGTAGCCGTCGGGCTCGGCCTCGGCGACCTGCGCCGCGCCCAGCGTGCCACCCGCACCGCCCACGTTCTCTACGATAATCTGTTGGCCCAGTTCCTCGGACATCTTCTCACCGATCAGCCGCCCGACGGTGTCGGTGGGCCCGCCGGCCGCGAAGGGCACGACCATGGTGATCTGCCGCTCAGGATAGGATTGGGCAAGAGCAGTCGTGGCCAGCAGCGCCGCAACGCTCGCAAAGCTGCCGATGCGCGAAACTTGTGCCATGGGTTCTCCTCCCTCAAATGGCCTATGGCCCGTGCGGGCTTCCTCCTCGAGGCCGACACGGTCGTGCCTATAAGGACCGACCCTCGGAACGAGTGCAAAGGTGCGGCGCACAGAAAACTGGGTATGTGGAGGCCACCCTGCCCGGCATGGGTGGAAACGGTAACAAGCACACCGACTGGTGGGTAGAAATCCACCCATCGGACCGTTCAGTCTTCGCTTCCGTCCGGGTCTGCGACCAGATGCCGGTCGATGCCATGCTTCTGCATCTTCTCGTAAAGAGTCTTCCGACTGACCCCAAGATTCTCGTAGACTGGCTTGAGGCGGCCGCCGTTTGCGGCGATAGCCGCGGCGATGATGCTGCGTTCAAAGGCCGCAATACGGTCGGCCAAGCGCCCGGTCATCGCGCCGCTCTCCTCCGCGCTCATCCAGTCAAGCTCGAGCACCCATCGTTCCGCGGTGTTTCTGAGCTCGCGAACATTGCCGGGCCACGGCCGAGCCGCGAGGTCGGCCAGGAGTTCGGGAGGTGGCACCGGGTCTGGGCGTCCGTGCCGGGCCGCGGCCTCGCGGACGAGTTGAAGGAACAGAAGCGGTATGTCCTCGCGCCGCTCGGCCAAGGACGGGATGCGCAAATGGGTCACGGCCAGCCGCCAGTAAAGGTCCTCGCGGAATTCGCCTGTGGCGATGAGACCGGCGAGGTCGACCTTGGATGTCGCGATGAAGCGCACGTCGAGGGGGATGGGCTCGTTGGACCCGAGCCGTGTAATGAGCCGATCCTGGAGCACCCGCAGAAGGCGAGGCTGGAGTTCGATCGGCATCGAGCCGATCTCGTCGAGAAGGATCGTGCCGCCGCGCGCGTGCTCGAATCGGCCGAAGCGAGGTCGCATCGCACCGGGGAAGGCGCCCGCCTCGTGGCCGAAGAGCTCGCTTTCGATCATCTGGGCGGGCAGTGCCGGGCAGTTGATCACCACGAAAGATCGTTGCGCGCGCGGAGACAGGTCATGGATGGCGCGAGCCGCCACTTCCTTTCCGGCGCCGGTGGGGCCGATCAGCAGAACATCGGTCTCGCTGGGTGAAATGGCCCGCAGCCGCCGACGCAGGTCGATGGCTGCGGCACTGCGGCCGGGCAGGCGCACCTCCAGATCGTCCTGCTGTCCCGCGACGGCGCGTAGGCGGCGGTTGTCCAAGACCAGCGCGCGGTGCTCGAGAGCGCGGCGCAGCACGGCCACGAGTTCCTGCATTGCGAACGGCTTCTCAATGAAGTCGTAAGCGCCGCGCCGCATGGCGTCGACGGCGAGCTGCACTTCGGCGTGACCGGTGACCAGAACCACTGGCAATTCGGGGTCGACCTCGCGCAGCCGCGCAAGCAGCATCATGCCGTCCATGCCTGGCATGCGGATGTCCGTCACGACGGCGCCATTGAGACCCGGGCGGGCATGGGCCAGCGCCTCCTCGGCTGAAGACAGGGGAAGGCAGGCGAGCCCGGCAAGCTCCAGAGCCTGTGACGTGGAATGCCGCATGCTCTCGTCATCATCCACAAAGAGGACGGTGGGGGTCGGCGTCATTCCGCAGCCATCCCGCGCTGCTCCCCGGGGTCGGCGACGTCCAGCGCGACAACGAACGCCGCGCCGCCCTCCAGGCCACGATCTACCGTGAGGTGTCCACCGAAATCCTTGATGATGTTATACGAGATCGAAAGTCCCAGACCCAGGCCCGCACCGATTCCCTTGGTGGTGAAGAAGGGATCGAAGATGCGGTCCGCGATGGCCGGTGCCACACCGGGCCCGCTGTCGGACACGGTCAGGAAGATGCGAGTGCCCACCCGTCTGGCAAACAAGTGAATACGCCGCATCTCTCGCCCCTCTACCGCGTCGGCCGCGTTCGTGAGCAGATTCACGAGAACCTGCTGGAGCCGCACCGGCCCTGCGCGCGCTGGCCCGAGTTCTTCGGGTAGATCCGTCTTCACCTCGGCTCCGACCGCCGCAAGGCGGGCTGCGCACACGGCCAGTGCCTCCGCCACGGCTTCCGCCAGATTAACGCCCTGCAGAGCCGTCTCCGGCTTCCGCGCCACCTCGCGCAGGTGACGGGAGATGGCGGCCATCCGGTCCACCAGCTTCAGGATCTGGTGGAGGTTTCCCCGGACCCGGTCGGTCTCGCCACGGTCGATCAAGAGCGTGGCGCTGTCGGCGTAGTTGCGCACGGCCGCGAGTGGCTGATTGATCTCATGGCTCAGGGCGGCAGAGATACGCCCGAGGGCGGACAACTTGCCCGCTTGAACCAGATCGGCTTGGGTTCGTCGCAGTTCTGTTTCGGTGGCTCTCCGCTCCATCACTTCTGCGGCGATCAGGCGATTGGCCGTCTCCAACTCTACCGTGCGTTCCTCGACCCGCCGCTCCAACTCGATCTTCGCCGCTTCCTTCATCGCCAGCCGGTCGCGTTCGCGCTGCCGCCATTGTCGGAGGGCAATAAGACCCAGCGCCGAAGCCCCTAGAAGCGCAATGAAAAGGCCGGTGACAATTCGCGCTTGCGCCCGCAGCGGAGCAGCGTCGAGCAAGACATGGAGTGACCAGCCGGCCGCAGGCATGAATCGGCGGACCTCGATGTATTCGACGAGGTGCGCGGCACGACTCCCGACTGTAACGAGATCGACTTCTCCAGCCGCTGTCCGGTCGACCCTCGCTTCCCGGGGGGTGACGTCGGCATACCGCTTGGATGCCTGTGCGCGGGCGAGCCGTTCGGCTGTCAGCGGTTTGAAGGCGGCGTAAAGCCAATCCGGTTCGCTGGACATGAATGCGATCCCATCAGCGTCCGAGACGATGATGCGCTCGACACCCGACCTCCATTCGGCCTCCACCTTGTCGACGCCGACCTTGACCGCAATCACCCCAACGATGCGCCCCGCCAGATCACGGATGGGTCCGGCAAAATAATAGCCTCTGATGCCAGAGGTGGTGCCAAGACCGAAAAAACGCCCAACGCGCCCACTTCGGGCTTCCGTGAAATAAGGCCGGTAACTGAAGTTCTGGCCGACGAAGCTGTCGGGCCTTGCATGGTTGCTGGCGGCCAAGGTCGTGCCATCAAGGCCAATCACATAGATCTCGGATGAGCCAAGGATCGCATTTCGCTCTTCGAGCCAGCGATGCGCCTCGCTCACCCGGTATTCGGTATCGATCGCGTGTGGTTCCATCACCAGACGTCGCAACGGCTCGTCATCGGCGAGGAGCTGCGGAACGATCTCAAACCGCCGGAGCCAGCCACTCAGGGCACTTGCCGTCAAGTTCAGCATTGCCTCGGCGCGGGCTTGACCCTCCCGAAGATGAAACTGTGTTGCGGCCTGTCCGACACCGATGGCGAGTGCAACAGCCAGCACGAAGCAGACAGCAAGAACGCGGGCTGACTCGTTCTTGAACCGGTCGGCTTCCCTTGACTGGGCCATTCGCCTCTCCGCTTGGTCCTGAATGGTTGCAGAGCTTGGTGCCTCGAAGAGTTGCCGCGAACTCGACCATCCCCACTGAGTGGCCCGAGTTAATTTAAGTGCAGCACTGGTTTGGTCTGGGGTTTGGAGTCGTTTGGGCGTGGGCAGCTTGGTACGCGCAGGCCCGGGGCGTCAAGCCGCGCACAGCTGAGAGGGGTCGCTCGTCGGTGCGCTCCCTTCGCCGGTGTTCGATCCGTCCCGGGCGTCAGCCATCGGCAGGAATCAGGACGCGTTCCGGCCTGGGGCTCGCAGGCGGCCGTTGAACGCCTCGATACGGGCGTTGCCCGTGGGGTACCCTGGACGGTAGACGTTCAGGTCGACGCGGATCCGGCAGGCCCACGGGTCCAGAGCCCGGCCAGCAGGCACAGGGCCGTTGCCGCCCCGCCGGCTCTTCGGGCGACCCTGGACTTGGACGAGGTCGTCCAGGGCTTCGACGACCTGATGGGCCGGACGCCCGCCCCCGGCGCGGTCGAGAGCGCTTCTCGCGTGGGGCCTCCACCACGGTCAGGATCAAGGGCCGCAGGTCGAAGAGCCGGTCAGACAAGACGTTCATGGCCCAGACCTTGCTGGGGCCGCCCACCTCCGACCGTCTTTGGCGGTGACGGCAAGCCCGCTTGCGCCGCGGCCCTTGGGGCTGAACGGCCAGCCCCGCCTCGCGGCGGAGCCGACAGGCTCTCTCGTGCTTCAGGGTCCACCCCTCCCGTCGAAGCAGGATGTGGAGCTGGCGGTGGCCGCACCGGACCCGGCTCAAGACCAATTCCTTGAGCCGTCTTCGGAGAGCGGCCTGTGGGTCAGAGTGGTTGCGGTGCCACGGCGAGAGCGGGCGTTCCCGTCGTGGAACAGGCCCGCCGTTCGGCTCGAGCCGAAGGCCACCCGAAGCGGCCCCGCGCCCTCGCGGCGCACAGTGGGCCTTATACCACTCAGTGCGGAGCATCCTGAAGCAAGGCCCGGTCCAGGTGGGGTCAGCCACAAGCCTCTCCAGCCTGCTTGTTTCGTCCTAGAACCGCCTAGGCGCCGGATGTTTGGGACATCCGTCCCGGCGTGCTGCTTTCTTCTTCCGGGGGAACGCGGGCTCGCAGATGCTCAGCTTGCGGCAGATCCCCTCCACCGGGGTTCCTTCCTACGCCTGCCCCTGGGCAAAGGCGACCTGCTCGTCACCGGGGCACTTCCGCTTCGTGGCGCTCGGTCCTCCTCAGGATCGAGGTGCCCGGAAAGCTGCCGTCACACCGGACCAGGCCTCAGGGGCGGAACCAAGAGGGCTACTGACCGATGACAGCCCAGCGACCGTCGATGGACGACGGTGGCTCTCGGGGAAGCTGGCGAGTCATCAACCTGCGCGCGACGTTGATTGAGCGGCTCGAGGACAGGCGGTCGCTCAAGCAGATCGCCGGTCGGCTGAAGCTCGAATTGAGCAGCGTTCATCGGCTCTGCCACGAGACGATCCACCCTTTCGTCACCGGGGCCGAAAATCGAAGCCAAGAACCGGCCCGCTATCTGCTCGAACTGCGTTCCCAGCACCGGTCCTGCTTTGCCAAGAAGCCGAGAAGATCAACGCTCGGGTAGAGTTTGGACCCTGGGAAACGGACCTGATGATCTTCCGGAAGGAGCAAGGGCCCGCCAAGGTGGCCTCGGTGATCCCACGCAAGGGCCGTTTCTCGGTTCGGTGACGGTGACCGCCGCTCCAAGCTAGCCGTGGGCCAGTTCACCGAGCTGATCTCGCCTCTGCTCCAAGCGGCTCGGCCAAGCCTGACCTTCAAACGTGACCTGGAGTTCGTCTCTCGGCATGGGCGAACGTGATCCGCTTCGATCCGCGAATGATCCCCGACATCATCTCGAAGTCGGTCATCGGACGTCTCACTGCGAACGTAAGCCACGCCGGCCGGAACCTGGGCGTTAGGGTTCTCGCCAAGACCCTGTACTACACATCGAAGTCTGAGACATTACGCTAAACCTGACTATTCTTGTAATGTTTGAGTTGACATAGACAACAGTTTCACTCAGCTATGCATCTGCGACGGGATGGAATGTCGCCTGCGATGGATAGCTTATGGTCCTGTCCCCGCCCGATCTTGACGACGTCCGTGACGGGCCACTGACGTTGTTCGCGCTGGCGACTGATCCGGCACGGCTTGATGTCTGGCTGGAGGAGCATCGGCAGCTTCATCCAGGCACGGACCTGAAGGCTGCAGCGGCTTTCTTCCTAGGGAGTCTTGCTTACGAGATCACAAAGCTTTTCGCACAGCAGGTTCTAAACCGTGGGGAGGACACATGGCCGCTGGCGGATACCGTTCACCTGCGCTTGGGTTGGGCGACTTGGCATGAGGATGGCGGGAGCGGCCGAACCCTCACCTATCGTGTCGAGTTCGCGGATCCCATCCCGAGTAGGTCTGGTCAGCCAAGCTGCGGGCTCCTGAAGCATTGCGAGAGGCTGGTTTTCGCCCTCCACGACCGCTCTACGCTACCCACGAGCGCGTTGTGGCGGATCGTCACCGACTCCGTCGCTGCGGCCTGCCTGGACACCGGAAAGATGCGCAACTGTCCCGCTGCCGGAATGGCGCTGGCCCGCGAAATGCTGTCGATCCCTGGCTGGCCTTTCTTCAACCGGCAGTGGGGCTTCTTCGAGATCACGGCCACTCGGCCCGACGGGCGTCCTGTGTGCGAATGGTTCCGCGCCCGAGGAGGCTGCTGCCGCTACTATACGGTGGCGGGCGGTGAGTATTGTACGACCTGCGTGCTTCGGGATGCCGAAAGCCGCAACGCGCGACTGCGCGACTGGCTCGCCACCCGGCCGGAAGCCGGATGCCCCGCACCAGGCCTGGCCAAAGCCGATACGGTCGACGATGCGGCCTGATGCCGTTCCTTACAGGTGCGCTGCGCAGCAAGGAACACGGCGCCAACCCTGGACGGCAGACCGATCCCTACTTTCAGGCTCTATCCCCCCTACAGCCTCTGAGCCGCCGATGATCAAAGCCGTCATGCCGCTTTCCTGTAACCAGAGCCGGCCGATCGCGCGATCTGCCCCCCAAGGAGCAGAGAAGTGATCCGACAAGCCTTGTACCCCGAAGAAATGCTGCACTCCGATGGCAAGACTGCACGGTTGGCCCCGCGCCTTGTAGGCCGTGGTCTGCACGTCGGCTACGGCAAGGCGATGGTGCTCCGCAACGTGGATTTCGAGGCGGCACCTGGGGAGATGACCGTTCTCGTAGGCGCGAATGGCTGCGGCAAGTCCACGCTCCTCAAGACGCTTGCGCGTGTGCTGCATCCCCAGGCGGGCGAGGTGCGGCTCGATGGCCAGCCGATCCATGGCATGTCCACGCGCGAGGTGGCGCGGCGTCTTGCGCTGCTGCCCCAAGGTCCTGTCGCACCTGAAGGGCTCACCGTACGTGAACTTGTGGCGCAGGGGCGGTTCCCGCACCAGTCGCTCTTGCGGCAGTGGTCGCGCGATGATGCGGCGGCTGTGGAGCGTGCCATGGCTGCAACCGATGTATCCGCATTCGCAGATCGTGCCGTGGACTCCCTGTCGGGTGGCCAGCGGCAGCGCTGCTGGATCGCCATGGTTCTGGCGCAGGACAGCGATCACTTGCTTCTCGACGAGCCCACAACCTTCCTTGACTTGAAGGTGCAGGTGGACCTCATGGCGCTTCTCGCCCGCGTGGCGCGCCAGGAAGGCCGCACCGTGGTGCTCGTTCTCCACGAGATCAACGTGGCCGCCGCCTTTGCGGACAGGATCGTGATGATGCGGGCGGGACAGGTTGTGGCCGCCGGCGCACCCCGGGAGGTGATCACGCCCGCCTCACTGCGGAAGGTGTTTGACCTCGAAGCCGACGTGATCCCAGCCCCACGGACCGGGCGGCCGGTCTGTATTCCCTGCGCAGATGGCATGGACAAGGTGAGTCTCCCATGAAGCCCGCCCACCTCCAAGCTGTTGCGGGCGCACCTGTGGTGCTGGGGCTCCTTGTCCTGACCTTTGGCTGGCATGTGAGCGTAGGCGTCAAAGCCGTGCCGCTGGCCACCGTGGCCGACGCACTCTTGGATTTTGACCCGGAGGTCTTCGACCATGTGGTCATCCGCGACCTCCGTTTACCGCGTGCGGTCTTCGCGGCCGTTGTAGGGGCGAGCCTGTCAGTGGCGGGTGCGCTCATGCAGGGGGTGACGCGCAACCCGCTGGCTGAACCTGGGCTTCTGGGTCTGATGGCCGGGGCCTCCTTTGCGGTGGTCGCGGCGGGGGCGCTGATGGGAGGCGGAAGCTCGGCCTTGCTGCCGCTCATTGCGGCACTTGGCGCGCTGGGAGGAGCGGGCCTGGTGTGGGGGATTGCAATGGCCGCACCTAGCGGGGCCACGTCTCTGTCGCTGGTGCTGGCGGGTGCAGCAGTCACTGCTTTCCTTTATGCGGCCGTGACGCTCCTCCACCTACTCGACGAACAGACGTTCCAGAACCTGCGCGTGTGGCTCAACGGCACCCTGGCGGGGCGCAGCCCTGAGGTGTTCTGGTGGTGCCTGCCCTGGTTCGCGGGCGGCCTCGCCCTGGCGTTTCTCCTGGCCCGGCAGGTCACGGCGCTGGCCATGGGCGAGGAGGCGGCGATCGGCCTAGGTGTGAACGTCGCCCGGATCAAGCTGCTGGCGCTCTTCGCCGTGGTCGCCTTGACTGCCGCCTCCGTGGCGCTCGTGGGACCCATGGGCTTTGTCGGTCTAGTCATCCCACACGCCGTGCGGCTCCTCGTGGGTTCGGACTATCGACTGATCGTGCCCTACTCGGCCGGTCTGGGCGCGGTTTACCTTTTGGCCATCGACGTGGTGGCGCGAATGGTGCTCGCACCGGTGGAGGTGGCGACCGGCCTCGTGACCGCGCTGGTCGGCGGCCCCGTGTTCGTTTGGCTCGTAAGAGTCCGGCTATGACCCGCTCTGTGATGGTTGAACTGGTCGGTGGTCGCCTGTCGCTCGCCTTACTCGTTTGGCCGCTCGCCGTCTTGGTCCTTTTGGCATGTGCCCTCCTGCTGACTGGAGCCTTCAGCCTCCTGACCGGCAGCTACGGCCTGAGCGCGCCCGATGTGCTGGCCGTTCTGCGCGGCACCTTGCCCGAGGCCGTAGCCGGCACCGTGGTTTGGGAGTTCCGCTTTCCACGCTTGCTCGTGGCCATGTTGGCGGGCGCGCTTCTTGCTCTATCGGGCGCAATTCTTCAGGGGGTCACACGCAATCCGCTCGCCGACCCCTCGCTCGTAGGCGTGAGCCAAGGAGCAAGCCTCGCAGTGGTGTCGCTGATCATCCTGGCCCCTCAGGCCGATGGGGCCCTGCGTCCCTTCGCGGCCTTTGCAGGCGCGCTGGCCGTGGCTGCGCTCATCCAAGCCATGTCAGGCGCGCGAACGACTGGCGCAACGATGCGCTTCGTCCTGACCGGGATTGGGATGGCGGCCTTCATCTCCGCCGTGACTTCGACGCTTCTCACCTACGGACGCATCGATGGGGCTTTATCAGCACTGGGATGGCTCGCGGGCAGCGTTCATGCAGCCGGCTGGAACGAGGTGCGCGCCTTGGGCCTTGTCGGGGCCATGATCGTGCCTGCGGCCACTTGGGCGGCGCGGCCACTAGGAGCGTTGCGCATGGGGCCAGAGGTGGCGGTGGGGTTGGGCCTTGCCGTGTCACCCGCACGAGTTGGTCTCATCACCCTTTCGGTCGCAGCCGCGGCCGCGGCGGTGGCGGCGGTCGGGCCCCTAGGCTTTGTGGGTCTGGTCGCACCGCACATAGCACGCCGCGTGGCTCACTCGGGTCCGGGGCTGCACCTCGCGCTTTCGGCCGCAACTGGAGCGCTGATGGTAACCTTGGCGGACCTCATCGGCAGGGCCGCCTTTGTACCCCTCCAGATCCCTGCCGGCCTCGTGACGGCGCTGATGGGTGCGCCGCTCTTCGTCGCGCTGATGCTGCGTGCGCAATCCCGTCAGAACCTGTGAGGACCAGCCATTCCGGAAACGGAGACCGACCATGCGACCTGACTGTCAGACCGTCCTCCTCGCCTTCACCGCTGTCCTTTACAGCCTTGCCTGCCCTCGCCTTGGATTGCGAGCCGGGCATTCGCGCATGAGACAGGGGAAACCTGCACCCGGGAGGAGCCGCAGCGCATCGTCGCGGGGCGGCATGACAGCATCGCTACCCCTCTCATCGACATCGGTGCCCCCGTAGTGGGCACCACCAAGGACATCGGTGGCCACACGGGGGAGCGCTTCATTCGTGGCGCCACGCATATCCTCCGCGTCAACGTCCGTGAGGCAAGCGGGATCGCCGACATCGGCGCGGGCGACATTGACCTTGAGGCCGTGGCGGCGTTGTCTCCGGACCTGATTCTCCTGCCAGCTTGGAAGGCGGCTCTGTTCGGCCAGGCGAGCCAGATCGCTCCCACGGGCGTCATGGCTAGCAACCAGCCACTCCTCTATCACCTAGACTTCGTCGCCGACACGGCAGGACGCCGAGGTGCCTACGATCAGCTGCTGGAGCGATACCGCACCCACGTACAGGAATTGCATGCAGCCCCAGGCAATCCCGATGCGACAAGGGGGTCGCGCGTCGACATGGACGAGGGTATCGTCTGGTACTACCCCCAATTGGGGCACAGTGGATTAGGTTCTGGACGATGTAGGCTGTGCCCGTCCCGCAATCGTTGCCGATCTGACCGAGAATGCCGAGTTCAGTGTCGAGGTGGTGCCCGGTTTCGGCGCGGACTTCGTGCTGTCCAGTCATGCGGACCACTTCGGCCAGAGCGTTGCAGCGCTCTCAAGCCAGTGGGATTCCACAGCCCTGTTCTGGCGCGAGATCGACGGCGTGCGAGATGGCAACCACTTCTGGTACCTGCGTGACGTCTGGGTGGGCTACACGTTCCGATCCCCCGCTGCGGTCGTCGACAGTCTGCGCCTGCTCACGGCAGGACGCTTGCCCCCTGACGCCTTCCGCTCCCAACCACTCCCTAGAGGACTCCTCGATGCCGAAGATCCACTTCCTTGTGCTGGCTATTCTGCCTGTCCCGGCGCTCGCGCAGGATTTCCCTCTCACCATCGCCCACAAGTTCGGCACGACCGTGATCGAGGCGCGGCCCGAACGCGTGGCCTCTCTCGACTTCAACGGCGCCGACAATCTACTCGCCTTGGGCATCCAGCCGGTGACGGTGCGCGATTGGTACGGCGATCATCCCCGCGGCGTCTGGCCCTGGGCCGACACGCTGATGGACAGCAACCCGAAGATCCTGCGGGGCGAACTCGATTTCGAGCAGATCGCCACTACCGACCCGGACGTCATCATCGCCCTCTGGTCGGGCATCACCGCCGAGGAGTACGAGCGCCTGACCCTCATTGCGCCCGTAGTGGCCGTGCCCGAGGGCGTGGGCGATTATGCGCTCCCTTGGGATGAGCTCGCGCTCACCGCGGGCCGTGTCGTGGGACGTGAAGCGGACGCCGAGGCAAAAGTGGCGGCGATCCGCGACAGGCTCGCCGAGGTCGCCGCGGAACACCCCGATTGGCAGGGTCTGACGGCCGCGGTGGCGGGCGCCTTCGAGGGGGAGGTGGGCGCCTACACTTCGGCCGACATCCGGCCTCTCGTACTGGCCGAAATGGGCTTTCAGGTGCCTGAAGAGATCGACACACGGGTCGGTGCCAATGAGTTCTGGGTAAGCTTCTCGCAGGAGGACTTATCGCCTATCGACGCGGACCTGCTGCTTTGGATCGATGGCGAGGACAACTTCGCAGGAGTGAACGCCTTGGCCGCGCGGCCCTTCCTCACCGCTCACCGGGAGGGGCGCGAGATCTTCCTGGGCGAGGAGATTACCAGCGCCTTCTCGCACAGCTCGCTCTTGAGCCTGCCCCTCGTCATCGACCGACTTGTACCCATGATCGAAACCGCCCTCGACGGCGACCCGGAGACTCACGCCGACGACCGCTGACCTTTGTCCCGAGATGGCTGCCGCCACCCAGAAACCGGCCGACACGTGGACCAGTGAGACTTGGGTGTCTTCTCAGTTTCCAGTGAACTGGAACGAGAAGCTGACCTGCGCACCCGGCGGCGGCGGCGGGAAGGGCGCCGCCCGCTGCACCAGGGCGAGGCCCGCCTGATCGACCTCGGCAACCCCCGAGCTTTGGGCGACTCCGAGAGAGTTCAAGACGCCATTCGAAGCCACGCTGAAGACGATCACGGTTGTCCCGCTCTGGCGTATGCGGTCGCGGCGCGTCCGCGCGAGACGCTGCATGACCTCTCCCGGATAGCTCGCCGCTGCTGCATTGGCCTGCGCCGCATCACCTTGCCCGCTCTGCGATGCAGTACCCTGTGCTTGTCCTTGGTTTGAGCCACGCCGCGCTTCAACTTCCGAGGCGCCCTCGGACGGCGGAGCCGAAGTCTCGGCGACCTCAGACTCAGGCTCGCGGGCCGGCTCTGGCTGCGGCTCTGGTTCGGGGTCTTCCATCAGGTCTTGCGGTCGTTCGGGCGGACGGGGCGCCTCGGTGACCTCTGTCGGGCTCAGTTCTTCGCGTAGCGCCTCTACGACATTGGTGGGCGCAACAGGGGTCGTCCGCGGCGTGGACATGGTGGCCTCCGCAGGCTCCTCTTGGCCGACAGTGATCGGACTGGCCGGCTCCGGGTCGTCGGTGGAGACTTCGACCGACTGGGCAACTGCAGGAGCTGAAACATCGGCCTGCACCCGCTCGGCCGGGACCGGAGCCGCGGGACGAGCTTGCGCCGCACTCGGAGGCACGGCTTCGGCAGTGCCGATTGCCAAGTCCAAGGGTGCGATTTCCAGGGTGGTGGTTCCACTCACGGCTTGGGTCCGCTGCGATGGCGCGACCGGCGTCGCTTGCATGGGGGGCATGCCTGCAATGATCGCGCCCAGGTACTCCTTCTCTGACACCGCTCGCACAGGGGTGACCTCAAAGGGCATGGGCTCGGGCTCGAGTCCCCAGCCAACGAGGAGCCACGCCAGGAGGCCCACATGTCCCATAGCCGAGGCTACAAGAGCCAAAGCAGTGAACCTCGCGTACGTTCGGGTGCGCGAGGCCGGTTCAGAGAGCGGCAGGTCCGTACGACGTACACGCCTCACAGGCGTGGTTCCGCAGCGTTTGGCGATCTGATCGATGCTGGTAGTGCGGGAAACCGCAAGATCTAGCCGGACCGCCGCAGGGTACTCTCCCTTGCGCGCTCTCAGAGCGCCCGAGGCGAGACTGGATTGATCTCTCGGGCCAGTCACGTCCGCTCCGCTCGACGGGAGAACGGAGTCACGCTGCTACAGCCATCCACAGGATGCATCACGGCATTAGCCACTACCGCCTCGTCCCGTACGCCCGACTGCCCCAGGCAATCCGACGCCTCGACCAAGGGCATGTCGACCTCGCTGTCTCGCTCATGGAGCTCAAAAAGCTGACGGATATCGTGCCACATGCCTGCTTCTCCAAGGATGCTGATGCTGCTTTGCCAGCTCAGCAGGAGTGCGTGGCCGGTGGCTGAGATGTATGCCCCGCGGGTCATGGGTGGGGGCTCAGCC
>NZ_VDFV01000063.1 GCF_006152145.1 Rubellimicrobium roseum | reverse complement strand
CCCCCTCAGACCGGGAGCTTGAATCACACCGTCACAGCGGGAGCGAGCAGATCAATGGGTCCTGAACCTAGTCTCCTAGGGCAGGACAAAGCGAAGCAACGACCATTCGTCCCCGGCACGCTCTCTCGGCGTGGCTCACAGTTTTCGTCCACACAGCGCCTGATCTCTAGCAGCTGGCTGCCGCGATGCGCCTTCGAGGTAGGCAGTCTGACAATGCGCTAAGATAATTGCGTTCGTCCACTAAAAATAGTTGCATTGATCCACCATCGCACGCAGCCTGTCAGTCAGGCCGGGACTGTTTCAGTCCTTCGACCAGCCGCCGCAGAGGAGAGCGTCTTGGCAGATCAGACCGACATCGACCGGGGCCCGCTGCCGACTCGTGTCGACCAGGTCGATCTGGATGTGCTGGAGAACACCTTGAGCTTCTACATCCGGGTGCTCGACGTTGCCGTGTCCCGCGACCTCGATGAACGACTGCAAGGGTTCGAGGTTGCGCGGGGCAAGTGGAAGATCACGGCCCTGCTCCTCATCGACAACCATCCGGGTATCAGACCCTCGGTCCTGGCCGAGATCGCCTTCAAGGATCGCTCGGCGATGGGCCGGATCCTCGACCAGTTCGAGGTCCATGGCCTGATCACGCGCCGTGTTTCCGCCGAGGATGGCCGGGCTCAGGAGCTTTACATCACCGAGAAGGGCTCGGCGCTTGCCGCCAAGGTGCGAAGCATCGTTGTGCAGCAGTCGAAGGACTTCTTTGATCGGATCATCCCGCCCGCCGAGCAGGACGTCGTGATCGACGTCCTGAAGCGCGCCTACCACCGGCTGCGGGAGATCCAGGAATGAGCCCGCGTGTGGCTCTCATCTCCGGGGCGAGCCGCGGGATTGGAGCCGCCGTTGCCGAGCGCCTGGTCCAGGACGGCTGGGCGGTGTCGCTGGGGATGCGCTCACCAGCAACACCGGCCTGGGCCGACGGACAGGACGAGCGCCTGCACCTCCAAGCCTACGACGCCACCGCAGCAGGATCGGAGGAGACCTGGGCGCGGGCCACGCTCGCCCGTTTCGGACGCATCGACGCGGTCGTGGCAAATGCCGGCATCATGATCCCGAAGAGCGTGATCGAGGCCGAGGATCAGGACCTCCGCGATCTCATGGAGGTCAATGTTCTGGCCCCGCGTCGCCTGGCCAAGGCGGCCTGGGAATCCTTGGCGGCCGGCGGCCAAGGTCGGGTGATCGTCTTAGCCTCGCTGTCCGGCAAACGTGTGAAGTCGCCGCGGTCGGGCAGCTACTCCCTGTCCAAGTTCGCCGCCGTCGCCCTGGCCCATGCCCTTCGGCACGAGGGCTTCGAGCAGGGCATCCGAGCCACGGCGATCTGCCCAGGCTTCGTGGCGACCGACATGGCCGCGGGCCTCACCAACCGCCCGGCCGACCACTTGACCGACCCGCGCGACCTCGCCCGGATCATATCCATGATCCTGGATTTGCCGAACGAGGCCAGCGTCGCGGAGTTCGCGGTCAACTGCCAACTCGAGGAGAGCTTCTGATGCCCGGGCCCTATGTCGTTCCCGTCCATGGCGATGCCGACCTTCCCCAGGAGGTCGATGTCGTTGTCATCGGCGGCGGGATCATTGGTTGCTCGACGGCTCTGGAGCTGGCCGAAAGTGGCCTGCGCGTGGCACTTTGCGAGAAGGGCGGGATCGGCAAGGAGCAGTCGAGCCGCAACTGGGGCTGGGTCCGCATCTCCCGCCGCGACCCGCGCGAGGTGCCACTGATGGCCGAAGCGCTGCGGATCTGGAAGGGCCTCGACCAGCGCACGGGCCGCGACACCGGGTATAGCCGCGCTGGCATCATCTTCACCTGTGTCGACGACGAGCAGTATGCTCAGCACGAGAGTTGGAACCGCAACCTCGACGGCTACCAGCTCGACAGCCGCATGCTTTCCTCCCGCGAGTTCGCGGACCTGCTGCCGGGATCGGATCTCAAGCTGAAGGGCGCACTCTTCACGGCCGCCGATGGTCGGGCGGAGCCGCAAAAGGCCGCGCCGGCCATCGCCGAAGCAGCCCGCGAGCGAGGCGCCCATATCCTGACCGAATGTGCGGTGCGCGGCATCGAGACGTCCGGGGGGGCGATCAGCGGCGTTGTCACGGAGCGTGGACCCATTCGCTGCAAATCGGTCGTGCTAGCGGGGGGTGCCTGGTCGGGCCTGTTCGCGGGCAATCACGGCATCGACTTCCCGCAACTCAAAGTCATGAATTCGGTGCTGCGCACCATGCCTCTCGAAGGGGGACCCGAGCAGGCCATCTGGCACAAGGACTTTGCGATCCGGAAGCGGCAGGACGGCGGCTACACCATCGCTTCGGGACACGAGAACGTCGTCAATATCGTCCCTAAGTCCTTCCGCTACGCCCGTGCGTTTCTGCCAGCCCTGAGGAAGGAATGGCGGTCACTCAACTTCCGGCTGGGCCTGAAGTTCGTGGACGAGGCGCGCATCCCGACACGCTGGGCACTCGATGAGGCGAGTCCCTTCGAGTACAATCGCGTTCTCGACCCCGTGCCCAGCAAGAAACTCTCCGACAGTGCGCTAGCCGCGGCGCGGCGGGCCTTCCCTGCCCTTCTCAAGGCCGAGATCGCCCAACGCTGGGCCGGCTACATCGACGTCACCCCCGACGCGGTTCCCGTCATCTCATCGATTCCCAAGGTGCCGGGCTTCTTTCTGGCGTCGGGTTTCTCCGGCCACGGGTTCGGGATCGGGCCTGCGGCCGGCCGGCTGATGGCCGACCTCGTGCTGAACCGCACGCCGTTGGTCGACCCGCATCCCTTCCGGTTCGGCCGCTTCTCCGACGGCTCGAAGATCGAGCTGATCAGCGGGTTCTGACCCGCGCCTACCCGGCCCGGGCCGACCCGGGCTGGTTCCTCCGCGGGATAGCGGCTCCAAGAACGCCGCACCCGCTCCACTGCAACAGGGAACCACCAGATGACCAAGCAGAGCTTTCATCCGACGCGTCGGCAGACCCTTCTTCTGATGGGGGCAGCCGGCCTCACCACCCTGGCCCCGAGCCTCACACCTCTCGGAGCGGCCCAGGCGCAGGAGGCCCCCTCCGGGCAGCTCGTGATCGGGTTCTCGCAGGAGCCCACGGTGTTCAACCCGCACATGCCCCACATCGAGGTGGACGAAGGCGTTCATTACGCGGTCTTCGACCCCCTCTTCGACGTCGATCAGGACGGCAACTTCTTCCCGCTGCTCGCCGCGGAAGTGCCCACGGTGGAGAACGGCGGCATCTCGGCCGATGGACTGACCTGGCGGGTGAAGCTGCGCGACGGCGTGACCTGGCACGATGGCACGCCTTTCACCGCCGAAGACGTGAAGTTCACGATCGAGCTGCTGGTGAACCCCGAGTTCAAGAGCTGGCGCAGCACCGGACATGACCAGGTTCGCAACCTGACCGTGGTCTCGCCGACCGAAATCACCTGGACGATGGAAAAGCCTTTCGCGCCCTATCTGTCGCTGCTCGCTGGCACCTTTATTGTCCCCAAGCACGCCTTCGAGGGTCAGGACCCCAACACGGCTCCCTTCAACAACACTCCGATCGGCACCGGCGCCTACAAGTGGAAGAACCGGGTGGCGGGCGACCACATCGAGCTCGAGGCCAACACCAACTACTTCGGCGATGGCCCCTACCTCGAGCGGCTAGTCATCAAGTACATCCCGGACCTCACCGTCCTTTACACGCAGTTCAAGACCGGCGACATCGACCTCGTGGGCCTGCAATGGATCACGCCAGATCATTACGAGGAAGCCAAGGGGCTGTCGGACCGGGTCGTCGAGGTGGTGGGGACGGCCACCTTCGAGTCGCTGTCCTTCAACATGCAGCGCCCGCAGTTCCAGGACTTGGCCGTCCGGCAAGCGCTCTATCACGCCATCGACAAGCAGGCGATCATCGACGCGCTCTACTACGGCGTCCCCTCGCCCACCGAGACCTTCATGCCGAGGGAGTCGTTCTACTACAACGACGCCCTGCCGGCGCATGAGTACAGCCCCGACAAGGCTCGGGCGCTGCTCGATGAGGCCGGCTGGGTTCCGGGCGACGACGGCATTCGCGTAAAGGACGGTGTCCGGCTCGCCTTCACCAACTCGACCACGGCGGGCAATCATCTGCGCGAGCAGGTCCAACAGTTCCTGCAGCAATCGTTCCAGGACATCGGGGTGGAGATGACCATCTCCAACCTGCCTCCGGCAGTAATGTGGGGCGACTACTGGATGCTGTCGCAGTTCGACTCTGTCGTTGTCGGGCTGAACGTGCTGACGGGGGCGGACCCGGACGCCTCGACCTTCTTCCTCTCCAGCGCGTCTCCCGCCAAGGGCGGCGCGGGCCAGAACACCTGGGTCTACGAGAACCCCGAAGTGGACGCCCTGCTCACCCAGGGAGCCGAGACGGTCGTTCCGGAGGAGCGGCGCGAAGCCTATCTGAAGATTCAGGAGATCCTGCGGGCCGATCTGCCCTTCCTGCCGATCTACCAGTACGCTGTCATCCACGGGCGCAAGGCTGGCGTCGAGGGCTTCGCGGGCAACGTGAATAACCGGATCGACACCTGGAACGTGCGCAGCTGGCGCTGGAACTGACGTCTTAGTCCGGCCCGATCAGCGAGCTCCTGGCTTTCTGCAGAGCCGCTGACCTGCACTTCGCACCCGCGGCCTCCTGATGTCACACCGGGGCCGCGGATCGGACGCATCCACGACGGAGATGCCTCATGGTCCGTTACCTCCTATCCCGCTGCGGACAGAGCCTGGTGCTCCTGTTCCTTGTCTCGCTCATCGGCTTCATGGTGCTGAACCTCGCGCCGGGCGGGCCGCTCTCCCAGTTTGCGCTGACGCCCGGCATGACCAAGGAAGCGCTGGACCGGATCGCCGAGCAGATGGGCCTCAACCGCCCACTGCCGATCCAGTACCTCGACTGGCTCTGGCATCTGATCCGCGGCGATTGGGGCGTGTCCTACCGTGACGGGCGCCCGGTGCTCGAGGTTATCGGCAGCCATCTCTTTGCGACCTTGCTGTTGATGGGAACGGCCACCTTCTTCGCGGTCCTGATCGGGGCCTCGGTCGGCATCAAAGGCGCGCTCGCGCAGGGCTCCGCCTTCGACACCACCACGACGGTGGCCGCGATGATCGCCCTGTCGATCCCGACCTTCTGGTTCGGCTTGGTCGCCATCTACGTCTTCTCGCTTTGGCTGGGCTGGCTGCCGGCGGGCAACATGTACACGGTCGGGGATGGCTCGGTCGGGGACTACGCCCGCCACCTTATCCTGCCCAGCATGGTCTTGGCGCTCGTCGAGGTCGCGGTCTGGAGCCGCTACATGCGGGCGGCCACTCTGGAGGTCATCAGCCAGGATTTCGTGCGGACCGCGAAAGCCAAGGGCCTGCCGCCCCGCCGGGTCGTGATGAAGCACATCGTGGGCAACGCGCTCGTTCCCATGATCACCTTGGCAGGCCTGCAGCTGCCTACCCTTCTGGGCGGTGCGCTCGTGACCGAGACAGTCTTCACCTGGCCCGGGATGGGGCGGCTCTTCCTCGATAGCCTGGGCTACAACGACTATCCGGTCGTCATGGGACTGCTGATGTTCTCGGCGATCCTGGTCCTGATCGGCAATCTCGCGGCCGACCTCCTGGCGGCCTCCATCGACCCCCGCATCCGGCTGGACTGAAAGGAGATGCCCATGATCGCCGCTGACGTGACCGAGCCTCGATCCGCTCCGACCCGCTGGTGGCGCTCGCGCAGCCTGCGCCGCTTCCTTCGCAACCGGCTGGCCCTTGTCGGGGTGGCGATGATCGTGACCCTGACACTAGCCTGTGTCCTCGGTCCCTATCTCCTGCCCTTCGACGAGCTGTACATCGACCTGCGAGCCCGATTTGCGCCCCCGGGCACCGGAGCCCACATCTTCGGCACAGACCCTCTGGGGCGCGACATCGCGGCCCGCCTCTTCCAAGCCGGACAGATTTCCCTTCTTGTCGGCTTCTCGGCCATGCTGATGTCCACCGTGTTCGGCACGCTAGTAGGGGTGGTCGCGGGCTACCTTGGTGGCCGGATCGGCGCCGCGCTCATGCGCGTGGTGGATGCCTTTCTGTCCTTTCCGTCGGTCTTCCTTCTGCTGTCGCTTGCCGCCTTCGTGAGCCCGAGCCCGCTGATGATCACCCTGATCATCGCGGTGACAAGCTGGATGGAGGTAGCCCGCATTGTTGAGGCGAACGTGCGATCGCTGCGGGAGCGGGACTTCGTCCTAGCCGCGCAGATGGTCGGGCTGACTAAGCGCCAGATCATGTTTTGGGAGCTGCTGCCGAACGTCGTGGGTCCCATCACGGTCGCGGCCACCCTGACCGTGGCCCGCGCCATCCTGCTCGAGGCCTACATCAGCTTCCTCGGCTATGGCATCCAGCCGCCGCTCCCCAGCTGGGGCAATATGCTGAACGGCGCGCAGCAGTATCTCGCTCAAGCTCCGTGGCTCGCCATCGTCCCTGGCGTGGCCATCGCGATGGCTGTGGCTGGCATCAACTTCATTGGCGACGGACTGCGCGACGCACTCGATGCCCGGTCGGATCAGAGATGACGATCGGGCCGATCAACAGCTTTCTTCCTTGTCCCACATCATCCTGAAAGGACCAACCATGAGCCTGTTTACCCACATCACCGCTGATACTGGGCTCACGCCAGGGCTCGAGGCCGAAGGAGGCCGTGGCAAATCCTGGCGCCGCTTGGTCTGGGAAGATGAGGGGCAGCCCGAGACGGCGACCAAGGTTGCTGTTTGGATCGCGGAACCGGGGACCTACGCCTATCCGCCCCGCAACCTTGAAGAGACCTTCGTGGTGCTCGAAGGCGAGGCCATCTGCCGTTTGGGCGACGGCGAGCCCGAGCGGATCGGCCCCGGCTCCATTGTTCAGGTTCCCAAGGGCGTCGCACCATGGCTCGAGGTGCTCTCGCCGTTCCGCAAGGTCGCGACCGTCGTTCCCAAGCCCTGATCTTCTCCGGAGGCCCCCATGCCCGGTCCTGTCCTGTCCGTTCGCGACCTTACCGTCAGCCTGCCCAAGGAGATGGAACGGTCCTACGCCGTCGAAGGTGTCACGTTCGATCTCCTGCGCGGCGAGATCCTGTGCGTCATCGGAGAGTCGGGATCCGGGAAGTCGGTCACGGCGAGCACGGTCATGGGGCTGCTTCCGCCCGTCATGAAGGTGACGGGCGGGACCGTGCTCTTCAACGGTCAGGATCTGCTCGGCATGCCGGAGGCCCAGCGTCGCGCTCTCCGCGGCAAGTCGATGTCCATGATCTTCCAGGACCCGCTGTCGGCCCTGAACCCGCTGATGACCATTGGCGCCCAGATCGACGAAGTGCTGGTGGCCCATGGCTGGAGCGACCGCCGAGTGCGTGAAGCCAAGGTCCTTGAGCTTCTGCACGAGGTCGGCCTGCCCGATCCGCCCCTCTTGCGCCATCAGTATCCGTTCCGCCTGTCCGGTGGGCAGCGGCAGCGGGTGATGATCGCGATCGCTCTGGCGCTCGATCCCGAGGTGCTCATCGCCGACGAGCCGACCACGGCACTGGACGTGACCACCCAGGCCCAGATCCTCGACCTCATCCGTCGCATCCTGCGTCGCAAGGGCATGAGCGTCATGTTCATCACCCACGACTTCGGCGTGGTGGCCGACATCGCGGACCGGGTGGTCGTGATGGAGAAGGGCCACCTTGTGGAGCAAGGGCCAGCCGCACAAGTGCTCAATGCGCCCGAGCATCCCTATACCCGCCGCCTGATCGCGTCGGTGCCCCGTCTTCGCTCCGAGGCGGCCGGTGTGCCCGACGCGAGCGAGATGCCTGTCATCCTGCGCGTCGAGGATCTGAGAAAGACCTATCACACCTCCGCCGGTCTCCTGGGCCGCAAGCGCCACGTCGAGGCCGTAAAGGGGGTCAGCTTGACTCTTTGCAAAGGGCAGACCCTTGGCGTGGTCGGCGAGAGCGGCTCCGGCAAGTCCTCGATGGGCCGAGTGCTGATGAAGCTCACGTCAGCGGACAGCGGGCGCATCCTGCTCGACGGCCATGACATCCTGCCCATGAGCGAGGCTGAGTTCCGGCCGCTTCGACCGCGCATTCAGATGGTGTTCCAGGATCCTTTTGCGTCGCTCAACCCGCGACAGACGGTGGGCGCCTCGATGACCGTCGGACCGATCGCGCAGGGCATGCCTGTGGGAGCGGCACGACAGAAGGCCCGGACCATTCTGGCCCAGGTCGGGTTGGATTCGAGTGCCTACGACCGCTACCCCCACGAGTTCTCGGGAGGACAACGACAGCGCATCGGCATCGCCCGCGCACTCATGTTCGATCCGGAGGTCCTGCTGGCCGACGAGGCCGTTTCCGCGCTCGACGTCTCCATCCAGGCCCAGATCCTGGAGCTCCTGGCCCGGGTGCAGAAGGAGCGCCAGCTGGCCATGATCTTCATCACGCACGATCTGCGCGTGGCGAGCCAGATCTGTGACGAGGTGCTGGTCATGCACAAAGGCCAGGTGGTGGAGGCCGGTCCTCCGGCTCGCATCTTCCGTGCGCCCGAGCAGGAGTACACGCGCAGTCTGGTGGACGCGATCCCGGGAAGCCACTGGGAAGCCGTTGCTTGATACTGGCGTAGTTGATCGGACCTCTATCCCGGTTACCCGCCGCCTGTGAGTTGGGCCTGGTTGTCGCAATCGCCCGAGCGCGCCAACTTGGGGTACGCAAAGCGCTCGCGACGGGATATCGGGTGGTTGCCAGTTTTGTTTGCAACTCCTCTCTGGTCCTACCTCTGTGTTCTCCTAAGGTTCAGGATGTCCCAAGTTGAACACCAGAAATCTTGGAGCAGCCACATGGCAGGTCGAAGATCTGAGACGGTGCTCATCGTCGCCAAAGCCCTGAAGAACCGGGAGCCAAAGGAGCGCGATGAGGCGGCGCCCGCTCACTCTGCGGGGGGCTTACGGCAGGAGCTAGGTTCCTGTGACGACAGGCGGTTTGTCTTACACGGTGAGGAATCGCGCCGACTACCCGCGATCAGGAGTCTTCCGGCGCCCACGGAACAGTTCGGCATCGTTGCTGACCTGCAGGGCGCCCAGACTTGGGCACAACAGCCGACCACCTTTCTGCGCGAAATAGCGGAGTTCGTTACGGCCCAACTCGTAGGGGAGGCGGCCGAGCGGGCCTATGTGCGTTCGGACATATTTGAGAAGCGGCGAGAGATGGACGCTAGGGCTACCTTCCAGGCTGAGAACGCGGTGCAGGAGCATCTAGGGGTATGATCGAGGGCTTGCTTGCTCCACCCGCATACAGATCTCTGGGTCCGCTCTTTCGCGAATTCGTAGGGACATACATATTGGCGGTGGAGCGAGGTGTGAGGCCGCCAGGTGCTCCAATCAATGTCGCGTCCCTGCTCAACAACGATCAGGTAGGGTTCCTCTGGCACGAGTTCCGTTGGCGTCTGAAGGAGGAGCAGGACGCGGTAGTTTTCCTTCGCCACCACAGTGCTTCCGTCGTCGCCATTGATCCCGACACACTTGCCTTTGCCGATGAACATTCGGCAGCGAGGGACGGTACATTCTTTGTCCGCCCCCATGACCACGATCGGTGCGCGCTAGGCGCGACCCACAACCATGCAAAAATGTGGGTTACGACAGACCTTGCAGCGGCGCTGCGGCGGCGATGGCTCCCCGCCATGCCTACCATACAGTGGCAAATGCTTGCACCGATCAAGGCAGGCTCAAAGTCCGGCCCTGGTCGTCCAGTGCGAGGAAACCTGCGCGACGCGTGCCAAACGCTCTTTCCCAACGGCATCGACTGTTCCTGGCCAAAGGCAGCAAGGGCCATCTCGGACCTTATCGGTGAGGACGTCCCGGTTAGAACTCTGAGCCGGGCAGCCAAAGAACTCGGGGTGCCGAAGGTTGGTCCAGCCAAGGATTAGTTGGCCAAATCCCCTGCCAAAATTAGCGGTCGTTAACGCCATACTTCCACGCCGCTTGGGGCGGGGCATTGTCTCCTCATGGACCTGCAATGCACAGGAAAGCACCCATGATCGAGAAGCACCTGAACCGGCGCGAGGTCGAAGAGATCGTCGGCCTGAGCCGCGCTAGCATCTATCGCTTGATGGAGCGGGGCGAGTTCCCACGCCCCGTCCGCGTCACCAGCAAGGCCGTACGCTGGCCTGAGAGCTCCATCGCTCAGTGGATCGTCGAGCGCGCGCAAGTCGCGTCGTAAGGATCAAACAACATGGACCTGGAAACGGAGTGCCCCGGCGCGCCTGGCAGCGCCACCGGGGCTAATGAGACGGCCCGCGAAAGCGTTCTCACCACCGAACATAATGCCTGCCTCCCGCCGCTGGCAAGCCTTGTCTGGGACAAGGACGCGGGGTCGATCGAGCGCTTTGAGCTCGTGCGGCGGGAGGGTTGGGTATGACCTGGAGCGTCTGCATTCGAGAAGCTCAGAGCCCGAATGGGGATACGATCTACGACGTCATCGCGATGAGCGAGGCGCCTACTCTCGACGAGATCCCCGATGTCTTAGTTTGCAGCCACACGAACCGCCGCAGGGCCATCGCGGCGGCCCGACGCTTCGTCGAGGCGCGTCGTCAAGAGCTTCACGAACCGAAGGTGATCCCCTTCCCTAAACGCGGGAGGGCGGCATGACGGACAACGACCCAAGTGCCTTCTACGCCCTCCAGAGGGCGAGATGGCTGGGCAGAGATCCTGAGCCGCAGCTCCACAACGCTAGGTTTCTCAATAGTTCGGAGGAAGCTGCATCGACGCGCAACACCTCTAGCATCTGCCTGCCGACCCCCTTTCCCTGGCGCGACCCGGCGACTCTGCCACCACGGGCCTGGGTGTATGGGCAGCATCTCTTGCGCGGGCAGATGTCCTGCACCGTCGGACCTTCAGGAATTGCCAAGTCATCTCACGGGATTGTCGAAGCGTTGGCTATGGCGTCAGGGCGCGCCCTTCTCGAAGACCGCCCAGTCGGCAAGCTCTGTGTTTGGCTCTACAACCTTGAGGACCCGCTGGACGAGCTGGACCGCCGCATCACTGCCGCCATGCTGCACCACGGGATCAAGCCAGAAGAGATCGGGGGGCGCCTCTTCCGGGACTCGGGCCGGCAGCACCCGCTCTGCACGGCCACTCAGGTGCGCCAGGGCACACGGATCGAGCCTGCGGCGATGGATCGGTTGGAGATGCAGATCCGCGTTCGAGGTGTCGATGTTCTGATCGTGGACCCCTTCGTGTCTTCGCATCAGGTGAACGAGAACGACAACGGCGCCATCGACTTGGTAGCCAAAGAGTGGGCCGCGCTAGCCGACCGCTGCAACTGCGCCATCGAGCTCGTTCATCACACCCGCAAGCTGAGCGGGGAAGAAGCCACGAGCGAGAGCAGCCGGGGCGCCTCGGCGCTCCTCGGGGCTGCGCGATCGGCCCGTGTGCTGAACCCCATGAGCAATGCGGAACGGGACAAGGCTGGCCTCAAGAACGATCCCGCCCCTTACTTCTCTGTCACCAGGGACAAGGCAAACCTTGCGCCGCCGGGCAAGCGGGTCTGGCGTCGCGTTGCCTCTGTAGACCTGGGCAATGGCGACAGTGTGGGCGTGGTCGAAGCATGGGAGTGGCCGGACCCTTTCGAAGACGTTTCGGTGGCCGATCTCCTGGCTGTGCAACGAGCCATAGACGGCAAGCACCCTCGCAAGGATGCGCAGGCCAACGACTGGGCGGGGCACATCGTGGCGGAGGTGCTGGGCTTGGACGCGGATAGCGACAAGTCGCGGATCAAGCAACTACTCGCTGCTTGGATCAAGTCCGGCGCTCTGCAAGAGGAACGCCTTCCGGACGGCAAGTCGCGCAAGCGCCCGTGCTTGGAGGTGGGCGAATGGGCCAGCGTTTGAGCCTCTCCACCACCTCGCTTTGCTTGGTGGAGACCGGTGGAGAGGTGGAGCGCATCGACGGGCTTCTCCACCTCTCCACCACCCCGCCCCTAAAGGGGCGGTGGGGTGGTGGAGAGAGATGGAGTGCCCTGCCCGTCTTGGCGGGGTGGAGAGATCGAGCACCTGCTTTCGGCGCGAGGACGTGGCATGGCACGGCACTTTGGCCGGACCGAAGCCATAGGTCCGTTAGGGGCCGCGCGGCCGCGGCACGGTCCGGCTCGGATAGAGGCACTCAGCCTAAAGACAGGGTGCGGACCTGGCCCCGGTATGGGGCCCGGTCTGGCCAGCCTGCCCCTTGGCGGTGGCGCGGCCCCTGGGGCCTGCCTAGTCACCAAACGAGAAAACCGATTTCGTTTCGTTTTGGGGCCATCGTGAAAAGCTCGCAATCCTCTGAAATCCTGAGCCTCTTACCGGTTTGCGCCTGGGCTGTCTCTGCCCACAGCAACCGAAATGACCGCGACGCGCAGGTGACTTGGGCTGCGGGTCCTTCCCGTCGGCTTGAATCCATCAATCCGGCACGGACGACTGGCGCCGCCGACGCCACGCCCCTCGGCCCCGAGGTCCGCCCGTTGCAGTCCTTCGGCCGAACTAATCCTGACCGCGCGCTGACCGGCACCAAGATCGTGGGCCCTTTTCGCAGAGCAGGCCGCGCTGCTAGCCGCGTGTCACTTGCGGGGGAGGACGCCTGGTGAACCCCTACCCCGCCACCCGCATGACCCCGACGGAGCGCCGGGCTGAACTCTGCGCGATCCTCGCCCTCGGGCTGAGGCGCCTTCGCGCTCGCCAGTCAAGCGAACTATCCGTTCGTTCGGGAGAGAGTTCGCTACACATCCGGGCCGACCAGAGCGGTCATGCAACCGTGTCCAACCGGAGAGTCGCATGACCACGTTCTCACCCTCGCCCGCCTCCTTGCCCCTCACCTCGCCCGATCCCATCCCGGCGCGCCTTGCCGCGCTCAAGACGACCCCCACGCCCGAG
The DNA here is from genome assembly GCF_006152145.1 of Rubellimicrobium roseum. Classification (GTDB taxonomy): domain Bacteria; phylum Pseudomonadota; class Alphaproteobacteria; order Rhodobacterales; family Rhodobacteraceae; genus Rubellimicrobium; species Rubellimicrobium roseum. The sequence goes on along the minus strand of NZ_VDFV01000063.1, from coordinate 4,856 downwards.
CTCAAGCGCCAGTGGCGGGAGCTCTTCGAGAGCGAGCCGCCGACCTTCAACCGCCGCTACCTCGAGAGCCGTCTCGCCTACCGCATCCAGGAGCTCGCGTATGGGGGCTTGAAGCCCGAGACCGTCCGGCGGTTAGAGGCGCTGGGCGAGCAGCTCGACGGCGGCAACGTCGTGACCCGCCGTATCCGGGCGGACCTGCGACCCATCGCCGGCACGCGGCTCATCCGCGAGTGGCAGGGCACAGAGCAGGTCGTGACGGTGCTGCCCGAGGGCTTCGAGTGGCAGGGCCGACCCTACCAGTCGCTCTCGGCCATCGCTCGCGCCATCACCGGCACGCGCTGGAACGGCTGGGTGTTCTTCGGGCTCAAGAACCACCGGAGGGCGGGATGAGAAAGACGAGGACTAACACGGCTTCCAAGACCAACGCCGCCCCGACCTCTGCCCCGGCTCTCGCCCCTGTCACCAAGCCGCTCGTGCGCAAACTCCGCTGCGCCGTCTACACCCGCAAGTCGTCCGAGGAGGGGTTGGAGCAGGAGTTCAACTCCCTCCACGCCCAGCGCGAGGCCTGTGAGGCCTACATCGCCAGCCAGCGCTCTGAGGGCTGGGTGCTGGTGCGCGACCAGTACGACGACGGCGGCATCTCCGGAGGCACGCTGGACCGCCCCGCCCTGCAGCGGCTCCTCTCCGACATCGAGGACGGGCTCGTGGACGTGGTGGTGGTCTACAAGATCGACCGCCTGAGCCGCGCGCTCATGGACTTCTCCAAGCTCGTGGAGGTGTTCGATCGCAACGACGTGACCTTTGTCTCCGTCACCCAGTCCTTCAACACCACCACCTCCATGGGCCGCCTCACGCTCAACATTCTCCTGAGCTTCGCGCAGTTCGAGCGGGAGGTCACGGCCGAGCGCATCCGGGACAAGGTGCGGGCCTCCCGCATGAAGGGCATCTGGATGGGTGGCGTGCCGCCCCTGGGCTACCGCGTCCAGAGCCGCAAGCTGGTGATGGACCCGGAGCGAGCTCCGCACGTGCGCTGGATCTTCGAGCGCTTTGCCGAACTGGGCTCGGGCACGGTGCTGACCCGGGAGCTCAAGGCGCGGGGCGTCACCACACGATCGGGTGGGCCGATCTCCAAGAGCGTGCTCTACCGCCTTCTGAGCAACCGCACCTACCTGGGCGAGGCCGTCTACAAGGGCACGAGCTACCCCGGCGAGCACGAGGGGATCATCGACCAGACACTCTGGGACAAGGTCCACGCCATCTTGCAGGAAAGCCCCCGGCTGCGCGCCAACCGCACCCGGGCGCAGACCCCGGCGCTGCTGAAGGGCCTGATCTTTGGTCCGGACGGGGCGGCGTTCTCGCCCAGCCACACGCGCAAGGGTGGGCGTCTCTATCGCTACTACGTGAGCCAGACGGTGCTGAAGCAGGGCACCGGGTCATGTCCGGTGGGCCGGGTGCCCGCGGGCGAGATCGAGGCGGCGGTCGTCGACCAGCTCCGGGCCGTGTTCCGCCAGCCCGAGATCGTGGTGGGGACCTGGCGGGCCGCACACCAGGAGGACCCTGCCGTCACTGAGGCCGAAGCAAGGGAGGCGCTCCACCAACTCGCCCCCTTGTGGGATGAACTCTTCCCGGCCGAGCAGGCGCGCCTCGTGCAGCTCCTGGTCGAGCGCATCGACCTCACCCTCGAGGGGCTCAACCTCGCCCTGCGCGTGGACGGGCTCACCGGCCTTGTGCGGGAGATGGCTCCCGGGCTGGAGCAGGCCGCCTGATGCGCATGACCACCTCGCCCGACAGCCTCACCCTGCATGTGCCGCTGCGCCTGGTCCGGCGCGGCGGGCGCAAGGCGGTGGTGCTGCCGCAGGACACCCCTGCCCCGCGCGCCCACTTCGACAGCACCCTCGTCAAGGCGCTGGCCCGCGCGTTCCGCTGGAAGCGGATGCTGGATGCAGGCGAGGTCGCCACCATCGCTGAGCTGGCCGAGCGCGAGCGGATCGCGCCGTCTCATCTGTCGCGGGTTCTGCGGCTCACGCTGCTCGCCCCTGAGATCATCGAGGCGATCCTTGATGGCCGCCAGCCCCGCGGCCTGGTGCTGGAGATGCTGCGGGAGGCGTTCCCGCCGGAGTGGCACCAGCAGACGGAATGGCTTCGGCAGCAGGCACGCTAGCCGGACCTGCCCCGCCTTGCGCCACCCCGTTGCCCCCCATAGGCCTGCGCCGGTCACGTGGAGCTGGAAAGGAGCCAAGCCGTGAGCCTGCAATCGGTCCGCGAGTTCTTTGCTGCGCACGCCCCGGAGGTCGAGGTTCTCGTTACGGAGGAGAGCTCCGCCACCGTGGCCCTTGCGGCCGTGGCCCATGACGTCGAACCAGCCCAGATCGCCAAGACCATCTGCGTCCGCGTGGGCGAGACCACAATGCTGGTGGTGACCAGTGGCACTGCGCGGCTGGACAACCGCAAGTTCAAGGACCGCTTCGACACCAAGCCCCGCATGCTGGAGGCAGACGAGGTGCTGCTAGCGACCAGCCATCCTGTAGGCGGTGTCTGCCCCTTTGGCCTCCCTGCCCCGCTGCCCGTCTACTGCGACGTCTCGCTGCGCGCCTTCGCGGAGGTCGTCCCGGCCGCCGGCGCCATCAACGCAGCCGTGCGGCTCACACCAGAGCGCCTGGCAGAGCTCACTGCCGCGGAATGGGTGGACGTCTGCAAGTAGCCATTGTGGAGCACTTGTGCGGTTACCGTTGTCCCTCAGGTGCTGACTCGTCCGACATCCACGGCGGACGGGCAACACCAGTGCCATCAACTCGCGCGAAAGTAGTGGGACTCGGCTTGCCCCCTACAGGTCCAGCAACTTAGCCTGTGCGCCGCAAGCACGGTGATGTCAGCTCGATCCTGGGGCGCTCGGCAGGGCCGTCGCAATGAGGGGGTGAGCCGGGAACATGCAAGCAGCCGAGCAAACGATCAGCCGAGTCCTTACAGAGGAGATCCGCTACGTCATTCCAGCTTATCAGCGTCCTTACTCATGGCAGAAGGGCAACGTCGAGCAGTTGCTCGATGATGTCTGGGAGGCGTTTGGGGCAAATGATGAGGAGTACTTCATCGGCTCACTTATTACCATCGAGCGCGAGAAGGGCCAATTCTACGAGGTGGTCGACGGCCAACAGCGGCTGACCACCCTCAATCTAATTCTTGCTCGGCTCCGCGATGCAGTCGACGAGCCTGCCAAGTCGGCGCTGGGTAGTCGGGTCCTTCCGCGCAATGCCCTCACCGGCGAGGAGGAAACCCCCCGCCTTACGCTGCGCAACCGGGATCAATCCTTTTTCCGGAAACATGTTCTAGCCGGCCAGCCCGTCTCCGAGGCGACCAAGCGCGAGATCATTAAGGAGCAGGACGCACCCAAACAGCGGATCATCGAGAACCTCGAGGTGATCGACAGCTTCGTCGCGCAACACGACCAGCAGACACTCAAGCTCTTTGCCAACTACCTTCTAAGCCGCGTCTACGTCGTCTTCGTGACTACGGCCTCTTGGCAGTCAGCATACCGGCTCTTCAACGTGCTCAATGCCCGCGGCATGGCCCTCACCAACGCCGATCTCATCAAGAATCTTTTGTTTGCCCGGCTGGGTGGCGACGGGGCCAAGAGCGCCGAGCTTGATGAGGCTTGGCTGACGCTTGAAGAGCAGATCGGCATCGAGCGGCTCGATCAGTTCCTCGGCCATCATCGCAGCTCGATTGTAGCGACGAAGACGCGCAAGGCGCTCCACGAGGAGTTCAAGACGCTGATAGAGGGGACAGCGTCGCCCTTCGACTTCCTCGACGGGCTGAACGCGTCCGCTCAGAACTACCTGCGCATCCTGCGGGGGGAGTTTGCCACTGCGGCTGCGCGGCGCTCGATCCGGTCGCTCCATCGCGTTGCCTTTGAGGAATGGATCCCGCCGCTGCTGGCCTTCTTGAATGCCCCCGTCTCCGGCCTGACTGAAGAGGAATTCATCGGCCTCCTCGAGCGCATCACCTATCAGAACTGGGTGCGTCGCCTGGCCTTCACCGCGCGGCTCACGGCATACTTCCAGCTCATCAATGCCATCCGCTCAGGACGATCGGCGGAGAACGTTCGCGCGATCTTCCGCGCCAATGCCAATGATGAAGAGTTTCGGACGCTGCTCGACGGCGATGTTTATGTTCGGCCATTTGCCCAAGCGGTGCTTTTGCGACTCGAGGAGGCGGACCAGGACGAGTCCGTCACCAAGGACTTTGGCGGCAAGATCACGATCGAGCACGTACTGCCGCAGGCACTGAAAGACGAGTACTGGCGCTCCCGCTTTACCGAGGACGGGCATCGCCTCTGGCTTCATCGCCTAGGCAACTTGGCGCTCCTAGCCGGGATCAAGAACTATAAGGCACAGTACTTCCCTTTCGACCGCAAGAAGAGGATTTACGCCGAGCGGAACAACAAGGTCAGCTTTGATACGACGAAGCCGATCCTCGATGCGCCGGACTGGACCCCCACGGTGCTCGCGGACCGCCAGGCCGACCTTCTCGAGCGGGCAGTGTCCCTCTGGGCCATGGAACAATGAACAACATTGAGATGTACATGGGCCTGTTCTTGCAGGATTTCGCATGAACAGCATGTCACAAGCCGAGCTGAAATCCGCCCTGTGGGAAGCCGCCAGTACTCTCAGAGGGTCAGCTATCGACCGTACTGACTGGAAGGGCTACATCCTCCCACTGCTCTTCTTCAAACGCATCTCGGATGTATGGGATGAGGAGACGGCCGAGGCGAGGGAGATGTACGGGGAAGGGCGTTGTTGCGCAACTCGAGTTGAGGCCGAGTTCGCCCCTTTCCCCTCGAGGTCAGGCGACGCGCGTGA
>NZ_VDFV01000062.1 GCF_006152145.1 Rubellimicrobium roseum | reverse complement strand
CCGTCCCGCTGGGAGAGACCGCCCGCCGGTCTCGCAAAGACCCAGCCGCCGCGCGTCGTGGACGCGCCCCCCGCGCCGTGGACTGGCACGCCCGGCGCGGTCGCGGAGTCCGTCCCCCAAGCGAGGGGAAACGCTCCGCTATTCGCCCCGCCGCCGCTTGCTCAGCAGCGCGGGCCCCCCGCATTCGGGGTCGGTCGGCGCGGTGGTCTGGGCGATGAAGGGCTTCTGGGGCTCGACCCCCGATTCCTGGATCCAGAGCCCCGACAGGCAGAAGTCCTGCGCGTAGTTGCCGGCGTTGAAGCCGAACTCCCCTTCGTCGCAGTCCGCCGCCGTCCCGTCGGCGTTCCAGCCCTGGTCGAAGGGCCCCGGCACCTCGCCGTTGGTCGGGAACTGCATCTCGCGCGGGAAGTAGCGCAGGTACCAGGTGTCGTCGGGCTGGCGGGAGGAGATGTCCCAGGTCCCGATCAGCTCGCCGTCCTTGAACCCCGCGATGCGAAAGCGCGTGACGTCGGCCTCGGTGATGACCTCCGCGTTCGCCAGCGCGTCCGGGAACTCCATCGATCCCGTCATGGTGTAGCCGTTGGACCCCGCCCAGCAGAAGTGGACGAGCGCAGCCTGGGCGGGCTGGCCCCCGAGGGCCAGGAGAAGGGCAAGACGGATCATGCCCCCGATCTTAGCACATGCCCCGCAAGATAAAGGGACCCGCAGATCAGGATTCGTTGAGCGCCCATCCCCGTCGCCGCCGCGATGGCCTCGCGCACCCCGTCCGCCACGTCCGCCGTCAGCCCCGCCTCGCGCGCGTGCTCCGCCGTGACCTCGGCCGGCAGCGTGTTGGCCTCGTTCGGGATCGACACCGCCCAGAGCCGCTCGGCCACCCCCGCGAGGGGCTGCATGAAGCCCCCCACGTCCTTGGTGTTGAGCATCCCGCAGACGAGATGCGTCCGCGCCGGCGGCATCCCGGTCAGGGTCGCCGCGATGGCCTCGCCCGCCGCCGGGTTGTGCCCGCCGTCGAGCCACAGCTCGCCCGGCCCCACCATCTCGGCCAGAGGGCCCCGCAGCCGCTGCATCCGCGCCGGCCACTCGGCCCGCGTCACGCCCGCCTCGCAGGCCTCGTCCGACAGGCCCAGCTCCCGCATCGCGGCCAGGGCCGTCCCGGCGTTGATGATCTGGTGCGGCCCCGGCAGGTTCGGCAGCGGCAGGTCCAGCAGCCCCCGCTCATCGCGGTAGACCAGCCGCCCGTCCTCGACGCCCGCGTGCCACTGCTGCCCATAGGCCAGCACCGGCGCCCCCATCCGGGCCGCCCTGGCCTCGATGACCTCCAGCGCCTCCGGATGATGCCGCGACACGACGACCGGCACGCCGCGCTTGATGATCCCGGCCTTCTCGCCCGCGATCTTGCCCAACGTGTCGCCCAGGTACTGCTGGTGGTCCATGTCCACCGGCGTGATGACCGTGAGGCGCGGACGGTCCACGACGTTCGTGGCGTCCAGCCGCCCCCCCAGCCCCACCTCCAGCAGGGTCCAGTCGGCCGGCGTCTCGGCGAAGGCCTGGAAGGCCGCGCAGGTGGTGATCTCGAAGAAGGTGATGGGCTCCTCGCCGTTCGCCTCCATGCAGCGGTCGAGCACCGCCATCAGGTGCTCTTCCCCGATCAGTTCCCCGGCCAGCCGGATGCGCTCGTGGAACCGCGCGAGGTGCGGCGAGGTGTAGACGTGGCACAGGTCGCCCTGCGCCTCCAGCCCCGCCCGGATCATGGCGACGGTCGAGCCCTTGCCGTTCGTGCCCGCGACATGGACCACCGGGGGCACGCGCCGCTCCGGGTGGCCCAGCGCCGCCAGAAGCCGCTCCACGCGGGCCAGCGTCAGGTCGATGATCTTCGGATGGAGCCGGGTCATCCGCTCCAGCAGGACGTCGCTTCCGGCGGTCATTCGGCGGCGGCCGCCGGCGGTTCCACGGGGGCGGACTGCGCGGGCGAGGCGGTCGCGGGCGCCGGCAGGTCGGCCATCACCGCGGGTGGCTCGCGCAGGAGCATCCGCAGGATGCAGACGATCTCGTCCTTGAGCTTGCCGCGCGGCGTGACGCGGTCCAGCATCCCGTGGTCGAGCAGGTATTCCGCCCGCTGGAACCCTTCGGGCAGCGTCTCGCGGATGGTCTGCTCGATGACGCGGGGCCCGGCGAAGCAGATCAGCGCCCCCGGCTCGGCGATCTGCACGTCGCCCAGCATCGCATAGGAGGCCGTGACCCCGCCCGTGGTCGGATGCGTCAGCACCACGATGTAGGGGAGCCCCGCCTCCTTGAGCATCTGCACGGCGACGGTGGTGCGCGGCATCTGCATGAGGCTCAGGATGCCTTCCTGCATTCGCGCGCCCCCCGCGGCCGAGAACAGCACCAGCGGCCGCTTCAACTGCACCGCCCGCTCGGCGGCGGCGACGATGGCGTTGCCCACGTACATGCCCATGGAGCCGGCCATGTAGGAGAAGTCCTGCGCCGCCGCGACGATGGGGGTGCGGTTCACCTCGCCCTCGGCGACCAGCATGGCCTCCTTCTCGCCGGTGGTGCGGCGGGCCTCCTTGATGCGGTCCACGTACTTCTTCTGGTCGCGGAACTGGAGCGGGTCCTGGATCGGCTCGGGCACCTTCACCTCGACGAAGACGCCGCCGTCGAAGAAGGCCTTGAACCGCTCGCGCGGCTTGATCGGCATGTGGTGCCCGCAGTTCGGGCAGACGTTCAGGTTGTCGGCCAGCTCGCGGTGGAACAGCATCTGCCCGCACTCGTCGCACTTGGACCAGAGGTTCTCCGGCACCTCGCGGCGCGAGAAGATGGAGTTGATCCGCGGGCGGACGTAGTTCGAGATCCAGTTCATGCGCGCGCCCTCCGAGGCTCTGACGGGGGGAGATAAGCCGCAGCCCCACCGAATGCAATCGCGGGCCCGGGGGACCCCCGGCCGTCCTGAAACTTCTTCCCGGGATGGAACGTGGCTCGACTCGGGGCAGGCATCCCGGACAGGAGACAGCCATGGACATCGAAAGGACGGGACGCGGGCCGCTCGTCTACCGGCAGAACGTCTGGACACGCCTGACGCACTGGATCTGGGCGGTGGCGCTGTTCCTCCTGCTGCTCTCGGGCCTGCAGATCTTCAACGCCCACCCCGCCCTCTACATCGGAGAGCAGTCGGGCTTCGCCTTCGACAACGCGGTCCTGGTCATCGGCGCCGAGCCCCACGAGGCCGGGCCGCTCGAGCCCAGGGGCGAGCCGCCTCCGCCTGCCGTGGGCACCGTCACCCTCTTCGGCCAGCGGTTCGAGGCCACGGGTCTCCTCGGCTGGTCGGGCGGCGAGGCGCGCGCCTTTCCGTCCTGGGCCACGATCCCTTCGTACCAGGACCTCGCCACCGGCCGCGTCGTGCATCTCTTCTTCGCCTGGGTCCTCGTCGCCACCCTGCTCCTGTGGCTCCTGGCGAGCACGCTCAACGGCCACCTCCGGGAGGTGATCCCCGGCTGGCGCGACCTGCGCGCCCTGTCGGGCGACATCGCCGACCATGCCCGGCTAAGGCTGCATTACAGGCGCCGCTACAGCGTGCTCCAGAAGCTCTCCTATTTCGGGGTGCTGTTCCTGCTGCTGCCGGGGATGGTCCTCACGGGGCTCTGCATGTCACCGTCCTTCAACGCCGCCGCCCCCTGGCTGCTCGATGTCTTCGGCGGGCGGCAGACGGCGCGGACCCTGCATTTCGTCGAGATGGTGCTGCTCGTCCTCTTCGTCGTCGTCCATATCCTGATGGCGCTTCTGGCCGGGCCGCTGAACGAGCTGCGCTCCATCGTCACCGGCTGGTACCGCCTCAGCCCCGGAGAGGATCCCGATGCCCGCTGACCCCATCCGCCGCCGGCTGCTGCTCGCGGCGCCCGCGCTGCTCCTGTCGGGCTGCAAGGTCTTCGACCGCCTGCCGCGCGACGGCGGGCTGCGCGACGTGCTCGAAAGCGCTAATACCTTGACGGACCTGACGCTGGGCAACCTCGCGGACGGCCATCTCGCCCCCGAATACACCCGCGCCGACATCCGCCAGCCCATGCGCCCCAATGGCGTGACCTCTCCGCCGGATGAGGACTACCTCCGCCACCTCGCCTCGGGCTGGGCCGACTGGCGCCTGACCGTCGAGGGCGCGGTCGAGCGGCCGCTGGCCCTGTCGCTGCCCGAGCTGATGGCGCGGCCCTCCCGCACCCAGATCACCCGGCACGACTGCGTCGAAGGCTGGTCCTGCATCGCCGAATGGACCGGCGTGCCGCTTTCCCGCCTCCTCTCCGAGGCCGGGCTCCGCCCCGAGGCGCGCTTCGTCGTCTTCCGCTGCATGGACACCATCGAGCGTGGGCTGTCGGGCAACGTCCTCTATTGGGAAAGCCTCGCCCTGCGCGACGCGCTCCACCCGCAGACGATCCTCGCCTACGGCATAAACGGCGGGGCGCTTCCGGTCCCGAACGGGGCGCCCCTCCGGCTCCGGGTCGAGCGGCAGCTCGGCTACAAGATGCCCAAGTATCTCCGGGGCATCGAGGTGGTGGCCGACCTTCCCGGCCAAGGCGGCTACTGGGAGGAACGCGGCTACGACTGGTACGCGGGCATCTAGTCGCCGCTGCCAGCGGACATCTGGACGCCCCCGCGTCAGGGGCGTATCCCCTTCGCCCGAACCGAGGGGGACCCCATGACGATCGACCAACGCTTCGACAAGTCGCGGCTGCCCAGCCGCCATGTCACCGAAGGCCCGGCCCGCGCGCCGCACCGGAGCTACTTCTACGCCATGGGGATCACCGAGGAGGAGATCCACCAGCCCTGGGTCGGCGTCGCGACCTGCTGGAACGAGGCCGCCCCCTGCAACATCGCGCTGAACCGCCAGGCGCAGGTCGTCAAGCAGGGCGTCAAGAAAGGCCGCGGCACCCCCCGCGAGTTCACCACCATCACCGTCACCGACGGCGTCGCCATGGGGCACGAGGGGATGCGCTCCTCGCTCGCCTCGCGCGACGCCATTGCCGACACGGTGGAGCTCACCATGCGCGGCCACTGCTACGACGCGCTCGTGGGCCTCGCGGGCTGCGACAAGTCGCTGCCGGGCATGATGATGGCCATGGTCCGCCTCAACGTTCCGTCGGTCTTCATCTACGGCGGCTCGATCCTGCCAGGCCGCTACCAGGGCCGCGACGTGACTGTGCAAGATGTCTTCGAGGCCGTGGGCCAGCATCAGGCCGGGGTCTTCTCGGACGCCGAGCTGGCCGTTCTCGAACGCGTGGCCTGCCCGTCCTCCGGGGCCTGCGGCGCGCAGTACACCGCCAACACCATGGCTTGCGTCTCCGAGGCGATCGGGCTCGCGCTCCTCAACTCCTCCTCGGCCCCCGCCCCCTACGAGAGCCGCGACCAGTACTGCGAGTCGACCGGCGTCGCGGTCATGAACCTGATCGCCAGGAACATCCGCGCCCGCGACATCGTCACCCGCAAGGCGCTGGAGAACGCGGCCCGCGTGGTGGGCTGCACGGGCGGCTCGACCAACGCGGCGCTGCACCTGCCGGCCATCGCGCACGAGGCGGGCATCGACTTCGACCTCTTCGACGTCGCCGACATCATGAAGGACACGCCCTACTTCGTGGACCTGCGCCCGGGCGGCAAGTACGTCGCCAAGGACCTGCACGAGGTCGGCGGCGTCCCCGTCGTGATGAAGGAGCTGCAGAAGGCGGGCCTCCTGCACGAGGACTGCATCACCGCGTCGGGGCGCACCCTCGGCGAGGAGCTTGACGAGATCCGGGCCGAGGCCGACGGCCGCGTGATCTACCCCGTCGCCACGCCGCTCACCCGCACGGGCGGCGTCGTGGGCCTGCGCGGCAATCTCGCCCCGGACGGAGCCATCGTGAAGGTCGCCGGCATGACCGAGTCCGAGCAGGTCTTCACCGGCCCCGCCCGCGTCTTCGAATGCGAGGAGGACGCCTTCGCCGCCGTCAAGGCCCGCGAATACAAGGAAGGCGAGGTCATCGTCATCCGCAACGAGGGCCCCGCCGGCGGCCCCGGCATGCGCGAGATGCTGTCCACCACCGCCGCCCTCTCGGGCCAGGGCATGGGCAAGAAGGTCGCGCTCATCACCGACGGCCGCTTCTCGGGCGCGACGCGGGGCTTCTGCGTGGGCCATGTCGGTCCCGAGGCCGCCCATGGCGGACCGATCGCGCTGCTGCGGAACGGCGACATGATCACGCTGAACGCCGTAACGGGCGAGCTGTCCGTGGCACTGTCGGACGAGGAGCTCGCGCAGCGCCGCGCCGAATGGCAGGGCCCGCGCGAGACCCAGTACGCCTCGGGCGCGATCTGGAAGTTCGCCAAGCTCGTGGGCGGCGCGCGCTACGGTGCCGTGACCCATCCCGGAGCCAAGGGCGAGCGTCACGTCTACATGGACCAGTAAGGGTCCCGGCCCGGTCGCCAAGGGTGGCCGGGCGCCCCTCTGACGCGGCGTCCCGCGTGATCCGGGGGGCGCCTCCGGGCATAACCGGGCCATGAACACCTACCCGCACCTCCTGTCTCCCCTCCGCCTCGGCGCGGTCGATCTGCCCAACCGGGTCCTCATGGGCTCCATGCACACGGGTCTGGAGGAAGCGGGCGACTGGGACCGGGTCGCCGCCTTCTACGCGGCCCGCGCCTCGGCGGGGCTGATCGTGACCGGCGGCATGGCTCCGAACCGCGAGGGGGGCGTGTTCCCCGGGGCGGCGGGGCTCTTCACGGACCGCGACATCGCCAACCATCGTCGCATCACCGACGCCGTGCACGCCGCCGGTGGCCGGATCGCCCTCCAGATCCTGCACGCGGGCCGCTACGCCTACGGACCCGACTGCGTGGCGCCCTCGGCGCTCAAGTCCCCGATCAGCCCTTTCCCGCCGCGGGAGCTGGACGCGGCGGGGATCGAGGCGCAGGCCGCCGCCATCGCCGCCACCGCCCGCCGTGCCGTCGAGGCGGGCTACGACGGCGTCGAGGTCATGGGCTCCGAGGGCTATCTCCTCAACCAGTTCCTGAGCGTCCGCACCAACCGGCGGACGGACGGCTGGGGCGGGATGATCGAGAACCGGATGCGCTTCCCCCTTGACGTGGTTCAGCGGGTCCGGGCCGCGCTCGGTCCTGAACGGGCGCTGATCTACCGCATCTCGCTCATCGACCTCGTGGAAGGCGGTCAGGCCTGGGACGAGGTCGTGGCCCTCGCGCAAGCCGTGCAGGCGGCCGGGGCGGACGCGCTCAACTCGGGCATCGGCTGGCACGAGGCCCGGGTGCCCACCATTGCCACGCCGGTCCCGCGTGGCGCCTGGACCTGGCTCACGGCGCGGCTGCGGCAGGAGGTATCGATCCCGGTGATCGCCTCGAACCGCATCAACACGCCCGAGGTCGCCGAAGACATCCTGGCGCGCGGCGACGCGGACCTCGTGAGTCTCGCCCGGCCTTTCCTGGCGGACCCCGACTTCGTCACCAAGGCGGCCGCCGGGCGCTCGCGCGAGATCGCCCCCTGCATCGCCTGCAACCAGGCCTGCCTCGACCACACCTTCGCGGGCAAGATCGCGACCTGTCTGGTGAACCCGCGCGCGGCGCACGAGACCGAGCTGATCGCCCGTCCCGCACTCGCCCCCCGGCGCATCGCCGTGGTGGGCGCGGGCCCGGCGGGGCTGTCGGTGGCGCTCACCGCGGCCGAGCGCGGCCACTCCGTCGTCCTCTTCGAGCGGGAGGCCCGGATCGGCGGGCAACTGAACCTCGCCCGCGCCGTGCCGGGCAAGGAGGAGTTCGGCCCTCTTGTCGGCTGGTTCGAAACCATGGTCACCCGGCGCGGCATCGACCTGCGGCTTGGACAGGAAGCCGGCGCCGCCGACCTCGCTCCGTTCGACGAGGTGATCGTCGCCACGGGCGTGCGTCCGCGCGATCCCGGCATCCCTGGCCAGGACCTGCCTCACGTGGCCTCCTATGCCGACATCCTCACGGGCCGCGTCGTCGCGGGAGCGCGCGTGGCGGTGATCGGGGCAGGCGGCATCGGCTTCGACGTTACCGAGTTCCTGGTGACGGGCGAAAGCCCGACCCTCGACCTGCCAGCCTGGCTGGCGGAATGGGGCGTGGGCGACCCGGCCCGGACGCCGGGGGGCCTCGATCCCTTGGGGGCCCGCCCGCATCCGGCCCTGCGCGAGGTCACGCTTCTCCAGCGCCGGCCCGAGCGGCCCGGGCGGCGTCTCGGTCGCACCACCGGCTGGATCCACCGCGCCTCGTTGCAGATGAAGGGCGTGCGGATGCTGGGCGGCGCCACCTACGAGCGGATCGTGCCCGAGGGCCTCTGGGTTCGGCTCGGCTCCGCCAATGAGTCTACGCTGATCCCCGCGGACACGGTGGTGCTCTGCGCCGGGCAGGAACCCGAGCGGGGGCTGGCCAAGGCGCTCCAGGCCCGGGGCCGCTCCGTTCATGTCATCGGCGGCGCTGACATCGCGGCCGAGCTCGATGCCAAGCGGGCCATTGACCAAGGCACGCGGCTCGCTCTCGCCCTCTGATACGTTTCCTCGTCTTCGGCCAATTCCATGCAAAACCCCGGATTTGACCGGGGTCAGTCCCAATTGTGCCGGATTTGGGAACAAGACAGGCGTCATTGCCTGCACTTGAGGAACGAGCATGGATCGCCTGACCGAGATGGAGGCCTTCGCCACGGTGGTGGACCAAGGGGGCTTCACGGACGCCGCCAAGAAGATGGGCATCTCCAAGTCGGCCGTCTCCAAGCATGTCTCGGCGCTCGAGGCGCGGCTTGGCGCGCGGCTTCTCAATCGCACCACGCGCCGCGTGTCGCCCACCGAGATCGGGCTGGCCTACTACGACCGGGCGCGACGGGTCCTGAACGATGCGGGCGAGGCGGACGCGCTGGTCACCTCCATGCAGACAGCGCCCTCAGGTCTCCTGCGCATCTCGGTCGCCACCGACTTCGGCGTGAACCACCTGAGCCCCGTGCTGGGTGAGTTCCTGCAGCAGCATCCGGGCATCACCGTGAACATGGTGCTGAACAACCGTTACGTGGAGCTCATCTCCGAAGGCTTCGACATGGCGATCCGCATCGGGGAGCTTGAGGACTCGACGCTGCGGGCCCGCAAGCTCGCGGACACCACGCGGCGGATGATTGCCTCGCCGTCCTACTTCCAGCAGTACGGCCGCCCCGAGAAGATCGACGACCTCAACGAGCACAAGCTCCTGCACTATTCGAACCAGGCCAACGCCGCCGTTTGGAAGATCACGGCGCCCTCGGGCGAGAAGCGGCAGATCCGCACCACGGGCTGGCTCACCGTCAACGACGGGCAGTCGCTGCTCAACGCCTGCATCTCGGGACTGGGAATCGCCTATCTGCCGTCCTTCCTCTACTCGGAGGCCATGCAGAAGGGCCTTGTCGAGGAAGCGATCCCCGGCCTGCCGGTGGAGGTCCAGGGGATCTACGCCGTGTATCCGCCGGGCCGCTTCACACAGCCCAAGGTGCGCGCCTTCATCGACTTCCTGGTGGACGCCTTCTCGGACAAGGGCCCCGAGACCTGGTGAGCGGCGCGGGCCGCCTCAGGGCGGAAGGATCACAGCCTCGACGCGGCGGTTGGTCTCCCGGCCTTCCGGCGTGAGATTGGTGGCCGTGGGGGCGAGCCAGCCCATGCCCTCGGCCAGCAGTTGAGTCTGGCGGACGCCGTGCGCCGACACGAGACGCTCGGCCACGGCCTCGGCGCGTTGTCTGGAGAGCGCGACATTGGCCGCCAGCGGCCCCTGCGCGTCGGTGTGCCCGACCAACGCCACGCGACGACCGGCATTGGCCCCGAGATAGGCGGCGAGGGCGGCCAGCATCGCCTCCCCGCCCGGGGCCAGGTCGGCCGAACCCGTGCGGAAGGCGAGCCCCTCCAGCACCACCCGGCCCTCGCCTTCGATACGGGCCGTGAAGGTGTCGGGTCCCGCGGCTGGAACGGTTGCCGGCTGTGCCTCCGGACGGGCCGGAGCCACGCGGACAAGCTGGATATACCCTCGCTCGCCGCTCCGGCTCACGAGAAGGCTGATCGCCTCTTTCCCGGCCACGGCCGAGAGGTACCGGAAGTCCACGAGGTCGACGAACATCGCGGGCGGGGGCAGGATCTCGAGCGCGGCGCGGAAATCGAAGCCGCCGCAGGCCTCGCCCGCGCAGTCGAGCAGTGGCCGGAACCCTTGCGCCGCGATCTGGTCCCGCAGCGGCGCCAGAAGCTGGAGCGTCGTGCGATCGGGCGAGGGCACCTGCCAGACCCGCTGCGTCACCTCGCCCTCGACGACCATGGAGGCGAGCGTTCCCTGCGCCCAGGCCGAGGTGGCGAGGGCATGGCTTCCCAGCGGCTCGGCCTCATCCAGCGCGAGGGTGGCCGAGGGAGGCAGGTCCAGGGTCAGAGCCGCGACGGGCGCGGCCATGACCGCCAGGGCCGCCGCGAGCCGCCCGGCGAAGCTCATTCGGGAAAGAGCGCCGCCAGCCGCGTCATCGCCTCGTGCAGCCGTCCGCCGTCGGGTCCCCGGATCACGATGTTGGCCCCGAAGGCGCCGTTCTGCTGGAACGGGTAGGAGCCCATCAGCAGGTCCGGGAAGTCGGCCTGAAGGATGGCGAGCGGGCCCGCGATCTCGCCCTCGCCCTTCAGGATTCGATAGCTCTGCGACAGGAGCGGCGTGCCGCCGGTCAGGCGGGGCAAGAGGCCTGCGGCCATGGCCTCGAAGATGCGGGGCACGCCGGCCATCACGTGGACGTTGCGGATGGAGAAGCCGGGGGCGGCGCTGACCGGATTGTCGATGAGCGTGGCGCCTTCAGGCACGCGGGCCATGCGCAGCCGGGCCTCGTTGATCTCCACGCCCATGCGGTCGTAATGGGCCTGCAGGATCGAACGGGCGTCCTCGCGCACGCCGAGCG
This sequence comes from Rubellimicrobium roseum, assembly GCF_006152145.1. Lineage (GTDB taxonomy): Bacteria > Pseudomonadota > Alphaproteobacteria > Rhodobacterales > Rhodobacteraceae > Rubellimicrobium > Rubellimicrobium roseum. The sequence continues at coordinate 7,180 of NZ_VDFV01000062.1, read as the reverse complement.
GCACCCCCATTGCCTCGGCCACCGCGTCTGCGGTGATGTCGTCGTGGGTGGGGCCGATACCGCCGCTCGTGAAGACGTGATCGTGAGCCTCGGACAGCGCCCGCACGGCCGCGACGATGATGGGGTGCCGGTCAGGCACGACGCGCGCCTCCTGCAGGTCGATGCCGACCCGTGCCAGTTCCTGCGCCAGGAAATGCATGTTGGAGTCGCGGGTGCGGCCCGAGAGGATCTCGTCCCCGATGACGAGGATCGCGGCCGTGGGGTTCATGAAAAGGCCTCGCGCTTGTGCTGGGGCTGAGGTATAGGTCCTCGCCCCCGGGCCTTCCAGCCTCGCCGCTGGAACTCGCCGCGGGCTTGGCCTATTCCCCCCGCAGTCAGGAAAGGACGCGAGCAGTGGACGAACGCAGGGGCCGCCTCACCCGCGACGGGATCCGCATCCACGAGCCGGTCGATTTTGCCGGCATGCGCGTGGCGGGTCGGGTCGCGGCGGAGATCCTCGACGACATCGGCTCCCATGTCGTGCCCGGCCAGACCACCGGCGAGATCGACCGGATCATCACCGCCATGGTCGAGGCGCGCGGCGCCCTGTCGGCTACCATCGGCTACAAGGGCTACCAGCACGCGTCCTGCATCAGCGTGAACCACGTGGTCTGCCATGGCATCCCGGGCGACAAGGTGCTGAAGGACGGCGACATCCTGAACATCGACGTGACCGTGATCGTCGACGGCTGGTACGGCGACACGAGCCGGATGTTCGTGGCGGGCACCCCCTCGCGCAAGGCCGAGCGGCTGATCCAGGTCACGCATGACGCGCTGATGCGGGGGATCGAGGCCGCGAAGCCCGGCTCGACCTTCGGCGACATCGGCGCGGCGATCCAGGCGCATGTGGAGGGAAACCGCATGTCCGTGGTCCGTGACTTCTGCGGCCATGGGCTGGGCCGGGTGTTCCACGCACCGCCGAACGTTCTCCACTACGGCAAGCCGGGGACCGGGCCGCGCCTGGAGGAGGGGATGTTCTTCACCATCGAGCCGATGGTGAACCTCGGCCGGCCCGAGACCAAGGTCCTGGCGGACGACTGGACGGCTGTGACGCGCGACAAGTCGCTGTCGGCGCAGTTCGAGCATTCGGTGGGCATCACCTCCACAGGGGTCGAGATCTTCACGCCCTCGCCCAGCGGGCTGTTCTATCCCAAGCTGCCATAGATCGTCGGTGGCTCGGGAAACCGGAACTCCTCAAGATTCGCGCCCTCGCCGATCCGGTCCACCACGGCGAAGAGGCCGGGCGCGTGGAGGGGCGTGAGCACCCCGTGCCAAGTGTTGCGCAGAAGGTTGATGCCCTGGCTGGGCGCGGTCAGGAAGGCCCGGACGCGGCCCGGGGTCGAGTCCCGTCCCTCAGCCACGATTACGAGGAAGGGGTGCTGCGTCATGGGCAGGAAGGCCTGGGAGCCCAGCGGGTGCCGCTCCACCATGTCCAGCCGGTAGGGGAGGGCGCGCGGCTCGGCGTCGAAGACGCTGATTCCGGCACGGCCCTTTCCGAAGTCGAGGCGGGCGCGGTCGTGGAAGCGGCCGCAGAGCCCCTGGTTGATGAGGCGGTCCGGCGGGCCGGACGCCTCCAGCACGTCGCCGAAGGGGGCGAAGGCGTCCAGGGTGAGCGGTTCGATGACGATATCGGTCATGGTCAGAGCGTCAGTGCCGGGTGGCGGTTCACGTCCTTGTAGAGCAGGTAGCGGAACGGGCCGTCCCCGGTCGCCTCGCAGGCCTGCGGGCAGAAGGCGCGCAGCCACATGAAGTCGCCGGGGCCGACCTCCACCCAGTCGGTGTTGAGCAGGTAGCGCGCGGTCCCTTCCAGCACGTAGAGGCCGTGCTCCATGACATGGGTCTCGGCGAAGGGGATGCGGCCGCTGGGTCGGAAGGTCACGATGTTGACATGCATGTCGTGGCGGAGGTCTTCCGGCTCCACGAAGCGGGTCGTGCCCCAGAGGTCGGTGTTCGGCATCCAGCGCACCGGCGTGGCCTGGTCCGAGGTCACGAAGGGCTCGGGGAGCCGGACCCCCCGGGCGGGGACGTAGCGGCGACGGACCCAGTGCAGGCGCAGGCGCGAGGTGGCGCGCAGGCTCCAGGCCGAGGACGGGGGCAGGTAGGCGTAGCTTCCGGCGGCGAGTTCGTGGGTGTCCTCGCCGATGTGGAGGAGGCCCGTGCCCTCGGCGACCAGAATCACGCCCTCGGCGCTGGCGTCGGGCTCGGGCGCGTCGCTTCCTCCGCCGGGCTCCACCTCGACCGCATACTGCGCGAAGGTCTCGGCGAAGCCCGAGAGCGGGCGCGCGAGGATCCAGGCGCGGGTGCCGTGCCAGCCGGGAAAGAAGCTGGTGACGATGTCGCGCTGCACGGCGGCCGGGATGAAGGCGTAGGCGGTCGTGAAGACGGCCCGGTTGGCGGCGGGGTCACCCGACTGGTCAGGCAAGCCCCCGGGCGGGAAGGCGTAGCTGCGGACCTGAGCGTCCTGGGTCAGGGGGGCAGGATGGGTCATGGCAGGATCGCTTTCAGGCGCAGTTCGGCGATGCGTTCGACCTGGGCCAGGGCCTCGGCGAACTCGGTGGCGCGGTCGTTATGGAGGCGGCGTTCAAAGGCGGCCAGGATGCCCGTCTTGTCGTGGTCGCGCACGGCGATGATGAAGGGAAAGCCGAAGCGGTCGGTGTAGGCCGCGTTCAGGGTCGTGAACCGCTCGCGCTCCTCGTCGGTCAGGGCATCGAGGCCGGCGCTGGCCTGCTCGGCGGTCGAGTCCGCGGTGAGACGCCTGGCCGCGGCCAGCTTGCCCGCGAGGTCGGGATGGGCTTGCAGGACGTCGAGCTTTTCCTCTTCGGAGGCGGTGCGCAGCACGCGGGCGAGGGCGTTGGCGAGGCCCGTGGCGCTGTCGTGGGCGGGGCCCAGCTCCAGCATCCAGGCGCGCTCGGCCACCCAGGGGGAGTGCTCGACGATGCTGCCGAAGCGCTGGACGAAGGCCTTGCGGTGCATCTCGGACGGGCGCTCGCCCCGGGAGGGCGGGTGGCGGGCGGCCCAGTGGGCGGCGATCTGGCCGCGGGTGGCGAACCAGGCGCCGCCCTTCTGCGCCGCGTGGTTGAGGAACTGCTGCAGGCCCTTGGCCTTGCCGGGGCGTCCGACGAGGCGGCAATGGAGCCCGACCGACATCATCCGCCCGCCCTCGGCGTAAAGCGTGTCGAACGTGTCGCAAAGGTAGTCGCCGAAGTCGCGGCCCGTCACCCAGCCGGGCGCGACCGCGAATCGCATGTCGTTGCATTCCAGCGTGTAGGGAATCACGAGCTGGTCGCGCGAGCCCACCTCGGCCCAATGCGGCAGGTCGTCGTCGTAGGTGTCGCTGATCCAGTCGAATTGTCCGGTCTCGGCAGTGAGGCGGACGGTGCTGGCGGAGCAGCGGCCGGTGTACCAGCCGCGCGGGGGCACTCCGACCACTTCGGTGTGGAGGCGGATCGCCTCGGCGATCTGGGCGCGCTCGGTGGCCTCGTCCATGTCCTTGTGCTCGACCCACTTGAGGCCATGCGAGGCGATTTCCCAGTCCGCCTGCTTCATGGCGGCGACCTGTTCGGGGTTCCGAGCGAGCGCGGTCGCCACGCCGTAGATCGTCACGGGACGGTCCCGGAGCATCCGGTGGAGCCGCCAGAAGCCGGCGCGGGCGCCGTAGTCGTAGATCGACTCCATGTTCCAGTGGCGCATCCCGGGCCAGGGCTGGGCGCCGGCGATGTCCGACAGGAAGGCCTCGGAGGCGGCGTCGCCGTGGAGGATCGAGTTCTCGCCTCCTTCCTCGTAATTGAGCACGAGGCTCACGGCCACGCGGGCGCCGCCGGGCCAGTCCGCCTCGGGCGGGGTCGCTGCATAACCGCGCAGGTCGCGGGGATAACGGTCGGGCATCGGGAACTCCTGTTCACCACTTGGTAGGCCGGGCCCGGTCGGGGTTGCAAGCCGGGCGGGCGGGGCCGAAAAGAAGCGAAACGAGGGGACCGCATGGCCGAGGGATTTCTGACGACGCATGTGCTCGACACCGCGCGGGGACTGCCCGCGGCGGGGCTGAGGATCACGCTGGACCGGATCGGGGGAACCGCGCGCGAGCGGCTCGCCGAGGTGGTCACGAACCATGACGGGCGGACGGACGGGCCGATCCTGCCGCGCGAGCGGTTCGCGGCCGGGATCTACGAGCTGACCTTCCACGCGGGCGACTACCTTCGCGGGATCGGCGCGGCCCTGACGGAGCCCGCCTTCCTCGACGAGATCCCGATCCGCTTCGGCATGGAAGCGGGGCACTACCACGTGCCGCTGCTCCTGTCGCCCTTCGGCTATTCGACCTATCGGGGCTCGTGATGTACGATCTTGCCGTGCTGGAGCACTGGGTCGAGTTCGCGGTCCGCTGGCTCCATGTCATCACCGCCGTGGCCTGGATCGGGTCGAGCTTCTACTTCATCGCGCTCGACCTGGGGCTGCACCGGGACCGCAACCTGTCCACGGGCGCGGACGGGGAGGAGTGGCAGGTCCATGGCGGCGGCTTCTACAACATCCAGAAGTATCTGGTCGCGCCCAAGTCGCTGCCCAACGACCTCGTGTGGTTCAAGTGGGAGAGCTACTCGACGTGGCTGTCGGGCTTCACGCTGCTGGTGCTGGTCTACTGGCTCGGGGGCGAGCTCTACCTGATCGACCCGCAGGTGCTCGACATCCCGGTCTGGCAGGGGGCGCTGATCTCGGGGGCCTCGCTGGGGCTAGGCTGGGTGGTCTACGACCAGCTCTGCAGGAGCCGGTTCGGGCAGGAGCCCGTGCCGCTCATGGTGGCGCTGTTCGGCGTCATCGTGCTGATGAGCCTGTTCTACACCAGCGTCTTCTCGGGGCGGGCGGCGCTGCTGCACCTGGGGGCCTTCACGGCCACGATCATGTCGGGGAACGTGTTCTTCACCATCATGCCGAACCAGCGGGTCGTCGTCGCGGACCTGAAGGCCGGGCGGGTGCCGGACCCGAAGTACGGCAAGATCGCCAAGCAGCGCAGCACCCACAACAACTACCTGACGCTGCCCGTCATCTTCCTGATGCTGTCGAACCACTATCCCCTGGCCTTCGCCGGGCAGAACACCTGGGCCATCGCGTCCCTGGTGTTCCTGATGGGGGTGACGATCCGGCACTGGTTCAACACCGTCCACGCCCGCAAGGGGCACCCGCACTGGACCTGGGCCGCGACGGCGGTGATCTTCCTCCTGATCGTCTGGCTCGCGAGCCCGCGCGCCTATGCCTATGACGACACCACCGCCGCGGCGGCGACGCCAGTCGAGCGGCACTATGCGCAGGCGGCGGGCTTCGCCGAGGTGCAGGACATCGTGCTGGGCCGCTGTTCGATGTGCCACGCGGCCGAGCCCTTCTGGGACGGCATCCTCTGGCCGCCGAAGGGCGTGATGCTGGAAACCGAGGCGCAGATCGCGCGTCAGGCGCGGGCCATCTACCTGCAGGCGGGGGCGAGCCACGCGATGCCGCCGGGCAACCTGTCGGGGATCAGCGACGAGGAACGGGCGGCGATCCGGGCCTGGTTCGAAGGGGCGGGCTGAGGCCGCCCGGTCATTCCGCCGGGGTCGGGCGCGCGGCCGCGTGATCCGGCATCGGCGCCCCGGCGGCCGAGGGCGACGTGCGCAGGCGGAGCTCGATCCGCGGGTGATGGGCCGCGAGATGGTCGATCACCGTGGTCAGGAACAGGGTCAGGCCCAGGAACTCGAACGCTTCCTCCACGGTGACATAGATGAGGGCATGGCCGGACGTTCCGTTGGAGGCCGCGTAGGGCCGGCTGCCGACGAACTCCATGACGAGGGCCCCGAAGACATACACAGCGCCGGCCAGGACGAAGCGGGCCGACGTCCGGCGGTCGATCCGGTGCAGCATCGGGATCGCGACGAAGGCCACGGCCGCGACGCCGGCCAGACCGAAGAACAGCCAGGCGAAGCCGGGATGGGCGAGCGTCTGGAACGGCAGGCCGAAGTCGTCCGCCAGATGGGCCGACTGCTCGTGGAGCGAGGCGCTCTCGTCCAGCGACATGTAGATCATGACCGCCGCCAGGCCGAACCAGAAGGTCCGGGCCCCGCCGGCGCGTCCCTCGGCAAGCCCCACCACGATCAGGGCCAGACCCGAGGAATAGAGCAGGATCGAGCTGTACCAGGCGGGCAGCACCGCTTCGGCATCGAGGTTGAGGGCCCGCAGGGGGCCCTTGGGGTCCCATCCCTGCGCGGCCACGAGGTAGACGTGCAGGACGCCCAGACCGAAGACCAGGGCCGTCGCGAGCCAGACGAACCGGCTCAGGCGATCCAGCCGAAGCTCGATCAAGGATCCATTCATGCGCAGCTCCGTTCCCGACAATGAGCTAATGTGATGTTATGATGACAAGAATGGCTCGCTTCGCCTGGCAATCGAGGCGATCCGACGGCGTTAGGCTGAAAACCGCCTAGGCAAGGAGGGCGCGGGTTTTCTGGACAACGGAGGGCGGGACGCCTATCTCGGGCGGATCATGGTGCAGGACAAGAACCCCAACCGCAAGCTGATCTCCGAGAACCGCCGGGCGCGGTTCGACTACCATATCGAGGACGACCTGGAGGCCGGGATCGTCCTGATGGGGAGCGAGGTGAAGTCGCTGCGCACGGGGCAGTCGAACATCGCCGAAAGCTATGCCAGCGTCGAGAACGGCGAGCTGTGGCTGACCAACGCCTACATCGCGCCCTACAACCCCGCCAAGACCTGGGGCCACGAGGAGCGGCGGCGGCGCAAGCTGCTGGTCAAGAACAAGGAGCTGGCGCGGCTCTGGTCGGCCACGCAGCGCGAGGGCATGACCATCGTGCCGCTGTCGATGTATTTCGACGACAAGGGCCGGGTGAAGCTCAAGATCGGCATCGCCAAAGGCAAGAAGCTCCACGACAAGCGCGCGACCGAGGCCGAGCGCGACTGGAACCGCCAGAAGGGGCGGCTGCTCAAGCAGGGCTACTGAGGCTCCCCGAAGGGAGGGCCGATGCGTCACCGCCGCGCGGGTCGCGCGGGGTCGGTCCATCGGCCGCGCAGCCCGGACGCCACGCCGGGGCTGCGGGGGCGCGTCCACGACGCGCGGCGGCTGGGTCTTTGCGAGACCGGCGGGCGGTCTCTCCCAGCGGGACGG
>NZ_VDFV01000005.1 GCF_006152145.1 Rubellimicrobium roseum | reverse complement strand
GTGGAGCAGCCCGGTAGCTCGTCAGGCTCATAACCTGAAGGCCGCAGGTTCAAATCCTGCCCCCGCAACCAACTGAAGCGAACGAACCAGCGCAGGTGAGAACCCGCCCTGGCTCGTCCTTAGACCAGACGACCCGAAGCCCCCGTCGCCGCAAGGCACGGGGGCTTCGTCGTTGTTGGACCCCGTGTTGTTCAGGGCCAGCTCCGCTACCCCGTGGCTCCAGTCCTGAGTTGCAGCAACCAGGCTTCCGCCGACGCTCGGCGCGGCAGCCCCGGGCCGGATCTGCCGGTCCGTGCTGGTGCTCGTCGCCCAAGGCTTGCGCCGTCCGGTCCCCAGTGTCGGGAGGCCGCCGTCGGGATCGTCTTCGGGATCTTCTTCCTCTGCGAGGGTCCCATCCCTCCCGTCAGAGCCGAGCGGCCCGACCGTGGTCGCCTCGATCGCCGGGTGATCAGCGGACGAGAGCTCGACCGCTCGGGCGCCGCCGAGCTCGAGGAGCGCGCTGAGCCGCCCCTCAATCCCCTTGCAACGTGACCTCGCCGATCGGGGTCGCAAGGAACGCGCTAAAGTTGCCGTGCCTCCGGCGGCAATCCTCGCAGTGGCACGCGAGGACCCCGGCGGACTGGTCGGGGAGGGTGAACGCGACGGCGCCGCAGTGGCAGTGGCCCGCAAGCAGGGGTGGGGTCGGCTCGGTCATGAAGGATCGGTCCTTGGCAGGGTCAGTCGGAGGGCTTGGGGGTCGGGCCGCCCAGAGGCACGAAGAAGAGCACCGGCACGGCCACGAGGATTGCCGTGGCGAGCGCCGGCGCGAGCAGGCTGCGCCGCAGCGACTTGCGGCGAGCCGACAAGGGCACTTCCGGCGCGAGCAGGTCGCCCGGCCTGCTCGCGTACCAGTGCATCAGGCTGAAGCTCGTGGCGGCGAGGAGCATGGCGAGGCTGAGCAGGAACGTCGCGGGCACAGAGCCCGGAAACTCGCCGAAGAGGCCGGTCGGGAAGGGCACAAAGGAGATGGCCAGCAGGAAGAGCCCGTTGAGCCAAAGGAAGCCCCGGTCGGCGTGACGGAGCTGGCGCATAAGGCCGTGGTGCGCCACCCAGAACACCAGCACGAAGGCGAGGCTCAGGATCCAGGCGAAGATGATGGGCAGCCGCTCCGTCAGCGCCCACCAGATCGCGGTGTCCCCCTCTAGGTCCATCTCGGGCAGCTTCACCTCGAGCATGAGGAGTGTGATGACGATGGCCATCACCCCGTCGGTAAACGCCTCGATCCGGGTGACCTCCGAATGCCCGGTGCGGAACAGGACGGCCACGGAGTCAGCCTCCGGCGAGGTCGTGCAGGATCGCCGCCAGTTCCTCCGGTTCGGTGGCCATCGGCGCGTGGCCGGTGTCGATCTCGCGGACCTCGCCGATCCCGGCGCGCTCAATCATGCGGGCCTGGAGCGCGGGGCTGACCGCGTTGTCCCGCAGGGTCTCGACATAGGCCTTTGGCACCCGGCCGAAGTTGGCCTCCGTCAGGGTGATCGGCTCCCCCAGAGGGGCCAGGGGCTCCTTGACCAGCGCATCGGCGATGGCCTGCGCGGCCTCGCTCTCCACGTCGTTGGCGAATATCAGCGCCCGGTCCCGAGGCAGCACCTCGGCGGCGGAGTAATCCTGCGCGAGCACGAAGTTCTCGCCCGTGAACTTCGTCCCCTTGTCGGTGCCCGAGAGGGACTGGAGCGACTCGCCCGAGTTGGGCACATACGCGGCGACGTAGATGAGCTTGCGGATCCGGTCCGGCGCCGCTTCGGCCACGGCCGAGATGCTGAACCCGCCGAAGCTGTGGCCGACGAGGACGACGTCGGACTGGTCGCCCATCGCGGCCAGCGTGGCGTCGCGATAAGCCCCGAGGGTGAGGGCATGGATGTCGCTGCCATCCGCCATCGTGCCGTCACGGCCGGGGAGGTCGACGAGGGTCACCTCGTCGCCCCCGGCCCGCAGCGCTTCGGCCACCTGATCCCAGGCCGCGGCCGTCTGGAAGGCACCGTGAACGATCACGAAGGTCTCGGCCTGCGCTGACCCGGTCACCAAGGCGCTGGCCGCGGCCGCAAGCAGAACTGTCCGCATGGTTGCCCCCCCCTCACTCGCCGAACGCCCGGATCACGGCCTCGGCCGTCTCCGCGCCCGAGAAGTTCTGCTGGCCCGTGACAAGGTTGCCGTCGCGGATGGCGAAACCCTTCCAGAGCCCCGCTTGGACGTAGTTGGCGCCGAGCTTCTTGAGCTCGTCCTCGATCCGCCAGGGCATGACGTGCTTGTCGCGGGACAGGAGTTGCATGTCCCAGACGGCGTTGTCGGCGAAGTCCTCCTCGACGTTGGCGAAGCCGGTGACAGTCTTGCCGCGGGCGAGCGGCGTACCGTCCGACAGGCGGGCGTAGCGCAGGATCGCGGTGCCGTGGCAGAGTGCGGCGGCGACCTTGCCGGCCTCGTAGAACTCCACGAACTTGCGCTGGAGCGCCGTCTCCTGCTCGAAGGTGAACATCGGGGCTTGGCCACCCGCGACGACGATGGCGTCGAAGTCAGCGACGTTCAGCTCTGAAACGGGCTTCGTGCTCTCGATGAGGGTGACGAGCTTCGGGGTCGCTAAGAAGCCCGCCGAGATGAGGTCGGTTTCCGAGTAGCCGGAGACATCGCGCGGGTCGCTCATGGCGTCGGCTTCGCACCGGCCTCCCCTGGGCGAGAAGACCTCGACCTCGTAGCCCTTCGCGTTGAAAGCGAACCACGGGTGGGTCAGCTCGCTCCACCAGAAGCCCACGGGCCAGCCGGTGGTGGTGGAGGTCGCAGGGTTGGAGATGACAATGGCGACCCGCTTCGGGGCATTGGCGTTGACAGGATTGGGGTTGCGAAGGCTCATCTTGGCTCCTTGAGGTTGGGGGATCAGCGCGTCCGGAGGCGGGCGAAGGCGAAATCGCGGCCCTGGCCGTGGCTGAAGGCCTGGTCGATCCAGAGCATCGCGAACGCTTCGAGCAGGGCGGCCTTGGCAAGCGGCCCGGCGTCGAGCGCCTCGAAGCCCAGGTCCGCGACGAGGCCGAGGGCGGTGCTCTTGGCCTCTGCGTCGCCGGCCGCCGCGAACATGACAGGCGGCGCGGCGTAGCGGTGGGGGTCGGCCATGTTCTCGGCCCCGGTCTGGTTCAGGGTCTTGACCACGTGGGCACCGGGGGCGAGGGCCGCGACCTCCTCGGCCCCCGAGCTACCGGTGGGCGGCGCGAGGCCCAGCCGCCCTCCGGCCATCGCAAGCGGGTTGGTGCAGTCGATCATCACCTTGCCCGAAAGGTCGCCGGCGGCGGCCAGCACCTCCCGCACGGCACCCCAGGGCACGGCGAGGGCGACGACATCGGCCTGCGCCATGGCCGCGGCGATCGGGGCTTCGCGATCGCCCCGGGGCTCGCGGGTGCCGTAGATCACGTCATGCCCCGCGCGCCGCCAGCCCTCGCCGAGGGCCTGGCCGACCTTGCCCCGTCCGATCACCGCGATGCGCATCGGCTGCCTCCGTGCTTGCCACGGAGGGAAGCTAGGGACAGAGTGACTTCGGTTCCAATGAAGACTGTTCAGGACTGATATGGTCGAACGCGATATCCGCCGGCTCGACTTCACCCTCCTCCTTGTGCTCGCGAGTCTCCTGCGGACACGCAAATCGACGGCCACCGCGGGGGAGCTTCACATGACGCAGTCTACCGTGAGCCATGCCCTTGGACGGCTGCGGGACCTCCTGGGAGACCCGCTGTTCCTTCGACGCCCTCACGGGCTGGAGCCCACGGCGCGAGCCCTCGCGCTTGCCCCGGCACTGGACGAGATCCTGGGGCTGGCTGGGGGCCTGTTCGCCGCGTCGCGCTTCGATCCGGCGACGGCCGAGGGCACCCTGCGGATCGCCGGCGCGGACTACCATTGTGCGCTGATGGCTGCGCCGCTGATCGCGCGGCTGGGGCAGGAGGCGCCGGGGCTGCGGATGGTGTTCCGGCCGCACTTGCGCGACCGAGCAGTCGAGGCCCTGGTCGCGGGCGAGATCGACCTCGCGGTGGGGCGCTTCTTCGCGCTGCCCTCGACGGTGCGGCGACACCCCCTGTTCGAGGAGAACTACAGCCTCGTCGCCCGGGCAGATCACCCACTGGTCCAAGGCACCCCTGACCTCGACGCCTTTGTCGCGGCCCGCCACATCGTCGTCTCGCTCGATGGCGAGCCCAGCGGCGTCGTCGACAAGGCGCTGGCCGCGCTCGGACGGGAGAGGAGGGTTGTGGCGGCGGTGCCCTACTTCCTCACAGCTTTGGCTGCCGTCGCGGCGAGCGATGCGGTCGTGACGCTACCCTCCCGCCTCGCACGGGTCCATGCCGCGGCCTTCGGGCTTACGGTTCTGCGTCCGCCGGTGGAGCTGCCCTCGTTCCCTGTCTCGGCGGTGCTGCCGGCTGCGGTGGGGCCGTCCAGCGCCGCGCACTGGATGGTCGAGACGGTGCTGCCGGACCTGGCCTGACGCGTTGAGGATCGCGGGTCTTGGTGCCTCGTCGCTGATAGGGGGGAGACATCATGAGTAGCGTTCAGTCATTCCCATGATACTCGGGCCACCATCTCTCGCAATTAATGTGTCAGCGGGATTATGGCCTTCGACTTTAGAACGATCCTGCCGTTCGCCAGAGTCCAAATCCTGCCCCCGCAACCAGATTCGAACCCCCCTCACATCGGTTCATGTTGGTTCAGAACCGCCAATGGCCAAAGGATTCAGGCGGACCGGCTTTGTACTGGCAGCATGTGCTGGCGGAAGAAGGGATCAGAGCTGCTGTCCGTCATGCGCGTGTTCGTCCGTCTACCGGACGATCCGCACTATGCCGTGGATCGTTTCCTGACAACGCCTATCCCTGGATCTTGCGTGCTCCATGGGAGCCGACTAGCCTCTCTACGAATCCGTTGGGGTGCCCATCCGGGCTGAGAGGCTTCGCGCCAACCCATCGAACCTGATCCGGGCAATGCCGGCGTAGGGAACGGAGCATGATGTGGCAGGGCGGAACCCGCCCGCAGTCCCGTCCTCCTTCCGTCCGCCGTGGAAGGAGGAGAATAATGGGCGCACCAGCCGCCTTGACGATCGCCGGCTCCGACAGCGGAGGGGGCGCGGGCATCCAGGCCGACCTCAAGACGTTTTCGGCGCTCGGCGTCTATGGCGCGAGCGTCATCACGGCGATCACGGCGCAGAACACCTGCGGTGTGTCCGCGGTCGAGGAGGTCTCGGCCGGCATGATCCGGGCTCAGATCGCCGCCGTGCTGGGCGACATTGCCATCGGCGTCGTGAAGGTTGGGATGCTCGCCTCGCCGGCCGTCATCAAGGCCGTCCGTGATGGACTAAGGGCCTTCGATGGGCCGGTCGTCCTGGATCCTGTGATGGTGGCCAAGTCCGGTGATGTCCTGCTCGCCCCGGGTGCAGTCGCGGTGCTCGTGCGAGACCTTCTCCCATGCGCCGACCTTCTCACGCCCAACCTGCCCGAGGCGGCGCGGATGCTGGGCCGGGACCCCGCCACGACGGGAGCCGAGGTACTGGCCCAGGCACGGGCGCTGCTCGACCTCGGTGCGAAGGCGGTGCTGATGAAGGGCGGGCATGCTGAGGGTCCGCTCTGCGTGGACCGCCTCGTGACCCCTGACGACGTCATCGAGTTCACGGCGCCGCGCATTGTGACACGCAACACGCATGGGACGGGCTGTTCCCTGTCCTCGGCCATCGCGGCGGAGCTGGCCAAGGGGGCCGAGCTCCCTGCGGCGATCCACCGGGCCCATCGCTGGCTCCAGGGCGCGATCCGCGCGGCGGACCGGCTCGGCATCGGCTCGGGTCATGGCCCGGTCCACCACTTCCACGAGGTCTGGGCATGAGCCTTCGCGTAAGGGTTATCGGGGCCGGCGTGGCGGGCCTTTGCACAGCCACGGAACTCGCTTCGCGCGGCGTCGCGGTGACGGTCATCGACCGGGAGGAGCGACCAGGCCCGCACGCCTGCTCCTGGTGGGCGGGCGGGATGCTGGCGCCCTACTGCGAAGGCGAGACGGCCGAGGAGCCGGTCGTGCGCCTGGGTCAGGCGGCGGCCGATTGGTGGGAAGGGCAGGGGGTTCCAGTCACCCGGGCGGGGACGCTGGTCGTGACGCTCGGGCGCGACCGGCAGGAACTCGACCGCTTCGCCCGCCGCACTTCGGGGCACCGCATGCTCGATCGCACCGACCTCGCGGCGCTGGAGCCCGACTTCGACGGCCGGTTCGATCGCGCGCTGTTCTTTCCGGAAGAGGCGCATCTCGATCCGCGCCGCGCCTTGGGTCACCTGCGCGACCGGCTGCCCGAATTGGGCGTGACGTTTGCGACAGACAACGGCCAGGTCGTCGGACAGATCATCGATTGCCGGGGCTTGGCTGCCCGCGACGCGCTGCCCGACCTGCGGGGCGTGAAGGGCGAGATGCTGGTCCTGCGCGCGCCCGACCTGCACCTCACGCGCCCTGTCCGGCTGTTGCACCCGCGCTATCCGCTCTATGTCGTGCCGCGCGGGGACGGCGTCTACATGCTGGGGGCCACGCAGATCGAGAGCGGTGAGCGGGAGCGGCCCACCGTCCGTTCGGCTCTGGAGCTCCTGAGCGCCGCCTATGCGCTACATCCGGCCTTCAGCGAGGCCGAGATCCTGGAGATCGGCGTCGACGCGCGGCCCGCCTTTCCCGACAACCTGCCCCGCCTTAGGCGGCGGGGCGAAGTGATCCATGTCAACGGGCTCTTCCGTCATGGCTTCCTGATGGCGCCCGTGCTGGCGCGGATGGTGGCCGACCTCCTCTGCAACAACACCCGACCGGAGCTGATGGATGAAGATCACGGTTAACGGCACCGCCACCGAGGTGACGGCCAAGGATCTGCCCGGAGTCCTGCGCGAGCTGGGCTACGGCGACGGGAAGGTCGCGACCGCCGTCAATGAGCGCTTCGTGCCCGCGTCCGCCCGTTCGAGCGCGGTCCTCGGGCCGGGTGACCGGCTCGAAGTCGTCACGCCTCGGCAGGGGGGCTGAGCGATGCCGATGTTCTACGACGTCGAGGTAACCTCCCGCCTGATGCTGGGCACCGCCCAGTATCCGTCGCCCAGGGTCCTGGCCGAGGCCTTCCGGCGCTCGGGGGCCGGGATCGCCACCGTCTCGGTCCGGCGCGAGGCCGGGGGCGAGCGGGCGGGAGCCGCTTTCTGGGACCTCGTGCGCGACCTGGGCGTCCGCGTGCTCCCCAACACCGCGGGATGCCATTCCGTCCGCGAGGCGGTGACGACGGCGCAGATGGCGCGCGAGCTCTTCGACACGCCCTGGATCAAGCTCGAGGTGATCGGCCACGCCGACACGCTCCAGCCCGATCCCTTCGGCCTCGTGGAGGCCGCGCGCATCCTGTGCGAGGAGGGCTTCGAGGTCTTCCCCTATACCACCGAGGATGTGGTGCTCGCCGACCGCCTGCTCTCGGTCGGATGCCGCGTCCTGATGCCCTGGGGGGCGCCGATCGGCACGGGGCTGGGGCTCGTGAACCGCTACGGCCTGAGGACGCTGCGGGCGCAGTTTCCGGATGTGCCGCTGATGATCGACGCGGGCCTGGGGCGGCCCAGCCAGGCGGCGGAGGCCATGGAGATGGGCTTCGATGCCGTGCTCCTGAACACCGCCGTGGCCAAGGCTGGCGATCCGGCGGCGATGGCCGAGGGCTTCGCCCGGGCGGTCGAGGCCGGGCGGCTGGCCTTTGAGGCCGATCCGATGGAGCCACGCGACATGGCTGCGCCCTCCACGCCTGTTCTTGGCCGGGCGTTCCTCGCATGACGCTCGACCGCTTCTATCCCATCTTCGACAGTGTCGAATGGCTCCAGCGGACGCTGCCCTTGAGCGTGCGCCTCGTGCAGCTCCGCATCAAGGACCGACCCGAGTCCGAGCTGCGTCAGGCCGTCGAACAAGCGCAGGCCCTCTGCCGGAGTCACAATTCGGTGCTGGTCGTGAACGACCACTGGCGGCTCGCCATCGAGGCGGGCTGCGACTGGGTCCATCTGGGCCAGGAAGACCTCGACACCGCCGATCTGGCTGCGATCCGGCGGGCCGGACTGCGGCTGGGGATCAGCACGCACGATCATGCGGAGCTGGACCGCGCCCTGTCGCTCGCGCCCGACTACGTGGCGCTGGGGCCGGTCTACCCGACCATCCTCAAGAAGATGAGGTGGGAGCGGCAGGGCCTGGAGCGCGTGACCGAATGGAAGCGCCTCGTCGGCAACATCCCCCTGGTCGCCATCGGTGGGATGAACATCGAGCGCGCCCCAGGGGCCTTCGCGGCGGGGGCCAACATCGTCTCGGCGGTCACGGACATCACGCTCCACGCCGACCCCGAAGCCCGCGTCCGCGCCTGGATCGAGGCCACCCGATGAGCCGCTACGCTCGCCAGATCGCTGTGCCTGAACTGGGGTCCGAGGGGCAGGAGCGCTTCCGAGCCGCAAGGGTGCTCGTGGTCGGGGCCGGGGGGCTCGCCGCTCCCGTCCTCCCGTATCTGGCCGGGGCCGGGGTGGGGCAGATCCGGCTAGTCGATCCCGACCGGGTAGACCTGTCGAACCTCCACCGGCAGACGCTGTTCACCGAGTCCGATGTGGGGCGGCCCAAGGTCCACGCCGCAGCGGCGCGTCTTGCAGAGCTCAATCCCGACTGCCGGGTCGAGCCTGTCCAGTGCCGCCTCGATCCCGGCAACGCCGTTGCTCTCTGTGCCGGGGTGGACCTCGTGCTCGACTGCGCCGACAGCTTTGCCGCGAGCTACATCCTTTCCGACACCTGCCGCGACCAGGGCATCCCTCTCGTCAGCGCTTCGGTCATCGGCGTCGAAGGCTATGTCGGCGCGTTCTGCGGGGATGCCCCAAGTCTCCGGGCGGTGTTCCCCGACCTTCCAGGGCGCGCCGGCACCTGCGCCGAGGAGGGCGTGCTGGGCCCGGTCGTGGGTGTGATTGGTACCATCCAAGCGCAGATGGCCTTGGCCCTTCTGGCGCGACTGCACGCGTCGCCCCTAGGTCAGCTCGTCACCTTCGACGCGCGGGGCTTCCGCTTCGGCGGCTTCCGCTTTGACGGCGCCCCCGAGCCTGAACGCCGTTCCACCTTCATCGCCCCAGACGCCATTAGCCCCGCCGACTTCGTCGTGGACCTGCGGGGCGAGCACGAGGCCCCCCTGGTCCGGCCGGACGCGCTCCGCCTGCCGGTGGCCGCCTTCGGCCCTCATGGGCCCGGGCCTGAGCCGGGCCAGCGGGCCGTTCTCTGCTGCCGTTCGGGCCTCCGCGCCTGGCAGGCCGCGGAGCGGCTGGCGGAGGTCTGGGACGGAGAGATCGCATTGGTCGCATTGGGCGACCCGGAGGACTGACATGAGATCCATTCTGGTCACGCTGGCGCTCACCGCGGCCTCACCCGCTTTCGCGCAGGACAGGCTGACGCTGATGCTGGACTGGTTCGTGAACCCCGACCACGGCCCCATCGTGATTGCGCAGGAGAAGGGCTACTTCGCCGAGGCCGGGCTGGAGGTCGAGGTGATCGCCCCCGCCGATCCCGCCGATCCGCCCAAGATGGTCGCGGCGGGACGAGCCGACCTCGCCGTGTCCTACCAGCCGCAGCTTCATCTCCAGGTGGCCGAGGGGATGCCGCTGGTCCGCGTGGGCACGTTAATCGACGCACCCCTGACCTGTCTGCTGGCCCTGCGGGACGGCCCCGTGCAGGACGTCGCGGACCTCCAGGGCCGACAGGTCGGCTTCGCGGTTCCTGGCGTGCAGGAGGCTCTGCTGGCGCAGATGCTCCGGCACAACGGCCTGACCCTCGATGACGTGGAACTCGTCAATGTCGGCTGGTCTCTCTCACCCTCGGTCATGTCGGGGCAGGTGGACGCCGTGATCGGCGCCTTTCGCAACTTCGAGCTGAATCAGATGGAGATCGAAGGCATCGCAGGCCGGTGCTTCAATCCCGAGGACGAGGGCGTGCCCGCCTATGACGAGCTGATCTATGTGGCCAACCCCGAACGGCTGGACCCTGAGGTGGTGCGCCGCTTCCTCTCTGCCACCGAGAGGGCCGTGCAGTTCATCCAGGCTCACTCGGAGGAGAGTTGGGCCGTCTTCGCAGGCAGCTCGGCCGAGCTCGCCGACGAGCTGAACTGGCGCGCCTGGGCCGACACGGTCCCGATGTTCGCCGCCCATCCGGGCAAGCTGGACGAGGACCGCTACATCCGGTTCGCCGAGTTCCTCCGCGATGCGGGCCTGATCAACAAGGAGCAGCCAGTTGGAACCCTCGCCGTCGATCTGGAGGCGCGGTGACCGCGTGGAGCCGGAGAGCATTCGCCCGAACGCGGGACGAGGAGCCGGGCTCATGCTTCCCGGGACAGCCGGCTCCCTCTCTTCTCCTGTCGGGGCGGGTGAAGATCGGGTCGGCCACCATCGTCGGACCGGTTGCTCTGGAGGTCAGGGGCGGGTGCTGGACCTGCCTGCTGGGTCCGTCCGGCGTGGGCAAGTCCACGCTGCTCGCGCTCCTGGCGGGTGTGGGCGATCATGTCAGTCTTGAGGGCGACCAGCGGGCCGGGGACGACGCGCCCCTGGCCGGGCGGGTCGCTCTGATGGCCCAGAGCGACCTTCTCCTGCCGTGGTTGAACGTCTTGGACAACGTGACCCTGGGTGCCCGGCTGCGGGGAGAGCGGGCGGATATGATGCGCGCGCGACAGGTGCTGGACCGGGTGGGGCTGGCGGACCTTGCGAAGGCTCGGCCGGCAACCCTGTCCGGCGGTCAGCGCCAGCGCGTGGCGCTCGCGCGGACGCTCATGGAGGACCGGCCCGTGGTGCTCCTCGACGAGCCGTTCTCGGCCCTAGACGCCGGCACGCGCGCCCGCATGCAGGATCTCGCCGCCAAGGTGCTCGCTGGACGGACCGTCCTTCAAGTCACCCACGATCCGGCCGAAGCGGCGCGCCTGGGGCAGGAGGTCCTGCTCCTGACGCGCTCCGGCCTCTCACGCGTGGAGCCGCCCGCGACCAGTCCGCCGCGCGCTTTTGACGCGCCGGACACGCTCGTCTTCCAGGGACGGCTTCTACGTCGGCTGCTGGAGGTGTGATGAGGCGATGGCTCAACGGTCTGGCCGGGGCGGTCGCGGGATTGCTGGCCTGGCAGGCCCTGATCGCGCTTGGCGACCTGCCGCCGTTCATCCTGCCCGGACCGATACGGGTGGCTCAGGCTCTTTGGGCCAACGTTCTCCTGATTGCCGGCCATGCAGTCGTCACGCTGGCGGAGATTCTGACCGGACTCGTGCTCGGCGCGATCCTGGGTGGGCTCTCGGCCATCCTGCTCGCCGCCTCGCCCCTGGCCCGGTCGGCCCTGCGCCCCATGCTGGTGCTGAGCCAGGCGATCCCCGTCTTCGCCTTAGCTCCCCTCCTGACCCTGTGGTTGGGCTATGGCTTCTGGTCCAAGGTCGCCATGGCGCTTCTGATCATCTACTTCCCCGTGACCTCGGCCTTCTTTGACGCCCTGGTCCGCACGCCGGCCGACTGGGTCGGCCTGGCCCGGGTCATGGGAGCGCGGCCCGCTGCGGTTCTCTTGCATCTCCGCATTCCAGCGGCGCTGCCCGGCCTCGCCTCGGGCCTGAGGCTCGCGGCCGTCTACGCGCCCATCGGTGCGGTGATCGGTGAATGGGTCGGCGCTGCCCAGGGGCTGGGCTATCTCATGCTGCTCGCCAACGGACGCGCCAGGATCGACCTGATGTTCGCCGCCCTCATCGTGCTCGTTCTGATCACGTTGAGCTTGCACTACCTTGTAGATGCGGTCTGTGGATCGCTGCTGCGTCGGATGAGCACGTAACATTGCGCGACGCCGTATAGCCTGCATCAACTCTCGGTGGTTTCGGGCCCCCGCAACCATTAGAACCTCCGTCACAGTGTGTCGCGGCGGTTCGATACCCATCACGTGAGATCAGGTCCGAGTTGAACTGATCCTCAGGTCCGCTGAGCCCTCGTTGGTGCGACAACCGGATCGTTCGCTTAAGGCCCAGTGGTTGGATGTACGACAGCGATCTCGGCAGGACGCTGATGCGGGGTTGCGGTCCGACAGCCATGAATTGCGGGCGTAACGATCGGAGAAGCTTGGGCGCTACGCTCGATCAGTGTGCCACAACGCTGCTCTCCCTCGGCCAGAGAGTCACCGGCGCTTTACGCTTGCTTTACGCGTGGCGCCCAGGTTCCACATGGCGCCCTTACGGCGCCCGAACCCATCTCCGCTAGCGACGACTTTCGGAGATCATCATGCTCGACCTTCTCTTTCTGGCCCTCGGCATAGGGGGCTTCCTCCTCTTTGCCGCGCTCGTGCGCGTCCTCGAGCGGGGGTGACGGCCATGCTCGACCTCGTCTTCGGCCTCGCCACGGCGGCGGGGCTCCTCATCTACCTCGTCGTGGCGCTGCTGCGCCCCGACCGGTTCTGAGGAGGACTCGATGCGCGACCTTCTCGGCTACATCCTCTTCCTGGGCACCCTGACGGGCGGGGGCTGGCTGCTCGCCGACTACATGATCCGCGTCTACGAGGGCGGGCGGACCTGGTTCTCGCCCGTCCTCGCGCCCATCGAGCGTGGCATCTACCGCCTCTCCGGCATCGACCCCGACCGGGAGCAGTCCTGGGGCGCCTACGCCTTGGCGTGCCTCGCTTGTAATGCGGTGGGCTTTGCCATCCTTTACGCGATCCTGCGGCTCCAGCACGTGCTGCCCTTCAACCCTGACGGCCTCGGTCCGATGTCGCCGGACCTGGCCTTCAACACGGCCACGAGCTTCGTGTCGAACACGAACTGGCAGGCCTACTCGGGCGAGGCGCAGGCCAGCTATTTCAGCCAGATGCTCGGCCTGACGGTCCAGAACTTCGTCTCCGCCGCGACCGGCATGGCCGTGGCTGTGGCGGTGATCCGGGGCTTTGCGCGGCCGAAGGGCTGGACGTTGGGCAACTTCTGGGTCGACCTGACCCGCTCCATCCTCTACGTGCTGCTGCCTCTCTCGATCATCGTGGCCCTCGTGCTAGTCCTCCAGGGCGTGCCGCAGACGCTCCTGGGCCACGTCACCGCCACCGGCCTGGAGGGGGCGACCCAGGTGATCGCGCGGGGCCCGGCGGCCAGCCAGATCGCCATCAAGCAACTCGGCACCAACGGCGGCGGCTTCTTCGGCGTGAACTCGGCGCATCCGTTCGAGAACCCGACGATCCTGTCGAACATGGTGCAGGCCCTGTCGATCCTGCTCATTCCCGTAGCCTTCCCGTTCCTGTTCGGCCGGATGGTTGGGGACCGGCGGCAGGGCTGGGCCATCTTCGCCGCCATGGGCGTCCTGCTCGTGACCGGCCTCTTGGTGGTCCAGCTCTACGAAGCGGCCGGCAATCCGCTCCTCGGGCCGGGCACCAACATGGAGGGCAAGGAGCAGCGCTTCGACGCGACGCTCTCGGCCATGTGGTCGGTCCTGACCACGGCGGCGTCGAACGGCTCGGTCAACGCCATGCACGACAGCTTCATGCCGCTATCCGGACTTGTGCAGATGGCGAACATGGCCACCGGCGAGGTGATCTTCGGCGGCGTGGGCTCGGGTCTCTACGGGATGCTCCTCTACGTGGTGCTCGCGGTGTTCCTCGCGGGCCTCATGGTCGGCCGTACCCCAGAGTACCTCGGCCGCAAGATCGAACGGCGCGAGGTCACGCTGGCGGTCCTCGCTTTCCTGGCCACGCCAGTGGGCCTCCTGATCGGCGGCGCCGTCGCGGTCGTCGCCCCGCAGGCCGTGACCGCTGTGCAGGAGGCAGGACCTCACGGCTTCTCCGAGCTCCTCTACGCCTACACCTCGGCGGCGGGGAACAACGGCTCGGCCTTCGGCGGCTTCGGGGCGGCGCTGCCCTGGCACACCACCGCGCTCGGGATCATCATGATCCTCACGCGCTTCGCCTTCATCGTGCCGATGCTGGCCA
Source organism: Rubellimicrobium roseum (assembly GCF_006152145.1). Classification (GTDB taxonomy): domain Bacteria; phylum Pseudomonadota; class Alphaproteobacteria; order Rhodobacterales; family Rhodobacteraceae; genus Rubellimicrobium; species Rubellimicrobium roseum. Next base: position 181,732 of record NZ_VDFV01000005.1, on the reverse strand, counting down.
TCGCCGGGAGCCTGATCCGCAAGCCCAAGGCCGCCGCCACCGCCGGCACGTTCCCGACGCACGGGCCGCTCTTCGTGACGCTCCTCGTGCTGAGCGTGGTGATCCTCGGCGCCCTCACCTTCTTCCCCGTGCTCGCCCTCGGCCCCATCGCCGAGGAGACCGTGCGCCTCGCCGGCCAGACCTTCTGACCGGCGCCATCACTCTCAAGGCACGAAAGCCATGTTCAAGAATCCCCTAGTCTCGCCGGCCCTCGATGGCCTCTATACCAGTTCCCTCCGCGCCACTTTCGCCAAGCTGGACCCGCGCGCCCTGTCTCGCAATCCGGTCATCTTCGTCACCGCTGTCGTGGCGCTCCTCACCACCATCCTCTCGCTCCGTGACATTGCGGCTGGGACGCAAGGCGGCTGGGTCGCCCTCCACCTCTCGGCCTGGCTCTGGCTCTGCGTCCTCTTCGCCAACTTCGCCGAGGCGCTGGCCGAGGGCCGGGGCCGCGCCCGCGCCGACACGTTGCGCGCCACCAAGGCCGAGACGATGGTGAACGTCCTCGACGGCGCCGACGACGACCCGCGCCTCGGGACGCCCAAGCCATCGTCGCGGCTCCGGCAGGGCGACCTCCTGTTCGTCCCGGCGGGCAGCCTCATCCCCACGGACGGAGAGGTGGCGCGCGGGGTGGCGAGCGTGGACGAGAGCGCCATCACCGGCGAGTCCGCCCCCGTCATCCGCGAGTCGGGCGGCGACCGCTCCTCGGTCACGGGCGGCACGCGCGTGGTCTCCGACTGGCTGGTGATCCGCGTCACCGCCGAGCCGGGCAAGAGCTTCCTCGACCGCATGATCGCGCTCGTGGAAGGAGCCGAGCGGCAGAAGACCCCCAACGAGGTCGCCCTCAACATCCTGCTGGCGGGTCTCACGCTCATCTTCCTCGTCGTGGTGGTGACGCTCCAGCCCTTTGCGAGCTACGCGGGGCTGACGATTCCCGTGGTGATCCTGGGCGCGCTCTTCGTCACGCTGATCCCGACGACCATCGGCGGGCTTCTGTCGGCCATCGGCATCGCCGGCATGGACCGGCTGGTGAAGGCCAACATCATCGCCAAGTCGGGCCGCGCGGTAGAGGCCGCAGGCGACGTGGACACGCTGCTCCTCGACAAGACAGGGACGATCACCTTCGGCAACCGCATGGCCGACGCACTTATCCCCGCTCCGGGCGTCGATCTGCGCCGCCTTGCGGAGGCCGCGCTCCTCGCCTCGCTCGCCGACGAGACGCCCGAGGGCAAGAGCCTCGTGGAGAAGGCCCGCGAGCTGCTGGGCCGCGACCTCGCCGCGACCGCAGGCGGGGTGCCGGTCCCGTTCACGGCGCAGACGCGCCTCTCAGGGATTGACCTCGCGGATGGGCGGCAGGTCCGAAAGGGCGCGGCGGATGCGGTGGTCCGCTTTACCGGCCAGGCGCCTGCTCCTGCGCTCGCGGGCCAAGTGGAGGCCATCGCCCGATCGGGCGGCACGCCGCTGCTGGTGGCGGATGGCGCGGCGATCCTGGGCGCGGTGCATCTCAAGGACGTGCTCAAGCCCGGCATGCGCGAGCGCTTCGCGGAACTCCGCGCCATGGGCATCCGCACGGTGATGATCACGGGGGACAACCCGCTCACCGCCGCCGCCATCGCCGCCGAGGCCGGGGTGGACGACTACCTGGCCGAGGCGACGCCCGAGATGAAGCTCGAGCTGATCCGCAAGGAGCAGGCCGGCGGCCGGCTGGTCGCCATGTGCGGCGACGGATCGAACGACGCGCCCGCGCTCGCGCAGGCCGATGTGGGCGTGGCGATGAACTCCGGGACGCCCGCCGCCAAGGAGGCCGGGAACCTCATCGACCTCGACAGCGACCCCACCAAGCTCATCGAGGTGGTGATGGTCGGCAAGGAGCTCCTGATCTCGCGCGGCGCGCTCACCACCTTCTCCATCGCCAACGACGTGGCCAAGTACTTCGCCATCCTGCCCGCGATCTTCGTCGCGGCCTATCCGGGCCTGGGCGCGCTCAACGTGATGCGGCTTGCGAGCCCCCAGTCGGCGGTGCTGTCGGCGGTCATCTTCAACGCGCTCATCCTCGTCGCGCTCGTGCCGCTCGCGCTCCGGGGCGTGAGCTACCGGCCCGCGTCGGCCGCCGCGCTCCTGCGGCGCAACATGCTCGTCTACGGGCTCGGAGGCCTGGTCGTGCCCTTCGTTGGCATCAAGGCCATCGACCTCGTCCTTGTCGCCCTCCACCTCGCCTGAGAGGCCACCATGCTCGCCCAACTCCGTCCAGCCATCATGATGATGGTCTTCTTCACGCTCCTGACTGGCCTCATCTATCCCCTTACCCTGACCGGGATCATGGGGGCAGTCGCCCCGTCCGCCGCCCGCGGCTCGCTCCTCGAGCGCGACGGTGTCGTCATCGGCTCCTCGCTCATCGGCCAGTCATTCGTGGGCACGGCCTACCTCCATCCGCGTGCGTCGGCCTCGGACTGGAATGCGGCCGGGACCGGGGCCACGAACCTCGGGCCGACCTCGGCGCAGCTTGTGGCCGATGTGCAGGCCCGGCGGGAGGCCTTCGCCGCCGAGAACGGCCTGAACCCGGACGAGGTGCCTATCGACGCGGTCACCACGTCCGGCTCCGGCCTCGATCCCGATGTCTCGCCCGCGAACGCGCTGGGTCAGGCGGAGCGGATCGCCGCAGCCCGACGCGCCGACCCGACGGACGTGCGGGCGCTGATCGCGGATCACGTCGAGGGCCGCTGGCTCGGCCTCTACGGCGAGCCGCGCGTCAACGTTCTCCTGACGAACCTGGCGCTCGACCAAGCCTTCCCGCTCGCCGCCGGCCTGGCCTCGAACTAAGGTCCGGCCATGGCCGACCCTATGCTGCGCCCCGAACCCGACGCGCTCCTCGCCTCCGCGGCGCGGGAGGGGCGGGGACGGCTCAAGGTGTTCCTGGGTGCGGCCCCGGGCGTCGGCAAGACCTACGCCATGCTGGAGGCAGCACAGGCGCGTCAGCGCGAGGGCGTGGATGTGGCGGCGGCCGTGGTCGAGACCCATGGTCGCCACGAGACCGAGGCGATGCTCCGTGACCTGCCCGTGCTGCCGCGCCGGCCATTGGTCTACAAGGGCCGCATCCTGACCGAGATGGATCTCGACGGGCTGCTCGCCCGACGCCCCGACCTCGCGCTGATCGACGAGCTCGCCCACACGAACGTCGAGGGCAGCCGCCACGAGAAGCGCTGGCAGGATGTCGAGGAGGTGCTGGCGGCCGGGATCGACGTCTACACGACACTGAACGTCCAGCACGTCGAGACGCTGAACGAGACAGTGGCCCGCATCACCGGCATCCGCGTGCGCGAGACCGTGCCCGACCGCATGCTGGACGAGGCCGACGAGATCGAGCTCATCGACCTGCCACCCGAGGAGCTGCTTCAGCGCCTGCACGCGGGGAAGGTCTACGTGCAGGACCAAGCGGCGCGCGCCGTGCGGGCCTTCTTCGCGAAAGGCAACCTGGTGGCCCTGCGGGAGCTGTCCTTGCGGGCCGCCGCCGACCGGGTGGACGCGGAACTGCGCGAGCACATGGCCGCGCACGCGATCCCCGGCCCTTGGCCCGCGCAGGATCGTCTTCTCGTCGTGGTGACCGAGGATCCCGTGACGCGCGATGCGATCCGCGTGGCCAAGCGCTCCGCCGACCGCGCCCGGACCGAGTGGATCGCCCTCTCGGTCCTGTCCTCGCAAGCCGAGCGCCTGACCTCCGAGGCCAAGGACCGCATTGCCGACTTCCTCCGGCTCGCCGAGCGCCTGGGGGCCGAGCTGGCCACGATCGAGGCCGAACACGATGCCGTCGCCGAGGTGCTGAGCTTTGCCCGCCGTCACAACGTGCGCCGGATCGTCCTCGGCCGCCCAGGGGCACAGACGTGGTTGGAACGGCTGGGCCGCTGGGCTGGAGCCGGGACCCTCGCGCGCGACCTGCTAAGGCAAGGGCGCGACTTCGAGATCACCATCGCATCGGGCAGCGCACCCAGGCCGGGTCGACGGACCGAGTGGCCGCCGAGGCGGACCCGCGAAGGCCTTGGCGTCTATGCCGCGGCCCCGCTCGCGATCGCGTTGGCCACGTCGGCCGCCTGGGCGATCGACACCCTGATCCCCGCACCGAGCTTGTCGCTCATCTACATGACGGCGGTGGTTGCGGTGGCGGCAATCCGGGGCATCGGACCTGCGGTCCTGGCCGCCGCCCTGGGCTTCCTGGCCCACAACTTCTTCTTCGTCGAGCCGCGCCACACCTTCACGGTCGCCGAACGGGGAGAGCTTCTTACCCTTCTTCTCTTCCTGGTGGCCTCGACCGTCACTGGAAACCTCGCTGCCCAACTTCGCGCCCGGGTGCAGGCGCAACGAGCGATCGTGGACCGGCTGGGCAAGCTCCACGACTTCGGCCGCCGCGTGGCCTCGGGGGCCACGCGTGACGACGTGGTCTGGGCGATTGTCAGCAATGTGGCCGGGACGCTCGGCTGCGACACGCTGCTCCTGGCTCCGGACGACGACGGGGGTCTCGCGGTCGTGGGAGGCTTCCCGCCCGAGGATCGCATCGAGACCCGCGACATGACCGCCGCGCGCTTCGCCTGGGACAAGGGCGAGGCCACAGGAAGAGGGACCGGGACACTGCCCACGGCCGACTGGTACTTCCTACCTGTCCGCGCAGGCGACCGCCGCCTTGCGGTCCTGGGCCTGCGGCTAGGGGACGATGCGCGGCTTGCGCTTCTCGACCGGCCGCTGATCGATTCCCTGGCCGACCAGGTCGCCCTGGCGCTCGAACGGGTGCGGCTCGCCGAGGAGCTCTCGAGGACGCAGCTGGCCTCCGAGACCGAGCGGCTCCGGACCGCGCTCCTGTCCTCGGTGAGCCACGACCTGCGGACGCCGCTCGTCACCATCATCGGAGCGGCCGACAGCCTCGCCGAGGACGCGGGCTCCCTCGCGCCGGAGGCGCGGCTCACTTTGGCGGAGACAATCCGCGAGGAAGGGCAGCGGCTCGATCGCTACGTCCAGAACCTCCTCGACATGACGCGACTTGAGCACGGGGCCCTGCGGCCAAGACCGATTGCGGTCGACGTGGCCGATCTCGTCGGGCAGGCTCGGCATCGGCTCCGGCGGGCTCTGGAGCGGTACCCCATAGAGGTCGACCTGCCTGCGGACCTGCCGATGGTGGATGTCGATCTCACCCTGACGGAGCAGGTGCTGGTGAACCTTCTCGACAACGCCGCCAAGTACGGACCCGAGGGACGCCCCATCCGGATCGCCGCGCGAACGCTGGGTTCCGAAGTCGAGCTGTCGGTCAGCGACGACGGGCCCGGCATCCCGCCCGAGCAACGCGAGCGCGTCTTCGGGATGTTCGTGCGGCTCGAGGACAGCGACCGCCACCGGGCCGGGACAGGCCTGGGCCTCGCCATCGCCCGAGGGTTCATCGAGGCCCAGGGTGGCACGATCCACGCCGAGGCCGTGCGGGAGGACGGGACGGGCACGCGCATGGTGCTGGCTCTGCCAACATTTCAGGAAGACCTGACCTCGTGACCTCAGCTGCGCGCATTCTGATCGTGGACGACGAGGCGCCGATCCGTCGCTTCCTGCGCATCGCGCTGGAGTCCGAGGGCTACGAGGTGGTGGAGGCCGGCACCGCCCGCGACGGCATCCGCGCCGCCGCCCACGAGCAGCCCGCGGCCGTGATCCTCGACCTCGGGCTCCCGGATGCTGATGGCCTGGCCGTGCTGAGAGGGATCCGCGAATGGTCGCAGATGCCCGTTCTGGTCCTATCGGTCCGCTCGGACGAGGGCGGAAAGGTCGCGGCGCTGGACGCAGGCGCGCAGGATTACGTCACCAAGCCCTTCGGCACCAGGGAGTTCTTGGCCCGCCTGCGTGCGTTGCTGCGGGACAGGGGCGAGCCCTCCCCAAGCCCCTCGGTGCTGGAGATCGGAGACCTGCGGATCGACGCGGCCGCGCATACGGTGACCAAAGCCAGCGAGCCGGTCAGGCTCACTCGGCGGGAGTTCGACCTCCTTTGGCTCCTCGCGAGCCATGCCGGGCGGCTGGTCACCCAGGGACAGATCCTGCGGACGCTGTGGGGCCCGGCTCATGCCGAGGACAGCCAGTACCTTCGTGTCTATGTGCGGCAGCTTCGGGCCAAGATCGGCGACGACGCGTCGGACCCGCGCTACATCTTCACCGAGCCAGGGGTGGGCTACAGGTTTCGCTCGCAGGGACCAGATCACATCTGATGGGTCGGACGTGACCAGCGGCCGAGCCGGCGCACGCAGCCTGACCAGACCATCGGTTCCGTTCGCCAGAGTTCAAACCCTGCCCCCGCAACCAAATCCCAGACAAACGGCGGCCCCACACGGGCCAGGGCAGCGCAGAAGCTTTCGCAGGGCAACCCCGCCTTGGGAGCTGGCGACGAGGATGCGGTGGGTCGTGCCAGACCTCCTGAAACGCGCATGGCGCGAAATCGTGAAAGGGCTCGTGCCGCAGCCCATCGTGACGGTCGCTCTGGATGTTGTGCAGCGGCGGCATGGTCAGCATGAAGGGCTGGTAGCGCTCGTAGGGGCTGGAGTTACGGGCGGTGGTGTCCTCCATCTACCGGCGCGGTTCCTCGACCGGACCTAGCGACTCGAGCTGAAGCGACTGGTCGGTGGGCGGCCCTGACTGCGTCGACCATGTCGAGGAAGGAGAATTGGGAGCCCGAGACGGCGAACCGGCCCGAAGGAACATCGCGGTCGAGCGACGCGTGGGCGGTGCTTGCCATAGAGATCCTGAACCCGCTGCCGGACCTCGACGGCGATCAAGCCGTACGCCGCCTCCCGGAGACTATCGGCGGACGGTTGAGGCCCAGCCATCTAGGGACAGAAGACCTAGGTCATATGGCTCTGTCGGTGGACCGACCTGATACGCCATCACCAGCGTAGCCAGCGCGATCCTAGGACGGCGCCCGCCGCGGAAGCGATCACGATCCCCGTGCCATACCAAGTGACGTAGAACAGCGGGGCGTCCTCGGGGCAGTGAAAGGCGTAGATTGCGGCCGCGCCCGCCCCGCCGGCCAGACCGGCAAGGGCGCCGGAGAGCGCAGGGCGGGGACTGGCGCCGCGGCGCAGGGCGGCGAGCAGGGCGGCGGTCGGCAGCACGGCCAGCGCCAGGATCGAGAGCAGGCAGGCGAGCCGCGTCTGGCCGCGCAGGGCTTCGTCCCAGGTCTCGGGCGGGGTAATGGCGAGGTCGAGGGTCAGCAGGCCCAGCCATGCGACGCCAAGGGCTCCAAGTCCCGGCAACGCCCGCGTGGCGTGGCCCTCGGGGCGCGACAGCTCCAAGCCGCCGGCCAGCGCCATCGCAGCCGCGAGCATGGGCAGGGCGATTTTAGCCAACACGAGCGGGTCGGCGAGCGCCAGCCCGAGCCCGGACCGCAGGCCCCAGCCGACAAGCATGATGACCAGCGTGGCGAGAAACGCCGGCGTCCAGGCGGCCACGACGCCCGATCGGACCGACACGGCGGATTCCTCCTCCCGGGCGAGGCGCTCGATCAGGTCCTCGGTTCTCATCGCGGCGATCCCTGGGTCATTGCGCCGAGGCGCTTGAGAGCCCGGTGGAGCGCCACTCGGACCGCCCCCTCCGACATGGACAGCCGCCGCCCGATCTCGGCGGGCGCTTCGTCGTGGAGATGGGCCGAGCGGACGATCTCGGCGGCGCGCGGATCGAGCCGCCCGAGCAGGCGTGCGGCGTCGCGCGCCGCGTCCGGGTCAGGTCCCGGCTCGGCGGGGAGCACCTCGGCGCGGTCCGCGATGTCAAGATGGAGCCGGGCGCCGCGAGCCCGGAAGGCGTCGGCCACCTTGTGGCGCGCGATGGCGAAAAGCCAAGGGCGCAGCGGGCGACCCGCGTCCCAGGTATGGCGCTTGGCGTGAATGGCGAGAAGAACCTCTTGCACGATGTCCTCGTGGTGATGGACCGGCAGCGCTTGGCCGCGGGCCCGGACGATGCCCCTCAGGACAGGGGCGACCTCGCGCAGGAAGCGGGCGTAGGCGCGCCCGTCCCCCGCCTTCGCCGCCCGCAGGAGGGCGGCCCAATCGCTCTCTGTGTCCCGCATCATGCCAGTCCCTTCGGCCGGAACAGGCCCGATGTTACAGGCGGCAACCACCCTTCTGCGCTTCCATGATCCGGGCATCACGCTGTCGTGACCAGCGTAACGGAAGCCGGACGCTCCTCGAAAAGCCCTGCCGAGGACCGCGACAGGTCCTTTCCATCCCTCAGGGAGACCGTGATGACCCGAATGACGACCACCCTCCAGCTCACCGCCACGCTTGCCACGGCCCTTGCGATGGCCGCTTCCGCCGCCCAGGCCCAGGAGGAGGCCGAGATGGAAAAGTGTTTCGGCGTGTCGCTCGCCGGCGAGAACGACTGCGCCGCGGGCCCCGGCACGACCTGCGCCGGCACGTCTGTGGTGGACTACCAGGGCAACGCCTGGACCCTCGTGCCCGCCGGGACCTGCGCCACCATCGAGCTACCCGCGCAGGCCGACGGCACGGCCCGTATGGGCAGCCTCGAGGCCCTCGACCGCGACCTGCCCTCGGCCTGAAGCCTCAGGGGCGGTCCCCGGGGCCGCCCCCTCCTTTTCCGCACAGGACCCGCCATGCCGCTTCCCGACGCCCCCGGCCTGGGCTTCAAGGCCGAGCACTTCGCCGACATCGTCAGCAGCCGGCCCGCCCTGGGCTTCTGGGAGGTCCACGCTGAGAACTACATGGGCGAAGGCGGACGACCGCACGCGCAACTCGCCGCGCTGCGCGACGATTGCGCCATGTCGATCCACGGCGTGGGCCTGTCGATCGGCGGGCCGGGGCGGCTCGACGCCGCCCACCTCGCGCGGCTGCGGCGGCTCTGCGACCGTTACGAGCCCGACAGCTTCTCCGAGCACCTCGCCTGGTCCAGCCACGAGGGTACCTTCCTGAACGATCTGTTGCCGCTCCCCTATACGGAGGAGACGCTGGGGATCGTCTGCGACCACGTGGACGAGGTGCAGGCCGCGCTCGGACGGCGGATGCTCCTCGAGAACCCCTCGACCTACGTCCTCTTCGCCCAGTCCACGATTCCCGAGACCGAGTTCCTGGCCGAAGTCGCGCGCCGCACGAGCTGCGGGCTCCTCCTCGACGTCAACAACGTCTTCGTCTCGGCCACGAACCATCGGACCGACCCGCACGCCTACCTCGACGCCTTCCCGCTCCATGCGGTGGGCGAGATCCACCTGGGCGGCTTCTTCGAGGAGGCGCTGCCCTCCGGGCCGCTCCTCATTGATGCTCATGGCACCCCCGTCGCCGATCCGGTCTGGGATCTCTTCGCTTTCATACTGGAGCGGACAGGGCCCAGGCCCACGCTGATCGAATGGGACAACGACGTGCCGTCCTTCGCAACGCTGCTGCGCGAGGCCGAGCGCGCGCGCGCGGCGCTCGACCGCGCGCGGGGAGGCCTACTTGCCTTCGCATCCTGATCTCGTCGCGGCCTTTCGATCCGGCGTCTGGACCGGGGCGCTGCCCCCGGGCGTGACCGCGCGCGACCCCGCCGAGGCCGCCCGCCGCTTCGCCGTCCATCGGAACAACGTCGCACATGGCCTCTCGGAGGCGCTGGCCACCCGCTTCCCCGTGGTGCGGCGGCTGGTGGGGGAGCGGTTCTTCTCGGCGATGGCCCGCGCCTTCGCCCAGGCGCATCCGCCGGAATCTCCGGTCCTGCTCGCCTGGGGCGGAGCCTTTCCCCAGTTCCTTGAGGCATTCCCCCCAGCGACCGCGCTCCCCTACCTCCCCGATGTGGCGCGGCTCGAAACCGCCCTCGGCCTCGCCTACCACGCCGGCGACGCCGAGCCCCTCTCCCCCGCCGACCTTGTCCGCCTCGCGCAGGAGCCCGACACGGCGCGGCTCGGGCTTCATCCCTCCGTGCAGGTCGTCGCGTCGTGCTACGCCATCGTGTCGATCTGGCGCGCCAACCGGCCTGGCGCGCCGGCGCGGCCGGTCGCCGCCGTGAACCCCGAGACGGCCCTGGTCCTGCGCGACCGCCGCCTCGACGTGATCGCCCAGGCCATTTCGCCCGGAGACGCGGCGTTCCTTTCCCAGTTGCGTGACGGCGACACGCTCCTCGCCTTCGCAGCCGCCGCAAGCGTCGAGCCCGGCCACGATCCCGCGCCGCTGCTGGCGCGGCTCGTTAGCGCCGGGGTGCTCGTTGCGCCCGCCCTGCCGCCCATGAAGGATCATCCTTGATGACCCCTGCGTCCCGCGACCCTCTCGAGTTCCTCCGCCGGTTCAACAACTGGGGTGACCGGCTGCCCTATGCGGCGGTCGGCCTTGCACTGCGGCTGTTCCCTGCGGCGGTGTTCTGGGCCTCGGCCCGCACCAAGGTGGACGGCTGGCAGATCGCCGAGTCGACCTGGTACCTCTTCGAGCACGAGTACGCCCTGCCTCTGATCCCTTCGGCCGTCGCCGCTGTCCTTGCCACGTTGGCCGAGCACCTGCTGTCGGTGGCGCTCGTGCTGGGGCTGATGACACGGCTCTCGGCCTTAGGGCTCCTGACGATGACGCTGGTGATCCAGACCTTCGTCTATCCCGAGGCCTGGATGACGCATGGCCTCTGGGCGGCTTGCCTCCTTGCCCTCATCCGCTTCGGGCCCGGCGCCCTGTCGCTCGACGCGCTCCTGGGGCTGGATGGCCGCATGAGATCGCCGGCGGTCACCGCAGGAGCGCGGACCCGATCCTTGGAGCGCAGCGCGGGCTCCAGATCCTGATCTGTCCTTGCATCCTGCCGGTGCTACCCCTCGTGCTCGCGGCCGGCAAAGCGCTTTCGTCGTCGTCCTGGGCCTCGGTGGCGCTTGTCTTGATAACCGTCGGACTCGCGCTCCTCCTGCCTGCGCTGGGTAGATGCGTGGAACCGGCGCTCGCCGGGATGGCGGCGTGCTTCTGGGTGCGGTCTGGAATCCCCGCATCGGCCCGACGCTCGGCGCGGCCATCGTGCTTGCCGCCCAAGGGCAGAACCTCGGGCGCGCCGGCGCCGTCATGTCCACCTTCGTGCTGGGCGTGGCGGCGGTCGTCCTCGCTTTTGCCTACAGCGCCCTCGCACCCTCCTGCCGCTTGCCCTGCCGGCCGCCTCCGAGACGAAGCGGCAGTTCTACGCCCCCAACCTGCGGAGTAGGTCATGGCCAAAGGCGAGGTCATCCTCCTCGACTTCCGGGCGCCGCAGTTCAGCACCAGCCGCGCGCAGGAGCGAGTTCTCGACGCGCGGCGCGACGAGACCCCGGCCTACGAGGCCATCCGCTTCATCGTCAATATGGATACCGATGACCCGGGCGAGCTTGCCCGCTCGCTGGACACGGTGGCGAAGTGGAGGCAACCCTCGCCAGTTGCGAGGCACGTGATGTCGGCCGTCCAGCCTCGCCCAAACCGGGGCGCTTTGGAACCGTCGGTCGAGCAGGGTCGGCGCTCAACAGAGGATGGCGGCGGTTGATTGCGCAGGGCCGGCAGTGTCACGCTGCGAGCGCCCGGATACGGCGGTGGCGCGCATGAGCCGTTCGACCCGGCCGCGTCTGCACCGGCGCTCCTGGGTGCGCAAGGCGAGTTGTCTGCGTGGGCTATCTCACGCCAGCACCACCGTGAGGAGGACGATGGCGTTCTCCAGAATGCCACGGTCCAGGCGCGTGCGTTCGCCTCGAAACCTGGTGTTCCCCGAAGCCAGATCGGCCGGCCACGCGATCTGCTCGGTCTCCCGGCTGGGTCCGTCGCTGGAGAGGAACCGCTCGGGCTTCCGGGTATGCAGGCACCGGCCGGCCAGCGCCCACGCGATCGCGTGCGATGGCTATGAGCCAATCGGCCAGAGCGTCCGGCGCCATAACCGCACCAACCGAGCGCGCCGGGTCTGCCACGACGGGTAGGGCGAAGGCTTCGCTCGTCGGTCCGCAGGGTGTCGAACGACGTGCTCCACCTGCGTGCCCATCACTCGTCCGGATCGCGCATCCTGACCGAAGTGAAGCGGGCTGCAGTTCAAGGCAACGGTCAGCAAACGCGCGGCTGTGCTGCGGCAGATCATGCAAGAGTGCTAAGCGCGCGTGATGCCGCGTTGAACAGAGCGAGCACGTAACGACAACCAGGCTCCCGGATGGATCGCCACTTGACCAGTACTACCCTAACCCTTAATCCCCGCAGGGCGACGGCGAGTTGGCGGAGAGGTTACGCAGCGGATTGCAAATCCGTGTAGACCGGTTCGATTCCGGTACTCGCCTCCATTACTCCTTGAAGAACAGACCATCCGGCCGAGCGCTTGGCTTTGGTAGCCAATCTGGACTTGATCCTTCAGGAGTCACCAAGGCGCCCGATCCGGCCGTGCTGCGGGCCGAGAAGCGGCTCTCAATCGCGTTACAGATGCAGACCTTGGCGTCTGACGGACAGGATCCTGCACCGTGACGCGCCCCTTGGCCTAGAGGCGCCCTCCAATCCGCGTGATCTCCGGAAACTGCCGGTGATTGGCATGGCCCGCCTTGGCTTAGGGCGTGAGGGAGACGAGTGCCAAAGTCGACCCGGTCGGCACGGGCTTGCAATCCGCGGCACAAGCTCTCCACCAACTCGCCGCCGCAGGGACGTGGTTCTCCCGCCGGGGCCGTAAATCCATAATGATCTTCGGGCATGACATGGACGCCACGCGTCCGCGGGCCTAAAGGGCAGGCGCGCGCGGCCCCGATTGCCCCGGCCGCGCCCCTGTGCCATCACTCCTCGCAAGCCGAGACACCGGAGCGTTCCCCCCTTGTCCGATTTCCAGACCCGCCGCACGATGATGGTGGACACGCAGGTCCGCCCGTCCGAGGTGACCCGCTTCCCGATTATCGAGGCCATGCTGCACGTCCCGCGCGAGGAGTTCGTGCCCGAATCGCGCCGCGAGGCCGCTTACCTGGGCGAAAACCTCCTTGTCGCCCCCGGCCGCGTGGTGCTCGAGCCGCGGACGCTGGGCAAGTTCCTCGAAGCTCTCGACATCCGCCCCGGCGAGCGCGTGCTCGACCTGGCCACGGGCCTGGGCTACGGCGCCGCCGTGATCGCGCGGATGGGCGGCGAGGTCATCGCCCTGGAGGAGGACCCCGCCCTGGCGCAGGCCGCCTCGACGGCGCTGGCCGGGCAGGGGGCCTCCCGGGCCCGCGTCCAGGTCGGTCCCCTGGCCGAAGGGGCGCCCGCGGGGGCGCCATACGACGTGATCCTGATCGAGGGCGCGGTCGAGGTGATTCCCGATGCGCTCCTCGCGCAGCTTGCCGAAGACGGGCGCATCGCCGCCCTTTTCGCTGAAGAGAACCTGGGCACCGCCCGGATCGGTCGCAAGGAAGGCGGCCAGGTCCACTGGCGTTACGCCTTCAATGCCGGGGCCCCCGTGCTGCCCGGCTTCGGTCGCGCCTCGGCCTTCGTCCTCTGACGGCGCGCGGGGCACAAACGGGACGAGCGGAGGGAGCGACATGCGACACATCATCCGCGGGGCCCTGATGGCTCTCCTGCTCGGATCCACGGCGGTCCGGGCCGAGACGCTGGCCGACACGCTGGCCTTCGGCTACGAGAGCTCCGGCCTCATCGAGCAGAACCGCGCCGTGCTGCGCGCCGCGGACGAGGACGTGGCCCAGGCCGTTGCCAGCCTGCGCCCGGTCCTGAGCTGGCAGGCCGAGCTCGCCCGCAGCTTCACCCGCAACGAGGACGGGCTGAACCTGACCGGCGACACCTCGACCGTTTCGGACAGCGCCTCCCTGTCGCTCCTGGCTTCGCTGACGCTCTATGACGGCGGCCAGCGCCGCTTGACGATCGACCTCCAGAAGGAGGTGGTACTCGCCACCCGCGAGGGGCTGCGCGACACCGAGCGCCAGGTTCTCGAGCAGATCGTCACCGCCTACCAGGAGGTGCGCCGCCGCTCGGCCTTCGTGAGCCTGCGCGAAAGCAACGTCCGCGTCATCGGGCAGGAGCTGCAGGCCGCGCGCGACCGCTTCGAGGTGGGCGAGATCACCCGCACGGACGTGGCGCTCGCCGAGGCGCAGCTCGCCGCCGCGCGCAGCGAACTCGTGGCCGACCAAGGCGGGCTCGCGCAGGCTGTCGCGGCGTTCCGCGCCGCCGTGGGCCGCGCGCCCGGCCAGCTCCAGCCCGCCGCCCCCGCCCGTGTGCCCGCCACGCTGGACGAGGCCGTGCAGATCGCCCTGCGCACGCATCCGGCGCTGCGCCAGGCCCAGCACCAGGTCGCCGCCAACGAGATCGCCATCCTGTCCACCGAGGCCAGCCTGCGGCCGCAGGTGCAGCTCGAGGCGCGGCCCTCGATCAACAACAGCCTGGATGGCGGCAGCAGCACGCTGGGCGCCTCCATCGGCCTCAGCGCCGGCGGCGAGATCTACTCGGGCGGGGCCCGCGCCTCGCAGATCCGCCAGGCCCAGGCCGACCGCGACGCCAGCCGCGCCCAGCTCATCGAAACCTCGCGCAACATCGTGCAGAGCGTCAGCATCGCCTATTCCAACCTGGAGGTTGCCCGCGCCACCCTCGTCGCCTTCCAGGAGCAGGTCCGCGCCGCGCAGTCCGCCTTCGAGGGCGTGCGCGAGGAGGCGACCCTGGGCGCGCGCACCACGCTCGACGTGCTGGAGGCCGAGCAGGACCTCCTCGACGCCCGCACCAACCTCGCGGGGGCCGAGATCGACGAGGTGCTGGCCAGCTATCAGGTGCTCTCGGCCGCAGGCCTGCTCACGGTGGAGAACCTCGGGCTCGCCGTGGCGGTCTACGACCCCACCGCCTATTACAACCTCGTGGACGACGCCCCCGCCCGCGGCTCCGAGCAGGGCCGGGCGCTCGACCGCGTGCTCCAGTCGATCGGCGCGGGGGACTGACCCCCGCGACGGGCCGGACGGCGCGGACCGGCCAAGATCCGCTCCACCCGGCGAACGGAAGTTCCATGACGCAAGCTCCCCATGACGCCGAGGCCCAGGACGTCCTCTCGGCCATCCGTCGCCTGATCGACGACAACCGCCCCGGCCCCGCGCCTGCGCCCTTCGTTCTGGGCGACGACCTCCGTGTGGCCGAGCCCGCGGCCGCTCCCGAGCCGCTGGTCCTGCGCTCGCCCGTGGTCCCGCCGAGTCGCCCCGTCACACCGGCCTCGCCCGAAGCCGCCCCGGTGCCGCCCGCAGCCCAGGCCGAAGCCGCCCCGGTGCCGCCGACCCCCGACGCCCCGCCCACGCCGCCGCCCTCGACATTGTCCGCGCCAAGCGTCATCGCGCGGCTCGTGCCTCCGCCGGTGCCCGACGCTCCTTCTTCGTCCAGCGTCGATGCGCCCGCTGTCATCGTCAGCGCCGGCCTGCACCCGCCCATGCCGCCGGTCGAGCCGCCGACCCGGCCCCTCGCGCAGCCCGCCGACGAGGCCGCGCTGCGCGCCCTCATCGCCCAGGTGGTCCGCGAGGAGCTTCAGGGCGAGTTGGGCGAGCGGATGACGCGCAACCTTCGCAAGCTCGTCCGGCGCGAGGTGCTACAGGCCCTCGGCGCCGCCCGCGACGGCGCCTGAGAGGGCTCAGGCCGCCAGCCGCCAGAGCGCGTCGAGGTCGAGGTGCCGCGCCACATGCGCGGCCAGGCGATCGAGCGTGGCCTCGACCTCGCCTTCCCAGTCGAAGGGGGCAGGGGCCGCGCCCAGCTCCGAGAGCATCGCCGCACGGAAAGCGTCCGCGCCGAAGAGCCCATGAAGATAGGTGCCCCGGACGCGCCCGTCGGCGCTCTCCGCACCCTCAGGGCGGCCGTCGATCTCCAGCCAGGGCCGGGCGAGGTCCGGCCCCTCCGTGCGGCCCAGGTGGATCTCGTAGCCCGCCACGGCCATTCCCGTGGCCCGGTGCGTCCCCGCCACGCGGGCCAGCCGCTTCTCGCGCCCCATCACGGTCGTGACGTCCAAGAGGCCCAGCCCCTCCACGCCGCCGGGCGGCCCTTCCAGTCCCTCGGGGTCCTCGATTCGACGGCCCAGCATCTGGAAGCCGCCGCAGATCCCCAGCACGCGCCCGCCGCGCCGCCGATGGGCCAGGAGGTCGATGTCCCAACCCTGCGCCCGCAGGAAGGCGAGGTCGGCGATGGTGGACTTCGACCCCGGCAGGATCACGAGGTCCGCGTCGCCCGGCAGGGCGCGGCCCGGCGGCACGATCTCGACGCCCACCCCCGGCGTGGCCGACAAGGGGTCGAGGTCGTCGAAGTTGGCGATCCGCCGCAGCTGCGGCACCGCGACCTTGACCGATCCCCGGCTGCCGCGCCCGGCGAGGTCCAGCACGTCCTCGGCCGGCAGCCGCCAGGCCTCCTCGAACCACGGGACGACGCCCAGCCCCGCCCAGCCCGTCCGCTCCGCGATGAGCCGGAACCCGTCGTCGAAGAGGCTCGGGTCCCCCCGGAACTTGTTCACGGCAAAGCCGCGGATCATCGCCGCGTCCTCGGGGTCGAGCACTTCCCGCGTGCCCACGAGCTGCGCGATCACGCCACCCCGGTCGATGTCGCCCACCAGCACCACGGGCACATTCGCCGCGCGCGCGAATCCCATGTTGGCGATGTCGCCCGCCCGCAGGTTGACCTCGGCGGGGCTGCCCGCGCCCTCGACGACCACGAGGTCCGCCCCGGAGCCCAGCCGCCCGAAGCTTTCCAGCACCGGGGCCATGAGGGACGGCTTCAGCTTCGCATAATCTCGTGCCCGGACGCTCGCCACGCGCCGGCCCTGCACGACCACCTGCGCGCCGGTCTCGGTCTCGGGCTTTAGCAGCACCGGATTCATGTCGGTGTGGGGCTCCAGCCCCGCCGCGCGCGCCTGCAGCGCCTGCGCCCGGCCGATCTCGCCGCCATCCACCGTCACGGCCGCGTTGTTCGACATGTTCTGCGGCTTGAAGGGCGCGACGCGCAGCCCGCGCTGCCGGAACGCCCGCGCAATCCCGGCGACCAGCAGCGACTTGCCCACGTTCGAGCCCGCGCCCTGGATCATGATGGCCTTGGCCATGGACCTCCCCCGTCCAGCAAACCCTGTCCAACAAAAAACGCGGACCCTGGGGCCCGCGTCATAGAAGTGAAATGAGAATGCCTTATCAGGCGGCCTTGGCTTCTTCC
Source organism: Rubellimicrobium roseum (assembly GCF_006152145.1). Classification (GTDB taxonomy): domain Bacteria; phylum Pseudomonadota; class Alphaproteobacteria; order Rhodobacterales; family Rhodobacteraceae; genus Rubellimicrobium; species Rubellimicrobium roseum. Next base: position 164,612 of record NZ_VDFV01000005.1, on the reverse strand, counting down.
TCGGCGGCGTGGCGACGCTCGCTTTCCTCGCGCGACAGAGCCACGGAGGTCCGCACGCCCTTGCCCACGAAATCCATCAGACCCTGGACGACCCGCTCGTTCGGGTCGATGCCGGCGCAGGTGAGGACTTCGCGCCCGTCCTTGGACCGCGCCCAGCGGGCGATCTGCTCGGGACCGTTGCCGAACTTCTTGTCGTCGGCGATGGCGTCGTCCAGCGCCGCCAGCACGACCGCCGCGAACAGCTTGCGCGCGCGGTTGCCCTGCTCGTTGTTGTAGGCGGTGCTGTCGATGAAATCCTTCATTTCGCTTCCTTTTTTGTTATTGGCTCTTGCGTCCCGGTGCGCCCGGGGCAAACTACCCATCTGGGTCTGGGGGAGGGGTGCTTTCTCGACATGACTGCCATGCTACTCACGCATGGCTTAAGGGTTCATTGACGCGGGCAGGAGCTTGCCTTGCCACGCGGGCCGCCCGGCGATATGGGACCGCTGGCGCGGCGATCAACCGCGCTCACGCCCATGTCAGCGGAGTTTCGCCCATGCCCCGTATCAACGGCAACGAGATCCGTCCCGGCGCCATCCTCGACCACGACGGCGGGCTCTGGGCGGCGGTGAAGGTCGACCACGTCAAGCCCGGCAAGGGCGGGGCCTTCGCGCAGGTGGAGCTCAAGAACCTGCGCGACGGCCGCAAGCTCAACGAGCGCTTCCGCTCGGCCGACAAGGTCGAGACCGTCGAGCTGGAGAAGAAGGACCAGCAGTTCCTCTACGAGACGGACGGGATGTTGACCTTCATGGACAGCACCACCTTCGAGCAGATCGAGCTTGCGGCCGACCTCCTGGGCGAACGCCGGCCCTTCCTTCAGGACGGCATGACCGTCCGCATCGAATACGTGGGCGAGGAGGCGCTGAACGTGGCCCTTCCCCCCAAGGTCACCTGCACCATCGCCTCGACGGATCCCGTGCAGCGCGGCCAGACCGCCGCCAACAGCTTCAAGCCCGCGATCCTCGACAACGGCCTGCGCATCCTCGTGCCGCCCTTCATCGGCGAGGGCGAGCGCGTCGTCGTCAACACCGAGTCGATGGAGTATTCCGAGCGTGCCTGAACCCATCACCGCCGCCCAGCGCGACCTTCTCCTGCGGGCCGTGCGCGACGCCGCGCGCGACCGCATCATGCCGCGCTTCCGCGCGCTCGACCCTGCCGACATCTCCACCAAGACCGGCCCCGCCGATCTCGTGACGCTGGCCGACACCGAGGCCGAGGCGCAGATCGCCGCCGTCGTCCGCGCCGCCTGGCCCGAGGCGGTGGTCTTGGGCGAGGAATCCGTCAGCGCCGACAAGTCCCTGCGCGCGCAGATGAGCACGGCCGAACTCTGCGTCGTCATCGACCCGGTGGACGGCACATGGAACTTCGCCAAGGGGCTCGCCGTCTTCGGCGTGCTCCTCGCCGTCCTGCGCCGGGGCATCCCCGTCTGGGGCCTGCTCTACGATCCCGTCATGGACGACTGGATCGAGGCGGCGCCGGGCGAGCCCACGCGCTTCGAAACCGCCCGGGGCGTCGTCCGCCCGCTCGCGACCTCGGTCGAGGCGAACGCCGAGAACCTCACCGGCTACATGCCGCTCGGCCTGTTCCCGCGCGACTCGCGCGAACGGATCGTGAAGGTCTTCCCCGACTTCCTGCGCATCACCGGCCTGCGCTGCGCACTGCACGAATACCGCATGGTCGCGCAAGGTAACGCCGAGTTCTGCCTGTCCGGCCCCACGCCGCATCCCTGGGACCACGCCGCCGGCGTCCTCGCGGTCGAGCAGGCGGGCGGGGTCGCCCGCTTCCTTGACGGGCAGCCCTACGACGCGAACCGGATCGACGGGGTGCTCCTCGCCGCGGGTTCGCAGGCCGCCTGGGACGACCTCGCCCGCCGCTTCGCGTTCCTGACCTGACGCGCCCCGATCACGGGTGCATGATTGCGCCTTGATCTGCGACAGTAATGTCGAAGTTGCGACGTGCTACTCTGTCGACGCCCAAGAAATGGGCATTGGCGGAGGAGACAGGACGTGCCCACCTTTCAGATCTACGCAGCCCATGCCAGTGCCATATGGGCATGGGATGAACTGGCCGACTACGACATTGTCAAGCTGAGCCCGACCCGGTGGCGCATGAGATATGACGCGGCCGAGAACGGGCAGCTCGACTCCGGGGTGCAGGCCACCGACATCGTCGTGACCCTGTCGGGCGACCGGATCACGAAGCTCGAGTACCGCGACGACGACGGCCATCGCGCGGCCGAGCTCCGCGGGCTGTCATTCGACGCGTCGCTCTTTCAGCTTATGGTCGAGGAGAACAGCGGCGCTGGCCTTTATCAGCGCCTCGCCCGGCCCGGCCTGACCATGATTGGCGGACGGCAGTCCAACGACCAGTATGAGACCCGCGACAACCTCGTGACCAGCCAGTTCGCCGATACGGTCTCCGCCCAGAGCGGCAACGACACCATCTACGACCTGGGCGGGGCGGACCGCTACGTGGGCGGCACCGGCTGGGACTATCTGAGCTACGAGCCTTGGCTTTGGCGGGACCCGGCCGACGCCAGGGGCATCGTGGCCGACCTGCGGCTCGGGACCGTGCGTGGCCCCGACGGCCGGGTCGACATCGTGTCCGCGATCGAGGCGATCGGGGGTACGTTCCTGGCCGACACCCTGCGGGGCTCCGGTGGCGACCAAGGCTTCTGGGGCGGGGCGGGCCGGGATCGGATCGAAGGCAGGGACGGGTTCGACATGGTCGAGTATCTCGGGCGCACCGGGGCCGGAACCCGCACGACCACCAACCTCGCCCAAGGCTTCGCCATCGACGAGTTCGGGTCGCGCGACCGGCTCGTCGGAATCGAGGGCGCGGTCGGGACCGAAGGGCGCGACACCATGATCGACGATCGGCGCAACAACGATTTCTTCGGGCTGAGCGGGCGCGACCGCTTCGTGCTGTCGGGGGGCGATGACCACGCCTGGGGCGGCGGCGGGGCCGACCGCTTTGTCTTCCGCACCGGCACCTTCGGCGAGGACACCATCTTCGACTTCAACGGCCGCCGGGGCGATCGCATCGAGATCGAGGCCGCGGGCGGCATGGCCGACGTGGAGATCCTGCAGTTCGATAAGGGCACCCACATCCACCTCGACGGCGGCGCAATGGTGGTGCTGGCGGGCTACCTGGGGCCGGTCGAGCCCTATCTGGTGTTCTGACCGTCCACGCGGACCCTCGCCGCGCCCGCCGTCAGCGGACCCTCGGCCCGGTCGAAGCGCAGGTGGGCGATCCCGCGCCCGCCGCTCTGCGTGTAAAGCACCCCGGCCTCGCGCCCGTCCGCCGTCAGGACGGGCGTGCCCACCGGCGCCTCGCCCTCCACCGCGACGCCGGTCAGGCCCTTCCGCAACTCGGTCTTGTGCTTCATCCGGGCCGTGACCTCCTGGCCCACGTAGCAGCCCTTGCGGAAGTCCACGCCGTGGAGCCGCTCGAACCCGGCCTCCAGGATGTAGGTCTCGGGCGTCAGCTCGATCCCGGTCTCGGGAATCACCCCGGCCACCCGGACCGCGTCCCAGTCCGTCCCGTCATCGCCCCCCTCGGCCCCATAGAGCCGCCAGCCCAGGGCCGAATGGCGCGGATCGGGCAGGGCGCCCTCGGGCGCAGGGCCGGTGCCGCGCCGCACCCTCAGGTCCGTGGGCGCCAGCCGCACGTCGGCCCGCAGCCGGTACATGGACAGCCGCTGCAGAAGCCCCCCCGCCAGCCCCTCGGCCACATCGAGCAGGATGCGGTCCCCGTCCGCCTTCAGGAGGAAGTCGGCAAGGTACTTGCCCTGCGGCGTCAACAGCGCCGCATAGACGAGCCCGTCCTTCAGCCCCCGCAGGTTGTTGGTCACGAGCCCCTGCAGGAATTCCTCCCGATCCGCGCCCGTCACCTCGATGACCGCCCGTCCGTCCATGCGCCCGTCTCCCCTACGATCCCACGGAGGCGGACGGCCCGTCCTCCGTCTCCCCGAACTGGAGACGGTGAAGCTCCGCGTAAAGCCCCCCGCGCGCCAGAAGCTCCTCGTGCGTGCCCTCGTCGGCCATCTGGCCCCGGTCGATCACCACGATCTTGTCGGCGTCGCGCACGGTGGACAGACGGTGCGCGATCACCAGGGTCGTGCGCCCGGCCGACAGCCGCTCCAGCGCGTCCTGGACCAGCGCCTCCGACCGGGTGTCGAGCGCCGAGGTCGCCTCGTCCAGAAGCAGCACCGGAGTGTCGCGCAGCAGCGCCCGCGCAATGGCGACCCGCTGCCGCTGACCGCCCGACAGCGCCGAGCCGCGCGGCCCCGCCGGGCTGTCGAGCCCCCGGGCCAGCGAGGGAAGGAAGTCGGCCACGTGCGCGGCGTCCAGGGCGGCGTGCAGCCGCGCCTCGCTCACGCCCTCGCGCCCCAGCAGGATGTTGTCCCGCACCGTCTCGTCGAACAGCAGCGCGTCCTGCGACACCACGCTGAACAGCCTCCGCAGCTCCCTCAGGTCCATGGCCGCGACGTCCACGCCGCCCACCCGCACCTCGCCCCGCTGGGGGTCCACGAGCCGGGTGAGCAGGTTGAACACCGTGCTCTTGCCTGCGCCGGATGCGCCCACCAGCGCCGTGGTCCGCCCGGCCTCGGCGGTGAAGGTCAGTCCCCGCAGCACCGGATGCCCGCCATAGCTCAGATGCACGTCGCGCAGCTCGACCGCGGGCGCGCCCTGAGGCGGCGCCACGGGCCGGGCGGGCGATACGAGCCGCGGCCGGATTTCCAGAACGCCGCGCAGCCGCTCCACGCTGGCCTGCGCCTGGCTCCAGGTCCCCGACAGGTTGGCCAGCCGCCGCAGCGGATCGAAGGCCAGCGACATGGCGGTGAAGAAGGCCATGAACTCGCCCACCGTGCGCTCGCCCGCGACGATCTCGGAGCCGCCCCAGACCAGCACCGCCAGGAAGGCCGCGCCCGACATGATGTCCACGAGCGCGGGCATGGTCGCCCGCGCCGCGGCGCCCCGCACCTCCGCCCGGACCCGCCGCGCGAGAAGGCCGTCGAATCGCCGCGCCTGATAGCCCTCGAGCCCGTTGAGCTTGATGGCGGCGAGCCCGTGGAACACCTCGTCGAGCCGGGTGGCCATGTCCGCCGCCGCCTCGCGCGCCGCCCCCGCGCGCCGTCGCACCGAGCGCTGAAGCAGCACCGAGGGCAGCACCAAAAGCGGAAACCCCACCAGCGCCACCACCGTCCATTCCCAATCCACCGTCAGCGCCACGATCAGCAGCGACAGGAGCGACACCGCGTCCCGCGCCAGCCCCGTCACCAGCGTGGTCCAGACCCCGCCCAGCGCCTGCACGTCGCCCTGCACGCGCTCGATCAGAACGCCGGGCGGATGCGCCTGGTGGAAGTCGGCATCCAGCGCCATCAGGTGCCCCAGGAGATCCCGGCGCAGCACGGCCGAGGCGCGCTCGTTCACGCGCGCCAGGATCACCCGGTGCCCGGCCGCCGTGAAGGCCCGCAGCACGAAGATCCCGGCGATGGCCAGACCCACCGTCCAGATCGCGCCTTCCTCGCGCGCCACGAAGACGCGGTCGAACATGGGCTCGATGAAGCGGGCGAAGAGCCCCAGCGACGCGCCCTCCACCGCCATCAGGACGATGGCCAGCGCCAGCCAGGGCCAATGGGGCCGCAGGTAGCCGCGCCAGAGCCAGCGCCAGTCGCCGCGCGTCCCGCTCACCGTTCGAACCCCGCCTGGGCGGCTTCGGGGTCGTAGCCCGAACGGACCCAATTCTCGATCCCTGACGGCCCCTGTTCGAGCCACCGCGAGCGGTGGTCCAGCACGCGCCCCAGCACGCCCGCCGAGGCGCGGCACATATGCAGGTAGCGCAGCGACAGGTGCCGGCGCGCCTGGGCAACCGCCGCCCCTTCGTGGAGGACACAGAGCGCTCTCGCGAGCCCCGAGCGGTCGGCCCCCGACTTGCAGTGGAGCAGGAAGGGCCGCTCCAGCCTGCGAAAGACCTCAGGAAGTTGCCGCAGCGTTGCAGCGCACGGGGCCGCGTGGGCGTCCCGTCGGACGCCGACCAGCGCCGCGTCCGGCGCGCCGCGCAGCAATCTCTCGATCCGGCCCACGTCGCCCTCGCTTCGTCCCTGTCCGCGCCATCTAGGCCGGGCGGCGCCGCGCCACAAGCGACGCTGGCGCCGCCGCACCGCCCCGGCTAGGTCTGGGCGGTCCGCACCACCGGAGGTTCCATGCTCGCCCAAGGCCGCTCCTACCTCGCCATCCCCGGCCCCTCGGTGGTGCCCGACCGGGTGCTGCGCGCCATGCACCGCGCTTCGCCCGACATTTACGAAGGCGAGATCGTGGACCTCACCGCCACCCTGATCCCGTCCCTGCGCGCCGTCGCGGCGACGCGCCACAAGGCGGCGATCTACATCGGCAACGGCCACGCCGCCTGGGAGGCCTCGCTCGTCAACGTCCTCTCGCGTGGCGACCGGGTCCTCGTGCCCCTTTGCGGCCATTTCGGGCGCGGCTGGGCGGGCGTGGCGCAGGGTCTGGGGCTGGAGGTCGAGACCATCGACTTCGGCCCTTCCGCCCCCTTCGACCCCGCCCGGATCGAGGCGGCCCTGCGCGCCGACCGCGACCGCCGCATCAAGGCGGTCTTGGCCGTCCACGTCGACACTTCGACCTCCGTCCGCAGCGACATCGCCGGGGCGCGCGCCGCGCTCGACGCCGCGGGGCATCCGGCCCTCCTCATGGCCGACTGCGTGGCTTCCCTGGGTTGCGACCGCTTCGAGATGGATGCGTGGGGCGCCGACGTGACGCTCGCCGCCTCGCAGAAGGGCCTGATGTGCCCGCCCGGCCTCGCCTTCCTGTGGTTCAACGACCGAGCGGCGCAGGCGCGCGCCCGAGCCAGCCTCGTCACCCCCTACTGGGACTGGGTGGGCCGCGCCGACCCCGACGCCTTCTGGCGCCACTGGTTCGGCACCGCGCCGGCCCAGGCGCTCTACGGCCTGCGCGAGGCTCTCGACATGATCGAAGAGGAGGGCTTGACCAACGTCTGGGCGCGCCACGCGACGCTCGCCCGCGCTGTCTGGGCCGCCGCCGAGGCCTGGGGGCAGGGCGGTCCCCTCCGCCTCAACGTCCCCGACCCGCAGGCGCGCTCCCACGCCATCACCGCGCTGGGACTGGGGGAGGGGCAGGCCGACGCCCTGCGCCGCTGGACCAAGGCGACCACCGGCGTCACGCTCGGCATCGGCCTGGGGCGCGAGCCCGCCTCGGCCTTCTTCCGCATCGGCCACATGGGTCATGTCAACGCCCATATGGTGCTGGGGGCGCTGGCCTCGCTCGACGCGGGGCTCAAGGCGCTGGCCATCCCCCACGGCGACGGCGCGCTCGACGCCGCCGCCCGGGTCGTGGCCGGGGCCTGAGCCCGGCCTACTCCGTCGCGGCCTCACCCTCGGCCGGCGCCGCTTCGCCTTCGGCCGGGGCCGCCGCGCCGCCCTGGCCCAGCCGCTCCAGCATGGCCTGCATCTCGGCGATCTCGGCCTCCTGCGCGTCGACGATCGCCTGCGCCATGGCGCGGGTCTCCTCATCGTCGCCCTGCTCCAGCACGACGCGGGCCATGTCGATGGCGCTCTGGTGGTGCGGGATCATCATGAGGAGGAAGTCGGCGTCGAGATCGCCCGTGGACTGCATGGGCATGCCGATCATCATGTCGTGCATCGGCGCCATGAGGTCCTGCATCGCCGGGTCGTCCGACATCATCATGCCGTGGCCCATCCCGGCCATGTCATGGCCCTCCATCATCGCCTCGGCGCCCGCCGTTGCGGCGTCCTCGGTGGCCTGCGCGGCCGCGCCGCCGCTCGTCTCGCCCTCGGTCGCCTCCTGGGCCCAGGCCGCCCCGGCTGCGAGCGACAGGGCAAGGATCAGGGACGTGGTGGAACGGATCATCTTGGCCTCCTTCCGGCTGCTGATGCCCCGAACCTAGTCCGACGGCCCCGCCTCCTCCAGCGCTTCGGGCAGGGCGGTGGCGAAGGCGGCCACCGCCGTCTCCGGTCCCGCCGTCACCCGGATGCAGCGGTCCAGCGGCGCCACCCCCGGCATCCGCACGAAGACCCCGCGCGCCAGCAGCCCCTCCAGCACCCTCCGCGCGAAGGCCCCGTCGCGCCCGCAGTCGATCGCCACGAAGTTCGTGCAGGAGGGCAGGGGCCTCAGCCCCGCCGCCCGCGCAGCGCGCCCGATCTCCTCCCGCGCCGCCGCCACCCGCCCCGCGACCTCGCGCGGCCAGTCCCGGTCCCCGATCGCCGCCAGCGCCCCCGCCTGCGCGACCCGCCCCAGGCCAAAGTGGTTGCGCACCCGGTCGAAGGCCGCCACCAGCGGCGCGGGCCCGACCGCATAGCCCACCCGCAGCCCCGCCAGCCCATGCGCCTTGGAGAAGGTGCGGAACCGGATCACCCGCGGGTCGGCAGGATCGATCTCCGGCAGGCTGCCCTCGGGGGCCAACTCGGCATAGGCCTCGTCCAGCACCAGCAGCGCGCCGTCCGGCACCGCCTCGACCATCCGCCGGATCGTTTCCGGCCCATGCATCCCGCCCATCGGGTTGTCCGGGTTCGCGATGTAGACCAGCCGCGCGCCCGCCTCCTGCGCCAGACCCATCAGCGCCTCCGGGTTCGCCGCGTCGTCCCGGTAGGGCACGGTCAGGAGCCGTCCTCCGAATCCCGCCACATGGAAGTTGAAGGTCGGATAGGCGCCGACCGAGGTCGCCACCGCCGTCCCCGGCCCGACGGTCAGCCGCACCAGCAGCCCCAGAAGCCCGTCGATGCCCTCGCCCACGACCACATGCGCCCGATCGCAGCCGTGATGCGCCGCGATGGCCGCGCGCAGGTCATTCACCTCCGGGTCGCCGTACATCCAGGCGTCCCGCGCGGCCCGCGACATGGCCTCGACGGCGCGGGGCGACGGCCCCCATCCGCTCTCGTTGGCCCCCAGCCGCGCGGCGAAGGGCCGCCCGAGCCGCCGCTCCAGCGCCTCCGGGCCGGTGAAGGGAACGGTCGCGGGCAGGGCGGCGGCAAGCGGCGTGAGGCGCGGATCGGTCATGGGGCCCAGAGTGGCGGGACGGCCGCCCCGGAGCAAGGCCCGCCCCGCTCCCTTGCCCGGCCCTACCTATCCCGCGGGGGGACGGGACATCTCCGAGCCCTGCCCCCTCACTCCGCCGGCACGTGCCGCCACCGCCGCTTCCGCATCGGCTCGGCGCTCGCATGGAGGCGCTCGGACGGGTCCCGCCCCACGATCCGCCGCCTGCGGGACAGGAAGATCTTGGCCCAGCCGCACCAGGTTCCGATCGAGGGCGCGCCGGTGTCGCAGGGAAAACGCGCGGACCAGCCCTCGGGCAGCGGCAGGCCCTCCCGCTCCAGCCGCGCCAGCATCCAGACCAGCGGGATGTTGGCCAGCGGGCGGCACTCGGCCCGGCCGCAGACCTGCCCGCCCACGTCGCCGTGGCTGCCGGGGAACCAGACCTGCTCGACGACTCCCGGCCGCTCGGCGGGCGAGGTCCAGAGCACCGGCGCGAAAGCCGCCCGCGTCTCGTGCAGCGCCAGCGCGTGAAAGGCGCGGCGGATATGCGGGCCCACGTCGTGGTTGTGGAAGGCCGTCGCCGCCTCGGCCCAGCGCCACAGGACCGGCAGCCGCACGCCCAGCGCCTTGACGGTGTCCCAGCAGCCCAGCGCCGCGATCTCCACGCGGTCGTGGCAGTGGACCCGCCGGAAGGCCTCCACCGTCCCGCTCCGCGCGCCCAGCCGGTAGTGGCGGAAGGCCGTCCGCACGTTGCGCGCCGTGGCCGCGTCCGCGCGCAGGAGGCCCACCTGATCGATGATCCCGGCAAGGCTCCGGCAGGCATAGGCCCCGCGGGAATAGCCCACCAGGATGATCTCGTCCCCGGGCCGGTAGCGCGAGGCGACCCAGCCATAGGCGCGCGCGATCTGCCGGTTGATGCCCTTGCCCATCATGACGTGCAGCGTGCCGTTCCAGTCGCGCCACTGGACCCCGGCCTCGTAGTACAGCGTCAGGTTCGCCCGCGCGCCCACCTCGCGCAGCAGCTTGTAGGTCAGCCCCGCGTTCGATTCGTGCCCCGGCGCCAGCGAGGACATGGTCCCGTCGAGGATCACCACATGGGTCGCGGGCCCCCGGTGGCGGGCGCGGCGCTCCTTGATCCGGGGGCGGCGGTCGAACAGGCCCAGCAGGCGGTCCACGGCCGCCTCCGTTTCCCGTCCCGCGCTGGCCTCCTTGCGATCCACGGGCGTCCTCCGCCGGGGTGCATGGCTCGATGCTAGCACGCCCCGGTTGCCGAATCGCAACGACTTCGTGCCGGGCCCGAGTTCCCTGTCGCCCGCGCCTTGCGCCCTTTTCCCCGCGCCCGGCTTTCGCTAATCCCCGACCCCGGATGATGGAGGGTGACGCGATGGACAAGAACTTCGGGGCGGCCGAGGCCGAGGCGCGCATCGCGAAGGCGTGGGAGGACTCCGGCGCCTTCAAGGCGGGCGCGAACGCCAGGCCGGGCGGCACGCCGTTTTCCATCGTGATCCCGCCGCCCAACGTGACGGGCTCGCTGCACATGGGCCACGCCTTCAACAACACGCTCCAAGACATCCTGACGCGCTGGCACCGCATGAAGGGCGACGACGTCCTCTGGCAACCCGGCCTCGACCACGCGGGCATCGCCACGCAGATGGTGGTCGAGCGCGAGCTGGCGAAGCAAGGCAATGTCGGCCGCCGCGAGATGGGCCGCGAGAAGTTCCTGGAAAAGGTCTGGGAATGGAAGGCCCAGTCCGGCGGCACGATCATCGGCCAGCTCAGGCGCCTCGGCGCCTCCTGCGACTACTCGCGCGAGGCCTTCACGATGGACCCGCACTTCCAGCGCGCGGTGCTCGGGGTCTTCGTGAAGATGTACGACGAGGGCCTGATCTACCGGGGCAAGCGCCTCGTGAACTGGGACCCGCATTTCGAGACCGCGATCTCCGACCTCGAGGTGGAGAACCGCGAGGTCGCGGGCCACATGTGGCACTTCAAGTACCCGCTCGCGAACGGCGCGACCTACGACTACGTCGAGAAGGACGCCGACGGGAACGTCACCTTCCGCGAGGTCCGCGACTACATCTCCATCGCCACCACGCGCCCCGAGACGATGCTGGGCGACGGTGCCGTCGCGGTCCACCCCTCCGACGCCCGCTACGCCCCCATCGTCGGCCAACTCTGCGAGATCCCGGTCGGGCCCAAAGAGCACCGCCGCCTCATCCCGATCATCGCCGACGAGTATCCCGATCCGACCTTCGGCTCGGGCGCGGTCAAGATCACCGGCGCGCACGACTTCAACGACTACGGGGTTGCCCAGCGCAACGGCATCCCGCTCTACGCGCTGATGGACACCAAGGCCCGGATGCGCTCCGACGGCCTGTCCTACGAGGAATCCGCCACCCTCGCCGGGCAGATCGCGCGGGGCGAGCGCGAGGCGGGCGACGTCTCCCAGATCAACCTCGTCCCCGAGGACATGCGCGGACTCGACCGGCTGGAGGCCCGCCGTCTCGTCGTCTCCCAGATCGAAGCCGAGGGCCTCTCGGTCATGACCGACAGCGCCGAAGGGCCGGTGCCCTTCGTCGAGGCCAAGAAGATCATGCAGCCCTTCGGCGACCGCTCCAACGTGGTCATCGAGCCCATGCTGACCGACCAGTGGTTCGTGGACACCGCCCGGATCGTCGGCCCCGCCCTCGACGCCGTGCGCGACGGACGCACCCGGATCCTCCCCGAGCGCGACGCCAAGGTCTACTTCCACTGGCTGGAGAACATCGAGCCCTGGTGCATCTCGCGCCAGCTCTGGTGGGGCCACCAGATCCCGGTCTGGTATGGGCTCGACCTGCACGCGGGCCAGTTCACCGACGACGAGGGCGACGACGCGCTCGACGAGGTGGAGATCCTGACCCTCCTCACGCAGCGCGACTTCGTGGGCGAGGAGCCCCGCCACCATTGCGCCGTCGATTACGAAGGCGTCCGCGACGCCTTCATGGGCGATCTCGCCGGGCTGCCCGCGCCGCTCAACCACGCCCGCGTGGTCGAGGTGGAGGACCGCCACGCCGCCGCCCAGGCCTTCGCGCAGGGCCTCGCGGACCACAATCTCTCGCAGGACCCGACCCGGCTCGTCTATCCCGTCTGGCGCGACCCCGACGTTCTCGACACCTGGTTCTCCTCCGGCCTCTGGCCGCTCGGCACCCTCGGCTGGCCCGAGGACACGCCCGAACTGCAAAGGTACTTCCCGACCTCCGTCCTCGTGACCGGCTTCGACATCATCTTCTTCTGGGTCGCCCGCATGATGATGATGCAGCTCGCCCTGGTGAACGAGGTGCCCTTCAGGACCGTCTACGTCCACGCCCTCGTCCGGGACGAGAAGGGCAAGAAGATGTCCAAGTCGCTGGGCAACGTCCTCGACCCCCTGGACCTCATCGCCGAATACGGCGCCGACGCCGTGCGCTTCACGCTCGCGGCGATGGCCGCGATGGGCCGCGACCTCAAGCTCTCGACCGCGCGGATCGCGGGCTACCGCAACTTCGGCACCAAGCTCTGGAACGCCCACCGCTTCGCGGAGATGAACGGCGTGTTCCAGGCCCCGCGCGCCGAGGGCATCCCCGCCGCCACCGCCCCCGTGAACCGCTGGATCATCGGGGAAACCGCCCGCATCCGCGAGGAAGTGGACGCCGCGCTCGACTCGTTCCGCTTCGACGGGGCCGCTCAGGCGCTCCACGCCTTCGTCTGGGGCGTGGTCTGCGACTGGTACGTGGAGTTCTCCAAACCGCTCCTGTCCGGCAGCGACGAAGGCCTGAAGCGGGAAACCCAGCAGGTCATGGCCTGGGTCCTCGACCAGTGCCTGATCCTGATGCACCCCTTCATGCCCTTCATCACCGAGGAGCTCTGGGGCACCACCGCGGCCCGCGCGAAGATGCTCGTCCACGCCGACTGGCCGACCTACCGGGCCATCGACCTCGTGGATGCCGGGTCCGAAGCCGAGATGCGCTGGACCATCGCCCTCATCGAGGGCGTCCGCTCCGCCCGCGCGCAGCTCAACGTCCCCGCCGGCCTCACCGTCCCCGTGGTGATGACCGAGGCCGACGTGCCCGCCCGGCAGGCGCTCGCCCGCAACGGCGCGCTGATCTATCGCCTCGCCCGGATCGAGGCGCCCACCGAGGGCGCGGCCCCGCGCGGTTCGATCACGGTCGCCACGCCCGGCGCGACCTTCGCGCTGCCGCTGGAGGGCCTGATCGACATCCAGGCCGAGATCGCGCGCATGACCAAGGGCGCCGACAAGGCCGCCAAGGAGGCCGCCGCGCTGCGGGGCCGCCTGTCGAACCCGCGCTTCGTGCAGTCGGCGGCCGAGGAGGTGGTCGAGGAGGCGCGCGAGAACCTCGCCGCCCGCGAGGCCGAGGAGGCCCAGCTCCGCGCCGCGCTGGCCCGGCTCTCGGAGCTGGCCTGACCTGCCCGGGGGCCTGCGCCGGCCCCCGTTGGCATCCTCCCGTGGCCCGCTAGCTGCCCCGGGGCAGGCCGCGCCCTGCGGCCGTCACGGGAGGAGACCATGAGACAGTTCATCGTCGCGGCGCTCGCCGCCGCGCTTCCGGCCCAGGCCCAGGAGGCCGGGACCGATGCCACGACCGCCTACGCCACCCTGACCTGCGCCGAGTTCTCGGGCCTCGACGAGGCCGCGCAGATGCAGGCCATGCTCGACATGCGCGCCGTGATGAACGGCGAGCCCCTGCCCATGGCCGAAGGCGAGACCGCCGACGCCCCGACCGACGCGCCGACCGCCGCGGCCGCCAACGACCTCGACGGCGCCGCCGCGACCGCCGAGGCCGCGTCGGACCCCGCCGCCGACGCCGCCGCCCAGCCTGTCGCCACCGATCCCAAGCTGTCCGCGCTCCGCAGCTCCTGCGCCAACGCGAGCACGACGCTCGCCATGGACGCCATGCGCGCGGCCCACGCGGACTACGAGTAGGCCCCACGCTCCCAGGGGTGTTGCGCGGACCGGGGGAGGACCGTTCGGTGCTGTAACGACCCCTTAACCTTTGCCGCCCATCCTGCCTGCGACGAGATCAGGAGCGGCACCCTCGCCGGCCCTTGGCCCGCCCCGGGGACCACCCGGACCGGGGGCAGGGCGGCGGGGGCGTGGGAAGGCCGCTCCCCTCCGGGCCGCCGCGGGAGGGCGGGCGGCCCGCGACGGCTCGCCGCCAGCCCCTCCTGGTCCGGGACCGGCGTCCCCGGGCGAGACGCTCTTTGGGGGGCGGGACGAGGGGCAGCACCTCCGGGGGGGGATCCCGGTGCTCCCGTCCGGCCAGGCGCCGCGCCCCACTGGCACAGCGTTCCCCTGAACGCCCCGGCCAGCCGCCGCGCGTCGTGGACGCGCCCCCCGCGCCGTGGGCCTGGCAACCCTGGCGCGGCCACCGGGCACGACCGTCGCGCGACTGTTCGCGGGGTGACGGCCCGGACCCCGGAGACCCCCTCCCGGCACGTGGTCTCTGGGCAAAGGATCAATCCGGGCAGGCTCCTGATGAGGCTCCTGCTGTTCTGAATTTCAGCTTCAATCGGCGGCATCGTGCCGATTTATGCGACGATGAGAGAACAAATCTTCCGCTGGGGTGTTCGTCCCGCAGCCGCCCTTCGCGGCAGTCTCGGGAGGACCAAGATGAAGATTCTGATCGGAACGTTCCTGGCCACCACTGCGCTCGCGCTCCCCGCCTTCGCGCAGGACGCCAGCACCGACATGACGACGATGACCTGTGCCGACTTCACCGCCATGGACAGCGCGGGGCAGCAAAGCGCCATCGACTCGATGATGGCCTCGGGCGGCATGACCGGCGGCGCGGCCACCGGCACCGACACGGCCGCGGCCGGCGCCACCACCGACACGGCGACCGCGGGCACCGACACGGCGACCGCTGACGCCGGGGCCGCCGCCGGCTCCGACACCGCCGCGACCGGCACCGACACGGCTGCGGCCGGCACCGACACGGCCACCGCGGATGCGGGCGCCGCCGCCGGCACCGACACGGGCGCCGTCACCGACACCGAGATGACCTCGGCCGACACCTCGGCCGGGGCGGCAGGCTCCACCGACATGATGACCCAGATCGCGGCGGCCTGCTCCAGCGATCCCAGCATGATGGTGATGGACGCCATGATGCAGGCCCAGGGCGGCATGGGCGCCACCGGCACCACCGACCCGGCGGCCACCGGCACCGAAAGCAGCGGCGGCTGACCAGCCGCCTTGGCGAAGGCGCGTCCGCGCGCCTTCGCCCCCCTCCGTCAGGCCACTGCCTGCAGCCGCGCCTTGGGCGCGATCCCCAGCGCCAGGCACACGTCCCGCGTCAGGCCCGGCTTGTTCAGCGTGTAGAAGTGCAGGTGCTCCGCGCCGCCCTGGATCAGCCGGTCGCAGAGCGAGGTCGCCACAGCCACCGCCAGCAGCTCCGTCGTCCCGTCCCGCTCCGCGTTCTCGAAGGCATGGGCCGTGGTCTCGGGGATATGCGTCCCGCAGCGCCCCGCCAGCCGCTTCACCCCCGCCCAGCTTTCTACCGGCAGGATGCCCGGCAGGATCGGCGCCGTGATCCCGGCCTTGGCGCAGGCGTCACGGAAGCGGAAGAACGTCTCGGGCTGGAAGAAGAACTGCGTGATGGCCGATGTGGCGCCCGCGTCGATCTTGCGCTTCAGGAACTCGATGTCGGCCCTGGCGTCCGCCGCCTCCGGGTGCTTCTCCGGGTAGGCGCCCACGCGGATGGTGAACTTGCCCGTGCGCGCCAGCGCCTCGACCAGCTCCACCGACGAGGCGAACCCCTGCGGATGCGCCGAGAACCTCTCCGCTCCCTTGGGCGGATCGCCCCGCAGCGCCACGATCTCGGTCACGCCCACGGCGGCATAGGCGTCCGCGATGGCCAGCGTCTCTTCGCGGCTCGCGTCCACGCAGGTCAGATGCGCCGCGACCGTCAGACCGTAGTGCTTGTGGATCGTCCCCACAGCCTCGTGCGTCAGCTCCCGCGTGGTCCCGCCCGCGCCGTAGGTGACGGACACGAACTCCGGCCCCATCGGCCCCAGCACGTTGCAGCAGTCCCAGAGGCGGAACGACCCTTCCAGGGACTTGGGCGGGAAGAATTCGAAGCTGACGGTCGGCATGGCGGCTCCCTGCGCTGTTGACGCTTGTTGTAGGCGGCGGGCGGTTATGAGACAAATTCATAATCTTCAGCATCAACATGAGTTCCGTTTGCATATCGAGTTCCGCCACCTCCGCACGATCCAGGCGATCCACGAAACGGGCAGCCTCGCCGGGGCGGCCGACCTGCTGGGCCTCACGCAGTCGGCGCTCTCGCACCAGATCCGCGGCATCGAGGAGCAGGCGGGCGTGGAACTGTTCGTCCGCGCGACCCGTCCCCTGCGCCTCTCGCCCGCGGGCCAGCGCCTTCTCGCCGCCGCGCAAGCGATCCTGCCGCAGGTCGCCGCGCTCGAGGCGGAGTTCGCGAACCTGGAGGCCGGGCGGGCGGGCCGGATGCACGTCGCCATCGAATGCCACGCCTGCTTCGAATGGCTCCTCCCGGTGATGAACCAGTTCCGCAAGGCCTGGCCCGAGGTCGACATCGACATCCGCCCGGGCCTCGCCTTCGACGCCATGCCGGCGCTGCGGCGAGAGGAGGTGGACCTCGTCGTCTCCTCCGACCCCGAGGACCTGCCGGGCGTTCTCTTCAATCCGCTCTTCGACTACGAGCCCGTCCTGGTGGTCGCCGCCGGCCACCCGCTCGCCGCCAAGCCCGCCATCGAGGCCCGCGACTTCGCGCCCGAGACGCTCATCACCTATCCCGTGGACCGCACCCGGCTCGACGTCTTCACCGAGCTCCTCACGCCCGAGCGCGTGGAGCCCGCCGCCCTCCGGCCGGTCGAGCTGACCGCCATGATCCTCCTTCTTGTCGCCTCAGGGCGCGGGATCGCGGTGCTTCCCGACTGGGTCGTGCGCTCCACCGCGCGGGCCGACATGGATATCGTCACGCGCCCTCTGACCCGGAGCGGGCGGCCCATCGTCAAGCGCCTTTACGCGGCCACCCGGTCGGCGGACGCGACCCGCCCGTTCGTCGCCCACCTGATCCGCCTCGCCCGGCAGGAGGCCGTGCGGCTCCAGCGCGGCTGACCTTGTGACGGGGACGTTCTCCGGTCTATATGCGCGCCTTGACCTGCAAGGAGAGAGTGGGAATGGCCGGCAGCGCGAACATGAACGTGATGATCAAGGCCGCGCGCAAGGCCGGTCGGGGCCTCCTCAAGGACTTCGCCGAGGTCGAGCAGCTCCAGGTCTCGCAGAAGGGGCCCGGCGACTTCGTGTCCCGCGCCGACCGCCAGGCCGAGCAGACGGTGCGCGAGATGCTGATGGAGGCGCGGCCCACCTACGGCTTCCTGGGCGAGGAAGGCGGCGCCAAGGCGGGCGAGGACCCGACGCGCCGCTGGATCGTCGATCCGCTCGACGGAACCACGAACTACCTCCACGGCCTGCCGCACTGGGCGATCTCCATCGCGCTCGAACACAAGGGCAACATCGTCGCCGGCGTCGTCCACGACCCCGTGAAGGACGAGACCTTCTGGGCCGAGAAGGGCGAGGGCGCCTGGCTCAACGACACCCGCATCCGCGTCTCGGCCCGCTCGCGGCTCATCGACTGCCTCTTCGGCACCGGCATCCCCTTTGGCGCCAAGCGGACCCTGCCCGCGATGCTGCAGGACCTCGCCCGGCTCATGCCGGAATGCGCGGGCGTGCGGCGGCTGGGCTCGGCCTCGCTCGACCTCGCCTATGTCGCGGCGGGCCGCATCGACGGCTACTGGGAGCGCGAGACCTTTCCCTGGGACATCGCGGCGGGGATGCTGATCGTGGCCGAGGCCGGCGGCTTCGTGGGCCCGATCCGCGACGGCCACAAGCCGCTGGAGCATGGCGACCTCATCGCCGCCAACCCCGCGATCTTCGAGAAGTTCGCCGAGGTCGTCCGCGCCCGCCCCTAGCGGCGGCGCCTGACCTCCGGCACCCGCGACGGCGTGAGCGCCCCCCACTGGGCGTCGGGGTGCGGCGGATGGCCGTCGGTGCGGCTCCACCACGCCGCGCCCCCGCGCTTCAGCCAGGCGGGCACCATCATCACGAAGCCGATGGCGAAGCCCCCCGCATGGGCCCAGTAGGCGACGCCCCCGGTCAGCGGATCGGCCGCGAAGCCGCCGAAGACCTGTAGCACGAACCACAGCGCCAGCATGATCCAGGCCGGGATCGGGATGATCCGGATCAGGATGATGATGAAGATCAGCACGTCCACCTTGGCCTTGGGGAACAGGAGCAGGTAGCCCCCCATCACCGCCGCGATGGCGCCCGAGGCTCCCACGGTCGGGATGGGCGATTGCGGTCCCCCCGCCCACTGGCAGAGCCCCGCCCCGATCCCACCCAAGAGATAGAAGGCCAGAAAGCCCGCCCGCCCTAGCGCTTCCTCGAGGTTGTCGCCGAAGATCCAGAGGAACAGCATGTTCCCGATCAGGTGCATCCAGCCCCCGTGCAGGAAGGTCGAGGTGACGAGCGTCAGCAGATCCTGCCCCGCGCTGATCTCGGCCGGGATCATCGCATAGGCGTCGTAGAGCCGGTAGAGTTGCACCTCGCTCTGGATGCTCGACACCTGCCAGAAGTGGATCGCCACGTTGATGAGGATCAGCACGTAGGTGACGAAGGGCGTGCCTTGGGACGGGTTGTGGTCACGGATGGGGAACATGCGGGGCTCGCCATGGGGGTCAGCCGCAGGGTAGGGCATTCGCGCCCGACTCCAAGCGGAACACCTGATCCAACGGCTGGAATGCGTATTTGGGTCAAGTTGATGGGGCGCGCGAAAGACCTGACGCCCGGCGTGGCCTCGGGCTAGGCTGGCGCGCATGGACCGGATCGACGCCTATTGCGAGCGGCTGGGGCCCGGGTTCTGGGCCGAGCCGGTGAACGCGCTCACCAACGCAGCCTTTCTCCTGGTCGCGGCCCTCGCGTGGCGCCGCTGGCCGGACGAGCCTCTGTGCCGGGCGTTGTCGGCGATGTTGGGGGCGATCGGCCTCGGCAGCTTCCTGTTCCACACCTTCGCGACCCCCTGGGCCGCCGCGGCGGACACCCTGCCGATCCTGGGCTACATCCTCCTTTACGTCTTCGCCGCCCACCGGCGGATCTGGGGGCAGGGTGTCTGGGCCTCGCTTCTCTTCGCGGGGCTGACGATACCCTGGCTCGCGGTCCTCACCCCCGTCTTCGGCTCGCTGCCCTTCTTCGCGGCCTCGTCCTTCTACTGGCCGGTGCCGACCTTGATCCTTCTGCACGCCTGGCTCCTGCGCCGGCGAAGCCCCGCCACGGCGCGGGGCTTCGCGACCGGAGTCGCGATCCTGGCGGTCTCGCTGACCTTCCGCTCGCTCGACGAGGCCGTCTGCACGCCGTCCCGCTCGGCACGCATTTCCTGTGGCACATCCTCAACGCGGTCATGCTGGGTTGGATGATCGAGGTCCTGGGCCGGCACCGTCGCGCCCTTGCGGGGGAGGCGCTCCGGCGCTAACACCCCGCAAACCCCAGGGGACCCTCGATGGCCATCGACACCGACACCGCCCGGAAAGTGGCGCGCCTCGCCCGCATCCGCGTCGAGGAGGAGCGCCTGCCCGCCCTCGCGCGCGAGTTCGACGCGATCCTGGGCTTTATCGAGCAGCTGAACGAGGTCGACGTGGCGGGCGTGGAGCCCATGACCTCCGTCACCCCGATGCGCCTCAAGCGCCGCCAGGACGTCGTCACCGACGGCAACCGGCAGGCCGAGGTTCTGCTCAACGCCCCCGACGCGCGCGAGGGCTTCTTCGCCGTTCCCAAGGTGGTCGAATGACGGACCTGACGAAACTGACGCTTGCCCAGGCCCGCGACGGCCTGCGCGCCAAGGACTTCACCGCGCCCGAACTGACCGACGCCTATCTTGGCGCGATCGAGGCGGCGGACGCCCTCAACGCCTTCGTCCACAAGACGCCCGAGATCGCCCGCCGGCAGGCCGAGTTCGCGCAGACCCGACTGAAGATGGGCATGGCGCCGGACCTCTGCGGCGTGCCGCTGGGCATCAAGGACCTGTTCTGCACGACGGGCGTGCCCTCTCAGGCCGCCTCGCGCATCCTCGACGGGTTCCGGCCGCCCTACGACTCCACCGTGACCGAGCAACTGCACAAGCAGGGTGCGGTTATGCTGGGCAAGCTCAACATGGATGAGTTCGCGATGGGCTCGTCCAACGAGACCAGCGTCTACGGCAACGCCGTGAACCCCTGGCGACGCGCGGGCGACGCGACTTCGCTGACCCCCGGCGGCTCTTCGGGCGGCTCGGCGGCCGCGGTGGCTGCGGACCTCTGCGCGGCGGCCACGGGCACCGACACCGGCGGCTCGATCCGGCAGCCCGCGGCCTTCACCGGCATCGTGGGCATCAAGCCGACCTATGGCCGCGTGTCGCGTTGGGGCATCATCGCCTTCGCTTCCTCGCTCGACCAGGCGGGCCCAATGACCAAGGACGTGCGCGACGCGGCCATCATGCTGCGCGCGATGTGCGGGCATGACCCCAAGGACTCGACCTCGGCCGACCTGCCCGTGCCGGACTTCGAGTCGATGCTGACAGCCGACATCCGCGGCAAGGTCATCGGCCTGCCCCGCGAATACCGCATGGACGGCATGCTTGGGGAGATCGAGACGCTCTGGCATCGCGGCGCCGAGATGCTGCGCGACGCCGGGGCCGAGATCCGCGACATCTCGCTGCCGCACACGAAATATGCGCTGCCCGCCTATTACGTGATCGCGCCCGCCGAGGCCTCCTCGAACCTCGCCCGCTACGACGGCGTCCGCTTCGGCCGCCGCGCGAAGCTGTCGCAGGGCGACGGCATCACCGAGATGTACGAGAAGACCCGCGCCGAAGGCTTCGGCTCCGAGGTGCAGCGCCGCGTCATGGTCGGCACCTACGTCCTTTCGGCCGGCTACTACGACGCCTACTACAACCGCGCCCGCAAGGTGCGCACGCTCATTAAGCGCGACTTCGAGCGGGCCTTCGCGGAGGGCATCGACGCGATCCTGACCCCCGCCACCCCGTCCTCCGCCTTCGGTCTGGGCGAGATGGCGAGCGCCGACCCGGTGCAGATGTATCTGAACGACGTGTTCACCGTGACGGTGAACCTTGCGGGGCTGCCGGGCATCTCGGTGCCGGCCGGGCTCGACGGGCAGGGTCTGCCGCTCGGGTTGCAACTCATCGGCCGGCCGTGGGAGGAGGGCGACCTCCTGAACCTGGCCTATTCACTGGAACGTGCAGTGGGCTTCAAGGCGAAGCCCGGTAAGTGGTGGTGAACGACGTGGAGAGACACATGCGCGCCTTCCTGGTCCTCGGCCCCGTGGCCCTTGTCGCGGCCTGCGCGGCGCCGGCCCCGGATCCGGGCGTGGGCTTCGGGTCCTATGACCAGTACGCCGCGCAGCGCGAGGCCTCCCTGACCGGCCAGCCCATGGGCGGCTTCGTGTCTTCAGGAGCCGTGCCGACCTCGCCCTATGGCTTCGCCACCCCCATGGCGCCCGCGTCCGCCGGCGCCATCCCGAGCACGTCGCTTGCCGCGGCCGGGATTGGCGTGGTCCCCGTGGCCTCCGCCCCGCTCGGCGCCCCGGGCGCGGCCCTGCCTTCCTCGCCCGGAGGTCTTGTCACAGTAGCGTCGAGCGGCGTCGCGGGCGACGTGAACACCCTGCGCGCCTCGGGCGTCGAGGCTTCGCCCAGCAACGCCGCGCCGACGCTTGTCGGGGCTCTGCCGGTGGCGAATCCCACGGTTCCGTCCTCGACGGGCGGTATCTCGGACGAGCAGGACTTCGAAGCCGTCTCCTCACGCGAGACCATCGAGTCCGACGCCGCCCGCCGCGCGGCGCAGGCGGCGCAATATCAGGTGGTCCAGCCGCAGGCGCTGCCGCCGCCGCCCGCGAACGCCGGCCCGAACATCGTCGAGTACGCGCTCAACGTGCCCAACGCCAAGGGGCAGGAGTGGTACTCGCGCTTCATCCTGTTCTCGAGCGAGAACCGCATGCTGCGCAACTGCGCCGACTACGCGACCCCGGACGACGCACAGCGCGACTTCCTGGCCCGTGGCGGACCCGAGCGTGATGCGCGTGGGCTCGATCCCGATGGGGACGGCTTCGCCTGCGCCTGGGATCCGGCGCCCTTCCGCGCGGCGGTGGGCCGGAACTGAGTCTCTCGCCCAACCACGGCGAGCGGCGAGGCGACGCCCGGCCCGACCTCGTGGTGCTGCACTACACCGCCATGGCCTCGACTCGCGAGGCCTTGGCGCGTCTCTGCGACCCCGTGGCCGAGGTCTCGGCGCATTATCTTATCGCCGAGGACGGCGAAGTGATCGCGCTTGTACCCGAGGAGCGGCGAGCCTGGCATGCAGGGGCGGGACGCTGGGGCGAGGTCCGGGACATCAACTCCCGCTCCATCGGCATCGAACTGTCGAATCGGGGGACGCATCCCTATGCGCAGCCGCAGATGCGGGCCTTGGAGCATCTGCTGGACGGGCTTCTGTCCCGCTGGACGATTCCTCCGGAACGGGTGATCGGCCATTCCGACATGGCGCCGGCCCGCAAGCTAGATCCCGGTCCCCGGTTCGATTGGCGCCGCCTGGCCCGCGCTGGGCTGTCGGTCTGGCCCGAGGAGGCCGAGGCCGAGGAGGCCGAGCTCTCGCCCTCGTTGCGCTCCTTCGGCTACGATCCGGCCCTGCCGGTCGATGTGTTGCTGACGGCCTTCCGGTGGCGCTTCCGGCCCTGGGCCTCGGGCCCGGCCTCACCTCGGGACGCAGGAGCTGCGCTGGACCTGTCACGCCGCTTTCCCGTTGACCGCCGGGCGGGCGAAGCCTAGAGGGGCCCTCGCGCGGATGGCCGGATGACCGCGGGGGCCGCAAGGTCCACGAGGAAAGTCCGGACTCCGGAAAGCACGGTGCCGGGTAACGCCCGGCCGGGGAAACCCGAGGGAAAGCGCCACAGAGAACAGACTACCCGTCGGACCGGAGGTTCGCCAAAGGAGCATCCGGCGGGAAAAGGTGAAACGGTGGGGTAAGAGCCCACCGCGGGACGGGCAACCGGACCGGCACGGCAAGCCCCACCGGGAGCAATGCCAAATAGGGACCCCGCGCCGGCAACGGCAGGCGCGCTTCCGCCCAGGGGTCCGGGTTGGCAGCTAGAGGCGCGTCGGCAACGGCGGGCCAAGAGGAATGGTCATCCAGGGGGAGCGATCCTCCGGACAGAATCCGGCTTACAGGCCATCCGCGCATCCTCGCCCCTGCCGCTTTCGGGTTGACTACGCGCGGCCCGTGGCTAAAAGGCAGGCTTCATCCGAGATTCACGCGGGCCCGCTCCCGCGACGGGAGCATAACCATGGCCAAGCCGACCACCATCAAGATCCGCCTCAACTCGACGGCCGGGACCGGGCACTTCTACGTCACCAAGAAGAACGCCCGTACCATGACCGAGAAGATGACTGTGCGGAAGTACGACCCCGTCGTGCGCAAGCACGTCGAGTACAAGGAAGGCAAGATCAAGTAATCCGCCTTCCACGGATCGACTCGACGGGGCCGCGTGCGAACCACGCGGCCCCTTTTCGTTCCGAGGTGCCTCATGCTGACGATCCGCCGCGCGACGCCCGAGGACATCAGTGCCGTCGACGCGCTTCTGGCGCGATCCTATGGGCCGCTCCTGCGGGCGGACTATCCGCCCTCGACCCTGGTGCTCGCGTTGCCTCGCATGGCGCGGGCTCAGCCGGCGCTCTTCCGTTTCGGCCGCTACTTCCTGGCCGAAGAGGGCCGCCATCTCCTCGGGTCGGGTGGCTGGTCTATTGAGCCGCCTGGAGGCGGCGCGACGGTATCTGGGCTGGGTCATGTCCGGCACGTGGCGACCGACGCCCGTGCGGCGCGCCGAGGCGTCGGACGAGCCATCATGGGACGGGTGCTCGAAGAGGCCAAGGGGGCCGGAATGGAGCGGCTCTCCTGTCTGTCCACGCTCACGGCCGTTCCCTTCTATGCGGCCCTGGGCTTTCGCGAGGGGCCTCGGGTGACGCTCGCCTTCGGAGGCGCCCCATTCGCGGCCGTCGAGATGGAGTGCGATCTCTGAATGCGAAAAGGGCCGGCGTCGCCGCCGGCCCCCTGTCGTCGTCATGTCGCGCGCATCACTCGCGCTGGCTGCCCATGAACTGGAGCAGGAACATGAAGATGTTGATGAAGTTCATGTACAGGTTCAACGCGCCGAGGATCGCCGACTTGCCAAGCCATTCCGCGTCGCCATAGGTCGCGTGCTGCACGTAGTCGACCTTGATGCGCTGCGTGTCATAGGCGGTCAGGCCGGCAAAGATCAGCAGGCCGATGATCGACACCGCAAAGGCGATGGCGGGCGAGCCCAGGAAGATGTTGATGATCGAGGCCGCGATGAGCCCGATCAGGCCCATGATGAGGAACGAGCCCCAGCCCGAGATGTCGCGCTTGGTGGTGTAGCCCCATAGCGACAGGCCCGCGAAGGCAATAGCCGTCACGAGGAACGTCTGCGCGATGGAGACGCCGGTGAAGGCCGCGAAGATCCAGGCGATCGACAGCCCCATCAACGCGGCGAAGACGTAAAAAAGCCCCTGCAGGCCGGCCGCCGAAACGCGGTTCACCATGCCGCCGATCACGAACACGAAAGCGAGCGGCGCGAACATGGCAATCCAGCCCAGGATGTTGGGCTGCAGCGTCGCCGGATCGCGGAACGCCGACAGGAGCACGGGCGACGAGCCCACGGCCCAGGCGACGGCACCTGTCACCAGCATGCCCACGGACATCGTGCCGTAGACCTTGTTCATGTGGGCGCGCAGCCCTTCGTCGATCCGCGCGGCCCGGGCGCCGGCCGTCGTCGCGCGGATCGTGGTGTAGTCAGCCATTTGACCCCCCCTGAGTTGCATTCAACGGCACCGCTTTGAACGGCAGTACCCTTGGGCCAGCATATTGGGGGAGCCAGAGTTCAATTCAAGACGGTCCGTCCCGTTGCAGCCGCCTAGCGCAGCCAGTGATGCGGCGCATTCCATATGGGCTGATCGGCCTCCCGTCGTGCCTCGGTCCGGTCGAGCCCGATGTCGCGCAGGAGATGGTCGTCGAGACAGCCCAGGTTCCGCCGGGACCGCTGGAGCGCGAGGCGGGTCAGCAGCCGTGACAGGCTGATGATCGGGCGGCGCGAGATAGTATCGGCAAAGATGGATAAGCTGGTCATGGCAGTCTCTCCGCTGATCGATGTGCGGTCAATGATAGTGATGAAAGGAGGTGTAGGCATTCCGGTGCTTGATATATCATACTGGCTAGTCCATAAGTGAAATGAATGTTTGATGTCTCTGATATCAAGGATCGAGATATGCCTCGGAACTTGGACCTGACGGCCCTGCGCTCTTTCGTCACCGTGGCCGATACCGGCGGGGTGACCCGGGCGGCGGGGCTCCTGAACCTCACGCAATCGGCGGTGTCGATGCAACTGAAGCGGCTGGAGGACTCGACGGGGCTCGCCCTGATCGACCGTTCCGGCCGGGGCGTGGCCCTGACCCCCATGGGCGAGCAACTTCTCAGCTACGCGCGGCGGATGCTCGCGCTCAACGACGAAGCTTGGGGGCGGCTCACACGCTCCGATCTGGAAGGCGAGATCACGCTCGGCGTGCCCCACGACATCGTCTACCCGGCGATCCCTCGGGTGCTGCAGCGCTTCGCGGCCGAGTATCCGAAGGTGAAAGTGAACCTGCTGTCCTCGTTCACGCTCCGTCTCCAGGAGGAGTTCGCGAAAGGCGAGATCGACGTGATCCTGACCACCGAGGACGCTCCTGCTGCCGAGTGCCTGGGCGAACGTTCGCTGACTTGGATCGGGGCTCCGGGGGGCCAGGCCTGGCGAGGCCGCCCGCTGCGCCTTGCGCTCGAATCTCAATGCATCTTCCGCAAGGGGGTCCAGCGGCGGCTCGACCGGGAGGGCATCCCTTGGGAGGCAGCGGTCGAGGGGTCGTCCACCCGCACCAACGAGGCCATTGTGAGCGCCGATCTGGCCGTCTTCGTCCAGATCGACGGCGCGCAGGCGCCGCACTTGGAGCGTGTCGCGCACGGCGGGCTCCTGCCAGATCTGTGGTCGGTCCACATTAACCTTTATGCGAGGGAGCCGGCCCGTATCGCGGCACAGGAGGATCTCGTCGAGTTGATCCGGCGGGAGCTTCGATCATCATCCGGTTCCAAGGCTCGTCCGGGTGTCGAAACCTTCGCCGAAACCCTGGCCTGATCGCGAATGTTTGCCGGTGCCCGACCTGACCAAAAGGTAAAGGTGACTTGTTCAACCTATCCGTGTTCTGCTGCGGGCGCGTACAGAACTATATTCGGGCGCTGCCGTTCGGGCTGACCGGTCGCCCCCGGCAGAACAAGAATGCATGACAAGGAAGGTCACTATGAAGCATCCGGTCGATGTGCATGTCGGCAAGCGTATCCGGCATCGCCGCTGGACGTTGGGAACGACCCAGCAGCAGCTGGCGGACAAGGTTGGCATCAAGTTCCAGCAGATCCAAAAGTACGAGACCGGGGCCAACCGTGTCAGCGCCTCGCGGCTGTGGGACATCGCCGGGGCGCTTGGTGTTCCCGTGTCCTTCTTCTTCGAGGGCATGGATGGTCAGGCCCGGCCCGAGCTGGCCGGAGGGCCCGCGATGCCCGACGACATCCTGTCGGATCGCGAGGCGCTGGAACTTCTGCGGTCCTACTACGCAATCCCCGAGGCGCAGCGTCGCCGTCTCTTCGACCTGGCCCGCGTCCTGAGCGATGCCGCCTGACTTGACCGCGTCCCTCCGCCCGATCACCTTCCGGGCGATCGCGGACGCGGAGCAAGCCCCATGCGCCAGACCCTGACATCCGAGACGCAGGCGGAGCTGATCCGAACGGCGCATGCCTTGGCTGATGCAGCCCGGCCCGTGACGCTGCGCCATTTCCGCACCGGCATCGCATCGGACGACAAGGGATCCAATGCCGGGGGGCGCTTCGATCCGGTGACCGAAGCCGACCGGGCGGCCGAGCGGTCCATGCGCGAGGTCCTGGCCCGCGAGCGTCCCGAGGACGCCATCCTGGGCGAGGAATACGGGCCGAAGACTGGCACCAGCGGCCTGACCTGGGTTCTGGACCCTATCGATGGCACGCGCGGCTACATCAGCGGCACGCCCACCTGGGGGGTTCTCATCTCGGTCGCCGATGAATGGGGGCCGCTCTTCGGTCTCATCGACCAGCCCTATATCGGCGAACGATTCGAAGGCGGCTTCGGGCGGGCGTTCGTGCAGGGGCCGCGGGGGCGATCCGATCTGCGGGTAGGGCCCGTGCGAGGGCTGGAAGAGGCGACGATCCTCACGACCTTTCCCGAAATCGGCACCGAGGCCGAGCGCGCCGCCTTCCGGCGTGTGGCCGACTGCGCGCGACTCGTGCGCTACGGGATGGATTGTTACGCCTATGCGCTGCTGGCGGCAGGGCAGGTGGATCTGGTCATCGAAGCGGGGTTGCAGCCCTATGACGTGCAGGCCCCCATCGCTGTGGTGACGGCGGCCGGCGGGCTGGCGACGGCTTGGGACGGAGGGCCCGCGCATGGTGGCGGGCGCCTTCTCGCCGCGGCGAACCCGGCGATCCATGCGGCGGCCATGGAGCTGCTGGCCGGATAGGCAGGATGCCGTGCTGGAAGCGACTGTCGGCGTGACAGAAGCGGGCCGATGGGGCAGGCAGGGGCCGCAATCCCGGAGGACGCCACCATGCCCGACCTGCTGATCCGCAACGCCGACCTGTGCCTGACGATGGACGACGCCTCGCGCGAGATTGCCGGCTGCGACGTTCTGGTGCGAGGCGGGGTGATCGCCGATGTGGGTCCAAGGCTGAACGCGCCGGGAGCGGAGGTGGTCGAGGCCGCGGGATGCCTGCTCACGCCGGGGTTCGTGAACACTCACCACCACCTCTACCAGACGCTGACCCGCGCCGTACCGGGGGCGCAGGACGCACTCCTTTTCGGCTGGCTGCGCCGGCTCTACCCAATTTGGGCCCGGTTCGGGCCCGAGGAGATGTTCGTCTCGGTTCAAGTAGGTCTCGCGGAACTGGCGCTCTCCGGCTGCACGCTGACCTCGGACCATCTTTATCTGTTCCCGAACGGGGCGCGTCTGGACGACACGATCGCCGCGGCGCAGGAGGTCGGCCTGCGCTTTCATCCGACCCGCGGCGCGATGAGCATCGGCGAGAGCGCGGGCGGCCTGCCGCCCGATTCGCTGGTCGAGGCCGAAGCGGCGATCCTGGAGGACTGCCTCCGAGTGATCGACACGTTTCATGACTCGGACGAGGGTGCGATGGTGCGGGTCGGCGTCGCGCCCTGCTCGCCCTTCTCGGTCAGCCGGGACCTGATGCGCGAGGCGGCGCTCCTCGCCCGCGACAAGGGGGTCATGCTGCACACCCACCTCGCCGAGAACGACGAGGACGTCGCTTATTCGCTGGAGCGCTTTGGCTGCCGCCCCGGCCAGTATGCCGAGGATCTGGGTTGGACCGGACCCGACGTCTGGCATGCCCATTGCGTCAGGCTCGACGAGGCCGAGATCGGGCTCTTCGCCCGGAGCCGGACGGGGGTCGCGCATTGCCCCTGCTCGAACTGCCGGTTGGGATCGGGGATCGCGCCGCTCCGGGCCATGCGGGACGCAGGCGTGCCGGTCGGGCTGGGCGTCGACGGCTCGGCCAGCAATGACGCGGGGAACCTGATGCTGGAGGCGCGGCAGGCGATGCTTCTCCAGCGCGTGGCACAGGGTGCCGACGCCATGAGCGCGCGCGAGGCTCTTTGGATCGCGACGCGGGGCGGGGCGGAGGTGCTGGGCCGTCCCGACTGCGGGCGGATCGCCGTCGGCGCGCGCGCGGACCTTGCGCTTTGGGACCTTCGGGGTGTCGAGGCGGCGGGAAGCTGGGATCCGGCTGCGCTTCTTCTTGCCGGGCCGAGCCGCGTTCGCGATCTCTGGGTCGAGGGCCGCCGCATCGTGGCCGGAGGCCATCTGGTGAGCGTCGATCTGCCGACAGTGTTGGAGAGGCAGAGACGGCTGGCGCGGAACCTCGCCGACTGTTGAGCGATGTGATGCCGTTCCTGAAAGGTGACGCAACTCGGCCACTGCAATGCCAGGTTGAATCGGGACAGTGGGGCTGTCTGATCCCATGCCCGAGCGACACCGATGCGACTTCCTTCCGCCTTCCTGGCGACGCTGCTGGCCTTCGGCCTTCTGCTCTCTGGCCCATGGCCAGCCGCCGCGGGTTCGACCGAAGGCGGTTCCGCTTCGTCGGATTCGAACTCGTCGCGGATGAGCTTTGGCGATGCGCTCAACGCGATGCGGGCCCAGAACGGGCTGGGCGCGTTGCGCGAGGACCGCATCCTGCAGGCCGCCGCCCAGGCCTATGCCGAGGAGATGGCCCGCACCGGGAGCCATTCCCATACCGGACCCGATGGCTCGACGGTGGTGGACCGTGCTCGGCGGGCGGGTTGCCGGGGCAGGGGCTATTTCGCCGAGAACATCGCCTGGGGACAGGACAGCGCAGGCGATACCTTCGCGGGCTGGTCGGCTTCGGCCGGGCACCGGGCCAACATGCTGGGACCGAACTACGGGGTCTATGGCCTGGGGCAGGCGGGCGGCATGTGGGTCCTGATGTTCGCCGACGGCTGCTGAAGGCGTCAGGCTGGCCGCGGCGCTGAACGGCCGGCGACCCAGGTCGCGCGCACCGCGCGGTCGTCGCCCATCATGATCGTGGGGAAGACCGTGTCCCACAGCCCTTCGGCCCGTGCCGCCCGCTGGGCGATCGCCGGGGTGGAGGCAAGGTCCAGCACGACCAGGTCGGCCTCGGCCCCCGGCCCCAGGCGTCCCACCAAGCCATCCAGATGCAGCGCCCGCGCCGAGCCCTCGGTCGCGAGCCACAGGAGTTGCGCCGGATGGACCGCTGTTCCGCGAAGCTGCGAGATCTCGTAGGCCGCGGCCATCGTCCGCAGCATCGAGAAGGACGACCCACCCCCGGTGTCGGTAGCCAGGCCCACCGAGAGGCCGCGGCGCTTGAGGCCAACGAGGTCGAACAGCCCCGAGCCGATGAAGGTGTTCGAGGTCGGGCAATGGACCACCGCCGCGCCCACCTCCTGCAGTCGGTCGATCTCGCGCGGCTCCAGATGGATCGCGTGGCCATAGAGCCCGCGCGGGCCGAGAAGGCCGAAGGACTCGTAGGTGTCGAGATAGTCGCGCGCCTGCGGATAGAGGTCGCGCATCCAGGCGATCTCGTCCACCTGCTCGCTCAGGTGTGTCTGCATGAGGCAGGTAGGGTTCGCGGCCCAGAGCGCGCCCAGCGCCTCCAGTTGCGCCTCGGTCGAGGTGGGCGAGAAGCGGGGTGTGATGGCATAGGTCGCCCGCCCCCGGCCGTGCCAGCGCTCGATCAGGCGCGCGCTCTCGTCGTAGGCCGACTGCGCGGTGTCGCGGAGGCCGGGCGGCGCCGTGTCGCGGTCCATGCAGGTGCGTCCTGCCACGATCCGCATCCCGCGCGCCTCGGCCGCTGAGAACAGCGCGTCGGCCGAGCCCTCGTGGATCGTGCCGAACGAGCAGAGCGTCGTCGTCCCGTGCCGGAGCGCGAGGTCGAGCGTCTCTTCGGCTACCGCCTTGGCATAGGCCGGGTCGGCGAAGCGCATCTCCTCGGGAAAGGTATAGGTGTTGAGCCAGTCGATCAGTCGCTTGCCCCAGGAGGCGATGATCCGTGTCTGGGGGTAGTGCATGTGGGCGTCCACGAAGCCCGGCAGGATCAGGTCGCGCCCATAGTCCGTGACGGTGGCCTGCGGGTGCGCCGCTTGCAGCGACGCCCTGTCGCCCACCACCGCGATGCGCCCATCCGCGATCAGCACGCCCCCGCGCTCGTGATGGCTCACGCAGTCCGTCCAGGGCTGGAGGAAAGGGTCGCCGGTGAAGGACAGGGTCTGGCCGAGAAGGAGCTGCGTGGTCATGGCGCCACCCTAGGAGGGCGTCCGGCGGGTTGCAAACGGGCTGCTCCCGGTTGCCCCCGCACCGAAAATCGCTAGGGTCCGCCACGAGGCCGGCCAGCGCAGGGAGGAACGGATGGACGATCGATCCGGCGTGACCCCCCGCGTGCCCGAGGACGAGGAGGACGAGTTCGGCCTCGCGCCCCGCCTCGTCGACGAGGTGCTGGACGCCGTTGCGGCGCGTGACCCGCTGGCGCTGGACGCCCTGCTCGATCCGCTCCACGCCGCCGATATCGCCGACCTTCTGGAGCAGATCGCCCCGAACGAGCGCCGGGCGCTTCTGGCGCTCTGGAAGGGCGGGGTCGACGGCGAAATCCTGTCGGAACTCGACGAATCGCTGCGCGAAGAGGTGATCGAGGCGCTGAGCCCCGGCGAGCTCGCGCTCGCGGTGCAGGACCTGGAGACCGACGACGTCGTGGACCTCGTAGAGGATCTCGACGCCGAGGGGCAGGCCGAGGTTCTGGCGGCGCTGCCGGCCGCCGACCGGATCGCGGTCGAGAAGGCCCTCGCCTATCCCGAATACTCCGCCGGCCGTCTCATGCAGTCCGAGGTGGTGCGCGCGCCCTCGCATTGGACCGTAGGGGACGCGATCGACTTTCTGCGGTCGGGCATCACGCTGCCCGACCAGTTCTACCACGTCGTGTTGGTGGACCCGCGACTGAAGCCCGTGGGCTACGTGACGCTGGGCCGCATCCTGAGCTCGCGCCGCGACGCGCGGATGCGCGACATCAGCGAGGACAGCTTCCGCACCTTTCATGTCGAGGACGAGCAGGGCGACGTCGCGCGGGCCTTCGAGAAGTATCATCTGATCTCGGCCCCCGTGGTGGACGACGACGACCGGCTGGTGGGCGTCATCACCATCGACGACGCCATGACGGTGCTGGACGAGGAGCACGAGGAGGACATCCTGCGCCTCGCGGGCGTGGGCGAAGGGGCGCTGTCGGACAGCGTGCTCGACACCATCCGCGGACGGCTGCCCTGGCTGGTGGTCAACCTCGGGACGGCGGGGCTCGCGGCCTTCGTCATCTCGCGCTTCGAAGGGACGATCCAGGCGCTGGTGGCGCTGGCGGCGCTCATGCCGATCGTGGCCTCCATGGGGGGCAACGCCGGCACGCAGTCGCTGACCGTGGCGGTCAGGGCGCTGGCCACGCGCGACCTCACCCGCTCGAACGCCTGGCGGGTGATCCGGCGAGAGGCGGCGGTGGGCCTTCTCAACGGGCTCATCCTGGCCCTGGTCCTGGGCGGGCTGACGGTGCTGCTGTTCGGGTCCTGGGCGCTGGGGGGCGTGATCGCGGCGGCGCTGGTCATCAACCTGCTCGCGGCGGCGCTGGCGGGCGTCTTCGTGCCTCTCCTCCTCGAACGGATCGGGGTGGACCCGGCCCTGGCCTCGGGCACCTTCGTGACGACGGTCACGGACGTTGTCGGCTTCTTCTCCTTCCTTGGGCTTGCGACGGTGGTGCTGCTGTGACCGACCTTTCCTCCATCAAGGCCGATGCCCGCGCCCGCGCCTTTGCCCGCCGCAAGGATGCCTGGGGACAGGGCCACCCGGCGCAGGCGGGGCTCCTGATGCAGGTGCTGGAGGCCCATCGGGGCCGTCCCCTGGCCGGCTACCTGCCCATGCGGACCGAGATCGACCCGCTGCCCGCCATGGTCGAGGCCGTCCGGCACGGGCCGGTGGGCGTGCCCGTCACGCCGCGCATCGGCCTGCCTCTCACCTTCCGCCGCTGGACCCCGGGCTGCGAGATGCTCGACGGCGGCTTCGGGACGCAGATCCCGGCCTCGGGCGAGGAGGTTGCGCCCGAGGTGCTGATCGTCCCTCTCGTCGCCTTCGACCGCCAGGGCGGGCGGCTGGGCTATGGCGGCGGCTTCTACGACCGGACCCTGGCCGCCCTGCGCGCGCAGGGGCCTATGACCGCGATCGGCTTCGCCTGGGCCGCCCAGGAGGACGAGGGCCTGCCCCTGGAGGAAACCGACGCGCCGCTCGATGTCATCGTGACCGAGAGCGAGATCATCCGGCCCTGAGGGCGGACGATCCATCGGCTCCGGCTTGTCAGCACCGTTCCGCCCCCCTAGACGGGGGGCATGAGACTTCTGTTCCTGGGCGATGTGATGGGCCGAGCCGGCCGCGCTGCCGTGGCCGAGCGGCTGCCGGCCCTGCGCAAGGAGTGGCGGCTCGACTTCGTGGTCGTCAATGCCGAGAACTGCTCGGGCGGCATGGGCCTCACGCCCGAGCACGCGCGGGTGCTGCTGAACGCGGGGGCCGACGTGCTCACGCTCGGCGACCATGCCTTCGACCAGAAGGAGATGGTCCCGTTCATCGAGCAGGAGCCGCAGATCGTCCGTCCCCTGAACTTCGCCAAGAGCGCGCCGGGGCGCGGGCACCGGGTCTATGACGCGCCGGGCGGGCGCAAGGTGCTGGTGGCGCAGGTCTTGGGGCAGGTGTTCATGAAGCGGCCCTTCGACGACCCCTTCTCGGCCGTGGATGGCGTGCTGCGGGCGCATCCGCGCGGCGGGCTGGTGCAGGCGTCCCTGATCGACATGCACGCCGAGGCCACCTCGGAGAAGATGGCCATGGGCCATTTCTGCGACGGGCGGGCGAGCGTCGTCGTCGGCACCCATACACATGTCCCCACCGCCGACGTGGTGATCCATTCGGGTGGCACCGCCTACCAGTCGGACGCGGGCATGTGCGGCGACTACGACTCGATCATCGGGATGCAGAAGGACGAGCCCATGCGCCGCTTCATCACCGGCATGGGGCGCGACCGCTTCACCCCGGCGCTGGGCGAGGCCACGCTGGCGGGCCTTTACGTCGAGACCGAGGACCGCACGGGCCGCGCCACGCGCGCCGTGCCGGTGCGCCTGGGGGGCCGTCTGCCCGAGGCGCGGCCCTGACGGCATGACGTCGCGGCGCGGGAGTTCCTGACCATGTTCGGCCTTGCCATCCCGGCGGAGATGCAGCCCTGGGCGGCCATCGTCGTCATGCTGCTGATGTTCGTGGCCTTCATGCGGGAGCGCTATCCCGTGGAGGTCGTCGCCATCGTGGGCGCCGCCGCGCTGCTGGTGACCGGCATCCTGCCCATGGACGGCGCGCTCGACGTGTTCTCGAACAGCGCGCCCTGGACCATCGTGGCCATGCTCATCCTCGTGGGGGCGCTGGTGCGGACGGGGGGCCTGAGCTTCATCGGCGCCCTCGCGTCGCGGCACGTGGAGGCGCGGCCGCGGCTCACCCTCGGGCTCATCTGCGCGGGCATCGTTCTCGGGTCGGCCTTCATCAACAACACGCCCATCGTCGTGGTGATGTTGCCGGTCTTCATCCAGCTCGCCCGGCAGATGAAGCTCGCGCCCTCCAAGCTTCTGATCCCGCTCAGCTACCTCACGCTGCTGGGGGGGTGCATGACGCTCCTGGGCACCTCGACGAACCTCGTGGTGGCGGGGGTGGCGCGGGACGCGGGGCTCGAGCCCTTCCACATCTTCGAGATGACCTCCGTGGGCCTGCCCGTGGCCGTCGCGGGGGCGCTCTACCTCGCGCTGCTGGGGCCGCGGCTGCTGCCCGACCGCAAGAGCATGGCGGATTTCGTGACCGACCGCTCGAAGATGCGCTTCTTCACCGAGGTCGTCATCCCCGAGAGCAGCAACCTGATCGGGCGCGAGGTGCTGGGGGTCCAGCTCTTCAAGCGCGAGGGGGTGCGGCTCGTGGACGTGATCCGGGGCGACGCCTCGCTCCGACGCGATTTCGAGCACGTCACGCTTCAGGCCGGGGACCGGATCGTGCTGCGGACGGCGATGACCGAGCTGCTCTCGCTCCAGCAGGACAAGTCCCTGCGGCGCGTGGACCAGCTCTCCTCGGTGCCGACCACGACCGTCGAGGCGCTGATCGCCGCCGACTGCCGGATGGTGGGACGCCGCCTGGGCGACCTGCGGCTGCGCCGCCGCTACGGCGTCTATCCGCTGGCCGTCCACCGGCGCGACAAGAACTTCGGCACGAACCTCGACGACGTGGTGGTCCGGCCGGGCGACACGCTGCTTCTGGAAGGGACGGCCGAGGACATCCAGCGGCTGGCGCAGGACCAGAACCTTGTGGACATCGCGCATCCCGCGAGCCGCGCCTATCGCCGGGGCCACGCCCCCATCGTGATCGCCACCATGGCGGCGGTGGTGGGGCTGTCGGCCTTCGAGGTCGCGCCCATCGAGATCCTGGCGCTTCTGGGCGTCGCGGTGGTGCTGGTCACGCGCTGCATCGACTCGGACGAGGCCTTCGGCTTCATCGACGGGCGGCTCCTGGCCATGCTCTTCGCGATGCTGGCGGTGGGCGAGGCGCTGGAGCGGTCGGGCGCGGTCGAGCTGATCGTGGATGGCATCGCGCCGGTCATGGCCGGCTGGCCTCCGGTGCTGACCATCTTCGCCATTTATGCGCTCTGCTCGCTGCTGACCGAGCTCCTGAGCAACAACGCGGTCGCCGTGGTGGTGACTCCGGTCGCCATCGGGCTCGCGCAGACGCTGGGGCTCGATCCGCGCCCGGTCCTGATCGCGGTGATGCTGGGGGCCTCCTTCGGCTTCGCCACGCCCATCGGCTACCAGTGCAACCTGCTGGTCTATGGACCGGGCGGCTACAGGTTCAGCGACTTCCTGAAGGTGGGCATCCCGCTCAACATCCTGGCGGGGATCGTGGCGAGCCTGACGATCCCGCTGTTCTGGGACCTGTGACGCAGGCGCCGCCCTGGCCGGGCGGCCGTGCGGGGCGAGGGGGCTGGGGGTGCCTGCGGACATGGGATCTCCTGATGCTCGGGACCAGGATGCCCGCCGAAGGTTAACGAAACCTTGGGGCTCCGAACGGTCCTCCCCCGAGTCGCGCAACACCCCCCGGTCTTGCGGCGCGGGGGCGGTCCCGGTAGAGGAACGCGGTCAACAGCCTTCGGATTTCTCGGGAGACCACGCCCATGGCCGGCCATTCCAAATGGGCCAACATCCAGCACCGCAAGGGCAAGCAGGACGCGATCCGCTCCAAGCTCTTCTCCAAGCTTGCCAAGGAGATCACCGTCGCGGCGAAGATGGGGGACCCGGACCCCGACAAGAACCCGCGCCTGCGTCTGGCGGTCAAGGAGGCGCGCTCGAGTTCGATGCCGCGCGATGTGATCGACCGCGCGATCAAGAAGTCGCAGGGCGGCGACGCCGACACCTATGAGAACATCCGCTACGAGGGCTATGGCCCCGGCGGCGTGGCGGTCATCGTCGAGGCGCTGACCGACAACCGGAACCGCACCGCGTCGAACGTGCGCTCCACCTTCGGCAAGAACGGCGGCAACCTCGGGGAGACCAACTCGGTCGCCTTCCAGTTCGAGCGCAAGGGTGAGATCTTCTACAAGCTCGCGGCGGGCGACGCCGACACCGTCATGATGGCGGCGCTGGATGCGGGCGCGGAGGACGTGGAGTCCGACGACGAGGGCCACTGGATCACCACCGGCGAGGACGACCTCGGCACCGTCTCGGCCGCGCTGGAGGGCAGCTTGGGCGAGTCCGAGACCGCGAAGTTCGTCTGGCGACCGAAGCTGACCACGCCCGTCGAGGGCGAGACCTTCGAGAAGCTCATGCGGCTGATCGAGGTGCTGGAGGACGATGACGACGTGCAGTCGGTCACCACCAACATGGAGACCTCGGACGAGGCCATGGCCGCCTACGCGGCGTCGTGACCGCCGTCGCGCCGGGCGCCGCCGTCGCGGCCCGGCCCCTCGCCGGCATCCTCTGGATGGTGCTGGCGGGGCTCTTCTTCGTGGGCATGACGGCCACCGTGAAGCTTGTGGGCGCGGGCGTGCCCGCCGCGCAGTCCGCCTTCCTGCGCTTTGCCCTGGGGCTGCCCTTCGCGGTGCCGATGCTCTGGCCGCTGTGGCGGCGGGGGCTCTCGGCCGGGGAGGCGCGGCTCTTTGCGGCGCGCGGGGCCGTGCACACGCTGGGCGTGCTGTTGTGGTTCTTCGCCATGACGCGCATCCCGCTCGCGGAGGTCACGGCGATGAACTACCTCAACCCGATCTATGTCACGCTGGGGGCCTGCCTGTTCCTGGGCGAGCGCTGGGAGGCGCGGCGGCTGATCGCGGTGGCGGCGGCGCTGCTGGGCGCGCTGGTGATCCTGCGGCCGGGGCTGCGGGCGGTCGAGCCGGGGCATGTCGCCATGCTGGGGGCGTCGCTCTTCCTCGCTGCGGGCTATCTGGTGGCCAAGCGGCTGTCGGGGCAGGTGCCGGCCGCGGTGGTGGTGGGGATGCTGTCGGCCACGGTGACGCTGGGCCTTCTGCCCTTTGCCTGGGCGGTCTGGGTGCCGGTGGGTCCGGTCGAGATCGGCTGGTTCTTCGCCACGGCATGCTTCGCCACGGGGGGGCACTATGCGATGACGCGGGCCTTTGCCATCGCGCCGGCCGGGGCCACGCAGCCCGCGACCTTCCTTCAGCTCCTGTGGTCGGTCCTGCTGGGGGCCGCGGCCTTTGGCGAGCCGGTGGACGCCTGGGTGATCGCGGGTGGCGCGATCATCATGGCGGCGGTGAGCTTCATCTCGTGGCGCGAGGCGGTTGCGCGGCGGATGATGGCGGCGGAGGGGTAGGCCCCCTCACGCCCTCGGGTCGAGGAGCCGCGCCAGCACGCCGTCGGACGTGATGTGGCCGAGGGTCTGCCCGTTCTCGCGCACGGCGAGGGGGCCGCCGCGGAGCTGGGCCATCACGTTGCGGATGTCGGCGTCGGCGGCGATCTCGCCATGCGGCGCCTGTCCGTTGGGCGCCACCATCACGTCACGGGCGCGAAGGACCCCGAGCGGGTTCATGTGCGCCACGAACTCGGCGACGTAGGGCGTGGCCGGGGCGCGGAAGATCTCGCGCGGGGTGCCGCACTGCACGATGCGCCCGCCCTCCATGATGGCGATGCGGTTGCCGAGCTTGAAGGCTTCGTCGAGGTCGTGGCTGACGAAGATGATCGTGCGGTTGCGCTTGGCCTGCAACGCCAGGAGCTCGTCCTGAAGGCGGTTGCGGATCAGGGGGTCGAGCGCCGAGAAGGGCTCGTCCATCAGCAGCACCGGCGCGTCGGTGGCGAAGGCGCGGGCGAGCCCCACGCGCTGCTGCATCCCGCCCGAAAGCTGGCCCACCAGCGCGTCGGCGCGCTCAAGGAGGTTGACGAGCCTCAACTCCTCCTCGACGCGGGCGGCGCGCTCGGCCTTGGACTGGCCGCGCAGCTCCAGCCCCAGTCCGACGTTGTCGCGCACCGTGCGCCAGGGCAGGAGGCCGAACTGCTGGAAGACCATGGCCACGGTGCGCTGGCGGATGCGGCGCAGCGTGGCGGGGTCGGCCTTGGTGACCGAGACCATGTCGCCGTCGGTGCGGACCCTCACCTCGCCCCGCACCACCGGGTTGAGGCCGTTGACGGCCCGCAGGAGCGTGGACTTGCCCGAGCCCGAGAGGCCCATGAGGACGAGGATCTCGCCCTCGGCCACCTTCAGCGTGCAGTCGTGGACGCCCAGGATCTGGCCGGTGCGGTCCTGGATCTCGGAGCGGCTGAGGCCTTCGTCCATCAGGGGCAGCGCCCGGTCGGGACGGTCGCCGAAGACGATGTTCACGTGGTCGAAGTGGACGGCGGTCATTGCGGTCGGCTCACCCGAAGCATGCGGTCGAGGATGATGGCGACCACGACGATGATGAAGCCGGACTCGAAGCCCAGCGCGGTGTTGACGGAGTTGAGTGCCCGCACCACCGGCACGCCGAGCCCGTTGGCGCCCACCAGCGCCGCGATCACCACCATCGACAGCGACAGCATGATCGCCTGGTTCAGCCCGGTCATGATCTGCGGGAGCGCGTAGGGCAGCTCCACCTTCCAGAGCGTCTGGCGCGGGGTGGCGCCGAAGGCCTGCGCGGCCTCGAGGAGCGCGGGGGGGGTCGAGGAGATGCCCAGATGCGCGAGGCGGATGGGGGCGGGCAGGACGAAGATGACGGTGGCAATGAGCCCCGGCACCATGCCCAGGCCGAAGAAGACGATGGCCGGGATCAGGTAGACGAAGGTGGGCAGCGTCTGCATCAGGTCCAGCACCGGCGCCATGGCCTGGTGAAGCCGAGGCCGGTGCGCCGCCGCGATGCCGATGGGCACGCCGATCCCCATGCAGACCGCGCAGGCGGTGAGCACCAGCGTCAGGCTTTCGGTCGTCTCCTCCCAGTAGCCCTGGTTGAGGATGAAGAGGAAGCCCACCAGCACGAGGAGGCAGGTCTTCCACGACCGCTGGAGGAGCCAGGTCAGGGCCACGAAGACCGCGATGATGAACAGGGGGTGCGGCGTCTGCAGCACCCACAGGATAGCGTCGATGAGGCCGCTCATGACGTCGGCGATGCCGTCGAAGACGACCTGCCCGTTGTCCTGGAGCCAATCGAACAGGTCGGCGGCCAGCCGCCCGACGGGGATCTTCTGGGTGAGCCACTCCATGCGCGCGACCTGCGCGGCCGGCCCCCGGGATCAGGTCCGGGGGCCGCCCGGCCTCAGAGGCCCATGGCCGACTTGACGGCGGGCAGGCCCTCGCCGCCGTCCACCGTCGTCACGCCCGCAAGCCAGGCGTCGAAGGTCTCGGGATGCTCGGTCAGCCACTGCTTCACGGCCGTGTCGGGGTCCATGCCGTCGTCGAGGATGAGGCCCATCATCTCGTTCTCCATGGGCAGGGTGAACTTCATGTTCTGGAGAAGCGTGGCCACGTTCGGGCAGTCCTCGGCGAAGCCCTGGCGCGTCACGGTGTAGACGTTGCCCTCGCCGCCGAAGAAGTCCTGGCCGCCCTCGACGTACTGGATGTCGAAGTTGGAGTTCATCGGGTGCGGCGCCCAGGCGAGGAAGACCACGGGCTCCTCGTTGTCCACGGCGCGGCGGACCTGGGCGAGCATCCCCTGCTCGGAGGATTCGACGATCTCGAAGCCTTCGAGCGCACCGCCGGCTTCGGTCAGGCCGATGAGGTAGCTGTTGGCCTCGTTGCCGGGCTCGATGCCGTAGATCTCGCCGTTCAGCTGCTCGCGGAACTCGGCCAGGTCCTCGTAGGTCTGGAGGCCCTGCTCGTGGAGGTAGGTGGGCACCGCGAGGTTGTACTTGGTGCCTTCGAGGTTGATGCCGACCGTCTCGATGGAGCCGTCGTCCAGGTAGGGCTGGATGGCGCTCTGCTGCGAGGGCATCCAGTTGCCCAGGAACACGTCGAGATCGCCTGAGGACAGGGCCTGGAAGGTCACGGGGACCGAGAGGACCTGCACGTTCACGTCGTAGCCCAGTGCCTCGAGCACCTGCTTGGCGGCCGAAGTGGTGGCGGTGATGTCGGTCCAGCCCACGTCGGACAGGCTGACCGCGGTGCAGGCCTCCTGCGAAAGGGCCGGGGTCGCGGCCGCGAGCAGCGCGAGGGCGCTCAGCGTCGAGCGAAGGTTCATGTGGCAGTCTCCCTATGGACGGGCGGTTTGGTTCCGCCGTTTCTTGATTGACGAGTCAATCAATCACTCGATATTGCGGCGTGGCAAGACTTTTTCGAGGAAAGCCATGCCGCGACATTCAGCGGAGCCTATCCGACGGGCAGCGATCGTCAAGGCAACGATCCAGGAGGTCGCGCGGGCAGGGTCCCTGGAGGTGACGGTCGCACAGATCGCCGGCAAGGCGGGGGTGTCGTCCGCGCTCGCGCATCATTACTTCGGCTCCAAGGAGGCGATCTTCGTCGCCGCCATGCGCCATGTCCTGACCGTCTTCGGCGCCGAGGTGCGGGGGGCGCTGGCCACCGCCGATTCCCCGCGCGAGCGGGTCGAGGCCATCGTGCGGGCGAGCTTCTCGGCCGGGTCCTTCCGGCGCGAGGTCATCGCGGCCTGGCTCAACTTCTACGTCCTGGCCCAGACCATGCCCGAGGCGCGGCGGCTCCTGTCGCTCTACCGGCGGCGGCTGAAGTCGAACCTCGTGCATTCGCTGCGCCCCATGGTGGGCGATCGGGCGGATCAGGTGGCCGAGGGGCTGGGGGCTCTCATCGACGGGGTCTACCTGCGGCAGGCCCTGGCGGGCACCTCGCCCGACCGGCAGGCCGCGGCGCAGCTCGTTCTCAACTATCTGTCCCGCGAGGTGGCGGCATGAGCCGGCCCAACATCCTGATCCTGATGGTCGACCAGCTGACCGGCACCCTGTGGCGCGACGGCCCGGCCGAGTGGCTCCACGCGCCGAACCTGCGTCGGCTGGCCGAGCGGTCGGTGCGGTTCTCCAACGCCTATACGGGCTCCCCGCTCTGCGCGCCGGCGCGGGCGTCGTTCATGGCGGGGCAGTTGCCCCAGCGCACGCGGGTCTATGACAACGCCGCCGAGTTCACCTCGTCGGTGCCGACCTTCGCGCATCATCTGCGGCGGGCGGGCTACCAGACGGCGCTGTCGGGCAAGATGCACTTCGTGGGGCCGGACCAGCTCCATGGGCTGGAGCAGCGGCTGACGACCGACATCTACCCGGCCGACTTCGGCTGGACGCCGGACTACCGCAAGCCCGGCGAGCGGATCGACTGGTGGTACCACAACCTCGGTTCGGTCTCGGGCGCGGGCGTAGCCGAGATCACCAACCAGTATGAATACGACGACGAAGTGGCCCACCACGCCGTGCAGAAGCTCTATGACCTCGGTCGCGGGCACGATGCGCGGCCCTGGTGCCTGACGGTGAGCTTCACGCATCCGCACGACCCCTACGTGGCGCGGCGGAGGTACTGGGACCTCTACGAGGACTGCGCGCACCTCGACCCCGAGGTGACGCCCATCCCCTATGACGAGATGGACCCGCATTCCCGGCGGCTGATGGACGCCTGCGACTGGCGCAAGTCCGAGATCACGCCCGAGATGGTGCGCCGCGCGCGGCGGGGCTACTTCGCCAACATCACCTACGTGGACGAGAAGATCGGCGAGATCCTGACCGTGCTGGAGGCCACGCGGCAGGAGGCGGTCGTCGTCTTCCTGTCGGACCACGGCGACATGCTGGGCGAGCGCGGCCTGTGGTTCAAGATGAACTTCTTCGAGGGCTCGGCCGCCGTGCCGCTGATGATCGCGGCGCCCGGGCTGGAGCCGGGGCGGGTGGACACGCCCGTCTCCACCATCGACCTCTGCCCGACGCTCTGCGACTTCGCGGGGGTGTCGATGGAGGAGGTGATGCCCTGGACGGACGGGGTGTCGCTGGTGCCCGTGGCGCGGGGCCATGCGCGGGGGCCGGTGCCGATGGAGTATGCGGCGGAGGGGACCATCACCCCCATGGTCGCCCTGCGCGACGGCCGCTGGAAATACGTGCGCTGCCCGGCCGACCCGGAGATGCTGTTCGACCTGGAGGCCGACCCGCAGGAGTTGCGGAACCTTGCTGGCGCGCCGGAGCACGCCGGGGTGCTGGAACGGCTGCGGGCGCTGGCCGACGCGCGGTGGGACCTGTCGGCCTTCGACGCCGAGGTGCGCGAGAGTCAGGCGCGACGCTGGGTCGTCTACGAGGCGCTGCGCAACGGGGCCTATTTCCCCTGGGATTTCCAGCCGCTCCAGCGCGCCTCCGAGCGGTACATGCGCAACCACATGGACCTGAACGTGCTGGAGGAGAACCAGCGCTTCCCGAGAGGGGAATGAGGATGAACATCCAGCCGACCGCCAGCCATTTCGTGAATGGCCAGTACCGCGAGGACACCGCCGGGGAGGCGATCCCCGTCGTCTATCCGGCGACCGGCGAGGTGATCGCCACCGTTCACGCCGCCACTCCGGCCGTGATCGAGGAGGCGCTGGCCTCGGCGGCGCGGGCGCAGAAGGAATGGGCCGCGTTGCGGGGCGTGGAGCGGGGACGGGTGCTGCGCCGGGCCGCCGACCTGATCCGGGAGCGGAACCGCGACCTTTCGGTGATCGAGACCCATGACACCGGCAAGCCGCTGTCCGAGACGCTGGTCGCGGACGCCCTGAGCGGGGCCGATGCGCTGGAGTATTTCGGCGGGTTGGCCGCGACGCTGTCGGGCGAGCACATCCAGCTTGGGCAGGACTTCGTCTACACCCGGCGCGAGCCCCTGGGCGTCTGCGTCGGCATCGGGGCCTGGAACTACCCGACCCAGATCGCGGCCTGGAAGGGGGCCCCGGCGCTCGCCTGCGGGAACGCGATGGTGTTCAAGCCGTCCGAGACGACGCCGCTGGGGGCCTTGAAGCTCGCGGAGATCCTGATGGAGGCCGGGGCGCCTGCGGGACTCTACAACGTCGTGCAGGGGATGGGGGCCGTGGGCTCGGCCCTGATCGCGGACCCGCGCGTGGCCAAGGTGTCGATCACCGGGTCGGTGCCCACGGGGACCAAGGTCTATGAGGCGGCGGCCAAGGGCCTCAAACACGTCACGCTGGAGCTGGGGGGCAAGTCCCCCCTGATCGTGTTCGAGGACGCGGACCTGGACAGCGCCGTGTCGGGGGCGATCCTGGGGAACTTCTACTCCTCGGGGCAGGTCTGCTCGAACGGGACGCGGGTCTTCGTGCAGCGGGGAATCAAAGAGGCGTTCCTGGCGCGTCTGACCGAGCGGCTGAAGGGCGTCGTCATGGGCGATCCGCTGGACGAGGCCACCAACTTCGGCCCGATGGTGAGCGAGCGGCAGCGCGGGATCGTCGAGGGCTTCATCGAGAAGGGTATCGCCGAGGGCGCGCGGCTGGTCGCTGGCGGACGGCGGCCCGACCGGCCCGGGTTCTGGATCGAGCCTACGGTCTTCGCCGACGTGACCGACGGGATGACCATCGCGCGGGACGAGATCTTCGGGCCCGTCATGTCGGTGCTCGACTTCGACACGGAGGAGGAGGTGCTGGCGCGGGCCAACGCCACCGAATTCGGGCTGGCTGCCGGGGTGTTCACGCGGGACCTTTCGCGCGGGCACCGGGTGGCGGCGGGGTTCGAGGCGGGGACCTGCTTCATTAACGCCTATAACCTGACCCCGGTCGAGGCGCCCTTCGGGGGCATGAAGCGCTCGGGGATCGGCCGCGAGAACGGGCAGGCGGCCATCGAGCACTACAGCCAACTCAAGTCCGTCTATGTCGGGATGGGCCCGGCATGGGCCCCCTTCTGAGGAGGGCAGAGCCATGATGGAAGCCGATTACGTCGTCGTGGGCGCCGGGAGCGCCGGATGCGCCATCGCCTACCGGCTGTCCGAGGCCGGGCGCTCGGTGCTGGTGATCGAGGCGGGGGGGTCCGACTGGGGACCCTTCATCCGGATGCCCGCCGCGCTGAGCTATCCGATGAACATGGCCCGCTACGACTGGGGCTTCCGGACCGAGCCCGAGCCGCATCTGGGCGGGCGGCAGCTTGCCACGCCGCGCGGGCGGGTGATCGGCGGGTCGTCGTCGATCAACGGCATGGTCTACGTGCGCGGGCACGCCAGGGACTACGACCACTGGGCCGAGAGCGGGGCCACGGGCTGGGCCTATGCCGACGTGCTGCCCTACTTCCGGCGCATGGAGCACTGGCACGGGCGCAGCGGCGAGGCGTCCTGGCGCGGCCAGGACGGGCCGCTGCACGTGACGCGGGGTCCGGCCGCCAACCCGCTAGCGCAGGCCTTCCTGCGGGCGGGGGCGCAGGCGGGCTATCCGGTGACCGAGGACCCGAACGGCCGCCAGCAGGAGG
Source organism: Rubellimicrobium roseum (assembly GCF_006152145.1). Lineage (GTDB taxonomy): Bacteria > Pseudomonadota > Alphaproteobacteria > Rhodobacterales > Rhodobacteraceae > Rubellimicrobium > Rubellimicrobium roseum. The sequence goes on along the minus strand of NZ_VDFV01000005.1, from coordinate 119,870 downwards.
GCTTCGGCCCCATGGAGGCCACCATCTGGCAGGGGCGGCGCTGGTCGGCGGCCTTCGCCTACCTGCGTCCCGCGCTGCGTCGGGTGAACTGCGACCTCGTGCCGGGGATCGCGCGGAAGGTCCTGATCGAGGAGGGCCGCGCGACGGGGGTCGAGATCGACAGCTTCAACGGCGTGCAGGTCGTCAAGGCGCGGCGCGAGGTGATCGTCACCTCGTCCTCGATCAATTCGCCCAAGCTGCTGATGCAGTCGGGCATCGGGCCGGGCGAGCACCTGCAGGAGATGGGCCTTTCGGTCACGGCCCACCGGCCCGGCGTGGGGCAGAACCTTCAGGACCATCTGGAGATGTACGTCCAGCAGGCCGCGACGCAGCCGGTGTCGCTCTATCGCTACTGGAATCTCTGGGGCAAGGCGCTGATCGGGGCGCACTGGCTGTTCACGGGGCAGGGGCTCGGGGCCTCGAACCAGTTCGAGATGGGGGCCTTCATCCGGTCGCGCGCGGGCGTGGACTACCCGGACGTCCAGTTCCATTTCCTGCCTATCGCCGTCCGCTACGACGGGCAGGCGGCCGCCGAGGGGCACGGGTTCCAGGCGCATGTGGGGCCGATGCGGTCGCCGTCGCGCGGGGCCGTCACGCTGCGGTCGCCCGATCCGGCGGCGGCGCCCAAGATCCTGTTCAACTACATGAGCACGGAGGAGGACTGGCGCGACTTCCGGGCCTGCATCCGGCTCACGCGCGAGATCTTCTCGCAGGAAGCCTTCGCACCGTTCCGAGGGCACGAGATCAGCCCGGGACCGGACGTGGTGACGGACGAGCAGCTCGACGAGGCGATCCGCGAGCATGTCGAGAGCGCCTACCATCCCTGCGGGACCTGCCGGATGGGCGCGGCCGACGATCCGATGGCGGTCGTGGACCCGGCATGCCGGGTGATCGGGGTCGAGGGGCTGCGGGTGGCGGACTCCTCGATCTTCCCGCGCGTGACGAACGGCAACCTGAACGCGCCGTCGATCATGACGGGCGAGAAGGCCGCCGACCATATCCTGGGCCGTCAGGCGCTGCCGCGCGACGAGCGGGAGCCGTGGTCCGACCCGGACTGGCGGGTGGCCCAAAGGCCGCTGCGGGGCGGCCTCGCGCAGGCGGCCGAGTAGGTCAGGCGATCAGCGCGGCGAGGCGGCGCAGGGCGAGCTGGTAGCCCTGCACGCCGCAGCCGACGATCACGCCATCGGCGCGAAGGCTCACGTAGGAGTGGTGCCGGAAGCTTTCGCGCTTGTGGACGTTGGAGATGTGGACCTCGATCACGGGGCCGTCGAAGGCGTGGAGGGCGTCGAGGATCGCCACCGAAGTATGCGTGAAGGCGCCGGGGTTGATGATGATGCCCTGCGCGGTCCGGCGTGCCTCGTGGATCCAGTCGATGATCTGGCCTTCGTGGTTGGACTGGCGCAGGTCGGTGTCGAGGCCCAGTTCCGCCCCCAGCGCGGCGCAGTCGCGGGCCACGTCGTCCAGCGTCTCGCGCCCGTAGATCTCGGGCTGGCGCTGGCCGAGGAGGTTGAGGTTCGGGCCGTTCAGGATCAGGACCAGGGGCATGGGATATTCCGTGATGGGTCCGGGTCCTTGTGCCTCGGGTCGCGGCCGGCGGGAAGGGGTCGGAGCGTTTCCCTTGTCCTCGGGACGGCCTCCGACGCTGCGCCAGGGGGCCGGACCCGGGGCGCAGGGGGCGCGTCCTCGACGCGCGGCGGCTGGCATGGCACCAGCGAACCCCGTCCCGGTTCCCAAAGAGCACGGCACCCGAGGGGACGGTTCCATCGGCTCTGGCGAGCCGGCCTCCGGGGGCGCGGGGCGGAGCCTGTGTTCCGGCCCCCGTCGCAAGGAGAAAGGTCGCAGGCGAAGGTTAACGAAGTCTGACACCACCGAACGGTCCATCCCCGATCCGCGCAACACCCACGAACGCGCAGGGCGGGCCGAAGCCCGCCCTGCGTGATGGGGTCCCTGGGACCGCGCCGCCCTGAGGATCGGACGGGTCAGGCGTGGATCGCGCCGTCGCCGCAGGCGAGCGCGGCCTCGCGCACGGCCTCGGAGAACGTCGGGTGCGCGTGGCAGGTGCGGGCGAGGTCCTCGGCCGCGGCGCCGAACTCCATGGCGACGGCGACCTCGTGGATCAGGTCGCCGGCCATGGGGCCGATCAGGTGGGCGCCCAGGATGCGGTCGGTCGCCTTGTCGGCCAGGATCTTCACGAAGCCTTCGCCCTGGAAGACCGCCTTGGCGCGGCCGTTGCCCAGGAAGGGGAACTTGCCGACCTTGTACGCGCGGCCCTCGGCCTTGAGCTGCTCCTCGGTGAGGCCGACCGAGGCCACCTCGGGCGTGGTGTAGATGACCGAGGGGATCACGCCGTAGTTCACGTGGCCGTGCTGGCCGGCCAGGATTTCGGCCACGGCGACGCCCTCGTCCTCGGCCTTGTGGGCGAGCATGGGGCCTTCGCGCACGTCGCCGATGGCGTAGACGCCGGGGATGCTGGTCGCGAAGCGCGCGTCGGTCGCGATCTGGCCGCGCGGCGTCATCTGCACGCCCAGCGCGTCGAGCCCGAGCCCGTCGACATAGGGCTTGCGGCCCGTGGCGACGAGGACGACGTCGGCCTCCAGCCGCTCCTCGGTTTCGGTCTTGCGGGACCTGTGGACCACCACCGCGCCGGCGTTGGTGCGCTCCACGCCCTGCACGGCGGTGCCCAGGACGAAGGTGATCCCCTGCTTGGCGAGGATGCGCTGGAACTGCTTGGACACCTCGCCGTCCATGCCGGGGGTGATCTGGTCGAGGTACTCGACGACCGTGACCTTGCTCCCGAGGCGCGCGTAGACCGAGCCCATCTCCAGCCCGATGACGCCCGCGCCGATGACCACGAGCCGCTCGGGGATCGCCTTGAGCGAGAGCGCGCCGGTGGAGGTGACGACCACCTCCTCGTCGATGGTGACGCCCGGCAGCGTGGAGGCCTGCGAGCCGGAGGCCACGACGATGGCCTTGGCCTCGTGCGTGTCGCCGTTGACGGCGACCCGGCCCGCGGCAGGGATGGAGGCATAGCCCTTGAGCCAGTCGATCTTGTTCTTCTTGAACAGGAACTCGATCCCGCCGGTGTTCTGGCCGATCACTTCGTCCTTGTAGGCGACCATGCGGGCCCAATCGACCTTGGTCTCGGCGATCAGGCCCATCTTGGCGAAGTTGTGGTTGGCCTCGTGCAGCTCGTGCGTGGCGTGCAGCAGCGCCTTGGACGGGATGCAGCCCACGTTCAGGCAGGTGCCGCCCAGGGTGGCACGCCCCTCGGCCACGGCCACCTTCATCCCGAGTTGCGCCGCGCGGATGGCGCAGACGTAGCCGCCGGGGCCCGCGCCGATCACGATGAGGTCGTAGGTGGCCATGAACAGTCTCCGAAACGTCAGAAGAGGGCGGCGAGCAGCAGGAGCGCCGTCGCGGCGGAGCCCAGCATCCAGATGATCGACCGGAGCGGCGACCAGCCCTGGACATAGGCGGGGATGTAGAGGAGCCGGGCGATCACGTAGAGCCAGGCGAGGAACGCGGTCCAGCCGTTGAACTGGCCGGAGACGGCCAGCGTCAGGATCGCCACGGCGAAGAGGAGGAGCGCGGTCTGGTGGTTGTCGCCCGCCCGCTGCGCCCGCCCGCCCTTGATGCCGGGGTCGCGGGGCGTGTCGCGGGGGGACATGTTCCAGGCCTGCCCCTCGGGCGTCCGGTTCATGAAGTAGCCGGAGACGCCGATGTGCAGGAACTGGATGAAGGCGGCGATGACGAGGGCGACAAGCTCGGCGGTCATGCGAACTCCAGGAAGGTGGCGGTCATGGGGCCGCCGAAGCCCTGCTCCTTGCGGAGCCACTGCTCGGCCCGGGGACGGTCGTTGGCCTCGAACAGCAGGATCACGCGCGAGCGCGAGTCGGCGTCGCGCCACATCTGGAGGAGGGTGAGCCCGGCCTCCATCCGCTCGGTGGCCTCGGAGTCGAAGTCGCGCTTCCAGCCGGGGAAGTCGTTGGTGTCGAGCTGGCAGAGGAGCTGCATCATGGCGGAAATCCTGACAATGGCGCGCTGAAGCGCACCCTACAGGGATTGTAGGGTGCGCATCCAGCCTGACCCGTCAGAGATCCATCAGCAGCCGGCGCGGGTCCTCGAGCGCCTCCTTGACGCGCACGAGGAAGGTCACGGCGCCCTTGCCGTCCACGATGCGGTGGTCGTAGCTGAGCGCGAGATACATCATCGGGCGGATGACGATCTGCCCGCCCACGACCACCGGGCGGTCCTGGATCTTGTGCATCCCCAGGATGCCCGATTGCGGCGGGTTGAGGATCGGCGAGGACATCAGCGAGCCGTAGACGCCGCCGTTCGAGATGGTGAACGACCCGCCCTGCATGTCGGCCATCGATAGCTTGCCGTCGCGGGCGCGCAGGCCCAGCTCGGCGATCTCCTTCTCGATGGCGGCGAAGCCCTTGTTCTGCGCGTCGCGCACCACCGGGACGACGAGGCCCGTGGGCGTGCCCACGGCCACGCCCATGTGGACGTAGCGCTTGTAGACGATCTCGTCGCCGTCGATCTCGGCGTTGACCTCGGGCACCTCCTGCAGGGCGTGGACGCAGGCCTTCACGAAGAAGGACATGAAGCCCAGCTTGGTCTTGTGCTTCTTCTCGAAGGCGTCCTTGTACTCGTTCCGGAGCGCCATGATGGCCGACATGTCGGCCTCGTTGTAGGTGGTGAGCATCGCCGCGGTGTTCTGCGCCTCCTTGAGGCGGCGGGCGATGGTCTGGCGCAGGCGGGTCATCTTGACCCGCTCCTCGCGGCCCACGTCATGGGCGGCCGTCGGCGCGCGGGGCGCGGCCGGGGCGGCGGGCGCGGGCTGGCTGGGCGCCTTGGGCTGGTCGAGGAGGCGCAGCACGTCCTCCTTCATCACGCGGCCGTCGCGGCCCGTGCCCTGCACGGCGTCACGCGCGACGTTGTTGTCGGCCATCAGCTTCTTGGCCGACGGCGCGTCCTCGGCGTCGGCGCGGGGGATGCTCGCCGGGGTCGTGGGCTCGGGGCCGTAGTTCGCCGGGCCCGAGGGGGCGCCCACGGGGGCGGCGTGCGTCGCAGGGCTGTCCTGCGGCGCGGTGGCGACGCCGGCCGGCTCGGCGGCCCTGGCCGGAGCCGCGGCGCCGGCCCCTTCCGCGATCGTGGCGAGCAGCGCGTTGGGCCCGACGGTCGAGCCCTCGGCGGCGAGGATCTCGCCCAGGGTGCCGGCGGAAGGCGCCGGGACCTCGACCGTCACCTTGTCGGTCTCGAGCTCGCAGAGCATCTCGTCGGCGGCGACGGTGTCGCCCGGCTTCTTGAACCAGGTGGCGACGGTCGCCTCGGTGACGCTTTCGCCCAGGGAGGGCACGCGGACTTCGATGGCCATTTGCTCTTACTTTCCTTCGATGGTCAGCGCTTCGTCCACGAGCGCCTGTTGCTGGGCCTTGTGCGAGGAGGCGAGGCCGGTCGCGGGGCTCGCCGAGGCCGCGCGGCCGACATAGACGGGCCGGCCGTGACGCGCGCCGATCCGGCCGAGGACCCATTCGATGTTGGGCTCGATGAAGGTCCAGGCGCCCTGGTTCTTGGGTTCCTCCTGGCACCAGACCACCTCGGCGTCCTTGAAGCGCGACAGCTCCTGGACGAGGCTCTGGGCCGGGAACGGATAGAACTGCTCGACCCGCAGGAGGTAGATGTCGTCGAGGCCGCGGGCGTCGCGCTCCTCCAGAAGGTCGTAGTAGACCTTGCCCGAGCAAAGGACGACGCGGCGGATCTGGTCGTCCGGCCGGAGCTGCGCCTTGGAGTTGCCCTTCTGCGCGTCATCCCAGACGACCCGGTGGAAGGACGAGCCCGTGGTGAAGTCCTCGGCCCGGCTGACCGCGAGCTTGTGGCGCAGCAGCGACTTGGGCGTCATCAGCACCAGCGGCTTGCGGAAGTTGCGGTGAAGCTGGCGCCGCAGGATGTGGAAGTAGTTCGCGGGCGTCGTGCAGTTCGCCACGATCCAGTTGTCGCTGCCGCACATCTGGAGGAAGCGTTCGAGGCGCGCCGAGGAGTGCTCGGGCCCCTGGCCCTCGAAGCCGTGGGGCAGGAGCATCACCAGGCCCGACATCCGCAGCCACTTGGATTCGCCGCTGCTGATGAACTGGTCGAACATGATCTGCGCGCCGTTGGCGAAGTCGCCGAACTGCGCCTCCCACATCACCAGCGCGTTGGGCTCCGAGAGCGAGTAGCCGTATTCGAAGCCCAGCACCGCGTATTCCGAGAGCATCGAGTCGATGACCTCGTAGCGGGCCTGGCCGTCGCGGATGTGGTTGAGCGGGTAGTGCCGCTCCTCCGTGGTCTGGTTGATGAAGGCCGAATGGCGCTGGCTGAACGTGCCGCGCGTCGAGTCCTGGCCCGACAGGCGGACCGGGTAGCCCTCGGTGAGCAGGCTGCCGAAGGCCAGCGCCTCGGCGGTCGCCCAGTCGAAGCCCTCGCCGGAGGCGAACATCTGCTTCTTGGCGTCGAGCTGGCGTTCCACCGTCTTGTGGATGGCGAAGCCCTCGGGGATGCGGGTCAGGGCCGCGCCCACCTGCTGCAGCGTCTCGGACGTGATGGCGGTGTCGCCGCGCTCGTAGTCCTTGTCGTTCTGGCGGTCGAGATGCGACCAGCGGCCGTCGAGCCAGTCCGCCTTGTTCGGGCGGAAGACCTTGCCGGCCTCGAACTCCTCGTTCAGGCGGGCCTGGAACTGGGCCTTCATCTCCTCGACCTCGCCCTCGGGGATGAGGCCGTCCTTCACCAGCCGCTCGGTGTAGAGCGTCAGCGTCGTCTTCTGCTTCTTGATCCGGTTGTACATCGCCGGATTGGTGAACATGGGCTCGTCGCCCTCGTTGTGGCCGAAGCGCCGGTAGCAGAACATGTCGAGGACCACGTCCTTGTGGAACTTCTGCCGGAACTCGACCGCCACCTTGGCCGCGTGGACCACCGCCTCGGGGTCGTCGCCGTTCACGTGGAAGATCGGCGCCTCGACCATCAGGGCGATGTCGGTGGGGTAGGGGCTGCTGCGCGAGAAGTGCGGCGCGGTGGTGAAGCCGATCTGGTTGTTCACCACGATGTGGATGGTGCCGCCGGTGCGGTGCCCCTTGAGGCCCGACAGCCCGAAGCATTCCGCCACCACGCCCTGGCCCGCGAAGGCCGCGTCGCCATGGAGCAGGATCGGCAGGACCCTGGTGCGGTCGGCGTCGTGGAGCTGGTCCTGCTTGGCGCGGACCTTGCCGATCACCACGGGGTTCACCGCCTCGAGGTGCGAGGGATTGGCCGTCAGCGACAGGTGGACCTTGTTGCCGTCGAACTCGCGGTCCGAGGAGGCGCCGAGGTGGTACTTCACGTCGCCCGAGCCGTCCACGTCGTCGGGCTTGTAGGAGCCGCCCTGGAACTCGTGGAAGATGGCCCGGTAGGGCTTGCTCATCACGTTGGCGAGGATGTTCAGCCGGCCCCGGTGGGGCATGCCGATGACGATCTCCTGCACGCCCAGCGCGCCGCCGCGCTTGATGATCTGCTCCATCGCCGGGATCAGCGCCTCGCCGCCGTCGAGGCCGAAGCGCTTGGTGCCGGTGTACTTGACGTGGAGGAACTTTTCGAAGCCCTCGGCCTCGACGAGCTTGTTCAGGATCGCCTTGCGCCCGTTCTGGGTGAAGGAGATCTCCTTGCCGTAGCCCTCGATCCGCTCCTTGAGCCAGGCGGCCTCGGCGGGGTTCGAGATGTGCATGTACTGCATGGCGAAGGTGCCGCAGTAGGTGCGCCGCACGAGGTCGAGGATCTGCGACATGGTCGCGACCTCAAGGCCCAGCACGTTGTCGATGAAGATCGGGCGGCTCATGTCCGCCGGGCCGAAGCCGTAGGAGGCGGGGTCGAGCTCGGGATGCGGCGTCTCGGAGCGCAGGCCCAGCGGGTCGAGGTTGGCGATCAGGTGGCCCCGGATCCGGTAGGCGCGGATCAGCATGAGCGCCCGGAGCGAGTCGAGCACCGCCTGGCGCACCTGCGCGTCGGTGATCTGGACGCCCTTCTCGGCGGCCTTGGCCTTGACCTTGTCGCCCGCGGACTTCGCCTCGGCCGCCGGCCACTGGCCGGTGAGGGCCGAGGTCAGCTCGTCCGTGGGCATGGGCGGCCAGTCCGCGCGCGCCCAGGAGGGCTGGGGCGAGGCCGGCTCGGCGAGCGCCGCGAAGAAGTCGCGCCAGGACTGGTCCACGCTTGCGGGGTCGCGGCCGTAAGCCTCGTGCAGCCCCTCGATGTAGGCGGCGTTGCCCCCCTGCAGGAAGGACGAGGCGCGGAACTGGTCGTTGGAGGGCTGGTCGGTCATGGGATCACCTTGGAGGGCTTACCGGACAGGGCGGCTGCTCGGACAGGGAGAAGCCTACAGATAGGAGGTTAACGGAGGGTGAGGGCACCGAACGGTCATCACGGTTTCGCGCAACACCCCCCGCCTTGGGTCAGCCGATCGCCTTGAGCACGGCTTCGCCGAGCCCCGCGGGGCTGTCGGCGACGACGATGCCGGCGGACTTCATGGCCTCGATCTTCGATTCCGCGTCGCCCTTGCCGCCCGAGACGATCGCGCCCGCGTGGCCCATGCGGCGGCCCTTGGGCGCCGTCCGGCCCGCGATGAAGCCCGCGGTGGGCTTCCAGCGGCCGCGCTTCCTCTCGTCGGCGAGGAACTGGGCGGCCTCCTCCTCGGCGGAGCCCCCGATCTCGCCGATCATGATGATCGACTGGGTGGCCTCGTCGGCCAGGAACATCTCCAGCACGTCGATGTGCTCCATGCCCTTGATCGGGTCGCCGCCGATGCCGACGGCGGTCGACTGGCCGAGGCCCACGTCGGAGGTCTGCTTGACCGCCTCGTAGGTGAGCGTCCCGGAGCGGGAGACCACGCCCACCGAGCCCTTGGAGAAGATCGAGCCCGGCATGATGCCGATCTTGCATTCTCCGGGCGTCAGGATGCCGGGGCAGTTCGGCCCGATGAGGCGGGTCGAGGAGCCCTGGAGCGCCCGCTTGACGCGCATCATGTCGAGGACGGGGATGCCTTCGGTGATGCAGACCACCAGCGGGATCTGCGCGTCGATGGCTTCGAGGATCGAGTCGGCCGCGAAGGGCGGCGGCACGTAGATCACGGACGCGTCGGCGCCGGTCTGCGCCACGGCCTCGTGGACCGAGTCGAAGACGGGCAGGCCGAGATGCTCGGAGCCGCCTTTGCCGGGCGTGACGCCGCCGACCATCTTGGTGCCGTAGGCGATGGCCTGCTCGGAGTGGAAGGTGCCCTGGGAGCCGGTGAAGCCCTGGCAGATGACCTTGGTGGATTGGTTGACGAGGATGGACATCCGCTTAGCCCCTGACTGCCTTGACGACCTTTTGGGCCGCATCCGAAAGATCGTCCGCCGGGATCACGTTGAGCCCGGAGTCGCGGATGATCTGCTTGCCGAGATCGACGTTCGTGCCTTCGAGGCGCACCACGAGCGGGACCTGGAGGCCGACCTCCTTCACCGCGGCGAGGATGCCCTCGGCGATGATGTCGCAGCGCATGATGCCGCCGAAGATGTTGACCAGGATGCCCTTCACGTTCGGGTCGGAGGTGATGATCTTGAAGGCCTCGGTCACCTTCTCCTTGGTGGCGCCGCCGCCCACGTCGAGGAAGTTGGCCGGTTCCGCGCCGTAGAGCTTGATGATGTCCATCGTCGCCATGGCAAGGCCCGCGCCGTTCACCATGCAGCCGATGTCGCCGTCGAGCGCGATATAGTTCAGGTCGAACTTCTGCGCGGCGAGCTCCTTGGGGTCGACCTCGGTCTCGTCGGCCAGCGCGGCGATATCGGGGTGGCGGTAGAGCGCGTTGTTGTCGAAGCCCACCTTGGCGTCGAGGCAGTGCAGCTTCCCGTCCTTGGTCACGATCAGCGGGTTGATCTCCAGCATCTCCATGTCCTTGGAGACGAAGAGCTTGTAGAGCGTGCCCATGAGCGAGACGCACTGCTTGACCTGCGCGCCCTCGAGCTTCAGCGCATAGGCGATGCGGCGGCCGTGATAGGGCTGGTAGCCCGTCGCGGGGTCGATGGTCAGGGTCAGGATCTTCTCGGGGGTGCTGTGCGCCACCTCCTCGATGTCCATGCCGCCCTCGGTCGAGCAGACGAAGCTGATGCGCGAGGTGCCGCGGTCGACGAGGATCGCGAGGTACAGCTCGCGCGCGATGTCGGCGCCGTCCTCGATGTAGACGCGGTTGACCTGCTTGCCGGCCTCGCCCGTCTGGATCGTCACGAGGGTGCGGCCCAGCATCCGGCGGGCCTCCATCTCGGCCTCCTCGACGGAGCGGGCGAGGCGGACGCCGCCCTTCTCGCCGGCGTCGGCCTCCTTGAAGTGGCCCTTGCCGCGGCCACCGGCGTGGATCTGCGCCTTCACGACCCAGATCGGGCCATCGATCTGGCCCGCGGCGGTCTTGGCCTCTTCGGCGCGCAGCACGACTCGGCCGTCGCCGACAGGGGCCCCGGCAGCGCGGAGCAGCTCCTTGGCCTGATACTCGTGGATGTTCATGGCAGGGTCCCGTGTTGGTCGTCGCGGTCCTTCAACCACAGAGATATGAACGGGAACATAAGGAAATGCGGTGGGAGCGCTAAAAACCGACCGTTGTGATCACAGCCTTTCGGGCCGTGATCGCAGGTTGCGGGCCCGCTCAGTTCAGCATCGCCACGTAAAGCGCCGAATCACCCTGCACCAGCGCAGTGAAGAGCTGCAGGCTCTGAGTGCTGGCTACTGGCCCCTCGCGCAGGTAGGGCACCAGCGCCGCGCCCTGGATCAGGCCCGCGACGTCGAGAACGGGCGGGGACTCCAGAAGGGCGGCGAGGTCGAGCCCGGCGTGGGAGCCCACGCGCCAGTAGGGGATCAGCAGCTCGCCCTTCAGGATGCGGTCGGCGTCGTGGAGGACGGCGAGCCAGCGGGAGCCGATGCCTTCCGGGAAGGGCAGGCCCGTGGCCGAGGTCTGGTTCTTGTTGGGAATCCATTCGCGGTCGTTGTCCGCCTCGCGCGGGGCCAGGGTCCAGAAACGGCGGTTCTGCTCGATGCAGGCGAGGAGGTGGCGGCGCAGCGCCTGGGTGCGGCTCGCGTCGGGCTGGCCCTCGATGGCCATGATCCACATGGCGGCGAGATCGACCCATTCGCCGCCCATGGCCTCGAAGCTGAAATCGTCGGGGCTCTTGGGGCGACCCAGCCGGTCGAAGGCGGCGCGGGCGTCGAGGACGCGGGCGATGCCCTCGGAAGGTCCGACTGCCAGGATGCCGTTCGAGAGGCCCGACAGGAGATGGGCGTAGGCGGACAGCCAGGCCGCGTCGGCGGTATCGAAGCGGATGGTCGTGGAAGGCAGCGCGGCCTCGGCGAAGCCGCCCGACAGGGTCCAGCCCGCGACCTCGCCCAGGCCCTCGCCGGGGGAGCGGGTGCCGTTCGCGTCGATGTCGAACCACAGGTCGGCGGTGTCGATCTCCAGGCCCACGTCGTCGGCGTCCCGGATCGTCTCCAGCGCATCGAGCGCGCCGGCCATGTCGGCCTCGATCCCCTCAAAGTGGGCCTCGATCATCGCGGGCTCGAAGGGGTCGGGGCGCGGGTTCTCGGGGATGGGCAGGCGCAGGACGGGAAGGCCCGAGGCCTGGGCCATGCCCTCGGAAAGCCCCACGCGCCAGCGGAGCTGGAGGGCGCGCTCGACGCCCGCGAGGAAGCGGACGCCGCCCAGGGCGAAGCGGTCCGACGGCGTGGGCGAGGGCAGGGCCGCGAGCGCCGTCTCGGTGGCGCGCAGGCCCCGCGCGGCGATGTCGTCGGACACGTCCGCCTGCGCGGCCGTGGCGAGGGCGAGGAGGGCGGGGGCGAGGAGGTGGCGCATGTGAAAAGGCTCCGGGGGCTGCTGCCCTCGGAGCCTAATCCGCGATCCCGGCCGTCAGGTAGTCGGGAAAACCGGCCCGTCTCAGGCCGCGAGCGAGGTGTCGATGCCCTTGCAGGCGTCCACGAGGCCCTTCACGGCGTCCACGGACTTCTGGAACATCGCCTGCTCGTCGCCGTCGAGCGAGATCTCGACCACGCGCTCGATGCCGCCCGCGCCGATGATCGTGGGGACGCCCACGTACATGTCACTGACGCCGTACTGGCCGTCGAGGTAGGCGGCGCAGGGCAGGACGCGCTTCTGGTCCTTGAGGAAGGCTTCGGCCATCTCGATCGCGGACTGGGCGGGGGCGTAGAAGGCGGAGCCGGTCTTGAGCAGGCCCACGATCTCGGCGCCGCCGTCACGGGTGCGCTGGACGATGGAGTCCATCTTCTCCTGCGTGGTCCAGCCCATCTTCACGAGGTCCGGCAGCGGAATGCCCGCCACGGTCGAGTAGCGCACGAGCGGCACCATCGTGTCGCCATGGCCGCCCAGCACGAAGGCGGTCACGTCCTTCATGGAGACGCCGAATTCTGTGGACAGGAAGTGGCGGAAGCGCGCGGAGTCGAGCACGCCGGCCATGCCGCAGACCATGTGCGCGGGCAGGCCCGAGAACTGCTGGAGCGCCCAGACCATCGCGTCGAGCGGGTTGGTGATGCAGATGACGAAGGCGTTCGGCGCATGGGCTTTGATGCCTTCGCCCACCGCCTTCATGACCTTGAGGTTGATGCCCAGGAGGTCGTCCCGGCTCATGCCCGGCTTGCGGGGGACGCCCGCGGTCACGATGCAGACGTCGGCGCCGGCGATGTCCTCGTAGGAGTTGGCGCCCTTGAGGCTGGCGTCGAAGCGGGCCGAGGGGCCGGACTGGGCGATGTCGAGCGCCTTGCCCTGGGGCGTGCCCTCGGCGATGTCGAAAAGGACGACGTCGCCCAGTTCCTTGAGCGCGACGAGATGCGCGAGGGTGCCGCCGATCTGTCCGGCACCGATGAGGGCGATCTTGGGTCTGGCCATGGCGGTGTTCCTTCGCGCGAATGGGTCGCGGGAGGGGTTAGCCAAGGCCATGGGACCGCGCAAGGGCGCGGCGGCCCCGCAGGCGGCTGATATCGCTAAAGGTCGAGGGCCTCGTCCTCGGGAGCGGGCTGGGCGCCCTCGGCGCTCAGGTCCACCACGAGGCGCGGGCCGCCGCCGGTCGCGCGCAGGAGGTGGACGCGCTCCATCCCGAGCTCGACCTCCTGGGCGCCGAGGCCCCAGAGCCCGCCCACCGCGACGACGATGGCCTCGGCCTCGCCCCGGGGGCCGGTGACGACGCGGGTCACGGTGCCCAGGTCCTCCAGGCCCAGCGCCTCGGGCCGGACGGGGGCGCCCCAGTTGGCGACCCGGTCCTCGGTGGCGTAAAGACGCTCACCCACCAGCGCGGCCGGTCCCTCGGCCTTGTGCGCGGGGGTGTGGTCGGTCATGGTCCCGGTCGCGGACAGGGCCGCGAGGCCCAGCGCGGCCACGGCGAAGATCGGAAGGTCCATCCCTGGTCTCCTGCCTCGGCTGGGGCGGCCCGCCTGACCGCCCTTGTTGTCTGGCCCCGTCGTGGTCGGGGCCGTTCTGATGTGGATAACTTGGAACGGCGCGACCGGGTTCCGGGATCTTTGTCAAGCCCGCGTCACAGGACTGTCCACAAAACGCCGTTATGCGCCTTCGTCGAGCACGGGCAGCGTTTCGCTGGTGAGCTCGAAGGCGTGGCCCGAGGCGATCATGCAGGTGGGGCCGTCGGGCGTGGTGACGGTCAGCGTCCAGGTGCCCGTCTCGGGCGAGGCGTAAAGCTCCACCATCGAGTTGGCGGCGTCGAGCGCGATGGACTGGCGGCTTTCGCCCCAGTTCTCGGCCAGGTGGCGGGCCATCTGCTCGTGCTCGAAGCAGCGGTGGTCCTGGGCCTGGGCGGCCCCGGCGGCGAGGCCGAGCGCGAGGGCGGTGGTCGTCATACGGATCATGATCGTCACCTTGTGTCTGGAGCCGTCGGGGAGGACGGGCGAGGGGGTGCGTCGCGGCGAGGATGCCACGCCATCCTGAAAAATGGGTTGACGGGAACCTGCGGTGCTGATCCGCCAACGCGCGCGTCAGCGAATCGTTGCACCCTCGCCGGGCCCGCGCGAGGTTTTCCGCGCATCGCAAGGAGCGGCACACGTGTTCCAGCTTCCCTTGGGCCTTCTGGCCTTCAGCCTGCCGCATCTGTGGAAGCGGCTGTTTCCCGCCTCCCGCAACGGGTTGGGCGATCCGGGCAAGGGGATCGTGGCGGTGCTGGCGATCGGGGGGATCTGGCTGATCGCACGGGGCTACGGCGCCTGGGCGGACGCGCCGCAGGTCTGGCAGCCCGCACCCTGGCTCACGCACCTCAACAACCTGCTCGTCGTGCTGGGCTTCTACTTCTTCGTGGCCTCGGGGATGGGGGTCTGGGGCGCGCGGGTGAACCGGCACCCGCAGCTCACGGGCGTCATCCTCTGGGCCGTGGCGCATCTGCTGGTGAACGGCGACCTCGCCTCCATCGTGCTCTTCGGAGGGCTCCTGACCTGGGCGGTGGCCGAGATCCTTCTCATCAACCGCGCGGTGCCCGGCTGGACGCCGCCGCCCCGGCCGCCCCTCGGCAAGGAAGCGGCCGCCGTGCTGGCGACGCTGGCGCTGGTCGCCGTGGTGGGCTACGTCCACGGCTGGATCGGGCCCTGGCCCTTCGGGACGTGATGCGATGCGCCTTTACCGCTTTCTTTCCGAGGACGACACCTCGGCCTTCTGCCACAAGGTGTCCGAAGCCCTGTCGAAGGGCTGGGAACTCTACGGCGAGCCGACCTACGCCTTCGATGCCCACCGGGGCATCATGCGCTGCGGGCAGGCGGTGACCAAGGAGGTCCCCGGCACCTATTCGCCCGAGATCAAGCTGGGGCAGTTGTAGCCTAGTCCTCGGCCGCGAGCGCCAGCGCGGACGGGGGCGCCTTCAGGTCCTCGATGCCGAGCGGCGCCTGGGGCCGCGCGAGGCGGTTGGCGACGATCCAGCGCAGCTCGTGGCTTGCGCGGGTGATGGCGACATAGGCCAGGCGCTTCCAGAGTGGCTGGCCGGCCTCGACCCGGCCCACCTTGGCGGCGACGAAGATGTCGGGGGCGAAGACCTGCACGGTGTCCCACTGGGACCCCTGCGCCTTGTGGATCGTGACGGCCGCGCCGTGGAGGAAGGTCGCGCCCATCTGCGCGGCGTAGGGGATGAAGGGCTCCTCCTCGCCTTCCTTCTCGATCTTGACGATGGAGGCGGCGGAGACCTGCGGCTCCTCGGCGCCGATGACGTGGAGGCGGGAGAAGCCGGGGCGCTTGCCGGGGCCCAGATAGATCACCTGCGCGCCCTTGATGAGGCCGCGCGCCTCCAGGTCCAGCCGCTTCTTGCGGTGCTTGAGTGGCAGTTCGATCCCGTCGCAGATCAGCGGCTCGCCGGGCAGGAGCTCCGTTTCCGGCGCCCCATGGGCGGTGCGGAAGGCGTGAATGAGCTTGATCCGCGTGGCGTTGCGCCAGACCAGCACCGGCGAGCGGGCCATCAGGTCGCTGTCGACGCGCCCCGAGACATGCACGCGCTCGTCGCGGCGGGCGGCCTCCTGCACCATGTCCTCGAAGGCGTCGAACTCCAGCGCCGGATCGGCCAGCGCGTGAGCGAGGTCGAGGATGGGCGAGTCCGTCGCCTGCCGATGGACGCGGGTGAGGGCCTTCACCTTGTCCCTGGGCAGCCGCTCGAAGACCATTCCGCCGCCCTGGCCCTGCACGGGGGGCAACTGCGCGGGATCGCCGAAGAGGACGAGGGTCGGGAAGATCTCGCGCAGGTCATCGAACTGGCGTTCGTCGAGCATGGAGGATTCGTCGATGAAGCCGAGGTCCAGCGGCTCCTCGCGCCGCTTCCAGCCGGTGATGAAGTCCGAGCCGCGCAAGCCCGCCGCCGCCAGCGCCGCAGGCACCGAGCCGTGCAGGCCGTAGGATTCCTTCGCGCGGTCGAGCTGGATGTCGGTGAGCTGCCCCGCCGCCGGACGGTCGCCCTGGCCGGACAGCCATTCCGCGACCTTCTCGAACTCCGGATCATAGACCGGCGTGTACAGTATGCGGTGGATCGTGGTCGCGGGCACGCCCTTGGCGCGCAGGACCGAGGCCGCCTTGTTGGTGGGCGCGAGGATCGCGAGCGTGCGGCGGTCCTTCTTGCGCTTGCCCTCCCAGTCGGGCGAGACGATGTCCACGCCGGCCTTGCGGAGGGCCTTGGTCAGCGCCGCGAGGAGCAGCGTCTTGCCCGAGCCCGCCTTGCCGGTGATGGCCAGCACGGAGGGCGCGCGGTCGGGGTTCGCGGGGGCGAGGTCGCCGTCGTCGAGCCCGACCCCGGCCTGGGCGAGCAGCGCGGAGACGGAAGCCCAGGCGTCGGACTGGTCGGGGGACAGGGCGGGGAGGTCGGCCATGCCCGCCTACCTAGCCGTCCGCGCCCCGGGGGGCCAGAGGCGCCGCCCCGTCACGGCAGCAGGCCCGCCATGCGGAGCTGGTGGGCCGTGACGGCGGGCAGATCGGGGGGCAGCGCCTCGGGCGGGAAGGCGCGCACCTCCTCGACCTCCAGGGACCAGGCGGGGGGCGCGTAGGTCGCGCCACGCACGAGAAAGACCTCGGCCACGCCGCGCCGGAAGTCGGGGCGGTGGTGGAACTCGCCCAGATCATCGAGCGCCATATGGGTTTGCAGGCCGATCTCCTCACGCAATTCGCGCAGGATGGCCTCGCGGGGGTTCTCGCCGCGCTTGAGGCCGCCGCCGGGCAGGCGCCAGCCCTTGGCATAGGTGAGGCGGAGGAGGACGACGTGCCCCTCGGGAGTGAGGGGGACGGCATGGACGCCCCGCGCCTCGGGCCGGGTGACGAACCAGACGGCGCGGCGAAGGGACTGGAAGGACGACACGCCCGCCCGGATCAGGGCGCGGACCAGGGGCGGGGGACCGCTCATCCCCGCAGGGCCCGGAAGCCGGCCGACGCGCCCCAGCCGGCGGCGATCGCGATGGCGAGGGCCAGGAGGCCGTAGAGGAAGGGCTGCTCCTGCGCGAGCGCGTAAAGCCAGCGTTCGAGCCCGACCTTGCGGACCTCGATCATGGTCTCGTAGCTGTCCACGACCTGCCCTTCGCGCGTGAGGAAGATGCGCGTGGCGTAGTCGCCCTCGGTCAGGTTGGCGGGCAGGGCGATCTCGGTACGGAAGAGCGTCTGCTGTGCGAAGTCCACCGCGCCGTCGAGCCGCTGGTAGACGCCCTCGCGGGCGCGGATGCGGATCAGGGCGTCGAGGAAGTCGTCGCGGTTGCCCACCTCGTTGCCGATGGCGCGGATCGCGCGCGAGATCGAGATGGAATGGCGCAGGTCCTCGGTGTCGAGAAGGATCTCGTCCAGCCGGCTGGTGGTGGCGACGGCGTAGAAGGTGGGCGCGGAGTTGACCTTGACGCCGGCCGTGTTGACCCAGATGCCCATCCGCCGTCCCGCCTCGCGCACGGTCAGGGGACGCAGCGGGCCCGAGACGGTGACGATGACCTCCAGCGGCGCGGCGGCGGGGGCGGCGCCCGTGCGCTTGACGGCGCCGAAGATCAGGATGTCCGAGCCGTCGAAGTCGGTGGTGATCGCCACCTCCTCGTCCGAAAGGCCGCCAACGATCTCCTCGGCGCCGAGCGGCGCGGCGAGGAGGAGCAGGAGGGCGAGAAGGAGCGCCCTCATCCGACCGGCTCGACCGAGAAGAGCTCGGTGGGGCGCAGCAGGAGCGAGATCGCGATCTGCCCGCAGACCGTCAGCACCAGGAGCGCCAGGAGAAGGCGCAGGTGCTCGGGCTTGAGCCGGGTGCCGAGCTGCGCGCCCACCTGTGCGCCGATCACGCCGCCCAGGATGAGGAGCAGCGCCAGCACCACGTCCACCGTCTGGTTGGTCACCGCGTGCAGCATGGTCGTGAAGGCGGTGAGGAAGATCACCTGGAAGGTCGAGGTGCCAACGACGACCTTGGTGGGCATGCCCAGGAGGTAGATCATCGCCGGAACGAGGATGAAGCCGCCGCCCACGCCCATGATGGCCGAGAGTAGCCCGACGAAGACGCCGACGCCCAGGGGCGGAATCACCGAGATGTAGAGGCCCGAGACCCGGAAGCGCGACTTGAAGGGCAGGGCGTGGACCCAGTTGTGCCGCCGCCTCTGCGGCGCCGCGCCCTGCCGCTGGCGGAGGCTTGCCCGCAGCGATTCCCACAGCATGAGGCCGCCCACGGTCCCGAGGAAGGCCACGTAGCAGAGGCGCACCAGCAGGTCGACCTGGCCCATGGCCTTGAGCAGGTTGAAGACCATCACCCCCAGCGCCGAGCCCAGCAGGCCGCCCATGAGCAGGACCGTCCCCATCCACATGTCCACCGTGCGGCGGCGCAGATGCGCGAGCAGCGCGGAGAAGGAGGAGGCGACGATCTGGTTGGCCGAGGTCGCCACTGCCACCGCCGGGGGGATGCCGACCAGGAACAGCAGCGGCGTGATGAGGAAGCCCCCGCCCACCCCGAAGAGCCCCGACAGCAGCCCCACGAGCCCCCCGAGGCCCAGGAGGAGGAAGGCGTTGACCGAGACCTCGGCGATGGGGAGGTAGAGCTGCATGGGCGTCCCTGCGACTGCGGACCAGTGAACAGGCAGGGGCGCCGAATGCCAATGACGCTTGGGCGAGCCGGGCCCAAAAAAGTCCGGCCGGGGCAACCGAAACGCGCCGGGACCGCGCCCGGCGGGCGTCAGGCCATGTCGCGCAGCATCCGGCGCAGGACCTTCTCCAGCTTGGCCGCGCCTATGGGCGCCATGGCCTTGGTGTGGTCGTGGCTGATCGATTCGGAGGACATGCCCGCCGCCATGTTGGTGATGACCGACAGCGCCGCGACCTTTATGCCCAGGAAGCAGGACAGGATCACCTCGGGCACCGTGGACATCCCCACGGCGTCGGCGCCCAGGGTGCGGATGGCGCGGATCTCGGCCGGGGTCTCGAAGGAAGGGCCCGAATACCAGGCGTAGACGCCTTCGTGCAGGTGGACCATCTCGGCCACCGCCGCCTCGCGCAGGCGGGTGCGGATCGCAGGGTTGTGGGCGTGCGTCATCGGCACGAAGCGGGCGTCGGTGGGCTCGCCGATGAGCGGGTTCAGCCCCGAGAAGTTGATGTGGTCCGACAGCAGCATGACCGAGCCCGTGGGCATGTCCGAGCGCAGCGAGCCGGCGGCGTTGGTGAGGATCACCTCCTCGGTGCCCAGGTGGCGCAGGACCTCCAGCGGGCGGCGCATGGCGGCGGGATCGCCCGATTCGTAGTAGTGGGCCCGGCCGCCCAGGACGGCGACGCGGACGCCTTCGAACTCTCCGACCACGAGGAAGGGGTTGTGGCCCGACACGCCCCCGGCGGGGAAGCCTTCGAGGTCCGAATAGGGGATGCCCACGCCGTTAACCTGCATGGCGATGTGCCCGAGCCCCGAGCCCAGCACGAGGCCCAGCCGGATGGGCTCGGCGCCCGCGCGGGACTGGATCTGGGCGGCGATCTCCTTGGAGTTCACGTCTGTCACCTTCTGCGACGGCCACCCGTTCTGGGGCGGCCCGGCCTTTCCTGGGTCCGGCCTTCGCCCCGACTGGGGCACGGACGGGCCTGCGTCGCGGCGTGGCTGCCCCGACTCGGAGGCGCGCGCGCGGCGCTGGTTCATCATGTCGGGCGTCATCGAGCCAAATCATGAAAAATGCGAGGCATTCGGGTGTTGTCGGGCTTTTTCGTGTCCGAAACGCCACGCGGGCCGCCCGAGGAACGGGCGGCTCGGCGGTCGTGGCGCGGCCGGATGGGGCCGTCAGCGTTCCTTGACGTAGGGCTCGCCGCCCGCGCGGGGGGGGATGGCGCGGCCCACGAAGCCCGCGAGGATGACCACGGTCAGGATGTAGGGCAGGGCGTCGAGAAGCTGGCCCTGGATGCGGAAGCCGAGCGTCTGCTCGAAGAGCGCGGGCCGCAGCGCCACCGCCTGGAGGAAGCCGAAGAGCAGGCAGGCCCCCAGCGCCGTCCAGGGGCGCCACTTGGCGAAGATCAGCGCCGCGAGCGCGATGTAGCCCCGCCCCGCCGTCATGTCGCGGATGAAGCCCGCGGCCGGTTCCGCCGTGGACAGCTGGGCGCCCGCCAGCGCGCAGAGGAGGCCCGCGATGCCCACGGCGGCGAAGCGCAGGCGGCGCACCGAGATGCCCGCGGTGTCCACGGCGGCCGGGTTCTCGCCCACCGCGCGCAGGCGCAGGCCGAAGCGCGTGCGGTAGAGCAGCCACCACGACAGCGGCACCGCGAGGAGCGCCATGTAGGTCAGGATCGAGTGGCCCGAGATCACCTCGGCGTAGAGAGTGCCGAGGACCGGGATATCGCGCATCTCGGCGGCGAAGGGCAGGGTGAGCTGCTCGAAGCGCTGGCCCTGGCCCAGTTGCGGGGTGCGGCCGCCTTCCGCGAACCAGTACTGGCCCACGACCACGGTGAGGCCGGCGGCCAGGAAGTTGATCGCCACGCCCGAAATGAGCTGGTTGCCCCGGAAGGTGATGGAGGCGAGCCCGTGGATGGCCGCGAAGAGGAGCGAGCCCAGCGTCCCCACGAGAAGGCCCAGCCAGACCGAGCCGGTCACGGCGGCGATCGCGGCCGCAAGGAAGGCCGAGACCAGCATCTTGCCTTCGAGCCCGATGTCGAAGATGCCCGCGCGTTCCGAGAAGAGGCCCGCGAGGCACGCGAGCAGCAGCGGCGTGGCGAGCCGCAGCGTGGAGTCGAGGATCTGGAGAAGGGCGAGCCAGTCCATGCCTTACTCCGCGGCCGGGGTGGTGGAGGTGGGGGCCGCGTCGCGGCCCGGCGGGTGACGCGTCGGCCCCGGTGGCGAGAGCGGGGCCCGTGCGCGGCGGCGAGCGAAGAGCCGCTCCACCGGCATCCGCACCATGTTGTCGAGCGCGCCGGTGAACAGGATGACGAGCGCCTGGATGACCACGATCATCTCGCGCGGGATGCCCAGCATCAGGCCCAGCTCGCTGCCGCCTTGGTAAAGGATGCCGAACAGGATCGCGGCCAGGAACACGCCCAACGGATGCGACCGGCCCATGAGCGCCACGGCGATGCCGATGAAGCCCGCGCCCTCGACGGCGTTGAGGATCAGCCGCTCGGCCTCGCCCAGGGTGTTGTTGATCGCCATCATCCCCGCGAGCGCGCCCGAGATGAGCATGGTCACGACGATGATCTTGGTCGAGCCGATGCCCGCGTAGCGCGCGGCTCCCTCCGAAAAGCCGAAGGCCCGGATCTCGTAGCCCAGGCGCGTCTTCCAGATCAGCAGCCAGACCAGCACGCACAAGGCCACCGCTACGAAGAAGGTGACGTTCGCGGGCGTGCCGCGGAACAGGATCGTCTCGCCGAAGGAGAACATGTCCCGGAAGGAGGGGACGTGGGTCGCCTCGGGGAAGGGGGCGGTCGCCGTCTCCATGGTGCCCGTGGGCTTGAGCGGCCCCACGAGCAGGTAGTTGAGCAGCGCCGCGGCGATGAAGTTGAACATGATCGTCGTGATGACGATGTGGCTGCCGCGCTTGGCCTGCAGGACCGCCGGGATCGCCGCCCAGGCCGCCCCGAAGAGCGCGGAGGCGACGACCGCGCCGATCAGCGCGAGGCTCCAGTGCGGCCAGGGCAGGTAGAGCGCGACGAGCGCCACGCCCAGGCCCCCGATCGCGGCCTGCCCCTCGCCTCCGATGTTGAAGAGCCGCGCATGGCTGGCCACGGCCACGGCAAGGCCCGTGAACATGAAGTTCGTCGCGTAGTAGAGCGTGTAGCCCCAGGCGTAGGTCGAGCCCACGGAGCCCGAGACCATGATCCGCAGCGCCTCCCAGGGGTTCTGACCGATGGCCAGGAGCACCCCCGCCGAGATGATCGCGGCCAGCAGCAGCGAGATCAGCGGGATCAGGATGACGTCGGCCCAGCGCGGCATGCGGTCCATCAGCGGGCCCCCTCGGTCACGCCGGCCATCAGGAGGCCGAGCTCGTTGGCGTTGGTCTGGGTGGCCAGCCGCTCGCCCATGATGCGGCCGTCGAACATCACCGCGATGCGGTCCGACAGCGACAGGATCTCGTCGAGTTCCACGCTCACCAGCAGGATCGCCTTGCCCGCGTCCCGCAGGGCCACGATCTGCTTGTGGATGAACTCGATGGCGCCGATGTCCACGCCGCGCGTGGGCTGGCCGATCAGCAGGAGGTCGGGGCCGGACTCGATCTCGCGCGCGACGACGATCTTCTGCTGGTTGCCGCCCGAGAAGTTCTTGGCGGCCAGCATCGGGTCGGGCGGGCGCACGTCGAAGCGGGCCATCTTGTCGGCCGTGTCGGCCTTCATGGCGGCCTGGTCCATCATCGCGCCCTTCGAATAGGCGTCGCGGGCGTGGTAGCCCAGCGCGATGTTCTCCCATGCGGCGAAATCGAGGATGAGGCCCTGCGCCTGACGGTCCTCGGGGATGTGGCCGATGCCGGCGTCGCGCCGGTCGCGCGCGTCCTCGCGGCCCGTGAGGTCGAGGGGGCGGCCCTTCATGCGGACGGTCCCCGTGGCGCGCATGGTGCCGCCCAGCACCTCCAGCAGCTCGGACTGGCCGTTGCCGGCGACGCCGGCGATGCCCAGGATCTCTCCGGCGCGGACGGTGAGCGAGACGCCCTTGAGCCGCTCCACGCCCTTGGCGTCCACGACGCGGAGGTTCTCGACCTCCAGCACCGGCTCTCGCGGGGTGGCGGGGACCTTGTCGACGTTCAGCAGCACCTTGCGGCCCACCATCAGCTCGGCGAGCTGGACGGGGCTCGTCTCGGCGGTCCTGACGGTCGCCGTCATCTCGCCCCGGCGCATCACGGACACCGTGTCGGTGATCTCCATGATCTCGCGCAGCTTGTGGGTGATCAGGATGATGGTCTTGCCCTGCTCGCGCAGGTTGCGAAGGATGCGGAACAGGTGGTCGGCCTCGGGCGGGGTCAGCACGCCCGTGGGCTCGTCGAGGATCAGGATGTCGGCCTTGCGGTAGAGGGCCTTGAGGATCTCCACCCGCTGCTGGAAGCCCACGCCGATCTCCTCGATCACGGCGTCGGGGTCGACCTCCAGCTCGTATTCCTCGGCGAGGCTCCTAAGCTCGCGCCGGGCGCGGGCGAGCGAGGGGCGCAGGAGACCCGAATCCTCGGCCCCCAGGACGATGTTCTCCAGCACCGTGAAGTTCTCCACGAGCTTGAAGTGCTGGAACACCATGCCGATCCCGGCGCGGATGGCGGCCTGGGAATCGGGGATGCGGGTCGGGCGGCCCGCGACCAGGATCTCGCCCGAATCGGCGTGGTAGAAGCCGTAGAGGATCGACATCAGGGTGGACTTGCCCGCCCCGTTCTCGCCGATGATGCCGTGGATGGTGCCCGGCATCACCCGCAGGGTGATGTCCTTGTTGGCTTGCACGGGGCCGAAGGCCTTGGAGATGCCGCGCAGCTCGATGGCGGGGACGGCGGTGGCGGCGGGAACCGTGTCGAGGGCCATGGGCGGGTCCTTCCGATTGCGGAAGGGGGCCGCGACCCGGATGCCCGGCCGCGGCCCCCCGATGTCAGCGCGCGCGGATCAGAAGGTCAGCGCGGGGCAGCTCTCGTCCGTCATGTAGTCGTGGACCGTGAGTTCGCCGCTCGCGATCTGCGCGGCGGCCTGGTCGACGGCGGCCTTGATCTCCTCGGTGACGAGGGGCTGGTTGTGCTCGTCGAGCGCGTAGCCCACGCCCTCGTTGCCCACGCCCATCACCTGCACGCCCACCTCGACCTCGGCGCCGGCCGTCATGGCCTCGTGGACGGCGTTGTCGACGCGCTTGACCATCGAGGTCAGCACCTCGCCCGGGTGGAGGTAGTTCTGGTTCGAGTCGACGCCGATCGACAGGATATCGTTGTCGGCCGCCGTCTGCAGCACGCCCAGGCCGCTGCCGCCGGCCGCGGCATAGACCACGTCCACGCCCTGGCTGATCTGGGCCAACGTCAGCTCCGAGGCGCGGGCCGGGTCGTTCCAGGCAGCGGGCGTCGTGCCGGTGAAGTTGGTGACGATGGTGGCGTCGGGGTTCGCCGCCTTCACGCCCTGCGCGTAGCCGCAGCCGAACTTGCGGATGAGCGGGATGTCCATGCCGCCCACGAAGCCCACGGTGCCGGACTCCGACGCCATGCCGGCCATCAGGCCTACGAGGTAGGAGCCCTCGTGCTCGTTGAACACCACCGAGCGGACGTTGGGCTGCTCGACCACGGCGTCGACGATGACGAACTTGGTCTCGGGGTAGTCGGGGGCGATCTCGTTCAGGGGCGTGGCGGACATGAAGCCCACCATGATGATGGGGCTGTGGCCCTGCTCCGCGAAGCGGCGGATGGCCTGCTCGCGCTGGGGCTCGGCGGTCAGCTCGAACTCGGCGTAGCTTTCGCCGGTTTCTTCCGCCCAGCGCTGGGCGCCGTTGAAGGCGCTCTCGTTGAAGGACTTGTCGAACTTGCCGCCCAGGTCGAAAATCACCGCCGGGCCGGCGTCCTGCGCCATCGCGCCGCCGGCCAGAAGCGCCAGCGCCGAGGCGCCAAGGAAGGTCGAAAGTTTCGTCATGCGTCTCCCAGTCCTGTCTTGGGGGCCGCAGTGGCCCCAGGCCATGCGCGATCAAGCATCGGCCCGTCGAAAGGGTCAACTGGCTTTTCCGTGCCTTTTCCGCGACGGTGCGTCACCGGAGCGGGCGGGACAGAACCAATGCGGCGGCCGGAACGGCACCGTTTCGGGGATAATATCCGGGACGGCGGCCAACCTGCGCATAGCCCCGATTCGCATAGAGCGCGCGGGCGGGCGCGTTGTCCTCGGCCACCTCCAGGAAGGCCCTCTCGGCACCCCGCGTCCGGGCTTCGGCCTCGAAGCGGGCGAGGAGGGCGGCGGCCAGCCCCCGCCGCCGGTGCGCGGGATCGGTGGCGACGGTCAGGACCTCGGCCTCGTCCAGCGTCACGCGGCCCAGGAGAAAGGCGCGGTCGTCGCCCAGCAGGACCGTACCGGGGAGGCCCAGCAGCGACGCGAACTCCGCCGCCGACCAGGGCCGGTCGCTGTCGAAGGCGGCGGCGTGCAGCCGGGCCAGGGCCTCGGGCGTCATCCGGGCAGGATCGAGGGGGCGGGATCGC
Organism: Rubellimicrobium roseum; assembly: GCF_006152145.1. Taxonomy (GTDB): domain Bacteria; phylum Pseudomonadota; class Alphaproteobacteria; order Rhodobacterales; family Rhodobacteraceae; genus Rubellimicrobium; species Rubellimicrobium roseum. The sequence goes on along the minus strand of NZ_VDFV01000005.1, from coordinate 94,733 downwards.
GCGGGGGCGCGGCGTCGGGCGCGCGCAGATAGAGCGGCGCGGGCCGCGGGTTGTCCTGACCCAGGCGGCTCGCGGCAAGGCGGGCGACGCCCTCGGCCAAGGGAACGAGGGGAGGGGAGGCGACGCCGCCGCAACGCGCGGCCAGCGTCTCGGCGAAGTCGCCGATCACGGGCGTGCCGGGGGGCAGGGAGGGCAGAGAGGCGTCCATTCCCTGCGTGAGCGGGGCGAAGGCCGCCGGCCCGAAGGCCTGGAGATGGACCTGCCCGAGCCGCGCGTCGCGGGCCACGAGCGCCGCGTCACGGCCCCAGGCCAGAGCCTCGAAGACGGTGACGCCGATGGCGGGAACCTTAAGCCCCAGCGCCAGGCCGCGCGCGAGCGCCACGCCGATGCGGACGCCCGTGAAGTTGCCGGGCCCGGTGCCGACGCCCAGGGCCGAAAGGTCGCGCCAGGTGACGCCGCCCTCGCGCAGGATCTCCTCCAGAAGCGGCAGGAGCCGCTCGGCCTGTCCGGTAGACATGGCCTCCGCGCGGCTCGCGAGGACCCGGTCTTCCGACAGCAGCGCGGCCGCGCAATGCGCGGCCGAGGTGTCGAAGGCAAGGACGAGGGGCTCAGGCCGCGACAGGGCGGACCTCGGTCACCTCGGGAATGTAGTGCCGCAGGAGGTTCTCGATCCCCATCTTGAGCGTGAGCGTCGAGGAGGGGCAGCCCGCGCAGGCCCCCTGCATGTGCAGGTAGACCACGCCGCGCTCGAAGCCGTGGAAGGTGATGTCGCCGCCGTCCTGCGCGACCGCGGGCCGGACGCGGGTGTCCAGAAGCTCCTTGATCTGCTCGACAATGGCGGCGTCGGCGCCGTCATGGGCCGCATGGCCCGAGGCGGCGGGCGCCGGGCCGTCCAGCACCGGCTGGCCGGATTGGAAATGGTCCATGATCGCGCCCAGGATCGCGGGCTTGATGTGGGTCCAGTCCACCTCGGCCGCCTTGGTGACGGTCACGAAATCCGAGCCCAGGAACACGCCCGTCACGCCCTCGATCGCGAAGATGCGGCGCCCGAGCGGCGACTTCTGCGCGGACTCGGCGTCGGGCAGGTCGGCGGTGCCGGTGCCCAGCACCGTCTCGCCGGGCAGGAACTTGAGCGTGGCCGGATTGGGCGTCGATTCGGTCTGGATGAACATGGGGCGGGCCTCCGTGAGGACCCCGATATGCGCCCTCGGACCCCGGACGTCAAGGATTTGGAATGGTTCTAATCTGGCCGTGCCGGGCCGGACCGGCCCATGCGAAAGGGCGCCGGACTGGCCGACGCCCTGACTTGGATTGCGCGTTCGATCAGTTGTCGGCCTGGCCGTCGCCGTCGCCGCCGTCACCGTCGCCGCCGGGATTGCCGGGCGGGCTCATCTCGATCTCCTGCTCGGCCACGTCGGCGCCGCCTTCGACCAGAACGGCCAGCACCGAGTCGGCGTTGGGCGGGGTCAGGAGCGTGATGCGCACGTTCTCGTTGGCGCCCGCCGTCACGGGGATCGAGCCCAGCACCTCGCCCTCGTTGGTGCCGGCGATGCGGCGGATCTGCACCTCGCCATCGGCGGTGGCCGTCACCAACGGGATCTCGATGACGTTGTTGCTGTCCTGGACGGGGATGATCCCGAAGGCGTCGGCGGTGGCGAGGGTTTCCTGGGCGGTGGCAAGGCCGGCCGAGCCGATCAGGGCGGCCGCTGCCAGAATGGCAAGCTTGTTCATGTCGTGGTCCTCGTGAAAGGGTCCGCCTCTTGTGCGGTCCGGCAGGCAACGCGCCGTAGTTGGGAAAGGTTTCCTTGGGCGCGGGAACGGCTCCGTGAATTTTTCACGTAGGGCCGGTCCCTTCAGCCGGCGGCGCCCGACTGCGCGAGGAGGCCCGTGAAGAGGAAAAGGTTGAGCCCGGCATGGGCCAGGATCGAGACCCCGAGCGTCCCGCTGAGGAGCCGCGCCGCCGTCCAGACCCCGCCCAGCGCCAGGGGCGCCATGACCGCCAGATGGGGCGCGAGCCCGGTCGAAACGCCCTGCGCCCCGAGCCAGGCGAGATGGAATGCCCAGTAGAGCCCCAGCGCCAGCGCCGCCGGCCCCGGATCGGGGCGGGGCCACAGCGCGCCGCGCCAGAACAGCTCCTCGAGCACCGCGTGAAGGATGGCGGCCAGCCCCGCGGCCAGCAGCAGATGGGCCGGCAGCACGACCGTCCCCAGGAGGCGCATGGTGACGGCCCCCAGCGCGATCACCGGCAGCGCGAGGAGCACCGCCGCGAGCCGCCCCGGCGAACGGGCCTGCGCGAGCGCCAGCAGCCCGTCCCGGTCCTGCCGCGCCAGCACCGCGCCCAGGGTCGCCCAGTAGGCCACAAGCCCGAGGCCCGCGCCCACCAGGGGCGGCAGCCAGCCCGTCAGGAGGTGGAGAAGGCCGTAAAGGAGGGGGATCGCCAGGACGGCCCCGAAGGCGAGACGGCCGTCCATGGCTCAGGTGATCGCCTCCAGGCGCTCCTTGGACAGATCCCCCGGCACGATGGTGATGGGCACGGTCAGGGTGCCCGCCTGCTTGCTGAGCGCGGTCACGAGCGGGCCCGGCCCCTTGCTGTCGGTGCCCGCGCCCAGGACCAGCACGGCGATCTCCGGGTCCTCGCGGATCTGGGCCATGATCTCGGGCACGGCCTCGCCCTCGCGGATCACCAGCTCGGGGTCGACGCCCTGCCGGTCGCGCATCCACTTGGCGAAGACCTCGAAGTGGACGGCGATGCGCTCGCGCGCTTCCTCGCGCATGATGTCGCCCACGCCCACCCAGGCGCCGAAGTCGGCCGGGTCGACGATGGACAGCACCTGCACGCCGCCCCCCGTGCGCGCCGCGCGCATCGCGGCGAAGCGCATTGCGTTGAGGCATTCGCGCGTGTCGTCGAGAACCACCAGAAACTTGCGCACGCGCCCTCCCCCCGGCTGCGCGGCCAATCTGGCCGAAGGCCCGCCCCCTTGCAACCGGGGCCGGCGCGACGGGCGCAGGCGGGGGGCGTCATCGTCACCCCCCTGTGCCGCCGGCCCGCGAAGGGCCTCAGGCCCTCACGAGGCCCACGATGTCGTAGGTGCGCTGAAGGATCGGCTGCGCGATGGCGCGCGCGCGCTCGGCCCCGCGGGCGAGCAGGCGGTCGATCTCGGCGGGGTCTGCGGTCAGGCGCTTCATCTCGGCCGAGATGGGCGACAGCTTCTCGACCGCCAGTTCGGCCAGCGCCGGCTTGAACCGCCCCCAGCCCGCGCCGGGATACTGCGCCAGCACCTCGGCGGGCGACAGGTCCGCGAGCGCCGCGTAGATGTCCACGAGGTTCTTCGCCTCGGGCCGCCCCTCCAGTCCTTCGACCGTCTCGGGCAGCGGCGCGGGGTCGGTGCGCGCCTTCTGGAGCTTCTTCGCGATCAGGTCCGCGTCGTCGGTCATGTTGATGCGCTCCATGTCCGATTCGCCGGACTTGGACATCTTCTTGGTGCCGTCGCGCAGGTTCATCACCCGCATCGCGGGCCCCTCGATCACCGGATGGGTGAGCGGGAAGAAGTCCACGCCGAAGTCGTGGTTGAACTTGGCCGCGATGTCGCGCGTCAGCTCCACATGCTGCTTCTGGTCCTCGCCCACGGGGACGTGGGTCGCGTGGTAGAGCAGGATGTCCGCCGCCATCAGCGACGGATAGGCGTAAAGGCCGAGCGACTGCTTTTCGGCGTTCCTGCCGGCCTTCTCCTTGAACTGCGTCATGCGGTCCATCCAGCCCACGCGGGCCACGCAGTTGAAGATCCAGCCCAGCTCGGCGTGCTGGCTCACCTGGGACTGGTTGAACAGGATCGACCGCTCCGGGTCGATGCCCGAGGCCAGGAACCCCGCCGCGACCTCGCGCGTGGCGGCGCGCAGCTCGGCCGGGTCCTGCCAGACGGTGATCGCATGGAGGTCCACGACGCAGTAGATCGTCTCGAAGGAGCCTTCGTCCTGCGTCTGCACGAAGCGCTTGATCGCGCCCAGGTAGTTCCCGAGCGTGAGCCCGCCCGAGGGCTTGATCCCCGAGAAGACGCGGGGGGTGAAACGGCTCTCGCGCGTGGGCTCGCTCATGGGGGGATGTCCGCTGGCCTATGGGGTCGGGCTCGATTATCGGGGCCCCCGACCCACGTCAACCGAGCCCCGCCCCACGGAGACCCGCCATGGCCCGATCCTTCCAGCGCCCGCTGCCCGAGCCCGTGCCGGGGCAGAGCCCGGTCAACCCCGTGCCGCCCGCGGTGGTGGCGCTGGTGCTGGTGCTCGGGCTGACCGAGGCGGCGCTGTCGCTGGGAGGCGCGGGACTTGCGGGCGGGCCCGGCGCCGTAGGCTGGCGCGTGGCGCTGATCGAGCGCTTCGCCGTCTCGCCGGCCGTGGTCGACTATGCCCTCATGGGGCGCTGGGATGGCCCCCTGCTCCTGCGCTTCGTAGCCTATCCCTTCGTCCACGGCAGCGTCATGCACGCGCTCTTCGCCGGGGCGCTGCTGCTGGCGCTGGGCAAGTTCGTGGCCGAGGGGATGGGGCAGGCGGCGGCGCTCGCGGTCTTCGTGGCCGGGACGGTCGGGGGGGCGCTGGGCTTCGGGCTGCTCCTCGACGGGGCGCAGCCGCTCTTCGGGGCCTATCCGGGCATCTACGGCCTGATCGGGGCCTTCACCTACCTGACTTGGCTGCGGCTCGGGCAGGTGGGAGAGAACCGGCTCATGGCCTTCCGCATGATCGGGATGCTCCTGGCGATCCAGCTAGTCTTCGCGGCGCTGTTCGGGGGCAGCCCGCAATGGGTGGGCGACGTGGCGGGCTTCGTCGCGGGGGGCCTCGCGGCGGTGGCGGTGGCGCCCGGCGGCCTTCGGGCGCTCCGGGCGCGGCTGCGGGCCCGCTAGCGGCGCAGCGCCCCGCGCAGGTCGGCGGCGCGGAAGGCGCCGATGGCGAAGCCGGTGCCGAAATAGGCCGCGATCCCCAAGGCGCAGAGCCCCGCCAGCGCAAGGTAGCGCAGCCCCGGCGCGTGCAGCGCCGCGTCGAGCGCCTCCGCCCCCAGCCACAGGACCGCCCCCATCGCCACCGAGGCCCCCGCGATGCGCGGCAGCCGGGCGCGCAGGCGGTCGTCCATCCGGCTCGCGTCGCCCATGGAGCGCGCGCCGCGCCAGAGTTGCCAGACCATCGTCCAGCCCGCGACGGTCGTTCCCAGCGCGGCGGCGAGGAAGCCGATGAAGGGGGAAAGGCCCACGGCCACGGCGGCGTTCACCACCATGGCCCAGACCGCGTAATGGAAGGGCCTCCGCGTGTCCTCGCGGGCGTAGAACAGCGGCTGGAGCACCTTGTGGAGCACGAAGGCCGGCAGGCCCGCGCCATAGACGGCCAGGACCCAGGCGGTGGCGATCGTGTCCTCGCGGTCGAAGGCGCCGCGCTCGAACAGGACCGAGATCAGCGGGTAGGCCAGCACCACCAGCGCCACGGCCGCCGGGACGGTCAGCGCCAGCGCGATCTCGGCCGCGCGGTTGAAGGCGTGGCGCCCCCCTTCGTGGTCGTCCGCGCGCAGGCGGCGCGACAGGTCCGGCAGCAGCACCGTGCCGATGGCGATGCCCACCACGCCCAGGGGCAGCTGGTAGAGCCGGTCGGCGTAGGACAGCCAGGCCACCGCGCCCTCGAAGAAGCTCGCCACCTGCCGGCCGACGAGCAGGTTGACCTGCACCACCCCGCCCGCCAGCATCGCGGGCCCGGCGATGCGGGCCAGGCGCTTGAGGTCGGGCGAGAGATGCGGGCGCTGGAGCCGGGGCGCGTAGCCCGCGCGCCGCGCAGCCACCCAGGTCAGGGCGAGCTGCGCGATCCCCGTGACCGGCACCGTCCAGGCGAGCGTGAGCCCCATGTCCCACCCGGCCGCGTCGGCCAGCAGCATCGCGGCGATGAACATGAGGTTCATCAGCACCGGGACCACGCCGGCTTCGGTGAACCGGCCGAAGGCGTTGAGCACGCCCGACAGCAGCGCCACGAGGCTGATGAACAGGATGTAGCAGAAGGCGATGCGCCCATAGAGCACCGCCAGGTCGAAGCGCTCGTCCCCCGCGAAGCCCGCCGCCATGGCCCAGACGAGCCAGGGCATCAGCAGCGTGCCGAGGAGCGAGAAGAGGATCAGGACCGTGGCCAGCCCGTTGAAGGCGTCGCGGGCGAAGCCGCGGGCGTCCTCGCCGCCTTCCAGCTTCTTGGCGAAGATCGGCACGAAGGCCATGTTGAACGCCCCTTCCGCGAAGAAGCGCCGGAACATGTTGGGGAGGCTGAAGGCCACGAGGAAGGCCTCGGCCGCCGGGCCCGCGCCCAGGTAGGCCGCCATCATCACGTCCCGCGTGAAGCCCGCGACGCGGGACAGCAGCGTCCAGGACCCGACGGTCAGGACGCCCCGGACGAGGCGGATCGGCTTGGCCATGATGTCTGTCCCTCCGGCCCGCCGGGGCGGGCGTTGCCGTTCCTCTAGCCCCAGCGAAGGCGGGTGCCCAGAGGGCTCGGCGTCCCTGGGCCGGGGGCCGACCTTGCAGGATGGGCCCGGCGCGGGGGGTGTTGCGCCGATCCCCGGACCACCGCGCGGTGGTGCAAGGGTCCGTTAACCGGTCCGGGCGATCCTGCCGCCATGACACGCGACCGCATCACCCGTTCCGCCGCCCTGCCGTCCCTCCGGGGACGGGCCGCGCGCGTCCGGCCCTCAGGCCCGCGCGCGCGCCGCGCCCTGCTCGATCGCCTCGCGCAGCTTGCGCTCCAGCGCGCGCTGGCGTCCTTCGGCGTGGAACTTCAGGCCGAACATATCCTTGACGTAGAAGGTGTCGACCGCCTGCTCGCCATAGGTCGCGATCACCGCCGAGGCGATGTAGACGTTGTTCGCCGCCAGCGTCCGCGTGAGATCGTACAGAAGGCCGGGCCGGTCGCGGGTGTCCACCTCGATGATCGTGTAGATGTCGGACCCGGTGTTGTCGAAGGCGATGCTGGTGGGCACCTCGAAGGCGGCCTCGCGCTTCTTGAGCTTGTCGCGGGTCTTGAACGCCTCGCGCGCGACGACCTCGCCCTTGAGCGTGCGCTCGATCATCTGGCGCAGGCGCGGCAATCGCGCCTCCTCGAAGGGCTTGCCCTCGCCGTCCTGGATCCAGAAGGCGGCCGTCGCGTAGCCGTCCTTCGAGGTGTAGGTGCGCGCGTCGCGGATGTTCGCGCCCACGAGCGCCAGGGCGCCGGTAAGCCGCGAGAAGAGCCCCGGATGGTCGGTCATGGCAAAGGCCACGCGGGTGGCGTCGCGCCCTTCGTCGGGCTTGATGTCGATGTGGAAGGCGTCGGTGCCGATCCCGTGCAGCAGATGCGCGAAGACGGCGTGCAGCTCGGTCGGCAGGCCCAGCCAGTAGGGGCCGTAGTGGCGCCCGAGCTCCGCCTCGACCTCGGCGCGCGTCCAGCCGGGCAGGGCGGAGGCGAGCGCCCGGCGGGCCTCCTCCTCGCGCGGGGAGCGGGCGACCTCGGCCGGGACCTGCGCCTGCTGCGCCAGCACCGCCGCATCCGCCGCGGTGTAGAGCGCGCGCAGCAGCATGGCCTTCCAGTTGTTCCAGGTGCCGGGCCCGACGCCCCGGATGTCGCAGACGGTCAGCACCGTCAGAAGGTCGAGCCGTTCCTTGGTGCCCACGCGGGCCACGAAGTCGCGCACTGTCCGCGGCTCGGCGATGTCGCGCTTCTGCGCCACGTCGGACATCAGCAGGTGGTTGCGCACGAGCCAGACCACCGTGTCCGTCTCGCCCGCGCCCAGGCCCAGCCGTCGCGCCAGCGGGCCCGCGATCTCGGCCCCCACGACCGAATGGTCCCCCGGCCGCCCCTTGCCGATGTCATGAAGGAGAAGCGCCACATAGAGCACCCGCCGGTTCACGCCCGCCGTGAGGATGCCGCTCGCCACCGGCAGCTCCTCGACCAACTCGCCCTTCTCGATGCGGGCGAGGTGGCTGATGCACTGGATGGTATGCTCGTCCACCGTGAAGTGGTGGTACATGTTGAACTGCATGAGCGCGACGACGGGCTCGAACTCGGGGATGAAGGCGGCAAGGACGCCCAGCTCGTTCATCCGGCGCAGCGCCCGCTCGGGGTTGCCGTGGCGCAGCAGCAGGTCGAGGAAGATCGCGTTGGCCCGCGGGTCGGCGCGCAGGCGGTCGTCGATCAGGTGCAGGTTCGCCGCCAGGAGCCGCATCGCGTCGGGATGCAGCAGCGTTCCCGTGCGCAGCGCTTCCTCGAAGATGCGCAGGAGGTTCAGCGGATCGGCCAGGAAGGTCCGGTCGTCCGCGACCGTCAGGCGGTTCTGCTTGATGGCGTAGGGCACCCGCGCCTTGGGCCGGCGCGCGAAGAGCCGCATGAGCATCGGCTCGGGCTTCAGGTGGCCCGCTTCCAGCGACACCAGGAAGATCCGCGTGAGCTCGCCCACCTGCGTCGCGTGGCGGAAGTAGTCCTGCATGAAGCGCTCTACCGCGCGGCGGCCGTCACCGCCCTCGTAGCCCATGCGGGTCGCGACCTCGACCTGGAGGTCGAAGGTGAGCTGGTCCACGGGGCGCCCAGTGAGGAAATGCATGTGGCAGCGCACGGCCCAGAGGAAATCCTCGGCCCGGCGGAAGGTGGCGAACTCCTCGGGGGTGAAGACGCCGCGGGTCACCAGTTCGTCGGTGGTCTCGACGCCGTTGACGTATTTCCCGATCCAGAACAACGAATGGAGGTCGCGCAGGCCGCCCTTGCCTTCCTTCACGTTGGGCTCGACCACGTAGCGCTGGCCGCCCTGGCGGGCGTGGCGCTGGGCGCGCTCCTCCAGCTTGGCCTGGAGGTAGTCGGGCCCGGTGACGCGCACGAGCTCCCGCCAGAACCGCTCCCGCAGGCTGGCGGTGAGCGACTCGTCCCCCGTGAGGTGGCGCATCTCCAGCAGGCTCGTGCGGATCGTCGTGTCCTCGCTCGCCAGCGCCAAGGCTTCCTTGATGGAGCGCGTGGCGTGGCCGACCTTCAGCTTGAGGTCCCAGAGGAGATACAGGAGCCCCTCGACCAGCGTCTTCTTGGCAGGCGTCAGCGCGCCGGGCAGCAGCACCATCAGGTCCACGTCGGACTGCGGCGCCATCTCGCCCCGGCCGTAGCCACCCACCGCCAGAAGGGCGAGCCGCTCCTCGCCGGGCGAAAGGGGATCGAGCGCGCGGGCCGCCGCGCAGGCCGACGTCACCACGCCGTCGGTGAGCCAGGCGATCGAACGGGTGGTCTCGCGGCCGGAGGACGGCCGGGCCTCGAAGGCCGCGCGGATCGCGGCCATGCCCTCCTTGCGCGCCTCCGACAGGAGCCGCACGACCTCGCGCCGGACGGCCTTGGGGTCGGCCTCGGGCTGGGCGAGGGGGGCCAACGCCTCGGCCAGCCGGGCCTCCATCCGGGGGGCGTCCCAGATGGCTGAGGCCGGACAGATCAGGCCGTCCGGCGGGACGGTCAGGCTCGGAACGGAAATGTCAGGCGCCGGCGCCGGCGAAGCTGCGGGGAGCGGGGTCAAGGATCACCACTTGGTTGTTGCGCACCGTGGCGACAGCGAGGCCGCGCTGGTTGGTGCCGTCGGGCAGGAAGCGGAAGATCCCCGCCGTGCCCTGGAAGCCTTGCCCCTGGAGGAGAGCCGAGCGCGACAGCGCCGCCCCGCCCCCCCGTTGCGCGAGCGCGCCGATGGCGGCGATCCCGTCATAGGCCAGCGCCGCGATGGGCAGGGGCGTCCCGCCGTATGCGGCCTCGTAGCGCGATTCGAAGGCCTCGCTCAGGGTGGTGTCGGGGATGGCGAAGATACCCTCCTGCAGCGCGGGCTGCGTCAGCACCTGGGGCGTCACGTCCCACCGCGTGAGTCCCACCATCCGCACGGTGCCGGCCGGAAGCCCCGCCTCGGGCAGCGCCGCGGCGAGGAAGGGCAGGTCGACGGTGGAATCGGCCGTGGTGAAGATCGCCTGGGCCCCGGTCGAGGTCGCCGCGGCGGCGATCCCGGAGGCGGCCTGCTGGATGCCCTGCTGCGAGAGCGGATAAGTCTGCACGCCCGTCACCGTCGCTCCGTTCGCCGCCGCCGCGGCCTGGATCGCGTCCCGCCCGAGCGTGCCGCCCAGGTCGTTGCCGTGGGCCACGAGGTAACGGTCGATCCCCTGGCCACGCCCGTAGCGGATCAGCCGCTCGGCGCTGTTGCGGAAGGTGGGCCCCAAGACGAAGACGTTGCCGCCCGCGATGGTGGGGTTGTTGGAGAAGGCCAGCACGTTGACGCCGCTGTCCGCGACGGCCACGCCCACGGCGTTCGCTTCCTCGGCGCGCAGCGGGCCCAGGATGATGGCCGCGCCTTCGGCCACGGCGGTCTGGGCCACGGCCGCCGCCTGCTGCGGATCGCCGCCCGTCGCGTAGACCCGCAGGTCGATCTCGACCCCGCTGAGGTCCCCGATCGCGAGGCGGGCCGCGTTCTCGAGGTTCTGGGCCACGAAGTTATCGGATTCGGTGGGCGAGCCGGCCGGAACCAGTAGCGCCACAGGCACGGGCGCGCCGGGCTCGACAGCCGGGGCCTCGGCGCCGCCGGGGACGGGGCCAGCCACCGGCGCGCAGGCGGTGGCCAGGGCCAGGGCGCCCAGGGCGGCCTGCCCGAGCAGCTTGCGGCGGCTGAGAACCCTTGCGAACATGGCGGAACTCCCCTGGCATTTCATGGCTGGGCGGGACGGCGGCCCGCCTTCTGGGGCCGCATCATAGGCACGGGGCAGGGGGGGTCCAGCCGTGAACGACGCAAAGGTGCCACTTTCCGCCGGGCTCTACCTTGCCGCGACGCCCATCGGCGCGGCGCGCGACATCACGTTGCGGACGCTCGACCTTCTGCGGGACGCCGACATGATCGCGGCCGAGGACACGCGCTCGGCCCGCAAGCTCATGGACATCCACGGCGTGCCCCTGAACGGACGGCGGCTCGTGGCCTGCCACGATCATTCGGGGGAAGGCGTGATCGAAGGTCTCGTGGAGGCAATCGCGGGAGGCGCCTCGGTGGTCTACGTCTCTGAGGCGGGAACCCCGCTCGTCTCGGACCCGGGCTTCACGCTCGCCCGCGCCGCCATCGCGCGGGGATTGCCGGTGACGGCGGCGCCCGGTCCTTCAGCGCTGCTGGCTGCGCTCGCGGTGGCGGGGCTGCCGGCCGACCGTTTCCTCTTCGTCGGCTTCCTGCCCACGACCGAATCCGCCCGCCGCGCCGCCATTGCGGAACTGGCCCCGGTGCCCGCGACGCTGGTGCTCTACGAGTCCCCCAAGCGCATTCACGCCTTGTTAACCGATCTCGTGGCAGTCTTGGGAGAACGCGAGGCCGCGATCTGCCGCGAGCTCACCAAGCGATTCGAGGAGGTGCGGCGGGGGACGCTCGGCGCGTTGCTCGCGGGCCTCGACGACGAGGTGCGGGGCGAGGTGGTCGTCGTGGTCGGCCGGGGCGGGGCGCGCGAGGTGACGGAAGAGGACATCCGCGCCCGTCTGGCCGAGGCGATGCGGACGATGCGGATGAAGGACGCGGCAACGGCGGTGGCCGGGGCACTGGGGCTGCCGCGGCAGAGGGTCTATCAGCTTGCGCTAGGGATGAGAGAGGATTGAGATGGCAGGTGGAGCGACCATCCCTACGGCGGCGCAGCGAGCCGAGCGCGGCGGGCTAGCCTGGCGGAGCGGCGCGATGGCCGAGGAGGCCGTCGCCCGTTGGTACGAGGCCCGGGGTGGTGCTGTCGTCGCACGGCGCTGGCGCAGCCCTTGGGGCGAGGTCGACCTGATCCTCCGCGAGGCTGCGACCGTGGTCGTGGTGGAGGTGAAAAAGGCCCGGAACTTCGACGCCGCCGCGCATCGGCTGGGCCGGCGCCAGATGGACCGCCTCTGCGCCGCCGCCCAGGCCTTCTGCGCGGGCGAACCCCGGGGCGCGCTGACCGATCTGCGCTTCGACCTCGCGCTCGTGGACGCGATGGGGCGGGTCAGGGTGATCGAAAACGCCTTCGGCGAGGATTACTGATCCCGTTCGCGGGGCCAAGTCGGCGCCCCGATCCTCCGTTCCGACGGGGCCGTCCCGCCGCGCCCCGCTGGCTGGCCCTGCTGCGCCTTGCCGTGCTTCGATGGCTGCGCCATGAAGCGGAGGCCAGCAAGGGAGGGCCGCATGGGTCTCAAGGTCGCGTTCCAGATGGACCCCATCGGAGCGGTCAACATCAACGCCGACTCCACCTTCCGCATCGCGCTCGAGGCGCAGGAGCGGGGGCACGAGCTCTTCTACTACACGCCCGACCGGCTCTCCTACCAGGAGGGGCGCGTCATGGCCCGGGGCTGGCCGCTTTCGGTGCGACGGGTGCAGGGCGACCACTTCACGCTGGGTTCGGAGATCGAAGTGGACCTGTCGAGCTTCGACGTGGTCTGGCTGCGACAGGACCCGCCCTTCGACATGAACTACATCACCACCACGCACCTGCTGGAGATGATCCATCCCCGGACGCTGGTGGTGAACGACCCCAACTGGGTGCGCAACTCGCCCGAGAAGCTCCTCGTGCTGCGCTTCCCCGACCTCACGCCGCCGACCGCCATCGCGCGCGACCTCCCCACCCTGCGCGCATTTCGTGAGCGGCACGGCGACATCATCCTCAAGCCGCTGTACGGCAACGGGGGCGCGGGGGTGTTCAAGCTCTCGATGGACGACGGCAACCTCGCCTCGCTTTTCGAACTCTTCACCGGCTTCTCGCGCGAGCCGTTGATCGTGCAGAAGTACCTCCCCGAGGTGAAGAACGGCGACAAGCGGGTGATCCTCGTGGACGGCGAATGCGTGGGTGCCATCAATCGCGTGCCCGCCAAGGGAGAGACGCGCTCCAACATGCACGTGGGCGGGCGGCCCGAGCCCGTTGCCGTCACCGACCGCGACCGCGAGATCTGCGCCCGCATCGGACCCACCCTGCGCGAGAAGGGGCTGGTCTTCGTCGGCATCGACGTGATCGGCGACTGGCTGACCGAGATCAACGTCACCTCTCCGACGGGGATCCAAGAGCTGGAGCGTTTCGATGGCACAAATGCGGCAGCTTTGGTGTGGAGTGCAGTGGAGCGTCGCCGGAGCGGCCGGGAAGCCCCCTGAAAAATCCACGCCACCGCCGCATTGTTGCGCGGTTTGGCGTTGACCATCACCCCAAGAGGATGGCCGGGGTGAGCCCCACCCGGCCATGGCAGGCCGGGGAGTGAACCGCATGTTTCAGATCGATACCGCCATGGGCGTCGCAGGTGCCGTCAGCGCCCTCGCCGCATCCGGGGCCCTATATGGGTCGGTCCAGATCGCCCGGCGCCGCAAGGCCCCCAAGGGCCGCAAGCGGCCCGAGCCCCTGCGGCCCGACGTGGCGCTGCTGCCCGACGGTCCCATCGAGATCGTGCCGGCGCAGATGGTGGCCCTGAAGCCCCTGCCTTTGGATGAAACGGTGGTGGTCCCGTTCGTCCCCATGTCGGAGCCGGCTGGGGTCGTCGAGGAGCCGCGCGCGACCGTCAAGGTTCGCCGCGTCGCCCCTGCGGGCGGAAAGCCGAAGGCTCCGCGCCCGATCGCCCCCGTGGCCCTGGCCGAGGCGACGACCTCGGGCCTGACCGAGGAGCAGCGGGCCGAGCTGCTTTCGCTGGTCGGCGCCTTGCAGTGGGATCGGGCACTGGCTTGCGTCCAGGGCCATGCCGGCCGGGGCCTCGGGCTTGCGGAGCTGGCCGCCGTGGTCGAGGGCCCGGCGCTCGACAGGCTGCGCGCGCTTCCCGAGCGCGAGGTTCGGGCTGGCCTGGGGGGCTATCGTCTGCTTGCGATGCTCGACCCGGCCAACGCCGACTATGCCGCGCGCGTCCTGCGCTTCCAGGGCGCGCTGGAGGACCGGCGCAAGGACCTGTTGGCGCAACTCACCCGCGACGAGGACCGCTTCGAGCCCGGCACCGTCTGGTATAACCACCCCTACAATCCGCGCTTCGACGACGTGCGGCTGCCCATCTGGCTCTACATCGGCTGCAAGGAGGACGGGCAGCCCTGGTTCCGTCTGCGCACCAACTGGCTGGGCGAATCCCGGATCGCGGTGCAGGGCATCGAGGTCATCTACGACGGGATGACCGAGACGTTGACCGAAGGGGCCTACAAGATCGATGCCGACGCCCTTGGCTGGGAGTGGCGGGACGAGCAGGCTACGTTCTATCAAGTCGAGGTGCTGCGTTCGATGGCAGGCGCGCGCGATGTGACGCTGCGCTACAAGGGCGACCCCTACTTCTGCGAGGTCGAACTGGCCGAGGACGAAAAGCAGGCCGTGGCCGACATGCTCGAACTCTACGATCTGATGCGCGCGGCCGCCGTCGCGCAGGTGCCGCAGGCCGAAGCCGCCTGAGATCGCACGACCTGTGACGTCATGAACGGCGGACACCTGCGGGGTCCGCCGTTTTTCAGTTCCTGGCAGGTGGGCTGTCAGACCTCTCGCGAGAAGGCGAGGCGGTAACCGACGGCTTCGGCCACATGGGGGCGGCGGACTCGCTCTGCGCCGTCGAGGTCGGCGATCGTGCGTGCGACTCGCAGCACGCGGTGGTAGCCCCGCGCCGACAATCCGATCCGCTCGGCCACCCTGCCCAGAAGGTCGCGCCCCTCGGCGCAGGGCTCGGCAATCTCCTCCAGAAGGCGTCCTTCGGCATCGGCGTTGAGCCGCACCCTGACCTGGCCGGCAAAACGGCGAGCCTGCAAGGCGCGGGCGCGGGCGATGCGTGCGCCGACCTCTTGGGAGGATTCGCCCGAGGCGGGCAGGTCGAGATCCTGGAAGGCGACGGGCGGCACCTCGACCCGCAGGTCGAAGCGGTCCATCAGCGGCCCCGAGATGCGGCCCATGTAATCCTCGCCACACAGGGGCGCCTTCGCGCAGGAGCGGCCCGCATCGCCCAGGTGCCCGCAGCGGCAGGGATTGGCAGCCGCCACCAGAAGAAACCGGCAGGGATAGCGCACATGGGCGTTGGCGCGGGCGACCACGACCTCACCGGTCTCGATGGGTTGGCGCAGCGTTTCCAGCACCGATTTGGGAAACTCGGGGAACTCGTCGAGGAAGAGCACGCCGTTGTGGGCGAGGCTGACCTCGCCCGGCTTCGCCCCCCGCCCACCCCCGATGATGGCGGCCATGCTTGCGGTGTGGTGGGGTTCGCGGAAAGGACGCGTCCGGCTGATGCCTCCTTCGGTCAGGAGTCCGGCAAGGGAGTGGATCATCGATGTTTCCAGCGCCTCGACCGGGGCGAGCGGCGGCAGGATGCCGGGGAGCCGCGCCGCCAGCATCGACTTGCCCGACCCGGGCGATCCCACGAGCAGCAGGTGGTGCCGCCCCGCCGCGGCGATCTCTAGGGCGCGCTTGGCCCTTTCCTGACCCTTCACGTCGCGCAGGTCGCGGGAAAAGGGAGCCTCGACGACTTCGCCGGGCTGCGATGGCGAGATGGGGGCGTCGCCGGTGAAATGCCGGACGACCTCGGCGAGCGACCCCGCGCCGATCACCTCCACGGCGCCCACCCAGGCAGCCTCGGCGCCCGAGGCTTGGGGGCAGAGCAGCGTGCGCCCTTCCTCGGCCGCGGCCATGGCGGCGGGAAGGGCGCCCAAGACCGGCACGAGCTGGCCGCCGAGCGAGAGCTCGCCCAAGGCGACGGTCCGAGCCACGTCCTCGCGCGGAAGAACGTCGAGCGCCGCGAGCAGCGCCAGCGCGATGGGAAGGTCGAAATGCGAACCCTCCTTGGGCAGGTCGGCCGGCGAGAGGTTCACCGTGATCCGCTTGGAGGGCAGCGCGATGGCCATTTCGGTCAGGGCGGCGCGCACCCGTTCACGCGCTTCAGAAACGGCCTTATCGGGCAGGCCGACGATTCCGAAGGCCGGCATACCCGGCGCGACGGCGCACTGCACCTCGACCAGCCGCGCCTCCACGCCTTCGAACGCCACCGTATAGGCCAGCGCGACCATGCCATCCGCTCCCCTGTTCCCGCGCCAGGATGGGCGCGAATGGTTAGCGAAGGGTTAACGGACGCCCCAGGCCGAGACGAAAGACCCCCAGGCCAGCGGGTCGGCCACGGTCTTGTCGCGGCAGAAGGCGTTGCAGAAGCCGAAGATGCGGCCCCCGGCCTCCAGAAGATGGGTGACCGGTCGGCCGGAGTAGAGGCAGGCCGCGTTCTCGGGTGTCCCCTCATGAATGGCGCGGGCAGGCAGGGGCTCGGGGCCCGGCCAGGGGCGGCGGGGCTGCTCGCGGGCGTAGACCGGCTGGTCGGGTCCGTCCACCAAAGCCATGGCGCGCCAGCGGCGGAACGAGGGATGCGCCAGATGCGCGGCGACATAGGCGCGGGCGGTGTCGGAGACCGGCAGGTCGTAGGTGGCGATCCGGCTTGCCACGGGCGCGAAGAAGGCGTCGGCCGCCGAGTAGGAACCGCAGAGCCAAGGCCCTTCGCCCCCAAGGGTCGCGCGCGCCCAGGACCAGATCTCCTCCAGGCGGTCGAGGTCGGCGCGAAGGCCTGAGGTCAGGGGCCAGTCCCGGTAGGCGGCACGCAGGTTCATCGGGCACTGGCCGCGCAGCTGCAAGAAGCCCGCGTGCATCTCGGCCGCGAGCGAGCGGGCGACGGCGCGGGCGCGTGGGTCCTGGGGCCAGAGCCCCGCCTCGGGGTGGCGCGAGGCCAGTTCCTCGGCGATGGCGAGGCTTTCCATCACCACCGTCCCGTCAGGAAGGCGCAGCGCCGGCACGGTGCGGGCGGGGGCGAAGTCGCGCAGCACGTTCGCGAGGTCGTCGCTGTAGAGGCGTGCCGAGTGGGTCCGCACCGCTAGCCCGAAGGCGTCGAGAAGAAGCCAGCCGCGCAAGGACCAACTCGAATAGGCTCGGTCCCCGATGGCAAGGTCATAGGTCATGACGGCCTCCCCTCTCTTGGTCGTGCCAAGGTTAGAGAAGCGTAAGCCGAGGGAAAAGCGACGTTTGCCGGGGTCGCCCATCACGGGCGGTGATCGACGGCCTCCACGCGCCAGCCCGACTCGTCCCGAGTCAGGACGGTCAGAGACAGGGGCTCGATCCGCTGGGCGAATACCTCCAGGGCCGAGATCCCGCGTGCGCGCTGGAGCGTCGCCAGGATGGGGCCGAAATGACAGACCACGATCAACTCGGGATGCGCCGCCTGCAGCCGGTCGAGCGCCGACCCGATGCGCCGGCGCAGCGCGTTCCAACTCTCGCCGCCGGGCGGGGCGTGGTCGCCAGGCTCGGCCCAGAGCGCGCGGGCCAAGACCGGCGCCTCGGCCTCCACCTCCAGGTGGGTCCGCATCTCCCAGGCGCCGAAATGCATCTCACGCAGGGCGGGGTCATGGGGCAGGCGCGGGCGGTCCTCGGCCAAGGCATCGGCCGTCGTCACCGCACGTCGCAGGTCGGAGGAGACGACCGGGACCCAGGGCAGGGCGAGCGACAGCCGGTTGAGCCGCGCCACATCCGACAGGTCGGCCGGCAGGTCGGTCCAGCCGCACATCCCCTTGGCTCCCGTCGGGCCATGCCGCACGAGCCAGAGCCGCCTCACGGCAGCACCCCCTTGAGTACCAGCGGCAGCCCGGCCGCCACGAAGACAACAAGGTCGGCCTGTGTCGCGAGCCGCTGGTTGAGCCGTCCCTGCGCATCGCGGAATCGCCGGCCCAAGGCCGTCTCTGGCACGAGGCCCAAGCCCAGCTCGTTCGAGACCACGACGACGGGCGCCGGGCAAGCCCCCAACGCCGCCAGCAGCCGCTCCTCCTCGGTCGGCAGGTCGGCCTCGGCCAGCATCGTGTTCGTCAGCCACAATGTGGCGCAGTCGAGAAGCGCTGTTTCTGTCGGCAAGATTCCGCCGAGTGTGCTGGCCACATCGCGTGGCGCTTCTATCGTTCGCCAGAGGGGTCCGCGCATCTCGCGGTGTCGGGCGATTTTCGCTTGCATTTCAGCATCCCAGGCCTGGGCCGTGGCGATGTAGGCCTTGGGCCGTCCGGCGCGGCCGACCAGTTGCTCGGCCCAGAATGACTTTCCGGAGGCGGCGCCTCCTAGGACCAAAGTGAGCTTTGGCAAGTTCACGGTGGGAACTTCTCTCCGTCTGGACACGTTTTCGCCACGTATGGGCAATGGGCGACGGGGAACAGCCCCGAGGGCCAAGAATAAGGGACCCGAGGCAATATGGCATTGGACGGCTACGCGGACCAGCACCTGTCGCGCACGGCGATGAAGGCGGAGCTCCTCGACGCGGACACGGAGCTGCGGCTCGCCTACGCCTGGCGCGACCACCGCGACGAGAGGGCGCTGCACCGTCTCATCACGGCCTACATGCGGCTGGCGATCTCGATGGCGGGCAAGTTCCGCCGCTACGGCGCGCCGATGAACGACCTCATTCAGGAGGCCAGCCTCGGCCTCATGAAGGCCGCGGACAAGTTCGACCCCGACCGGGGGGTGCGTTTCTCGACCTATGCGGTGTGGTGGATCAAGGCGTCGATCCAGGATTACGTGATGCGCAATTGGTCGATGGTGCGGACGGGCTCGACCTCGTCGCAGAAGTCGCTCTTCTTCAACATGCGCCGCGTGCAGGCCCGCATCGAGCGCGAGGCCCAGGCCGAGGGCCTCACCCTCGCCCCCCACGAGGTGCGCGCCATGATCGCCAAGGAGGTGGGCGTGCCGCTCGCCGACGTGGAGATGATGGAAGGGCGGCTTTCGGGCTCGGACTATTCGCTGAACGCCACGCAGTCGGCCGAGGAGGAAGGCCGCGAATGGATCGAGGCTCTGGAGGATGACGGCCCGCAGGCTGCCGAGCGGGTCGAGGTGAACCACGACACCGACACGCTGCGCCAGTGGCTCCTGACCGCGCTGTCGGCGCTCAACGACCGCGAGCGCTTCATCGTTCGCGAGCGCAAGCTGCGCGACGAGCCACGGACGCTCGAATCGCTCGGCGATGAATTGGGCCTGTCCAAGGAAAGGGTGCGCCAGCTCGAGGCCGCGGCCTTCGGCAAGATGCGCCGATGCCTGGAGACCCAGTCGCGCGAGGTGCTGCACTTCTTCAACTGACGGTCTTGGGGATTCACGGGCAGGGGCCGGGCCTTCGGGCCTCGGCCCCTCCGTTGACTCTGCCTGCCGTCCCGCCAAATGTCCGCCCATGCTCGCGGGACGCCATATCCTTCTCGTCATCGGCGGCGGCATCGCCGCCTACAAGGCGCTGGACCTCATCCGGCGGCTCAAGGAGCGCGGCGTCCAGGTGACGCCGGTGCTGACCGGCTCGGGAGCGGAGTTCGTGACGCCTCTTTCCGTCTCCGCGCTGGCGGGGGAAGAGGTCCATCGGACGCTTTTCGACCTCACGGCCGAGGCGAAGATGGGTCACATCGAGCTGAGTCGGGCGGCGGATCTGGTCGTGGTGGCACCGGCCACGGCCGACCTGATCGCCCGAGCGGCGAACGGCTTCGCACCCGACCTTGCCGCGACGCTGCTCCTGGCCACCGACAAGCGGGTCCTGCTGGCTCCGGCGATGAACGTCCGCATGTGGGAACATCCTGCGGTGAGGCGCAACGTCGAGATGCTGCGGCGCGACGGCGTCCTGTTCGTCGGGCCGAACGAAGGGCCGATGGCCTGCGGCGAGTTCGGCTACGGCCGCATGGCCGAGCCGCTGGAGATCGTCGCGGCGATCGAAGCCGCACTCGCGCCCGCGTCGCGGGCCTTGGCGGGGCGGCACATACTGGTGACGTCGGGCCCCACGCAGGAGCCCATCGACCCGGTGCGCTACATCGCCAACCGCTCGTCGGGGGCGCAGGGCACGGCCATCGGCGCGGCGTTGGCGGCGCAGGGCGCCCGCGTGACGTTCGTGACCGGGCCGGCAAGCGTCCCGCCCCCGGCCGGCGTCGAGGTGATCCGCGTGGAGACCGCCGCCGAGATGCTGGACGCCGTGCGGGCCGCGCTGCCGGCCGATGCCGCCATCATGGCTGCCGCCGTCGCCGACTGGCGGGTGGCTGCGGCTTCGGACCAGAAGCTCAAGAAGGGAGAGGACGGTCCGCCGACCCTGACCTTCGTGCAGAACCCGGACATCCTGGCCGCCGTCGCGGGACTGAGCCTGGGGCGTCCGCGCCTGGTGATAGGCTTCGCGGCCGAGACGGAGAACGTCCTGGAGCACGCGCGGGCCAAGCGGCGGCGCAAGGGCTGCGACTGGATCTTGGCCAATGATGTATCGCCGGCGACCGGGATCATGGGAGGCGCCGAGAACGCCGTGACGCTCATCACCGCGGACGGCGAGGAGAGCTGGGAGCGGATGGGCAAGGACGCGGTGGCGGCGAGGCTCGCCGATCGCATCGCGCGGGCGCTGGCATGACGCCCGTGGTGCAGGTGGCCTGGGCCGAGTGCGCGGACCGGAACTTGCCGTTGCCCGCCTACAAGACGGACGGCGCGGCCGGGGCCGATCTCTGCGCTCATCTGCCGGTCGAGACGCGCGACGGCGGGCTCGGCCTTGCGCCCGGGGTGGTGGTCGCGGTGTCCACCGGTCTTCGGATCGCCATCCCCGAAGGGTTCGAGGGGCAGGTGCGCGCCCGGTCGAGCCTCGGGCGGCGCGGAGTCCTGCTGCCCAATGCACCCGGCACCATCGACGCCGACTACCGGGGCGAGGTGATGGTGCTGCTGCTCAACGCCGGGTCCGGGCCGGTGACGATCGGTCACGGCGAACGGATCGCGCAATTGGTGGTGGCGCCGGTCGCACAGGCAAAGTTCATGCTGGCCGATGCGCTGGACGACACGGCGCGCGGGGCTGGCGGCTTCGGCTCGACGGGGCGCGGTCCGTGATCGTTGTCGGAGCCATGATGGCGGCCATCTGGGGGATGGGTTGGGCTATGGGCGCGCCTCGGCAGGCGCGGCTCCTGATGCTCGGCCTCCTCCTCACGGCCGTCGTGGCCCTGCACGTGGTCCTGCCCGACGGACATCCGCTGCGCGAGGCTACGGGGCGAGAGCCTGCCTTCTGGGTGCTGCTCGTCGTGCTGGTGGCGCTGGCCTGGGGCTATACGCAACTTCTCGGCCGGGTCCGGGCCGAGGCGACGCGCCGCCAGACCCCCGCCGCGCCGCCGCCCGCCCCGCCCGGCACCTTCTCCGAGGCGGAACTCGGCCGCTACGCCCGGCACATCACCCTGCGCGAGATCGGCGGGCCGGGGCAGCGGGCGCTGCGGGACGCGCGCGTTCTGGTCGTGGGCGCCGGGGGCTTGGGGAGCCCGGCGCTCCTCTATCTAGGCGCGGCCGGGATTGGGCATCTGGGCGTCATCGACGGCGACGACGTGGAGGCCTCCAATCTCCAGCGGCAGGTGATCCACGGCGAGGCCGACCTCGGCCGTCCCAAGGCGCAGTCGGCCGGCGACGCGGTGGCCTCGCTCAATCCGCATATCTCCGTGCGGACCTATTCGCGCCGCCTCACCCCCGACATCATCGACGAACTGCTGACGGGCTACGACCTTATCCTCGACGGCTCTGACAACTGGCCGACGCGCGACCTCTTGAACCGGGCGACGGTGCGGGCCGGCAAGCCGCTGATCGCCGCCGCGCTGACCCAGTGGGAGGGGCAGATCAGCCTCTACGACCCCGAGCTGGGCGGACCCTGCTACGCCTGCCTGTTCCCCGAGGCGCCCGCGCCCGGCCTCTCGCCCTCTTGCGCCGAGGCGGGCGTGGCGGGGCCGCTGCCGGGCGTAATGGGGAGCCTCATGGCGCTGGAGGCGGTCAAGCACCTCGCGCGCGCGGGTGAGACGCTGCGGGGGCGAATGCTCCTTTTCGACGGGCTGCACGCCGAGGCGCGGGTCGTGACGCTGGAGGCGCGGGCCGATTGCCCGGTCTGCGGCGGCAAGGGCGCCGGACGGGGCTGATGCCCCCTTGAAGGGGCGGGGGCGGCCTCTAGCTCCCCCGCCATGGCACAAGCACCCGACACCCGTTCCTCGCTCGGCGCCTCGCTCATGGCGTCCGGCGCCGAGGCCCGCCACCGCGAGCTGGCGACCGAGCACATGCTGTTCTGGACGCTGATCTACGTCGAGAAGCAGTTCCCCGGGCTTTTCGAGCACCTTGAGGGCAGCATCGAGCATCTGGGCGACCACGCCGACGACGACACCAAGGACGACGAGGCCGTGCGCGAGGTCGCCCGGCGCTTCGTCCAGGGCCTGCGGCGCAGCGCCGGCGGCTGAGCCGGCCCGCCTTGCAATGACGGGGCCGCGGGGCCAATCTCCGGCGGAACGCACCGCACAGGGAGCCGCCCCATGACCGTCCGCCACCTCGCCCTTGCCGCGCTCGCTCTCGCGGCGGCTCCGGCTTTCGCGCAGGACCTCCCCGACCTGGGCGGGCGCGAGATCACCGTCGTCACCGAGAACGCTTATCCGCCGCTCCAGTTCATCGACGCCGAAGGCGATGCGGTCGGGTGGGAGTACGATGCCATGGCCGAGATCGCCGAGCGGCTGAACGCCACGGTGGTCTACGAGAACATCTCGTGGGACGCCATGATCCCTGCTGTCTCCGAAGGGCAGTACGACATCGGCATGACCGGGATCACCATCCGCGACGACCGCAAGGAGGTCGTGGACTTCTCCGCGCCCTACATGACCAGCCAGATGGTCATGCTGGTGCGCGGCGACGAGGAGCGCTTCACCGACGCTGCCTCCTTCGCCGCCGATCCCGAGCTTCTGGCGGCGGCCCAGCCCGGCACCACGCCCTTCTACGTCACCGTCTACGAGGTGCTGGACGGGAACGAGGCCAATGAGCGCATCATCAAGTTCGAGACCTTCGGCGCGGGGCTCGAGGCGCTGCGGACGGGCGACGTGGACATGGTCCTGTCCGACTCCACGGGCGCCAACGGCTATGTCGCGGCCTCGGACGGCGGCCTCAAGATCATTGGCGAGCCCATGGGGACCGAGGACTTCGGCTTCATCTTCCCGAAGGGTTCCGATCTCGTGGAGCCCATCAATGCCGCCATCGAAGCGATGCGCGCGGACGGCACGCTCGACGCGCTGAACCAGAAGTGGTTCGTCGACTACGCCATGGGGCAGTAAGCCCCCGCGTTGACGCCCCCTTCGCCCGAGAAGGACTTTCCCTGGTGGCTCGTCGTCGTCCTGGCGACGGGCCTTTGGATGTTCTGGGAAGTGCTCTCCTCCGAGGTCTACAGCGGCGTGCTGGAGAAGCTCGCGCAGGGGATCTGGGTCACGGTCATGGTCGCCGTGACCGCCTATGTCGCAGCCTGCCTGATCGGCCTGGGGCTCGCGCTCATGGGGCTGTCGCGGAGCCTGGTCCTGCGGCAGGTCGCGCGCCTCTACGTCGAGGTGATGCGGGGCGTGCCGATCATCGTGCTCCTGCTCTACGTGGCCTTCGTGCTGGCCCCGGCGCTCGTGGACGTCTGGAACTTCGTGCGGGGGCTCCTGGGACTCGACCCGGTGCGGCCGCGGGACTTCTCGCTCCTGTGGCGGGCGGTGATCGCGCTGACGCTGGCCTATTCGGCCTTCCTCGCGGAGATCTTCCGGGCGGGGCTCCTGTCGGTGGACCGGGGCCAGGTGGAGGCGGCGGCCTCGCTGGGGCTCGGGCGCTGGCACCGATTCCGGCTGATCGTCTTCCCGCAGGCCTTCCGCACCATCTTCCCGGCGCTGGGCAACGACTTCGTGGCGATGGTCAAGGACTCCTCGCTCGTCTCCGTTCTCGGCGTCACGGATGTCACGCAACTGGGCAAGGTCACGGCGGCGGGAAACTTCCGCTACTTCGAGACCTACAACGTCGTGGCGCTCATCTACCTGACGATGACCATCGGGCTGTCGTTGCTGCTGCGGCGGCTGGAGGTGCGATTGCGGGCGCGGGGGTAGGGTGGCGTCCATCGCGACGGGTGCATAGCTTGGGCGGGACACCTGCGGAGCATCGCCATGAACGCCCTTCTGTCCGACTGGACCACGCCCTTCGGCCTGCCGCCCTTTGACGCGATCCGCGACGAGGACTGGGGCCCCGCCGTCGACGTCGCGCTGGAGGAAGCCCGCGCGGGCATCGCGGCCATCGCCGGGGACCCGGAGGCGCCGACCTTCGCCAACACCATCGCCGCGCTGGAACGGGCCGACGAGCGGCTGGGCCGGGTGCTCGGCGCCTTCCACGCGGTCGCGGGGGCGGCCAGCAACGACGCCCGGCAGGCGTTGGAGCGGGACTTCGCACCCAAGCTCTCGGCCTACTCGTCCGAGATCACGGCGAATACGGCGCTCTTCGCGCGGATCGACGACCTGTGGGAGCGGCGCGACTCGCTCGGGCTGTCCCGCGAGGAGATGCGCGTCCTCTATCTCACCCATCGCGGCTTCGTCCGCAGCGGGGCGCGGCTGGAGGGGGAGGCGGTCCAGCGGATGAAGGACGTGAAGGCCCGGCTCGCGGTGCTGGGCACCCAGTTCACCCAGAACGTTCTCGCGGACGAGCGGGAGTGGTTCATGCCCCTGTCCGAGGCCGACGCCGAGGGGCTGCCGGACTTCGTGCTTCAGGCGGCCCGCGCGGCGGGCGAGTCCAAGGGGCAGGGCGGGCCGGTGGTGACGCTGTCGCGCAGCCTGATCGTGCCCTTTCTCCAGTTCTCGCCCCGCCGGGACCTGCGGCGGAAGGCCTACGAGGCCTGGGTGGCGCGGGGCGCGAATGGCGGGGCTACCGACAACCGCGCCATCGCGGCCGAGATGCTGGCTTTGCGCGAGGAGCGGGCGCGGCTCCTGGGCTTTGGCAGCTTCGCGGACTGGAAGCTGGAGACCGAGATGGCGCGCGAGCCCGCCCGAGTGAAGGACCTGCTGATGCAGGTCTGGACGCCCGCGCGGGCGGCGGCGGAGCGGGACGCCGCCGTGCTGGAAGGGATGCTGCGCGCGGACGGGCATCCGGGGCCGCTGGAGCCCTGGGACTGGCGCTACTACAGCGAGAAGCGGCGCGCGGCCGAGCACGACCTCGACGAGGCGGCGCTGAAGCCCTTCTTCCAGCTCGACCGGATGATCGAGGCGAGCTTCGCCGTGGCCTCCCGCCTGTTCCGGCTGGAGTTCCGCGAGATCGAGGACGCCCCGCGCTACCACCCGGACGTGCGGGTCTGGGAGGTCACGCGCGACGGGCGGCACATGGCGACCTTCGTGGGCGACTTCTTCGCGCGGGACGGCAAACGCTCGGGCGCCTGGTGCGGGGCGATGCGGTCGCAGAGCCGGCTGGACGGCGAGGTGCGACCGATCGTGACCAACGTCTGCAACTTCGCCAAGAGCGAGGCGGGGCCGAGCCTGCTGTCCTGGGACGACGCGCGGACGCTGTTCCACGAGTTCGGGCACGCGCTGCACCAGATGCTGTCGGACGTGACCTTCGAGTCGATCTCGGGCACTCGCGTGGCGCGCGACTTCGTGGAGCTGCCCTCGCAGCTCTACGAGCATTGGCTCGAGGTCCCGGAAGTCCTTGAGGACTTCGCGACGCATGCGGAGACGGGCGAGCCGATGCCGCGCGACCTGCGCGAGCGCCTGCTTGCGGCGGCCACGTACGACATGGGGTTCCAGACCGTGGAATACGTGGCGAGCGCGCTGGTGGACATGGCCTTCCACGACGGGCCCGCGCCCGCCGACCCGATGCAGCGGCAGGCCGAGGTGCTGGAATCCCTCGGCATGCCGCGCGCGATCCGGATGCGGCATGCGACGCCGCACTTCGCCCATGTCTTCTCGGGCGACGGCTACTCGGCGGGCTACTACAGCTACATGTGGTCCGAGGTCATGGACGCCGACGCCTTCGCGGCCTTCGTCGAGAAGGGCGATCCCTTCGACGCGGAGCTGGCCGCGAGCCTGGAGCGTAACATCCTGTCGGCGGGCGGGTCGGAGGAGGCGGATGCGCTCTACACCCGGTTCCGGGGCCGGATGCCGGGGGTCGAGGCGCTGCTCAAGGGGCGCGGGCTGGTTGCGGCCTGAGGGGCCGAGGGTTCCGTAGAGCGCGAGACAGGTGTCGAGGACGTCGTCCATGGCGACCCGCGCCGTGGCCTCCTCCGCATCGCCGCGGGTGGGGGAGGCCACGACCTCGGCCAGCCGCAGGAGCGCCCGCTCGGCCAGCGGCACGGCGTCGGGACGGCCGGGCAGGTAGGTCACGAGCCGGTCGCGCAGGCTCCAGAGCCGCGCGATGCGGGTGGAATGCGTGCGGGGCAGCGTCAGCGCGAGCGCGGGGTCCATGCGGGGCCTCCTGTCAGGGACATGAGGGGAGCGTCGCAGGGCGAGGTTAACGAAACCTTGGAGCACCGAACGGTGGGGGCCCGGTTCGCGCAACACCTCCGGCGCGGGTTGCGACCTGATTGTAAACAGTGTGTTAAGAAGTGAACGCTTGCGCCGTCGGGGGAGCGGGGACGAGGTTTGTGGGCAAGGGCAGCCCACTGTGCGGAGCCCTGTATTGTGTTTGCATAGGGTGACGTGATGAAGAAGCTTTTGGCTGCAGCGGCGGTCTGCCTGACTTGTGCTTCGGGCGCGAACGCGGCGGTGCTGACGTTTGAGGATGTTCCGGGCGGGAGCGTTCAGAATACCTTCGACGACATGCCGACCTATCTGGGATTCAGCTTCAATTCCACGCTGGACTGGATCGATCTGGTCGCTACGCCCAATTGGTGGAATTACGGAGCCAAGAGCGGCGACTTCGCAATCCTCAACAACATCGGTGGTCAGGGTGTCATCACGGCGGCCGATGGCAGCGACTTCACCTTTGGCGGGCTTTGGGCCAAGGCTTGGAGCACCGTGCCCGAATCGGGTGGGGAGCCTTCTCTGTTCGGTCAACTCACCGGCCTGCTCGATGGCGTTCAGGTCTGGAGCGTCGAGACAGCCCTGAACGGCAGCTACCAAGCCTTCGGCGCGCAGGACGGTGCGATCGACCAACTGGTTCTTGGCTTCGGCAATCACTTCCTGGTCGATGACATCTACCTGAACGAATCCATGGGCGACGTTGCGCCCGTGCCGGTGCCGGCCTCGCTGCCGCTGCTCGCGGGCGGGCTGGCCGGTCTGGGCCTGATGGCGCGGCGCCGGGCCAAGCGCGTGGCCTGAGCGACACCTGTCCGACCTGATCCTCGTGCGGCGGCTCTTGGGCCGCCGTCCGCCGTTCTGGCGGCGCGGCTTGCGCTCGGGGCCGCCGGGCGCGAACCTCGGGCGCGGACAAGGGAGGGCGCGGGATGAAGGTGTTGCGGCTGAGGGCACCGGGCGGGCTCGATGCGCTGGAGATGGTCGAGGCGGAGGACCCCGGCGCGCCGGGGCCGGGCGAGATCCGGGTGAGGCTGCGGGGCAGCTCGCTCAATTTCCATGACCTGGGCGTGGTATCTGGCGGGCGCCCGGGCCTGCGCGACGGGCTGATCCCGCTGTCGGACGGGGCCGGGGAGGTCGAGGCGGTGGGCGAGGGCGTGACCGAGTTCGCGCCGGGCGACACGGTCGTGTCCTGCTTCTTCCCCGACTGGGCGGACGGGACGACCGGTATGGTGGACCATTTCGACCGCGTGCCGGGCGACGGGATCGATGGCTACGCGCGCGAGGCCGTGGTCACGCCCGCGGGCTGGTTCACGCGGGCACCGCAGGGCTGGAGCGCGGTCGAGGCCGCGACCATCACCACGGCGGGGCTGACCGCCTGGCGGGCTCTGGTGGTGGACGGCGGGCTGAAGGCCGGGGACACGGTGCTGGCGCTGGGGACGGGGGGCGTGTCGATCTGGGCGCTCCAGATCGCGCGGGCGATGGGCGCCCGGGTGATCGTCACCTCCTCGTCCGACGCGAAGCTGGAGCGGGCGCGGGAGCTGGGGGCCGCGCACGGGATCAACTACCGCGCCGTGCCCGAGTGGGCGGGCCGGGTGCTGGAGATGACGGAAGGACGCGGCGCGGACCACGTGATCGAGGTGGGCGGCGCGGGGACGCTGCCGCAGTCGATCGAGGCCTGCCGCGTGGGCGGTCACATCGCGCTGATCGGAGTGCTGGCCGGGCGTGGGGGCGAGGTGCCCACGGGGCTCCTCATGCGGCGGCAGCAGCGGCTGCAGGGGCTGATCGTGGGAAGCCGGGCGATGCAGGGGGACTTCGTGCGTGCGCTGGACACGCTGGCGCTGCGGCCCGTGGTGGATCGGGTCTTCCCGCTGGAGGAGGCGGCCGCGGCCTTCGCCCACGAGCGGGACGGCGCGCATTTCGGCAAGATCGGGCTGGCGATCTGAGAAAGAAAAAAAGGCGGCAGCCCAGGGAGGAGGAGGGCGCCGCCTTATGGTTCATGCCGTCATCAGGGAGGAGAGACGGCCTAACCTGTCAGTTTACGGCTCACCGGGAGGAGGATGGCTTGCCGTTCGTTCCGAGAACCCTTTTGCCGGTTTTTCTGCACCTGCACAATGGACGAGTGGTCAGGGCGGATATGCATTGGCGGCATAAGTCGCGATGTCGTAGGCTGCCTGGCTGGGCGTATCTGATTGATTTCTGAGCAGATGATGCAGGCTGCTGGCTTCGTTCGTCATGCGTGTCATGCATTTGACACAAGTATGGCGCGTTTGGCGACGAAACGAGAACGCCCGGCGGAGGGAGCCGCCGGGCGCGCGAAGGAGCAGGGAAGACGGGCGCGGCCCTATTCGGCGACGGCGCGCGTCGCCTGGGCCACGGGGCCGAATCCCTGGCGGCCCACGGCGTCGTAGGCCAGGAAGCCTGCGGCGCGAGCCTCGTCCGGGCCGTAGACGTTGCGCAGGTCGGCCATGCGCGGCTCGGCCATGCCGCCCGCGAGGCGCTTGAGGTCGAGGGCGCGGAACTGGTTCCATTCGGTCAGGACCACGACCATGTGCGCGCCCTCGGCGGCGGAGTAGGGGTCCTCGGACCATTGCACGCCAGGCAGGAGATGCTCGCCCTCGCGCCGGCCCTGGGGGTCTACGGCGCGGATCGTGGCGCCCGCCGCCTGGAGCGCGGGGACGATGGCGAGCGAGGGGGCGTCGCGCATGTCGTCGGTGTTGGGCTTGAAGGTCACGCCCAGGACCGCGACCGACTTGCCCTGAAGGCTGCCGCCCGCGAGCGCGAGGATCTTGTCCACCATGCGCGCCTTGACGGCGTCGTTGACGGTGATGGTGGATTCCACCAGCCGCAGCGGCTGACCGAAGTCTTGGCCCGTCTGGGCGAAGGCGTTGGTGTCCTTGGGGAAGCACGAGCCGCCGTAGCCGGGGCCGGCGTGCAGGAACTTGGAGCCGATGCGGCCGTCAAGGCCGATGCCCTTGGAGACGGCCTTCACGTCGGCGCCCACCTTCTCGCAGAGGGCGGCGACCTCGTTGATGAAGGTGATCTTGATCGCGAGGAAGGCGTTGGCGGCGTACTTGATCATCTCGGCCGATTCGAGGTCGGTGTAGACGATCGGGAATTCGCGCAGGAACAGCGGCTTGTAGATGTCCGCCATGGTGGCGCGCGCGAGGTCGGAATGGCCGTCGAGGCCCACCACCACGCGGTCGGGCTTCATGAAGTCCTCGATGGCCGCCCCTTCGCGCAGGAACTCGGGGTTGGAGGCGACGGCGAAGGTCATGTCGGGGCGCGTCTCGCGCAGGATGCGGGCGACCTCGCGGTTGGTGCCGACGGGGACGGTCGATTTCGTGACGACCGTGGTGGGCGCGGTCGCGGCCTCGGCGATCTCCTTGGCCGCCGCATAGACATAGGACAGGTCCGCGTGGCCGTCGCCGCGCCGCGAGGGCGTGCCCACGGCGATGAAGACCGCGTCGGCGCCGTCCACGGCCTCGCGCAGGTCGGTCGTGAACGACAGGCGCCCCTCGGCCACGTTGCGGGCGAGAAGGGCGTCGAGGCCGGGCTCGTAGATGGGGATGCGGCCTTCGCGGAGGCCCGCGATCTTGCCTTCGTGCTTGTCGACGCAGACGACCTCGTGGCCGAAGTCGGAGAAGCATACCCCCGACACAAGGCCCACATAGCCCGTCCCGATCATCGCAATCTTCATGGCTCACCTGCCTCCGGCACTCAATCCGGCCCTGCGTGGCCCATGACACGCCGGGGGTCAACTGCTTCTTGCGGTCGCAGCATGGCCGGAGTTTGTTATCGCCATGTCCTTCACGCTGCGCCAGCTCCGCACCTTCGTTGCGGTCGCCGAGAACGGATCGGTGAGCGGGGCGGCCCAGCGGCTGTCGATCTCGCAGTCGGCGGTGTCCGAGTCGGTGCGGGAGCTGGAGGCGGACCTGGGGGTGCGGCTGTTCGACCGGCACGCGCGCGGGCTGTCGGTCACGCAGCGGGGGCACCTGTTCCTGCGGCACGCGCGGACGATCCTGGCGCAGGTCTCGGCCTCGCGCCGGGCGCTGATGGCCGAGCGGGAGGCGCTGACGGGCGAGCTGCACCTGGGCGTGACCTCGCTCATGGCGGGATATGTCATGAGCGACCTGCTGGCGCGGTTCCGGCGGGCGAACCCGGAGGTCACGGTCACGGCCATCGAGGATTCGGGCGACTACCTGGAGCACCTGCTGATCGGGGGCGAGCTGGACGCCGCCGTGATGGTGACGGGCAGCCTGCGCCACCGCGCGGCGCTGATGGTGGAGATCATCGAGGTCTCGCCCTTCCGGCTGTGGCTGCCGGCGGGGCACCGGCTGTCCGGGCAGGACGCGATCCAGCTTGGGGATCTCGCGCCCGAGCCGCTGATCGCGCTGATGGTAGACGAGATGGAGGAGGAGACGGGGCGGATGCTGTCGGCGCTGTCCCCGCGCCCGCGCGTGGCCTTCCGCACCCGCAGCGTGGAGGCGGTGCGGAGCCTTGTCGCCACGGGGGCGGGGGTGGCGCTGCTGCCGGACCTGATCTACCGGCCCTGGTCCCTGGAGGGCGACCGGATCGAGAGCCGCGACGTGGGCGGCGCGCTGCCCGTCGTGCAGGTGGGGATCGTGTGGCGGCGGGGCGCGCCGCTGAGCGCGGCGGCGCACGACTTCATCGCGCTGAGCCAGGGGCAGCGGGGGCGCTGACGCGGCGGCACGGCGGGCTAGAACGCGCGGGGGAGGACCCGCCATGACCGACGCGCGACCCGGCTGCATCGCCCACTGGACCGAGATGGAGGAGCCCGACGAGTCGCATTACCCGGGCGACGACGAGCTGATGAGCATCGGCGCGCCGCTCGGGCGGCGGCTGGGGCTCACGCGGATCGGCATCCACCACGAGCGGCTGCCGCCGGGGCGGCGGACCTCGTTTCCCCACGCCGAGAGCGACGAGGAGGAGTTCGTCTTCGTGCTGGAAGGCACGCCGGACGTCTGGCTCGACGGGGTGCTGCACCGGCTGCGGCCGGGCGATGCCGTGGGCCTGCCGGCGGGGACGGGGGTGGCGCACACCTTCCTGAACGACACGGAGGAGGAGGTGCGCCTGCTGGTGGTGGGCGAGGCGTCCAAGCCAGCCAACCGGGTCATCTATCCCCTGCACCCTGACCGGCCGGGGCCGGAGGAGCGGCGCTGGACCGATGCGCCGCAGCAGCCGCTGGGCGGGCATGACGGGCTCTCGGCGCGGCGACGGGCCGGGATGGCGGGGCGTTAAGGTTTCGGAAACTCCGATAGGTCCATTCTCCCGATTGAATTTGCGAAACGTCGCGGGGCGCGGCACTCTCTGGCCAAAAGCCGAGCGGGCCGGGACCTTTGCGCCGGGCCGCCACAACAGGGAGACGACGATGACCATGCTGAAGCGGGGTGCTTCCGCCCTGGCCTGCCTGTCGATGCTCGCGGCGACCGCCGCGCAGGCGCAGATGACCGAGATCGGGGAAGGCGAGGGCGCGCTGTCGATCGTCGCCTGGGCCGGCTACGTCGAGCGGGGCGAGACCGATCCGGCCTTTGACTGGGTGACGGAGTTCGAGGAAAAGACCGGCTGCATGGTCACGGTCAAGACCGCCAACACCTCGGACGAGATGGTGGCGCTGATGAACGAGGGGGGCTTCGACCTCGTGACCGCCTCGGGCGACGCGAGCCTGCGGCTGATCGCCGGGGAGCGGGTGCAGCCCATCAACACGGACCTGATCCCGTCCTGGGACCAGATCGACCCGCGCCTGCAGGACGCGCCCTGGTACACGGTGGACGGCGTGCATTACGGCGTGCCCTACAT
The DNA here is from genome assembly GCF_006152145.1 of Rubellimicrobium roseum. Classification (GTDB taxonomy): domain Bacteria; phylum Pseudomonadota; class Alphaproteobacteria; order Rhodobacterales; family Rhodobacteraceae; genus Rubellimicrobium; species Rubellimicrobium roseum. The sequence goes on along the minus strand of NZ_VDFV01000005.1, from coordinate 62,698 downwards.
GTGGGGGCCCAACGTCCTGATGTACAACACCGAGGTCTTCCAGGAGCCGCCGACTTCGTGGAACGTGGTCTTCGAGGAGCAGCAGCTTCCCGACGGGCAGTCGAACGCCGGGCGGGTGCAGGCCTATGACGGGCCCATCCACATCGCCGACGCCGCGCAGTACCTGATGCACCACCAGCCCGAGCTGGGGATCACCTCGCCCTACGAGCTCAACGAGGAGCAGTACAACGCCGCGCTGGAGCTGCTGCGCGGGCAGCGGCAGCTCGTGGGGCGCTACTGGCACGACGCCTTCATCCAGATCGACGACTTCAAGAACGAGGGCGTCGTGGCGAGCGGGTCCTGGCCGTTCCAGGTGAACCTGCTCAAGGCCGGGGGCGCGCCGGTGGCCAGCACGATCCCCGAGGAAGGGGCGACGGGCTGGGCCGACACGACCATGCTGCACGTGGACAGCGAGCACCCGAACTGCGCCTATATGTGGTTCGAGCACCAGCTGTCCTCGAACCTCCAGTCGGACCTCGCGGTGTGGTTCGGGGCCAATCCCTCGGTGCCCGCGGCCTGCACGGACGGGCGCGGGATGCTGACGCCCGAGATCTGCACGCAGAACGGCTTCGACGACTTCGACAAGATCCGGTTCTGGCAGACGCCCGTCGCGGATTGCAGCCAAGGGGAGGACGCCTGCGTGCCCTACTACCGCTGGGTGAGTGACTACATCGGCGTGATCGGCGGGCGGTGACGAGGCCCGGGAGGCCCTTTCGGGCTCCCGGTGATCGTTGACCATGCGTACACAATGGCCGGCGATCTAGTCTGGCACCGAAATGGCGGCAAGGCGCGGCCCGCCTCGCTGGGGGCGGGTCACGATCCTGTGCGGACGGACTGCGGGCGGCCGTCCGGCCGCCCCGAAGGGCGGGGTGCGGGCCCCGCGACATGAGGCAAGTGATGAACCCTGCTGTCAGCTTTCGCGGCGTGTCGCGCCACTTCGGGGAAGTCCGGGCCGTGGACGGCGTGGACCTCGACATCGCCGAGGGCGAGTTCTTCGCCATGCTGGGGCCCTCGGGGTCGGGGAAGACCACCTGCCTGCGGCTGATCGCGGGATTCGAGACGCCCACGGCCGGGGACATCCGGCTGTTCGGGGAGAGCGTCGCGGGCCTGCCGCCGTACCGGCGGGCGGTGAACACGGTGTTTCAGGACTATGCGCTGTTCCCGCACCTGAGCGTCGTGGACAACGTGGCCTACGGGCTGATGATCGCCGGGGTGCCCAAGGCCGAGCGGCGACGACGGGCCGAGGAGGCGCTGGCGATGATGGCGCTGCCGGGCTACGGGAGCCGCCGCCCGTCCGAGCTGTCGGGCGGGCAGCGGCAGCGGGTGGCGCTGGCCCGCGCCCTGGTGAACCGGCCGCGCGTGCTGCTTCTGGACGAGCCGCTGGGGGCGCTGGACCTCAAGCTGCGCGAGCAGATGCAGGACGAGCTGAAGGCGCTCCAGCGCAAGGTGGGGATCACCTTCGTCTTCGTGACCCATGACCAGGGCGAGGCGCTGTCGATGGCCGACCGCGTGGCCGTGTTCAACGAGGGGCGCATCCAGCAGGTGGGGACCCCGGCCGAGGTCTACGGACGCCCCCGCACACGCTTCGTGGCGGATTTCGTGGGGAGCTCCAACGTGCTGCCGCCCGCGCTGACGGCGCTGTTCGGCGGGCCGCCGAAATGGGCGAGCCTGCGCCCCGAGGCGCTGCGGCTTCGCCCGCCCGAGGGGGCGCCGATCATCGGAACGGTGCAGGGTGCGCGCTACTTGGGAGCCTCGACGCGGCTGGTGGTGGACCTGGGAACGGGACCCGCGCCCGAGGACCGTGCCGACATCGCCGTGCTGCTGCCGGGCGGCGAGCCCGTGCCGCAGCCCGGCGCCCGCGTGGGGCTGACCTGGGAGCCCGCCGCGCTGCACGTGATGGGCGCGGCATGACCGCGCTGGCCGAGACGCCGCCGCGCCCCGCGCGCGAGGGGCCGGGCGGGCGGCTGTCGGACGCGCTCTGGCGCCGGCCGCGGGTGCTTCTGGCACTGCTGCTGGGGCCACCGCTGCTGTGGCTGGGGGTCGTCTACCTGGGCAGCCTCTTCGCGCTGCTGGCGCAGTCGTTCTTCTCCATCGACGAGTTCTCGGGGCGGATCGACCGGACGCTGACTCTGCGGACCTATGGCGAGCTGCTGCGGCCCGCCAATCTCGACATCATCTGGCGCACGGTGGCGATGGCGGCGGCGGTGACGGTGGCCAGCGTCGCGATCGCCTTTCCGATAGCCTATTACGCCGCGCGCTACGCGCGGGGGCGCTGGAAGGCTGTGTTCTACCTCGGGATCATGCTGCCCCTGTGGTCGAGCTACCTCGTCAAGGTCTACGCCTGGAAGCTGATCCTCGCGAAGGAGGGGATCGTGGGCTGGGGGTTCGAGTCCGTGGGGCTCGGGTGGCTGCTCAACGCCTTCCTGGCCGTGCCGGGGATCGGGGGGAACTCGCTGTCGGTGAGCCCCACGGGCACCTTCCTCGTCTTCGTCTATGTGTGGCTGCCCTTCATGATCCTGCCGATTCAGGCGGCGCTGGAGCGGGTGCCGCCCTCGCTGGTCGAGGCGGCGGGGGACCTGGGCGCGACGCCGGCGCAGACGTTCCGCACGGTGCTCTGGCCACTGGCGCTGCCGGGGGTGGTGGCGGGGTCGATCTTCACGTTCAGCCTGACCTTGGGCGACTACATCATCCCGCAGATTATCGGGACAAGCGCGCGGTTCATCGGGCTCGCGGTCTACCAGTACCAGGGGACGGCGGGGAACATCCCGCTGGCGGCGGCCTTCGCGGTCGTGCCGATCCTCATCATGGGGGTCTACCTGTACGTCGCCCGGCGGATGGGGGCCTTCGATGCGCTCTGAGGCCCCCCTATGGCTCAAGGTCGCGGCGGGGGCGGGGCTTCTGTTCCTGCACCTGCCGATCCTCCTGATCTTCGTCTATGCGTTCAGCACGGAGGATTCGTCCTTCACCTGGCCGCCGCCGGGGCTGACGCTGCGCTGGTTCGGAGCGGCCTGGGAGCGGCCGGACATCTGGGCGGCGCTGGGGCTGTCGCTGCGGGTGGCCGCGATCTCGACCGTCGTGGCGCTGGTGCTGGGGACGCTCTGCGCGGCCGCCGTGGCGCGCACGCGGTTCTTCGGGCGCGAGGTCGTGTCGCTGCTGGTCGTGCTGCCCATCGCCCTTCCGGGGATCATCACCGGGATCTCGCTGCGGAGCGCGTTCAACCTGGCCGACATCCCGTTCAGCTTCTGGACCATCGTGCTGGGGCACGCGACCTTCTGCATCGTGGTGGTCTACAACAACGCGGTCGCGCGCTTCCGGCGAGTGTCGGGGAACCTGATCGAGGCCAGCATGGACCTGGGCGCGACCTACTGGCAGACGTTACGCTTCGTCATCCTGCCCAACATCGCGACGGCGCTGCTGGCGGGCGGGATGCTGGCCTTCGCCCTGAGCTTCGACGAGGTGATCGTCACCACCTTCACCGCCGGGCAGCAGCAGACGCTGCCGATCTGGATGCTCGAGGAGCTGGTGCGCCCGCGCGAGCGGCCCGTGACCAACGTGGTGGCGATGGTCGTCGTGCTCGTCACCTTCCTGCCGATCCTTGGCGCCTATTACCTGACCCGCGGAACGGACACCGTGGCGGGCAGCGGGAAATGAGGAGATTCCCATGACGTTGCAGTTCGACACCCAGATGCTGATCGGGTCGGCCTTCGAGGCGGGGACCGAAGGCGAGGAGACGATCCTCAATCCCCGGACGGGCGAGACGATCCTGAAGCTGCCCGAGGCCGGGCCGGACCAGATCGACCGCGCGGTGGCGGCGGCGCGGGCCGCGTTCCGCACCTGGTCGCGGACCACGCCCGCGCAGAGGTCCAACCTGCTGCTGAAGATCGCCGACCGGATCGAGGCGGAGGCCGAGGAGTTCGCGCGGCTTGAGTCGATGAACACCGGGAAGCCGATCAACGCGGCCCTGAACGACGAGATTCCCGCCATCGTGGACTGCTACCGCTTCTTCGCAGGGGCGGCGCGGAACATGCACGGGGCGCTGGCGGGGGAGTACATGGAGGGGCACACCTCCATGATCCGGCGCGATTCCATCGGGGTCGTGGCTTCGATCGCGCCCTGGAACTATCCGCTGATGATGATGGCGTGGAAGCTCGCCCCGGCGCTGGCGGGCGGCAACTGCGTCGTGATGAAGCCCAGCGAGCAGACGCCGCTGACGGCGCTGAAGATGGCCAAGGTGCTGGCGGACATCCTGCCCGAGGGCGTCGTGAACATCGTCACGGGGCAGGGCGGCACGGTGGGCAACGCGCTCATCAACCACGCGGACGTGAACATGGTGTCGATCACCGGCGACGTGGCGACGGGCAAGAAGGTGCTGCAAGCGGCCAGCAAGACGGTGAAGCGCACGCATCTGGAGCTGGGCGGCAAGGCGCCCGTGATCGTCTTCGACGACGCGGACCTCGACCGCGTGGTGCAGGGCCTGCGGGCGTTCTCCTTCTACAACGCCGGGCAGGACTGCACGGCGGCCTGCCGGGTCTATGCCGCGCCCAAGATCCACGATCGGCTGGTGGCCGAACTGGCCGGCGCCGCGGCCTCGATCACCTTCGGGGCGCAGGACGACACCGTGAACGAGATGCCGCCGCTCATCTCGCTCCGCCAGCGCGACCGGGTGGCGAGCTTCGTGAGCCGCGCCAGCGAGCAGGGGCACATGGAGATCGTGACGGGCGGCGAGATGCCCGAGGGGCCGGGCTTCTACTACAGGCCCACCGTCATCGCCGGGGCGAAGCAGGAGGACGAGATCGTGCAGCGCGAGGTCTTCGGGCCAGTGGTGAGCGTCACCCGCTTCGAGGAGGCGGAGCAGGCCATCGCCTGGGCCAACGACTCGCCCTATGGGCTGGCGTCGAGCGTGTGGACGCGCGACGTGGGACAGGCCATGCAGGTGGCGGCGCGGCTCCAGTACGGCTGCACCTGGATCAACACGCACTTCATGCTGGTCAACGAGATGCCGCATGGCGGCCTGAAGCAGTCGGGCTATGGCAAGGACATGTCGCTCTATGCGCTGGAGGACTACACCGCCGTGCGCCACGTCATGATCGCTCACTGAAACCCGCGCCCGGCGGTGCCGCCGCCGGGCCGCCGCCGCCCCCGGAAGGTCCGATCCTCGAATGCCCGCCAACCTGACCCTGGAGACCCTGCGCGACGCCGTCGCGTCGGGGGAGATCGACACCGTGCTGACCTGTGTCTGCGACATGCAGGGGCGGCTGATGGGCAAGCGCTTCCACGCCCAGCATTTCCTGACGGCGGGGCACGAGGGAACGCATGGGTGCAACTATCTCCTCGCGCTCGATGCCGAGATGTGGACGGTGCCGGGCTACAGGTCGGCCTCTTGGGAGAAGGGCTACGGCGACTACATCCACAAGCCGGATCTGACGACGCTGCGCCGCGCGCCCTGGCTGCCGGGGACGGCGATGGTGATGGCGGACTTCCTCGACCACCACGGGGTGCCTGTCGCCCACGCGCCGCGCCACGTGCTGCGGCGGCAGGTCGAGCGGGCGCGGGCCCTGGGGCTGGAGCCGATGATGGCGACGGAGCTGGAGTTCTTCCTGTTCGAGGAGTCGTTCGAGCAGCTTTGGGATTCCGGCTACCGCCGGATGACACCGGTCGTGCGCTACAACAACGACTACGGCATCTTCGGCACCTCCAAGGAAGAGGCGGTGATGCGGCCGCTGCGCAATGTGCTCTTTGCTGCCGGCATCCCGGTCGAGAACACCAAGGGCGAGGCCGAGGCGGGGCAGGAGGAGATCAACATCCGTTATTCGGATGCGATCGATGCCGCCGACACCCATTCCATCGTGAAGATGGTGACGAAGGAGATCGCGCAGCAGCAGGGGCGGTCGGTCACCTTCATGGCGAAGTACGACACGAACCGTGCGGGGTCGTCGTCGCACATCCACCAGTCGCTGTGGAAGGACGGCCGGAACGCCTTCCATGATCCGGGCGCCCCCCACGGGATGAGCGCGCTCATGCGCAGCTATCTCGCGGGACTTCTGGCCCATGCGGCGGACGTGACCTATTTCCTTGCGCCCAACGTCAACAGCTACAAGCGCTTCACCGTGGGGCTCTTTGCGCCGACCAAGGCGGTCTGGAGCCGGGATAACCGCACCGCAGGCTACCGCGTCGTGGGCGAGGACACCAAGGCCGTGCGCGTCGAGTGCCGGGTGGGCGGCGCGGACCTGAACCCGTATCTGGCGCTCGCGGCGCAGCTCGCGGCGGGGCTCGACGGGATCGAGAAGGGGATGGAGCTGGAACCCGAGATGACGGGCGACATGTACGCCGCCCAGGACGTGCGCGAGGTCCCCCGGACCCTGCGCGACGCGGCGGTGGCGCTGAACGCCTCCGGGATGCTGCGCTCCGCGATGGGCGACGACGTGGTGGACCACTACGTCCATGCCGCACGGTGGGAGATCGCCGAGTCCGACCGGCTGGTGACGGATGTCGAGCGCCTCCGCGGCTTCGAGCGGCTGTGACGGGGGCGGGGCCACTGGCCGCCGCCAGACCGGAAATGATAGATCGAAGGGAACAGGGCCCGCGCCGGGCCGCCCGTGCTGCGAGGGACTGAGATGACGAGCACCATCCGATGCGTCTCGCCGGTGAACGGCGAGGTCTATGCCGAACGCTCGGCGCTGACCCCCGAGGCGGCGCTGGCCGTCGTCGCCCGCGCAAAGATGGCGCAGGTCGAATGGGCCGCCCGGCCCCTGGAGGAGCGCATTGCGCTGGTGCAGGAGGGCGTGCGGCGGCTGAATGGGGACAAGGACCGCATCGTCGAGGAACTCGCGTGGCAGATGGGCCGGCCCGTGCGTTACGGCGGCGAGTTCGGGGGCCTCAACGAGCGCACCGCCTACATGAGCGGGATCGCGGCGCAGGCGCTCGCGCCCATGGTGGCCGAGGAGAGCGAGCGCTTCGAGCGGCGCATCGAGCGGGCCCCGGTCGGCGTCGTCTTCGTCATCGCGCCTTGGAACTACCCGTATCTGACGTCCTGCAACACCATCGTTCCGGCGCTGATCGCGGGGAACGCCGTGGTCCACAAGTCGGCGTCGCAGACGCTGCTGGTGGGTGAGCGGTGGCAGGAGGCCTTCGACGGCGTGCTGCCGGAGGGCGTGTTCCAGAACGTCGTGCTGGACCACGCGGGGACGGAAGGACTCATCAAGGCGCGGTCGTTCGGCTTCGTGAACTTCACGGGTTCGGTCGCCGGTGGCGCGGCCATTGAGCGGGCGGCGGCCGGGACCTTCACGCCGCTGGGGCTGGAACTGGGCGGCAAGGACCCGGGCTACGTCATGGAGGACGCGGACCTCGACTGGGCGGTGGACGTGCTCATGGACGGGGCGATGTTCAACGCGGGCCAGTGCTGCTGCGGGATCGAGCGGATCTATGTGCACCGGAGCCTGTATGAGGGCTTCGTCGACCGGGCGGTGGCCTGGACCTCGCAGCTTCGCCTGGGCGATCCGCTGGAGGTGAGCACCTCCATCGGACCGATGGCGAACCGGCGCTTTGCCGATACCGTGCGGGCGCAGACGCAGGAGGCCATCGCCGCCGGAGCGACACCGCTGGTCGGGAAGGGCGCCTTCCCCGAAGATGACGGCGGGACCTATCTGGCCCCCCAGATCCTGGTGAACGTGGACCATTCCATGCGCGTGATGCGCGAGGAAAGCTTCGGCCCCGTGGTCGGCATCATGCCGGTGAGCGGGGACGAGGAGGCGATCGCGCTCATGAACGATTCGCCCTACGGGCTCACCGCCTCGCTCTGGACGCAGGACGCGGAGCGGGCGGCGCGGCTGGGGCGGCTGATCGACACGGGGACCGTGTTCATGAACCGGGCGGACTACCTCGACCCGGCGCTGACCTGGACGGGGACCAAGGACACCGGGCGCGGCACGGCGCTGTCGCAGCTCGGCTTCCACAGCGTGACGCGCGCGCGCTCCTACCACTTCCGCAAGGCGAAGGGCTGAGGCCCCGAGATGGTGACGGCATGAACCTCACGGCCAACTGGTCCTATCCCACCCGCGTCCTCTTCGGCGCGGGGCGCATCCGGGAACTCGCGCAGGCCTGCGCCGAGGCGGGCATCCGGCGGCCGCTCCTCGTCACCGACCGCGGGCTGAAAGGCATGGCGATCACCGAGACGGCACTCGACCTGCTGGAGCAGGCGGGGCTGGGGCGCGCGATCTTCGCGGAGGTGGACCCGAACCCCACGGACCGCAACCTCGACGACGGGCTGCGGGCCTATCGCGAGGGCGGGCATGACGGGGTCGTGGCCTTCGGCGGCGGGTCCGGGATCGACCTGGGCAAGATGGTCGCCTTCATGGCGGGGCAGACGCGCCCGCTCTGGGACTTCGAGGACATCGGCGACTGGTGGACCCGCGCGGACGCGGAGGGCATCGCGCCCATCGTGGCGGTGCCGACCACGGCCGGGACGGGGTCCGAGGTCGGGCGCGCGAGCGTCATCACCAACTCGCAGTCGCATGTGAAGAAGATCATCTTCCACCCCAAGGTGCTGCCGCGCGTGGTGGTGAGCGATCCCGAGCTGACGATGGGGCTGCCGCCCAAACTGACCGCCGGGACGGGGATGGACGCCTTCGCGCATTGCCTGGAGGCCTATTGCTCGCCCTTCTTCCACCCCATGAGCGCGGGGATCGCGCTGGAGGGGATGCGGCTCGTCCACGAGTTCCTGCCGCGGGCGTTCCGGGACGGCGGCGACCTCGAGGCGCGGGCGCAGATGCTGGCGGCGGGATCGATGGGGGCGGTGGCCTTCCAGAAGGGGCTGGGCGCGGTCCACGCGCTGTCGCATCCGGTGGGGGCGAACTACGACACGCACCACGGGACCACGAACGCGGTGGTCATGCCCGCCGTGCTGTGCTTCAACCGGCCGGCCGTCGAGGGCAGGCTGGGACAGGCGGCGGCCTATCTGGGGATCGCGGGGGGCTTCGACGGGTTCCTCGCGCGCGTGGAGGAACTGAACGGGATGTTCGGCTTCCCTGAAGGCCTCGCGGCGATGGGCGTCGAGGAGGCGCGGCTGCCGGACCTCGCGGCGCAGGCTGTCGAGGACCCGAGCGCGGGCGGCAACCCCCTTCCGATGACGCTGGCGAATACGCTCGCGCTCTACCGCGACGCGATGTGAACGGGGGCCCCGGAGGGCCCCCGACGCGTCTGGGCGCAGGATGTCGCGCCTCAGCGCAGGATGTAGACGATCTGGCGGTCGGCGTTCACCAGCACCGGCACGCCGTTCACCGTGAGCGCGCCGTAGTCGGTCTCGGGGACGGGGGTGAGTTCCACGCCCTCGGGGATGCCCGCGCCGACGATCACCTCGCCGTCGAGATACACCGGCTCGGGCGGGTTCTCGCGGACATAGGTGACGGCCGTGTCCTCGGGGGCGATGGCCGCGCCGGTCACCGCACCCAGGGCCGCGCCTGCCACCAGCGCCGCCGGCCCGCCGACCAGCGCCGCACCTAGCGCCGCCCCGCCGATGGCACCCGCGCCCGCGGCCTCGTCCTCGCCGCCCTCGTAGGTCACGGTCGCGACCTCCAGCGTGCCGCGGTTCTCGTAGAGCGGCACGGGGTCGGGCTGGTCGGCCAGGGTCGTCGTCAGGTAGTCGCCGTAGGCCCAGCCGAGGGTGCCCTCGTGGTCCACCCGGCACCAGTTCGCGGCGTCCATGCAGCCTTCGACGGTGACCGCGCCGCCCGCCGGGATGACACCCACGATCTCCTGCTCGGGCCCGGGGCCGGAGCGGAGGTTGAGGTCGGTGGCGGCGGTCGCCGCGACCTGGGCGAGGGCGGGCGAGGCCACGAGAAGGGCGGCCGCCGCGAGGGCGGGAAGGGTACGCTTGCTCATGAAAGGCTCCGTTTGTGTCGGCGGGGATCATCCCGCCTTGGCCCGTCCCCAACGTGCTCCGACCGGGCCGGGTTCGGGGTCGGACCCCGTGACCCCAAGGAAACAGTCTGTTTTCCAACGGAAGTTTATGCGTCTCCGTCGCCCAGGATACGCGCGCAGGCCCGGTGGGCGGCCCAGGCCGAGAGCGAGGGAGCGCCCTCCTCGACCTCGTGGTAAGCCCCGCGCGAGCGAAGGCGGCCACCCTCGGGGCCGTCGGCGGCGAGGGGGCCGGGCAGGGGAGCCCAGGTCGCGTCGGGGGCGAGACGGTCGCGGAGGAGGAGGAGCGCCTCGGACGGGGCGGCGAGCCGGGCCGTGCCGGGGAAGGCGACCGATCCCCCGAGCCCCAGGATGCGGAGCGTGGGCAGGGCCGCGCCGATCCGGGGGCTGCGGGCTTCGAGGCCGTGCCACGCGAGGCCGGGCGCGACAGGGCGCAGGTGGAGGACAGCGTCGTACAGGGCGTCCCCTTCGGTTGTGACGACGCGCAGGCCCCGAGGATCGATGGAGATGGCGGTGACGGCGTCGGGACGCCGCTGCAGGCGCGGAGCGGAGGCGGTCGCCTCGGCCAGGGCGAGGTCGAGCGCACCGGGGTCGAAGGCGCCCTCGCGCGTGGCGAAGGCGGCGACCGTCGGGCCGAGGGGCAGGCGGTCGCGCTCGGGTGCGGTGAGCTCGCGCCAGCCACGCAGCTCGACGGGGAGCGAAAGGTCGGCGGCGGCGCGCGATACGGCGGCGAAGCGGGCGCGGACCGTCTCGGGTGCGGGACCATCGGGCGGCAGGAGGTAGAGGAAACAGCCGGTCGCGCCGTGGCGGTCGAGGAAGCCGGGCCCGAGCCAGCGGTCCAGCAGGGGGCCGAGCGCGGCGGCGGCGGGCAGGGCTCGCACCTCGCTGCCCGATGGGCCGGCGAAGCCCAGATGGATCTGGCCCAGCGCGGCAGGCGGCGCGGAATCGCCGGGGAAGAGGTCCACGTGGTGCCCGGCCTCGGCCAGTTCGAGCGCCGCGAGACGCCCGGTCGGGCCGGTTCCGATCACCGCGACGCGCATTCGGGCCCCTGGCCTCAGGCGGAGGGGTCGAGGGCGCGCAGGCGTAGCCGGACCATGCCGAGGTTCGTCCGCGCCCGGTCGAGCACCAGGTGCAGCAGCACCCCGGGCGCGGCATCGAGCGGGCGCAAGAGGTGGATCTGGCTGCCGAAGGTCGCCAGGATCTCCTCGGGCCGGTCGTCGGTGTCGAGCCCTTCGGCCACGCGGAGAGCGGTGCGCAGGGTCTGGGCCGCGCTGGCGGCGACAGCCTCGGGGTCGAGCCGGTCACCCAGCGCGCCGAGCGGCAGGCCGCTGTCGCGGTCCGCGAGGCAGGCGGAAACGAGGCCCGGCAGGTCCGCAAGCTCGGGCAGCCGGTCGGCCATGGCCTGCGCCGGGTCCGGGGCGTGGTCGGGCGCAGCGGCGTGGACCGGATCGGGAGAAGGGGCGACCTCCGGCCTGGGCGCCCAGGCGGCGTCCGGCTCGGGCGGGGCGACGGGCGGACGCCGCAGGCCGCCGCCGCGGGCGCCGTAGCTGTGGCCCGTCGCGGCGTCGTCGCCGCCGAGGGCTCCGGTGCGTTGAAACAGCTTCATGCCTGTCCGTCCCCTGCTGGGCGACCCTTGGCGGGGCGCCAGTCGCCCCCCCCCCTTGCCATCGAGAGATCAGGCGCGCGGAAGGGACGCGCAAGGGGAGGCCGGAAAAGCCGACCAAAAGGGCAAGCGGAGCGGGCCACGCTGCCATCGGCGTGGGCAGGCCGCCCGGAGGCTGGGCCGCATGGAGATATCTTGAGCGGCTTGCAACTTGCGCCCTGCCATCCAAGGAGCAGCCCGTCCGCCCCATCGATTCGAAGGTGCCCTGCTGGCCCCTGTGCGCCCTGCCCTTGGACTGGTCTTCCGGCCCCGGCCGATCCCTCTGCTCCTTGTGGGCCGGCTGGGCGAGCAGTCCGACGCCCGATCGCTGGACGCGATCCGGCAGCCTGCGGCAAAGAAGATGTCTCGCGGAAAGCCTGGCAGCCCGTAGGGGAGTCGAACCCCTCTTCCCAGGTTGAAAACCTGGTGTCCTAACCGATAGACGAACGGGCCGCGGCAGGTGGAGGCTCTCTAGACAAAGGCGCGGAGGAGGGCAAGGGGCCTCGGAGGGACCGCGCCGGGGCGACGTGGCGGAAGAGTCGCGCCGCCCGAGGCGTCAGAGAAGGATGTCGCCCTTCGAGAGCGCGTCGATGCCGTTGAGCATGATCTCGAAGTCGGCCCGACTGTCGCCGTCGCCGCCCAGGTCGCCCTTGAGGATCACGCCGCTGTCGGTCGCGACCCACCAGAGGCTGCGGTCGGCCCGGGTCTGGCCGCCCCAGAGAAAGGCGTCGTCGCCCAAGGTGTCGCTGCGGGCGTCGAGGGCGCGCAGATCGACGTGGTCCTCGCCTCTGTCGAAGTTCACCACGACGTCGCGGCCCCGTCCCACGGCGCTGTGCCGGGCGCCGGAGAAGACGATGGTGTCCGCCTGGGCGTCGAGGCCCACGTCGAGGCGGTCCTTTCCGACGCCGCCGTTGAGCTTGTCCGCCCCCGCGCCGCCCTGAAGCAGGTCGTTGCCGTCCCCGCCGCGCAGCCGGTCGTTGCCGCCACCGCCCCGCAGGATGTCGTTGCCGCCTTCGCCTTCGAGCACGTCGGCGTAGCGGTTGCCGATCATCTCGTCCGCGCCGGCGAGGATGCGATCGAACCCGGAGTCGTCGTCGACCGGTATCCGGAGCTGCGACAGAGTCATGACCATCGCGCCGTTGCTCAGGAAATCCATCGAGCGCAGGGCCGGCTCGGCGCGGATATCCGACACGATGGCCCGGAACGACAGGCCGTTGTCCAGCATGCCGCTGAATCGGGCGCGGTCGTCCGACAGCAGGTCGTAGTCCATGCCGGTGACGTCGAAGTCGTCGCCGGACGGAAAGATCGATTCGATGTCACTGTTCAGGCCGACGCCGGCCGCGTCGTAGATCCGGAAGAAAGCCATTCTGCTCGCGTTCTCGTTTGACTGCCTCGGGCGGCCAGATCCCGACACGGGCGTCAGGCGGGGCCTCGATCCGTTTGGACCACACCTGTGCGACGATTGCCAAGCGGTTACGCAATCAATGCTGCGGTGCGTGCCATTTCGGCCTGTGTCATGAGATTACTGGCAGCCCGTAGGGGAGTCGAACCCCTCTTCCCAGGTTGAAAACCTGGTGTCCTAACCGATAGACGAACGGGCCGCGGCAGGTAGGGGCTCTCTAGACAAAGGCGCGGGGGAGGGCAAGGGGCCCCGCGCGCTTTCCTTGCGTCAGCGCCGCCCGGCGGGGGCCGCGTCCTCAAGGAGAAGCTGGACGTTGCGGCGGCCCTGCCACGTGTTGATCTCGAGCCTTCCGGCGACGTGGAAGCGCCCCGCGCCGGGATGGAGCTTGGCCAGCGGACCCTCGGCCGCGCCGAAGGCGATGGCATCGAGCCGCCCGCCCATCCCGTCGGTGAAGGCCAGCTTGAGATGCCCGTTGCCGACGATGCGCTGCATGGAGACCGCAAGGTCCGAGAAGGCGAAGCGCGGCGAAGGGGCGGCCGCGCCGAAGGGGCCCGCGCGCTCGATGGTCTCGACGAGGGGGGGCTGCGCGGCCTTGGGCATCAGCAGCCCGTCCAGCGACAGGTCGCGCGGGCCGGTGGCGCCGGCGCCCTGGCGCGCGAGGAGTTCGGCCAACCGCGCCATCGCGGGGGCGAGCTTGTCCTGCTCGACCGTAAGGCCCGCGGCCATGCGGTGGCCGCCGCCGCGCAGCAGGAGCCCTTCGGCGGCCACGCGCTGGATCGCGGCGCCGATGTCCACGCCGGGCACGGAGCGGGCCGAGCCCTTGCCGATGCCGCCATCGAGCGCGATCACCACGGAGGGACGGTTCAGCGCTTCCTTGAGGCGCGCGGCAACGATGCCGACGACGCCGGGATGCCAGCCCTCGCCCGCGGCCCAGGCGAGGGGACCATCGGCGCGCGACTCGGCCTGGGCGAGGGCGGCGGCCTGGACGCCGGCCTCGATCTCGCGCCGCTCGGCATTGTGGGCGTGAAGGAGTTCGGCCAAGGCCTGCGCCTCGTGCGGGTCGTCGGTGGCGAGGAGGCGGGCGCCGAGGTCGGCCTTGCCCACGCGGCCCCCGGCGTTGACGCGGGGCCCCAGAACATAGCCCAGGTGGTGGCAGGTGGGCGCGGTGCTGAGGCCCGCGATGTCGGAGAGCGCGGCGATTCCGGGGCGCTTGCGCTGGCCCATGACGACGAGGCCCTGTCGCACGAGCGCGCGGTTGACGCCGGTGAGCGGGGCCACGTCGGCCACCGTGGCCAAAGCCACGAGATCGAGGAGCGCCATGAGGTCGGGGCCCTGCCGGCCGTCCGCCTTGAGGCGGCGGTTGGCCTCGACGAGGAGGAGGAAGACGACGCCGGCCGCGCAGAGGTGGCCGAGGTCGCCCGTTTCGTCCTGCCGGTTGGGATTCACCACGGCGAGGCAGGCGGGCAGCGTCTCGCCCCCCAGGTGGTGGTCTAGCACGACTACGTCGCAGCCTGCCGCCGCGTCGATCGGCCCGTGCGAGAGCGTGCCGCAGTCGACGCAGAGGATCAGGTCGTGGGCGCTGGCAAGGCGGGCCATGGCGGGCTCGTTGGGCCCATAGCCCTCCTCGATGCGGTCGGGGATGTAGAGCGTGGCGCGCAGGCCGAAGTGGCGCAGCCAGACGAGGAGGAGCGCCGCCGAGGCGCCGCCGTCCACGTCGTAGTCGGCGAAGATGGCCACGCGCTCGCGCCGGTCAACGGCCTGGAGGAGACGGTCCGCGGCCAGGGCCATGTCGCGCAGCGTGAGCGGGTCGGGCAGCAGGTCGCGGAGCTTGGGGTCGAGGAAGCCCTGGGCCTGGTCGGGCCCGACGCCGCGCCGCACGAGGGTGAGGGCCACGGCCCGGTCGAGGCGGGCGTCGCGGGCCATGGCCTCGGCCAGGCGGTCCTCCTCGAGGCTGGGGCCGATCCAGCGGCGGCCGGTGAGCGAATCGGAAACGTCGAGGAAGGCGGGCATGGGGGAGGTGTCGCCCGGCTGTGCCATCGATGGCAAGGGGCCGGTGACGGGTGCCCTGGCGGTGAGCCGTCGCAGGAGGGGCGCTACCCCCCGTCGCCGATGGCGACTTCCCCGGGTTGTTTGGAACCGACGGAAGGCACGGATCAGGTCGCTCCTCGCCCTGGAGACGGGAGCGGCCCTTCCTTCGGTGCGGTCATCGGCGTCCCCGCCTGTACCGCGCGCCCACCTTGGCACAACGAGATTAAGAAAGGATTACTGCTTCCTTCGGTCCCAAATATCCCGGGGGCAGCGCGGCACGCGCGGGGGGCGGCGCCCCCCGGCCACGCCAGCCCTCAGCGGATCGGGTTGGTGTAGCTCATCCGGCGGACCGACCCGGTCTTGGAGCGCATCAGCACCGTTTCCACGGTGATCGATTCGGGCGTGCGCTTGATCCCCGTGAGGAGCGAGCCGTCCGTCACGCCGGTCGCCGCGAAGATCACGTCGCCCGTTACCATGTCGTCGCGGGTGTAGACGCGGTCGAAGTTGGTGATGCCGGCCTTGGTCGCCCGCGCCTTCTCGTCGTCGTTGCGGAACAGGAGCTTGCCGTAGATCTGCCCGCCCATGCACTTGAGCGCCGCCGCCGCCAGCACTCCCTCGGGCGCGCCGCCCGAGCCCATGTACATGTCGATGCCGGTGCGCGGCTCGGCGCAGTGCATGACGCCCGCCACGTCGCCGTCGGTGATCAGCCGCACCTTGGCGCCCGTGGAGCGCACCTCGGCGATCATCTCGGCGTGACGCTCCCGGTCGAGGATGCAGACGGTGATGTCGCGGGTCGAGACGCCCTTGGAGGATGCGAGCGCCGAGACGCGTTCGGACGGGGTCATGGTGAGCGTGACCACGCCGCGCTTGTAGCCCGGCCCAACGGCGAGCTTCTCCATGTACACGTCGGGGGCGTGCAGGAGCGTGCCGCGCGGGGCCATGGCGACCACGGCGAGCGCATTGGGCATGTCGCGGGCGGTGAGCGTGGTCCCCTCCAGCGGGTCGAGCGCGATGTCCACGGCGGGGCCCTGGCCGGTGCCCACCTCCTCGCCGATGTAGAGCATCGGCGCCTCGTCGCGCTCGCCCTCGCCGATCACGACGACGCCCTTGATGTCGAGCATGTTGAGCTGGCGGCGCATCCCGTCGACGGCGGCCTGGTCGGCGGCCTTCTCGTTGCCCCGGCCGATGTGGTCGGCGCAGGCGATGGCGGCGGCCTCGGAGACCCGGGCGAGGCCCAGGGACAGCATGCGGTCGTGGAATTCGGGCTGGTCGGCCATGGAAGGGTCCTTCTGGGATCGGGTCGCGCGCAGGGGTAGCCTGCGGTCGCGCCCGCGTGAAGGACTGGGAGCGCTAACGGGCCGGATCATGCCAAGGTCGGGGCTGCGCGGGGGCCTGGATGGGGCAGGATGACAGGGGGAGGTCGACCATGACGCGACGCTATCAGGCGCTGCTCTTCACTCCGGAGGTCCGGGCGGCGCAGGCGCGCGAGCGCAGCCCGGCCGCGCTGGGCGTGCCGGAGGCAGGTGAGATCGAGGAGCCGGACCGGCTGGGCCCGGAGGAGATCGCCTTCCTGCGCCAGCGCGACAGTGTCTATATCGCCAGCGTGGGAGCCTCGGGCTGGCCCTATGTCCAGCACCGGGGTGGGCCGCCGGGGTTCCTGCGCGTGCTGGGGCCGGACCGCATCGCCTTTGCCGACCTCCGGGGGAACCGGCAGTACATCTCGCTGGGCAATTTCGCCGGCGACGACCGCGTGGCGCTGTTCGCCGTCGACTATCCGCGGCGCGCGAGGCTCAAGCTTCTGGGCCGGGTGCGGGTGGGCGAGCCCGACGAAGTGGCCGAGGTGATGGCGGCCGTGGAAGACCCGCGCTGGCGCGCGCGGGTCGAGCGGGTGCTGGTGATCGCCGTCGGGGCCTTCGACTGGAACTGCCCGCAGGGGATCGTCCCGCGCTGGACCGCCGAGGAGATCGCCCCGGCGATGGAGCGGCTGGAGTCGCGCATCGCCGAGCTGGAGGCCGAGGTCGCGCGACTCAAAGACGGCTGAAGCCTTCAGACCTGCTCGATGCGCAGCGCCACCGGATCGCCCGCCAGCACGCCGGTTTCGGGGAAGGCGGCCATCGCCTCGTCGAGCGCGGCGCGGGTCGTCTTGTGGGTGACGATCAGGACGGGGGCGGTCGCGTCTTCGTGCCCGTACTGCCGCATTCGGTCGATGGAGATGCCGGAATCGCCCAGGACGCGCGCGACCTTGGCCAGCGCGCCCGGCTTGTCCACGAGCTGGAGCCGCAGGTAGTAGGGCGCCGGGACCGCCGCCTTGGCGGGCCGCGCCTGCCGCAGCGTCGCGGCGGGCTGGCCGAAGGTCGGCAGGCGATTGCCCCGCGCGATGTCCACGAGGTCCGACAGCACGGCGCTGGCCGTGGGGCCAGCCCCCGCGCCGGGGCCGCGCAGGACGACCTGGCCCACGGCGTCGCCTTCCAGCACCACCATGTTGGTGCCGCCCTGAAGCTGCCCCAGCGGCGAGGTCGCCGGCACGAGGCAGGGCTGCATCCGCTGCTCCAGCCCCCGGCCGGTCATCTGCGCGACGCCCAGAAGCTTGATCCGGAAGCCCATGTCGGCGGCATGGCGGATGTCCTCGATCGTCACCGAGCCGATGCCTTCCAGCTCCACGGCGTCGAAGGCGACCTGCGTGCCGAAGGCGATGGCCGCGAGGAGCGACAGCTTGTGGCCCGCGTCGATGCCGTCCACGTCGAGCCGGGGGTCGGCCTCGAGGTAGCCCAGGGCGCGGGCTTCCTCGAAGACTTCGGAATAAGGAAGGCCCGCCGATTCCATCCGGGTCAGGATGTAGTTGCAGGTGCCGTTCATCACGCCCATGACGCGGGTCATCTGGTTGCCCGCGAGCCCCTCGGTCAGGGCCTTGATGACGGGGATGCCGCCCGCGACGGCGGCCTCGAAGCGCAGGACACGGCCCGAGGCTTCGGCCGTCCGCGCGAACGCCTGGCCATGGTGGGCGAGGAGCGCCTTGTTGGCCGTCACCACGTCGCGGCCCTGGGTCAGCGCGGCTTCGATCGCGTCCTTGGCCGCGCCCTCGTGGCCGCCCATCAGCTCCACGAAGACGTCGAGGTCCGGGCGGCGGGCGAGCGCCACGGGGTCGGCCTCCCAGGCATAGGCGTCGAGCGGCACGCCCCGGTCGCGGCCCCGGTCGCGGGCCGAGACGGCGACGATCTCGATGGGACGCCCCGCGCGGGCGGCCACAAGGTCGCGGTGCGTCTGGAGGATGCGGACCACCCCCGCCCCCACGGTGCCGAGGCCGGCGATGCCGATGCGGAGGGGAGCGGTCATGGGAGGACACCTTTCGGACGGGAAACGCGCGGGAGCGTTACCCCGTCCGTTTCGTCATGGCAACGAAGGGCCGGAGGCACCCAGGCGGGCGCGCTCCGCCTCCGAAAGGCCTCCCTCGCGCAGCGCCTGGGCGCGGACGGCGAGGTCGGCGAGCCGCGCGTTGGAGGCGGCCGGCGCGGGCAGGGCCGACGCGCGGGCCGAGACCGCCTGGGCGCGGGCGGCGAGGTCGCCCGCGGGGGCCGAAGGGGGCACCGCCTCGGCCTGCGCCAGGACCCCGTCCAGGGGCACGAGGGGCGGCGGGGGCGCCGCGCGCTCGGCCGCGGGAATGCGGGCGTCCAGCACGGGGAACTCGGCGCAGGCGGCCAAGAGGAGGAGAGGCAGGAGGGAGCGCATCGCCCGATCATAGGCCGGGTCGCTGGCCGGCGAAACCCGCGGGCGGGGGAAGATGGACGAGCTGCTCCTCCATCCGGTCCCAGGCGCGATCCATGAAGCCCTGCACCTGGGCGGTCGTGGACTGGGCGAGCAGGACCGCCAGAAGCGTGAGGAGGAGCACGGCGGGGCCATGGGCGGAGCCGTCCTCGTCAAGGAGGGCGGGGGGGAGCGGGAGCATGGGCGTCATCCTTCGAGTCGCGGGCCTGTGCGCCCGCCTGCCCTCAGGAATGGGTCCCGCCGCCTAAGGGCGGGTTAAATTAGGATTACCAATATCTTAACATGCGTCAGGGGAGCCAGAAGCTGAGCGGCCCCAGGTTGCCGTAGCCCACCCGTTCCCACGAGTGGTCGGTCTCGCCGGCGATGGCGCCGAGGGCGAGGACGAGAAGGCCGGCATAGAGCCAGGGCATCGAGACGGCTCCGTCTTCGTCGCGGAGGCAGGCGGTCAGGTGTCGGGCGGCGTGGCGCATGAGGATCTCCGGGTGACGGGCCCGAGTCCTGCGACGCAACCGGGCCTACCTTGATCCTGACGAAAACATCTAAGGAAAGCCATAAATTAGCCATAATGGCGAATTTCCACGAACGATGAGGCAACTATCTTTCGAATGGGCGAGACTCCGAAACGCTGGCGTGGCCTGCACGGGATTTTAACGAATCACGCGCTACAACAGGTCGGAGGACAGCCGAGGAGAGCCCCGTGAAGGACGCCGCCATGCCTGCCGCCGAGCCCAGCTTCCGCGACTCGGTGGATCTCATGTTCACGCGCGCGGTTCGCTTCATGGACCTCTCGCCGGGGCTCGAGGAGAAGATCCGGGTCTGCAACGCCACCTACACGGTGCGCTTCGGCGTGCGGCTGCGCGGCGCGATCCACACCTTCACCGGCTACCGCAGCGTCCATTCCGAGCACATGGAGCCCGTGAAGGGCGGCATCCGCTACGCCATGGCCGTCGACCAGGACGAGGTCGAGGCGCTCGCCGCGCTCATGACCTACAAATGCGCGCTGGTGGAGGTGCCCTTCGGCGGATCGAAGGGAGGGCTTCGCATCGATCCCCGCGCCTGGGACGTTCACGAACTGGAGCAGATCACCCGCCGCTTCACCTACGAGCTGGTGAAGCGCGACCTCATCCACCCGGCGCAGAACGTGCCTGCCCCCGACATGGGCACCGGCGAGCGCGAGATGGCCTGGATCGCCGACCAGTACCGGCGGATGGCCACGACCGACATCAACGCGAATGCCTGCGTGACCGGCAAGCCGCTCTCCTCGGGTGGCATCCACGGCCGGGTGGAGGCCACGGGACGCGGCATCCAGTACGCGCTGCGCGAGTTCTTCCGCCACCCCGAGGACGTGGCCCGCGCCCGGCTGTCGGGCGGCCTGGAGGGCAAGCGGGTCGTGGTGCAGGGCCTGGGTAACGTGGGCTACCATGCCGCCAAGTTCCTGTCCGAGGAGGACGGGGCGCTGGTCGTCGGCATCGTCGAGCGCGACGGCGCCATCTCGTGCGACACGGGCATCGACGTCGAGCAGGCCAAGCAGTGGATGATGAAGAACGGGACGCTGGAGGGCGCGCCGGGCACCAAGTTCCACGCCGAGGGCGCGGCGCTCCTGGAGGCCGAGTGCGACATCCTCATCCCCGCCGCGCTGGAGGGGGTGATCCACAAGGGCAACGCCGGGCGCATCCGCGCGCCCCTGGTGATCGAAGCCGCCAACGGCCCCGTCACCGCCGGCGCCGACGAGATCCTGCGCGACAAGGGCACGGTGGTCATCCCCGACATGTACGCCAACGCGGGCGGCGTGACGGTGAGCTACTTCGAGTGGGTCAAGAACCTCAGCCACATCCGCTTCGGCCGGATGCAACGGCGCGCCGAGGAGGCCGAGCACATGCTGCTCGTGCGGGAGCTGGAGCGGTTGTCCGAGGACCAGGGGCTGGGCTGGACGCTGAACCCCGACTTCAAGCGCCAGTACATGCGCGGAGCGGACGAGCTGACGCTGGTGCGCTCGGGCCTCGACGACACGATGCGCACCGCCTACCAGTCCATGCGCGAGGTCTGGCACAGCCGGCCCGAGCTCGGGGACCTGCGCACCGCCGCCTATGTGGTCGCCATCGGGCGCGTGGCCGAAAGCTATCGCGCCAAAGGCCTTTAGCAGGCGGCGCGGGGTCGGCTCGCCCGTCTCGCGCCGAAGAAATGCCATTTTCCGTAGTCATGCTGAAACCTCGACACCGAAGGGCCTCAATGGCGGCCCAGCCCGGTCCCGAGGAGGATGACTCGTGTTCGCTCAGTTGACCCGCCGTTTCAGGGCCTTTGCCCGGGACGAATCGGGATCGGCCTCGATCGAGGCCGTGCTCTGGATTCCCCTGTTCTTCATGGTCCTGGTGCTCAGCGTCCAGGTGACGCTGATCACGACCGCACAGACCAAGGTCATGCGGATCGTGCAGGACGCGAACCGGGGCTATGCGCTGGGCCGCCTGGACGGCACCATGGTCTGCAATCCGGGGCAGACCGCGGATGCCACGGCCACGCAGGCCTACATCGTCTCGGCGATCAGCGGAATCAGCCCCAGGGCGACGAGCACCGCGAAGGTCAACTGCGCCACCCGGACCATCACGAGCACCGTCGACATGCCGGCCACGGACCTGAGCCCGTTCCGCATGCTGCCCAACACGTCGTGGCTGAGAGTGACCGTCTCGGCCCAGCAGATCCGGGAGTTCTGAGATGAAGCGTCCCTCCGGCCTGCGCTGCTTCCTCCGTTCCGAGGACGGCGGCATGACCTTCCTGGGCCTGTTCATGACCGTCACGCTCATGGTGATGGCAGGCCTGGCCATCGATACATCGCGCCTGCAGGCGCGGGCCGTGCAGATGCAGGCCGCCGCCGACAGCGCGGCCTTTGCGGCGATGCTGGCCCGCGGCTTCGCCTCGGAGCGGGTGTCGACCGCCGCGGCGGTGAGCAGCGCGCAGGCGAACATGCCTCCTTCCCGGTTCGGTCGCGCCCTGGCCGCGTCGGACGTGGTCTGGGGCAACTGGGATCCCGAAACGCAGACCTTCACGCCGCAGGCAGGGGCCTCGGGCGCCGTGCGCGTCACGGTGCGCCAGTCGGAGTCGAGCCTGAACGCGGTCAGCACCTCGTTCCTGACGCTGGTGGGCCTGGAGAGCTTCGACGCCACCCGCGTCGCGGTTGTGATGGGCGAGAACAAGGCCTGCCTCATCGAAGGCTTCGTGTCCAACGTCAGCGTCGACATCACGTCGAACAACGAGTTCCTGCCCGGCTTCTGCATGCACTCCAACGGGGTCATCGACATCGGGTCGAACGGGTTCTTCCCTCGACGCGCCTCGGGATGCGGATCGGTAAGGATCACGGCGCCGCGGCTGAGCAACATCGGCTATCAGAGCGGCAACGAGTGCCTGCCCGAAGCGCTCGGCGCCGACCAGTACGCCCTGCCGCTGCTGACCCGTCTGCCCGAGATCATCCAGAGCCTCCGGAAAGGCGAGGCCAAGTTCATCAATCCCGCGATCACGACCAATCGCACGCCGACGTCCCTGCCCAGCCGGCAGATCACCAAGGCGCTGGACTCGGGCGTCTACACCTACTTCGGATGCTCGTCCAACCAGACCCTCGACATCGGCAAGAACGGGGCCCTCAAGCTCCGGAACGTCGTCATCGTGACCGATTGCCAGATCAGCCTGGGTTCGGGCACGTCGGTTGAAAGCTCCATCCTGGCCACGACGAACACCCAGGCGGACTCGGTCAACGCGAGCAACGGCGCGCGCATCGGAGAATATACGCCGTCGGACGTCTGCGCCCCGGGCGGCGGCTCTCAGGTCCTGACCATGGGCGGGATCAAGTTCGCGTCCGACATGGGGATCTACGGCGGGCAGTTCATCACCTTGAAGGATGTAAACTTCACCGCGAACGGCAATGGGGTCAGGGGGATCTCCATCGTGTCCGCGGGGGAGATCTCCGGGACGGCCAATATGGTCATGGCCTCGTGCGGCGGCCGTGGGATGGAGCTGAACATCTCGGTCCCCTACGCCCGCCTCGTGCTCTAGCCGATCAGCCGATCCCGGGGCGCGACGCCGTGTCGGCCCCTTGCGCGGCGGCATCAGGTCCTTGGTGGTCATCGGCCACGAAGGTCGCGCCAGCGCCCCAGCGCCTTTTGGGAGGCGCCGGCGAGCCGCTTTCGGCCGCATGGAGCCGCCGAAGCTTCATGCCGCCGCCGCACGATTGTCCATTTCCTCGGCATTAATTCGGCGGAAACCACGGGGAGTGCAAACTGCCCTCGGGCCGGGGTGACAAGGAGAGCCGCTGATGCGTTCACGTCCGTGCAGGTTCCTCAGGCGCTTCGCGCGGGAGGAGGAGGGCTCCGTCACCATCGAGACGGTGCTGTGGTTCCCCGTGATCTTCTGGCTCATGCTGCTGATCGCCGACGCCTCGCTGGCTTTCTTCGCCAAGGCCCAGGCCTTCCGCATCATCCAGGACGCCAACCGCGCCTACTCGACGCAGCGCCTGGAGGACACCGACGACGTGGCCGCTTGGATCAAGGAACGCTTCCGCAGCTTCAGCCCGGGGGCGACGGTGCGCACGCAACTCGTGCAGGACGGGATGCTGGTGCAGACCGACATGGCGATTCCGGTGCGGGACGTCGTGCGCTTCAACTCGCTGGGCGTGCCGGCCAACTGGACCATCAATCTCAGCGCCCAGCATTACGTGGAGTGACGCCGATGGCATCCTTGCGCCGCCTCCTGTCCGACCGGCTGCGCCGCTTCGCCCGCGACGAACAGGGCAGCATGGCGATCTACGGCCTGTTCACCTTCGCCACCTGCTGCGCCATTGGGGCGGTCGCGCTGGACGTGACGCATGTCTACGCCGCCCGTGCGCAGTTGCAGGCCGCCTCCGACGCCGCCGCCCACGCCGCGCTCTACACGCGGTGGCAAGAGGATCTGAGCGAGTCCCAGGCCAAGCAGCGCGCCATCGCGATCCTGCGGCATTCGCTGCCGCCTGAGACCTTCGGCGGCGTCATCGATGCCTCCGACATCACCTTCGGTACCTACGACGCGGCCACGGCGGCCTTCACGCCCGTCGTCGACAGCACCGACGCCGTGCGGGTCCGCGTCGAGCGCGCGCAGAGCTCGGGCAATCCGGTGGCGACCTTCCTGTTCCGCATCGTGGGCGTGCGCGAGATGGACGTGCGGGCCGAATCAGTGTTCACCGCCATCGGCGACCCCTGCGCCGAACTGCAGGGCATCTTCGCGATGGGCGAGGTCGAGGTCCGGTCGAACAACAAGGTTGCGGCGGACTTTTGCTTCTATTCCGATGACGTCGTGCAGGTCCGGCACGGCAACGAGGTCGAGGAGGGGGCCATTTTCGCCATGCCCGACATCTCGCGCATGAACCCCTCGGGCGGCGGCGACACCAAGTCGGACTGGGACAAGCACAATCCCGGCCTCTGGGATGCGCGCCGCAACGCCTCCTATGATCTCGACGAGCTGCTGAACCCGTTGAGACGGACTGGGACCAGCGTGGAGACGGCCCAAGACCTTTACGGCGACGTTCAGGAGATCCTCGGTGGTTCAGACCCGTCCTTCATCACCTCCAGCGTGATCGAGACGATCACTTCGTCCTCCCTCACGCCGGCGGACCTCTCGCCGGGCAGGATTTACCACGTCTCCTGCGGCGCCAGCACGGGGGCCGAGAGCACCGGATCGCTGGGGCGCGGGGCGGAACCAGCCCTGAAGGCAGGCTCCGAGTCCCCCACCGCGCGGGGCAAGCGCTTCGCCAAGAACGAAAAGGACACCGGCAAGGAGGACGCGACGCCTTCTGCCGGTAACGGCAGCGGCAATAGTGGCGGCAACGGCAACAATGGCAGCGGTGCCAGCGACAGCGGCAGTGCCAGCAACGGCGGCGGCAGCAACGGCAGTGGCAGCAACGGCGGCGGCAGCAACGGCGGCGGCGGCAACGGCGGCGGCGGCGGCAGTGGCGGGGGCATCAAAATGTCGGCCGGTGGAGGCGCGACCACGTTTCGGGGCGTCGTCCTTGTCACCGACTGCGAGGTGAACCTCGATGGCGACGTGAACCTCGAGGACGTCATCGTCTATTCTACGAACGAAAGCGATAGCGCCTTCCACATGAGCGGGGGCGGGAACAGCGGCCCGGAGATCGGGCAGGACGGGGACTGCGACGGGAATGGCGGGGCCATGCTGCTGACCCGCGGCGGCGTGAAGGCGGCCGCGAAGCTGACCTTCCGGGGTGGGACGATTCGAACCCTGGGCCCGGTCCACTTCGCTGCCCAGTTCGGCGCAAAGGACAATTCGGGACGAGGCGTCTCGATCATTTCGGGCGGCGCAATCGACGGGACGAGCAACGGCGATTTCGTGCCCTGTCCGCCCCCGCCGGGCGCCACGCCAGAGTTGGTGACCTTCCGACTCGCCCGCTGAGGAAGCCGGATGCGACATCAGGGTGCCCGGGCCTGTCGGTCCGGGCGTTGCCTTTGACGGGAGGGTCGGGTCAAACGAACCGCAGAGGGGGGCAGTCGATGCGCTATTCGGGATTACGCCTGATCCGCGAGGGGCTGCGGGGGAACGCGGGCTGGACGCGGGCTTGGCGCGACCCAGTGCCTAGGCCCGACTACGACGCGATCGTGATCGGCGGCGGCGGGCACGGGCTTTCGACCGCCTACTATCTCGCGCGCAATCACGGCATCACCAACGTCGCGGTGCTGGAGAAGGGGTATCTCGGTGGCGGCAACGTCGGGCGCAACACGACCATCGTGCGGGCCAACTACTTCCTGCCGGGGAACTCCGAATTCTACTCGCACTCCCTCAAGCTATGGGAAGGGCTGGAGGCGGAACTCAACTACAACGTCATGCATTCGCAGCGCGGGCTCATCAACCTGTTCCATTCGGACGGGCAGCGGGACGCCTTCGTGCGGCGCGGCAACGCGATGGCGGCGCAAGGGGACGACGCGATCCTGCTGGACCGCGAGGGGGTGCGGGAGCATCTGCCCTATCTCGACTTCGACAACGCGCGGTTTCCCATTCACGGGGGGCTCCTGCATCCGCGAGGCGGCACGGCGCGGCACGACGCGGTGGCCTGGGGCTATGCCCGGGGCGCGGACCGGCGGGGCGTGGACCTGATCCAGAACTGCGAGGTCACGGGGATCGACGTCGAAGGCAGCCGCGTCGTCGGCGTGCAGACCACGCGGGGGCCTATCCGGGCGCCCAAGGTGGGAATCGTGGTCGCCGGGCGGTCGAGCCAGGTCGCCGCCATGGCCGGGATGCGCCTGCCCATCGAGAGCCACATCCTGCAGGCCTTCGTGACCGAGGGGCTGAAGCCGGTGATCCATCACGTCATCAGCTTCGGCATGGGGCACTTCTACATCTCGCAGTCGGACAAGGGCGGGCTTGTCTTCGGCGGCGACCTCGACTTCTACGCGAGCTACGCCGCGCGAGGCAACCTGCCGATGGTCGAGCACGTCATGGAGGCCGGCATGACGCTGATGCCGATGATCGGGCGTGCGCGGGTGCTGCGGTCCTGGGGCGGGATCATGGACATGAGCCCGGACGGCTCCCCCATCATCGACCGGACCCACATCGACGGGCTGTTCCTGAACTGCGGCTGGAACTACGGGGGCTTCAAGGCGGTGCCGGCATCGGGATGGTGCATGGCGCACCTGATGGCGACGGGGCAGCCGCACGCGGTCGCGGCGCGGTTCAGGCTGGACCGCTTCGCCACGGGCCGCGGGATCATGGACGAGGAAGGGACGGGCGCGCAGCATTCGCTGCACTAGGCGCGCGGGGGGCCAGGGTCGGAATGCGTATTTGGACCAAGTTGAGGGGGGTGTGCGCATGAGGGTCGCCTGTCCGTTCTGCGGCGATAGGGATCGCCGCGAGTTCACGGTGCAGGGGGACGACACCTCGCTGCGCCGGCCCGGGCGCGACGCCGGGCCCCTGGCGTGGCACGACTACGTGCACCTGCGCGACAACCCGGCGGGACGGCTGCACGAGATCTGGCACCACGACCCCTGCGGCGCCTGGGTGGTGGTGGAAAGGGACACGGTCACGCACGCCGTCCACGGCGTGACGCTCGCCCGGGAGGCGGCGCGATGAGGGTTCCGGGCAGGGGACTCACGCAGGATGCCCGGCTGGTGCCCTTCACCTTTGACGGAAAAGGCCATGCGGGGCGGGACGGCGACACGCTGGCCTCGGCGCTGATGGGCGAGGGGGTGCGGCTGGTCGCGCGGTCTTTCAAGTATCATCGCCCCCGGGGCGTGCTGAGCGCGGGGAGCGAGGAGCCCAACGCGCTCGTGACGGTGGAAGGCGTGCCCAACACCCGCGCCACGGTGCAGGAGATCTGGGACGGGATGAGCGCCCGCAGCCAGAACGCCTGGCCTTCGCTCGCCATTGACGCGATGGGCGTGAATGATCTGCTCGACCCGTTCCTGGGGGCGGGGTTCTATTACAAGACCTTCATGTGGCCCCGCACCTTGTGGGAACGCCTCTACGAGCCTGTCATCCGGCGAGCGGCGGGGCTCGGGCGGCTCTCGGGGCACGCGGACGATGCGCCGTTCGAGAAGGCCTGGGCCCACTGCGACCTCCTTGTGATCGGGGCGGGGCCGGCAGGGCTGATGGCGGCGCTGGTGGCGGCGCGGGCGGGCGCGGACGTAATCCTCGCGGACGAGGGGGCGCGGATGGGTGGGCGGCTCCTGGCGGAGGTCGATCCGGTCGAGGGGCGCGCCCCGCATCTGTGGGCCGACGGCGTGGTCGCCGAACTGCGCGAGATGCCCAACGTCCGGCTCCTGCCGCGAACGACCGTGACGGGCGCTTACGACGGCGGCACCTATGGGGCTCTGGAGCGGGTGGGCCTACATCGCGCCCCCGTGGCGCATCGGCCCGTCGAGTGCTTCTGGCGCATCGTGGCGAAGCGGGCGGTGCTGGCGGCTGGAGCCATCGAGCGGCCGCTGGCCTTCCCCGACAACGACCGGCCAGGCGTGATGCTGGCGGGATCGGTGCGGACCTACCTCAACCGCTGGGGCGTGGTTCCGGGGCCGCGCATCGCCGTCTACGGCAACAACGACGACGCACACCGCACGGCGCGGGACCTCGCGGCGGCGGGGCTGAAGGTCGCGGCCCTGATCGACACGCGCGGCGAGGCACGGATCGAGGAGGCGGGCTTCCCCGTGATGACCGGCGCGCGGGTGGTCGGGACGCGAGGGCGGCTCGGGCTTGCGGCGGTCACCGTCGAGGGCGTCGGGGGGCGGCGCGAGTTCGAGGTGGACGGTCTCGCGGTCTCGGGCGGCTGGTCGCCCGCGGTGCACCTGACCTGCCATCTGGGCGGCAAGCCGGCCTGGGACGAGCGGCTGCAAGCTTTCCTGCCGCGCGAGGGGGCCGTGCCGGGGCTGGTGGCGTGCGGGGCGGCGAACGGGGTCTTTTCGACCGCCGGGTGCCTGCGCGACGGTCTGCGGGCGGCGGGCGAATCGCTGGAGGCGCTGGGGCTTGCGGTGCCGCCGGTGGAGGTGCCGGAGGCTGAGGGCGAAGCCGGCACGGTCGGGCCCTTCGTTCTGGCGTCGGGCGGTCGGCAGTTCGTGGACTTCCAGAACGATGTCACTGTCAAGGACATCCGGCTGTCGGCGCAGGAAGGGTTCCAAAGCGTGGAGCACATGAAGCGCTACACGACGCTGGGGATGGCAACGGACCAGGGTAAAACGTCAAACGTGCCGGCCTTGGCCGTGCTGGCTGAGGCTCTGGGCAGCCCCGTCGCCTCCACCGGGACGACGACGTTCCGCCCGCCCTATACGCCCGTGTCGATCTCGGCCATGGGCGCGGGAGGGCAGGGGGTGGGCTTCGCGCCGCAGCGGCTGACCACCTCGCATCAGGCGGCCCTGCAGCGCGGTGCGCCGATGATCGAGGCGGGGCTCTGGTATCGGCCGTCGTACTTCCCCCGGCCGGGGGAGCTGAGTTGGCGGCAGGCCTGCGACCGCGAGGTGGCGATGGTCCGACACAGCGTGGGTGTCTGCGACGTTTCCACGCTGGGCAAGATCGACGTGCAGGGGCCGGACGCGGCGGCCTTCCTCGATTTCGTCTACTCCAACACGATGTCGACGCTGCCGGTGGGGAAGGTGCGCTACGGGCTCATGCTGCGCGAGGATGGCTTCGTCATGGACGACGGCACCTGCGCGCGGCTGGGGCTTCAGCACTACGTCGTGACCACCACGACGGCCGCGGCCGCGCAGGTTATGCGGCATCTCGACTTCGTGGCGCAGGTGCTGCGGCCCGATTTCGACGTGCAATGCGTGTCTGTGACGGAGCAGTGGGCGCAGGTATCGATCGCCGGGCCTTGGTCGCGCGAGATGGTGCAGGCCGTCGTGGAGGCGGACCTGTCAGACGAGCGGCTCCCCTACATGGGTTGCGCGGAGGCCGCCGTGCTGGGCGTGCCGGGGCGCGTGTTCCGCATCAGCTTCTCGGGCGAGCGGGCCTATGAGATCGCCGTGCCGGCGCGCTACGGCGCCTCGCTCTGGCGGCTGCTGGTCGCGCAGGCCGAAAGCTTGGGCGGCGGGGCCTATGGGCTCGAGGCGCTCAATGTTCTGCGGATCGAGAAGGGGTTCATCACCCATGCCGAGATCCACGGGCGGACCACGGCCTTCGACATCGGGATGGAGCGGATGGTCGCCAAGGGAAAGGACTGCGTGGGCTGGGCCTCGTCCCGCCGGCCGGGGCTTCTGGACGAGAACCGCGAGCAGCTCGTGGGGCTCCGGCCCTTGGTGCGGACAGGGCAGATCACCGCCGGGGCGCATCTCTACGGGCGCGACGCGGCGGCGATGCGCGAGAACGGGCAGGGCTACGTCACCTCGGCCTGCTGGTCGCCAACCTTCGAGACGGCGCTGGGGCTTGGGTTCCTGAAAGGCGGCCGGGCGCGGCACGGCGAAGTGGTGCGGCTCGTGGACGCGATGCGGGCCGTGGAGACGCTGGTCGAGGTAACGGAGCCGGTGTTCCTCGACCCCGAGGGAGGGCGGATGCGTGGTTAGGCTGCTGGAGGCGAGTCCCGCGCAGGGGCTGGGGCTGCCGCTCTCGGTCGGGGGCGCGACGCTGTCGGAGGTCGTCCTGGGGCCGGTCTGGTCCATCGCGCCCTTTGCCGGACGGGCCGGGGCGTTGGCCGAGAAGCTGGGCGTCGCTCTTCCCGCGCCGGACCGGGTCGTGTCGGCGGATGATGTGCGGCTCCTTTGGGCCGGGCCGGGGCGGGCGCTGCTGGTCGGAGGGGTGCCGCCTGATCTGTCGGGGCTCGCTGCCGTGGTGGAGCAGGGCGACGGGATCGTGGCCGTGGCACTGGAGGGCCTGGCCGCGCGCGACGTGCTGGCGCGGCTGGTGCCGCTCGACCTGCGGGACGTGGCCTTCCCGGAAGGGGCGACAGCGCGGACGCTGCTCAACCACATGAGCGCAACGCTGCTGCGGACGGGGCCGCAGGCCTACGAGGTCCTGGGGATGCGGAGCATGGCTGGGACGCTGGTGCGCGAGATCGGGGAAGCCATGCGGCACGTCGCAGGACGCGAGGAGCTGTAAGGCGACCCCGAAGCGCGAGCCCTCGGTTGGGAGATGCGGGGGCTGAAGTGCCCCCGTTTCCTTTTCTCACAGGCCCGAGCCGGCCGCGGTCCCGGCCAGCAGCGTCGCGTTGCCGCCGGCGGCCGTGGTGTCGATGCAGACGTGGCGCTCGTGGAGCACCTGCCCGGCCTCGGGGTGGCCGGTGAGGAGCGGCAGGAGCGCACCGTCGCGGGCGGCGAGCGCCTGTTCGATGGCTTGGGCTGCTGCCTCGTCCCCCCACCAGACGGCGCCGCCCAGGGGGGCGAGTCGGGTGAGGGCTCCGGGGTCGACCGCGCCTTGCGCCGCGACGGCCCGGCCGCCGAGGGCGCGGATGGCTTCGGCCTGTGCCTGGGCGGCCTCGGAGCCGGGACCCAGGCAGAGGAAGGGAGCGCGGGCCTGCTGGCTCAGGCGGTTCGACTCGCCCGTGGGGCCGGGCATGTCCTTGGGGGGCGGGGCGGGCAGGGTCATCGTGGCGGCCTCGCGCAGACGGGCGGCAAGGGCGGTGGGGCCCTCGGCCGAGGTCCAGGTGCCGTTCGATGCCTCCCGGACCAGCGCACCGAAGCGGGGGAGGTAGCTCGGGCCGCCCGCCTTGGGGCCGGTGCCCGACAGGCCCTCGCCCCCGAAGGGCTGGCTGCCCACCACCGCACCGATCTGGTTGCGGTTGATGTAGAGGTTGCCCGCGTGGACCCGCTCCACGATCCGCTGCACGCGGTCGTCGATGCGGGAATGGAAGCCGAAGGTCAGGCCCATGCCGGTCGCGTTCACCGAGTCCAGCACGCGGTCGAGGTCGGCGGCCTTGTAGGTCGCCACGTGGAGAACGGGGCCGAAGACCTCGCGCTCGATGTCCGCGATGCTGGCCACCTTGATGACGGTCGGCGCGACAAAGATTCCCGACGAAGGCACGGGGATTTCGGCGATCACGCGGCCTTCGGCGCGGGCCTTCTGGATGTGGCCTTGGATGCCGTCGCGGGCCTGTGCGTCGATGACGGGGCCAAGGTCGGTCGCTAGGTCCCATGGATTGCCGGGGCGCAGCTCGGCCATGGCGCCCTTGAGCATGTGGAGGATGGGCTCGGCCACCTCCTCCTGCAGGTAGAGGCAGCGCAGCGCCGAGCAGCGCTGGCCGGCGGAGCGGAAGGCGGAGGTGATGATGTCCCGCACCGCCTGTTCCGGGAGCGCGGTGGAGTCCACGACCATGGCGTTGATGCCGCCGGTCTCGGCGATGAGCGGTCGGCCCGCCGGGCCCTGGGCCATCGCCTGCCGGATGCGCTGGGCGGTGGCGGTGGAGCCGGTGAAGGCCACTCCCGACAGGCGCGGGTCCGAGGTCAGCGCCGCGCCGGTCTCGGCCCCGCCAGGGAGGAGCTGGAGCGCCTCTCGCGGGACGCCCGCCTCGTGGAGCCACTGCACGGCGCGGAAGGCGATAAGCGGCGTCTGCGGGGCGGGCTTGGCCAGCACCGCGTTGCCCATCACGAGCGCCGCCGCGACCTGGCCGGTGAAGATGGCGAGCGGGAAGTTCCAAGGGCTGACGCACGCCCAACGGCCGTTGCCCTCGGGGCCCTGTGCCTGCGAGGCGTAGTAGCGCAGGAAGTCCACGGCCTCGCGAAGCTCACCGATGCCGTCGTTCATCGTCTTGCCGGCCTCGCGGGCGAGGAGAGCCAGCACCTCGCCCTCGTTCGCCTCGAAGAGGTCGGCGGCGCGGTTCAGGATCGCGGCGCGCTCGGCGAGAGGAGCTTTCCAAGGACGCGTGGCCTTGATGGCGCGGGCGACGGTAGCTGCGTCAGCTTCTTGCACGGTGCCCACGCGACGGCCCGTGGCGGGCTCATGCAGGTCGCGGACGGGGCCGGTCGCCTCGCCCGCGGCGAGGAGCGGCGCGGCGTCCCAGGTCGCGTCGCGGAAAGGAGCGCGGGCCTCCTCCAAAAGCGCGAGCGTCGGACGGTCTGAGAGGTCGCGTCCGCGCGAGTTGGGCCGCGCGGGCCGGAACAGCTCGGCCCCGGTCGGGACGCGGCGGGTGGGCACCACGTCGAAGGGGTCGCGGACCACCTCCTCGGGCGGGACCTGCGCGTTGACGATCTGGTTCACGAAGGAGGAGTTCGCGCCGTTCTCCAGGAGCCGGCGGACGAGGTAGGCGAGGAGGTCGCGATGCGCACCCACGGGGGCGTAGATGCGCAGGCCGGTGCCTTCGGCGGCGCGGTTGATGTCGTGCAGCGCCTCGCCCATGCCGTGCAGGCGCTGGAACTCGTAGGAGGACGCGGCAATGCCCATGTCGCGGGCCATGTGCAGGATGGCGGCGACGGTGTGAGCGTTGTGGGTGGCGAACTGCGGATAGATACGGTCCGTGAGGAGCAGGAGCCTGCGCGCGTTGGCGACATAGCTCACGTCCGTCGAGCTCTTGGAGGTGAAGACGGGGAAGTCCGAAAGTCCCTCGACCTGTGCGCGTTTGATTTCCGCGTCCCAATAGGCACCCTTCACAAGTCGCACCATGATGCGGCGGTCGAGGCGCCGGGCCAGTGCGTGGAGCCAGTCGATCACGTCGCCTGCGCGGCGGCCATAGGCCTGCACCACCACGCCGAAGCCGTCCCAGCCCTTGAGGCCCGGGTCGCCCAGAACGGCCTCGATCACGTCGAGCGAGAGCGACAGGCGGTCGGCTTCTTCCGCGTCGATGTTGAGGCCCATGCCGGCGGCCTTGGCGAGATGGCACAGCGAGCCCAGGCGGGGAACCAGTTCCTCCATCACGCGATCACGCTGCGCTTCCTCGTAGCGGGGGTGGAGAGCGGAGAGCTTGACCGAGATGCCGGGATTCGCGGCGACGGAGCCGCGCGTGCAATCCTGCGCGATGGCGCTGATCGCGCGCGAGTAGGACAGGTGATAGGCACGGGCGTCGGCTTCGGTGCGCGCGGCCTCGCCCAGCATGTCGTAGGAGTAGGTGACGCCCTTGGCCTCCTGCGCGGCGGCGCGGGCGCGGGCGGCGTCGATGGTCTCGCCCAGCACGAACTGGCGGCCCATCTCCTTCATGGCGCGGCCCACGGCGGCGCGGATGACGGGCTCGCCCAGGCGGCGCACGGCCGAGCGCAGGCGGCCCGCGACGCCCGGAGGCGCGTCGTCCAGAACCTTGCCCGTCAGCATCAGCGCCCAGGTGGAGGCGTTCACGAGGGAGGAGGCGGAGTGGCCCAGGTGCTTGCCCCATTCGGCGGGGGCGATCTTGTCCTCGATGAGCGCGTCGATGGTGGGGGCGTCGGGGACGCGCAGCAGCGCCTCGGCCAGGCACATGAGCGCCACGCCTTCGTCGGTCGAAAGGCCGTATTCGGCGAGGAAGACCTCCATGAGGCCCGGACTTCCCTGCGCGCGGATCTGGCGCACGAGGTCGGCCGCGCGGGTTCCGATGGCGGCGCGGTCGGCGGGCGACAGCGCCGCCTGCGCCTTGAGCCGGTCGAGGAGCGGGCCTTCGGGCGCGAGGGTGCCGTTGTCGATCTCGGCGCGCAGGGCGGCGAGGTCAGGCACGGAGAGCGGGGCGTGGTGGGTCATGGCGAGGGGTCCCGAAGCAGGCGTCCCACTCAATATAAGGCATCGCCTGCGGGTGTTGCGCCCGCTATGGGAGCGTTCGGAAGTGCAACGGACTTTTAAGGATTGCTCCGGATGAGCGAACGTCCTGCTCTCGACTCGTTCGACCGCAAGATCCTCGACGTGGTGGCCACGGAAGGGCGCATCAGCATCGCGGACCTGGCGAGCCGCGTGGGCCTGTCCAAGTCGCCCGTGCAGGCGCGGCTGCGGCGGTTGGAGGCGCGGGGCGTGATCCGGGGCTATCGTGCGCTGATCGACCCGGCCACGATGGGGCGCGACCACGTGGCCTTCGTCGAGGTGAAGTTGTCGGACACGCGCGAGACGGCGCTGGCCCGCTTCAACGCCGCCGTGCGGGACACGCCCGAGATCGAGGCCTGCCACATGATCGCGGGAAGCTTCGACTATCTCCTGAAGGTGCGCACGAGCGGGATGCCCGCCTATCGCGCCATGCTGGCCGAGCGCATCTCGACGCTGCCCTTCGTGTCGGCGACCTCGACCTACGTGGCGATGGAGACGGTGAAGGAGGAGGGGCCCTGACCCTTTCGCCCGAGACGCGGAGCCGGTAGGAGGGCAGCGGGCCCGCGTGGTGGAACGGTAGACACCGGCGACTTAAAATCGCTTGTCCGTGAGGGCGTGCAGGTTCGACTCCTGTCGCGGGCACCAGTCCGACCCCGACCAAGGCAGGGGTGCCGGCGGCCCCGTCCTCTGGCAGGGTAGGGGCGAGTCCTGAGGGGGAGGCCCGAGGCTGCCTGACCATTCGTCCTTTGCGTGCACGGGCCGACGGGACCTGCAGGACCTCGGCGGGACAGGCTGGCGCTTCGTGCACCGCCGGACCGGGGCCGAGATCGCCGCCGTGGAGAACGCGGACCGCAACAACGTCTTCGCCATCACCTTCGCCACATTGCCCGGGGACGACACGGGCGTGGCGCATGTGTTGGAGCATCTCGTGTTCCGCGGCTCGCAGGGGTTTCCGCTGGCGCGGCCCTTCGCGGGGCTCTTGCAGGGGTCGATGCAGACCTACCTGAACGCCACTACGGGGCCGGACCGGACGACCTTTCATCTGGCGAGCCAGAGCGCGGCCGACCTGCGTAACCTCGTGGACGTGACGCTGGATGCGGTGCTGCGGCCGCTGCTGCGGCACGAGCATTTCGAGGAGGAGGCCTGGAATATCGTGCCAGGGGGGCCGGGGGGCGAGGCTCGGCTGGGCGGGATCGTCCTGAATGAAATGCGGGGGCATTATGCGGCGCCGGTCAATGCCTTGGCCGAGGAGTTGCGGGCGGCGCTGCTGCCGGGGACGGTCTACGCGCGGTCCCATGGCGGACGGCCGGAGCGCATCCCCGACCTGACCCATCGGGCGCTCGTGCGGTTCCACCGGGGGCATTACTACCCGTCGAACGCGCGGATCTTCCTGTGGGGCGACGGGGACGTGGTGGCGCGGCTGGACGGCGTCGACCGGCATCTGGCGGGATTCGGGCGGCGGGCGCCGGCGCCGCCGATCGAGATCGCCTCGGAGGTGCATGAGCCCTGCCCGAAGCCGTGGGCCGTGCCCGAGGCCCCCGTCCAGGCCGCGCTGGGCTGGCGTCTGCCGGAGGGGATGGGGCCGCTCGATCCGGCGCTGCTGGCCTTGGCGCTGGTGGAGATGCCGGGCGCCCCGCTGGCCGAGGCGCTGCGGGAGGCGGGGCTTTGCCTTTGGGGCGCCCCGGTGCTGGAGCCCTTCCGCCGGACGCTGTTCCGGGTCGGAGTGCGGGAGACGACCGCCGAGCGGGCCGGGCGGCTGGAGGCGGTCGTGTTGGAAGCATTGGACAGGGTCGTGCGGGACGGAGTGCCGGG
This sequence comes from Rubellimicrobium roseum, assembly GCF_006152145.1. GTDB lineage: Bacteria > Pseudomonadota > Alphaproteobacteria > Rhodobacterales > Rhodobacteraceae > Rubellimicrobium > Rubellimicrobium roseum. The sequence continues at coordinate 26,966 of NZ_VDFV01000005.1, read as the reverse complement.
CGGCCGGCTGTCGCGCGCCTGCGACCGGCTGGACTTGGCGCTGCGGGAGAGCGCCGACGGGCCGCGCCCCCGTGGGCTGGTGGTCCTGGAGCGTGTCCTGAACGGCTGGCGGCACGGGGGTGATCCGCTGGAATTGCTGGATCACGGGCCGGCGCTCGCCGCGCTGCGGGCGCGGCTGGAGGGCGGGCCGGGGCCGTTCCGCGATCTTGTGCGGGGGGTCCTGCTGGAGAACCCGAGTCGCGTGACCATTCTGCGGCCCGCGATGTCCGACGCCGGGGACGCGGGGTGGCTGGCGGATCTGGCGGCGCGGCTGTCGGTGGACGGACGGAGGCGGCCGATTCGGCAGGCGACGGTGCAGGCCGGGACGGCGCCGGATGGGGCGGGGCCGGGCCTGCCCATGCTGTCCCGCGCGGATCTGCCCCGCGAGGTTGCTCGGGTGCCGGTGGTGCGGGAGGGGGCGGTGCTGTGCCTGGATCTGGGCGAGCCGAGGGTCGTGCGTCTCGACCTGTCGCTGGATCTGGGGCGGCTGCCGCCCCGGCTTTTGGGTCTCACGCCTTTTCTGGGCCGCTGGCTGACCGGGGGTGGGTCGGGCGACGGGCTGTCCTTCGCCGTCTGGAGCCGGTCCGGGCCGCATGGGGCCGCGGCGGGCCTGACCCTGCGGGGCAAGGCGCTAGCGGAGCGGGCGGGCGAGTTGGCCTCCCGCATGGCAGAGATGGTGGTGGAGCGCCCCCCGGAATCGGGAGCCTTGCCGAGGCTCGTCGCAGAGGAGATTGCCCGGCAGGAGGCGCGGCTGCTCGGGGCGGGGCATCAGGTCGTGGACCTGCGCCTGCGGGCGGGGAGCGGGCCGGCAGGGGCCATGGCCGACCGGCTGGACGGGCTGGGGCAACTGGCGGTCCTGCGCGGCCTCGGGGACGACGAGGAGGCGCTCGCAGCGGACCTGAGCGAGCTGCTCCGGCATCTGCGCGCGCCGGCCCGCCTGACAGTGGGCCTGACAGGGACGGAAGACCTGTCTTTGGCAAAGGCGCTGCTGTCGGCCATCGCTGTCGCGGACCCAGCCCAAGGTGCTTTGGGTGTGGTGCCCGTGCCGGGGCCGTGTCGCGAGGGGCACGTCGTCGCCTCGCCGGTGCAGGCGGTGGGTCGGGCGGCCGACCTGCGCGCGGCGGGGCTGGAGGTGTCAGGGGCAACGGCGGTGGGCATGCGGGCGCTGGCGACGGGATGGCTCTGGGATCGGCTGCGCGTCGCCGGGGGTGCCTATGGGGCGACGGCGGTGCTGGACGCCGCGACCGGGGTGGCGAGCCTGCTGACGGCGCGGGACCCGCATCTGCTGGGCACGCTCGACGCCATGGCCGAGAGCGGGGGCTGGTTGCGGCGGGAAGCTTCCGATTCGCTTCTGGAGCGCTGTCGGATCGGAGCAGTGGCGGCGCTTGACCGGCCGATGCCAGCCGAGGCGCTGATGCTGGAGGTCCTTCAGCGCGAAGGGACCGGCTGGACCGACGAGCGGCGGCAGGCGGAGCTGGAGGAGGTGCTGGGGGCGGAGCTTCGCGACCTGCACGAACTGGCCGACGCGCTCGACGCAGGCTTGCCCGAAGGACCCGTGGCGGTGTTGGGCTCGCGGGCGGCGCTGGAGGCGGCGCTGGCCGAGCGGCCCGGGTTCCTCAGCCTGGCGTGAGGGCGGCGACGGCCTCGCGCACCGCGGCCTCGACCTCGGGGTGGGTGGCGGAATGGCCGGCAGCCTCGACGGTGACGACCCGCGCCCCGGGCCAGCGCGCGGCGACCCGGTGGGCGGTCACGGGCGGGCAGAGGAGGTCGTAGCGAGCCTGCACGAGAATTCCCGGTAGATCCCCCATCCGGCTGGCGCCGTCGAGGAGCGCGCCTTCGGGCAGGAAGCAGCCGTGCTGGAAGTAGTGCGCCTCCATGAAGGGCGTCGCGGGAAGGGGGCCGTCGAGCGGGGAGGGCAGCGAGGTCCGGGGCGGGACGAGTTCGGAGAGCGCCCGTTCGACGTGGAACCAGGCGAGGGCCGCTGGGACATGGACCTGCGGGTCGGTGTCGAGGATGCGCGCCCAGAGGGCGGGCAGGGGATCGGCGCGTTCGTCGGGCGGCAGGACGGCCAGCAGCTCGTCGAAGAGCACGGGATGGAAGGTCGAGAGGCCGGTGCCGAAGGCCCAGTCGAGCTCGGCCCGCGTGCCGAGGAAGGTGGCGCGCAGGACGAGGCCCGTGACGCGCTCGGGATGCGCCTGGGCATAGGCGAGCGCCAGCGTCGCGCCCCAGGAGCCGCCCACGACGAGCCAGCGCTCGACCCCCAGATGCTCGCGCACCCGTTCGAGGTCGGCCAGCAGATGCGCCGTGGTGTTGGCGTGGCGCGCACGGGGCGGAAGGCTGCGACCCGCGCCACGCTGGTCCACGAAGGCGACCCGGTGGCGCGCGGGGTCGAAGAGGCGCTGCTGGCTGGGGTTGCAGCCGCTGCCGGGCCCCCCGTGCAGGAACAGGACCGGATGGCCCCCGGGCTCGCCCCAGGGCCGGACCCAGACCTGGTGCCCGTCGCCCACGTCGAGGTGGAAGCCCGCCTCGCCCTCCATCAGGCGGGCCCGGCCTCCTCGGTCCCGCCCGAGAGATTGCGGTAGATGAAGCGGGTGTGGTCGGCTTCGGCCTCGGATTCGGCCAGGGCGAAGACTCGGGCGTGCAGGGGCGATCGGGCGCAGGCCGGGTCGGTGTTGCCCGCCGAGCCCGTCAGCGCGAAGGCCTGGCAGCGGCAGCCGCCGAAGTCGGCCTCCTTCCATTCGCAGGAACGGCAGGGCTCGGGCATCCAGGCGGTGCCGCGATAGGCGTTGAGGGCCGGGGAGTTGTCCCAGATCCAGGCGAGCGTCCGGTCGCGCACCGAGTCGAAGTCGAGCCCGGTGATCGTCTCGGCCGCGTGGCAGGGCAGGACCTTGCCGGAAGGCGAGATGTTGAAGAACTGCCGGCCCCAGCCGCCCATGCACTGCTTGGGGCGTTCGGCGTAGTAGTCGGGGATGACGTAGTCGATCTCCATGACGCCGTGCAGGCGGGCGCGGGCGGCCTCGACGGTCGCGGTGCAAGCCTCGACCTGCGCGGGGCTTGGCATCAGGGCGCGGCGGTTCTTGAGCGCCCAGCCATAGTACTGAACATTGGCGACCTCCAGCCGCGACGCGCCCATTTCCACCGCCATGTCGATGATCTGGGGAAGTTGGAGGAGGTTCTGGCGGTGCATCACCGCGTTAACGGTGAGCGGCAGGTCCAACTCGCGCGTCCAGCGCGCGGCCTCCAGCTTGCGGGCATGGCCGCCCTTGTAGCCGCCCACGCGGTCGGCCAAGGCGGGCTCGGCCCCCTGCACGCTGATCTGAACGTGGCAGAGCCCGGCGTCGGCCAGCGCCGACAGCTTGTCGCGCGTGAGGCCCACGGCCGAGGTGATGAGATTAGTGTAGAGCCCCACCTCCGTCGCGCGCGAGACCATCTGGACGAGGTCGCGGCGGGCCGTAGGCTCTCCCCCCGAGAAGTGGATCTGCAGGACGCCCAGATCGGCCAGCTCGTCGATGACCCGCAGCCAGTCGGCGGTGGAGAGCTCGTTCGCGGCGGGCTCCATGGCCAGCGGGTTGGAGCAGTAGGGGCACTGGAGCGGGCAGCGGTGCGTGATCTCGGCCAGCACGGCGAGCGGCAGGCCGTAGGGGCGGGCTTGCTCCTCGCCCGCGCGGGTCACGAGCTGGATGTCGGCGGCGTGGTCCTCAGGCATGGGGGGCCTCCGTGACGGCGAGAAAGCCCTTGTCGGCAAGGTCCTGGAGCAGCGCGACGCTGTCGGCCAGGATCACGTCGACGGGGGCCTGGTAGGTCTGGGCGAGGTCGGTGGCGATGTCGCGCACGCTGCGGGCGCCATCGACGCGGGACAGCACGGCCACGGCGGTGTCGTCGGGAACCAGCACCCGCTCGGGCACCAGGATCAGCCAGCGGTCGCGCGCCTTGTCGTGGCGCAGCTTCACGTGCCGCGGCAGGCGCGGCACGGAGTCGGCCGCGACCGTGGGGCGCATCAGGGCTGCTCCGGGCGGAAGGCGCCCGGCGGCACGTGGCCGTTCACGTAGGCGTGGTAGAGCGCGTCCTGCTGCACCCAGAGGCAGTCGGTCTTGAAGGTGAGCGCGTCGCAGACCGCCTGACGCTCCTCGGGGGTGCGGGCGTGCTCGCGCACATAACGCAGGGCGAAGTCGGCGTCGCGCGGCGCCTGGTCGAGCCGGCGCTGGAAGTAGGTCATGATCGAGGGGTCGATGAAGTCGTAGTGCTTGAGCATCCCCGAGATCCGCTCCTCGTGGAGCGAGGGCGCGAAGAGCTCGGTCAGCGAGGAGGCGATGGCCTCCAGGGGCGTGCGGTCGCGGACGAAGTGAACATAGGCGTCCACGGCGAAGCGGGTGGCGGCGAGGATGCCCTTGGTGGACTCCACGTAGTCGCGGTCGAGGCCCAGGCCGTCGGTGAGCTTCAGCCAGCGCTCGATGCCGCCTTCGGTGTCGAAGTGGCCGTCGTGGTCCTCGATCCGGTGGCGCCATTCGAGCCGGAGCTGGCGGTCGCGGAAGCGCGACAGGACCACGGCGTCCTTTATGGGGATGGAGCTTTGGTAATAGTAGCGGTTGAGCGCCCAGGCCTGCACTTGCCCCTTGGTCAGCTGGCCCCCGTGCAGGAGCCGGTGGAACGGGTGCAGCGAATGGTAGCGCGTGGCTCCGATCCAGCGCAGCCGCCGTTCCATCGCGTCGGCGCTGTCGAGCGGCTCGTCGGGCTCGGCCAGGATGGGCGTTTGGTGGGTCATGGGAAGGCGCTCCCTGCCTGGGGGATGGTCCAGCCGGCGGCCTCGGCGGCCTGCCGCTCGGGCGAGCCCGGCCGCAGGACCGGGTTCGAGTTGTTGACGTGGACGAAGACCTTGCGGCCGACATCAAGCGAAGCGAGAGCGGCGATGGAGCCGTCGGGGCCGGACATGGAGACGTGGCCCATGCGCTGGCCGGTCTTGGCGCCCAGGCCCGCGCGGATCATCTCGTCGTCGGTCCAGAGCGTGCCGTCGAAGAACACCGTGTCGGCGCCGCGCAGCCGCTCGGCCAGTCCGGGCGTCACCTGGGCGCAGGCGGTCACGACATGGACCGTGCGGCCGCCGGCGCGAAAGGTGAGGCCGACCGTGTCGCCGCCCGCCTCGGCCTGTCCTTCGAGATACCAGGCCACCTTGCCGGGCACGTCGAAGGCCTCGACGGAAAGGCCCGAGGGGGTGCCGTCGGGCAGGGGAAGCTCGATAGGCGCATCCATGTCCAGCGCGCGGCGCGGCACCCGGTCGGGGGGCAGCACGCCGAAGATCGGGTTGGCGGCCAGCGTGTCGAGCACCTTGGGCGGTGCCCAGATCCCGAAGGGCGAGCCCTCGCGCATCGACAGCAGCCCCGCCACGGCGTCCACCTCGGCGTTGGTGAGGATCACCCCGGCGATGGGCGTGTGGCGCAGATGAACGGGGTCGGGATGCAGCGCGGGCGTGGCGACGACCTGGGCGCGCAGGTCGGGCGAGGCGTTCACGAGGAACCAGTGCCGCCCGTCGGCGCTGACGGCGAGCGAGGCCTGCCCGCTCTGGAGCGAGGGGTCGCGGCGCGCCTGCTGGCAGATTCCGCAGTTGCAGTTCCACTGCGGCACGCCGCCGCCTGCCGCGACGCCCAGGACGATGACTTGCGGCATCAGGCGATCCGTCGCGGCAGGCCCGGAGTCATTTCTGCTTCGCGCAGGCGTACATGTTGATTTCCATGCCCACGGGCACTTCGACGACGGTCGGGGTCTTCCAGGCCATTCGATCTCTCCTCCGTTGGCGCCCGGTCTGCCGGGTCGCCGTGCTCTCAGGGACAGCCCCTGTGGCGCCAGCCTAGGCTACCACTCCCGATGGCTACATGCGACCTATGGACTAGACGCGATCCGCGATTTCCGCAGCGTCCTAGCGCACGCGGCGAAGGAACTCGCGCGTGCGGGGGTCCTGGGGAGCGTCGAAGATCCGGGAGGGCGGGCCCTGCTCGACGATGCGGCCTCCTTCCATGAACAGGACGCGGTCGGCGATCTCTCGGGCGAACTGCATCTCGTGGGTCACGATCAGCATGGTCTGGCGCGCCTCGGCGATGCGGCGCATGAGGTCCAGCACCTCGCCCACCCATTCGGGGTCGAGCGCCGAGGTGGGCTCGTCGAAGAGGAGGAGGGGCGCATCGAGCGCGAGCGCCCGGCCGATCCCCACCCGCTGCTGCTGCCCGCCCGACAGCGCGGCGGGATAGGCGTCGGCCTTGTCCGACAGGCCGATGTCCCGGAGGATCGCGTCGGCGCGGGCCAGGGCCTCGGCGCGGGGCAGGCGGCGGACGGTGAGCAGCGCCTCGGCGATGTTGCCCTGCGCCGTGCGGTTGGCGAAGAGCGCGTAGGTCTGGAACACGAAGCCGGTGCGGCGGCGCAGGGCCAGGATCTCGGCCCGGCTCGCCTTTGCTGCGTCCACCTGAAGATCGCCGATGCGGATCGTGCCCGCGTCGGGGCGGTCGAGGAAGTTGATGCAGCGCAGGAGCGTGGACTTGCCGGTGCCCGAGGGGCCGATGACCACGATGCGCTCGCCCGGCGCGATGTCGAGGTCGATGCCCGACAGCACCGGGAGCGACCCGAAGCGCTTGGTGAGGCCCCGGATCTCGATCATCGCGCGAAGGCCCGGTTGAGGCGGATCTCCAGCCGGCGCTGGAGCGCGGCCAGCGCCTCGGTCACGACCCAGTAGATGACAGCCACGAGGAGGAAGGCTTCGAAGTAGCGGAAGCTGCCGGCGGCCTCCTTCTGCGCGGCGCCCATCATCTCGGTCACGCCCAGCGTGAAGGCGAGCGAGGTGCCCTTGATCATGTCGATGAACGAGTTGAGGAGCGAGGGCGCCGCGATGCGCGCGGCCTGCGGCAGGATGATGCGCCGCAGCGCCTGGCCCTGCGTCATGCCGATGGCCTGCGTCGCCTCCCACTGGCTGCGGTCCACGCCCAGGATCGCGCCGCGCAGGGATTCGGCCATGTAGGCCGCGAAGTGGAGCGTGAGGCCCGCGATCGCCGCCTGCACGCCGGTGATGGCGGCGAAGGCGGGGACGAGCTGCGGCAGGCCGTAGTAGAAGAGGAAGAGCTGCACGAGGAGCGGCGTGCCCCGAAAGAAGCTGACGAAGAGCTGCACCAGCGGATCGAGCAGCGGCAGGCGCAGCACGCGCACCACCGCCAGGATCACCGCGAGGATCAGCGCCAGCACCATGGCCGCCGCCGCCATGCCCAGCGTCAGCGGCAGGTAGCGCAGGAGGACGGGCACGAGACCCAGCATGTAGTCCAGGTCGAGCGCCCCCATGAGGTCACTCGGCCGCCGGAGCGGCGGCCTCGGCCGGCGCCGTGTCCGTCGCTTGGGCCTCGGCGGCTTCGGGCGCAGCGGCTTCGGCGGCCGCCGGGGTCACGTCGAGGCCCAGCCATTTCTCGGAGATCCCGCTGAGCGTTCCGTCCTCGAGCAGGGTCGTCAGCGCCGCGTCCACCTCGTCGCGCAGCGCCTGGCCCTCCTCGTCGTCGCGGAAGGGCAGGGCATTGCGGATCTCGCTGAACGGCTCGCCCGCGAGCCGCAGCGGCAGGCCGCTGTCGCGGATCACCACCGCCGAGGAGACGCGGTCCATGACGAAGGCGTCGACGCGGCCCAGGGCCGTGTCCTGCTCGATGTTGCTCTCGTAGGTGCGGATGTCGATCTCGGAGGCATAGGGCAGCTCGCGCAGGAGCTGCTCGAAGTTCGAGCCGAGGTTCACGGCGACCGACTGGCCGCGCAGGTCCTCGACGCCATTGACCTCCGTGTTCTCGGCTTGGGTGACCACCTGCGCGCCGTCGATCACGTAGGGCTGGCTGAAGAGGAAGGCCGCCTCGCGTTCGGGCGTGATGGTGATCTGGTTCGCGACCGTGTCGATGCGGCCCGATTCGAGCGCGCCGATCAGGCCCGAGAAGGACATGGTGACGAATTCGACGGGGCGGCCGATCCGCTCTCCCACGGCGTTCATCACGTCCACCTCGAAGCCCTGGAGCTGGTCCTGCTCGACGAAGGTGAAGGGGTAGTAGCCCCCCGACATGCCGACGCGGAGGGGCTCGGCCTCCTGGGCCTGGGCGCCGAGGGCCAGGGTTGCCGCGACGGCGACGGAACCGAAGAGCTTGCGCATGGAAGGTCTCCATTGTCTGGGCCGGGGGTGGCGCGCGTTGGCCGAAACGCGGCCCGTCCGGCTGTGTTCCGGCAGGTCCGCCATGCAGGCAGGGACTGACTTCCGCGCCCGCGCGCCTAGATCGCGGGACAGCATGACGGACACCACACCAGGGGAGCGCGGGCGGGGCGCCCGGCACGGAGATCGCGCGTCCGGCGCGGCGGGGGGACAAGGCCATGGCTGAGACGGCGCCCGAGCGGCGCAGCGCGCTGGGGCCGCTCGCCCATCCCGTGTTCCGGGCGATCTGGATCGCGAGCCTTGCCTCGAACTTCGGCGGGCTGATCCAGTCTGTGGGCGCGTCCTGGATGATGACCTCCATCGCGCCTTCGGAGGCCATGGTGGCGCTGGTGCAGGCCTCGGTGACGCTGCCCATCATGCTGCTCGCGCTGGTGGCCGGGGCGGTCGCCGACAGCATGGACCGGCGGCGGGTGATGCTGGCGGCGCAGGGCTTCATGCTGGCGGTGTCGGTGGCGCTGGCTCTCGTCACTTGGGCGGGCTGGATCTCGCCCTGGCTGCTGCTGCTGTTCACCTTCCTGATCGGCTGCGGAACGGCGATGAACGGGCCCGCGTGGCAGGCCTCCGTGGGCGACATGGTGCCGCGCACGGACCTGCCGGCGGCCGTGGCGCTCAACAGCATGGGCTTCAACATCGCCCGCGCGCTGGGGCCGGCGCTGGGCGGCGCGGTGGTCGCGGCGGCCGGGGCGGCGGCGGCCTTCGCCGTCAACGCGGTGAGCTACCTAGGGTTGATCCTCGTCCTGCTGCGCTGGCGACCCGAGGTGCCAGCCCAGACTCTCCCGCGCGAGTCCTTGGGCGCGGCGATGCTGACGGGGCTGCGCTACGTCGCGCTCTCGCCCGCGCTGCGGGTGGTCCTCCTGCGCGCCGTCGTCTTCGGAGTGGGGGCCAGCGCGGTCTCGGCGCTCATGCCTCTCGTCGCGCGCGAGCAGGTGGGCGGGGGGCCGCTGACTTTCGGCCTCCTGCTCGGGGCCTTCGGGGCGGGGGCGGTGGGCGGCGCGCTGGCCAGCACGGCGCTGCGGGCGCGGCTCTCGACCGAGGGGCTGGTGCGGGTCGCGGCGCTCGTCTTCGCGCTCGCGGCGGCGGTCGTGGGGCTGAGCCGGAGCCTGCCGCTCACGCTCGGGGCCCTGCCCTTCGCCGGGGCGGGCTGGGTGCTGGCGCTGTCGAGCTTCAACGTCACGGTGCAGATGTCTACGCCGCGCTGGGTCGTGGCGCGGAGCCTCGCGCTCTACCAGATGGCGGCCTTCGGCGGCATGGCGGGGGGGAGCTGGCTCTGGGGCACGGTGGCCGAGAACGTCGCCGTCCCGGCGGCCCTGATGGGGGCCGGGGCGGTGCTGGCGGCCTGCGCGGCGATCGGGCTCGTGCTGCCGCTGGCGGATGCCGAGGGGCGGGACCTGGGGCCGCTGCGCCAGTGGACCGCCCCGCCCACGGCGGTTCCGGTGGACGGGCGCACGGGGCCCGTCGTAGTCGCCGTCGAGTGGCGGATCGCCGAGGCCGACGAGGCCGCGTTCCTGGACGCCATGGCCGAGCGGCGCCGCACGCGCCGCCGCGACGGGGCGCACAACTGGATGCTTCTGCGCGACCTCGCCGATCCCGGGCTCTGGGTCGAGCGGTACGAGGCGGCGACCTGGCACGACTACGTGCGGCTCAACAACCGGCCCACGAAGGAGGACGCGGCGGCCTTCCAGCGGCTGCGTGGCCTTCATCGCGGGGACGGACCGCCGGCCGTGCGCCGGATGGTCGAGCGCGAGGTGCAGGGGACCGAGCGCGACGGGGCCCGCGTCGCGCGCGAGCTGGCGGCCCCGCTCAGCGACCCGACGCGGATGCCCTGACCACCGTCAGCCCTCGCCCAGGTGCGCGGCGAGCGCCGCCTGGGCCGTCGCCAGATCTTCCCGCCGGGCAGCGCGGACGTCGGTGGCCGCGGCCAAGCGGTCCTCGATCGCCAGGAGGTCGGCCAGGTAGCGGTCGTGGGCCTCGGAGGGGCTGGGCACCGCCCCGAGGTTCTGCCGGACGCGGGCCTGCTCGTCCGCGAGGTCCGCGTGCGCCCGCTCGGCGTCGTCCAGGGCGTCCCGCGACCGGCTCGCGGCTCGCATGAGGGCGGCGGCCTCCTCCAGATAGGCGCGGGTGGCCGCGTCGCTGGCCTCGGCGGCCCAGACGAGCAGCTCGTCCTCGGGGAGGTCGCCCAGCACCAGCACCTGCTCGTAGGGATGTACGTCGCGGACGACGAGCCGCGCGGCGCCCTGCGCGGGGACGGTCAGAGTGGCGCGCAGGAACCGCCGCCCCGCCTCGTCCTGCCGCTCGATCCCCTTTGGTCCTTCGACCACGGTCGCTGTCCAGTCCGGGGTGAGGGGATGGTCGATGACCAGTCCGTGCGCCTCGCCGCCGGGCGAGGTGACGGCATAGGTTGCGTCCCGCACATCCTCGACGGTCACGCGCAGCACGCCCTCGGCGGCGCGGACCGAGGTCCGGCGGGAGGCGAAGCCCACCGTCTCCTCGACGCGCAGGCTGCGGTCGAGGCCGAAGGGCACGGCGCGCGTCTCGCCCGGGCCCACGAGCGGGAAGTCCGCGTCGCCCACGTAGCCCCCGGCCTCGTCCGAGACGGTCATGATCCCGGCGGGCAGGCGCACGTCGAGGTCGTTCGTCACCTCCAGCACAAGGTCGGGATTGCCGGTCCGGGTCTGGAGCCGGCCCTCGTAGAGCGACAGGTGCCGCGCGTCGAGCGAGCCGGTCAGGAAGGGCAGGGAGGCCATCTCGCCCGCCGCGAGGTCCACGGGATCGGGGAAGCGGAAGCGCGAGTCGAGCACGCCTTCCTCTTGCGCGGCGCTGGCCGTGACGGGCGCGGGCGCGGGGGCGGCGAAGGACTCGGCGACATCGGCCCCCATGCCCAAGGAGGCGCGCGGCGCCTCGGGCTCCACCACGGTGACCGGCTCGAAGGCGACGGCTTCGTCCGTTTCGACGGTCTCGCGGTAGCGCCAGTCGCGGCCGTGGAGGTCGGCCGTCAGCGTCCGGGGCGAGCCGGACGAGAGCGTGAGCGCCACGTCGTCCCAGGGCTCGCCGGTCGCGTTCTCGATCACCGCCCAGGCCTGGAGGTCCACCGTGCCGCCCTCGCCCGTCAGCGCGCGGTAGGAGGTCTTCCAGGCGGGTGCGGCGATGACGTAGCTGATCGCGCCGTCCGCGACCGCCTCGCCTTCGATCTCGACCGCGATCTCCCGCACGGTCCCCGAGGCCTCGGACCGCAGCGCCCGAAGGCCCTGGCCCAGGGCGGCCACGATCTCGGGGTCGAGGATCGCGATGCGGTAGTCGCCCGTCAGCGGATGGAAGGTCACGACGCCGTCGTCGCCCAGGAGAGACAGGACCGTCTCGCAGCCCTGGTCGTCGCAGTCCTCCATGAACCCCATCAGCGTGCCCTCCTGCCCCTGCGGATAGGCGCGGTCCGAGACGCGCAGGCGCAGGCCGGGGACGGTTTCGAGCAGCATCTCCAGGTTGGTGGCGGCCGCGGGCGGGAAGGGGAGCGAGGCGAAGGCGTCCTCGACCGGCGTCGCCCCGTCGAGCGCGAGCCGCGCGCCTTCGATGCCCCGCCCGCGCACGAGGAGCGACTTGAGAATGTCGTTCACGTCCCGGAGCGGAACCGACAGCGTGATCTCGCGCGCCGCGCCCGTCTCGCGCGTGATCTCGGCGAGGCCCGCCTCGAAGAGGGTGACGGCGCGGACGGGAGCCTCCTGCGCGAGCGCAGGTTCGGCGGCGAGGAGGGCCAGGGCGGAGACGGCGAGGCGGGGCAGGGGCATTGTCTCTCCTGAAGGTCCGGGCGCCGGACCTTGGTGCCATTTCCGGCCCCGGCGGGACAGGCGGGAAAACCCGCCCTCAGGCAGTCGCGGCGAGGTCCCGGATCCAGACCTGGAGCGGCTTCTCGCTGTCCCCGGCCTCGCCGTGGTCGCGCCAGCGGAAGCGGGCCACGGCGCCGGGCAGCGGGGCGTAGCCGCGGGCCGCCCAGAAGCCGTCGAGCGGCCAGTAGCCGGGCGGACGGGCGGGGTGGTCCTGCGGGCGTACCACGGCGCAGAAGACCGACCAGTGGCGGTCGAGGCGCCGGGCGTGCTCCTCGCGCAGGTCGAAGAAGCGGTGGCCGACGCCCCGGCCCCGGTAGGCGGGCAGGAGCACCGATTCCGCGCAGTAGAAGATGTCCCGGAGCGGCAGGTCCCGGCCGGCGAGCGCCTGCGCGAATTCCTCGGCGTGATCCTCCATCGGCGTGCCGGTGGCCGCGCCGACCAGCCGTTCACCGTCGAAGGCGCCGACGACGATGGAATCGGGGCTGTCGAGGTAGGCTTGCAGGTAGCGCGCCTCGTAGGCCTCGTCGCCGTCATAAAGATATGGCCAGTCGGCGAAGACCGCGATGCGCAGCCGCGCGAGGTCCGGCAGGCGGGCGGCCAGTTCCTCGCGCGACAGGGGCGCGATGCGCAGGGTCATGCGCCGACCTGCGCGGTCCAGTCCGCGAGGTTGTAATAGGTCGTCACGCGGGCGATCTTGCCGTCGCGGATCGCGAAGAAGGCGCCGGCGGGGAGGACGTAGGTCTGGCCGCGCGCCGGCGGCAGGCCCTCGTCGGTGGCCTTGTAGAGGCCGTGGACGGTGAACTCGGCCGCGGCGCGGGTGCCGTCGTCCGAGGCCATTACCACCACGTCCTCCAGCCGCTCCTCGTAGCAGCGGTCCATGTGGGCGAGGAAGGCGCGGAAGGTCTCGCGCCCTTCGCGGATGCCGCCCTGGTTGACGTGGTGCGCCACGTCCTCGGAAAGGCAGGCGAGCATCCCCTCGGCGTCGTCGCGGTTGAAGGCCGCGTAATAGGCCTCGACGAGTTCCCTGGCCGTCATTGTGTTCCTCCGTCCCTGGGGCGATCACGGGATATCGAGCGGGCGGGCCGCTCGCAAGGTCGGGGGCTCAGTCGTTCGCGGTGATCGCGTCGTCGGCCTCTCCCTCGGCCGCCTCCGGCGTCTCGGTGCTGGCCGGGGTGTCGCCGGTGCCGGCCGGTGCGGTGGAGGTGGCGTCCTCGGCCACGGGGTCGCCCAGGCCCGGCTCCATCTGCTCGGGTCCGCCCGTGCCCAGGAAGATGAAGATGAGGGCCGCGATCACGACCACCCCCGCAAGGATGGCGAAGAGTCGGCTGCGGTTCATGGTGGCCTCCGTTCCGTTCGTGCTGGCGGGGCCGCCGGATCAGCGGCCCCAGGGGGCACAAGGCCGCGGGGCCAGCACGGTTCCCGTCGGATCAGGCGCCGGGCTCGATCTGCGGCCCCATGATGGCGAGCGCCTGCTGGTAGACGGTGGCGGCGTTCCACTGGCCCAGCACCGCGAAGTTGGGCTCGCCTTCCTGGTAGCCCGCGCCCGGCTGCCAGCCATGGCCGCGCAGGAAGTTGGCGGTCGAGGCCAGGGCGTCCTCCAGCCGCGTCAGGTCCACCACTCCATCGCCGTTGCCGTCCTGCCCGTAGCGCAGGATGTTGGCCGGCAGGAACTGGGTGTGCCCCAGCTCGCCGTGCATGGCGCCCACGGACTCGGGCGAGATCGCGCCCCGGTCCACGAGCAGGAGCGCGGCGAGCGCGTGTTCCTGGAAGAACTGCGGCCCCCGCCGGCAGTCGTAGGCCAGCGTGGTGATGGCCGAGATGACGTTGGCGTCACCCATGAAGTTTCCGAAGCCCGTCTCCATCCCGTGGATGGCGATCAGGATGCCGGCCGGCACGCCATAGGCGGCCTCAATCGAGTCGTAGAAGGGGCGGTCGCGCTCCAGCATCCGCTGGCCTTGGGACACGATGGCATCGGCGCCGCGCAGGCGAAGGAACTCGTCGAGCGGGTAGCGGAAGCTCTTCTGGTTGCGGTCGGCCTGGATGGTACGGGTGGCGTAGCTGGCGTTCGACAGCGCCGACAGGCCCCGCTCGCCCACCCCGTTCGCCGCGGCGACCTGCGCGAACTGCTGCTTCCAGGCCTCGAAGCCCCCCGCATCGTTGCCGCAGGACTGCGCCGAGGCGGCGACCGGGGCGGCCAGGGTCAGGGCGAGGACGAAGGATCGAAGCAAGGCAGGTCTCCTGAAGCGACAGGGGCGGACCGACTTGAGCCCGCCGGGGCGATGTCTAGTTTGCACGGGGCAACATGGCGCGGGTCAAGCCCCCTTCCAGAGGGCCGGCCGGCTGCGCGCGACGATGGGAGGTGCGCGTGATCCGATCCGTGATCCTGGGGGCGATGGTGGCGCTCCTCGTCGGCCTGGGGGTCGGGCTCGGGATCGGCGTCTCGGGCTGGCTGCCCGCGCGCGAGGCTGCGGCCCCGGTCGCCGCCGTGGCCCCGGCGCAGCTCTCGGTGGCGCCCGAGGGCTCGGACGAGGCGGCCACCATCGCTCTGTTCCGGTCCGCGCGCGACAGCGTGGTGGCGATCTCGACCTCGGCCGCGCGGCGCGACCTCTTCGGGCGCGTCTCCTCCGAGGTGCCGCTGGGCACGGGCTCGGGCTTCATCTGGGACGGCGAGGGTCACGTCGTCACCAACGCCCACGTGATCGAGGGCGCGACGGCCGCGACGGTGACGCTCGCTGACGGGCGGGTGCTGCCCGCGCGACTCGTGGGGCGTGACGCCAGCCACGACCTCGCGGTGCTGCGCATCGAGGATGAGGGCCTGCCGGCGCCGCTCACGCTCGCCCCGCCCGAGCCGCCCGAGGTGGGTGCCTTCGTCCTGGCCATCGGCAACCCCTTCGGGCTCGACTGGACGCTGACCACGGGGATCGTCTCGGCGCTGGACCGGGAACTGCCGGGCGAAGACGGGCGCACGATCCGGGGACTGATCCAGACGGACGCCGCCATCAATCCGGGCAACTCGGGCGGGCCGCTCCTCGACAGCGCGGGGCGGATCATCGGGGTCAACACGGCGATCTACTCGCCCTCGGGGGGCAGCGCGGGGATCGGCTTCGCGGTGCCTGCCGCCACCGTGGGCCGCGTCGTGCCCGAGCTGATCCGCACGGGGCGCTACGTCCCGCCCACGCTGGGGCTCCTGTTCGACGCGCGCCTGAACGCGGCCATCAATCGGCAGGGGCTGGCGGGAGCGATCGTGCTCGACGTGCCGCGCGGCTCGGCGGCCGAGCAGGCCGGAGTGACCCCGGCCGAGTTCCTGCGCGACGGGCGCATCCGGCCGGGCCACGTGGTGACAGAGGTGGACGGGCAGGCGGTCGAGTCGCTGGACGACCTCCTCGCCATCCTCGACGCGCAGGCGGTGGGCGAGGAGGTGACCGTCACCTTCAACACCGGCGGCGGGGAAACCACGGTCGATCTGCCCGTGCTGGCGGGCAGCTAGGCACGGCCCCACTGGAACGGGCGCTCGCCCTTCGTCGCCGCCTCCGCGATGGCCGCGACCTTGGCCGCCCGCGTGGCAGGCCGCTTCGCGTTCAGCAGGATCTCCAGGGCGCCCCGCCTCACCGAGCGCGGCCAGCCGTCCCAGACGACGCGCAGGTCCCCCTCCAGCGCCGCCGCGAGGTCGGGCGGCACGTCCAGCGCCTCCACGCCGTCGAGCGCGGTCCAGGTCCCGTCGGCCTTGGCCCGCTCCACGGCGGCGCGGCCAGCCTCGGCCATCAGGTCTTGGGCCTCCAGCCGCTCCACATGGGCCTTGTTCACGCGGCTCCAGTTCGAGCCGGGCTTGCGGGGGCTGATCCACAGCATCGAGCGATGCTCGTCCCTGGCGCGCGCCAGCGAGTCGATCCAGCCATGGGCGAGGCATTCCTGCACGATGTCCTCGTAAGGCAGATAGCGGTCGCCCCCAGACCGCTTGTGCGTCACCAGCCACACCCCGCCGGGCTGGCGGTGGTTCGCGGCCAGCCAGGCGCGCAGTTCGGACCGCGACAGGACCTCGACCTCGGGCGCGTCGTCGAGCGGGCGTCGGGCCATGGCGTTCCTCCCCGCGCAAAAGGTTAGGACCTTGGGCCGCAGGGGTCCAGCCTTGCCGCGCGGGCGGGGCGCCGCTATCCCCACCCCGACCAGGAGACCGCACCGCATGGCCCGAGCCCCCCGTTCCTCCACCGAGGACCGTCCCTCCTCCCGCCGCGTGGGCGCGCTAGTCGCGCTCTGGCCCTTCCTGCGGCCCTATTCCGGGCTGATGATCCTGGCCTTCGCCGCGCTGGTGCTGACGGCGGGGGTGTCGCTGGTCCTGCCCATCGCGGCGCGGCGTATCGTGGACCACTTCGGCGTGGCCGAGACGCAGGTTCTGGACCAGTACTTCGGCGCGGCCATCGGGATCGTCCTGCTGCTCGCGGCAGGGACGGCGCTGCGCTACTACCTCGTGACCCGGCTGGGCGAACGGGTCGTGGCCGACATCCGCACCGCCGTCTTCGACCGCATGATCGCCATGAGCCCGGCCGTCTACGAAAGGCTCATGACCGGCGAGGTCCTGTCCCGCATCACCACCGACACGACGCTCATCCTGTCGGTGCTGGGCTCCTCGGTCTCGGTGGCGCTGCGGAACTTCCTGATCCTGGTCGGGGGCATCGCGCTCCTGCTCTGGACCTCGGCCAAGCTCACGGGGCTCGTGCTGCTGATCGTGCCGGCCATCATCGTGCCCATCGTGGTGCTGGGACGGCGGCTGCGGACCTTGTCGCGCGAGAACCAGGACTGGATCGCGGCCTCCTCGGGGGCGGCCTCCGAGTCGCTCCTTTCCTCGCAGACCGTGCAGGCCTTCACGGCCGAGGGTCCGGTGCGCGCGCGCTTCCGCGACCTAACCGAGAGGAGCTTCGATTCCGCCCGCGCGCGGATCGGCGTGCGGGCGGTGATGACGGCCATCGTCATCTTCCTGATCTTCTCGGGCGTGGTGGGCGTCCTGTGGGTGGGCGCGCGCGACGTGGACGCGGGCGCGATGTCGGTGGGCCAACTCGTGCAGTTCATCATCTACGCGGTGATGGTGGCGGGCGCGGCGGGCGCGCTCACCGAGGTCTGGAGCGAGGTCCAGCGCGCCGCCGGCGCCACCGAGCGGCTGGTCGAGCTGCTGACGCTCGCCGACACGGTGCGCGACCCTGTGGCTCCGGTGCCCGCGCCCAGCTTGGCCATGGCGGACATCCGCTTCGAGGGCGTGACCTTCCATTACCCCACGCGCCCCGACCGCAGCGCGCTTCGCGCCGTGGACCTGACCGTGCGGCCGGGCGAGACCGTGGCGCTGGTGGGTCCCTCGGGCTCGGGCAAGACCACGGTCATCCAGCTTCTCCAGCGGTTCTGGGATCCGCAGGAGGGCCGCGTGGCGGTGGGCGGCGTCGCCCTGCGCGACCTGGCGCGCGCCGACCTGCGCCGTCAGATCGCGCTGGTGCCGCAGGACCCGGTGATCTTCGCCGACACGGCCCGTGCCAACATCCGCTTCGGCCGTCCCGAGGCCACGGACGCCGAGGTCGAGGCCGCTGCCCGCGCCTCGGCCGCGCACGACTTCCTGTCGAAGCTGCCCGACGGCTACGACACCTATGTGGGCGAGCGCGGAGTGATGCTGTCCGGCGGGCAGAAGCAGCGCATCGCCATAGCCCGCGCCATCCTGCGCGACGCGCCGCTGCTGCTCTTGGACGAGGCGACCTCGGCTCTTGACGCGGAAAGCGAGCGCGCGGTGCAGGAGGCGGTGGAGCATCTGGCGCGGACGCGCACCACCATCATCGTGGCGCACCGGCTGGCGACCGTGAAGCGGGCCGACCGGATCATCGTGCTGGACGAAGGGCGCGTCGTGGCCGAGGGGACGCATGACGCGCTGGTGGCGCAGGGCGGGCTCTACGCGCGGCTCGCGCGGCTCCAGTTCACCGAAGGGCTTGCGGCGGCGGAATGACCCCGCGTCGGGGTTGCGTGGTTAACCTCCCGTTTCCATTCTAGTGCTAAGGTCAAGGGATCGCCGGCCCACGGCGGCCCGCCATCCTGGGGAGGAAACGCGCATGGGCTTCGCCGGTCCCGCCGACAGCGCCGCCATCGAGGCCGAGGGGCCCTGGGACGACCGCGACCTGCCCCGCACCACCTGGGGCATCCTGGGCCGCACCGCGGCGCGCGTGCCGAACCGCCCGGCCGTAAGCTTCCAGCTCCTGTCCGACCCCAAGGCGTCGGCCGAAACGCTGACCTGGGCGCAGCTTCAGGACCGCGTGGCGCAGGCGGCGAACCTCTTCCGCAGCCTCGGCGTGGGCGAGGGGGACGTGGTGGCCTATCTTCTGCCCAACTGCACCGAGGTGGTCACGACCTATCTGGGCGGGCAGGTGGCGGGAATCGTGAACCCGATCAACCCGCTCCTCGACGCCGAACAGATCGCCGGCATCCTGCGCGAGACCAACGCCAAGGTGCTGGTGACGCTGCGCGCCTTCCCGAAATCCGAGGTGGCGCAGAAGGCCGCCGCCGCCGTGGCGCTCGCGCCCAACATCCAGACCGTGCTGGAGGTGGACCTCCTGCGCTATCTCACCGGAGTCAAGCGGCTGATCGTGCCGCTGATCCGGCCGAAGAACCCGGTGCGCCATCAGGCGCAGGTGCTCGACTTCCACAAGGAGATGTCGCGCCAGCCCAAGGCGCTGCAGTTCCAGGACGGCGGGCGCGACCGGGTGGCAGCCTATTTCCACACCGGGGGGACCACGGGCCTCCCCAAGCTCGCGCAGCACCGCTACCGGGGGCTCATCTACAACGGCTGGGTGGCGAACAAGCTCCTGTTCACCGAGAACGACACCATGATCTGCCCGCTGCCGATGTTCCACGTCTTCGCGGCGGTGGTCTGCATGGGGGCCTCCATCGCCTCGGGTGCGCACATCGTCCTGCCCACTCCTCAGGGCTACCGCGGCGAAGGAGTCTTCGACAACTTCTGGAAGCTGATCGAGCGCTATCGTGTCACCTTCCTCATCACCGTCCCCACGGCCATCTCGGCGCTGATGCAGCGCCCGGTGAACGCCGACATCTCCTCGCTGCAACTCGCCTTCTGCGGCTCGGCGCCCCTGCCGGTCGAACTCTATCGCCGCTTCGAGGCGGCAGCCGGCGTCACGATCTGCGAAGGCTATGGGCTGACCGAGGCCACCTGCCTCGTGTCGATCAACCCGCCGCAGGGCGAGAAGAAGATCGGCTCCATCGGCGTGCCCTTCCCCTATACGCGGGTCCGCATCATCGACCCGCATACTCAGATGGACTGCGAGACCGACGTGGTGGGCGAGATCTGCGTGGCCAGTCCCGGCGTCTGGGGCGGGCACACCTATACCGAAACCGACAAGAACGGCGCGCTCTTCTACCCCGACGAGGAAGGCACGCCCACCTGGCTGCGAACGGGCGACCTCGGGCGACGGGACCCGGACGGCTATGTCTGGATCACGGGACGCGCCAAGGACATCATCATCCGCGGTGGCCACAATATTGACCCCGCCGAGATCGAGGAGGCGCTCTGCGGCCATCCGGCCGTGGCCATCGCCGGCGCCATCGGTCAGCCCGACGCCCATGCGGGCGAGGTGCCCTGCGCCTATGTCGAGCTGATCCAGGGCGCCGCCGTCACCGAGGCGGAACTTCTGGAGCACGCCCGCGCCCACGTGCGCGAGCGCGCCGCCATCCCCAAGCACGTGGAGATCCTGCCCGAGTTGCCCAAGACCGCCGTGGGCAAGATCTTCAAGCCCGACCTGCGCAAGCGCGCCATCCAGCGCGTCTACAACGAGGCCCTGGCCGGGGCCGACGTGGCGGCCGAGGTGGCCGAGGTGGTCGAGGACCGCCGCCTGGGTCTCGTGGCGCAGGTCCGCCGAACCGGGACGGTGGCCGACGAGGAGGTCGTGCGCGCTCTGGGCGCCTACACCCGTCCCTGGGCCTGGGCCGAGGAGCGCCGGGCCGCAGCCGAGTAGGCGCGCGCCCCGCCGTTTCCGCCGTGGGGTGGAACCGCTCCCCGCCGCCCGCTATGGAGGTCCGGCCCCCGCGCCCGGAGCCCGCGCCCATGCTCATCCCTTACCGCCTCGCGGATCGTCGCCTTGAACGGATGCTGCCGTCGGCCGACCTGCAGGAGGCCATCTGGATCGACCTCTACCGCCCCCAGCCC
Source organism: Rubellimicrobium roseum (assembly GCF_006152145.1). Lineage (GTDB taxonomy): Bacteria > Pseudomonadota > Alphaproteobacteria > Rhodobacterales > Rhodobacteraceae > Rubellimicrobium > Rubellimicrobium roseum. Next base: position 6,712 of record NZ_VDFV01000005.1, on the reverse strand, counting down.
GAGCAGGCGAGTCGCATCCGGGCCGAGCTCGGAATCGAGATCCCCACGCTCGCGGACATGGAGGAGATCGAGATTTCGAATCGCCTCTACCGCGAGGACGGGGCCGACTTCATGACGGTGATCCTTCCGGGCCACAGCCCCGACGGCAAGCAGCTCTCGGGTCCCGTCACCTTCATCCTGACGCCCGACCGCCTCGTGACGGTGCGCCACCACGCCCCGAGGCCCTTCGACACCTTCCCCGCCCGCGCCGACCGTTCCTCGACCGGCTGCGGGACGCATCTGCGGCTGTTCCTGGGACTAGTGGAGGAGATCGTGTCGCGCTTCGCCGACCTTCTGGAGGCGGCGGGCCGGTCGCTCGACGCCATCGCCGCGCGCGTCTACGCGGGGTCGAGCGAGCCGCTGACCTCGGCCGAGCTGGAGGAGGCCCTGCGGGCCGTGGGCCGCGAGGGCGAGGTGCTCGCGCGCGTGCGGCTGGGACTCCTGACCATGGAGCGGATGTTGTCCGTCTTCGGGCTCTGGCGGGCCGAGCAGAACGAGCACGGGCTCAAGACCTTCGTGAAGACGCTGATGCGCGACATGCAGGCGCTGGAGGTCCACGTGGACTTCCTGTCGGGGCGGGTGGGGCTCGCGACCGACACCACGCTCGGGATGGTGAACCTGAGCCAGAACCAGACGGTGCGAATCGTGTCGGTCGTGGCGACGCTGTTCCTGCCGCCCACTCTGATCGGCACGGTCTACGGCATGAACTTCCACAACATGCCCGAGCTCGACTGGCGCTACGGATATCCTCTGGCCTTGGTCCTGATGGTCCTGTCGGGCGTCCTGAGCTGGGCCTACTTCAAGTGGCGCGGCTGGCTCTGAGCCGGCTTGCCGCGCCGCGGCAGCGGGCCCTATGCTGGCGGCGAAGGAGAAGCGGCGTGAGCATCCCCACCCTTATCCTCGAGCGGCCCACATGACCGGGACCCCCATCCTGCGTCTGGGCGAGGCAGCCACCGCGCCCGAGACGCCGCAGGCCACGCGGATGCCCGACCTGCTGCTCGCGGCCGAGCCGGGCTGGCTGCGCCCCGGCGGGCCCTTTCCGGCGCGGGGCCTGCTGCTGCGGCTGCGCGCCACGGACGAGGACGAGGCCACGCTGGAGGACGCCTGCCGAACGCTGGCCGAAGGGGGGCTGCTCGACCTTGAGGTGGTCCTGCCCGAGGGTACGGACTGCGGGTCCACGCTCGACGCCCTTGCCTTGCGGCTCGCGCGGATGGGGCTGTTCCCACGGCACGTCGCGGCCTTGCCCGAGGCGCAGCTCCATGGCCGGCCGGGGGGCGGACCTTCACTCCAGGCCTGCGCCGAAGCGGTGGCGGCCGCCTTTCCCGAGGCGCGGGTGGGGATCGGCGCCCTGACGAACTTCGCGGGAGACCGGGTTCCGTCGGCGGAGGCGCCGGGGCATTACGTGACGCTGGGGGCCTCGGCGGTAGGGCCGGGGGCGGGCGAGGCAGCGGTGCTGGAAGCCTTGGAGGTCCTGCCGCAGGTCTTTGCCGACGCGCGCTCGGCCGCAGGCGCGCGGGCGCTGCGGCTGGGGCTGGTCTCGATCGGGCTCCGACCCCCGCCCGGCGACCGTGCGAATGGCATCGACCCCCGTCAGAAGGGCCTGATCGCTGCGGCTTATGCCGTGGCTGCCTGCGCCGCCGCGGCGGGAGCGGGCGCCGAGGCCGTCGCACTCGCGGCGCCGGCCGGGCCGTTCGGGCTCGTCGGATCGGATGGCGAGGCGCGGCCGCTGTTCCATGCCCTGGCGAGCCTCCATGCGGCTCTCGACCGTGTCGTGGAGGTCGATCCCGTGCCGGGGCTGCGCGGGCTGGCCTGGGACGAGGGGGCGGTCCTCGCCAACGCGACCCTGGCGCCGGTCGCGCTGGTGCCGCCCTTCGCCATCGGGGCGATCCTGGGCGTCGCCGAGATGGAAGCCGCGCGCGATCCGCTCTGGGCCGCGCGGGCCACCAAGCCGCTGCCCGAGGAGGTGGTGCTCGGCTCTTGCGAGGTGCTCCTGGCCGGGGCGCCGCCTCAATCCTTGTAGGGGTCGACGTCGCCCGGACCGGCCATCACCACCCCCATGGGGTGAAGGACGCGCTCGATCTCCACCGTGCCGGCGTGCTCGGCCAGGACCTCGGGAAGGCGGCGATAGGCCTGCGGAGCCTCGTCGAGGTCGCCGCCCAGGACGCGCACGCCCTTGCGCGAAAGCCAGGCGCGCATCTCGTCCGCGTCCACGGCCGGCGGGCGGATCACGCGGCCCGACTTGCGGTCCCGCTTGCCCTTGGCCTCGCTGCGCGACATGACGCGTCCTGCGCCATGAACAGTGGAGTAGAGAGCGGTCCGGCTTCGGGGCGACTCGACGCCCCGCAGGATCACGGCGTCGTCGCCCATGCTGCCGCCCACGAAGCCGCGCTGGCCGGGGAAGGCCGGCGTCGCGCCCTTGCGCACGACCCAGAGGTCCCGGTCGCCATGCCGTTCTCTCCAGACGTAGTTGTGGTGGTTGTGGACCTCGTCGGTGACCGTTCCTCCGATGAGGCGCCTCACCCTCTCGGTCACCCAGTCGCGACCTGCATAGGCATAGAGGCCGCCCAGTTCGATTCCGGCAAGATAGCCTTGGCCCGCCGCCGTGTCCGTGGAAAGAAGCGCGGGCGGGGCCAGCATGTCTCCGGAGGCGCTGGCAGCCTGCAGGTACTTGGTCGTGATCCTGTGGCCCAGGCCGCGCGACCCGAAATGCACGCCGATCCAGACCCAGCCCTCGTCGTCGCGGAACAGGTCCACGTAGTGGTTGCCGCCGCCCACGGTGCCCAGCTGTCCCTGTGCCATCCCCTTGAGGTCCGCGACGCCCGCTGCCTGCCATAGATCCGACTCGAACAGAGGGTGCTCCACGCGCGCCGCGTTCGCGCGACCCAGGCCGAAGCTGACATTGCGCGCGATGTCCTGCAGGATCGTGTCGACCCGTGGCTCGATCTCGCTGGCGCGCATGTCGAGGCGGACGGCCTTGTTGCCGCAGGCGATGTCGTAGCCCACGCCGCTGATCGAGACGTGGTCCTCGTAGCCCACCACGCCGCCGATCGGATGGTTGTAGCCGAGGTGCCCGTCGGCGCAGAGCACCCCCGTGGCGGCCGACCCCGTGGCAAGGCAGGTCTCCATCTGCGCGACGGTGGCCGTGTCGTGGTGGCCGAAGATGACGAGGGGAGCGGTCATGGGCGACTCCTGCGGGACACCTTCAGCTAGGCTGCGATGCCGCGCGCTGCCAGAGGGCCGCTGCGCTGGCCGGACCCGTCCGCCGACCCATGGCGCTGGGCCCTCATGTCTTGTGCAGAATCGTCGCGCGGCGGCTGAATGCGACGGCAGATCGTCTGCGGCCTCGTCGGACGCTGGAAGTCGGCTGCCGGACCTGCCAAGATTAATCTGGGGGCCGTCCCGATGCCTTCGCGGTCCCAGGAGACATCTCCACGTCATGCGTAGCCTGACCCGCGACCTCGCCTCGTCGTCCGACCGGCCTCCGCAGGCGCAGGGCTTGACCCTCCTGGGTTACGCTGCCGCGGTCGTGCTACCCGTCCTGACCCTTCTTCTCCCGTTCGCGGCCGAGGCCGGTCCGGCCTTTGCGGCGTTCCTGCCCGCCGTTGCGGTCCTGGCCGCTCTGGTGGGCACCACCTCGGCCCTTCTCGGCGCGGCGCTCTCGGCCGTGCTGGCCGTGGCCTGGCATCCGGCGCCCGCGCTGTTCGGGCCGGGAAGCGGGCCGCTGTGGACGGGACTCGCCGTCCATGCGGCGGCGTGCGCCGTCCTGGTGCTGGCTGCGCGCCATGCGGGCCGGGCGGCCGCGCAGGAGGCCGAGCTTCGGACCCGCATCGAGGCGGAGGCTGCGACGGTCCGAGGCGCCGCGGATCGCCGGCTGGAGGTCGTCACCGACGCGCTGCCCGTCTTCATCTCCGAAGTGGGCCGCGACCTGCGCTACCGCTTCGTGAACCGGGCTTACGAGGAGGCGTTCGGACGTCGGCGCGACGACATCAAGGGACGCTTCCTCCCCGAGGTCATCGGTCCCGAAGCCTTCGCCGACGCCCAGCCGCATATCGAGGCTGTTCTTGCGGGCCGGTCCACCTCCTACGAGTCCCAGGTGCCGCATGCCGGCGGAGAGCTGCACGATTTCCGCGCGCACTATGTGCCTCATCTGGACCGGGACGGGCAGGTGGCGGGCTTCTTCGCCCTTGTGCAGGACATCACCGAAAGCCGGCGCCAGGCCGACCTCCTCGTCCAGCGAGAGCGTCATCTGCGCGCCGTGCTCGACAGCGTGTCGGACTGCTTCTATGCGGTCGACAGGAACTGGCGCATCACCGTCTTCAACCGAGCGGCCGAGCGCTATTTCGGTCGTCGCCGCGACGAGGTGCTGGGCTTGGTGATCTGGGAGGCCTTCCCGGCCCATGTGGGCTCGATCTTCGACCAGAACCAGCAGCGCGTCATGGCCACCGGCGTGCCCGTCACCTTCGAGGCGCCCTCGGTCAGCTTCCCGGACCGGGTCATCGAGATGAGGGTCGCGCCCAAGGAGGGCAGCGGCCTTGCGGTGGCCTTCTCCGACATCACCTGCCGCAAGGCCGAGGAGCGCCAGCGTGAGCTCCTGATTCACGAGCTGAACCACCGGGTGAAGAACACCTTGGCCGTGGTCCAGTCCATCGCGAGCCAATCCCTGCGCGGCCCCGACGTGCCGGCGAACGCGCGGGCCGCCTTCGAGGGACGTCTCCTCGCGCTGGCCGGCGCCCACGACCTTCTCACCCGCGAGAGCTGGGAAGCGGCTAGGCTGCAAAGCTTGGTCGAAACAGCGCTGGACCCCTTCGACCGCCTGGGGCGCTTCGATCTGTCGGGTCCGGACCTGCGGCTGCGACCGCAAGCAGCGGTCAACCTGACCTTGGCGCTGCACGAATTGGCCACCAACGCCACCAAGTATGGATCGCTCGCCAGCCCGGCGGGACGGGTCTCGCTGGGCTGGACCGTCTCGGCCGGCTCGGAGCCGCTGTTCCGGCTCTCCTGGGAGGAGCGGGGAGGAACGGCCGTCGCGCCGCCCGCCCGGACGGGATTCGGGTCCCGGCTCATCCAGAGGGGTCTGTCGGCCGAACTGGGCGGGCCGGTCCTGCTGGACTTCCGCGCAGGCGGGCTCGTCTGCACCATCGAGGCGCCGTTGGCCAATCTCCAGCCCGCCTGAGGCGTCCTTCTTTCGGCTTTCCCCCGGGGCGCTACCGCCTCCGGCCGAGGCATGGAGTCCCGAGCACAGGGTCGATGCCGTAGAAGGGCAGGGCCGCGTCCTGTGCCAGCCAGTCGGCGTCAGCGAAGGCAGGGCCGCTCGCCTCGCTTATAGCGGCGAACTGCGCCACGGCTTTGGTTGCCCCTGAGATTTGGAGTAGGACGCCTTTTGGGATCAACGCTAGGGACGGTGGTAAGCGAAGTCGATACCGGGCCGCTTCACGCCGACGATGGTGATCCAGAATGTGTTCGCAGAGTGGATTCGGCGAGCGTGCGACCGACGGCTTCCCGCGTCGTGACGATCGCGAAGCCGTCTCGAACCCCACGTAGTCCATCATCCAGTCTGCTACGAGATGGGCGACCCGTTCCCCCATGGTCGCGCCGGGGAAGACGACCTGATCTGTGTTCGTCCGTTCCGGGGTCCGGCCGTGATTTTGGATGATCGCCTTGGCCTAAAGGTCAGGCACGCTGTGCTTGCGGTCGATGCCGACCACCACTTGCTGGTACTCGTGCACGCCCAACTTTATCAGGATTGCTGATTGAGGATCGTCCACCTGGGCGACATGGGCGAGCGGGTTGTTCCAAGACTGCACTGGCGTGGCATTCTCGTCGATGCGGAGCACAGCGTGTTCCGATTGGGCCGGCGACTTGGTTGTCGTGCCACCGGAATGGCCAAGACCGATTACATCACGTTGCCGATGATCGGGACAAGAAAGTTACCCAGCAGTCCTACGCTCCTCCGGATCGCGGCATAGACGGACCTGCGGGTCCCGGGGCTGTGGTGATAGCGGCCACTCGGCCTACATGCATCAGCCCGATCAGCCTGACCCGTCCCAAGGGCAGGAGATCGGGGCAACCCCGGTCGACAGGTCCACGGCGGCGAAGCCACAACCACTCCGCAGAGGACTCGGGCCAAGGAGCAAAATATGAGTGACAGCAGGTCAAGCGTCAAGCGCCTCACGAGGTCTGCGGCGAGCAGGACGACCGCGAGGGCTTAGCGGTGCGTCCCAGGGCTGATGCGACAACTGATCACCCTGACATCCGAAGGCCCCGGGATCTCGGCCCAGACGACGGAGCCTGGAATGGAGAAGGCGGTGACCTTGATGCCGCCCACCGTTCCAGCGCTGCGCCTCCGATGAACCATGAGCATGGCGCTGGCGAGCTGGGTCTTGGGGCGCAGGTTGGCCATGTAGATGCTGTTTTGCGCCCAGCCGTCCGAGGGACGATGAAGCGGAGTAGCGCATCGAGGACGCAGTCCTAGAGTAGTAGCTCGGCCAAGGTGGCGGGACTGCCTCATTTGCCGAGAAGGATGGCGAAGACTCCGCCGATCAGCACCACGTTCGTTCCGAACGATCCGCCCCGATGAGGTGGTCTGCTCTGTAACAAGGCTCAAAGCGAGTTGGTCCTGACCGCGAGTTTGGTCCGGGGTCTCTGCAGGCTTCCGGGCTTTTCGAGCTTGGTC
>NZ_VDFV01000061.1 GCF_006152145.1 Rubellimicrobium roseum | reverse complement strand
GCGGCCCAGCGCGCCGAGATGGCCGCGCTGGAGGAGCGCCTGCTCCGGATGGAGGCCGAGCGTGGCCGGCCGAGGCTGCACGTGGCGGAATAGGGTCGCGTCGGTCATCCGGGTCCTTCGGTCCTGACGTCCGGGCCGCCCCCAGGGGCGGCCCGGCGCGTTTCGGGGTCATGCGAGAAAGGATGCCGGCCGAAGGTTAACGATACCTTCGACCACCGAACGGTCCTGCCCCGATTCGCGCAACACCCCCGGCGCGGCGCCGGTCCGGCACCCGCCGGAACCAGGCGGAAGGAAAGCTGACCAATCGGTCAGTTTGTGACAAAGCGATTGTCACGAACCCGTTTCAGTCGTCTACTACCCCGCACAAGCCGGACGGGCTCATGCTCCGGCGCAGATGGGGAGACGATGATGACACTGTCGAAATGGCTGGCCGCCTCGGCGCTGGCGCTTCAGGCGGGGGCGGCCCTGGCCCAGGACGCCGGGACCGTGGACCTGGACGCGCTCTACGAGGCCGCCAAGGCCGAGGGGATGCTGACGACCATCGCCCTGCCCCGCGACTGGTGCAACTACCAGGGGGTCTTCGACACCTTCCAGGCCAAGTACCCCGAGATCGAGATCAACGAGCTCAACCCCAACGCCTCCTCGGCCGAGGAGCTGGAGGGCATCCGCGCCAACCGCGAGAACACCGGGCCGCAGGCGCCCGACGTGATCGACGTGGGCCTCGCCTTCGGGCCGCAGGCGCAGGAAGAGGGCCTGATCCAGCCCTACAAGGTCTCGACCTGGGACACGATCCCCGAGGACGCCAAGGAGGCCGACGGCCACTGGTACGGCGACTACTACGGCGTGATGTCCTTTGCGGTGAACACCGACCTCGTGGACCCGGTGCCGCAGAGCTTCGCCGACCTCCTCAAGCCCGAATACGCGGGTCAGGTGGCGCTGGCGGGCGACCCGCGCGCGTCGAACCAGGCGATCCTTGCGGTGATGGCCGCCGGCATGGCGCAGGGCGCCGAGCCGGGGCAGGCGGCGGCCGAGGCCGGGCTCCAGTTCTTCAAGGAACTGAACGACGCGGGCAACTTCGTCCCGGTCATCGGCAGCTCGGGCACGCTGGCGCAGGGCACCACGCCCATCGTGATCCAGTGGGACTACAACGCGCTCGCCACCCGCGACACGCTGGCGGGCAACCCGCCGGTCGAGGTGGTCGTGCCGTCCGACGCCACGCTCGCCGGCGTCTACGTGCAGGCGATCTCGGCCTTCGCGCCGCACCCGAACGCCGCCAAGCTCTGGATGGAGCACCTGTACTCGGACGAAGGGCAGATCGAGTGGCTGAAGGGCTACTGCCACCCGATCCGCTACACCGACCTCGTGGAGCGGGGCGTGGTGCCGCAGGATCTTCTCGACAAGCTGCCGCCGGCCGAGGCCTACGAGCGCGCCGTCTTCCCGACGCTGGAGCAGGTGAACGCCAACAGCGAGGCCGTCGTGGCCGGCTGGGACACCACCGTGGGCGCCGACGTCGTCGAGTGATCCCCTGACCTGTCGGGCCCGGTCCCCGCGCGGGGGCCGGGCCGTTCCGTTTCCGAAAGGACCCGGGGGCCCATGCCCGCCGACGCCACCACGACCCGGCCCCTCGCGGCCCCCTCGCCTGCCCCCCGCGCGCCCGCGCTGCCGCTGCGCTGGCTGGGGGTGCTTCCGTTCTTCATCTTCGTCGCGCTGTTCCTGATCCTGCCCACGATGCACATCGTGCTGGGCGCCTTCCGCACGACGGCGGGCGACTTCACGGTCCAGAACATCCTCGACCTCAACACCCGGTCGATCCGCAACGCCTACTGGGTGTCGATCCAGGTGAGCTTCTGGTCGGCGCTGCTGGGGTGCCTGATCGGCTTTGCCATGGCGGCGGCGGTGGTGCTGGGGGGGCTGCCGCGCGTGCTGCGCCAGCCGCTCCTCACCTTTTCCGGGGTGGCGTCGAACTTCGCGGGCGTGCCGCTGGCCTTCGCCTTCATCGCCACGATCGGGCCCGCGGGGCTCATCACGCTGTGGCTGCGGTCGGACCTGGGCATCGTGCTGCAGGCAGGGCTGTGGAACGTGCCCGACGGGCTCCAGGCGCTGCTGGGCGAGCAGGTGCGCTTCCCGCGCTTCAACATCCTGAGCACGGCGGGACTCGTCCTCACCTACCTGTTCTTCCAGATCCCGCTGATGATCCTCATCATCACGCCGGCGCTGGACGGGCTGAAGCGGGAATGGCGCGAGGCCGCGCAGGTCCTGGGCGCGAGCGGCTGGCAGTACTGGCGCATGGTGGCGCTGCCCATCCTGTTCCCGTCGATCCTGGGCTGCCTCGCGCTCCTCTTCGCCAACGCCTTCGGGGCGGTGGCCACGGCCATTGCCCTCACGGGGCCCGCGCTCAACATCGCGCCGATCCTCCTTTACGCGCAGATCCGGGGCGACGTGCTGGGCAACCCGCATCTGGGCTACGCGCTGGCGCTGGGAATGATCGTCATCACGGCGGTGGCGAACACCATCTACATCGTGCTGCGCGCACGCTCCGAGAGGTGGCTCAAGTGACGCGGGTCCTTGCCTGGGGGGCGTTCCTCCTGGGGATGCTCTATTTCCTGCTGCCGCTCTGGGGGATGACCGAGTTCTCGCTGCGGATGCGGCGGGACGCCTATTCCTTCGATGCCTACGCCTCGGTGCTGGGGAACCCCGAGTTCCAGCGCACCTTCGCCTTCTCGGCCACGATGGCGTTGGTGACGATCCTGATGGGCGTGCTGATCGTGGTGCCCACGGCCTTCTGGGTGCGCCTGCGGATGCCCGGCCTGCGACCCGTGGTCGAGTTCATCACGCTGCTGCCGCTGGTGATCCCGGCCATCGTCATCGTCTTCGGCTACATCCGGCTCTACAACACCGGGTCCTGGCTGCCGCTGACAGGGACGGCGGCGGGGACGAACCTCCTTCTGGCCATGGGCTACACGGTGCTGGCCCTGCCCTACATGTACCGCGCGGTGGATACCGGCCTGCGGACCATCGACGTGGCCACGCTGACCGAGGCGGCGCAGTCGCTGGGCGCGGGCTGGGGCACGATCCTGGGCCGGGTGATCCTGCCCAACGTGCTGGGCGCGGTGCTGTCGGGGGCCTTCCTCACCTTCGCCATCGTCATCGGCGAGTTCACCATGGCGGCGCTGCTGGACCGGCCGGCCTTTGGGCCCTTCATGCAGCGGCTGGGGCAGGACCGGGCCTACGAGCCCTCGGCCCTCGCGGTCATCGCCTTCGTCATCACCTGGGGCTGCATGGGGCTGATCGGCCTCGTGACGCGGACGCAGAAGCACACAAGGGTCAGGACCTGATGGCCTATCTCGACATCGCCCACCTGGAGAAGAGCTTCGGCGCGAACCGGGTGGTCAAGGACTTCAGCCTGCCGATCGACCAGGGGGAGTTCGTGTCGCTGCTGGGCCCGTCGGGCTGCGGCAAGACGACCGTCCTGCGCATGGTCGCGGGCTTCGAGACGCCCAGCGCGGGCGCGATCCGCATCGAGGGCAAGGACATCGTGCCGCTGCGCCCGAACCAGCGCAACGTGGGCATGGTGTTCCAGGCCTATGCCCTCTTCCCCAACCTGACGGTCGCGCAGAACGTGGGCTTCGGGCTGAAGATCGCCGGGGTCCGCGCGGCCGAGGCGCAGGGGCGCGTGGCCGAGATGCTGGACCTGATCGGGCTGCCGATGGCGGAGTTCGGCGGGCGCTACCCGTTCCAGCTCTCGGGCGGGCAGCAGCAGCGCGTGGCGCTGGCGCGCGCGCTCGCCCCCCGGCCGCGGGTGCTGCTGCTCGACGAGCCGCTCTCGGCGCTGGACGCCAAGGTGCGGGTGCGCCTGCGGACCGAGATCCGCGACATCCAGCGGCGGCTGGGGATCACGACCATCTTCGTGACCCACGACCAGGAGGAGGCGCTGTCGATCAGCGACCGCGTGGTGGTGATGAACGCGGGGATCGCCGACCAGGTGGGCTCGCCGTTCGAGATCTACAACCAGCCCGCCACCCCCTTCGTGGCGAGCTTCGTGGGCACGCTCACCCCCATCGACGCCACGGTGATCGACCCGCACCAGGGCACGGTCATGTCGGGGGGCCTCACGCTGCATCTGGGCCGCGCCCTGCCCGTGCAGGCCGGGACGGTGGTGCCCATCGCGCTACGGCCCGAGGCCGTGCATCTGGGCCGCGCCTCGGGGCGCGAGATCGTGCTGCCCGCGACAGCGCGGGCCGTCGAGTTCATGGGGAGCGTCATCCGCATCCGCGCCGAGGCGGGGGGGCAGAGCTTCCTGCTGGACACCTTCAACCGGCCCGATGCGCCACCGCCCCGGCCGGGCGAGCCGGTGGAGATCAGCTTCTCGGGCCGCGACGTCATCGTGATCGGAGCCTGACATGACTCCATGGGAGGCACCCGGCCGCTTCTGGCGCGGCAACCTGCACACGCATTCCGACGTCTCGGACGGGGCGCTGCCCCCCGAGGAGGTCTGCCGCCGCTACCGCGACGAGGGCTACGACTTCCTGGCGCTGACGGACCATTTCGTGGGCGCCTTCGGCTATCCGATCGTGGACACGGTGCCCTTCCGCACCAACCGCTTCACGACGATCCTGGGGGCCGAGCTGCATTCGGGCGTGATGGCCAACGGAGAGCTGTGGCACATCCTGGCCGTGGGGCTGCCCCCGGACTTCGCGCCTTCGCACACGCCCGAGTTCCGGCCCGTCGCGGGGCAGGAGAGCGGGCCAGAGATCGCGCGCCGAGCGGTCGAGGCCGGGGCCTATGTCGCCATCGCCCATCCGCAGTGGTCGGGGCTGACGCTGGACGACGCGCGCAGCCTCGCCGGGATCGCCCATGCGGTCGAAACCTACAACCACGGCTGCGCCACCGGCTGCGACCGCCCCGACGGGTTCCATGTGCTGGACCTGCTGCTGTCCGAAGGCCACCGGCTGAACCTTTGCGCCACGGACGACGCGCATTTCACCGAGCCCGATCATTTCGGGGGCTGGGTCATGGTCAAGGCCGAGGCGAACGAGCCCGGGGCCCTGCTCGCGGCGCTCAAGGCCGGGGCCTACTACTCGAGCCAGGGGCCCGAAATCCGAAGGATCGAGGTCACGGACGAGGTCGTGAGGGTCGAATGCTCGGCGGCGGCGTCCATCATCGTCTCGGGGCACGGCACGTCCTCGAAAGGCCTGCACGGGCAGTCGATGACCCGGGGCGAGATGCCGCTGGAGCGTTTCGCGGGCTCGCCCTGGCTGCGGGTGACGGTGGTGGACCGGGCGGGGAAGCGGGCATGGTCGAACCCGATCTGGCGGTGACCGAGATCCGCGAGGAGCGCGAGGCGGATCGGGCGGCCGCGAACGCGGTGCTGGTCCGGGCCTTTGCGAGCGTGCGGCACAGCCGGGGGCGCGAGACGATCCTCGCGGATGGTCTGCGCGACGGCGGCGGCGTGACGCTGGGCTTCGTGGCGGTGGCCGAGTCAGCGGTCGTGGGTAGCCTTCTCGTCTCGCCGGTCACGGTGAACGGCGCGCTCTCGGGATGGCACGCGCTGGGTCCCGTCGCCGTGGACCCGGACTGGCAGGGGCGCGGAGTCGGGAGCGATCTCGTGCGCGAGGCGCTGGCACGGCTGAAGGCGACGGGCGCGGAGGGCTGCATCGTCCTAGGGGCGCGGGCGTTCTACGGGCGCTTCGGCTTTCTCCACGCGCCGGAGCTGGTCCCGGTCGGGCTGCCGGCCTCGGCCTTCATGGTCCTGCCCTTCCGCGATCGCTGGCCGGAGGGGCGGCTGGCCTACCATCCGGCCTTCGACGCGATCTAGCCGTCCCGCTGCTCGCCCTGAGGATCGGGGCGCTCCTCCTCCTCGGAGACGGTGCCGGGGATGACGTAGTCGCCCCGCAGCCAACGCGCGAGGTCCACGTCGGCGCAGCGCGCCGAGCAGAAGGGCCGGTACTTGGGTTCGGTGGGCTTTCCGCAGACCGGGCAAGCCATCAGGCGTCCCCCAGGAGATGGACGAGCGGCAGGCGCTCGCGCTTGCGCGACAGCTCGAAGAGGCCCATCGCGGTCCATCCCACCAGAGAGGTCTCGATGGGGTCGGAGCGGAACGAGTCGCGGATCGACTGGTCGAGCTGCTTGCGGTGCGCCTTGGACATGCCGGCGAAGTCCACCACGATCTGGCCGCCCAGGCCCCGCAGCCGAAGCTGCCGCGGGAGCGCGCGGGCGGCGGCGAGATTGGCCTTGAGCGCGGCGGCGGGCGAGGTGTCGCCCCCGGTGTTGACGTCGATGGCCACGAGCGCGCGGGTGGTCTCGACCACCATGGTGCCGTCGCCGAGGTTCACCTCGGAGCGGCGGAGGCTGTCGATCTGGTCGAGCACGTTCTCGCGCGCGAAGCCGCCGGGCTTCGTCACCACGGTCGGCGCGTCCCATTCGCGCCAGGCGAGCAGGTGCGGGCCGTCGCCATCGGTGAGCTTCTCGGGCTCACCCCTGTCGTCGGCCATGACCTTGAGCGCGAGGTCGCGCATGGCGGCGATGTCCTCGGCCACGTCCTCGTCGGCGGTGCCCTCGGCGGCCGAGCGCAGGATCAGGCCGTGGGGGCCCTCCTCGTCGAAGGCGTCATGCGCGAGGGCGAGGAGGCGGGCGCGCTCCTCCTCGTCACGGATCTGGCGCGAGACGTTGATGCCTGGCGCGCCGGGGGTGACGATGGCGTAGCGCGACTTGAAGAGGAGGCGGTCGGTGACAGGGATGGCCTTGCCGCCCTCGGACACGCCGGTGACCTGCACGAGCAGGGTGTCCCCGGCCTTCATGCCTTGGGCATTGCGGAGCCAGGCGGTGCCGTCGGGGGTGCGCAGCATCATGCCCCCCTGCCCCTTGAGCCCCCGGTCGCAGGTGGCACGGTAGATGGCCCCCGGCCGTGGGGCCGAGTCGTCGTCGATCAGCAGGTCGTCGAGCTTGCCGTCCACGAGGAGGGCCGCCGCCTCGCGACGCCCGAGGTGGTCGAGGACGATGGTCCGTCCCTTCATCGTGGTCCTCCGGCAAAGCCCGCCGCGGTCAGCAGGCCCAGGGTTTCGGTCAGGGGCAGCCCCACGACGCCCGTGAAGCTGCCGTTGATCCAGGGAATATGCGCGCCGAAGGGGCCCTGGATCGCGTAGGAGCCGGCCTTGCCGCGCCAGTCGCCAGTGGCGAGATAGGCGGCGAGGTCCCGTTCGGTCAGGGGCTTGACCGCGACGGCGGTGGTCACGGCCTTTTCCCACACGCGCCCGCCCCGCCGCACGGCGACGGCGGTGATGACACGGTGGCGGCGGCCCGAGAGCAGGCCGAGCATCGCCCGCGCCTCCGCCTCGTCGGCGGGCTTGCCCAGGATGCGGCGGCCCAGCGCGACGGTGGTGTCGGCGCAGAGCACGACCTCGCCCTCGTCGGCCTTCACGGCGGCGATCTTCTCGCGCGCGATGCGGCGGACGTAGTCGCGCGGCGTCTCGGCCTTGCGGGGGGTCTCGTCGATCTCGGGGGGGCGGACGGCGAAGGGCGCGATCCCGGCCTGGGCCAGCAGGTCGAGACGGCGCGGGCTGGCCGAGCCCAGGACCAGGCGCAGCGCGGGGTCCGGGGTCTGGGTCGTCATCGAAGCGTCCCCAAGGAGGACGTCACTTGAAGCGGTAATTGATCCGCCCCTTGGTCAGGTCGTAGGGGGTCATCTCGACCTGCACCTTGTCGCCGGCGAGCACGCGGATGCGGTTCTTCCGCATCTTCCCTGCCGTATGCGCGATGATCTCATGGCCGTTCTCCAGCTCGACCCTGAACGTCGCGTTCGGCAGGAGCTCCTTCACGACGCCAGGAAATTCGAGCAGTTCTTCCTTGGCCATGTGGTCTCCCAATGCGTTGCGGGCCGCAGAATCACAGGCGGCCCGGCGCCTAGATGGCGCTGCGGCGCAGCTTTTTCAAGCGCAATCGGCAGCGTCACGGAACTGACGCACGGCGCCCTCTCCGGGTTCCCGTCAGGGCGCGGGCGCCCAGTCGCCGCGCGGGGGGCCGAAGCGGTCGAGCAGGCGGGCCAGGATCATGTCGCGCGTGCGGCGGTAGGCGTCCAGGCGTTCCTCGCGCCCTTCGCCCTGTCCGGTGGGGTCGAGGATGGGCCAATGCTCCACCTGCACGGCGGCCGCGCGGGTGAGATCCGCGACGCAATGCGCGCTGGCGGGGGTGAGCGCCACCACGAGGTCGTAGGCCGACAGGTCGTCGCCCCAGTCGCGCATGTCGTCGAAGCTGCGGGTGCGGTGGCGCGACAGCTCCAGTCCCCATTCTTGGCAGACGGCGATGGCGAAGCCGTCGATCTCGCGGTCGCTGCGCACGCCCGCCGATTGGACGTAGCAATCGGTGCCGTAGAGCCGCTTCATCATCGCCTCGGCCATGGGCGAGCGGACCGAGTTGTGGTCGCAGCAGAACAGCACGGCCTGGGGAAGGGTGTCCGCCGGGGCCGCCGCGACCTTGTCCACCCCGTCACCCCCCAAGGTTGAGCACGCAGATCAGCGTGAACAGGCGCCGTGCCGTGTCCTGGTCGAGTTCGGCCTTGCCGGCCAGCCGCTCCTGCAGGACGCGTGCGCCCTCATTGTGGATGCCGCGGCGGGCCATGTCGACCGTCTCGATCTGCGAGGGCGGCAGCGTCCGCACGGCGTCGTAGTAGCTTTGGCAGATCTGGGCGTAGTCCTTCACCACCTGCCGGAAGGGCCCCATCGACATGTGGAACTCGCCCGCAGGCTCGCCGCCCTCGGAGGAGACGGCGAAGACGAGCCGGCGTTCGCGCACCGCGAGCGTCAGACGCCAGGGACCGCAGCGAGGCCGGTCGGGATGCGGGGGCAGGACGAAGCGGTTCTCCTCCAGCAGGTCGACGATGGCCACGCGCCGCTCCTGCTCCATCTCGGGCGTGGGCGCGGGCAGGCCCGTGTCGTCGATCTCGATGGCGATGAGGCGGTCGGTCATCGGTTGAGCCGGTCCAGCCGCGCGCGCACCGACAGCCCATGGGCCTCCAGCCGTTCGGCCTGCGCGAGGGTTTCGGCCGCCGGGCCCAGCGCCCGCAGCGCCTCGGGCGTCATCCGCGACAGGGTGGTGCGCTTGAGGAAATCCATCACCGACAGCCCCGAGGAGAACCGCGCCGTCCGCGCCGTGGGCAGCACGTGGTTCGGCCCGCCGATGTAATCGCCGATCGCCTCGGGCGTCCAGGGGCCGAGGAAGATGGCCCCGGCATGCTGGATGCGCGCCGCCAGAGCCTCGGGGTCGGCGGTCAGGATCTCCAGATGCTCGGCGGCGATGCGGTCGGCGATCTCCACCGCCTCGTCCAGCGAGCGGACGACGACGACCGCGCCGAAGTCGCGCCAGCTTGCCCCGGCGATGGCGGCGCGGGGAAGGGTTTCGAGGTGCCGCTCGACGGCCTGGGCCACGGCCCGCCCGAAGGCCGCGTCGGTGGTGACGAGGATGGACTGGGCCGATTCGTCGTGCTCGGCCTGGGACAGGAGGTCCAGCGCCACGAAGTCCGGGTCGTTGTCCCCGTCGGCGATGACGAGGATCTCGGACGGGCCCGCGATCATGTCGATGCCGACCTTGCCGAAGACGCGCCGCTTGGCCGCGGCCACGTAGGCGTTGCCGGGGCCGGTGATCTTGTCCACGGGCCGGACGCTCTCGGTGCCATAGGCCAGCGCGGCCACGGCCTGCGCGCCACCAATGCGGAACACCTCGTCCACGCCCGCGATGCGGCAGGCCAGCAGCACGAGCGGGTTGGCCACCCCGTCCGGCGTGGGCACCGTCACGGCGAGACGTTTCACGCCCGCGACCTTGGCCGGGACCGCGTTCATCAGCACCGAGGACGGATAGGAGGCGAGCCCGCCCGGAACATAGAGCCCCGCCGCCGAGACGGGCGTCCAGCGCCAGCCCAGCGTCGCGCCCAGATCGTCCGTCCAGGTCTCGTCTTCCGGCATCTGCCGCTCGTGATAGGCGCGGATGCGGGCAGCGGCGAGTTCGAGCGCCTGTCGATCGGCCGGGGGGACGGCGGCGCAGAGGGCGTCGATCTCCTCCTCCGGGATGCGCAGCGTCTCGGGCGTCAGCCGCACGCGGTCGAAGCGCTCGGTCAGCTCCACCAAGGCCGCGTCGCCCCGCGCGCGCACCTCGGCGATGATGGCCGCCACGGCCGCGTCCACGTCGGGACTGTCCTCGCGCTTGAGCGACAGGAGATGGGCGAAGGCCGCCTCGAAGCCGGGCTCGATAGTGGACAGGAATTGCGGCATGGCGCGGGCCTCCCTTGCGTCGGCGCAGGCTTAGCGGGCCGGACGGGGGCCTTCAATCGGAGCCCTGTTTCCCTGGTCCCGAATATCCCGGGGGTGAGGCGCGACGCGCCGAGGGGGCGGAGGCCCCTGACCCTACTCCGGGTGGGTGGGCGCGCGACGGGACGGCGCGAGGTAGGGCCGCGTCACGTCCTGAAGCCTGACCTCCAGCGCCTCGACCTCGACCGCGATGGTGCCGTCGCCCGCGAGCGTCACGAGGAGCCGCCCCGCCCCGTCCTCGCCCGGCTCCCAGCCCAGCGACAGGATCGACAGCACCGTGTCGCGGTCGCGCGGGTCCACCCCTTGGCTGCGGACCGCCGTCACGCCTTCGATCGCCAGCACCGAGCGCACCCGCTCGGGCGTGCGGGTGGGTCCCTCCCAGCGGAAGCGGTTCACGAGCGCGGCGAAGCGACGGTGCTGGCGCAGCCAGGCCACGTCCCCCACGGTCACGACCGCGTCCTGCACCAGCGCCGAGATTACCCGGAGGTCGTCGGCGTCCAGCGCCCGGAGCCGGAGCGGCCCTTCGTCGGCGTCGGAAAAGCGGGCGTCGCGGGGGGCGTCGGTCATGCGGCCACTCTCTCGATCCGGGCTCCCACGGCGGAGAGCTTCTGCTCCAGTTGCTCGTAGCCGCGGTCGAGGTGGTAGACGCGACTCACCACGGTCTCGCCCTCGGCGCCCAGGCCCGCGAGGATCAGCGACACCGAGGCCCGCAGGTCGGTGGCCATGACGGGCGCGCCGCGCAGGCGCTCCACGCCGGTCACGCGGGCGGTGCCGCCCTGCAGCTCGATCCGCGCGCCCATGCGCATGAGCTCCGGGGCGTGCATGAAGCGGTTTTCGAAGATCTTCTCCTCGAGGGTGCTGGTGCCCTCGGCGGTGCAGAGCATGGCCATCATCTGCGCCTGGAGGTCGGTCGGGAAGCCCGGGAAGGGCTCCGTCACCACGTCGACGGCGCGGGGGCGGTCGCCCGAGCGGCGGACCTTGAGACCGCGCGCGGTCTCCTCGACCTCCAGCCCCGCGGCGTAGAGCTTCTCGACGAAGGCCCCCACGAGGTCGAGACGGCCGCCCAGGCATTCGATCTCGCCGCCGGTGAAGGCGGGGGCAAGCATGTAGGTCCCGAGCTCGATCCGGTCGGTGACGACGGCATGGGTCGCGCCGTGCAGCCGGTCGACGCCCTGGATGGTGATCGTGGAGGTCCCCTCCCCCTCGATCTGCGCGCCCATCTTGCGCAGGCATTCCGCCAGGTCGACGATCTCGGGCTCGCGCGCGGCGTTCTCGATGACCGTGGTGCCCTTGGCCAGCGTCGCGGCCATCAGCGCGTTCTCGGTGGCGCCGACCGAAGCGAAGCGCAGCGGCACGGGCGCGCCCTTCAGGCCGCCGGGCGCGGTCGCGTGCAGGTAGCCGTCGCGCAGGTCGATCCTGGCGCCCAGGCGTTCCAGCGCGTCGATGTGGATGTCCATGGGCCGCGCGCCGATGGCGCAGCCGCCGGGCAGCGACACGACCGCCTGCCCCTCGCGCGCCAGAAGCGGCCCCAGCACGAGGTTCGAGGCGCGCATCTTGCGCACGATGTCGTAGTCGGCGCGCGTGGAGGTCAGTCCGTGCGAGGAGGCCGCCAGCACCTTGCCCCCGGCGAGCGTCGATACCTCGGCCCCCAGCGACTGCAGCAGCGTCGTCATGGTGCGGATGTCCGACAGGCGCGGCGCGTTGGTGAGCGTGAGGGGCTCCTCGCTCAGGAGCGTCGCGGGCATGAGCGCGAGGCAGGCGTTCTTGGCCCCCGCGATGGGGATCTGGCCCGAAAGCTCGGCCCCGCCGCGGACGATGATCGAATCCATTCAGTCTTCCTTGGGTGGGTCGGGGGGCGTGTCGCCCATGGAATTGCGGCCGGCGTCGTCGGGGGCGCCCTGCGCCAGAGCGCGGGCCTTGCGGCGCGCGATGTTGGCCTTGAGCGCGGCCTTGAGACGCGCGTCGCGCCCCTGCGACGCGGTGCGCGCGCCGCCCTTGTCCGTCTCGGATGTGCCCTGCCGCCGGTCCGCCATGGCCCGGTCTTAGTCTGGACCTCCCCTCGCGTCCAGCCGCGCGAAACCCCCTTGCGCTCGCTGGCGGCATCGGTAGAAGGCGCCTCAGTGCTGCGGTAGCTCAGTGGTAGAGCACACCCTTGGTAAGGGTGAGGTCGAGAGTTCAATCCTCTCTCGCAGCACCACCTTCTTCCTCTTCAAAGTCAAGAAGTTGCGGTGTAGCAGCAGGTTGGAACGCCTCGGGTTCTACACCGAGGTTCTACACCGACCATGGTTCTGCCCGTGTCCCGTCCCCAAAAGCATCGCAAGACTGGCGTCTACTACTTCCGTGAGAAGGTCCCTGCTGATCTACGTCAGGCGTTCGGCAAGGCTGAAGTCTCACGTTCGCTCCACACCAAGGACCCGGCGTTGGCAAAAGCCCGCCATGCCGAGGAGAAGCGGAGGCAAAACCTGATCTGGCAAGCCATGCGGGCGAAACCAGAGGCCCTGCCGCACAAGAAGATCATGGCGCTGGTGGGGGAGGAGTACCATCGCCTCAATGCCATGTTGGAGGAGGAGCCTGGGGAGACAGCCATCTGGCGTGAAGTCTTGCGCCTTGGAGACCAGGCATCTGGGTCTCCCGAGAGGATGGAGCGTTGGTACGGTGAGGATGCTGACCGTCTGCTGCGAGAGGCCGGACTTGCGACGGACGAGGCCAGCCGTGCCCGGTTGATCGAAGAACTTCACAAGGCCAGCCAGCAGTGGGCTTCTTTCCAGAAGCGCCGGGCGGAGGGCGACTACAGGCCCGACCCGGATGCCGGGAGGTTTCCCGAGATGCCGCTCGCTCCTGTCCCTACGGTGCGCCAGCCAGACGAGACAGTGACGCTCTCCGATCTGTTCGACCTCTGGAAGGCGGATCACCTACGGGAGGGAGGACCAGAGAAGACGGTCAGGGACTTCCGGCAGAAGCTCGACAGCCTGACGGAGTTCCTAGGTCACGAGGACGCACAGCGCATCACGCCAAAGCAGATTGTGGACTGGACCGACCATCTGCTGCGCGAGAAGGGTCTCTCATCGAAAACCGTGGCCGAGAAGTACCTCGCCACCGTCAAGCGGGTCTTCACCGTCGGAAAGCGCAAGTTCCGCATCACGGACAACCCGGCTGCCGATGTGATCGTGGAGGTCGGGAAAGCCAAAGGGCCAGGCCCGCGCGGCTTCACGGATGACGAGGCCAAGGCGATCCTATCGGCTGCGCTCAAGGCTCCCGAGACGCTGGGCAAGATGGCCGAGGACAACAAGAGGGCAATCCGCTGGGGGCCGTGGCTCTGCGCCTACACCGGGGCTCGGATCACCGAGATGATGCAGTTGCGGAAGCAGGACGTGGAAACTCACAAGGGCATCCCCTGCTTGCGGATCAGCCCAGAGGCGGGCGCAGTCAAGACGGGCGAGGAGCGGCTTGTCCCGATCCACCCTCACCTTGTCGAAATGGGTTTCCTCGAGATGGTGAAGAAGCGCCCCGAGGGTTACGTCTTCTTCCAGACCGAAGCAGGGGACGACCCAGTCAGCCGTGCGAGGAGCGCGGGGGGGAAGGTCAGTGAATGGGTCAGGCACGTGGTCGGGATCAAGGACGAGCGGGTCCAGCCCAACCACGCATGGCGGCATCGGTTCAAGACCGAGGCGCGGAGGCTCTCCATTGAGCGGTGGATCGTGGATGCCATCCAAGGACACTCGGACGGGTCCGCATCGGCGGGCTACGGGGAGGTTCCGGTGGAGCCGCTCTACGAGGCGATCAAGAAGCTCCCCCGCTACGAGGTCGAGCCCTCACGCGCCTAGCCCAGGAGCGGAGAAGGCCAAGGGGTCCCCTCTAGTGTCGGTTAGGGGACCCCTGATCTTTGGCCAAGGAAAGCCGAAGAGATGGTCTACTAGCGGCTCTCCGAGGCTCCTAGGAGGCTCCGTGAACGGTTCCATTCGTTAGGACGGCAGAGGGACCAAGGAGGGGAAGAAGGGGCTCCAGCGGGGCTCTGCGGGGCTGCTAGGGGTGGTCTGGTTGGTGGCACCACTGGAAGGAAGGCGGGCCGAAGATACCCCCTCTACTTGGGGGAAGGGGCGGCACCGATTTCCCCCACTTATTGGAGGAGAAGACGGCCGGTTGAGACCGGGCCGCGATGACTTCTCCCGACCACACCCAGCAAACCCACAGGATTGGCTATGACCATTCACACAACCCTCGCGGCGGGGGAGATACGCCACGACCACGACTTCATCTTCCGTGCATCCGCCACGGATCGGCACCATGTGCGGACCCTCCAAACCATCCTCGCCAGACGGACCAAGGTAGAGCCGTTGCTAGTTTGGCGCGAGACCGGCGAGGACGGTCCTACAGGCCGGTTCGTCCTGCTGGACGGACGGCACAGACTGGCGGCCTACGTCAACCTCAAGCGGACCCAGAGCGTCCCTGTCGCGATCTTCGAGGGGAGCCGGGCCGAAGCCATTGAGGCAGCCCTCCAGGCCAATGCCATGGCCAAACTGCCATTGACTGCATCCGAACGGAACAACGCTGCTTGGCGTCTGGTCTGGGACTACAGCCAGGAACTGTCCATCGCGCGGACGGCGCGAGCAGCGGGCGTGTCTGTCAGGCTCGTTTCGATGATGCGGGCAAGGGCCAAGACGATGAAGGAAACCAACCAAGAGTGGTCTGGCAGTTGGGCAAAGGACCGACGGGGACCCGATGAGGCGCAAGGAGCCCACATGAACATGACGGATGCCCAGCGCAGACGGGAGATCAAGGAACTGGCCAAGACGCTGCGGGAGGCTGCGGGGATGTGGCCGAAGCGGGATCGGGAGTTGTTCGCCGATGCCTTGGCGGAAGCCTTCGGGCGATACCATCAGGAGGCAGCGGAGTATCTCTACGGGCAAGGCGAGGAGGACTTCTACGACGAGCCGGTAGGTAAGCCTGATGTAGAGCCAGAGCCGTCTGTGAAGGAACTGGAGGACGTGAACCCGGACTTTTGAGCCAGCCGTAGCAGTCCGGGGGCTGATCCTCTGCACACCTTGAGTATGCAAGTTGCAGAGGTAGACCCCCGGATGTTCACGCCCCGCGCCCGAAAGCCCAATCATGTAGAAGAGGTTCGCGCGTTTCCCCCCGATGGGGGCTGTTGTGGGCCCTGGCTTTCCAGTAGGGTGCCCCATCGTCGGCTTCGGCCTTGGCTGCCGACGACTGAGAGACAGGGGACTGAGGTCTCCGCGCTCCCGCCTAAACGGCAACGGAGCGTTTCTCTTGGACCCTGCGATCTTGCTCCTCCTCGTGGAGGACGAAGCCCTGATCGGAACGATGTTGGAAGAGACCCTCACAGACGAGGGTTTCGAGTTGGTCATCGCGAAGAACGGTGCCGAAGCAATGGCAGAGCTTGCTACCGATGCCGCCCGCTTCCGTAGCGTCGTGACGGACATCGACCTAGGGGCTGGCCCAAACGGCTGGGAGGTGGCTCGCCACGCCCGCGAGATCGTGCCCACGATGCCCGTCGTCTACATGAGCGGGGCCAGCGCAGCCGACTGGGCTGCCCATGGCGTGCCCAAGAGCGTGATGGTGCCCAAGCCGTTCGTTGTGGCCCAGATCATCACGGCCATCACCACGCTAATGAACGAGGCAGACAGCCACTGACCTAGACCTCCATCAAGGTCAGTCTTCCAGGCCGTAACACGCACAACCGACGTTGACATTCGGTACAGCCCAGCCTACACCTCCCGTCACAGACACAACGGGGGGGAAGCGGTGCAGCGTTACGTAACCTACTACCGGGTCAGCACGAAGGAGCAGGGTCGGTCAGGTCTCGGCCTTGAGGCGCAGGAGCGGGACGTGACCCTGTTCCTCGAAGGCTTCTCGGAGGTGCCTTGGGAGATCATCGAGACCTTCACGGACATCCAGAGCGGCAGCGAAGATGACCGTCCCGAGTTGGCCAAGGCGCTGGCGCTGGTGAAGAGGACCGGGGCCACGCTGCTCGTTGCCAAGCTCGACCGACTTTCCCGCAAGGTGTCGTTCATCGCGACCCTGATGGACGATCCCAAGGTCAGTCTCCGGGTCGCCTCCATGCCCTACGCGGACAAGTTCCAACTCCACATCTACGCGGCCCTTGCCGAGCAGGAACGGGAGTTCATCAGCGCCCGGACGAAGGCTGCGCTGGCACAGGCCAAGGTCCGGGGCGTAAACCTCGGGGGGCTGCGGGACAAGACCGCCGCCAGGAACGTGGTCGTGCAGGAACAAGCCAAGGCGAACGCGGACAGGGTGGCTGGCATCGTCCGTCCGCTCCGTGCCCAAGGTGCCACCCTCCGCGCCATTGCCGAGGCGCTGAATGGATCGGGTGTGCCTACGGCGAGGGGTGGGGCATGGTACGCGGCACAGGTGCAGCGGGTCCTTGATCGACTGGAAAAGGCGGCGGAGGGCTGACCCTCAAGAACACCTTCATTCCGTGTATTGGCGCGAGCTTGGCTCACGGGGTGATAATGTGTTTTGCCGCATGGCACTCGGCGGGTCCAACAGGAAGCAGGTCCCCCTACCCCACCGGGGTTCTACACCAGCCTTGCAAGAGCCTCAACAAAGTGCCAGAAAACAAGGGGTTTCCCGCAATCGCCGGGGCGTTCAATCCTCTCTCGCAGCACCACCCCTCCTCTTGATTGTCGCGTCTCAAATACGTCGACCCATGGCGGTCAAAGTCTGCTTTTCCTCTCAATCGGTTCGTGTAGGCACGTACTCCTGCTGGAGACTTCAAAACTCATTCGGGCCGACTCAATCGATGCGGAATCTCGTGTTCGCCAACTCACCGAGCACCTGCACCACATCCAGACGTCGCCGGATGTTCACTTTCTGAAGGAGAGCAGCGGGCGTAAAGCCGCGCGTCCGCATGGCGAGACAGAACGCCCTTCAAGTGCCAGGCCAGGACTCAGCGACTTCGGCTGGGGCAACATGGTTTGCACTGAACGTCTTGAGAGAAGACAACCCGCTGCCGCTCGGGCCAGCCGTCAAAAGTCCAGCTCTGGCAGCTTCCCAAGCCACCACGGTATTCAGTCCAAGCAAACCGCCAGCAACACGATCAGGGAGTTCCAGCGCAGGGAGGGGGCGCTTGCGGGCGTCCTGTATGCAGAGCCTGAGGCAATCGGGGTCCGTCCAAATGGAGACGATGCTGGACTCAGATTTCCCTGCACGCAAGGCGCGCCATTCGCCGGATGCGACGACCCGAAGAGCTCAAGCCCAGACCCAGGGGCTGAGTTCGTGGCGCAGCGCCTGCGAACGTGATACCAGTGTTCCTGGGTTATCGAGCGGGTGAAGTGCATCGATAGCCGCCAAGAGCCGGCTCACCGAAGCTGGGTCGAGAAGCAGCCGCTCCCCTAGCCAGGATCTGAGCGTCCTGGTCCCCCAGAGCAACGAGGACCCCCTCCTCCACCAAGAAGCGCACCCCGCCACCCGCGCACGCGAGGCGCTCTGGGTGTCGGGCGTGAAGCCCGTATCGGAGTTCCTATCGGATCTCATCCAGTAGATGCGCTTACTTGCGTTCGGTCGGGCCCCGTCGGGCGAGGCGATCGCCTGAAATCTGGCCAAGTGGCTTTTGCCCAATCGAGCTCTGGGACCCCCTGTAGGTGGCCGTAGGCACTTGCCGGCCGGTAAAGGACCGGCCGGTGCTCCTTGTTCCATTGGCGGCCATCCTTGGGGCTAGGACGGTGAAGCCAATATGGGACATCGCGTAGCTGGCGTTGATGATGCAACTGCCCTCCTGATCTGGCCCCCGTTTCACCGGACACTCAGGCGGTTGCGGTTTGGGCGGCAATGAACTCGCGAGGCGAGC
>NZ_VDFV01000060.1 GCF_006152145.1 Rubellimicrobium roseum | reverse complement strand
TACGCCTGACGCTCAGCCGTGGTCTCTAGGAGCGTTGTTGATCCGAAAAGGTTTATAGGTCCTGACCGTAGTCTGACCGGCCATGAGCCAACCGCTTACCTCACCTTGCCCTTGGTCAGAGTTTGCAACGGAGCCCTTGCTGATCACTCCAAAGGCGCGGCCGCCTCTGTGCGTTTCTCATGAAAAACGCACAGACTGATCGGTTCGGCGTTCCCCGTACCAAAGTCTGTTCCCTGCGGCAGGTCGGGCGGTAGTAAGTCTCAATGACCATCGCGGCTTCATATCGAGCTCAACACGGTGAACTGAGATCCCGCTGGTCTCGACTGTCACTGGCCACGCGGTTTGCGGCCGCTGCCAGCGTGGTGCTCGTGGTGGCCACGCTGGTCATTGGCGCCGTGGTGACGGCTCGCATCGAAGACGCGGTGGTGCGCAACTCGGCTAACGCGACGGCGCTTTATATGGACAACGTCATCGGCCCGATCCTCCAGCAGGTGTCGAGATCAGGCGAGCTAACACCTGGCGCTCATCGGGCGTTGCATGAGATCCTCGAAAATACACCCTTGGGCGACCGCGTGGTGTCCTTCAAGTTCTGGAGCGCCGACGGCCAGGTCATCTGGGCCGACAACAACGCCAACGAGGGTCGAACTTTTCCGTTGACCGACGACCTGCGCCAAGCTTTGTCCGGCGAGGTTGTTGCTTCCTTTGATGACCTCCATGAGGAGGAAAGCAGCGAAGAGGCGGCCTTGGGGCTGCCGCTCCTGGAGATCTACCTTCCTGTCCGGGAGGTCTGGTCAGGCCGGGTCGTCGCCGTGGCCGAGTTCTACGAGATCGCGGAGGGACTCGCAGGCGACCTCCGGGCCGCCCGTGCCGCGGCCTGGGCTGCCGTAGGGATCACAACGCTGCTCTTGGGCGGAGTCCTTTATGCAATTGTGCTTGGGGGCAGCCACACCATCGAAGTTCAGCGCCGCGCACTCGACCAGCGCCTGGGCCAGTTGCGCGAGTTATCGGCGCGCAACGAGGAGCTTCGTCTTCGTGTGCAGGCGGCAGCCTCTCGGTCCGCCACCCAAACCGACCGTACCATGCGCCGGATCGGCGCCGACCTTCACGACGGACCGGCCCAGCATCTGGCCTACGCCGCGCTCCGGCTCGACGCCTTGCGCGAACGCCTCGAGGGTCCGGTGAGCGACGAGATGGCCCGGGTGGCCGGTGCCGTGACCGAGGCCCTCACCGAAGTCCGAGCGGTATCCCGGGGACTTCAGCTTCCCGACATCGCCGAGCGTCCTCTGGAGGCCACCGTCAAAGCGGCTGTGGAGGCGCACGAGGCCCGGACGGGCCATTGCGTGACGCTCGAAGCGACCTGCTCCACCGAACCGGATCTGGACCCGGCCGCCCGCGTCTGTGTGTTCCGGTTCGTTCAGGAAGGCCTGAACAACGCGAGCCGCCACGCAAAGGGCGTGGGACTGGAGGTTGCGCTCACCTGCGACGATCAGGAGCTTCGGCTGGCGGTACGCGACCAAGGACCAGGACTGCCCGACATCCCTCGTCCGGAGGGCATGGGCCTTTCTGGCCTGCGCGACCGCGTAGAAAGCCTTGGCGGAACCTTTGCGGCGCGCAGCCGTCCTGAGGGTGGCGCCGAGATCATCATGACTCTCGAGACTAGGGGCCCAGCATGGACCTGATCCGCATCGTCGTGGTCGACGATCATCCGCTCTATCGCGAGGGAGTGATCCGCACCCTATCCGAGTCGGGTCGCTTTGTGATTGCAGGCGAGGCCGCCTCGGGTCCGGAGGCGGAGGCGATGGTCGCTCGGGAAAAGCCAGATGTGGTCCTGCTCGACATCTCGATGCCGGGTGGCGGGATTGCTACCCTGAGGCGGATTATGGCCAACGCGGAGCCTCCGCGCTGTGCCATGCTGACTGTCTCGGAAGAGGATGACCACATCCTGCAGGCGCTCAGGGCTGGTGCGGCCGGCTACATCCTCAAAGGGGTAGGCGCTCGGGATCTGGTGGGCATCGTGACGGATCTCGCCGAAGGGCGGACCTATGTGGCCCCTTCGCTTGCCATGAAGATGCTGGCGGCCATGACCGCACCGCGCACGCCGAAGCCGACCGACCCTCTCGATACCCTGACCAAGCGGGAGGAAGACATTCTGCGGCGCGTTGCGGAAGGGAAAAGCAACAAGGAGGTCGCACTGGACCTCGACCTTCAGGAACGGACCGTCAAGCATTACATGACCACGATCCTGCAGAAGCTTCAGGCCCGGAACCGGACCGAGGCCGCGTTGATCGCTCGCGAGGGCTGGGCCGACCGGAAGGACTGATCCACAGCCCTAACGCAGGGACATCATCCGGTTGAAGTCCTCGCTTGTAGCGGACCTGCGCACGACAGACCGGCTCAGCGGGTCCAGCAATTCGTAGCTGCCGTCGGCGATCCGCTCAGTCCAACCGTCAGGGTAGATGACGGTGATGTCCTGCAACACCGATGCATCCTCGTTCGAGGTGCGTAGCCTGTCATCGTCAGCACGATCCTCCGTGTTGTCGTTCCTGTTCCTCCGGTCCTCCGAGCCGCCCCGATTGTCGATGTTGCTGCGGTCGCTTTCGCCGCGGCTTCGACCGCTGTCTTCGCGACCCCGGTCATTGTCATCGTCGCCTCCGCGGCCACGTCCGCGATTTCGGCCCTGGCCACTGCCACGATCGTCCTCGTCATTGGCCCGAGCTTTGGGGACGC
Organism: Rubellimicrobium roseum; assembly: GCF_006152145.1. Lineage (GTDB taxonomy): Bacteria > Pseudomonadota > Alphaproteobacteria > Rhodobacterales > Rhodobacteraceae > Rubellimicrobium > Rubellimicrobium roseum. Next base: position 17,105 of record NZ_VDFV01000060.1, on the reverse strand, counting down.
AGACAGGCAGACAGGCCGTCGCAGTCCCCCAGGCCAGAAAGCAAAGGACCTGCCGTCGTGGAAGGATGAAAGGGCTCATGTGGGAGGACTGCAGGTCAGGGGGTTCAGGCACGACCACAATTAGCACCTGCAGGCCATCAACCCATACGGACCAAAGTCCGTTCAGGCTACGAGCCAAGCAAACCAAGGTATGGGTCGCGGTCGGCAGATCGAGCGACCACGGTCCATATCGCCGAGCGATCGTGTGAAACACGCTCAGGGCATCCACGCTTCAAAACAATCAAAAGGATACCTGACATGAGAACCCTGTTCCTGAGCTCGACCCTCGTGGCCCTCGTTGTCGGTACCACTCCCATCATGGCCTCCGATCTTAGCGTAGGCCATCGTATCGCCGGGACGCAGGCCTTCGAAGGCTTGGGTGACGACAACAGCATCTTCGATCGGCGGGGACGCGGTCGTGGCCGGGGCGGCGATGACCGGCGGGGCGGGCACGGCGCTGACGACGGACGGACCAATGATTCGCGCAGCGGCGGCCACGGTGGCAGGCCACGTGTTCCGGGCGGGTCGGGCTGCGATGACGCCCATGACGTGGCCGAGCACCCGGAGTGCCGGGGCTGAACCACCCTTGGCACGTCCAAGGAGAGCCCCGGTCGCATCGGCCGGGGCTCCTCCTGTCGTGCCATCCTCCCTCCACTTCCGCTGACTCGTGCCCGACCATCTCCAGCAACAGGGGCCGGGGTGTCGTACTCACATTGGGAAGACTGTACCGAAGTCGGTAGAGCGAATGGTTTGCGGCGCTAGGCTGCGGTGCGGGCTGCCAGATGCGGCCCTCTAAACCCTTCGCCGGTTTCCTGGCGAACAGAGGGCCTGCGCATGGACGATTGCAAGCTGTGCATCCTAGAGCGCCGGCTCGAAACGCTGGACGCAGAGGTCGATGCCCTCCGTCTTCTCGTGCTGACGCTGATCGGCCGGATGGCTATTGACGATCCTCACCAGATCCAGGCCGTCGCACGAATGGTGGAAGCGGCTGGCGACGCCATGCGCTCCGCCGAGGAGGCAACAGAGCGCCATCGAAGCATCGCGCGAGAGATCGAAAACGTGTCCGGGTTGGTGCGCCATGTCACCCGGTCCTCGCAGCACTGATCTAGGCAAAGGAACCGCGCCCCACCCGCCACGTTGCCGCGGCATCATGATCATGTGGTCGGCTCGCGTGCTCCTCCTTGCCCTGCTCCCGAGCGCGGCTCTCGCGCAGGGTCTCCCGACAGGCAACGTCTGGGAGCCAGTCGCCCACGTGACGTCGGCCGATTTGGCGGCTCAGGGCTGGACCGTGACCGAGTCAGCCGGTCTGCCGCTGAGCAACGGGCAAAGCGCGGTCGTCACCTACTGGGAGCACACCCTCTACAACACCCACCGGGTGATGCGCTGCATCGCAAGCCTTGACCCTGACCTCACCCAGACAGCCGAGGTCTGCGCGCGCCCCATGGGCGGACAATCTCCGTCCTAACGAAAGCCGTGACATCAGGACGGAACAATCGGCTCGGGCGCGCCTGCGGGCCGTCGCGAACTGGCCTGCCACAGGCCCGTTGGCACGCGCGGGCAGTGGTCCGGGTTGCGGGCATCGCGGCCACCGCGCCCCCGGACGGCTGTATGCATCTGGGCTAACACCCGGGATGCTGACCACTCGGGGGTACGACAGTTGCCACGGACGCCCCCTCGGTATCCGCGCGGTATGGCCGCGGCTGCAGGACGCAGGCGCACGACCACTGGCGACGACGTAGGAGTGCAAGGATCGGCTGGCGGGCGGGTCACCGGCCGGAACGGACAACGGCTCACAGCGAGCCCCCACTCCCCAGCCACAGGTAAAGCAGCAGGGTCGTGGCGGCCCCGAAGCCCGGAACGACCGCCGACAGGATCACACCCCAGAGCGAGCCTTGGGGCGACCAGTAGACGATCCCGGCGTAGGCCCCCACCGTCCAGGCCAGAAGCAGAAGGCTCACCAGCATCAGGCCCACGGCCTCGGTGAGGCTGCTAACCCCCGGGATCTCGAGCAGCTGGCCTTGTGACCGCTCCGCCGCGACCGTCGACTGCAGATCCTGCCGTTCCAGGGACTCGTAAAGGCTCCCTTGCGTCCACCTTTCTGGCGAGAGAACGGGCGGAGCCTCCCTCCGCCGTATCCTCTTGATGGGTGTAAGGCACAACGAATGTTGAGGTTTGCTCTGCATGCCTCATCGCCCGGCCATCATCGAAGTTGCGGGAACTCTGCTTCAGGCGCATCATCGGCCTGTTCCCTAGGGAACCCAGGGGAGGCAGATACCTCCCGGTCCAGGAAGGCACCTGCCGAACCCGGCTCAACGCTTGGTTAGGAGTGAGCCATGTGCCTACACCGACATGTTCTGCTACTCACCACCCTTGCTGCAACCGGGACGCTGGTATGGGCTGAACCGGCCAGCCACGAGGTCGAGGTCAACGGCGTCACCATGTCCTATGCCGAGGAGGGGACGGGCGAGCCCATTCTCTTCGTGCATGGAGCTGTAAGCGACGCTCGCGCTTGGGAGCCCATCCGCGCAGAGATCTCCGACCAGCACCGCTTCATCGCCCCGACGCTGAGATATTTCGGCACGGAGGACTGGCCGGACGAGGGCGAGAACTTCAGCGTTGCCACCCATGCCGACGACGTAACGGCGTTCATCGAGGCGCTCGATCTGGGGCCGGTGCATCTGGTCGGCTGGTCCTATGGAGCCAACGTGGCCACAGCCGTGGCGCTGGATCATCCGGATCTGGTGCAGAGCCTAGTCCTTTATGAGCCCTCCTTGGGCACGCTGGTCAAGGAGGGTGAGGCTGGCGAAGCGGCGCGCGAAGCGGCCGGTCAGATGTTTGGCCCTGTGACGACGGCGGTGCAGGAGGGGGACGCGGAGAAGGCAACCAGGGCTTTGATCGAAGGTGTGTTCCAGATGGAGCCTGGTAGCTATGAGAGCTTGCCGCAGGAGATGCAGGATTTACAGCTCGCCAACGCTCGAACGATGCCGCTCCTGTGGTCTGCACCGTCTTGGGACATCACTTGTGAGATGCTGGGGCAACTCAATAAGCCGACACTTCTTGTGCATGGAGGAGACAGCAATGCCTTCTGGCGGCATGTCGCTCAGTCTATGAGTGAGTGCCTGCCCCAAGCGGAGGTCGGCACGCTGCCCGGTGTCAACCACAATGGGCCAGTGAGCGATCCCGTCGGCCTGGCAGCAATGATCGAGGCATTCGTCGCAGGTAACTGACAACCGCAACACATAAGGCTGATCGTACTCTGTCTCACATGGCTCGCCCTAGCGAGACGCCTCCCCCGGCCAGAGCCATGTGCGGCCCGGGGGTTCGCTCAAGCCGCGCACGACCTCCTGACCCCCGAAAACCGCCAACCTCACCCACCGATGTTGAGCCGAATGATGGAACAGGGGCCGTGCCCGCGTTTGATCATCAAGTAAAAATGTCCATAAATAAAGAAGTTAAGTGGAGTCCATGTCCGCCATACCCGCCCGAAGCGCCTCAGTCACAACTGCCCGTCGTCAGGTGATTTGAGGCCGATGGCGTAGCTCAGGAACGGAGGGTCTGATCCATCTGGAGGAGCGGGAATGATAAAGAAACGGCGGCTACCCGGGTCATCGGGTGCCGCCGAAAAGGTCGCGACGAGAGCAGGGAGGAGAACCTCTCGCCGCGTCGTCCATGGGCCGCTCAGGGAGAAGAAACAGCGCCACAGGAAGGTCGAACCTCAGGGAGAGGCAGGCCCAACCGGAAACTGTTAGACGTCGTAAGCCGTACCCCGGGCGATGCTGCGGATGTCGGCGCGGGAGATGCCGATATCGGTCAGTTCGCGATCCGTCAGCATGGCCAATTCGTTCACGGTCGAGCGGTAGGTCCGGAACTGGGCAAGGCGCTGCGCAAGGGTCGCCTTCAGGTTGGACAGGATCGCGGGGTGTTCAAAGGCGCGGTCGGCGTGGGTTATGTAAGCCATGAGGCTTTTCCTTCTTCGGTCATCGGGGCCCGAATGGCCCATCGGTCTCGGGTTGTTATCGCTAGCGGCCTCATAGATACGCTTTCGCTGCGCCTGCACAACGACTGTCCCAGGAAGGCCGATATGCGATGCCTGCATGGACAGAACCGGAAATCGAAGAGGCGTCAGGAGTTGCTGGGTTCACGGCCTGCGCTCGCAGGACTGGACCGAGACGCGGAAGGCGATCAACGACCTGGCCCGCGAGACGCGCGGGATCGAGGCGCTGATCGGGGATCGAGCAGGAGCAGACAACGTGAGCCGGACCTGCAAGGTGGACCAGTGACCGGGGCCGAGCTGCGGGCACATCGGCGTGCGGCCGGCCTGAGCCAGGAGGAGCTGGCCCGGCGGGCCGGCGTCACCCGCGACACCGTGCACTACTGGGAAGCCAAGCCCCGCGTGAACCTGCACCAGATGGCGCCCCGTCGCTTCGTGGAGGTGCTGGGTCTTGGGGGATTATGCGACGCTATCGCGCGCGCGGGGATGGGGTCTTACTCAGGACAACCCCACCCCCGACTGCATTGCAACGCGCATGGCGGCCGTCAAGCGGCACATCACCTATGAGCGCTGCGCAAATGCGTGGAGCGCGTCCGGGTGATTGCGCTTGAGAACCTGCTCATTGATCTCGACGCGATCAGAGGCCGTCCGCTCAATCCAGCCTGGGCTGAAGAGAACGAACCAGCCGGCTAGAGCGATGGCGATCAGCATGACCAGAACGACGAGAAGCCTTGGCACAGCGGTGTCCTTTCGCGGGAGGTCAGGTGACCGTGGCAGACAAGACGTCAGGCCGGTGCTGTTCCGCAACGATGCAACAGATCGCCAAGGTGGCGCTCCGGCCCGGTCCTTGCCAGGCTATCGTCCAACCCGTGTCATCGGACCGGCCTCAGGCCCATCGGCTTTCTCGATGGCCCTGTGGTTGAAGGTCTCTTGGCATCTCTGAGTGCCGTCGAACCAGGTGCAGATCGCATCTCCGGTCGAGTGACTCTCGCCTTCGTAGGTCATCAAAGGACCGCCAGATTTCAGGCGAACGCTATCGCCAAGTTCGATGCCGTGATCGCTCATCATGAAGTCCTTTCATCAAGGGCGCGTGCCAACATGCGCCGGAGCGCCTCCAGGCGTGCCAGAAGGTCAGCTGAGGCGCGGCGGTAGCTGTCGATTACAACGAGAATGGTGCAAGGCAGCCCATTCCGCTCTCCTGGCCATCGGCGCCTTACCTGTGAGCGCCTGCGTAAGCACATGGAGCGCCTCCCCGAGCTGTGGCCGAGTCGATCCCACCTGCTTTCACCCTGCGCAACGCTGAGCGTGCCTGGCCGTGGTGTCAGTCAGGTGGCGGATAGGAGTGGTCCCCATAGGTCCATTCGGCCATGAACGTGCCGTCCTCGCCTTGCACGAGGACCTGCGCGGGGCGGTCGTTTCGGCCCGAGGTGTGGGCCGCATCAACGGCCTGTCGGAGCGCGACCGACCTGTCCCTATAAGGCCCGTAGCGCTTGCCATCGCGCCGCACCGTCCACTCCCCATTTTGGGTCTCGACGAAGTACTGGATCGCGGGTGCCCGTGTCATCGCATTGGTCTCCTCTCAAACGGTCCGCGATCCCGAGCCTTGGCCACCCAGGCCTCGCACGCCCCTTTCAGGCCTCGGTCGGACTGCACGCGAACCCCCGCCAGCGTGAGATCCGCGTGGTTCTGGTTCTCGGACCAGCCCAACGAGCAGCCCGGCAGCCGGCGGAGCCGCGCGGCCAGAGCAGTCTCGCTCCTGCGGCGGCGCTCCAGGAAGCCGTCCCAGTCATCCGGATCCAAGGAGTTCCACAGCGGGAGAGCAAGAGCCCAAGCCCGCAGCTCAAGAGCCACCGCGAGAAGCGCCGTCCTGTTCTCGAGCCGGTCCACGTCACGTCCAGGGTCAGCAGTCAAGGCAAGTCCTCCAAGAGCATCGTAGTGCTCAATGTGCAGTGTCGGCCGAGACGCGACCGCCGGATCGTAAGACAGCTGGACCGATCCCGAAGATCATCGCTAGCCTAGCCTCGCTCCGTCCGGCGGAAGGTCGATCTACCTGCCAACGGAATGGTCCAAGGTCCGAGCGGCAGCCTAACGGAGTGCCTGGCTCTAGGCTTAGAAAGGGAGCTAGCTATGGCTGACGTCTCCGGTCAGCTCAGGACGCGGCCTCAACAAGGTTCAGCCTTTGGATGCAGGCCTGCGCCAGATCGCGGTTGGGAGCCTCCGAGCCGGGCACCGTAGCCCAGCCAGCCTCCATGACCGCGTCCCTGCGCCGATAGGTCGAGGCTTCGGTGATGGTGGCCAGCTTGGTGGACCGCTCCGGGTCGTCCTGCGCAATCTGCAAGCAGATGGGGACCAGGGCCGCGATCACCTCGTTCTTGGCTTGGACGGTGGCCATCTCGGTGGCACTTCCCCCCGTGACCCAGCCGCCCCAGGAGAACCCAACCACCATGGTGAGGACAGCGCCGCCCAGTGCGCCATAGATGCCGGGCTTCAGCCAGTCGGTCGTCATGACAGATCCTCCAGCGGGGAAAGCGCCCCGGCGCCCGTTCAGCTTGCTTCGGGGGACGCCTGATCGCGAGCCAAGGCCGCCTCCAGGTCTCTCGGGTCAACGGGACGCATCTCGGCCGGACCCCGGCCTCCCGCCCGACCACCGATCAGCAGGTAGCTGGCGGTTCGGCGGTAGGCCTCAAAGCTGAGGCCCTCCATCAGATCCTCATCAACCACCACCTCGTAATCACCTGCCGGCAGCTCATCGTCGTATCCCGCGATGCGGAACGGATGAGCAAACGTGACCGTCGACCTTGTCGAACGCGAGTTCATGGCCAGCCTTTATGATGCCGTGCTCCATAAAGAGCGCGGCAGCTTGGGTTGAGTTTTCAGGAGAGCGCTCCCACGAAACCGGATGAACTCATCCGCCTTCGTGATTAATTATACATTTAACATTTCGATGATAAATTACAATGCTAGTAAAGCTTGCTCCTAAAATTTATTGATCATCAGCTATGATGCCGGGCATGTCCTCAAGCGCGCTGGCCGAGTGCGCTCTGATCGTCCATCAAACGTTCGGACACTGTTGGCGAAGTCAGAACAAGGTACTTAGTGCGGCGAAGAACGAGGTTTGGGGCCGTCTGGCGCGTGCCAAAGCCGCAACTTCAAGGCTCGACAGCCACCCGGCTTCGACTTCGCCAACAGTGTCGTCCGTTCGTTTTCTAGACAGACTTGAGCCGGTTCACCTTAGCCGTAGCGAGGAGCTCGGCGCCGGAGCGAGCTCACTCGCTCCCGACCGCCTCCCGGAAGAACCCCTCCGGCCCATCCACCTCCACAAGCCTGCGCCCCTGGATCTGCCAGAAACGAGTGCCCACGCCGCGCACAAAGGCCCGGTCGTGCGAGACAAGAAGGCCGCTTGTCCCTTGCGCGCCGAGCTCCGCCTCGAGCGCCTCCTGGCCCTCAATGTCGAGGTGGTTTGTGGGCTCGTCGAGAAGGTAAAGGTTGGGCCGGGTGAGCCGCAGCACCAGCATGGCAAGTCGCGCCTTCTGCCCACCCGAGAGCGCCGCGATGCGGGCGCCCTGGAGGTCGACCCCGAGGCCCGCCCCGGCGAGGAGCGCCCGCGCCCACTGGTCGCCCACGTCGAACGGCGCGGTGACGGCGGCCCAAGGGGTCGGGAAGGTGTCGAGCTGGCCCAGGCTCTGATCCGACCAGCCCTCCACCACCGTGGGTGCAACAGTGACGCCAGGCACGTCGCCCAGCATGGCCCGGTGCAGGAGCGCCATGAGCTGCGACTTGCCGCTGCCATTGCGGCCCAAGAGGACGATGCGGTCGCCCTTGTTGATCCAAAGCTTGCCTGTCTTGAACAGGAGCCGCCCGTCCGGTGCGGCGACCGCCACGTCGTCGAAGGCCACGAGAGCTTTGGACGGCGTGCCAGCGTTCGCGAGCCGGATCGCTCCGGCCGAGCGCTCCTGATGCGCCGGCCGGGCAGCCTCCTCGAGCCTGTCAGCACGCTCCTTGAGCTGCTTGGTCTTGACCACCAGGAGGTCGGAGCCCGAGTTGATGCCGATGTTCTTCAGCTTGGCCGCCTGCCGCCGCAGTTGTGCGGCCTGCTTTATGTCGTTGTCGAAGCGCCGCTCGTCAGCCGCATCGGCCTCAGCCAAGGCCGCCCGGGCGCGCGTGTAGGGCAGCGCAAAGACCTGCGACCGCGCCTCGCGCAGGAACAGGGTCCGGGTCGATACGGCATCCAGGAAGGCCCGGTCGTGGCTCGCCACCACCACGGGCACGCTCCGTGCCACAGTGGAAAGCCAAGTCTGAAGAAAGCCGATCCGCCCGAGGTCAAGGTGGTTCGTGGGTTCGTCCATCAGGAGGACGTCAGGTTCGGTCACCCAGGCGCGGGCCAGGAGGGCCGTCCGCTGCCAGCCGCCGCTGAGCGCGCCCATGGGACGGTCGCGCAACTCCTCCGGCACCTCGAGGTCGTCCAGCACGATGTCCACGCGCCAGCCTTCGCTGTCCTGCTGCTCGGGCGGGAGCGCCCGAAGGACGGTCTCGCGGAGTGGCAGCGAAAGGAGGGCCTCCGGGATGTCCTGCTCCACATGCCCGACCTGGAGGCCGCGGGCGCGAGTCACCTCGCCCGCCGTGGGCTCGTGAGTGCCGGCCAAGCAGCGCAGGAGCGTGGACTTGCCCCGGCCGTTCGCGGCGACAAGGCCCACGTGGTCGCCCTTGGTGAGGGAGAAGGTGAGATCGGTAAAGAGCGGCGCACCCAGGGTGACGCCAAGGTCCTTGCAAGCGATGAGGGTCATCTCGTGTCTCGGAGCGGAAGGTGAGGGCAGCCTGAAAGGACAGTGCCGCCGGACCGGGCCGACCGAGAGAAGTGTGACGATGTCCCTCGGATCAGCCCTGCGAACGGTGCCGCAGGGCGAGCCCAGGTCCGGGGTTGCGCTCGTAGAACGACGTCGTGCTCACGACGGCCTCGGGGCAAGAGATAACATGCCACGACACTATGGAGTACGGGCCCTCAGTCAAGCGTGCGATAGGGGTATACTCCTTCCCCTAAGCATCGCTCCGCATCTGCTCGGAAAACGACCGTTTACAGGTGAGGCGCGGGAATGAGAGCCGAAGGGCTTGCGTTCCACTCGGAAACCCGTTCCGGTTGCTGTGTGCAGAAATGCGGTGCCAACGCATGTTTCCGAGTGGGTCAGGTCGGAGCCAGATGGGTGGACCGGGCAGAATGAGGGAGGGATCGGAATGGCCGAGTTGCTGCTGGGCTACATGCGGGTGTCCAAGGCGGACGGCAGCCAGACGCTGGACCTGCAGCGCGACGCCCTCCTCGCGGCCGGGGTGGAGCCCGGGCGCCTCTACGAGGACCTGGCCTCGGGGCGTCACGATGCCCGCCCCGGGCTCCTGGCCTGCCTCAAGGCCCTCCAGCCCGGCAACACGCTGGTCGTGTGGAAGCTCGACCGGCTCGGGCGTGACCTCAAGCACCTGGTGACCACCGTGGACGACCTGCGCACCCGGGGCGTGGGCTTCAAGGTCCTGACGGGAGCGGGCGCGCAGATCGACACCACCACCGCCAACGGGCGGCTCTTCTTCGGCGTCTTCGCCGCCTTTGCCGAGTTCGAGCGCGAGCTTATCGCCGAGCGGACGCGCGCGGGCTTGGCGGCCGCGCGGGCCCGGGGGCGCAAGGGCGGCCGGCCGCGCAAGATGGACCGCGCCACGCTCCGGGCCGCACAGGCGCTCCTGGCCAACACCGACGAGACGGCGCAGGCCATCGCCAAACGGTTCGGCATCGGGACAGGCACGCTCTACACCTACCTCAACGGCGACGGCACCCTGAAGGAAGCGGGCGCCAAGGTCATGGGCGCAGACGGGACGGCTACGGTGCCCAAGGCTGTCTCGGGCCCATGAGGCTCTGGAAATTGAAGGACGATACTTTGGATCTACAGGACGCGTACACGGAGGATTCGCACGCAACACACGCCTTCATGCACCTGAGCCGGTCCGCAGCTCGCCGAGGCTTTCGAGAAAGTTCGCGATCTCCCGCCTGCGACGGTCCTGGTCCGCGAACTCGCCATCGACGCCAAGCCGGCAGCACAATGCAGGGCTAGTCGGATCGCGGTGAAGAGCCTCAATCTCGGCAGCACGGGAACGGACGTCGTCCCGATCAGCGGCGAGATCCGCCTCGGCGAGATCCGCGGCCTGCGAGCGCAGCGCGATCGCGAGTTCCTCGAGCGCAGGTCTCACCGGCGCTCTTACCCACCCTCTGACGGCGAGCCTCCCGTTGCTCCGGCAACTCGCTCTGTACGACAAGATAGTGGGGCACGGAGCTCAGATCTTTCTATCGACAGGAATAGGTTGCCTTCCTTCGTATCAGGAGGGGGTCACGGGAGCCGTCTTGCGGGACCGGGTAGCCTTCTTGATCGGAACCAGAACCGCAGCTGCCCGGGCTTCCGCTTCCTTCTGGAGTCTTGCGGCCCGAAGGATGGCGGTCTTCGCCTGTCGTTGTTCAGTGGCCGTGTTGGTGATCTCTCTTACCATCCGGGTGGTCTCGTCGGCTCGCGCCTCGAAGCGATTGCTGGTCGGCTTGAACCCAGGCTTCGCGCCCAGGCCCTCGATCGAGGGCTGCAGGTTCCGGCCGGAGCCCTTCGAGAAAAGCAGGTCGATGGTGTCCTGGATGGTGTCTGACCTGGAGCGGATCATGGGCTTGCTTTCACTTGGAGAATGGCCTCACGCCGAGGTGGCGAAGCGGCTGATCGGGGTCAGAGCCACGGGTGGAATATGGTCTGGTGTGGTCTGGGCGAGTGGTTGTCCGCTCTGGCTCAGCGACTGGAAGAATGCGGACCAGCCCGGACTTGCTTGTAGCTTGGGGAGCGGGCGCGTGACGACGGCCTCGTGCGGGTGCACGGCGTTGTCCATGTGTGATCCTTCCGGGGAAAAGCCGAAAGGAACAGTCCTGGCGGCTTCACACATATGGAGTGCAATGCGCCGAATGCGAGGGCGCGGTGGAGAGCGCGGCTCAAGCCTCTGGCACAAAGGACAAGATTGTGGTCCCGACCGGCTCGGCTCGAAATAAGCAGAGCCGTGCACCTGCTGCTCGGGGCCCGCAATCCCCATGTGCCTGACAGCAAGCATGGAGGCGGCACGTGTATAACCTGATTATCTCGGCTGGAGGGAAGGTGCTACGCTCCGGCGCTCCTATGGCCGCATCCAAGACCTTGAAGGATTGGTTTCAAGCCGAGACCATAGGCTATGAGGTGACGTGCCACGACGAGAACGGCGCCGCTGTCACCAAGGCCCAGCTTCGGACGGCCGCGCGGCAAGCCTTGGAGATCTGAGTATGTGGAGCGCACAGAACCACGTCCAATTGCAACCGCCGCCTGAAAGCGGCTCTCCTCGCTTGGGCAGACGATCCTCGGGCAGGAGCGATCAACGACCGGAAAAGGAGCAGATCCGGTTCGATAACCGGGGTGCTGAGTCTGGGGGCCGAGGGTCCTGAAGAAAGCTGGACTCCTGATGCCTAATGCTCTTGCATTCGGGACCCACGACCCCCACCTGTGTTGTGCGAACGTTGCTTTCCCTCGATCCGCTGTCTCCCTCACCGGCTTCAGTTTCTCGTTGCGACACTGACATAGCCGGGCTGCCGCACCTTGTGGGCAGCGCATCAGACAGGAGACATCACGATGGCCAATGGCACCGTGAAATGGTTCAACGCCACCAAGGGTTTCGGCTTCATCGAGCCCGAAGGCGGCCGCAAGGACGTGTTCGTCCACATTTCCGCCGTGGAGCGGGCGGGCCTGACCGGCCTCAAGGATGACCAGAAGGTCACCTTCGACATCGCCTCGGGCCGTGACGGCCGCGAGTCGGCCGAGAACCTGGAGCTGGCGTAAGCCAGCCTGGGCTGCCCTTGAAGGGCGACCGGGTTCTGCAAGGATCAAAGAACGCAAGGGGGTGGCCGGTCCGCCCCCTTACGCATTCCCAAAAACCCCAAGCGAACCTGATCATGGCCCGTTTCAAGGGACATGCTGGCTGTTCAATGCATGTGGGACGGCGTCTCGCCTGAAGTCTGCCGACGCTTGTTCATGCGTCGTGCCCGCCGGTTCGCTCCTTCTGACCTGACAGAAAGCACACGAGGCAACCTATGCCGTTCACAGTTCAATGGACGGGTCCCACCGGTCCCGTGCGCAAGAAGGCCCCGACCGCGGCCGACGCGCTTCGATGGTGGACCACCTACAACCGAGAGGCGGCCAATATGGTCATCAAGGATGACACGGGCCAGCGATGGACGCCGGATGATCTGGCGAAGGTGGTGGGCCGCTCGTGAGGCCCAAGGGGGTCGAAGGGCGATACCCATTCGGCCGAGACCGTGGCTTGGCTATCCGGGCGGCGGAAGTCCCCATCGCAAGGTCGAGGACACGACTGAGCACTGGTCCTTATGGCTTCGACCACCGTTCATAACTTGTCGTGCCGCGCCTGACGGCCTGCATGAGTGTAAAGACCACCCCTGAGAAGTTGCTGGGCTGCTCCAACTCCTCCCGCTTGGCCCGAATGGCTTCCGACACAACGGCCTTCACGCGTTCAAGGGCTTCCTTTTCGGCCTTGGAGCGCTGAGCGGCCGATGTCGAAAGCGCTTCTATGGTCTGCATCCGCAACCGGAGCGCATCGAAGTCACCTTGCGTCTTGGCCGTCCGGTGGGCTTCTCGAAGAGCCTCAAGTTCCTCAAGCAGTCGCTGTTTCATGTCTTCACTTCCGCGGCTTGATCTGAGGCGACTTGTTCGCGCCGCCGTCGGTCGTCCTCGCCCATGGCATTGACGAGCTTGGGGATGGTCCGGCGTTCATATCAGTCCGACACTCGGGCCCAGTCATGGAGGTCCCGCTGCCCCACCTCACGATCCATCACCGGACGACCTACCAGTACCGCGAACCCGTCCAGCTAGGGCCGCATCGGCTGATGCTGCGCCCGCGCGAAAGCCGCGATCTGAGGATCATCAGCACCACCCTGGCGATCTCGCCTGAGGCGACCATCACCTGGGCGCAGGATGTGGCAGGCAATGCGGTCGCGACCGCGACATTCCAGACGATAACAGATCGTCTGGTGATCAGCTGCTCCACCGAAGTCGAACTCTCGGCGGCAGTTTGGCCGGTGTTCGACATCGCCGCTTTGGCGATCTCGTTCCCGTTCCGCTACTCGGACGAGGACTGGACAGATCTTGGCGCGCTCACCGTGATGCAGCACGCCGACCCTGTTGGGCGGCTCGCCTCTTGGGCTCAGGGCTTCGTACTTGGCAGTTCGACCGATACGTTGTCCCTCCTTAAGGACCTGAGCGCCGGGGTGTCGGGGGCGCTCGCCTACGAGACACGGGACGACGAGGGCACACAGTCGCCCCTGGAGAGCCTCGACCGTAGAGCAGGGTCGTGCCGGGACTTCGCCGTTCTCTTCGCCGAGGCTGTCCGCAGCCTGGGCTTCGGGGCCCGCCTCGTGTCCGGCTACCTCCACGATCCGGGCGAGGCCCTTATGGGCTCTCAAGGCACAGGCACCACGCACGCCTGGGCCGAGGTCTTCGTGCCCGGGGCAGGCTGGATCACTTTCGATCCAACCAACCGCAGCATCGGAGGCGCCAACCTCATCCCCGTCGCAATGGTGCGCGACATCGCCCAATCCGTTCCCGTTTCGGGCAGCTACGTGGGACAGCCCAAGGCTTTTGAGCTCATGTCGGTCGAGATCAGCGTCGCTGCGGCCTAAGCTGTGGGCGCAGCTGCCTGGCTAGGTCGCCGGCTTCACTTACCCTGTTTGTAATGGTCATTCCATGTCTTGTCCCAGGTCCGCAGAAGGGTCCATGCGGCTCAAATACTGAAGGGTGGCTTTGTCCCTCATAGCCGCCCCTCGACCTTCCGACCTGGTTTCTTGCCAATGCCTTGACCCGGTACCGTCAGCGACAAAGTTGGGCAGACCCCCAAATCCTAACCCAAGAGGCCATCAGGGGCCTCGGGGTTACGCTACCGCCCCAGGCGCCGCGCATTGGCGGTCGCTTGTTGGTGGACCGGCGCCAGGGCCAGTCCGCCAGCACCCATCGTGCGCGTCACCATGCGGGTGCCATGTGCCAGCCAATGCTCGATCAGCGATGAGTAGTCTCGCGCGCTCAAGGGACGTCCGCTGAGCGCATGACACCCAAGATGGTGCGCTTGTTCGGATGCATCGAGGAGCATCGCCGACCATTGGTCGACAAGGGCCTGGTTCACCTTGGAGACGGCCACCACCTTTTCCGCCACCATGCCGGTGATCTCCGCGTAGTCGCGTTCGGCTGGACGGCGAGCCGCCTGGCCCATGATGGTCATCCGCGCGCCGATGACACTGCTGGACGCCACCATCATTTCGCTGACCTGCAGGCTCGTGCTGACCAGGCCGAAGCCAGCCTTCATCAACTCGGTCCAAGCCTCTTGTGCTATCGACATCTGTGTCTCCCGGGTTGGTCCAAAGAAGCGGGAGCGCCGCAGCCTGTCGGACTGCCGCGCTCCCGGCCGAATGCCCTCGGACGGTCGAGCCGCGGCCTCTTATACCGCCCAGCTTATGAACTCAGGCATGGCAGCCAGGGGTAGCTGGTGAGCGACTGGATACGTCTTGGCTCCTGGGTCAGGGCGGTCCAGGCGTGGCAGCAGGCATCCACGACACCGTCGTAGTCGGCGAGCAGGCGGTGCGAGAGATACCGCTCGCGGAGGTAAAGCCAGAGCCGCTCGACCGGGTTGAGCTCGGGGCTGTAGGGCGGCAGTGGCACCAGGGTGAGGTTCGGGGGCACGACCAGAGCGCGGGCCCCGTGCCAGCCGGCCTGGTCGAGCACGAGCACGGCATGGACGTCCGGAGCGATCTGGGCCGACAGCTCGGCCAAAAAGCGGCTCATCGCGGCGGTGGAGACGGTGGGCAGCACGAGCGCCACCTCGGCCCCGGTGGCGGGCTCCACGGCGGCGAAGAGGTAGGCGGACGCAAAGCGCTTGGTCCGCACAGCCCCGGCGGGCGCTCGCCCCTGGTCCACCAACGGTGAGTGGTGCGCCCCTTCTGGCCCACCCGGGCGTTCGCCGGGGTGACAGTCCCCCGGACTGTCCCCCGATCCGGCTCACTCCTCGAACCACAGCGCGATGCGCTGACCAGGGTGGGCCTCCTGGGCTGCCGCTATAGCCTCGGCGAGACCCCCTTTATGGATGGCCCGCCCCTCACCCCCGGCCGACCGCTGTAAGCTGGTGGTCAGGCTCTGCGAGAGGAGACGGATCATGAGCATTGCGGTTCTTGGGATCGACTTGGGCAAGACCAGTTGCAGCGTGATGGGCCTGGACGAGGCCGGCCGGGTTGTGCTGCGCCGGCGCATGCGGCGGGAGACGGTGAGCTCCTATGCGGCCAAGCTGCCGGCCTGCATCGTGGCGATGGAGGCCTGTTGCGGCGCCCATCACATGGGCCGGGCTCTGGCCGCCTGGGGTCACGAGGTGCGGCTGATGTCGCCCGAATACGTGCGGCCCTACGTGAAGGCCCAGAAGAATGACGACCGCGATGCCGAGGCGATCGCCGAAGCGGCCACACGGCCCACGATGCGCTTTGTCGCGCTCAAGAGCGAGGAGCAGCTCGACATGCAGACGCTGCACCGCGTTCGCGACCGACTGGTGGCGGAGCGCACCTTGCTCATGAACCAGATCCGCTCCCTCCTGCTCGAGCGGGGCATCACCATTCCGCAAGGACGCGCCAAGCTGAACCAGCAGCTGTCTGAGCTGCGCCAAGCGCCGGACCAGGTCAGCCCTCGTATGCAGCTCCTGCTGAGGGATCTGCACGAGCGCCTTCTGGAGATCACGGCGCGCATCCGGACCTATGACGCTGAGCTCACAGCCCAGGCTCAGGCCGACGAGCGGGCGCGCCGCCTCATGACCATCCCCGGCATCGGCGCCCTGAACGCCACCGCGCTCGTGGCGGCGGTGGGTGAGGCCAGGACCTTTCGTCGAGGCCGCGACCTCGCCGCCTGGCTGGGCCTGGTGCCACGGCAGGCGACAACGGGCGGCAGGCCCAAGCTTCTCGGCATCACCAAGCGCGGAAGCAAGTACCTCCGCAAGATGCTGATCCAAGGGGCGCGAGCCTCAATGCCAACCCTGCGGCAGAGCGACACCCGCCTCGGCGCCTGGCTGCGTTCACTCCTGGCACGATCACACCCGAACACCGCAGTGGTGGCGCTGGCCGCCAAGATGGCGCGGATCGTCTGGGCGCTGCTGCATCATGGCCGGAGCTACGAGGCAATGGCGGCTCCCGTGACGAGATGAGGTGAACTGACCGGCGAGAGTATCGCCGGCCCAACGAGGTCTGCGGGTGGCACGAAAGGAAGATGGCCCAACAGTCGACGGGCGTTCTGAAACCCTTTGCGTTCAAATGGCCTCCAAGGCCGACCCCTTTATGAGGACCAGAGCGCGCGGATCTCCATCTTGGCCCAAGGTCACACACCCGGAGGCCGGATACGTTTTTGCAGACTGCTCAGGCCAGCGACCATCAAGCCACTTGCCGACGGGGCGGGCCATACGTTTGAACGCCTCCTGCGCCTCGGCGTCGGCCTGCGGGTGGCGCGGCCGGGTCTTCTGCTTGGACAAGCCCAGCCGTCTGAGCACCCGCGACAGGCTGGCCGGGTGCAGCCGCTTGCCCCAGAGATGCGCGACCTCCTCGGCCAGAGAGGGCAACGTCCACTCCGTGCGGCCATGGCGGGCGAGTTCAGGGCTGGCGAGCACAAGCTGCTTGAGCGCAGCGCCCTCCTCATCGCTCAGCACTGGCCGGCGGCGACCCTTGGGGCGGTCGTGCAGCCCGGCCAAGCCCTCAGCGTTGGTGCGCACCACCGCGTCGTGCAGCGCCTGTCGCTCCATGCCAGAAAGTCGCGCCGCCTCCGCGCGGCTCTTTCCCTCGAGCGCATGCGCGATGGCATACATCCGCGAGGCCGCGCGCGGGTCCTTCTCCCGTCGCGCCAGCGCCCGCAACTCCCCCGCGCTCAGGTCCGTCCGGATCTCCAGTGCTGTTGATCAGCATGGAATAAGGACCCCGCTTCCGGGGTGATCGGCGTCCAAACGGGACCCCTTTGGCGCA
>NZ_VDFV01000059.1 GCF_006152145.1 Rubellimicrobium roseum | reverse complement strand
GGATCCTCCTCGTCAGACAGGCTGACACTACAAATGGATCCATTCTCGGGAGACAGGCCAAGGCTTCGACGTCCGTCGCCTTCCTCCGGCTTATGTCAGAGGACGTGTGGGCGATCAACAAAGACACTGCACAGGCCCTCAGGATCGACCAGCACTTGGGCGCGCCACAATCCTTAGAGTACCGCAACATCCCAAGGGATCCATCCGAGCGCAGCCTCTAGGGAACGGGTTATGGCCTTGACCGGAATACTCGGCCGTAGGCGTTGCGCCGCGACAACCTTCCGCTAGGTCTCCGCCGACGGCCGCGGTCGGCCACGTGTGGAGCGTCAGCGATGGGCAAGCAGTTCCTGGTCAACTCGTACCAGAACAACTGGCAGCGGGAGCCAGACGTCTTGGCCAGGCCCAATGGCGGCTTCACCGTGGTCTGGTCCAGCTACTTCAACGAGTTCGACGGCGGACCCTCCAGCTATGTGCTGTCAGGTCAGAGCTACGACGCATCGGGCCGCCGCGAGGGGGGTGAGTTCATCATCGACGCGGTGGACGGAGGAGCCTCGACGGTGCCCTCCATCATGCCTTTAACAAACGGCCGTTATGCGATCGGCTGGTCCTACTCGTCCGACGGCATCCTGGGCCGCGAGCAGTCCTGGGTGCAGGCCTTCAACGTCGACGACACGCCGCGGGGCTCTGCGGCGCGGGTGGACACCAGCCAGCTATTCCAGGCAGTCACCACGCGGGTGGCAGGCACAGGCGATGGCGGCTTCCTGGCCCTCTACATCGCCGACCAGTCGGACTCGAACTTCGACGACGTCTACGTGCGCCGCTTTGACTCGAGCGGCCGAACCCAAGGCAAGGACGTGCGCGTCAACACCAAGGTCGACTTCCTCGACCAGTACGGGGTGGAGGCGGTGTCGCTGACGAACGGCAACGTCCTCGCCATCTGGAACAGCGAGGAGACGCTGGACGGCCCGAATGGCTCGCGCGACTTCGAGATCCGCGGCTCGCTGTTCTCGCCCGAGGGCAAGGCCATCCGTTCCGACTTCCACATCACGATCAACGTGGGCGCGATCTCCTCCTTCGGCCAAGGCGCCCATTTCGACGTAACGGGGCTCCAAGGCGGGGGGTTCGCAGTGGCCCGATTCGACTATGGCTTCCGGCACGGCACCGAGAAGGATCCGCTGCTGCTGCAGACCTTCGACGCCGCGGGCCGGGCGACGGCCAAGCCCGTCACCGTCTACGCCACGGAGGAGGTGCAGTACGACGCCGAGGTGGCGCAGCTCGCGACCGGCGAGATCGTGGTGGTCTGGGAGCAGCGCCCGATCAACGGCGACGTAGGCGAGGACCTGTACGGCCGCATCTTCTCGGCCGGAGGCCGGGCTCTCACAGGCGTCTTCCAGGTGGGCGAGAACTTTGACGGCTATGACGTGCAGGAGGAGGCCTCGCTCAAGGCGCTGGCCGGAGGAGGCTTCGTGGTCGCCTACACGCACGACAACCTGGACGCCGAGGACGAGGGAGTCGCCGCGCGCATCTTCGGGCGGGGAACCGGCGGCAACGACTCTCTGGGTGTAGATGGGAGCGGCTACCTCGCCGGGGGCGGGGGCAACGACGTGCTGACGGGCAACGGTAGGTCCAACGTCCTGAACGGCGGCTCGGGCAACGACCGGCTGCGCGCCGAAGGGGGCAGCGACGCCTTGTCCGGCGGGGATGGACGCGACGTCCTGCTGGGACAATCCGGCCACGACAGTCTGCGCGGAGGAAACGGCGACGACACGCTGGACGGCGGCAGCGGGGCGGACCGGCTCGATGGCGGAATGAGCAAGGACCGGCTCCACGCAGGGAAGGACAGCTCACGCGACGTGTTCGACTTCAACTCCATCAGGGACAGCCGCCCCTCGAGCCACGACATCCTCCTCGACTTCGACCGGGGCGAGGACGTGATTGATCTGCGCGGCATCGACGCACGGGGCGGGAGCAGTAGGAACGATGGGTTCGACTACTCTGGTCATAGGGCTCAAGCACACTCGGTGTGGTGGAGCGAGCGCAATGGTGACGTGGTGGTCTCGGCCGACGTCACGGGCGATCGAACGGCGGATTTCCAGCTCAGGCTTGATAACCTGACGCGGTTCAGCTCGGAAGATGTCCTGCTCTGAGCCGAGATGTGAGGCGCCAGCTTCGAGAACGTCCAAGGCGGTCCCGTGGTGGTCGTGCACTCGCAATCCTTCCGTCCGATATGGGCTCTGATCCATTCCGCAGCTTAGGCCGGGTCTGATCACCTTATTGGGCTATCCCCTTGCGAACACTCCGAATTGCATGCTTGGCCGCAGCTTTGCTCCGCCCGGAAAGACCTGTCAGTCGCTCACGACGGTTTCGGTACCGTCCTGTGCCCGTGACTTCCGCACAACTCAGGCTGTTGATCAGCGCAGGTCAGGGTCTCTGTGCATCTTTAAGAATTTTGCACATCGGCATTTTGCGGCGGAGCCACTTTCTTCCAGAAGTGTGAACCGTCGCTTGGCAGCGCCTCGAACCCGCAGGCCACATAGACTGCTTGAGCGGCGGGGTTGTCCGGCTCGGTGCCGACCACCATGAAGTCGCAGTCGAGGGCCCGCGCGAGACTGGTGGACGCTTCGATGAGGCGACGGCCGATGCCAGAGCCTCGGACCTCCGGATCGACGTAGAGGTGTTGGAGGTACAGGCGTCTGAGGCCGAAGTGCATCTGCGCAGGCGGACAGGACGCGGCGTAGCCCACGAGGGAGCCGCCCACCTCAGCCACCAAGGTCAGCAGCCAAGGTGCATCCCCCAGAACATCACGTGCGAGAGTGTCGAGACTCACGCGAGCGGGGTCTCCATAATGCGCCGTCAGCGCCGTCACCATGCGCAGTAGGTCTGGCAGGTCCGGCTGCTCGACCCTCCTGATATGCACCTCAGGCTGGCCGTCCACGTCTGTGTCTGTGCTTTCCATTCGGCATCGTAGCATAGCCACGATCATCAGCGCTGTGGTGCGTATATCTTGCAGACCGTGTGAAAACGCACCCGGACGCCGAGCGACAGGGCGCTGTGGGCCCTCAATGATGGGTGTTGACCCGCTCTGGGCTGTTTAGAGGCGGTAGGACGAACTGAGAGATCACGAAACGCCCCGGGTCGTCACCAGCCATGGCGATCTTGGTCGCACCCTCACGCCGTTATGGCGACGATCAGGCCGGGCACCCCGACCAGGGTGATGGCGCGTCGAATGTTGTAGGCGAGCGCCGTGAGGCTGAACTCGCCGCGGACGTTCTCCAGCCTGCGCATCAGAAAGGCACCCTGGTTCATCCATTGCTTGATCGAGCCGAAGGGATGCTCGACGCAGGTGCGGCGCTGATCGAGGACCTCGGGGCGGGCTGCGAGCCGCGCAGCCATGCGGTCAAGCACGGCCTCGTTCTCCAGGCGCGAGACGTGCCGGTAGCTTTTGGTGCAGCGCGGTCGCAAGGAGCAGGCCAGACAGGCCTCGCGGTTGCTGTAGTCGATCTTGACGTTGTCGCGTGACTGCCCACGCCGGCACGGGCGGAGGGTCTGGCCGCCGGGACAGGTGAATGTGTCAGTGGCCGGGTCGTAGCGGAATGCCTCTTTGGGGAAGAAGCCCTCGCGCACGGACGAGCCCCGCACCGGCTTGGGGACATAGGCCGTGATCCCAGCTGCCTCGCAGGCCTCGATGTCCTCGATCTTAAAGTAGCCCCGGTCAGCGACGGCCTCGATCTGCCCGACTCCGAGCGTCTCCATGGCGGCCGTGGCCGTGGCAGCTAATAGCCCCATGTCGACCACTTGGCTGTGGATCTCCTGTTCGGCGATCAGCTTATGTTTAGCGTCGACGGCGACCTGGACGTTGTAGCCCACACCCACCTTCGTCATCCGTGCCATGGCCCGGCTGTCGGGGTCCGTGAGCGAGATCTGGTCCTCGCCGGTGCGCTCCAGCTCGTCCGGGAGTGCCTTGTGCCGCCCGCGCTTGCCCCGGAGTGCTGCGATCTTCTCGGCCAGCCGAGGATCTCCATGAGCAGAGCCACCGCTGGCGCCGCTCGCTCCGTCCTCGTCAGCGTCGCCCTCGTCCAGGCGCTTCAGATACCCAGCCAACTTCTCGTCCGCTTGCTGAATGAACTTGGTGAGCGCAGCGCGCGTGAAGTTGCGATCCTTGTTGTTGACGGCCTTGATGCGGGTGCCGTCCACGGCCAGCAACTCGCGGCCGAACAGGTCGAGCTGCCGGCAGAGCACCACGAAGGACCTGAACACCGGCCGAAAGGCGGCGCGGTTGTCGCGCCGGAAGTCCGCGATGGTCTTGAAGTCCGGCTTTAGCCCTCGCAGGAGCCAGATCACCTCGATGTTGCGGTGCGTCTCGACCTCCAGGCGCCGGCTTGAGCGCACCCGGTTCAAGTAGTCATAGATGTAGAGCTTCAGGAGATCTGCCGGGTCGTAGCCCGGCCGACCTGTCGCCTTTGGGCGGACACGGGCGAAGCCCGCCCCTGCGAGGTCCAGCTCGTCCACGAAGGCCTCGATGAAGCGGACCGGGTTCTCCGGGCCCACATAGTCGTCCACCGCCTCGGGCAGGAGCAGAAGCTGCGTTCGGTCATGTCCAGACAGATGTGCCATGGCCGAGACTACCACGACGGCCCGCTCACCCGTCAGAACAACCCACCGAGTTCTCACACGGTCTGCTTGATTGGCGCAGGTCTTGGGGAAAGACGCACCACGGTTGCTGCACGCTTCACAGGATGTGAATGCGCATGAGTCGATCAAGGTCGTGGTAAAACTCTGACGCAAGAAAGGGCCGGCCCCGCGCCGGTTCCTGTTTCACCCGAAGGAGTCACCCCATGAAGATCCAGCGCGCCGGCTCGCTTCCATCTGGCCAAGGGCCGTCCGAGTGGTTTACGGGCCGGGTTCGCTTCGACCCGCTGTTCGCGGCCGAGGCGCCCTCCCGAATGGCCGGAAACCTGATCACCTTCGAGCCGGGGGCACGGACAGCTTGGCACACCCACCCGCTCGGCCAGACACTGATCGTCACGCAAGGCTTGGGCTGGGTGCAGCGCGACGCCGGGCCGCGCGAGGAGGTCCGGCCCGGCGACGTGGTCCGCTTCGACCCTGGCGAGAAGCACTGGCACGGCGCCAGCGCGACCACTGCTATGAGTCACATCGCGGTTCAGGAGAGCGAAGGCGGGTCCTATGTCACCTGGATGGAACAGGTGAACGACGAAGACTACGGGTCCTAACTGCCCTTGGACAAGCTTAGGCGAACACGGCTGTGGCGGTTAACGCGTCGCTGCATCACTCCGGCCTGTACCATCATCAGAGACCCTCGCCGGTTTTGAGCCAGTGGGCGCAGTGATATCCCAGTTCCCTGACAGCCCGAGCCTCGTACTCAGTCACCTCGGCCTCGCTCAGGATACCCTGCCACCGGCCGTTGGTGCCCTTGTTGATGAAGGTCGAGGCGCCGCCCTCCCAAGGCGCGCCACCCAGGGGCGCGGAAAGTTCGGCATGGGCCTTCATGTAGTCGAAGGAACAGTGCTCCAGGATTGCGGGGAAGGTCGCCTCGTCGATCTCGATGTCGAGGAAGGCCGCGATCTCGCGGATCGATCCGACGAGGTCGCGCTTCAACTCGTTGAAGTGGACGAGCTTGACGTTGGGCAGGTGCCGGATCTGCCACCAGGTGCGGATGTTCTCCCAGAACGACCAGAGCGGCGCGCCGTCGCCGTCGAACCAGTCGCGATAGTAGTCGTGGGCCGTGCCCGTCGGACGGTGGATCGTCGGGCCCACAAGACCGGGGGTGGTGTTGAGGGCGTCGTAGATGTCGTCCTTGGCCTTAACAAAGTGGTTGTAGGCACTCCAGGCCGCGTCGCGGCCATCGCGGGCCACGTAGATGTACTTGGCCTTGGGAGAGAACACGAGCGCATCCACCGGCAGGTGGGTCTTGAGGAAGCGGCGATGCGTCTGCTCCTCCAGCGCGTCGATAGCCTCCTGCGGAACGATCCGCATGTCCACCCACGGAGAAAGGACAGGGACATTTACCCCCTCGGCTCCGTTGAAAATGAGCTGGCTCACGATCTGCTGCGTCCAGGTCGTGCCGGACTTGGCCCAGGTTGCGACGACGATGTCGCCGTCGCGGAACTGGAAGCCGTTCCACCGGGTCGAGTCCATGTGGTGGTTGTGGATCTCCCGCGTCTTGATGGGCACGGCGAAGCGGGCGTCGAACTTGGTGTTCAAGAACATGATGGTCTCCGATCAAAGCATGCGCCCAGCCCCTGAAATACGTTGAGGCGGGTGCTTCAGGTTTGCCGCAGGGGAAAGGGTCTGGGAATCCCCACTGGCGCCGAAGCCTTCTGCGTTTATGCAGAACCCATGTTCGCTTGGGACGACATACGTCTGTTTCTCGCGGTTGCGCGGCTCGGCTCCACCCGCGCAGCAGGGACGGAGCTCGGGCTGAACCAGACCACGGTCGCGCGGCGAATGGAGGTGTTGGAGCAGGACCTAAAGCTCAGGCTTTTCGATCGAACAACCCGGGGGTTCGCCTTGACGGATCAAGGGCGGGCGTTGCGCGAGGCTGCGGGTGCCATGGCCGAGGCGGCCGAGGGGGTTCACAAGCGGGCTGAGGCTCTGGCGCGGAGTCTCAGGGGCACGATCCGGGTTACTGCGCCGGAAGCGCTCTTTACTCACATCGTGGCGCCCATTGTGGCTGAGTTCCGACGCAACCATCCCGAGGTTCTAATCGACTGGGACTCCTCCGAAGGCTTTCTGGATCTGGCGGCTGGGGAGGCGGACTTGGCCTTCCGGGCCACCATTGCCCCTGTGGACGAACGGCTCCACGGACTGAAGCTTTCCGAAGTTGCCTGGTCGGCCTATTGCAGTCGGGATTACGCGGCCGCTCACGGAATGCCGTGCGGGATCGAGGATGTCCGGGACCACGCGGTTGTCGCATTCACCGGGGCGATTGGGCAAAGGCCCGGGGACCGGTGGTTCATGTCCCATGCCGATCCTGCGCGCATTGGAGGCTCGTCCAACACGGTCACGAATGTGGCCAGTATCCTGAAAGCGGGGATGGGAGTCGGCTGCTTGCCCTGCTTTCATGGCGACAGCGAGCCCACGCTCCTTCGATGCTTTGCGCCACCGCCCCAGATGATGACTGCGGTCTGGCTTCTCACGACCCCCGAGACGGCCAAGCTGCCTCGCATCGAGGCGTTCATAAGGTTCGCAACGGCGCGGGTTCGGGCGTTACGACCGATGTTGCGCGGAGAGAGAATCTGAAGGACTCAAACCGCTGCCGTGCCTCGGCCCATCCTAAAGGGCTGGACATGACCGTGGTTCCCCACCTGACATCATCATCATTCTCACAGACGGATCGCATCGCGCGAGGAGCGCGCAAGGCCCACAAGCTCATGTTTTGTACGACTGAGCAGGACCGCGGCTCAGGGTGTCCGCAAGGAGATCTCCTTGCGCACACAGCCGTCCAAGAAGTGTTACGAGGTCGGCCAATCGGAACGGCTTCGACAACACGGTCAGCCCTTGCATCTGCTCGGGGGTCAGGCTGGCGTAGCCGGTGATCATCAGCACCGGGAGCTCTGGCATGCGCTCCTGCAGCTGGGCAGCAAGCTGAGCCCCCGACAGGCCCGGCATCATGTGATCTGTTACCACGGCATCGGGTTGCAACCCGCCCTGAATGGTCTCAAGCGCCGCCGCGGCGTTGTCGACAGCCACCACCTCGTATCCGAGATCACGCAAGCCCTCCGCTGTTGACTGCCGCACGAGGTCCTCATCATCGACCAGAAGGATCACAGCTCGCTGCGACTTAGGTAGAGCAGCCTCTTGTGTGGCCTGCGACTGGGCCGGCGCATCGGCCGTCGGAAGCCACAGCTCGGCGGTGGTGCCCTGCCCCACTTGGCTCGAGAGATTGAACAGCCCGCCCGACTGGGCCGCCATCCCGTGCACCATCGAGAGCCCCAGGCCCGTGCCCTTGCCGAGGCCCTTGGTGCTGAAGAAGGGCTCGACCGCGCGGGCCAGCGTGGCCGCGTCCATCCCCGTCCCGGTGTCTGAGACGGACAGGCGTACATAATGCCCGGGCGTCAGCCCGGGGACAGAGCAGGACGCAGCTTCATGAGCTTCAGCCCAGATTCTGAGCTGTCCGCCGTCTGGCATGGCGTCCCGTGCGTTGACGCTGAGGTTGAGCAAGGCGAGCTCAAGCTGGTTGGGGTCCACCAGCACGGGGGCGAAGCCCACAGGCACGTCCACGCTGACCTCGATGGTCGGGCCCAGGCTGCGGCCGATCAGCTCGCGCATGCCCCCGATGAGGTCGGCCAGACTGACGGCCCGGGGCTGGAGCGTCTGCCGTCGGGCAAAGGCCAGGAGGCGCTGTACCAGTGTCGTGGCCCGTTCGGCCGACTGGAGCGCTCCCTCGATCAGGCGTTGCGAGCGCTCGTCGGCGACGCGCCGACGGAGGACATCGAGCCCGCCCACGATGGGGGTGAGCAGGTTGTTGAAGTCGTGCGCGATGCCGCCCGTGAGCTGGCCGATGGCCTCCATCTTTTGGGATTGCTGGAGCGCCTCCTGGGTCTGCACCAGCTCGGCCGTGCGCTCGGCCACGCGCGTTTCCAGCGTCTCATTTGCCTGCTGGACCGCCTGGAACAGCCGGGCGTTGTCGATGGCGATCGCCGCCTGCGCCGCAAGACCGACCATGAGCCGCTCGTGCCGCTCGGTAAAGCGCTGTGGTTCGGGATGGCCGAAGAGCAACCCCCCCAGCACCTCGCCCGAACGGGACACAACTGGCACACCCAGATAGCTGCGGACCGGCAAATGGCCGGGCGGCATGCCGTGGTGTGGCGCCATCTGGCCGTAGCGCGGGTCCACGAGGACATCATCCGAACGCACCACACCTTCGTTGCGGAACGTCGGTCCAAAGAGTCCCGTGATCCGGACCCCGCCCAGGCCTTCAAAGTCCGCATGCTGCGCTCCGGAGAGCGTGTAAAGCAGGAACTGCTCGTTGCCCTGGTCCAAGATGTTGTGGAAGAAGGCCCCGAACCGAGCTCCCGTCAGTTCCACCCCAGCGTCCGTGAAGCTCTGGACCAGACGCTCCAAATCGAGCTCGCCTGCCATGGCCATGCCGGCCCGGTTCAGCGTCTCAAGGATGTGCGACTCCTCGCGGAGCGCCGCCTCGGCGGCCTTACGGGCCGTGATGTCCATGAACGCCGCGACGGCCCCCGCTGGCTGACCCTGGTCGTCCAAGAGCGGGGTAGCGTTGCCAAACAGATCGATGTGGCTGCCGTCGTCAAAGGCCACGCGGTACTCACGATCGGTAACGGGCTGCCCCCGGGCCGCCGTCTGAACCGGCAGATCGCGTGGGAGCAGCTCGCGCCCATCCGCATCCAAGAACCGGAAGTGACTGGTCGGAGTTCCGGGCGCACTCTTGGACGAGTTCGCGTCCTGTGGCACGCGAAGGAACTCATGCGAACGGGCGTTGCCGATGATCTCGAGCGCCTCGGGGTCGTGAGTGATCCAGATCCCGGCAGGTACCGCATTGAGCACCGCCAGGAGTTCCTCTGCCTGAGTGCGCTGGACGGCCTCGGCTTCCCGAAGCGCCGCTTCGGCAGCTTTCTCGGCTGTGACGTCCTGCACCAGCGTATAGAAGCCCTCGATGCGCCCGTCGGGTGACTTGCGCGGGATGTACTCCACCTCGACATGGCGCGGCGCCGTGGTGGTGTAAGGCATCACCTGCTCAAAGGTGACCCGCTCACCCTGCAGCGCCGCGTCCATGTGGTGGGCCACGCTGGCAAAGGCGGCCTCACCCACAATCTCGCGCACAGGGCGGCCCAGGATGTCCTCGCGCCGCCGCGGGAACCACGTCTCGTAGATCTTGTTGGCGAACTGGTAGCGGCGCTCGGCGTCGATGTAGGCGATCAGGACGGGCATGGCGTCGGCCAGAGCCTGGAGTTCCTGCTGTTGCCGTACCACCGCGTCGTCCGCGGCCTTCATTTCGGTGATATCGAGTACGGTGCCCATGAACCGAACGGCGCGCTGCAGTCCCGCCACCTCGGCAAAGGTCACGCGCCCGCGTGCCTCCACCCAGCGCACCGTTCCGTTGGGCCAGAGTGCGCGATGCTGGCTCCGGTACTCGCCGGTGCCGGCCGGATCGAGCGCCCGCTCGATGCGCTCGATGACCCGGAGCCGGTCTTCAGGGTGCAGGCACGACAGGAAAAGGTCGTCAGTGATCTCGACCTCGGACGGGACACCAAACACAGCCCTGCACTCGGCCGACCAGCGGAGCTCTTGCGTGATGGGGTTCCAGTCAAAGGTACCGACGCCCGAGGCCTCTTGTGCAAGGCGGCGCCACTCCTCGGCATCCCGGACCTTCGCGTCCGCAGTGCGAGCCGCCTTCTCGGCGGTCTTGAGGTCGTGGATGTCGGACAGGATGCCCAACCAGTATCGGATGGTGCCGCGCTCGTCGCGCTGCGGTGCTGCTGGCCCCTGAAACCAGCGGTCTGCGCCATCTGCACGACGGAGGCGGTACTCCATCTCGACGGGCTCGCCAAACGCTTGGGCTGCATGCCATGCCGCGGCTGTGCGCTCACGATCCTCCGGATGGATCAAAGACGACCAGTGGAACCCCAGCAGCGTGTCGGCTGACCGGCCCGTGTACGCCTGACAATGTTTGTTCGCGTAGAGGGTCGCGCCATCCGCATCGGCGATGAAGCCCAGCAAAGGGAGGGCGTCCAGCATAGCCTTTGTGGAGGGCTCCAGGTCATGACCCACGTCCTCCAAATGCGCGGGCCGCAAACGCTCTGTCATAGCCTGATCCAGCCTTGACCTCGGACTCACGCGGTCCGTGGATCCGTTCCGGATCATTGAGGCACCTTCCCGCGTGCTGCAACCTTTAAGAGAAGCCCCGACACAGTTCCCGAACCCGGGTCCGCCGTGAGTGGCGCCAGTAACCGTCAGGCCCACCCATTGGGGCTGATCTCCGATGTCTTGATCCATTCAAGATAGGGACGGACACCTACGTCGTCGGGGATGGCAACAACGGAACCAGGCACGCTGGCCTTCTGACTCAGACTGCCAAGCCTCGGCGCCATCAGGTTGGTGCTGGCATCGCTCCAGAGGCCCAAGCTCCTTCCAAGTAAGTTCGCGAAATCAGAAAAGGAACAACCGCCTCACGTACACGGCGTAATCCAGGTGTCTGGAGACGTAGACCCACTGACCGAGGGGGGCGGCTTTGGTTTGGTCGCTGCCCATATAGCCGTCCACCAAGTCGGAAGCTGTTGACCTGGGTCCGGCGCTCATTGTGGCCTAAGCGGCGGAAGCGAACTGTATCTCGGAGGGACGCCAGCGGTTAAGTACTGGGCCGCCTACGGCGGCCACGCACCATGGACCCCAGCAGCCCGAGCCCGAGCAACTGCAGTCCCAGCGTAGCGGGGATAGGCACCGGAGCTATGGTGCTGGCGTCTGGTGCGAAGTCTGAGATCTGGGTGTTGTCCTCCGGATCAACGCCATTCGGCGCATAGCGCGGCCACAAGTTGTAACGATAATGGTCAAAGTCGAAGCCGGTGGAGGGCAGCAAGCTTTCGCTGAGCGTCACGCTGATCTGGCCAGCTTCTATGTCGATGGCCGCGGGATCGAGGTTGGCGGGCGGCGTGCCAGCCAGCAGGTCCAGGACGAAGCCCGTGCCATCGGCAAAGAGCGCCACCACCGCATCGAAGGTCACGCCTTGCCCGACCGGTGGGTCCACAAAGGTGAGGAACTCCTGGCCTTGGCCCCGATCAACCCCCCAGACGTAGGACGAACCTTCGGTTGTGCCGATAGCGGCCGCGTGCTCGCCGATCAGACGCACCGTGTCCGGCCCTGTCAGTTCCACAGTGATACCTGTGACGTCGAGATCGCCGTCCTGCGGGCCCGCATAGGTCGCAAGGAAGTCTCCGGCAGGATCTCCAATGGTCACAGCGCCTGCGGATCCAGCGGCCATGATCAGCACAAAGGCGCTCGCAACACTGGCGAGCCACCCAGACGTAACGTCACTCATCCTCATGATCTGTCCTCCACCCAGCCCCGGTGGAGCGCATCCCCACGGGCGCTGGTAACAGAGTACACGACTTCGGTCGTTCCAAGAACGGCATGATTCCAAGTCGGCTAGCCACCGCTGGGCCGACACGCTGATCTTAGCCGACCTTCAAGGAACGATCAGCTGGATCACTGGTCGGCGCGCGCATCAGGTAGTCGCTCAACGTAACCACACCGTCTGAGGGGGTCGTCTTCAGTGGCGGGCACGGCAGCGTTGTGGCCGTAGACCCAGATCGTGCCGCAGTGAAGGAAGTGCTCCACACGGCCACGCAGCGTCTCGACCAGCCCCTGCGTGCTGGACAGGTCGACCGAGATCATGTCGATCACGATGTGGGGCCGCAGGTCCGCGATGCGGGAGCCGAACTGCCCGTCGGCCTCCTCGGCGGTCCGGTCCGCCTCAACCTGTTCGACCCGCGCCCAGGCGGCGTGCGGCCGGTAAGGCGCGGGCGCACCGCGGCTGACGTTCACCACGTCATGCCCACGCCCCACCAAGGATGGCACCAGATAGGTGCCCACATGGCCGCTGCCGCCGATCACCACCACACGCGCCATGTCCAGTTCCCCCCGGAGTTGCAGTGCCACAGGATGCGCCGGTCGCACCCGTGGAGCGGTTCTCGATCTCGTCCGACGAGATGGGGCAGTCGTGAGATTGATCGAGGAGCTTGTCGAAGATCGGTCGGCGTCAGGGTGAGCTGCTGATTTCGTCCGCAAGCATGCGCCCTGCCCCAATCCCTCCATTGGCATCTAGCTACGGATCGGGACTGTGGTCGTCGAAGGATGAACGCGTAGTCCAGAGCCATGGACAAAACCTCCCAAAGATTTCGCAGTTTTGGCCCTTAGCCCTGTCTTGGCCAACGCTTGGAACCACCGGGCCAGCTACGTCGGGAGAGTAACGACCGTTTCAGGAGAGCTTTCGATGTTCGGCTCCCCCTCCGGCAGGAACAGGAGTACTTCCGTCTTCTCGGCCTCGACCGCAGCCAAGTAAGCGGGGCCCACGATGCCGCGCCGAATCAGGGTCGACCCGAGATCGGCCAGTGAAGCAACAGAGGCCACGGTTTCCCGCAGACCCGTCACCAGCGTTTGAGTCTTAGGCAGTGCCGCCCGTCGCAAGCGGGCTGCCTCGTCGGGATCCGTGGCAGTCCGCGCGGCGAGGCGCGCCAAGGCATCGGGAGAGAGAGGCAGGCTTAGTTCGAGGAAGCGCCGGGCCTGTCGCTCGGCAAGGCGCTCGGCCGCGGCTACCTCGTCGATAACGAAGAGCGCGCGTGATCCGGCTTCGTGGCAGAAGCGGATAGCGGCAGCGAGCGACAAGAGGAGTTCGAGGTCGGCCTCGGAGAGCGCGATCCGGTTCGTGAGGTCCGCCTCGCTCGCGAACTGCGCCTCTAGACGGCCCGCGTGGCACGCGAGCGAGACCTGCGCATTCTCTGCGACCCGCTGCGGGTCACGACGGCTCGCCAAGCTATCCACCGTCTCAAGGTCGCTGCCGATATCGGCAAAGACCCCCTTGAGCTCGTCCTCCCTCCGGAGCTTCGTGACCAGATCGATGCGGTCGCCCAGGTTCTCGACGTGATCCCCGATCGCCTTGAGCCGCCGCAGCATCAGCGCAAAGCCCCCAACGGCCACCCCGAGGCCTACGCCCGAGACGGCCAGCGTGCCGATCGGCTCCGTTGCAAATTTAGGCAGCCTGGGTTGATAGAGCTCAGAGTGGCGCGATGGCGGCGGGCCGATGAACGACTTCAAGGGGTGGCACTTCAAGGGTCAGGTCATCCCGTGGGCCGCGCGATGTTACTGCAAGTACGAGGTGAGCTACCGCGAACTGGAAGAGATGCTCGAAGAACGCGGCGTCGCGGTCGACAACACCACGATCTACAGATGAACCCAGCGCTACGCGCCCGAGATCGAGAAGCGGCTGAGGTGGTACTGGCGCCGGCTGCGCTCGACCAGCTGGCGGGTAGGCGAGACTTACGTGAAGGTGCGCGGTCTCTGGGCGTACCTGTACCGCGCCGTGAACAAGCAAGGCGACACCATCGACTTCCAATTGTCCCCCACCAGGAATGCCAAGGCGGCCAAGCGCTTCCTCAGCAAAGCGCTGCGTGGGCGGAGAACCTCGGAGCGCCTCAGAGTGATCAACACCGACAAGGCTGGATGCTACGGCCCCGCCATTGCTGCCCTGAAGAAGGAGCGCCGCCTGCCCAAGGACACCCAGCTCTGGCAGATCAGTACCTCAACAACATCGTTGAGGCCGATCACGGCAAGCTGAAACGCCTCATCCGTCCCACTCTGGGCCTTCAGTCCCTGCGGACTGCCTATGCTACCATCAAGGGCTCCGAAGTCATGCGCGCCCTGAAGAAGGGCCAGGGCTCCGTCTTCCGCTACATGTCCAGCGTCTATGGCGAGGTGAGCCTCGTAAACCTGAACTTCGGGCTCTGCTGATCGGCCAAGGCATGACAGCTTACGCTCTGCGGAGCGCCGACACCCTAATCGCCAAAAGGTTTAGATTTCGTTACCGTTCACGAACATGGCCTGTCCGGTGTTGGAATCGATGGTTCCTGAGGCTTGCCTCATTTCCGGTCGAATTACTGCTGAAGGAGAGTGACCGGCCTTCTGCCGGGGTGTGCAAGAGATGGCGCCGTGATGCAAAGGATGGCAAACACCGACCCGGCTGGTGCGGCTGCGGTCTGCAATCAGCCACGTGCTGCAAAGCCGAACACATGAGGATGCCATCACGGAATCTGGCCCGATGGCGGCGTCGCCGCTTTCGACGCCCGCGTGGGTCGCGCAGGTTGAGATGGCCCAGGCGGGAGTCGAGCGAGCGGTCATGGTAGCCGCTGCGCCAGTAGGAGCGCTCGCCGCTGCGCTTGTATCTGCCGGCCCCGATCAGCTCCTCCACGTTGGCCTCCATCAGGATCTGGCGCACGGTCTCAGTCAGGCTGTGGAGGAAGTTGTCTTCACCAGCCCTTTGCAGCGCCTCCAAAAGCGTCACCGTGTCTTCGGTCATTAGGTTCTCGTAGCTTGAGGTGTTGTCGGACAACTCCACCTGAGCCGCACGCCCCGATGGCCACTCCCGTCTACACCGGAAAGTCCACCACCTCCGTGGACTCTAACCACCTAGACATTACGGAAATCTTAAAGGGAAAAGGCGAAGACTGGTCAATCACGACCAAGTTCACAGCCCATCGCGTCGTCTGCAAACTTCCATGGCCGAGTTCTTCGATCAGCTTGGCATAAAGAGATTCTTCACACATCCTTGGTAGGCCTTCTGCCGAGTGATCCGAGCGGTCCTGTTCACGCTGAATTGACGCCGAATTATCCGCTGTTTCCGCAGGAGGTTCCATGCACCTTATTCACAGCTCCATTGGCAGCCGAGTCGTAGCAGCCTTCTCCGCCCTGCTCGTCGTGGTCGCTGCAATTGGCGCATGGAACCTAAGCCTCATGCAAGGTAACCAAGCCGTGAGCCAAGATCTCGAGACGCGCCATGCGACCCTGGAGCAGGCTATGCTGGCGCGCTTTGCTCTTGCCCGGCAGGAAAACTCGATGCGTGGGTTCATGATCACCCGCGACCCTTACTTCTCGGATCGAGTGGGCGCACACCTCGAGAAGTTCAACAAAGCCTTGGACAAGCTCGAGGGTATGCTGTCAGGCCCGGACGTTCGGGACCGGATCGGGACGGCTCGAGAAGGCGTCACCATCTGGCACAAGGAAATCGTGCAGCCGATCCTGCGCATGGCGGCCAGCGACGCAACCTATCCCGAAGCCCGCTCGCTGATGGTCAGTGGTCGGGCTGACGAACTCATCGCCCCCGTCGAGGGCGTGCTGGACGGCATTCAGGACGAGCAGAACGCCGTCATCGAGGCGCTACGCGCTGACGACAGCGCGATCAGCCGCCGCTTCATGCAGGTCATGGTTCTCGGCTTCTTGGGAGCCATGGGTCTGGCAGCCCTTCTGGGATGGATGCTCGTTCGCGCGATTGCAAAACCTGTCGGCACCTTGACCGAGTCCACGCAAGCCCTGACGAAAGGCGATCTCGACGTGGTGGTGCCAGGGGCGGAGCGCTCCGACGAGATCGGGCGCCTCGCGACCGCCCTCGCCACCCTTCGCGATGCAGCCAAACGCGCCCAGATCCTCGAAGCCGAGGTGGCCGAGCAGTCCCGGAGAGCTATCGCCGAGGCCGAGGCGACCGCCCGCGACCAGGCCTCCGCCGCCGCGGCTTTCAGCGCGACCCTCAGCCGCTTCGTGGCCGGCGACCTGACTACCCGTGTCGAGGCTGACGTGTCCGACGCCTACGCGACCATCAAGCGAGACCTCAACGCGGGTCTCGAACAGATGCGCGTGCTGCTGGCCGGCATGCGCGACGGCGTGGGCGAGATCCGGGCCAGCACCACGGAGATCGCCACGGCCGCCGAGGACCTGTCGCGCCGCACCGAGACGCAGGCCGCCAACCTGGAGGAAACGGCCGCCGCCGTCGAGGAGATCACGTCCACCGTCAAGGCCGCCGCCGAAAGTTCGGCCCATGCCCGGCAGGTCGTCTCCGCCACCAAGTCCGACGCCGAACGCAGCGGCGAAGTCGTCGAGCGCGCCGTCGCCGCCATGAGCGCCATCGAGGGCTCCTCGCGCCAGATCAGCCAGATCATCGGCGTCATCGACGAGATCGCCTTCCAGACGAACCTCCTTGCGCTCAACGCGGGAGTCGAGGCCGCGCGGGCCGGCGAGGCGGGCCGTGGCTTCGCCGTGGTCGCCACCGAGGTACGCGCTCTCGCCCAGCGGTCGGCCGAGGCCGCCAAGCAGATCAAGGGGCTCATCTCGTCCTCGACGACGCAAGTGGACCAGGGTGTGAACCTCGTGGCCGAGACCGGCCAGGCGCTGCGCCGAATCGTGCAATCCGTGAACGAGATCAACGAACTGATCTCGGCCATCGCGGCGGGCGCCTCCGAACAGTCGGCGGGATTGGCGCAAGTCAATGTGGCCATCGCGCAGATGGACCAGATCACCCAGCAGAACGCCGCCATGGTGGAGGAAACCACCGCAGCGGTTCGGGTGCTCGCATCGCAGACCGAAGGCGTTGCCCAGCAGGTGGACCGCTTCCGCACAGGCGGGGGGCCGGCTACCATCGCCTCAACGGAGGCGGGAGCGGGCGGCCAGGGCCGGCCGGAGTTCAGGGCAGCCGCCCGGCGCGAGCGGGCCGCTGAACCGAAACGGATGCTGCGCGTGGCAGGCGGCGCGCCCCGCCCGGCACAGGATGACGGCTGGGAGGAGTTCTGAGCCAAACCGAAGCGGGCGCTTACCCTCTGAGGGGGCGCCTCACGCGGGATCTGTATCCGTCGGCACTGCGGGCAGTCCGACTTCGGTCGTGGAGTAACTCGCCTATGAATCTCACGCTTGACCACGCGCCTCGGGATGTGCACGAACTCGTCGCCTTCCGCATCGGCCAGCAGGAGTTTGCCGTCGACATAGCCTTCGTCCACGAAATCCGTGGCTGGGTGCTCGAGACGGCGCTTCCGCACGCGCCCCACTACATCCGAGGCGTTATCAACCTGCGGGGCAGCGTGCTTCCCATTCTCGACCTCGCCGAGCGTCTCAGGTTGGCCAAGGCTTGTCCTACTGCACGGCACGTCATCATGATCGTGAATGTAGGCTCGCAGATGCTGGGGCTCCTTGTGGACGAGGTGTCTGGCATCCAAACCGTGAAGGAGACTAGCTTCCGGCCACTGCCCAAGGTCGGAGCTGGACTCACTTGCCAGTTCGTTCAGAGCATACTTGCGGTGGACGGCCGAATGATCGTGGTCCTCGCCTTGGACGAGGTCTTTCCTGTGGACGCCGACATGTCGGTCGCAGCATAGCAAAATTCGATCAGGATGATGGCGCAATCACTGCGCGCAGTGCTTGAAATTGGTCACGCAAACACCTCGCGCTCACGGCTCGAACACTCGCGGCGGATCACGTCGCGCCTTTCGACCCCACCCTTCCGCCGCCCGACAATGAAGGGCTGAACAACAACTATAACTATGTCGGCCGAGAGAGCTTCTACGAGCCGGGCAATAATCTCTGATGCGACCAGCAAGGTCCGACCCTGGTCTGCACGGAAGATCGAGCCGACGGCGAACCGTGACATCGGCTCCGGCGCCCGGCCTTACATCTGGGCGCTGACCCGACTGTCTGATGGATGTCAGTGCTTATGCTGTGATGACAGGGAAGGTGCTCAGCCGAGCGCTGGGTCCCACGAGACTGGATAGCCTGTGCATATTCGCCTCGCCGACGCGCTAGCTTATAAGCAACGCCTAGCATGAGAGGGATCTGACGCATGGTTTTGGCCAAGCCAGAAACCACCCAGACCGTGTGGAAACGCATCCGGCGCCGAGCGACAGGGAGCTTTGGACCCTCGGTGACGGACGGTGACCCGCTTTCGACTCCTGTGGGGTCGTAAAGCGAACTGAAGAGCGAACTGAGCGATCAGGAACCACCCCGGGTGGTCACCAGTCAGCCAGCACAGGCGTGCTGTTAACCCTTTGCCGCGGCGATCAGGCCAGGCACGTCGACCAGGCTGATGGCGCGACGCATATTGTAGACGAGCGCCGTCCGGCTGAACTCGCCGCGGACGCATTCCAGCCGGCGCATCAAGAAGGCGCCCTGGTGCATCCATTGCTTGATCGTGCCGAACGGGTGCTCGACAGAGGTGCTGCGCTGATCGAGTACCTCAGGACGCGCGGCGAGCCGCGCGGCCATACGGTCGAGCACGGCCTCATTCTCCAGACGCGAGACGTGCCGGTAAGTCTTGGTGCAGCGAGACCTTAGGGAACAGGCCATGCAGGCTTGGCGGTTGCTGTAGTCGATCTTGACGTTGTCCCGTGACCTTCCACGCCGGCATGGTCGGAGCGTCTGCCCGCCGGGACAGGTGAAGGTGGCCGGGGCCGGGTCGAAGCGGAACGCCTCTTTGGGAAAGAACCCCTCCCGCACGGCCGGGCCGCGCACCGGCTTGGGCACGTAGGGGGTAACCCCGGCCGCCTCGCAGGCCTCGATGTCCTCGATCTTGAAGTAACCCCGGTCAGCGACGGCCTCGATCCGCTCGACCCCAAGCGCCTCCATGGCGGCTTTGGCCGTGGGCGCCAGCAGCCCCAGGTCGAGGACTTGGTTGTGGACCTGCCTTGCTCGGCGATGAGCTTGTGCTTGGCGTCGACGGCGACTTGGACAATATAGCCCACGCCCACCTTGGTCATGCGCGCCATGGCCCGGCTATCCGGGTCCGCGATCGAGATCTGGTCCTCGCCGGTGCGGTCCAACTCCTCCAAGAGTGCCTTGTAGCGCTTCCGCTTGCTCCGAACGGCCGCGATCTTCTCGGCCAGCCGAGGGTCCTCGCGGCCGGGGCCGCCACTGGCCCCTCCGTCCTCATCAGCGTCGCCCTCGTCCAGTCGCTTCAGATACCCGGCCAGCTCCTCGTCGGCTTGTTGAGCGAAGGCGGTCAGAGAGGCGCGCGTGAAGTTGCGGTCCTTGTTGTTGACGGCCTTGATGCGGGTGACATCCACGGCCAGCAGCTCGCGGCCGAACAGGTCGAGCTGCCGGCAGAGCAGCACAGAGGACCGGAACACGGGCCGGAAGGCGGCGCGGTTGTCACGCCGGAAATCGGCAATGGTCTTGAAGTCCGGCTTCAGGCCTCGAAGCAGCCAGATCACCTCGATGTTGCGGTGGGTCTCGACCTCCAGGCGCCGGCTCGAGCGCACGCGGTTGAGGTAGCCGTAAATGTAGAGCTTCAGCAGGTCAGCTGGATTGTAGCCCGGCCGACCCGTTGCCTTCGGCACGACACGGGCGAAGCCGGCCGTCGCAAGGTCCAGCTCATTCACGAAGGCCTCGATGAAGCGGACCGGGTTGTCCGAACCCACATAGCCGTCGACCACCTCGGGCAGGAGCAGAAGCTGCGAGCGTTCATGTCCAAACAGATGTGCCATGGCCCAGAATACCACGGCGGCGGCCTGTCTACCCGTCAGAATAACCAGCCAAGATCTCACACGGTCTGCACCGTTTCTGCACCTAAGATGTGCACATGCTAACTGGTTGGTCCGCTTAGGTCGGGACGCGTGCGCGTCAGTGAAGGCTTCTGCTGAACTGGCCCCTGTTTCGACCGGACACCTGGGCATAACCATGGAGGCTTAGGCATAGCCCTAAGCACGT